>NZ_JABFFR010000004.1 GCF_013423485.1 Azospirillum oleiclasticum
TCCGGCGATGGTGGCGATCAGCTTCACGATCTCGCCGATCTTCGCGGCGGCCGACGACAGGCCGGCGACGGTGACGTCGGTGCGTCGCGCCTCGTCCGCCGCCTTGCGGGCGATCTGCGCGGACTGGGACACTTGGCGCGCGATCTCCGAGATGGCGGAGGAGAGCTGGTCGGCCGCGCTCGCCACCGTCTGCACGTTGCTGGATGCCTGCCCCGCCGCCGAGGCGACGTTGGCCGCCTGCCGGGTCGTTTCGTCGGCGGTCCCCGACATGGTCTGCGACGCGCTGCGCAGCGTGGCACCGGCCTGCTGCAACTCGACCAGCACGCTGTGCACGTTGTTTTCCAGGTCGCGGGCAAGCTGCTCGCGCTGGGCGGCGGCCTTGCCCTCCACCCCGGCCACATGCAGGGCCAGCGTGACGTCGAGGTCGAGCAGCAGGCACTGGTTCAGCGCCGCGATGGCGGCGGCGATCCGCTCCGGGCGCTTGCGGTGCAGATCGATCAGCGGCCGTCCGAACTCGCTCAACAGCCCGTGGTAGGCGGAGATGTGCGTGTCCATCGACACGCCGAGTGCCGCATGCTCGTCCTGGATCTGGGTGACCAGGTCGATCAGGGCGCGGTCGAACTGCGCCGACAGGATCTTCTGGAAATGCGGCTTCTGCCGCGCCATCAGGCGGGAGACGGCGGACGGGTCGGTGATGCCGGACTGTGCGTAGGAGTTGCGGAGCAGGCGCTCGATCTGCGGATCGAGCACCGGATAGGCGGCCTTCATCTCCGCCCGCACCGCCTCGGGCAACGCGCGGAACTTGGTTTCGAAAAGCTGGATCTGCGACGGGCTCAGCATAGGACGCCTCCGGTATTACCGCTTGAAGAATGTCTCCGCCAGGTTCTTCTGGGCCTGCTTGGAATCGATCATGGCGCGAGCGCGAAGGATCTCCCCTTCGAGCCCGGCAATGTAGTCTTGCAGTTCTTCAACCGAAAGACCCGTGAGATCCGTCTTCTGCGACATTTTTTTGCGCGGCTCGAGGTCGTCCGTGTCCAAAGCCATGGCTCGCTCCCGGTTGTGGCGGCCGTTCCGGTTCGCCCGTGGCCGCGGTTCCGACGTGGCGGTGGACCGGAGCCGGTCCGCCGCCGCCGAATCGACGCATCACCAATAGCGCATCGCGTCCCTGTAAAGCCCGTGAAGATCCTGCTCACCCACCGGCAGCGGCGCGATGGACAGCAGCCGCTGCTGCGCGATCGCCCCGGCCGCGAGCGCCGGAATGTCGTCCTCGGCGTAGCCGATCCCGGACAGCCCGTTGGGCAGCCCGGTCGCCCGCATCAGCGCCACCAGCCGGTCGGCCAGCACTGCACCCGCCCCCTCCGGCCCGACGCCGCGGATGTCGGCCCCCAGCGCCTCGGCGGCGCGCAGGTGCCGCTCGGGGGCGGCCGGGCCGGTGAAGCGGAAGGCGGCCGGCGCGTTCAACACCACCGAGATGCCGTGCGGCACCATCGGCGGTGCCGACTCGTAGCCGCTCGCCACGAAGCGGTGGTTCATGCCCGCCACCGAATAGGACATGGCGTGCGGGATGTGCACGCCGGCGTTGCCGAAGGCGAGCCCGGCCAGGGTCGCCGCGAACATGAGCTGGTCGCGCGCCTCCAGGTCGGACGGGTCGGCCACCGCACGCTCCAGATAGAGCCCGCCCAGCCGGATGGCCTGGAGGCTGCCGATGTCCGACCACGGATTGGCACCCTGGTAGGGCGGGCGGAGCTGCGGCGTCTCCGACCGCGGGCGCGAGCGGAAGGGGCGCGCGGTGTGGCTCTCGATGGCGTGGGTCAGCACGTCGAAGCCGGTGGCGGCGACCACCCCCGGCGGCAGGCTGTAGGTGGTGGTCGGGTCCACCACCGCCAGCGTCGGCCGCAGCCAGCGCGACGAGATGCCGGTCTTCACCTTCTTCTCGACATGGTCGAAGATCGCCACACCGGTGGTCTCGCTGCCGGTGCCGCAGGTGGTCGGGCAGGCGATGTGCGGCTTCACCGGCCCCGGCACCGGGCGCCCCTCGCCCAGCGGCTTGTTGACGTACGCCAGGAAGTCGGCGGGGTGGGTGGCGTAGAGGTTGGCGGCCTTGGCGGTGTCGATCACCGAGCCGCCGCCGATGGAGATGAAGCCGTCCACCCCGGCCTCGCGGGCGAAGGCCGCCGCCTCCAGGAACGTCTCGCTGGTCGGCTCCACCCGCACGCGGTCGTAAACCACGCCGTCCACCCCCTCCCGGCGCAGCGACGCGAGCGCGGCCTGCGCCGGCTCGGTGTCCGCGACCCGCTGGTCCATGAACACCGCCACCCGCTTCAAGCCCAGCCCCCGGGCGTCGCCGCCCAGCTCGCCCAGCATGCCGGGGCCGAATTTCATGGATGCCGCTTCGACCGTGAAGCCCGTCTCTCCGGCCGGATCGATCGGATACGCTGATCCTGGTGCCATCGCGCGCCCTCCCCTGACGTCTGTTCGCGTTCGGGAAAAGGGAACGTCGGGCGGAGGCGCCTGTCAACCGGTGTCCGCAACCGCGGCGACAAGGTCCCGCAGGGCGAGCGCGTTGCCCAGCGCATGACCGTCGGCGGTGTTGTCGAACACGCACCAGACCGGCCGTTCCCGCGCCTCCGCCAGCAGCCGTTCCGCCATGGCGCGCAGCGCGTCGGGCGGGTAGTCGGACCGGTACATCACCGGCGAGCCGTGCAGCCGCAAATAGGCCAGCCCCGCCCAGCCACCCGGCTCCCCGGCCCCTTCAGCAGGCTGCGGGTCAGCCGCCACGCGGGCGACGGCGTGGTCGGCCAGCAGCGCCTCCGGGCCATCCGCGAACCAGCTCGCGTGCCGCGGCTCGCACACCAGCTCGCCCATGAAGACACGGCGCAGTCTGCCGAAGAAGGCGTCCACGACCGCCGCATCGAAACGCAGGCTCGGCGGAAGCTGCACCAGCAACGGCCCCAGCCGGTCGCCGAGATGGGTCACCTCCCCCAGGAACCGGTCGAGCGGCTCGTCCGCGTCGTTCAGCCGCCGCTCGTGCGTGACCGTGCGCGGCAGCTTGACCGCGAAGCGGAAGCCCGGCGGCACCGACTCCGCCCAGCGCGCGTAGGTGGCGGGCCGATGCGGCCGGTAGAAGGAACTGTCGATCTCCACCGCCGGCAGCACCCGCCCGTAACGCTCCAGATGCGTGCCGGGGCCCGGCACCGCCCCAGCCCAGCGGCTCGACACGCTCCATCCGGCCGTCGCGATGTGGATCGGGTGCATGCCGGGTAAACGCGGCGGACTCGCCCGTGGAACCGGCAAGGCTCAAAAAAGTACGGGAATGGCTGCGCCGACCGAATCACCGTGGCGGCGGCACCGGCATCACGCCGAATTGCCGCCCGCGTTCCGGGAAGCGGACGCCGATGATATAGGCGTAGGCGGGATCGACGGCGATGTGCACCTGCGCCTTCGACGCGAAGGGCACCGGCTCCAGTAAGCTGCGCCGGCCCTTCGGGATGTACCACAGACAGCGGAAATTCCCGTCGGGCCCGAGGTTGAAGCCGCTGAAGTACCGTTGAGCGCCGCGTGTCATCTCCCACAGACCGGCGATCTGCCGGTCGGCGGCCCGTACTTCCAGTTCCAGCTCCGGCCTTATGAGGACGATGTGCGAACCGGTCACGCGGCGGCCGGCGTCCAGTCGCGCAACTCTTCCGGCGACACATCGACCAGTTCGGTGGTCTCCGGCTCCAGCCCCGCGTCCAGCGCCTCGCGGAACCACGCCCGGATGCGTTCCGCGTCGATCGGAAGCTTGCTGCTGGCCCCCCGCAACACCCCGGCATCCGCCCGCGTCTGGTCCCAGGGGGACCCCGGAAGATGCGTAAGCCCAACGAGCGTTCCGGCATCCAGCGTGCCATAGGCCTCGAAGACCTGATCGATGATGCTCAGCGCATGAGGCGACAGCGTTTGGTCAGGACGGGTATCGATGACATCAGCCGGAATGTCGGCGTCCTTGAACCCCTTCATGCGCCGATAGACCGACGGGACGACCGGCCCGTCCTTCCAGGCCTGGATCTCCTCGTCGAAGAGCGGCGCGCCCGTCAGCGCGAGGTGCCATCCTTCGACGAAGTACAGCAGCTTCTGCAACGGCAGCGGCGACAGGGGGCGCCCAGCGTCGAGGCTGAGTTGGATCAGGCGATCCGTCGCCGCTCGTATCGTGTCGCTCATGAAGTGACTGTATCAGCCCGGCGTGCATTGTCCAGCGCCATGCGCAACCCGAGCGCAGGCCCGGCCGTCGCCGCTTGCAAGCGCCGAACCGTCGCCCCCCGCAACATTGCCCGTTGAGGAGTGGGGCGGAGCGCCCTAGGTTCTGCGGCATTACCACTTGGGTGCATCCGGTCCATGAGTCGTTCCCTCCCCCTCCGCGTCCTGCTCGCCGCCGGCCTGCTCGCCGGCTGCCAGACCACCCAGACCACGCCGGTCGCCGTGGCCGCCACCACGGACCAGGCCGCCGCCGCGGCGCCGCAGCCGCGGTTGAGCTTCGAGGAATGGCTGAAGGGGCTGCGTGCGGACGCGATGCAGCAGGGCATCCGCGCCGCCACCTTCGACCGCGCCATGGGCAGCGTACGGCTCAGCGACCGAGTGCAGGAGCTGGACAACAAGCAGCCGGAGTTCGAGCGTCAGGTCTGGCAGTATCTGGACGGTGCCGTGTCCGACCGCCGGGTGCAGAACGGCCGCCAGAAGCTCCAGGACAACGCCGCCCTGCTGCGCCGGGTGTCCCAGCGCAGCGGCGTGCCGGCCGAGATCCTGGTCGCCCATTGGGGGCTGGAGTCCGACTACGGCAACTCCACCGGCGGCTTCCGCGTGGTGGACGCCCTGACCACCCTGGCCTACGAGGGGCGCCGCACCGGCTATTTCCGGGGCGAGCTGCTGGCCGCGCTGCGCATCCTCGATTCCGGCGACATCCCGCTGGAGCGCATGTCGGGATCCTGGGCCGGGGCGATGGGGCAGACGCAGTTCATGCCCACCATCTTCCTGAAGCACGCGATGGACGAGGACCGCGACGGCCGCCGCGACATCTGGGGCAGTCTGCCCGACGTCTTCGCCTCCACCGCCGCCTTCGTCCAGTCCAACGGCTGGCGCGCCGGGGAGCGCTGGGGGGAGGAGGTGACGCTGCCGCCCGGCTTCCCCTACGCCGAGGCCGAATACAACATCGTCAAGCCGATGGCCGACTGGCGCCGCATCGGCGTCCGGCCGGTCGCGGGCGGAGAGCTTCAGGGCGAGGGGAACGGGTCCGTCCTGCTGCTGGGCGGGCACAACGGCCCGGCCTTCCTGATCCGCGACAATTTCCGCGCCATCATGCGCTACAACCCGTCCACCTCCTACGCGCTGGCGGTGGCGCTGCTGGCCGACCGCATCGAGGGGCGCGGCCCGGTGCTGGGGAGCTGGCCGCGGCAGGAGCTGCCGCTGAACAAGGACGAGCGGATGGAGCTCCAGCAGCGCCTCGCGGCGATGGGGTTCGATCCCGGCGGCGTGGACGGCATCGTCGGCGCCAACACCCGCAACGCGCTCCGCCGCTTCCAGGTGACGGTGAACGAGGTGCCCGACGGCTTCGCCACCAAGGCGCTGCTCGACCGGCTGCGCCAGGCGTCGGGGAGCGCGAAGCTGTAGCCCCGCTCACCGCGAGGCCGCCGCATCCTTCGCGCCGGTCTGCAGATAAATCTGCAGCAGCCGCACCTCCTCGTCGTCGAGCGGCGTCAGCCGCTTCATGGCGTTGATGGTGCCGATCCACTGGTTCGCCGTGTAGGCGTCGGCCGAATGGAGCGTGTGGCAGAGGGTGCAGTTGGCGTCAGCGATGCGCGCGGCATGCTCCCACAGCACAGCCCGATCGGCGCTGAAGGCACCCGTCCGCGTCCAGGCGGTGATGCGAGCCTCGGTCCAGGGCTGTCCGCTGTCGGGGTCGGTCACCACCCGCAGCGCCTCCGGCCCGGCGGCCCCGGCGTCCGTGAGCTTCGCCAGGGGGATGCGCTTGCCGGGCAGCCGGTACAGCGTCTCCGGCGAGCCGTCGCGGTGCCAGCCGGTCAGCTCGACCCGCGCGAAGCCACCCTCCACCGTCAGCACGCGAAGCGGCGTGGATACGGACACCTCGCCGATCGGTCCGGCCCCCTCCGGCCGCTCAAGAAGCGCCAGTGACGTCAGCGGGTACACCGTGCTGCCGGGCGTCGGCACAAAGCCTTTCGCCCGCTCCCGCTGGTCGGCGAAGGCCCGGCGGTGACCCGCCGTCACATCCGGGAAATTGTGGGCGATGCCCTTGTGGCAGTCGATGCAGGTCTTGCCCGCCTTGGCCGCGGCCGCCATCGTGGTGGCGGCCTTGGCGTTCTGCTTGTGGAAGTCCATCGCCTCGAAGCTGTGGCAGTTGCGGCACTCCCGGCTGTCGGTGGCGCGCATCCGGTCCCACTCGTGCCGCGCCAGCTCGTGGCGCTTCGCCTCGAACTTCTCCGGCGTGTCGATGGTGCCGACGAGCCAGTGGTACAGCTCGTTGGTCGCCTGCACCTTGCGCAGCAGCTTGTGCGTCCAGTCCCGCGGCACGTGGCAATCGGCGCAGGCCGCGCGGACGCCGGACGCGTTCGCGTAATGGACGCTCCGCCTGTACTCCTCGTACACGGTGCTGCGCATCTCGTGGCAGGAGATGCAGAACGCCGTGCTGTTGGTGGCCTCCAGGACGGTGTTGAAGCCGCCCCAGCCGACCACGCCGGCAACCACGCCCGCCACGCCCACACCGGACAGGACCAGAACCCGCCCCGTCCTCGACCACCACCACAGCATGCTCTCGACTCCTGGCGGGCCCCACGGCGGGGCGGCGCGACGGCCGCCCCGCCGTGGGGTCCCGCCGCACCGGTCAGTCGAACGGCTTCGGCTGCGGGGTCTTGTCCGAGGACGGCGGCAGGATCGGCAGCGGGAAGCTCGGCTGGTCACCCGTCAGCGTCTTCAGGAACGCCACGATCTTGGCGTTCTCCGGCTCCGTGAACCTCTTGCCGAGCTGGATGCGGCCCATCACGTCCACCGCCTGCGCCAGGGTGGCCGCCTCGCCGTCGTGGAAGTACGGGTAGGTCAGCTCGACGTTGCGCAGGGTGGGAACCTTGAAGTTGAAGCGGTCGGCCTCCTCCTTGGTCACCGCGACACGGCCTTCGGCCGGGCTGCTGGACTTGTAGGGCTCCACGACGCCCATCTTCTGGAAGGTGTTGCCACCGGCGGCCGCACCATTGTGGCAGGCGGTACAGCCGGAGTCCTTGAACAGCTCGTAGCCTTCCAGCTCGGCGTTGGTCAGGGCGCCCTTGTCGCCCATCAGCCACTTGTCGAAGCGGGAGTTCGGGGTGACCAGCGTCTCCTCGAAGGCGGCGATGGCCTTGGTCACCTCCTCGATGCTCACCTTGTCGGTGCCGAACACGGCCTTGAACTCGGCGACATAGCCGGGGATCGACTGCAACGTCGTCACCGCGAGCGTGTGGGTGAAGGCCATCTCGCCGGGGTTGGCGATCGGGCCGCCGGCCTGGTCCTGCAGGGTCAGCGCTCGGCCGTCCCAGAACTGCGCGACGTTCAGGCTGGAGTTCAGCACCGTCGGCGCGTTGATCGGACCCTTCTGCCAGTTGTGGCCGATCGACGTCTTCAGGTTGTCGCTGCCGCCCATGGACAGGTTGTGGCAGGAATTGCACGAGATGAAGCCGGACTTCGACAGGCGGGTGTCGAAGAACAGCTTCTTGCCGAGTTCCACGAGGCCTGGGTTGCTCACCTTGGCGGGTGCGATCGGCTGGATCGGCTCGTCCATGGCGGCCAGTGCGATGCCGGCGGTGCCGGCCATGAGGGCCACCACGACCGCAACGGGAAAGAGAGTGCGCCTGGGCATGTCATTCTCCCCAATCATTCTAATTCAGCGCGCAACGCGTTGAAACATCGGGAAGAGTATCCCTCCAGCCCACCACCGGAGGTCGGTCCAAGTGACGCGCGGCAGGTTGCCATACCTTGGTGCGCGAACTTTTGCGCAGCGGAAACAATCGCAAGAGGCGCCGCCGCGTCCCGCCGCCGTCCGAATCCTCCCCCTTGAACGACGCCCGCCGACCCTTCAGGTTCTTGCCCGTCTCCCGCATCGCGAGCCGGGAGGGGCGGCATACGGAAAGGTCGGGCCATCGTGATCACCCTGGGCGCACTGAACGACATCACCACCATCCGCCACGCGTTCTTCACCCGCACCGGCGGCGTATCGCAGGGGATCTACGCCTCGCTCAACTGCGGCTTCGGCTCCGGCGACGCTCCGGCCGCGGTGGCGGAGAACCGCGCGCGGGCGATGACCCGGCTGGAGGTGGCAGCGGATCGCCTGGTCACCTGCTACCAGATCCACAGCCCCACCTGCGTGGTGGTGGAGACGCCATGGACCCACGACCGCGCGCCGCAGGCCGACGCGCTGGCCACGCGCGTGCCGGGGATCGCGCTCGGCATCCTCACCGCCGACTGCGCGCCGGTGCTGTTCGCCGACCCGCAGGCGAAGGTGATCGGGGCCGCGCACGCCGGCTGGAAGGGTGCCAGGGGCGGCGTGCTGGAAGCCACCGTCGCCCGCATGGTCGAGCTCGGCGCCGACCCGACCCGCATCGTCACCGCCATCGGCCCCTGCATCGCCCAGCGCTCCTACGAGGTCGGGCCGGAGTTCCCCGCCCCCTTCCTGGAGGAGGATGCGGACAACCGCGACTTCTTCGCGCCTGCGCGGGCTGCCGGAAAGCTGCTGTTCGACCTGCCCGGCTACATCGTCCGCCGGCTCGGCAACGCCGGTGTCGGCATGATCCAGCGCTGCCCGAACGACACGGTGGCGGAGGAGGACCGGTTCTTCAGCTACCGCCGCACCTGCCAGCGCGGCGAGCGGGACTATGGCCGCGGCCTGTCGGCCATCGTGCTGACCGGCTGAAAGCCCCCACGATCCGTGGTGCGACCGGCGGGTGACTCGTCTGTCGATTTGTGCCGCAAATTGTTCATTTTTGTTGCAACGTCGCGATTGCGCTCACCATCATTCGAACCTGGATCGGTTCGGGGAGGTTGCGGTGAAGTTCGCGTGGCGTGCCGAGATGAACATCGACGGCAACATCCTCGACAAGGACCATCGTGCGCAGCACGACCTCATCCGCCGTTTCGTCAACCTGCCCACCGACGACTTGTGGCGTGATGACGCCATGAAATTTCTGATGGAGCTGCGCGCGGTGTCCGAGCGTCATTTCCTTCACGAGGAGATGATCATGGACCGCATCCGCTATCCGCAGCTTTCCGAGCACCGGGCGCAGCACAAGCGGCTGATCGAGTCACTCGACGACATCATCGGGCAGATGGATTCCGCAGGTCCCGGATCGCCCTTCACCTTCGGCTATGTCAAGAACAAGTCGGACGAACTGCTCGCCTTCTGGTTCCTGGACCATTTCGTCAAGGCCGACCTGCGGATCAAGCCCTTCCTGGAGAAGGCGAAGGCCATGGCCAAAGCCTGACCGGACGGCCCGCGGCGAAGGCGGGGGTGCGTCGCCTCGGGCCGTCATGAAAGATTTACACGGGCCAGCCCCTTTGTTATCGTCCCGCCCGTTTTCGGGGGCATGCGGCGTACGGCTGGGGCCGGGTCGCCTGCGCCTGCGTCCTTGTTCCCGAGAGAGAGAGCCCACCGCGATGAAGGTGCTAGCCGGCAACAGCAACCGTCCGCTGGCCGAGGCCATTTCCACCTGCCTCGGCGTGCCGCTGACGAAGGCGGCCATTCGCCGGTTCTCCGACATGGAGGTCTTCGTCGAGATCCTGGAGAACGTGCGCGGCGAAGACGTGTTCGTCATCCAGTCCACCTCGTTCCCGGCGAACGACAACCTGATGGAGCTGCTGGTCACCATCGACGCGCTGCGGCGCGGCTCGGCCCGGCGCATCACGGCGGTCATTCCCTACTACGGCTACGCCCGTCAGGACCGCAAGACCGGCCCGCGCACGCCGATCTCGGCGAAGCTGGTGGCGAACCTGATCACCACGGCGGGTGCGAACCGCGTGCTGACGATGGATCTGCACGCCGGCCAGATCCAGGGCTTCTTCGACATCCCGACCGACAACCTGATGGCCGCCCCGGTGTTCGAGAAGGACATCCGCGCGCACCTCGGTTTCGGCAACGAGCTGACCATCGTGTCGCCGGACGTCGGCGGCGTGGTGCGCGCCCGCGCGCTGGCCAAGCGGCTCGACAGCGACCTCGCCATCATCGACAAGCGGCGCGAGCGTGCCGGCGTGTCGGAGGTGATGAACATCATCGGCGACGTCGAGGGACGCAAGTGCATCCTGGTCGATGACATCGTCGATTCCGGCGGCACGCTGTGCAACGCCGCGGTGGCCCTGATGGAAGCCGGGGCGCAGTCGGTCAGCGCCTATGTGACGCATGGCGTGCTGTCGGGCGGGGCGGTGTCCCGCGTGGCGGTCGCCCCGATCCAGACGCTGGTCAGCACGGACAGCATCCAGGCGACGGAGGCCGTGCGCGTCTCCCGCAACATCCGCCAGCTCACCATCGCCCCGCTGATCGCCGAGGCGATCATGCGCATCAGCGAGGAGCGCTCGGTCTCCAGCCTCTTCTCTTGACGGCAGGCGGGGGCCGGCGTATACGGCCGGCTCCGCGCGTCAGCACCCCTGGAGGCTGGCGCTTTTTGTCGAGGAGTGAGCAATGACCGAGACCGTTTCTCTGAGCGCCGAATCGCGCGCCCGGGCAGGCAAGGGGACCGCCCGCCAGACGCGCCGTTCGGGCCGGGTTCCGGCCGTGATCTACGGGGGCAAGCAGGCCCCGCTGATGATCTCGCTGGAAAAATTCGCCTTCGACCGCGTGCTGCACAAGCCCGGCTTCTTCACCCACCTGTTCGACATCTCGGTCGATGGCGCCACGCACCGCGTGCTGCCGCGCGACGTGCAGTTCGATCCGGTGACCGACGTCCCGCTGCATGTGGATTTCCTGCGCGTGTCCACCGACACCCAGGTCACCGTCATGGTCCCCTGCGAGTTCGTGGACCAGGACAAATCGCCCGGTCTGAAGCGCGGCGGCATGCTGAACATCGTCCGGCACGAGCTGGAGCTGATCAGCGCGGCCGACAGCATCCCCGAGCACATCACGGTGAGCTGCGAGGGCTTCGACGTGGGTGATTCCATCCACATCTCCTCGGTCAAGCTGCCGCCGGGCGTGACCTCGGCGATCACCGACCGTGACTTCACCATCGCCACCATCGCCGCTCCCTCGGGCCTGAAGTCCGAGGAAGCGACCGGTGAGGCGACGGCCTGACACCGGCGGCTTGGCACGACCAACGGAAGGGGCCGTTCCCGGAACGGCCCCTTCCCGCGTTTCTTCCTTGAGGTGACGGCATGCTGCTGCTGGTCGGGCTGGGCAATCCCGGCAACGAATACGCGCGCAACCGCCACAACATCGGGTTCATGGCGGTCGAGGAGATCGCCCGACGCCATGGGTTCAGCCCCTGGCGTCGCCGTTTCCAGGGCACCACGGCCGAAGGCACGGTGGCCGGCGACAAGGTCCTGGCGCTGGAGCCGCTGACCTTCATGAACCTGTCCGGCCAGTCGGTCGGCGCCGCACTCCAGTTCTTCAAGCTTACGCCCGATCGGGTCGTCGTGTTCCACGACGAGCTGGACCTGCCCCCCGGCCGCATCCGGGTGAAGAAGGGCGGCGGGCACGGCGGGCACAACGGCCTGCGCTCCATCGACGCGCACATCGGCAAGGATTACTGGCGGGTGCGCCTGGGCATCGGCCATCCAGGTGACAAGAACCTCGTCACCGGCTACGTCCTGCACGACTTCGCCAAGTCTGACCAGTCCTGGCTCGACCCGCTGGTGGACGCCTGCGCCGCCGCCTTCCCCCTGATCGTCCAGGGCCGGCCGGAGGAGTTCATGAACAAGGTGACACTGGCCACCCAGCCCCCCAAGTAAGGAGCGGAGGTGCCGCCATGCGTCTGACGCCGGACGAGCAGGATGCCATCCGCCGCACCGCCGCCGCGGTGTTCGGCGCCGATGCGGTCGTCCGCCTGTTCGGCTCCCGCGTTGACGATGCCAGACGCGGCGGCGACATCGACCTGCACATCGAAACCGCGGCGGGACGGGCCACCTTCGACAACGAGGCGCGCTTCCTGCACGCGCTGGAGGGCGAGATCGGCGAGCGGAGGGTGGATTTCGTCGTCCGTGAACGCGGCGGCGCGCTCCGCCCCATCGACCGCCTGGCCATGGAAACGGGGATGGTGCTGTGAACCCCGGTGAGCTGCCCGCCTTCTATCTCGCGCGCAACCTGCGCTCGTCCGAACGCGTCGCCGCGCGGCTCGACCGCCTGTGCCGCGACCTCGCGCCGCTGTTCCCTCTCACCGCCGTGTCGGTGGACGGCCTGCCGGAAGACAGCGTCGTCCGGCTGGACGCCTTCGTGAAGCGGTTCGAACAGCTGCAATCGACGCTGGCGGAGGGCGTGTTCCGTGGCATCGCGCTTGTCGAGGGCTACGACCCTGCCACCCTGTCGCGCCGGGACTTGGCGGACCTGATGGAGAAGCTGGGCGCGCTCGCCTCCAGCGCCCGCTGGACCGCCATCACGCTGCTGCGCAACCGCCTCGCCCATGCCTATCCCGAGGAGCCGGACACCCAGGCGGCGCGCCTCAACGAGGCCTTCGCCGCGACGCCGGACCTCCTGGCCGCGGCCGCGGCGGCGCACCGCTATGTGGTCGCCAAGGGCCGGGTGCCGCTGGGGGGCGACGGCGGACCGGTGCCATAACCCTTTGCCTTTTCCGGCCCTGCGTAGGATAAACGCGGCGATCCGGACACCCCGACGACCTATTCGAAGCGATCGCGACCCATGGGCTTCAATTGCGGCATCGTCGGCCTGCCGAACGTCGGCAAGTCGACCCTGTTCAACGCGCTGACCGCCACCCAGGCGGCGGAGGCGGCCAACTTCCCCTTCTGCACGAAGGAGCCGAACGTCGGCCGCGTCGGTGTGCCCGATCCGCGGCTGGACAAGCTGGCCGCCATCGCCAAGTCGCAGAAGACGGTGCCGACGCAGCTTGAGTTCGTGGACATCGCCGGCCTGATCCGCGGCGCCTCCAAGGGCGAGGGGCTGGGCAACCAGTTCCTCGGCAACATCCGCGAGGTGGACGCCATCGTCCATGTCCTGCGTTGCTTCGTGGACGACGACATCACCCATGTCGAGGGCGACGTCGATCCGCTGCGCGACGCGGAGGTGGTCGAGACCGAGCTGATGCTGGCCGACCTGGACAGCCTGGAGCGGCAGCTCAACAACCTGCAGAAGAAGGCCAAGGGCGGCGACAAGGACAGCAAGGCCCGCGCCGAGCTCGTCGAGCGCGCCATCAAGGTGCTGGCCGACGGCAAGCCCGCCCGCGTGGTGCCGGTGAGCGCGGAGGAGAAGCCGCTGTTCCGCCAGCTCCAGCTCCTCACCGCCAAGCCGGTGCTCTACGTCTGCAACGTCGAGGAAGCGTCCGCCGGCACCGGCAACGCCTTCTCCGAAAAGGTCGCCGCCAAGGCGGCGGCGGAGAATGCGGGCTATGTGGTGATCTCGGCCGCCATCGAGGCGGAGGTGGCGCAGCTCGGCGATCCGGCGGAAAAGGCCGAATTCCTGGAATCGCTGGGGCTGGAGGAGACCGGCCTGAACCGCCTGATCCGCGCCGGCTACGAGCTGCTCGACCTGATCACCTTCTTCACTGTCGGGCCGAAGGAGGCGCGCGCCTGGACCCTGCGCCGCGGCTCCACCGCGCCGGAAGCGGCCGGTGTCATCCACAGCGATTTCGAACGCGGCTTCATCCGCGCCGAGACCATCGACTACACCAGCTATGTGTCGCTCGGCGGCGAGCAGGGCGCGAAAGATGCAGGCAAGATGCGGCAGGAGGGCAAGGAGTACATCGTTCAGGACGGTGACATCTTCCACTTCCGCTTCAACGTCTGAAAATACCCCGGTACCCCTCACGATCGGAGTGAAGGGTTCATCGACATTGATGCTTCTTGCAAATTGGCAGTAGGCGGGAACGTCTACACAGGATCGGGCGTTGGTGATTTCGACGCCAACGCCCGGAGCCCCGTCATGCGCCCGTATTCCACCGACATTATCCGAATTTTCGGCAAATCCGTAACACCGATGTCATGCTTCCCTGCCCTTTCTTGATGGGCAGAAACGGCGGTTGTTCGTTTCATAATACCTCAATGAGGTCTTTATTCGACAAATCCGCAAGCGGTGCGTGCGGACAGGAGGATTCATGTCGGCTGGTCACGACGTGCTGCCCGATCCGGGTGTCCTGCCATTGCCGGGGGCGGCGGCAACCAGCCTCGGCATGGCCGACCGCATCACCGAGGCGATCCTCCGCAACGAACTCTCGCTGGTCTTCCAGCCGCAGGCCGATGTCGCCACCGGCCGTCTGTGCGGCTTCGAGGCGCTGGTCCGCTGGCGTCTGGCGGATGGCACGGAGATACCGCCGGATCTGTTCGTCCCGGTGGCCGAGGCCAGCGACGCCATCTTCGTGCTCGGCGAATGGGTGCTGCGCCGCGCCTGTTCCACCGCGGCGCGCTGGCTGCGCACGGGCATGGCGGATGTGCCGGTGGCGGTCAACGTGTCGGCCCGCCAGCTTGCCGAGCCCGGCCTTGCGCGCTGCGTGCTGGGCATCCTCGCCGAGACCGGCCTGCCCGCATCCAACCTGAAGCTGGAGTTGACCGAGACCGCGCTGCTCGACGGCTCGGCCGCCGTCACGCAATGCCTGCTGGAGCTGCGCGGCGCCGGGGTGCAGGCGGTGCTCGACGATTTCGGCACCGGCTATTCCTCGCTGGCCCTGCTGCGCCGGGTGCCGCTGGAAGGGGTGAAGATCGACCGCCAGTTCGTGCAGGCGATGGTGGAGCAGCGTGACTCCGCGGCCATCGTGCACGCCGTGGTCTCGCTCGCCCACGCGCTCGGCCTGCGCGTGGTGGCGGAGGGGGTGGAAACGCGCGACCAGCTCCTGTTTCTGCGCGCCTACGGCTGCGACCGCATCCAGGGCTACCTGCTGTCGCGCCCCCTGGCGGAGGCGGACGTGCCCGGCTTCATCAGGGAGATCGGCGCGCCGCCGACAGCCGGATGACCCGCTCCGTCTCGCCCCAGGACACCAGCGTCGCCGCCTCGTCGATCGACACCCAGCGCGCGTCGAGCGCGTCGTCGCCGGAGACCGGCTCGCCGGACACCCAGCGCGCGGCGACCTCGACCAGCGTGTAGTGGTACTGGACCAGCCCGGCGTCGTCGCGGGTGACCGCGTCCACCACCGTCACCACCTCGTAGGGCTCGACCGTCAGGCCGGTCTCCTCCGTCACCTCGCGGCGGGCCGTCTCGAACACCGTCTCGCCCAGAGCCTGCGCGCCGCCGGGCAGGCTCCATTGCCCCAGGCGCGGCGGGCGGCCTCGACGGATCAGCAGGACCTCCTCCCCCTTCCAGACGATCGCCCCGACACCGACCCAGGGTCGGTCGGGATAGTCACGGCGGCTGCGGTCGGCGGGGGCGGTGTCGGTCATGGGCCATGGGTATAGGCCAGCGTTCGCGGAGCCGCCAGCGGCGCGATGCATGAGAAGCCTGAATGCGGCCAATTCGGAATATGAATTTGCCGCACCGTCACAACCGACCTAGGATCGATCCGTCCGGATCAACGACCGTAAGTCGGTCGGACGGCGGTGCCCCGGCAGGCGGGGCCTGCGGGGGCATGGAGGCGGGGTTGATGCAGAGTGGTACACGGGGCGCCGGGCCGGGTTGGCGCACGCCCGCGGTGGTGGTGGCGGCGGGCTGCCTGATCGCGTTGATCGGTTTCGGCGTACGATCCACCTACGGCCTGTTCACCGGCCCGCTGTCGGAGGCGAACGGCTGGGGCCGCGATGTCTTCGCGCTGGCCCTGGCGCTGCAGAACCTGCTGTGGGGCATGGCCCAGCCCTTCGCCGGCGCGGTGGCCGACCGCTACGGCCCCTCGCGCGTGCTGGCGGCGGGCGGGCTGCTCTACGGCGCCGGCGTGGCGCTGACCGCCTTCAGCGACACGCCTCTGCTGATCCAGCTCACCGCCGGCGTGATGGTGGGCGTCGGGTTGGCCGGCGCGTCCTTCACCGTGGTGATCGCCGCCTTCGGCCGCATGATGCCCCCGGAGAAGCGCTCCTGGGCGGCGGGCATCGCCACCGCGTCCGGTTCGATGGGCCAGTTCCTGTTCGCGCCGCTCGGCAGCGCCTTCATCGCCGCCTATGGCTGGCAATCGGCGCTGGTGCTGCTCGGCGTCTGCATGATGGGGGTACCGCTGCTGGCGACCGCGCTGGCCGGCGGTGCCAAGGGCCGCGCCGCCGGATCGTCGGCGGCGGTGCCCGACCTGACGACCGGTCAGGCCCTTCGCCAGGCATTCGGGCATGGCAGCTACCTGCTGCTGGTCGCGGGCTTCTTCGTCTGCGGCTTCCATGTGGCCTTCATCACCGTGCATCTGCCGCCCTATCTGGCCGACATCGGCGCGCCGCCGTCGCTGGCCGGCTGGGCCATCGCGCTGATCGGGCTGTTCAACATCGTCGGTTCCTACTCGGCCGGCATGCTCGGCACCCGGATGCCGAAGCGCTACATCCTCAGCGTCATCTACGCCTTGCGGGCGCTGGCCATCGCCGTGTTCATCGCCGTGCCGGTCTCCGCCGCCAGCGTGCTCGTCTTCTCCGCCGCCATGGGCCTGCTGTGGCTGTCCACGGTGCCGCCGACCTCCGGTCTGGTGGAGCGGATGTTCGGCGTGCGGCACCTCGGCATGCTGTTCGGCATCGCCTTCTTCAGCCATCAGGTCGGGTCGTTTCTGGGCGTGTGGCTGGGCGGCGTCTTCTACGAGCGCACGGGATCCTACGACATGATCTGGTGGGCCGGCATCGCGCTCGGCATCTTCGCCGCCATCGTGCATTGGCCGATCGTGGAGAAGCCGGCCCCGACGGTGCTCCAGCCCAGCCGCGCCTGACACCATGGACGCTATCGTCCAGCCCTCCGGACACCGCATCGCCCTGCTTCTGGGCGGGGCGGTGCTGGCGGTGTGGACGGGCTTCATGGCCCTGGCGCTGAACCACGCGGCGCTGCCGCCGGAAAGCGACGGCATGGTGCTGGCCGTCTTCCCGCCCGGCACGTCGGAGGAGGCGAGCTTCGCGGCGCTGGTGCGGGCCGGGGCCGAGCCGGTGCGGCAGACCTGGCTGAGCTTCGCCTGGGTCGCGCGCGGCGAGGGCGAGGGCTTCGTCGGCCGCCTGCACCGGGAAGGCGCCCTGGCCGCCTACGGCTCCATCCCCGTCGCCGCCCCGGTGCTGGGCGGCTGCGCCGTCGTCACCGACGAACGGCGAGCGGCCGCGAACTACCGCCTGACTCCGTGAGCCGCTCAAACAGAACGCCCCTCCCCCGGTGACCGGGAGAGGGGCGCCGAAAGCGTCGGATCCGCGCTGCGGATCCGCCGGATCAATACATGTGCTGGCCGCCGTTGACCGACAGGGTCGAGCCGGTCATGAAGCCGTTCTCGTCATCGACGAGGTACAGCACGGCCTTGGCGATCTCCGAGGCACGGCCCAGACGGCCGACCGGGATGCGCGCCACGATCTTCTCCAGCACGTTCGGCGGCACGGCGCGGACCATGTCCGTGTCGATGTAGCCGGGCGCGATGGCGTTGACGGTGATGCCCTTGGCAGCGCTTTCCTGCGCCAGCGCCTTGGTGAAGCCGTGGATGCCCGACTTCGCCGCGGCGTAGTTGACCTGGCCGTACTGGCCGGCCTGGCCGTTGACCGAGCCGATGTTCACGATGCGGCCGAAGCTGCGCTCGCGCATGCTGTCGATCACGTTGCGGCACATGTTGAAGCAGGACGACAGGTTGGTGTGGATCACCGCTTCCCACTGCTCGTAGGTCATGCGGTGCATGACGCCGTCGCGGGTGATGCCGGCGTTGTTGATCAGCACATCCACCGGGCCGAGGTCGGCGACGACCTGCGCCACACCCGCCTTGCACGCCTCGAAGCTGGAGACGTCCCACTTGTAGGCGGCGATGCCCGTCCGCTCGGTGAAGGCCTTCGCGGCCTCGTCGTTGCCGCCGTAATTGGCGGCCACGGTGTAACCGGCGTTCTTCAGCGCAACGCAGATGGCCTCACCGATGCCGCGGGTGCCGCCGGTGACGATCGCTACACGAGCCATGAGCTCCTCCCAGAGTGAATTGATTGGCCGGACAGAACAGTCCGGACCGGTTGACGTTTCTTGGAAAAATCCCGAGCCTGCGGCGCACCGCCCCGTGCGTAGGACGGGGCGGTGCGCCGGCCGTGGCTCAGCGCTCGACGCAGAGGGCGATGCCCATGCCGCCGCCGATGCACAGCGTGGCGAGACCGCGCTTGGCGTCGCGGCGCTGCATCTCGTGCAGCAGCGTGACCAGCACGCGGGCACCCGACGCGCCGACCGGGTGGCCGATGGCGATGGCCCCGCCGTTGACGTTGACCTTGGAGGTGTCCCAGCCCAGGTCCTTGTTCACCGCCAGCGCCTGCGCCGCGAAGGCCTCGTTCGCCTCGATCAGGTCGAGATCGTCGATGGTCCAGCCGGCCTTCTTCAGGGCCAGACGGCTGGCCGGGATCGGGCCGGTGCCCATGATCGACGGATCGACACCCGCGGTGGCCCAGGAGACGATGCGCGCCAGCGGGGTGACGCCGCGCTTGGCGGCGTTGTCGGCGGTCATCAGCACCAGCGCGGCGGCGCCGTCGTTGATGCCCGACGCGTTGCCGGCGGTCACCGTGCCGTCCTTGGAGAAGGCCGGGCGCAGCTTGGCCAGCGTCTCCACGGTGGTGCCGTGCTTCGGGTACTCGTCGCTGTCGATGACCGTCTCGCCCTTGCGGGTCTTGATGGTGACGGGCGTGATCTCGTCCTTGAAGCGGCCTTCCTTCTGGGCGGCCTCGGCCTTCTGCTGGGAGGCGGCGGCGAAGGCGTCCTGCTCGTCACGGGTCAGCTGCCACTTCTGGGCCACATTCTCCGCCGTGGTGCCCATGTGATAGCCCTTGAAGGCGTCCCAGAGCCCGTCCTTGAGCATGCTGTCGAGCATCTCCGACGTGCCCATCTTCACGCCGCTGCGCAGGTACATGAGGTGCGGGGCCATGGTCATGCTTTCCTGGCCGCCCACCACCATCACGTCCGCGTCGCCCGCGCGGATCGCCTGGTAGCCGAGCGCCACGGACCGCAGGCCGGAGCCGCAGAGCTGGTTGATGCCGAACGCGGTCTTCTCCACCGGGATGCCGGCGGCCACGGCGGCCTGGCGGGCGGGGTTCTGGCCCTGACCGGCGGTCAGGATCTGCCCCAGAATCACCTCCGACACCTCGTCGGCCTCGGTCTTGGCGCGGGCCAGCGCGGCCCGGATGGCGATTTCTCCCAGGGTGTGCGCCGGCACCGTGCTGAAGACACCGTTGAACGCACCGACGGCGGTGCGCGCCGCACCGGCAATGACAACCTCGGTCATGATGACGCTCCTCGAACTTGCTGGATTTATTATGGGTCGGAGACGACGTGACAGTGGTCATACCTTAGGCCGCCCATTCGGCCAACGCAAGGCGCCCCGACCAACGGCTTCTAACCTGCGGCATTAAGCCAGTCGGCGAGCGGACGCCACACGCCGCTCTTGGCACCCGCGCTGACGACCATGCCGATATGCCCCAATGGGGGTGCGACAATTTGCGCATTCGGTATGGCACGTGCCAGGGCAAGGGCGGATGCCGGCGGCACGATGCGGTCACGCTCGGGGATCAGCGCCAGCGTCGGCACCACCACCCGCGCGGGGTCCACGGGCAGCCCGGCAACCATCCAGGTGCCCGCCGCGGGATCATTTCGACCATACCAGCCGGCCAGCGCGTCGCGCGCCACCGCCGCGGGAAGCGCCACCCCGTCGTTCAGCCAGTCCTCCAGCGCCACGAAGGCGCGGGCGGCGGGTGAATCCGGGTCCATACGCGCGAACTGGGTGAATTTGCGCAGCACCAGATAGGGATCGAGTTGGGCGAACAGCGCCTGCAGCGCGTCCACCGGCAGCTCGCCCCACGCCTCCACCAGCGGGCCGAAGGGCTGGAAGAAGGCGGCGGCGCGCCGGGCCGCACCCGCATCCTCGGCGTGGAAATCCCATGGCGTCGCCATCAGCACGAGGCCGGCGACCAGCCGCGGCCGGCGCAGCGCGAGCGCCGCGGCGAGCAGCCCGCCCATGCAGTAGCCGGCCACCGGCACCGGCCCGCCCGCGGCGTCGGCCGCCACCTCCAGCGCGCGCTCCAGCCGCCCGGCGATGTAGTCGGTGAGCGAGAAGCGCCGCTCCACCGGGCCCGGCGCGCCCCAGTCGATGAGCAGGGGCCGCACCCCCTGCCCGGCTAGCCAGCGCATCAGGCTGCGGTCGGATGACAGGTCGAGGATGTAGCCGCGGTTGACCAGCGACGGCACGAACAGCACCGGCCGGCCGCCGGGCGGCCCGTAGTCCAGCAGCCGGCTCCCCCCCTCGCGCCACAGCACGGGCGGGTCGTCCACATCGCGGCGGTAGGGGTGGTGGCGGTAGCGCTCCAGCCCGGTCAGCAGCAGGTCGAGCTGCCGCCGCACCTCGCGGTCAAGCGCCGTCCGGAAGGCGTCGGCGCCGGCTTCGGCGACCTGGCGGCCGAGTTCCGCCGCTCGCCCCCGCAGCTGGGGTCTCCACAGCGGCGAGCCGTTCCTCAAGTGCGGCAATCCGGCGGAGGAGCCGAGCAGCGTCGTCATCACTGTCGACAGGTGCAGGCCGAGCGGGCGTGGCCCCTGCCGCAGCGGCGGCACCGGACGCGTCATCGCCCCGACCATGCGGCGCCGCGGGTCCGGCGGCCT
Organism: Azospirillum oleiclasticum; assembly: GCF_013423485.1. Classification (GTDB taxonomy): domain Bacteria; phylum Pseudomonadota; class Alphaproteobacteria; order Azospirillales; family Azospirillaceae; genus Azospirillum; species Azospirillum oleiclasticum. The sequence goes on from NZ_JABFFR010000004.1 coordinate 20,849, forward strand.
GCGGCCACACGCGGAACGGCGACGGGTCCGGAGCCGGCCGCGGATCCCAGCCGGCGCCCGGCGTGGCGCCGGCAGCGAATCCGGGCATCCCGAAGGCGAAGGGCGCGAAGGACGCCGCCCCCTGCCCGAGCATCTGGAAGAGACGCGCGAGCTGGTCGGCAACCTCCGGATCCGTGGCGAGCGCTGCCCATTGTTCCTGCCAGAGTTCCAGATAGCGTCGCGCCAGTTGATCCAGGGTCGGGGGGTCCGGATGGGTCGGGTCGGCCATGGCCGGCACTATACGGTCAGGCGCGCGGGGAACGCCAGTGGCCGCTTTCGCGACAACGCAGCCGCGGCAAAACGCGCGGCACTGCGGCGGCATTGCGCTGGACAGCCCTTCACCCATCGAGTAGTTCTAACGTTGGAGGGTTTTCAACCTCAACCCCGCCTTGGAAGAGACCCCGATGGCCGAAAAAGAAGATCAGAAGTCACCCCCGATCACGATCAAGAAGTACGCCAACCGGCGTCTCTACAACACCGCCACCAGCAGCTACGTGACGCTCGACCACTTGTGCCAGATGGTCAAGGACGGGCTCGACTTCGTGGTGTACGACGCGAAGACCGGCGAAGACATCACCCGTTCGGTGCTCACCCAGATCATAGTCGAGGAAGAAAGCAAGGGCCAGAACCTGCTGCCGATCAGCTTCCTGCGTCAGCTCATCGGTTTCTACGGCAACAACATGCAGTGGATGGTGCCGAAATACCTGGAATATTCGATGCAATCGTTCTCCAAGAATCAGGAGCAGATGCGCGATTATTTCCAGAGCACGCTGGGCGGCATGTTCCCCTTCGGCCGTTTCGAAGAGATGGGCAAGCAGAACCTGGCGATGTTCGAGCGCGCCATGCGGATGTTCAGCCCCTTCGGCGACGCGAAGGAGGGCGAGGGTCCGGCGATGCCCGCCGCACCGGGCAAGGCACCCGGCACCGACCATTCGCTCGACGACCTTCAGCGCAAGATCGAAGAGCTGCAGAAACAGGTCGCCAGCATCACCCGACCGGACAGCAAGTGACCGTCCGGCGCGGTCCCCGGCGGGTTGGGGATCGCGCCATCAGGCGCCCTTCGGGGCAACGCCCAGAATGGCGCGGGCGCTGGGCACCGGCGCCTCGCTCATGATCATGTGGCCGACGCCGGGCAACAGTTCGACCCGCGCGCCGGCGATCCGGGACGCCAGCGCGCGCCCGGCCTTGGCCGGGGTCATGCGGTCGCCATCCCCCAGCACCAACACCGTGGGACACGCCACCGCCGCCGCGGCCTCCACCGCGCCGCCATAGGCGTTGCACAGGGACAGATCCACCCCCAGAACACCGGGCCGTGCCGCCTGGAGCAGGCGCCGCCCCGCCGGCAGCAGGGCCATCCCCGGCACCGGGCTGCCGCCGACATGGCCACGCGGCCCATAACCCCAGCCGACCACCAGCTCCACCGCCTCCGGCTGGTCGGTGGCGGCGAGCGCCAGCAGGTCGGGATGCACCGGCATGCGCTCGGCCACACCGAACAGCGCCAGCCCCGCCACCCGCCCGCGATGCCGGGCGGCGGCGTCGAGCGCCACCAGCGCGCCCATCGAGTGGCCGGCGAGCGTCGCCCGCTCCACGCCCAGCGCATCGAGCAGGGCGGCGACCCAGTCCGCCAGCTCCCCCACCGACGCCAGCGGCACCCCGCCGGAGCGCCCGTGGCCCGGCAGATCCAGCGCCAGCACCGACAGGCCGCGGTGCGCCAGCCAGCGCGTCTGCAGGCTCCAGGCCGTGTGGTCCATGCCGGCGCCGTGCAGCAGCACCGCCACCGGAAGCGCCGCATCGAAATCACGCCCGCCGGTGTGGGCGTAGACGGCCTCGTCGCGAACCCTGATCTCCATGGCGCTCCCTCAGCCCTTCGCCGCGGCGCGCAGCGCCTGCTTCAGGTCGTCGATCAGGTCGTCGCAATCCTCCAGCCCGATGGACAGGCGGACCATGTCCTCCCCCACCCCCGATGCCGCCAGCGCGGCCGTGTCGAGCTGCGCGTGGGTGGTGCTCGCGGGGTGGATGACCAGCGACTTGGCGTCGCCGACGTTGGCGAGGTGCGAGAAGACCTTCAGCGCCTCGATGAAGCGCCGGCCGCCGGCGCGCCCGCCCCGCACGCCGAAGCTGACGATCGACCCGCAGCCGCGCGGCAGCAGTTCCGCCGCCAGCGCGTGGTCGGGATGGTCGGCCAGCTCCGGATAATTGACCCAGGCGACGGCACCGTCCGGTCGGCCCAGCTCGGTTTCCAAGAAGCCCACCACTTTGCGGGTGTTGTGGATGTGGCCGCGCATGCGGTGCGGCAGCGTCTCCACGCCCTGCAGGATCTGGAAGGCGTTCATCGGGCTCATGCAGGCGCCGAAGTCGCGCAGGCCCTCCGCCCGCGCCCGCATCAGGAAGGCCGCCGGCCCATACTCCTCCGCGAAATCGATGCCGTGATAGCCGGCGTAGGGCTCGGTCAATGTCGGGAACTTGCCGGACGCCTCCCAATCGAAGGTGCCGCCGTCGATGACCGCGCCGCCGATGGCCGTGCCATGACCGCCCAGCCACTTCGTGCAGGAATGCATGACGAGGTCCGCCCCATGCTGGAGCGGCCGACACAGATAGGGCGTGGCGAAGGTGGCGTCCACCAGCAGCGGCACGCCGGCGTCGTGGGCGACCGCCGAGATGGCCGGGATGTCCAGCACCTCCAGCCCCGGGTTGCCCAGCACCTCGGCGAAGACCAGCCGCGTCTCCGGCCGGATCGCGGCGCGCCACGCGGCATGGTCGCGCGGATCCACGAAGCTGGTGTCGATGCCGAAGCGCGGCAGCGTGTAGCCCAGCAGGTTGCGGCTGCCGCCATAAAGCGAGGCGGAGGCGACGATGTGCCCGCCCGCCCCCATCAGCGTCATCACGGCGAGGCTGAGCGCCGCCTGCCCGCTGGCGGTGCAGACCGCGCCGACACCGCCCTCCAGCGCCGCCAGCCGCTCCTCCAGCACCGCCACGGTGGGGTTGGAGATGCGCGAATAGATGTGGCCGGGCTGCTCCAGATTGAACAGCGCCGCGGCGTGGTCCACGTCCTGGAACAGGAAGGACGTGGTCATGTGGATGGGCACGGCGCGTGCGCCGGTCTCGGGATCGGGGCGTTGCCCCGCGTGCAGGCTGAGGGTGTCGAACTTGAGGAATTTGGCGTCCGCCATCCCCATCCCTTTCCTTCGGCTTTCCGGCAAGACGCGTTGCGAACGCGAACCGCACCTGTTGAAAAGAGGGCCGCCCGCAGGGGCGACCCTCCTTCCCGTTGTGTTTCTTGCCTGCCCTGCTCAACTCGGTGAGCTGAATTGCACGGAGCGTATGGCGACCTGCCGCAAAGGTCAAGCGGCTTGGATCGGGCTGGCGACCGCGGTTGCGGTCGTCACAAAAAGGCGGCGAGGCCCGGTGTCAGCACCCGCGCGGTGTGCCGTTCGCGCCCTTCCGGATCGTCGCCGAAGCTGGGCGTGCGGTTGACGTCGTAGACCACCACCTCGCCGTCGCTGATCGCGTAATCGAACTTTCCGAAATCGAATCCGAACTCCCGGCGCAAAGCCAGGATCTCGGGCGGCGGCCCGTCCAGCGTCTCGCGGCGCACGATGTTGCCGGCTTTCACCACCGGGTGCCGGGCGTAAAGGATGGTGTCGATCGCCCGGTCACCCAGGAAGATGTGCTGACGCAGGCAATAGAGGTCGCCGCGCTTCTCCGGCCGCAGCTTTTCCACCACCAGCCGCGGGTGGCGCCACACGAACCACGGCACGTCGCGCGGGTGCGCGAAGACCGGATAATGGGCGGCCGAGAGCATGCCCGTCACCTGCCACGGTGCGCGGCGGACCAGCTTGCCCAGCGCACGGGCGGCCAGTCCACGCTCGCGGAAACGGTCCAGTTCCGGCCAGCCGCCATGATTGAGGTCGGTCTTGATGATGACCGGGCCGTCCCACTGGTCGGGGCTGGTGATGAGGTTGCGGCTGATCCGCCGCTTGGAGATGTCGGTCACCGCCGCGTTGAGGACCCGCCGGTGCCCGGCGAAGGCCCGGCGGTAGGTTTCGGGAACGACCGTCAGATCCACATGCGCGATGACGAGATCGCCGTCGAGCGTCGCGTCCGGACGGTCCACGACCGACACCCGCCCCCCGTTGCGACTCCATTCCTCCGCCACGGCCTTGAACTGGTAAGGAACGCTGTCATAGCGATCGCACGAGTCGACAACAATGGTCAGTGAGTTGGTGGTGCTCATGATTCCCCCGGCAACCATACTGTGCCTTTGGACCGCGACAACACCGGCGGCGGCGACCAAAGACAAGAGCGCAAACGGACAATGCGACGAAAGGTGCCCATCAATTCATCGTGACACCGCGTCGAAGGACAGGGAATGGAGCACAAGGGGCGCATTGCTGACGACACCACCAATAGGTGGGCACCATTGTTCGCGTCTGCGCCCGCGACGCGCGAATATCGCATTGCAGCAATTCGTTCGGGCACAGTTTACCACGGCGCCGCGTCCCCATATTGTGCGTTGCAACACAACATGAGGGAGGGACGTCTTCTCACCGCAGAGGAGGTCTCCTACGATGAACAACGAACGCTTCCAATTCCCCAGCTTCGAAGAAACCCAGGAAATCCGCCGCGCCGCGGCCGCCATGCAGGCGGAGCACCTGCGCGCCATGGTGGTCAAGGGATGGCAGGCCCTCACCCGCCTCGGCTCGAGCCGCCGCGCCGTGCCGCCGACGTTGGCCGGCCACGCGCGCTGAGACAGCCGCAATCACCGCGTCAGGAAACGGGCATCCTTCGGGATGCCCGTTTTGTTTTGGGCCGACACGATGGCTTGTCTTGCGACATCGGGCCGACGATTGACGGGCCATGATTGCTGGCCTACACCTCTGCATATTCATGTATGAACCTTTGGGACGACCCGGTCCTTGAGTGTCCTGGCGATCATCGCCGCAAAACTGCGGAAGCGTAGCCGGAGCATCGTCGTCCGTCTGGTGCTCTTCGCCGTGCTCGTGGTGGTGATCGGGACCATCGTCCGGATCCTGTTCCTGTCCGATTTCCTCAAGGGTGAGATCGGAACTCTGTCGGCCGCCCACCAGCTGTCCATGGCCACCTATGTCGCCGGGGACGTCGACGAGAAGATCATGGCCAGGATCGCGCTGCTGCAACGTCTCGCCATGCGGCTGCCGCCCGCGATCCCGGCTGGCTCCGACACGCTGCGCGCCTGGATTCGCGAGCGGCAGGACAGCTACCCGCTGTTCTCCCTGGGTCTGCTCGTCGCGTTCCCCGACGGCCGCACCGTCACCAGCAGCCGCGACCTGGACGACGCGCTGGCCCCGGCCGCCGGACCGCCCATCGACTGGTTCCGCGCGACATCCGCCGGAGAGACCGCCATCGGCCGCCCCTTCCGCGGCGCCGGTGGTGAGCCGCTGATCGCCTTGTCCGTGCCGGTCACGGGCGACGACGGCGGCACGGTGGCCGTGCTCGCCGGGATCGCCGCGCTCGACGCGCCCGGATTCCTCAATCTGGTACAGGACAACCGGATCGGGCGGTGGGGCGGGTTCCTGCTGGTGTCACCGCGCGACCGCCTCTTCGTGGCGGCCGGGGATCCGCGCATGGTCCTGCGCGACACCCCGCCGCCCGGCGTCAATCCGCTGCACGACCGTGCCATGGCCGGTTATCGGGGCACCGGTGTCACCGTGAACGCCCAGGGCGTCGAGGAGCTGTCGGCCATCGTGTCCGTTCCGGCGGCCGGATGGTTCCTGGTGGCGCGGGTGCCGACGGACGAGACATTCGGCGCCGTGGACCGGCTGCGCCGCTTCATCTCCACCGTGATCCTGCTTCCGGTCCTGGTGCTGATGGCCGTCTTCGCGTTGGTGCTGCGCCGGATGCTGCGGCCGCTGACCGACGCCGCCGGCCGCATGCACCAGATGGCGCTCGGCCGCGCGCCGCTGGAGCCGCTGCCCGTCGGCCGCATGGACGAGGTGGGAGAGCTGGTGTTCGGCTTCAACCATCTGCTGGGCAAGCTGCGCGAGCAGGAGGAGGCGCTGCGCGAGAGCGAGGCGCGCATGGCCCACATGGCCCACCACGACGCCCTGACCGGCCTTCCCAACCGCGCCATGTTCGAGGACAGGCTGCACCAGGCCATCGTGCGCGCGGAGCGCAACGGAACCGCCTTCGCGCTCCTGTACATCGATCTCAACGACTTCAAGCCGGTCAACGACGCGCACGGCCACGCCGTGGGCGACGAGCTGCTGCGGCAGGTCGCGCAGCGGCTGGCCGGTGCCGTGCGCCGCGCCGACACCGTCGCCCGCATCGGCGGCGACGAGTTCGCCATCCTTCTGATGGACCAGCAGAACGCCGGCGAAGCCGCGGCCATGGTCTGCGAGAAGTGTCACGCCGTGCTAGCGATGCCGATCCGCGTGGCCGACCTCGCCCTGACCGTCGGGGCGTCCATCGGCGGCGCCCTGTACCCCGTCGACGCATCCGACGCCGACCGCCTGATCGCGCACGCCGATCAGGCGATGTACACCGCCAAACGGACCTTCGGCCGCCACACCGACAAGGTCACGGCTTGACGTCGAAAGCCCCACCGCATGGTCTCTGCGGTCGCGGAATCGGCTGGGCGTGTCTGCGGGAGGAGGAAAATGGTGCCCAGGGACGGAGTCGAACCGCCGACAC
>NZ_JABFFR010000040.1 GCF_013423485.1 Azospirillum oleiclasticum
CGCAACACCGGCCTGACGGTGGGCGCCCTGGCGGCGCAGGTCGGGGTGCCGGAATACCGGCTGCGCCGGCTGATCAACGGCCGGCTCGGGCACCGCAACTTCGCCGCCTTCCTCAACGCGCACCGGCTGGAAGCCGCGGCGACCCGGCTCGCCGACGCCGCGCAGGCGCGCACACCCGTGCTGACCATCGCGCTCGATCTGGGGTACGGCTCGATCGGCCCCTTCAACCGCGCCTTCCGCGCGCGCTTCGGCACCACCCCGACCGAGCACCGCCGCGCCGCGCTTGGCCGTACGCACTCGGAAACCATCGCCGAAGACTGAAAAACCGCGCCGATTCCGAAATCGGCCAGACCACCGCCGAACCCGGCGAGACGGCCGCCGCGTTGCCGGCGCAGGAAGGGCGCAACCAACGCGCCATCCGGAGCAACCGCCATGCGCCTCGCCCTGCTCGCCTTCCTCCTCGTCTGCCTGCCGCTGGTCGGCGCCCTGTCCGAGGAACCCCGTTTCCTGTCCCAGCCCTATGTCGCCGTGCGCGGCGGCTGGAGCAACCTGCGCGATATGCCCGTCGACTACCACCACGACGCCAAGCCCGACCGCGACATCGGCTTCGACAACGGCTGGCTGGCCGGCCTCGCCGTCGGCACCCAGCCCCGCGACTGGCTGCGGGTGGAGCTGGAGCTGTCCCACCGCCAGCACGAGGTGGCGCTGGTGATGCCCGGCTCGGGTGCCGGCGGCTCCGCCGGCGCCACCGCGGGCATGGTCAACGCCTATCTCGACATTCCCACCGGCGGCCGCTTCACGCCCTATTTCGGCATTGGCATCGGTGCGGCGTCCCTGGCGCAACAGGACGTACGCGCCGACGGCACGGTGTTCACCGACGACCGCTCCTGGGCCTTCGCCTACCAGGCGATGGCGGGAGTCAGCGCGCGGCTCGCCCCGCTGTGGAGCAGCAGCCTGGAATACCGCTGGTTCGGCACCTCCTCCCCCGTCTTCAGCGACCGCGAGGGCTACTTCTACGACAGCGAGACCCGCGCGCACGCGCTGGTGGTCGGGGTGACGCGGTCGCTGTGGTGATGTGACCGCCCATTCGCCCCCTCCCCGCCCGATCGGGGAAACCTCGTCCGGGACGGTTGCATCGCCCACCAACCCGCTTGCACCGCGCGCGCCGGATTGCTCTACTCCCGCGCACCACGGTTCGCCTGCGAACCGTGAACCGGCGGCGCGGCACCACGGGGGTGCGGCGCTGCGCGCGAGGATCCTCGAAGGGGAATCGAGATGGCGAGCCAGGGCGAGAACAAGTGGGTCTACAGCTTCGGCGCGGGAAAGACCGAAGGCCGGGCGGACATGAAGAACCTGCTGGGCGGCAAGGGTGCCAATCTGGCCGAGATGGCCAACCTTGGTCTGCCCGTACCGCCGGGCTTCACCATCACCACCGAGGTCTGCACCTATTTCTACGCCAACGGCAAGAGCTATCCGCCCGAGCTGAAGGACCAGGTGGCCGCGGCGCTGGCTGCCATCGAGGAGGCGATGGGCGCCAGGTTCGGCGACCCGGCCAACCCGCTGCTGGTGTCGGTGCGCTCCGGCGCGCGGGCGTCCATGCCGGGCATGATGGACACGGTGCTGAACCTCGGCCTGAACGACATCACGGCGCAGGGCCTCGCCAAGCGCTCGGGCGATTCCCGCTTCGCCTTCGACAGCTACCGCCGCTTCATCCAGATGTACTCGAACGTGGTGCTGGACGTCGATCACCACCACTTCGAGGACATACTTGAGAACGTCAAGCGCGACCGCAACCTGACGCTCGACACCGAGCTGTCCGCCGACGACTGGCAGACGGTGATCAAGGGCTACAAGAAGGTGGTCGAGGACGAGCTGGGCCGGCCCTTCCCGCAGGACCCGGAGGAGCAGCTGTGGGGCGCCATCGGCGCCGTCTTCGGCTCCTGGATGAACGCCCGCGCCAACACCTACCGCCGCCTGCACGACATCCCGGCGAGCTGGGGCACGGCGGTGAACGTGCAGTCCATGGTGTTCGGCAACATGGGCGACGACTGCGCCACCGGCGTGGCCTTCACCCGCAACCCGTCCACCGGCGAGAACGCCTTCTACGGCGAATACCTCGTCAACGCCCAGGGCGAGGACGTGGTGGCCGGCATCCGCACGCCCCAGCACCTGACCATCGCCGGCAAGCAGGCCAACCACTCCGACCTGCCCGCCATGGAAGAGGTGATGCCGGAGGTCTTCCATCAGCTCGACGCCGTGCGGCTGAAGCTGGAGCGGCACTACCGCGACATGCAGGACATCGAGTTCACGGTGCAGCAGGGCACGCTGTTCATGCTGCAGACCCGCACCGGCAAGCGCACCGCGCCGGCCGCGCTGCGCATCGCGGTGGACATGGCGACCGAAGGTCTGATCGACCGCACCGAGGCGGTGAAGCGCATCGACCCGGCCTCGCTCGACCAGCTCCTGCACCCCACGCTCGACCCGAAGGCGGAGCGCACCGTGATCGCCAAGGGCCTGCCGGCCTCGCCGGGTGCCGCGTCCGGCAAGGTGATCTTCACCGCCGACGAGGCGGAGGCGCAGGCGGCGCTGGGCGAGGCGGTGATCCTCTGCCGCGTCGAGACCAGCCCCGAGGACATCCACGGCATGCACGCCGCCCAGGGCATCCTGACCACCCGCGGCGGCATGACCAGCCACGCGGCGGTCGTCGCCCGCGGCATGGGCCGCGCCTGCGTGTCGGGTGCCGGCGAGCTGCGCATCGACCACAAGGCCAAGACCATCATGGTGCGCAACGTCACCGTGAAGGAGGGTGACCTGATCACCATCGACGGCTCCACCGGCGAGGTGATGCTGGGTGCGGTCCCCACCATCCAGCCGGAACTGTCGGGCGACTTCGCCACGCTGATGGGCTGGGCCGACGGCCTGCGCCGGATGAAGGTGCGCACCAACGCCGAGACGCCGCTGGACGCCCGCACCGCCCGCAAGTTCGGGGCGGAGGGCATCGGGCTGTGCCGCACCGAGCACATGTTCTTCGACCCGGCCCGCATCCTGGCGGTGCGCGAGATGATCCTGGCCGAGGACGAGGCCGGGCGGCGCCGGGCGCTGGCCAAGCTGGAGCCGTTCCAGAAACAGGACTTCGTCGAGCTGTTCACCATCATGGCCGGGCTGCCGGTGACCATCCGCCTGCTCGACCCGCCGCTGCACGAGTTCCTGCCCAAGACCGAGGAGGAGATGCGCGAGGTGGCCGAGGCCGCCGGCACCGACCTCCAGCGGGTGGAGCACCGCTCGCTCCAGCTCCACGAGACCAACCCCATGCTGGGCCACCGCGGCTGCCGGCTGGGCATCACCTTCCCCGAGATCTACGAGATGCAGGCGCGCGCCATCTTCAGCGCGGCGGCCGAGGTCGCCAAGGGCGGCAATCCCGTGACCCCGGAGATCATGATCCCGCTGATCGCCACCCGGAAGGAGCTGGACATCCTGAAGGACGTGGTGGACCGCGCGGCCAAGGAGGTGTCCGCCGCCACCGGGCAGGAGCTGGACTATCTCGTCGGCACCATGATCGAGCTCCCGCGGGCCGCACTGCGCGCCGGCGAGATCGCCGAGACGGCGGAGTTCTTCAGCTTCGGCACCAACGACCTGACCCAGACCGCCTTCGGCATCAGCCGTGACGACTCGGCGAGCTTCCTGCCCGACTACCAGCGCCAGGGCATCCTGGAGCATGACCCGTTCGCCACGCTGGACGCCGACGGGGTGGGCGAGCTGATGAAGCTGGGTGCCGAGCGCGGGCGGGCCGTGCGGCCCGGCCTGAAGCTCGGCATCTGCGGCGAGCATGGCGGCGACCCGGCCTCCATCACCATCTGCGAGGCGGTCGGGCTCGACTATGTCTCCTGCTCGCCCTACCGCGTGCCGATCGCCCGGCTGGCGGCGGCCCAGGCGGCGCTGGCGTCGGACACCGTCAAGCGCGACTGATTGCCGCTCTCACCCGCGCCACGTCCATTTGATGCGCGCGTCCGGTCACCTGCGACCGGACGCGCGTTTCGTCTTTATGGGATAGGCTGTATATTATTCTATAGCGTTCGAATGAAAAACACGGCTGGCCGCGCCCGCGGCCGGTGACGCCGGCAGGAGAACGGCGATGCGCCACCTTGTGATGGATTGGGGCGAGTCCTTCGACGTCGGCGACCCGGTCATCGACCACGAACACCGCATGCTCCTCGACCTCTTCCGCAGTCTGGCCGAACCCGAGGCACCGACTGACACCGCCACCCTCCGCGCACGGCTCGACGAGCTGGTGGCGCTCGCCTGCCAGCATTTCGACCACGAGGACGCTCTGATGCGCCGGCTCCACTATCCGGGCATCCGGGAACACCAGGAGGAGCACGACGCGCTTCTGGAGCAGCTCAACAAGTACATCGCGCTGCTCGACGAGGCCCCGGACCCACCGCCGGTCTCCGGCATCGTGGAGTTCGTGGGGCTGTGGGTGCTCGACCACATCGACCGCGAGGACCGGAAACTCAGCGCCTTCCTGGCGGGAACCATCGGGCTGGCGGTACCGGCGTGACGCCGCCAGCCCATCCTCACAGGAACGCCACCCACACCGCCTCCCGCCCACGCAGCGCATCCCGCACGCGCATGGTCACGCGCTGGCCGGTGTCGAGCGCGCCGAGCCGGCAGCGGCGCAGCACGCTCTTGTGCACGAACACGTCCTTGCCGCCGTCGTCCGCCAGCACGAAGCCGAAACCCTTGTCGGGCTTGTACCACTTCACCGTGCCGGTCAGCTCCTGACCCGGCGGCGGTGCGTCGGGACCGGGGGCAACCGCGCCCGAATCCAGGACCTCCAGAAGCTGTTCGACCTGCGCGCCGCGCGGGCCGGGAACGAGGCGGCACAGCACCTCCGCCCCGTCGGCGATGGCATGCAGACCGGCGCGGTTGAGCACGGCGATGTGCAGGAAGGCGTCGCGGGAACCGTCCAGCGGCGACACGAAGCCGAAGCCGCGGGCCGGGTCGAACCACTTCACGCGGGCGCGCACCTCCACACCCGTTTCGGGGCCCACACCCGGGTCGCCGGCGGTGGTATCCGGGTGGTTCCGGTCAGAGCGCTGCATGGGTCCGATCCCTCCCTTCCCGCAGAACCGGCACCCGATGGTACCCACATCCGGAGAAGGGACTCCAGCGCAATTTTGTTACTCTCTCAAAGGCTTGTTTTCATCCGCGCATCCGATCATCTCTAATAAGGGAAACAAAAGAGACGGGGTGCCGTACACCCCGGACCAGGGAGAAACCATCATGGGCGACGCTTCGACGATGCACCGTTCACACCCGTGGGACCGCATCTATCCCGACGACGTGGACTGGCACGCGCCGATCGCGGCCCGGCCGGTGCCGGCGCTGCTGGACGACTCGGCCGCTCGCTACGCCGACCGGCCTTTCCTGGATTTCCTGGGCAAGCGCTGGACCTACGCCGCCGTGGCGCGGGAGGTCGATCAGGTGGCGGCGGGGCTGCAGCGGATCGGCGTGGGCAAGGGCGACCGGGTCGGGCTGTTCCTGCCCAACACACCCTATTTCGTGATCGCCTATTACGCCGTGCTGAAGGCCGGCGGCACCGTGGTGAACTTCAACCCGCTCTACGCGGACCGCGAGATCCGGCACCAGATCGCCGATTCCGGCGTGACGCTGATGGTGACGCTGGACCTGAAGCTGCTCTACGACAAGCTGGCCCCCATGCTGGGCACCACGACGCTGAAACGTCTGGTCATCGGCCGCATGGCGGACATCCTGCCCTTCCCCAAGAACTGGCTGTTCCCCATCGCCAAGCGGGCGGAGGTGGCGAGCATTCCGCAGGACGAGCGTCACGTGCGCTGGTCGGCCCTGCGCTCGGGCGCCGGGCATCCGGCACCGGTCGCCATCGACCCGGCCACGGACGTGGCGGTGCTGCAATACACCGGCGGCACCACCGGCGTGCCCAAGGGCGCCATGCTGACCCACGCCAACCTGACCGCCAACACCGAGCAGGCGGCGCTGTGGTTCCCCGGCGCCCGGCCGGGGCAGGAGCGGATGCTGGGCGTGCTGCCCTTCTTCCATGTCTTCGCCATGACCGCGGTGATGAACTTCGCGGTCCGGCTGGGGGCGGAGATCGTGCTGCTGCCGCGCTTCGACCTGACCCAGGTGATGGAGACGATCGACGCGAAGAAGCCGACGCTGTTCCCCGCGGTGCCCACCATCTACACCGCCATCAACCACCGGACGGACCTGGCGAAGTACGACCTGTCCTCGATCCGCTACTGCATCTCCGGCGGGGCGCCGCTGCCGGTGGAGGTGCGCGAGGCCTTCATCCGGCTGACCGGCTGCACGCTGGTGGAGGGTTACGGCCTGACCGAGTCGGCGCCGATCGCCACCTGCAACCCGGCCAAGGGTGCGAACAAGGCGGGGTCCATCGGGCTGCCGCTGCCCGGCACGGTGGTCGAGATCGTCAGCCTGGAGGACCGCAACAGCGTCCTGCCCACCGGCGAGAAGGGGGAGGTCTGCATCCGCGGCCCGCAGGTGATGAAAGGCTACTGGAACCGCCCGCAGGAAACCGCCGAGGTGCTGGAGGGCGGGCGGCTGCACACCGGCGATGTCGGCATCATGGACGAGGATGGCTACGTCGCCATTGTTGATCGCATCAAGGACATGATCCTGTGCAGCGGCTTCAACGTCTACCCCCGCAACGTGGAGGAGGCGATCTACCTGCACCCGGCGGTGGACGAATGCGTGGTCGCCGGCCTGCCGGACGACTACCGCGGCCAGACCGTGAAGGCCTACATCAAGCTGGCCGACGGGCAGAGCCTGACGAAGGAGGATCTGACCGCCTTCCTAAAGGACAAGCTCTCCCCCATCGAGATGCCCAAGCAGGTGGAGTTCCGTGACCAGTTGCCCAAGACCATGATCGGCAAGCTGTCCCGCAAGGCCTTGCTGGACGAGGAGGAGGCGCGCCGGCAGCAGGAGGGAAAGGCCGCGTGAGCGAACCCTCCCCGACCGAACCGACCGATCTGAACGAACCGACCGACGGGGACCGCGCCGCCAAACGGCGGTTGAGGGGGTTCCTCAACCATCTGCTCGCCTATTTCGCCGTGTTGGTGGTGATCGTGCCGGTCAATGCCTGGCTGGCGCCGCAGACCCCGTGGTTCCTGCTGGTGATGGTCGGCTGGGGCGCGCCGCTGGCGCTGCACGCGGCCTATGCCATGGGGCTGATCGGGCGCGGGCGGGGCTGAGGACGGCGACGATGGACGGGGAACGGCGCAAGGCGGTGCGGGCGGTGATCGCCGGGCGGGTCCAGGGGGTCTGGTACCGCGGCTGGACGGTCGAGACGGCGGTCGGGCTGGGGCTGTCCGGCTGGGTGCGCAACCGCTCGGACGGCACGGTGGAGGCGCTGTTCGCCGGGCCCGCGGAGGCTGTCGACCGGATGGTCGAGGCCTGCCGCCGCGGCCCGCCGGCGGCCGTGGTGCGCGACGTGGCGACCGAGCCCGCCGCCGATCCGGGACCGGGGCGGTTCGAGCAGCGGCCGACCCATTAGGCTTCCGTTAGGGCCCATGACCTAGTCTGATTGTTTCGCATTGGATGCCGGTGGAGGCGGTCGTGATCGGAACGGACCTCGGGACCGTCAAGGACATGCTGGCAAAGGCCTTCACCCGCGCCGCCGACGCCAAGACGAAGGCCGAGGGCAGGGCCTCGGCCGACGTGAAGGCCAGCGAATCGGCCCCGCGCAAGGACGCCTCCGACCCCGCCTTCCTGCTCAGCGCCAGCCTCGAGGACCTGACCGGCCGGCTGCGCGACATGAGCAAGGGCGCCAGCGACCGCGCCAAGGACGGCGTGTCGCGCGCCGACGACGCGCTGTCGCGGATGCAGGGCATCGCCGACTTCACGGAGGAGTTCGCCAAGCAGCTCGACGGCGTCATGCAGGCGATGGAGCGCGACCTGGGCCGCCTGCTCGAAGCATTCGGCATGGACGAGGAGTCCCGCAAGGAAGCCCTGAAGGGCTTCCGCAGCCGCTTCGGCGACGAGGAGAAGGCCAACGTCATCGCCGCCGCCCAGGAGCAGCGCCAGTCGGAGACCCTGTCGGTCGAGGCGAAGAACATCGAGCTGACCATCGAGCACGAGGGCAAGTCGCTCACCATCACCTACGACAGCGCGTCGCTGGATCTGGCCCGTTCCGAGTCGCAGACCAGCGTGATCACCAACGGGCGCAGCACCGTGCTGTCGGGCAGCAGCAGCGACACCCGGGTCAACGCCGAGAGCCAGGGGCTGACCGTGGACGCCAAGGGCTTCACCGAGGAGGAACTGTCCGGCCTGATGAAGCATCTGGGCTCGGCGTTGAAGGACGGCACGCTGGACGACGCCATGGAAGGGCTGGCCCGGCTGTCCGCCAGCTCCAAGCGCGGGGATGGGGAGGGCGTGACGCTGTCGCTCGACCTGTCGGCCGCCATCAAGACCGCCTTCGGCGCCGGCAAGCCCGACGCCGCCACCGAGCCCGCAGCGACCCCGGCCACGGCGGGGGTCAGCATCCTGGCGTGATGGCCGGGCGTTCGACACGCGTCGCGGCGCTCGCCGCGTTCGCCCTGCTGTCCACGACGGCGGCGGCACAGCAGCCGCCGTTGACGCGCACCGAGCCCGGCCACCAGCCACCGGTGCCGCCCGGCGGCTATCAGCTTCCACTCGCTCCGCCGGTCACCAAATTCCCCCTGCCGCCGCAGTACGTGGTGATCCGCTCCACCCAGGACTGGCGCAAGGCCGGCAAGGTGGACAAGGATCTGAGCCGCGCCTGCGCCAACCGGGAATTCACCCAGCTGTTCCCGATGCAGTACCGGGCCATCTTCCAGACCGATGTGCTGGGCGTCGCCTTCGGCCATGGCACCAACCTGCGCGATCCCAAGAAGCGGGCCGACCGCAGGAAGATCTACCTGTTCCGCAACGGCGACAGCACGGCCTGCGTGGTGCTGGCGATGGACAACGAGGATCTGCGCCTGCTCAACGACAACCCCGCCGCCGGCGATCGCCAAGGCCCCGGAGCACCGCCGGCGCGCCCGCCGGCCGGTGGCGGCTATCGCTGACCGCGAAACCGCGCCGCAGCCTCGCGCCCCCGGCGATCGGTGCTATGCTGAAGGCACCGGGGCCGACCGCGCCCCGCCGGACAACACCCCGCTACAGGGACGGGCCTCATGGCGAAACGACTCCTCCTGGGACTGGCGCTCACCGCCGCGACCGCATGGCCGGCGGCGGCGCAGGAATTTCCGCTGCGCATCCTGCATGTGAACGACGTGCACGCCCGCTACGACGAGACGACGGCGACCGGCACGCTGTGCACCGCGAAGGACGCCGCGGGGAACAAATGCGTGGGCGGTGCCGCCCGGCTCGCCACCAGGCTGAAGGAGCTGCGCACCGGCAACGCGCTGTTCCTCGACGCCGGCGACCAGTTCCAGGGCACGCTGTTCTACAACCAGTTCAAGGACGCGGTCGTCTACACCATCCTGGACCTGCTGAAGCCGGATGCCCAGACCATCGGCAACCACGAGTTCGACGACGGCCCCCAGGGTCTCTCCAGCTACCTGAGCCGCGTCACCTGGCCGGTGATCAGCGCCAACATCGTCACCGCCAAGCAGCCGGCGCTGCGCGGCCGCATCAAGCCCTCCACCGTCGTGACCCGCGGCGGACAACGGATCGGCATCGTCGGCCTGACCACGGTGGAAACGCCGACCGCCTCCAGCCCCGGCCCGACCGTGGGTTTCGCGGACGAGGCGAAGTCGCTGCAGGCCGCGGTGGACGCGCTGCGCCGCCAGGGTGTCAACAAGATCATCGCGCTGACCCATGTCGGCTATTCGGTCGACCAGACGCTGGCCGCGACGGTGGACGGGGTGGACGTGTTCGTCGGCGGGCACAGCCACACGCTGCTCTCCAACTCCGACCCGAAGGCCGCCGGCCCCTACCCGTATGTCGGCAAGTCACCGTCGGGCGCGCCGGTGCTGGTGGTGCAGGCGGGCGCGTACAGCACCCATCTGGGCCAGCTCGACGTCGTCTTCGATGACAAGGGCGTGGTCAAGTCCTGGACCGGCGACGCCAAGCTGATCGGCGCCGAGGTGGTGCCCGACCCTGTGGTGAAGGAGAAGGTGCGCCAGCTCAACGTGCCGCTGGAGACGCTGCGCCGCACGCCCGTCGGCGAGTCCAAGGTCGAGCTGGTGGGCGCCAGCTCCTCCTGCCGCTTCCGGGAATGCGTGATGGGTGACCTGATCAGCGACGCGCTGCTGGCCCACGCCACCGCCAAGGGCGGCTACAAGGGCACCGCGGTCGCCATCCAGAACGGCGGCGGCATCCGCTCCAGCATCCCGGCCGGCGCGGTGACCATGGGCCAGATCCTGGAGGTGCTGCCCTTCTCCAACAGCGTCGCCACCGCCGAGGTGACCGGCGCCGACCTGCTGAAGGATCTGGAGGCCGGCGTCGCCCGCGCCCACGACCCGAACGCGCCCGGCACCGGCCGCTTCCCGCAGGTCGCCGGCCTGCGCTACAGCTTCGCGCCGGCCAAGCCGGAGGGGCAGCGCATCCAGAAGGTCGAGGTGCGCGACAAGGCGGGCGCCTGGGCGCCGCTCGACCCGGCGGCGACCTACACCGTCTTCACCAACGACTTCGTCCGCAAGGGCGGCGACGGCTACGTCAACCTCGCCAAGGCCAAGGTCTTCTACGACTACGGCCCCGAGCTGGAAGGCGTGGTCGCCGACTACATCAAGGCGCGCAGCCCGGTCGCCCCGGCACTGGATGGGCGGATCACCCGGATGGAGTGACGTTCGTGTTTCGGCCGCACCGCAGCAAACCCTTGCTGCGGTGCAGAGTCGATTCACGACTCATTCTGCTCCGACTTTCTTGTCTCCATGTCTGACATGGCCTATGGTCTGGTCCGTCAGGGATGGAAACAATCATGCTGCCCATACGTCAGGCCGAAACCGAGCGCGCGCTCGGCGACGAGATCGCCGAACGTCTGGCGCATCCGCTGTTTTCCGGATCGATCCGGCCGGGCGAACTGCTGCCCAAGGAGACCGAGCTGTGCGACCGCTACGAGGTCAGCCGCGCCTCCGTGCGCAGCGGGCTGCAGTCGCTGGTCGCGCGCGGCATCGTCAGCCGCTTCGCCGGGCAGGGAACGATCGTCCAGGACTATCGCGACTGGAACATCCTTGATCCGCTGGTCACCCGCTGGCTGGTCGATTACGGCATTCCGACGCCCGACTTCATCCGCGACATCTTCGAATTCCGCCACGCCGCCGAGCCGCTGATCGCCGCACTCGCCGCCCGCAACGCCGGCGCGCGCGACCTTCTCGCGATGGAGGAGGCGTACACCGGCATGGAGAAGGCGGTCGGCAGCAGCGTCATGACCTGGGAAGGGCGCAGCTTCACCGACTACGACGTGGAGTTCCACGTCGCCATCTTCCGCGGCACGCGCAACGCGGTGTGGGCGCAGCTGTCCCACATCATGCGGCCGGCGATCACGCTGGTGATCAGGCGCAGCAACGACACCGCCGACGAGCTCCGCGACAGCCTGGGCCGCCACCGCCATCTGATGGAATGCATCCGGCTGCGCGACGCCGACGGCGCCTTCGCGGCCACGCTGAACGTCATGAACCGCACCGCGCTGGATTTGGGCCTCGCGGGCGACGCCGAACATCCGCTGGTCGCCGTGTTGAAGGCCCAACTCGGCCGCTGACGGCGGAGAACCGACCCGGGCACGGAAAGCGCCGGGCCATTCCAGAAGAGGGAAGAGGAGGAATCCATGATCGGTGCGACGATCTCCAAACTGCTGACGCTCACCGGCGGCCTCACCATGGCCGCGATGATCGGTCTGGCCACCGCTCCCGAAGCGCGCGCCCAGGCCAAGTACAACTGGACCTTCCAGACCTCGGAGACGGCCGGCGAGCCGCAATACAAGATCAAGCAGGACTGGGCCAAGAACGTCGAGGCGATGAGCGGCGGCCGGATCAAGATCGAGATCCTGCCGACCGGTGCCGTGGTGCCGCACAACCAGACGCTCGACGCCGTCGGCTCCGGCATCCTCCAGGGCCATCTGACCGATCCCAGCTACTTCTCCGGCAAGAACCCGGCCTTCGGCATGATGGGCAACCTGGTCGGGGCGTGGGGCGACCCGATGGAGTTCCTGGAATACATGAAGTTCGGCGGCGGCGAGGCGATCTACAACAAGCTGGTCGAGCCGTACGGACTTCATCTCATCGGCGCGATGGCGACCGGCCTGGAATCGTTCCCGTCGAAGAAGCCGATCCGCTCCGTCGCCGACATGAAGGGGCTGAAGGTCCGCGCGCCGGAGGGCATGGTCTACGACATCTTCGCCAAGGCCGGTGCCGCCCCGGTGAACCTGCCGGGGTCGGAGGTCTACACCGCGCTCGAGAAGGGCGTGATCGACGCCGCCGACTACACCGTGTTCGCGACCAACCACACGATGGGCCTGCACAAGTTCGCTCCCTATCCGAGCTACCCCGGCTTCCATTCGCTGCCGATGGTCGACGTTTCGATCAACAAGCAGATCTGGGACGGGCTGCCGGCCGATCTCAAGGCGATCCTCAAGACCTCGGTCGATGCCCTGGCCTATCAGGCGATCTCCCGCCTCAAGGCCCTCGATCTCCAGGCCGCGAACGAGGCGCGGAAGGATCCGAACATCCACATCATCGACCTGCCGGCTGAGGAACGCGCCAAGTTCCGCAACATCGCACGCCAGGAATGGGAAAAGTGGGCCGAGAAGAACGCCATCACCAAGGAGTTCTACGGCTCGGTCACCGACTTCCTGAAGGGCCGCGGCCTGATGTGACCGGTGTTGCCGGGCAAGCGCCGGCATCGGCCCCCTCCCGACCTCCCCCCCGGCGGGGGGAGGAGAAACAGGCCCTCCCCCCCGCCCGGCGGGGGAGGGTTGAGGTGGGGGCGTATCGCAGCAACGTCCCGCCCCGCCAAAGGACACCTCCCATGACTCCGGAAACGCCCCCGGGCGGCGCGGGCGGCGCTCCGCGCACCGCCCCCCTGCCGCACGACGACAGCGCCAACGGCCAGCCCCTCACCGGCCTCGACCGCGCCATTTCCCAGGCGAGCAAGGTGGTGGCGTGGCTCGTCTTCATCTCGATGGTCATCACCGTGTTCGAGGTGGTGATGCGCTACGCCTTCAACTCGCCGACCTCCTGGGTGCACGAGACGACGGTGTTCCTGATCGCCGCCATTTTCCTGCTGGGCGGCCCGGCGGCGCTGGCGCGCGACAAGCACATCCGGGTCCGCGTCCTCTACGACGCGGTGCCGCCCGGCGCGCGCCGCTGGCTCGATGTCCTGAACGGGGTGCTGGCGCTGCTCTTCACCACCGGCATGACCTACGCGGCCTGGGTGATGTTCTACACAGCCTCCCACAACCCGCTCGGGGAATGGCAGCTCGAACGCTCCGGCACCTCCTGGAACCCGGCCTTTCCCGCCTACATCAAGGCGCTGATCCTGTTCGCGCTGGCCCTGATGACGGTGCAGGTCGTGCTGCACCTGATCCACGCCATCCGCAACCGCCCGGCCGAGCCGGCCAAGTCCGGAGGACGCTGAGATGGGAGGACTGGGACTGAGCGCCATCGGGATCGAGGGCGGCACCTGGCTGCTGATCGGCGGCATCTTCCTTCTGCTGGTGACCGGCCTGCCGCTCGCCTTCGTCACCGGGCTGGTGGCGCTGGCGCTGACCTTCGGCTGGTTCGGGCCGAACGCGCTGCCGCTGGTGATCAGCCGTGTCTACGGCTTCATCACCGAATATTCGCTGGTCGCGGTGCCGATGTTCGTGTTCATGGCGTCGCTTCTCGACCGCTCCGGGATCGCGCGCGACCTGTTCAACGCCATGCGCATCTTCGCCGGCCGGTTGCCCGGCGGCGTGGCGGTGCAGACGCTGGTCGTCGCCTTCCTGATGGCGACCATGTCCGGCATCATCGGCGGCGAGATCGTGCTGCTGGGCCTGCTGGCGCTGCCGCAGATGCTGCGGCTGGGCTATGACCGCGACATCTCCATCGGCGTGGTGTGCGCCGGCGGCTCGCTCGGCACCATGATCCCGCCGTCGATCGTGCTGATCATCTATGGCCTGATCGCCAGCGTCTCCATCGCCGACCTGTTCGTGGCCGCCTTCACCCCCGGCGCCATCCTGATGGGCGCGTATGTGGCGTATGTGCTCGGCCGCTGCCTGATGAACCCCGAACTGGGTCCACCGCTGTCGAAGGAGGAGGCCGGAGGTTTCAAGGAGAAGGTCGCGGCGCTGAAGGGCGTGGTGTTCCCGGTGCTGATCGCCGGGCTGGTGCTGGGCAGCATCTACGGCGGCGTCGCCTCGGTGACGGAGGCCGCGGCCATGGGCGTGTTCGGCGTGCTGCTCGCCATCATCGTCCGCGGCGAATTCTCGTTCAGGCTGATGCAGGAGAGCGTGCAGCAGACGCTGGACACCTGCGGCATGATCATCTGGATCGGCATCGGTGCGGCCATCATCGTGGGTGTCTACAACCTGATGGGCGGCAACCGCTTCGTCTCCAGCACCATCCTGGGCCTGGACGCGTCGCCGACCGTGATCATCCTGGTGATGATGGCCATTTTCCTGGTGCTCGGCTGCATCCTCGACTGGATCGGCATCGCCATGCTGTGCCTGCCCATCTTCGTGCCGATCGTCAAGCAGCTCGGCTACGACCCGGTGTGGTTCGGCATCCTGTTCTGCGTCAGCATGCAGGTCTCCTACCTCAGCCCGCCCTTCGGTCCCGCTGCCTTCTACCTGAAGGGGGTGGCGCCGCCGGACATCACGCTGCGGCACATCTTCATGGCGCTGCTGCCCTTCATCGCCATCCAGATCGCCGTGCTGATGCTGCTTCTGTTCGTGCCCGAGATCTCGCTGTGGCCGCTGCGCTAGGACGGATGACATGAAGATCACCGCACTGAAGACTTTCCTCGTCCCGCCGCGCTGGCTGTTCCTGAAGATCGAGACGGACGAGGGCGTCGCCGGCTGGGGCGAGCCGGTCATCGAGGGGCGAGCGCGCACGGTGGAGGCCGCCGTGCAGGAGCTGGCGGAGTATGTCGTCGGCCGCGACCCGCGGCGGATCGAGGACATCTGGCAGACGCTCTACCGCGGCGGCTTCTACCGCGGCGGCCCGATCCTGATGAGCGCCATCGCCGGCATCGACCAGGCGCTCTGGGACATCAAGGGCCGCGACCTGGGCGTCCCGGTGTCGGACCTGCTGGGCGGCGCCTGCCGCGACCGCGTGCGCATGTACGCCTGGATCGGCGGCGACCGCCCGGCGGATATCGCCGCCAAGGCGAGGACGGTGGTGGAGAACGGCTTCACCGCCTTCAAGATGAACGGCACGCCCGAAATGGCGATCGTCGACAGCCACCGGAAGGTGGAGGAGGCGGTCGCCCGGGTGGCCGAGGCGCGGCAGGCGGTCGGCCCCGACGTCGGCATCGCCATCGACTTCCACGGCCGTGTCCACCGGCCAATGGCGAAGGTGCTGCTGCGCGAGCTGGAGCCCTTCCACCCGATGTTCGTGGAGGAGCCGGTGCTGCCCGAGCACCTGCACACGCTGCGCTCCGTCGCCGGCAACCTCGGTTTCCCCATCGCCACCGGCGAACGGCTGTTCACCCGCGCCGACTTCCGCCCGATCCTGGAAGCGGGCTACGTGGACATCGTGCAGCCCGACCTCAGCCATTGCGGCGGCATCACGGAAGGGCGCAAGATCGCCATCCTGGCGGAAACGTACGACGTGGCCGTCGCCCCGCACTGCCCGCTGGGGCCACTCTGTCTCGCCGCCTCGCTGCAGCTCGACGCCGTCGCCCACAACGCCTTCATCCAGGAACAGAGCATGGGCATGCACTACAACCAGGGGAACGACGTGCTCGACTATCTGCTCGATCCGTCGCCGCTGCGGATCGAGAACGGCTATCTGCCCGTCCTCACCGGCCCCGGCCTGGGGGTGGAGGTCAACGAGGCGTTCGTGGTGGAGCAGGCGAAAAAGGGCCATGAATGGCGCAGCCCGGTGTGGCGCCACGCGGACGGGAGTGTCGCGGAATGGTGAGCGGGGGGGGCCCGGTCGGCTGCATCGGGCTGGACTGGGGCACCAGCAACCTGCGCGCCTACCGCATCGCCGCCGATGGCCGCGTGCTCGACCGTCGGGAATCGACAGCCGGCATCCTGAAGGCCGCCGACGGCGACTTCGCCGGGACGCTGCGCGCCACCGTCGGCGACTGGCTGGACGCGGAGCCGGACGCGCCGGTGCTGCTCTCCGGCATGATCGGCAGCCGGCAGGGCTGGCTCGAGGTGCCCTATTGCCCCTGCCCGGCGGGCATCGACGCGATCGCCGCCGCCGTGCGCAGGCTGGACCTCGACGGGCGTACGCTCACCTTCATCCCCGGCCTTCTCGATCCCGGTGCCGGCGACGCCCCACCCGACGTGATGCGCGGGGAAGAGGTGCAGCTTCTCGGCTGCGGGACGGAGGGACTGCACGGCCTGCCCGGCACGCACGGCAAATGGGCGGTCGTCGAAGACGGCCGCATCACCCGCTTCCAGACGCACATGACCGGCGAGGTCTATGAGCTGCTGGTCCGCCACAGCATCCTCGGCCGCCTGATGGACGCCGACGCCCCGCAAGACGCCGACGCCTTCGACCTGGGGCTGGCGCGCGCGGCGCAGCCCGGCGGGTTGCTGCACCACCTGTTCGGCACGCGCACGCTGGGCCTGACCGGCGGGCTTGCGGCCGGCGCCCAGCCCTCCTACCTCTCCGGCCTGCTGATCGGGCACGAGGTCGGGGCGGCGCTGGCGTCCGTTCCCGCCGACGCCCCGGTCACGCTGGTCGGGTCGCCCCGCCTGTGCGCGCTGTACGCGCGGGCGCTCGCCGCCTTCGGCCGCACCGCCACCGACGCCCCGCCCGACGCCGCCGCCGCCGGCCTGCACCGGCTGGCGCAGCGGCTCCGCCCATCCGTTTGAGGACCCTGCCCATGGACTTCGACGCCGCCTTCCGCCGCTGCCCTCTGGTCGCCATCCTGCGCGGCCTGCATCCGGACGAGGCCGTGGCCGTCGGCACGGCGCTGGTGGACGCCGGGATGACCGTCATCGAGGTGCCGCTGAACTCGCCGGAGCCGTTGCACAGCATCGCCGCCCTGGCCGACGCGCTGGCCGGACGCGCCATCGTCGGCGCCGGCACGGTGATGAGCGCCGACGACGTGCGCGAGGTGTCGTCCGCCGGCGGCCGGCTGATCGTCACGCCGCACGCCGACACCGCGGTGATCCGGGCCGCCAAGACCGCCGAGCTGACCTGCGTGCCCGGCGTCGCCACCCCGACGGAGGCCTTCGCGGCACTCGCCGCCGGTGCCGACGCCCTGAAGCTGTTCCCGGCGGAGGCGATCCCGCCCAAGGTGGTGAAGGCGCTGCTCGCGGTGCTGCCGGCGGGCACGCGGCTGCTTCCGGTGGGCGGCGTCGCGCCGGAGACCATGGCGGGCTATGTGGAGGCCGGGGCCGCCGGCTTCGGGCTGGGCAGCGGGCTGTACAAGCACGGGATGACGCCGGAGGAGGTCGGCACCCGCGCCGCCGCCTACATGACCGCGTGGAAGGACCTCGGCCGATGACCGCGGTCGCCGACATCGCCGTGGTCGGACTGGGGGTGATGGGGCGCAACCTCGCCGCCAACCTCGCCGACCATGGCGTCACGGTGGCCGGGTTCGATCGCGACGCCGGGCGCGTCGCCGCCTTCGCCGACGCGGTTCCGCGCGCCGTCCCCTGCGCCACGCTGGATGCGCTCGCCCCGGCGCTGAAGGGGCCGCGGGCCGCCCTGATGATGGTGCCGGCGGGACCGGCGGTGGACGAGTTGATCGCCGCGCTGGCGCCGCGGCTCGCCCCCGGCGACATCCTGATCGACGGCGGCAACTCCCACTTCCAGGACACCCGCCGCCGCGCCGCCGCACTCCAGGGCACCGGCATCGATTATGTCGGGCTCGGCGTGTCGGGCGGCGAGGAGGGGGCGCGGCACGGCCCCTCGCTGATGGCCGGGGCGACCGCGGCGGCGTCCGCGCGCATCGCGCCGATGCTGACCGCCATCGCCGCGCGCACGGAGGCGGGTGAGGCCTGCTTCGCCCGCGTCGGCCCCGACGGTGCCGGGCATTTCGTGAAGACGCTGCACAACGGCATCGAGTACGCCGACATGCAGCTCATCGCCGAGGCGTACCACCTGCTCCGCCACGGCGCCGGCCTTCCCCTGCCGCGCATCGCCGAGGCCTTCGCCGCCTGGAACGCGGGCGAGCTTGGCTCCTACCTCACCGAGATCACCGTCGCCATCCTCGGCCGCCAGGATGGCGAGACCGGGCAACCGATGCTGGACGTGATCCTCGACGCGGCCGGGCAGAAGGGCACCGGCGGCTGGGCGTCCAACACCGCGCTGGATCTCGGCATGCCCGCCCCCACTATCGCGGAGGCGGTGCACGCCCGCTGCCTGTCCGCCCTGAAGGAAGAGCGCGTGCGCGCCGCAATGCCGCGCCCTGCGGCACCGCTGCCCGGAACCGACGGACCGGACTTCGTACGCGCGGTGGGCGACGCCCTGCTGGGCGGGCGCATCGCGGTGTACGCGCAGGGCTTCGCGGTGATGAACGCGGCGCGTACGGCCTTCGGCTGGGACATGGATCTGGCCGGCGTGGCGTCGGTCTGGCGGGCCGGCTGCATCATCCGCGCCCGCCTGATCGGCCGCATCCTGACGGCGCTCCGCCGCGCGCCTGAGCTGCCGAACCTGCTGCTCGACCCGGACATCGCGGCGCTGGCGGACGGGGCGACGTCCGGCTGGCGCCGCGCCGTGGGCACCGCGGTGGCCGGCGGCGTTCCCGTGCCGGCGATGGCCTCGGCGCTCGCCTATTGGGACGGCTACCGGACGGAGCGGCTGTGGGCTGACATGATCCAGGCGCAGCGCGACTTCTTCGGCGCACACGGCTACCGGCGCACCGACCGGCCGGGCAGCTTCCACACGGACTGGACGGCCGCGTCATGATCGTGCTGGTGATGGGCGTCAGCGGCAGCGGCAAGAGCACCGTCGGCCTGCGCCTCGCGGAACGGCTGGACGCGACCTTCCTGGAGGCGGATGAGTTCCATCCTCCCGCCAACATCGCCAAGATGGCCGGCGGCGTGGCGTTGACCGACGAGGACCGCTGGCCCTGGCTGGACGCGCTGGCTGACGGCATCCGGCAGGCGCGGGAGGGCGGGCGCACGGTCGTGGTCGCCTGCTCGGCCCTGAAGCAGGTGTACCGGGACCGGTTGCTGGCCGGTCAGGACGGGGATGCGCACATCGTGCATCTGGCGGGCGAGCCGACGCTGATCGCCGAACGCATGGCGGCCCGCAGCGACCATTTCATGCCCCCCTCGCTGCTCGCCACCCAGATCGCGACCCTGGAATCGCCTGCGGACGCGGTGACCATCGACATCACCGCCCCGCCCGACAGGCTGGTGGAAACGATCCTGCACAGTCTGGCGCCAGTGCGTTAGGGTGCCGGCCCGGCTCGTCTCGTCACCCGAGGAACAGCCCGACGATCCCCATCACGAAGCCGCCGACCGTCAGCCCCAGCCCCAGCCACTCGACCCAGCCGCGCTCCGCTCTCGCGCCGGTGGTCCTGCCGGGCTCGGCCGGCGTCGTCAACGCGCCGGGACCGGCCGCGCGTTGCGGTCCGCTCCCGCCTGCCAGCACAAGCACAAGCCCGATCGACGCCACAACCGTTCCCGCGATCAACCAACCATTCATGCGTCGCACCGGAGCCACCCGCCGCTGATGTCACCCGCGGCGGTGGCATGATCATGCGATCGATGCGCGCGGTCAAGCGTGGCGCGACGAACCGCACCCTTGCGAAGGTAAGAGGCAAAGATCGCTGGAATCCGCAAGAACCGGTTGTTATGATCGCCCCTAATTCTGGCAGGGAACCGTTCCCGGAGCATCCGATAGTGAGCAAGACCGTAATCGTCGTCGATGACAGCCGGCTGTCACGCATGCATGTCCGTGGGATGATTCTTCGCAGTCAACCGGATTGGACGGTGATCGAGGCCGGCAACAGTGACGAACTTTTTGCACGTCTAGCCGAAAGTGATATACAGATTGCCATAATCGATTTCAACATGCCAGGCGCCAACGGGATCGAAGCGGCGACCCGCCTGCGCGCCGAGCGGCCGGAGATCGACCTGGCGATCATCACCGCCAATGGCCAGGACTCCGTCGTCGCCGGCATCCGCGCGCTGGGCGCCGCCTTCATGCCGAAGCCGCTCGACGAGCAACAGGTCATGCGCTTCCTCGCCTCCACCAACCTGCCGAAGCGCCGGCGCACGGCACCCTGACGCCATCGCGGCGCAGGCAAGGGACAACCAGGACAGAGGGGGCCGCGATGGCGCTGGTGAAGAAGACACGCATCGACACGGCCACGGCCTCGACCGCCGCCCCTCCGGCGGAACCGGCGGCTCCGCCGCCGCCCTCGGGCGCCGCGCGGCGCCGTGCCCGCAACCATGGCCGCCGGCGCAAGGCGGCGGAACGGATCGCCGCGGCCGCGGGCGAGTTGGCCGGTGGCGTGGCGGAGGCGGCGGCCGCCGCCACCTCCCTGCGCAAGTCGATGGAGATCATCGCCGCCGGCGCGGAAGAGGCGGCGGCCGCGACCCAGCAGTCGGACCGGATGATCCGCCGCGCCACGACGCTGATCAACGCGGCCCGCGACTCCGCCCAGGCCTCCGTCACCCGGATCGACGCGTTGCAGGCCGTGGTGAAGGACGTCGGGGCCCGCATCGTCACGGCGGTCGAGGGCATCAACCGCGCTTCCGAACGGCAGGATGCCGCCGTTGCGCTGGTGCGCGACCTGGAGCGCCACGTCGCCGACATCGGCCGCATCGTCCAGGACGTGGCGGGCATCGCCGATCAGACCAATCTGCTGGCGCTCAACGCCGCGATCGAGGCGGCCCGTGCCGGCGAGGCCGGGAAGGGCTTCGCCGTGGTCGCCGACGAGGTGCAGGCGCTGGCCGACCGGTCCGAGCGCTCGACGCACGAGATCCAGGGGATGGTCGGCCGCATCCAGGAGATCGGCCACGGCATCGTCGAGGACATCGTGGCCGCCGCCGGGGCGGCGAAGGCCGACGTGGAACGGGGCCGCGGCATCGGGGCGCTGCTCGACCGGCTCAGCACCGACATGGCCGACATCACCCGGGGCGCCCAGGACACCATCCGCGCCGCGGCGGAAGCCGACCAGGCCGCCCGCGAGGCGCAGCGCGGCGCCGAATCGATCGCCGCCGCCGCGGAGGAGCAGTCCGCGGCCAGCGAACAGGCGCTGAAGACGGTCGGGCAGCAGGCCCAGGCACTCGCCCAGTGCGAGCAGTCCGCGGCGGCGCTGGCCCGCATGGCCGACGACATCGACGACGGCGGCAGCGCCGCCGACGCCGCCGCCGAGGTGGCGTCGGCCGCCGAGCAGTTGTCCGCCGCCATCGAGGAGATCAACCGCGGCGCGGCCGAGATCATGAGCGCCATCGGCCAGATCGCGCGCGGGGCGGAAACCCAGATGGCCGCGACCCAGCAGTCCGCCGGCGCGGTGACCCAGATCGAGGCCAGCGCCACCTTGAGCGTGGCCCGCGCCGAGAGCGCCATGGACCGCTGCGCCACCATGAGCCGATTGCTCGGCGAGACCGACGGGATGGTCGGGACGCTGGAAGCGGGGCTGAACCGCAATATGGACGGCACGCGCCGCAACCTGGACCAGATCACCGCGCTGGAGCAGGTCGGCCGCCGGATCGAGAAGGTGGTGGACACCATCACCGTGATCTCCATCCAGACCGGCATGCTGGCGGTCAGCGGCTCCATCGAGGCGGCGCGTGCGGGCGAGTTCGGGCACGGCTTCACGGTCGTCAGCACCGACATCCGCAACCTCGCCCGCGACGCGTCGGAGAACGCCGACCGCGTGAAGGACATCGTGCGTGCCATCCAGGACCAGGTCGGCCGCGTGCGCCGCGACCTGGAGGAGATCGGTGCGGGCTCGGCTCAGGACGGAGCCCGCTGTCACGAGGTGCGCGCGCAGATCCGGGCCGCCGACGCCGATCTGCGCCACGTGATCAGTGGCAGCCAGGCCATCGTCGATGGCGCCCAGGACGTGCTGCGGTCGGTGCGGGAGACGCAGACCAGCGTCGAGCAGATCGCCGCATCCGCCACCCAGGCCAGCCGGGCGTCGGCGGAAGCGGCCACCGCTGCGCGCGAGCAGGCGAAGGGCGCCGAGGAGCTGGCCATCGCCATCGAGGAGATCGCCGCGATGGCCGACGAGCTGCAGGAAGCCGCCTGACCGGCGGGCCGGGAGACGCCGATGGAGCCCGCCCCCACGCCGATCGCCGATCCGGCCGCCCCCGGCCGCTTCGTCACCAGCCGCTTCGTCACCGTCCGAGCCGCCGGGCTGCGGCTGGCCGTGCCGATGGCCGAGGTCGCCGAAATCGTCCGCCCGCCCGAGCTGGTGCCGGTGCCCCTGGCCCCGCCCAGCCTTCTGGGACTGGCGCGGCGCCGAGGCGTAGCGCTGCCGGTGATCGGGCTGGCGCACCTGCTGGGGCTGCCCGGCACCGATGACGCCCCGGCGGCACGGCTGGTGATCGTCCGGCATCTGGGACAACCCGTGGCGTTGGCGGTCGATGGGCTGGCCGGCACGATCGACGCGCCGCCCGGCCGGCTGACGCCGATCGTCGCAATCGGGGACTCGGGTCGGGACTCGGACGACGACACGCCCGAGGTGGATCCGGCCCTGCTCCTCGGCATCTTGGAGCCGGGGGATGGCACCGCGGCGGTGCCGGTGCTGGACACGGCGGCGGCCATCGAACGCGACTTCCGCGACCTCGGCCGCGCGGCACCCGCCGCCGTGGTCACCGGTGCCGCCACCGCCATCCAGGCCGCTCTCCCGGCGACCGGGTCCGACCTGAGACGCCTCGTCTGTTTCGAAGTCGCCGGGCAGGAGTTCGCGCTTCCCGTCGAGCGGGTGCGGGAGGTGGTGCCGCTCGCCCAGTCGGTGACGCGGGTGCCGCGCGCCAAGCCGCACCTGCTGGGGGTCGCCACGCTGCGCGGCGGCCTGTTGCCGCTGGTTGGCCTGCGCGAGCTGTTCGCGCTCGACGACGGCAACGCACAGCGACGGTCACGGGTCGTGGTGGTGCGCGCGACCGACGGTGCCGCCCCCGTCGGGGTGGTGGTCGATGCGGTGCGGGAGATCCTGCGGGTGGAGTCCGGGCTGATCGGCCCGGTGCCGCCGCTGCTGGCCCGCGACACCGCCTTCGAGGACCTGGACGGCATCGCCCGGCTGGACGGTGGCCGGCGGCTGGTCTCGGTCCTGTCGGCCGAACGCCTGTTCCGCCACGGCGCCGTGCTCGCCGGTGCCGGTGATGCGGAGGAGGACGCCATGACCGACGGCGGCGCGCGCACCGACGCGGCGGCGGAAACCCACCTCGTCGTCCACATGGCCGGGGCGGACTACGCGCTTCCCATCGGAACGGTGCAGGAGGTCCTGCGCCCACCGGCGTCGCTGACGCCGCTGCCGGGCGCGCCGTACTTCGTGGACGGCATCATGACCATACGGGGGTCCGTGCTGCCCGTCGTCTCGCCACGGCGGCTGCTGCGGCTGTCCGGCGGGACCACCGGCGACCGGCCGCGGATCGTCACGGTGGCGATGGGGGACGCGCGGATCGGCCTTTTGGTGGACGGTATCGCCGGCATCCTGCGCATTCCCGCCGCGGCCATCGAGCCGGCCCCGGTCCTGTCGTCGGCGCAGGCGCGGCTGATCGGGCGGGTCGCGGCGCTCGACGGGCGGCAGCGCACGGTGCTGCTGCTCGACACGGCCCAGCTGCTGGACCTTGACGGGCTGGCGGCGCTGGCGGCGGCGACGCCCGATCCCGATCTTGATCTTGATCCGGGGGCCGAGCCGGAGGCCGCGGGCGCCGCATGATCAAGGTGCTGGTGGTCGATGATTCCGCCCTGATGCGGCGGCGCATCGCCGACATCCTGACCGGCGCCGGCTTCACCGTGGTCACCGCCGTGAATGGTGCGGACGCGCTGGAGCGGCTGGGCGCCGAGCGGCCGGACGTTGTGACTCTGGACATCACCATGCCCGGCATGGACGGGCTGGCCTGCCTTGACCGCATCATGGTGGAGCGCCCGACCCCCGTGGTCATGGTCTCCGCCCTGACCGCCGAGGGTGCGGACGTGACGCTGGAGGCGCTGCGGCTGGGTGCGGTGGAGGCGGTGCAGAAGCCGACCACCGGCGGTCCCGGCGCCATCGCCGACGAGCTGGTGGAGACCGTGCGCGCCGCCGCGGCGGCACGGCTGCGCCGCACCCGCAACCTCAGCCAGCGGCTGCGGCATGTGCGCTCGCGCATCGTCGGCACCGACTTCCTGGCCGAGCCGGCCGGGACGAGCGCTGCAGCCAAGGCTGACGGGCCGCCGGGGCTGGTGCTGGTCGGCGTGTCCACCGGTGGCCCCGGCACGTTGGAGGAGCTGCTGGCCGGCCTGCCCGCGGACTTCCCTTGGCCGGTGGTCGTCGCCCAGCACATGCCGGCCACCTTCACCGGCTCGCTCGCACGCCGGCTCGACAGCATCGCGCCGCTGACGGTGGTGGAGGCGCTGCACCCGGCACAGCTGCAACCGGGGACCGTCCACATCGCCCGCGGCGGGGCCGATGTGGAGATCGTCCGGCGCGGCGGTCGCGTCGTCGTCACCCCGGTGCCGGCGCGTGCGGAGGGAACCTGGCATCCGAACGTCGACCGGCTGGTCGACAGCGCGCTCCGCGCCCTGCCGGCGGCGCGGCTGGTCGGGGTGCTGCTGACCGGCATGGGCGACGACGGCGCGCGCGCCATGGCGGACCTGAAGCAGGCTGGCGGCCGCACCATCGCGGAGTCCGAGGACAGCGCCGTGGTGTTCGGCATGCCGCGCGCGCTGATCGAACGGCAGGGCGCCAGCGCCGTGCTTCCCGCCGACCGCATCGCGGCACGGCTGGCGGACTGGGCCGATGTCGACCCCGGGACGCGGCGCGTGACGCGCAGGAGGGACTGATGGGGCTGGTGAAGGCCGGATCGAAGGGTACGCTGGGCACCGCCCCGACCGGTGCGGCGGCCCCGGAGGATTGGACCGCCCTGCTGGAGCACGCGGACGCCGGCCATCGCCGCCACGCCGCGCAGGCGTTGGGCGACCGGCCGGACGCCGCCGCCACCCTGGCCGCGCGCCTGCCGCGCGAGCCGGACCCCGCCGTGCGCGAGGCGCTGCTGACCGCCCTGGTGCGCATCGGCAGCCCGGAGGCCGCCGCGGGCTTGGCGCCGATGCTGGCGAGCGAGGACGCGGGGCTGCGCAACGGGGCGCTGGAGAGCCTTCAGCAGATGCCGGTGGACGCGGTCGAGCCGCAGATGGACGCGCTGGCCGGCAGTGACGATTCGGACCTGCGGATCTTCGCCGTGTTGCTCGCGGCCCGGCTGGGTCCGGCGGAACGCTCGGCCCGGCTGCACCAGGCGCTTGAACGCGACCCGCATGTCAATGTCGGCCTGACCGCCGCCGAGGCGGTGGCCGAGCTGGGCGACCCCGCGGCGCTGCCGGCGCTCGAAGCCTTCGCCGCGCGTTTCCCGGACGATCCGTGCGTCGCCTACACCGTCGATGCGGCCCGACGCCGCTTCCGCGGCGCCTCGTGAAAGCCGAGGACCGATCCTCATGGCGCCACCTTCCGAAGAGCCGACCGATGGCGCCGTTTCGCCGGCCGACTATCGGACGCTCTGCGACCTGCTGCGGGAGCGTACCGGGCTGTCCTTCACCGAGGCCAAGCGCTACTACGTCCAGCGTCGCTTGGCCGAGCGGGTGGAGGCCACCCGCATGCCGTCGGTGCGCGATTACCTGAACCTGCTGCGGTTCCAGGCTTCGGGTGCGGAGATGCAGCTCCTCGTCAACCTGATGACGGTCAACGAGACCTATTTCTTCCGCGAGAAGTACCAGCTCGACTGCCTCGTCAACGGGATGCTGGACGAGGTGGTGCGCCACCGCCGGCCGGGCGAGCGCGTCCGCCTCTGGTCCGCTGGCTGCGCCACGGGGGAGGAGCCCTACTCCATCGCCATCACGCTGCTGGAACGCTGGCCGCGGGTGGACGAGTTCCAGATCGAGCTGTACGCGTCGGACATCGACTCCATGGCGCTCGACCGCGCGCGGGAAGGGGTGTATGGCGAGCGCTCGCTCCAGGCGCTGCCGGCGGAGCTGGTGGAGCGCTATTTCCGCCCGGTGGCTCCGGGAAGCTGGCGGATCATCGACGAGCTGCGGGAATCGGTGGACTTCTCGCTGGTCAACATCGTCGATCCCGCGCAGGTCCGGCGCTTCACCGGCATCGACGTGGTGTTCTGCCGCAACCTGCTGATCTATTTCGACGATCTGGGCCGCCGCAACGCCGCGGCCATGTTCCACGAGGCGCTGTCGCCCGGCGGTTTCGTGGCGCTCGGCCATTCGGAGAGCATGAGCCGCATGTCCTCCCTCTTCGTGCCGCGGCGCTTTCCGGACGCGATCCTCTACCAGAAGCCAGCCGAAGGAGCCGGGGCATGAGCCAGCCCGAACCCTCCGCAGCCCGTACCGCCGTCCGTGTCCTGGTCGTCGATGATGCGGCGACCGTGCGCGCGTACACCCGCAGCGTGCTGACGGCGGACGGCTTCGCCGTTGAGGAGGCGGTCAACGGTATGGAAGGGCTGGAGCGTGCGCTGGCGCAACCGCCCGACCTGCTCATCGTCGACATCAACATGCAGAAGATGGACGGCTACGCGATGCTCCGGCGGCTGCGGCGGGAACCGTCACTGGCCGCCGTGCCCGCCGTCATGATCAGCACGGAGGAAAAGCCCGCCGACCGTGAGCGGGCGCTGGAAGCCGGTGCCAACTGGTACTTCGTGAAGCCGGTCCGGCCCGACGATCTCGTGGCCGCCGCCCGGCTGCTGACCGGGCGTCCGCTCGACGGGGGGGCGGAGGCGCGGCCATGAACGCACTGCTCGGCCAGTTCCTGACCGAAGGGCGCGACCTGCTGGCCGTGGCCGACGACAGCCTGCTGCGGCTGGAGCGCGACCCCGCCGATTCCGGCGCGGTGAACGAGCTGTTCCGCGCCTTCCACACGCTGAAGGGCGGCTCGGCCCTGTTCGACCTGCCGGCCTTCACCGCGCTGGTGCACGCGGGCGAGGATGTGCTGGACGCCGTGCGCGCCGGCCGTACGCCGGCCACGTCCGACCTTGCCGACCGCCTTCTGGCCGTCACCGCTCAATGCGCCCGCTGGATGAACGCGCTGGAGGCGGCCGGTCGCCTGCCCGCCGATGCCGCCGACACATCCCGGACGCTCGCCGCGGATCTGCGCGGGCATGCCGCGGGCGATGCGGACATGGCCGGCACCGGGCTGCCTGACATCGACTGGCTGCGGGAGCTGTCGGCGGAGGAGCGGCGGTCGTTGGGCGGTGCCACTCTGACCGCCGTGACCTACGATCCCGATCCGGACTGCTTCTTCAACGGCGACGACCCGCTGGAGCTCTGCCGGTCCATCCCGGAGCTGCGGCTGCTGCGCATCGAGCCCGCCGGCCCATGGCCGCCGGTGGCTGAGATCGATCCCTACCGCTGCGTTCTGCGCTTCCGGGCGCTCAGCGCCGCGGGTGCCGATGCCGTGCGGGCGGTGTTCCGCAGTGCCCCCAACGATGTCCGGATCATCACCGTACGTCTGCCCGAAGCACCCGATGCCGACGGGCCTCCGGCCGTCCGCCTCGCCCGCGCCATGCTGCGCGAGCAGGCGCGCATCCTCACGCTGGACGGCGATGCGGAGGAGGTGGCGGCGCGCCGGGCGGCGGCCTTGCGGGCGGCTGGGGCCATCCTTGCGGCTCTGGGGCGACATGCCGAGAGGAAGGCGCTGGAGGCCGCCGACGCCGAGCCGGCCGACGCCCTGGCCGCGCGCTTCATGGCGTACGCCGACGCCGCACCGCTCCGGCCCGGCCCCGACGAGGGGTCCCCGCCGGCGGCGGCGCGAACACAACGCCGCACGTTGCGGGTGGAACCGGAACGGATCGACCGGCTGATGGCCCTGCTGGGCGAGCTGGTCACGGTCAAGGGCGCCCTGCCCCGGCTCGCCCGCGACGCGGGCGACGGCAACCTGGGTGTCGGCGGCACGGGTGACGGCGGCGCGCTTGCCCACGGCATCAAGGAGACGGCGGCCCGTCTGGACGCGGTCACCGCCGAACTCCAGCACGCGGTGTTGACCCTGCGCCTCGTGCCGCTCGCGCGCATCTTCGAGCCGCTGCCCCGGCTGATCCGGGAAGCGTCGCGCCGGCTTGGCAAACAGGTCGAGCTTCGTCTGGACGGGTCGGAAACGGAAGCCGACAAGGATGTGCTCGACACGCTGGGCGAGCCGCTGCTCCACCTCGTGCGCAACGCGCTGGACCACGGCATCGAGGATCCGGAACGCCGCCGCGGCCTGGGCAAGCCGGAAACCGGCACCATCGGCGTCAGCGCCCGGCAGGAGCGCGACGGAATCGTCGTGAGCGTCAGCGACGACGGTGCCGGCATCGACCCGGCGGCGCTGCGCCGCAAGGCGGTCGAGCGCGGGCTGGCGGAGGCCGGCGCGGTCGCCGCGATGACGGACGCCGAGGCGCTGCGGCTGGTCTTCCTGCCAGGGCTGAGCACCGCGGCCGACGTGTCGGACCTGTCGGGGCGCGGCGTCGGGATGGACGCGGTGGCGTCCGCCGTCCACGCCGCCGGCGGGCGGGTGGAGATCGACTCCGCCCCCGGACACGGCACCACCGTCAGGCTGCTGCTGCCGCTGACCACCATGGTGACGCGGGTGCTGGTGGTGGAGGCGGCGGACCAGCTCTACGGCCTGCCCGTGGCGTCGGTGACCGGCATGTCGCGCGTTCCCGCCGCGGACATACGGCGTGTGAAGCACGCCGAAAGCATCCTGTTCCGCGGCGCCGTCGTGCCGCTGTTCCGCCTGCGGCGCCTGCTGGGGATGGACGACAGCGCTCACCTCGGCCGTGGCGATGCGGCGGCGGTTGCCGTGCTCGACATCGGCGGGCAGGCCGCCGCCTTGGCGGTCGACCGCGTGCGCGAGCGGGCGGACGTGATCGTGCGCCCGATGGCCGGAGTCCTCAGCCGCCTGCGCGCCTACCGCGGCACCGCCGTGCTGGCCGACGGGCGGCTGCTGCTCGTGCTCGACCCGAGGGAGCTGCTGTGATGCCCATCCGCTTCGAGGAGCGCAAGGCGGTGTTCGACGGCGACTGCACGCTGGAGGAGGCGATGACGCTCGCCGAATGGCTGGAGACCGGCCCCGCCGCCGCCGACCTGTCCGCCTGCACCGGCCTGCACACGGCCCTGCTGCAGCTTCTGCTGGCGGGCGGCGTGCGGCTGGATGCCCCACCCGCCGACCCGTTCCTGGCGCGCTGGGTGGCGCCGTTGCTGCCCACGGGTCGGTGACCCGTCACCCCGCCCACAGCACCCGCCGGTCGATGGCGGCCAGCGACGCGCAGCCGGTCAGCACCATTGCGACCTCCAGCTCGGTGCGCAGGATCTTCAGCGCGTGCGCCACGCCCACCGCACCGCCCACGGCCAGCGCGTACACGTACGGCCGACCGATCAGCACCGCGGACGCGCCGAGCGCCAGCGCCTTCACCACGTCGGTGCCACGCCGGATGCCGCCATCCACCAGCAGCGGCACCCGTCCGCCGACCCGCCCGGCGATGACGGGCAGCGCCTCGATGGTCGCAGGCAGCGTGTCGAGCACACGGCCGCCATGGTTGGACACGACGATGCCGTCGGCGCCATGGGCGATCGCCCGCTCCGCGTCCCCGGCGGTCATGATGCCTTTCAGCAGGATCGGCAGGCTGGTGACGGAGCGCAGCCAGTCGATGTCCGCCCAGCCGGCCGCGCCGGCGAGCAGCGCGCGGAGCGCGTCGCGCTCATCCCCCGTCGTCGGCGGCGGCGGCGGTGCGGGCTGGCCGCGCAGGTTGACCGCCTCGACGCCCGGTGGCAGGCGGAATCCCGCACGCTGCTCGCGGTTGCGCAGGCTGACCGGCGCGTCCACGGTGATCACCAGAGCGCGGTAGCCGGCCGCCTCCGCCCGGCGGACCAAATCCCCGGTGTAGCCGCGGTCGGGGTTCACGTAGAGCTGGAACCACAGCCTGGCCCCCAGCTGCGCCGCCACCTCCTCCAGCGCCACGCCGGCCTGGGTGCTGACCACCATGCCGGCCCCCATCGCCGCCGCCCCCAGCGCCGTCGCCTTTTCCCCCTCCGGGTGGACCAGCGTCTGGTAGGCGACGGGTGCCAGCAGGATGGGGTGCTCGAAGTCCTGCCCGAACAGGGTGACGCGCGTGTCCACGTCGCGCACGTCGGGCAGGGCCTGCCCGTTCAGGCGCAGGCGCGCGTACGCCTCCGTGTTCCAGCGCAGCGTCAGCTCGTCCGCCGCCCCGCCCGCGATGTAGGCCCAGGCATTCTCCCCCATGCGGCGGCGGGCTTGCGGTTCGTAGTCGGTGAGCGCGACGATGTCGGCGGGGATCATGGGAAGGACCCGTTGATTGCGAACGCCTCGCGTTCTCTCAACGAGTCCTACCCGTTTCCAGCCGGGGCGGGAAGCCCCGCCCGCCACCGCAATGGACCGTCAGGCCGCCTTGACACCCCGCAGGAAGCTGTCGACCTCGGCGCCGATGCGGGTGGACTGCCGCGTCAGATCGTCGGCCGCCTGCCGCACCTCGATGGCGGCCCGGCCGGTGTCGGCGGCGGTGCGGGTCACATCGACGATGCTGGTGGTGACGACCTGCGTCCCCTGCGCGGCCTCCTGCACGTTGCGGGAGATCTCGCCGGTGGCCGCACCCTGCTGCTCCACGGCCGACGCGATGGCCGCGGTGATCTGGCTGATCTCGGTGATCACGCGGCCGATCTCCTCGATCGCCTCCACCGCCTCGCGCGTGGCGCCCTGGATGCCGGCGATCTGCTGGGAAATGTCCTCGGTCGCCCGCGCGGTCTGGCTGGCGAGACTCTTCACCTCGCTGGCGACGACCGCGAAGCCCTTGCCGGCCTCTCCCGCACGTGCCGCCTCGATGGTGGCGTTCAGGGCGAGAAGGTTGGTCTGGGCGGCGATCGTGTTGATGAGATCCACCACGTCGCCGATGCGCTGCGCGGCGTCGGCAAGACTGCCGATCACGGTGCCGGCCCGGTCGGCCCCCGACACGGCGCGGCCGGCGACCTGGGTGCTCTGCACCACCTGCCGGCCGATCTCGGCGATGGAGGCGGACAGCTCCTCCGCCGCGGTGGCCACGGTCTGCACGTTGGCGGAGGCCTGGTCGGAGGCGGCGGCGACGGCGCCGCTCTGCCGCTTCGTCTCGTCGGCGTTGTGGGCCAGCGACCCCGCGGCACCCTGCATCTGGCGGGCCGATGCCGCCAGCGTCTGCACCACCTCCGTCACCGAGCGTTCGAAATCGCGCGCCAGGGTTTCCAGCCGCTCCGCCCGGCGGGCCTTCGCCTCCTCCTCCATGCGCTGGGCGGCGGCAAGGCGGTCGGCCTCGATGGCGTTCTGTTTGAACACGTCCATGGCCTCGGCCATGGTGCCGACCTCGTCGGCCCGACCGAGCCCGGGGATCGCCACGTCGCGCTGGCCGCCGGCCAGTTCGCGCATCGCCGCGGCCATGGTCAGGATCGGTGTGCCGATGCTGCGGCTGATCAGCAGCCCGATGAGCAACGATATGACAGCCGAGACCACCGTGCCGCCGATCAGCAGAAGGAAGCCGGTGCCGTAGGCCGCCGACTGGTCGGCCCGACGCTGGGCGAGCAGGGTGCGTTCCGCGTCCTCGATGGCGGCGGCGGTCTGACGGATGGCGTCCATCGCCTCTTTGCCCGTGCCCTTGGCCGTCTCGGCCAGTGCCGCAGCACGCCCCTCCGGCTGGCGGACACGGGCGATCTGGGGCTCGGCCACACTGGTGCGCCAGTCCTCGGCTTTCGCCTTCAGCGCCTCGAGCCGGCGCTGCTGTTCGGGGTTGTCGGCGGTGAGCGCCTTGACCTGGTCGAAGGTCGTCCGGAACGCGGCGACACCGTTGCGGTACGGTTCCAGGAACGCCTCGTCGGCGGTGACGATGTAGCCGCGCAGGCCCGTCTCCTGATCGACCATCGCGGTGACCAGCAGCCGTGCGCTTTCAATGACCCGGAAGGTGTGGAGCGTCAGGGCGTTGCTCGTGCGGATGAAGTCGAGCTTCCAGACTCCAGCCGCATTCACGGCAATCAGCGTTGCCAGCAGAACGCCGAATGTTACGGTCAGCTTGCGACCGATGCGCAGATCCGCAAACCAAGACATCATCAAGTCCTTCGCCAGATTTCCACCACCGCCCGGCGGCGGCCGCCACCGCCGGGCGACCCTTGAGGTAGGATTCCAGGAAAGAAATCAACGTCTTACGCGGTAATTCGTAACCGCTACCCCGTTCGGCGGAGCAGCATGGCACCGGCTCATTCGAATGGACGAGCCGGTGCCATGACCCGTCAGTTCACCCGCTCGACGGCAATCGCGGTGGCCTCACCGCCGCCGATGCAGAGCGAGGCGACACCGCGCTTCAGCCCGCTCTTCTGCAGCGCCGCCAGCAGCGTGACCATCACGCGGGCACCCGAGGCGCCGATGGGGTGGCCCAGCGCGCAGGCCCCGCCGTTGACGTTCACCCGGTCATGCGGCAGGTCGAGGTCGCGCATGGCGGCCATGGCGACCACCGCGAAGGCCTCGTTGATCTCGTAGAGATCGACGTCGCCGGCCCCCCAGCCGAGCCGGTCCAGCAGCGAGCGGATGGCGAAGCCGGGGGCGGTGGTGAACAGCGCCGGGGCCTGGGCGTGGGTGGCGTGGCCTTTGACCTCCGCCAGCACCGCAAGCCCGCGCCGCTCCGCCTCCGACCGGCGCATCATCACGAGTGCGGCGGCGCCATCGCTGATCGAGCTGCTGTTGGCCGCCGTCACCGTGCCGTCCGGGCGGAAGGCGGGCTTCAGCGACGGGATCTTGTCCGGCGCCGCCTTCAGCGGCTGCTCGTCCTTGGCGACCACGGTATCGCCCTTGCGGCCCTTCACGGTGACCGGCACGATCTCGGCGGCGAAGCTGCCGTCCTCCGTCGCCCGGCGGGCGCGGGCCAGCGACTCGATGGCATAGGCGTCCTGCGCCTCGCGGGTGAATTGATAGGATTGGGCGCAATCCTCCGCGAAGGTGCCCATCAGCCGGCCGCGGTCGTAGGCGTCCTCCAGCCCGTCCAGGAACATGTGGTCGAGCACCTTGCCATGTCCCATGCGGTAGCCGCCGCGGGCGCGGTCGAGCAGGTAGGGGGCGTTGGTCATGCTCTCCATGCCGCCGGCGACGATCACCTCGGCCGAGCCGGCGAGCAGCAGGTCGTGCGCCAGCATCGCCGCCTTCATGCCGGACCCGCACATCTTGTTGATCGTGGTGCAGCCAACCCCGAGCGGCAGCCCGGCGCCAAGTGCGGCCTGACGCGCCGGCGCCTGCCCCTGGCCGGCCGGCAGCACGCAGCCCATCAGCACCTCGCCCACATCGGCCGCCGTGATTCCGGCCCGCTCCACCGCCGCCGCGATGGCCGCCGAACCGAGCTGCGCCGCCGTCAGCCCCGCCAGATCCCCCTGGAACCCACCCATGGGCGTGCGCGCCGCGCCGACGATGACGATGGGGTCCGCTCCGGTCTGAGCCATGTCCTGCCTCCTGGGTCGAATTGGTTGCCCACCACATCTATACGGCGGGCCCACGCTTGCCAATCCACGCCGCGGTATGGCCGCAATGTCGCCCGATTGCGCTTGCACCCCATGGCGTGACCGGGGTCCGCTGTCACGCCGCCCCACCCACCAGACCGGAGGTCCCATGCCCCGCCGCATCCTTCTCCTCACCCCCGCCCTGCTGCTCGCCCTGCCCGCCGACGCTCTGGCTGCCGACGGGCTGGTGCTGAAGCGGGTGATGCTGTCCACGGGCGGGGTGGCCTATTTCGAACATGAGGCGACGGTCGGCGGGGATGCGGCGCTGACGCTGGATGTGCGGCGGGACCAGGTGGACGACGTGCTGAAGAGCGTCGTCGTCTACGACGACCAGGGCGGCGTCGGCACCATCAGCCTGCCGGGGGAGGAGCCGCTGGAGGCTGTCTTTCGCGAGCTGCCCTTCACCGCGGACGACCTCGCCTCCCCCGTCGCGCTGCTCGGCGCGCTCAAGGGTGCGGAGGTGCGAGCGACCGGCGCGCGGGAGATCACCGGACGGTTGCTGTCGGTGACCGAGGAGGCTGCCGCCCTGCCGGACGGCCGCGGCATGGTGACGCGGCACCGCGTCGCGCTGATGACGGCTGACGGCGTCCGCCAACTGCTGTTGGAGGAGGCGGACGCGCTGCGCTTCACCGACCCGCGCATCCAGGGGCAGGTCGACCGCGCGCTCGCCGCCATGGCCGAGCATGGCGGGAAGGCGCGCCGCACCCTGACCATACGCAGCACGGGCGGCACCGCCGGCCAGGAGGAGCGGCGGGTGCGCGTCGGCTATGTGGCCGCCGCCCCGCTGTGGAAGGCCACCTATCGGCTGACCCTGCCTCAGGCGGGGGACGGCAAGGGCGAGCTGCAGGGCTGGGCGGTGCTGGAGAATGTCAGCGGCGAGGACTGGAACGGGGTGGAGCTGACCGTCGTGTCCGGCAACCCCGTGACCTTCCGCCAGGATCTCTACAGCGCCTATTTCGTCGATCGTCCGACGGTGCCGGTGGAGGTGCTGGGCCGCGTGCTGCCGCGCGCCGACGAAGGATCGATCGCCGCCTTCGACAGCGCCGCCAAGGAGCGGGCCGCGGCCCCCGCCGGCATGGCCCCGCCCGCCGCGGCGGCGCCCCCACCGTCCCCCATGGCCCGTGGTCTGGCCCTCGCCCCGCAGCGCCCGGCCGAGCCGGTGGCGGCGGAGAGTGCGGAGGCGACCACCCAGGTGGTCTTCCGCTACCCGCAGCCGGTGACGCTCGCCAACGGCGGCTCCCTGATGATGCCGATCGTGGCGCGGGCGGTGCCGGCGGAGCGGCTGGCGCTCTACCAGCCCGGCACCCAGCCGCGGCACCCGCTGGCCGCGGTGCGGCTCGCCAACGATGGCGGCACCGGGCTGCCGCCGGGTGTGCTGACGCTGTACGAGCGCGGTACGGAAGGCGGCCCCCAAGGAGGTGCCGTGTCCTTCGTCGGCGACGCGCGGCTGTCCACCCTGCCGGCGGGCGGGTCGCGGCTGCTCAGCTTCGCGGTGGACCAGAAGGTGACCATCGACCGCGCCGAACGGCCGAGCCAGGCGCTCGCCCGCGCCACGGTGGCCGACGGGGTGATGACGCTGACCGTCATCGAGCGGCAGACCACCAGCTACAGCATCGCCGGCGCCGCGCGGGAGGACCGCAGCGTCATCATCGAGCATCCGCGCCGCGCCGGCTGGGAGCTGGTGCAGCCCACCGGGCCGAAGCCGGAGGTGACAGCCGGCACCTACCGTATCCCGGTCGCGGTGCCGGCCGGGGGGACCGCGTCGCTGACGGTGACGGTGGAGCGGCCACGGGCGGAACGGGTGGGGCTCGCCGACCTCAACCCCGACCAGCTCCAGGTCTACGCCGCCTCCACCGAGTTGCCGCAGCCGGTGCGCGACGCGATGGCGAAGCTGGCGTCGCTGCGCGCCGTCATGGCGGACAAGGAGCGCCGCGTCGCCGAGCTGGAGCGCGACCGCACCACCGTGACGCAGGATCAGGAGCGGCTGCGCCAGAATCTCGGCAGCCTGCCCCGCGACAGCGACCTGCACAAGCGCACGCTGGCCCGCATGGGCGAGGCGGAAACCCGCCTGGACCGCGTCGCCTCCGACCTCGCGACCGCCCGCCGCGAGGTCGAGGAGGCGCGCAACGCCCTGCTGGCGCAGGTGCGCGGGCTGACGCTGTAGGTTGCCCCCGGCCCGGTGGGCGGACCGGAGCGCCTTCACTTACGCCGCGCGGATGCCGGCCAGAAAGCGCTCGACCTCGCCTTTCAGCGTGTCGGACTGGCGGGACAGCTCGCCGGCGGCGCTCAGCACCTGGGTGGCGGCGGAGCCGGTCTGCACGGCCGCTTGGCTGACGCCGCCGATGTTGTCGGTGACGCGCTGCGTGCCGGCCGCGGCTTCCTGCACGTTGCGGGCGATCTCGCCGGTGGCCGCGCTCTGCTCCTCGATCGCCGCGGCGATGGCGGTGGCGATCTGATTGACCGA
Source organism: Azospirillum oleiclasticum (assembly GCF_013423485.1). GTDB lineage: Bacteria > Pseudomonadota > Alphaproteobacteria > Azospirillales > Azospirillaceae > Azospirillum > Azospirillum oleiclasticum. The sequence goes on from NZ_JABFFR010000040.1 coordinate 36,241, forward strand.
CCCGATGGTGGTGCCGATCGCGCCGATGGCGGCGGCGGCACCGCCGGTCGCCGCCTGCATGGAGGCGATCTGCGCGGTGATCTCCTCCGTCGCCTTGGCGGTCTGGCTGGCGAGATTCTTCACCTCGCCGGCGACGACCGCGAAGCCCTTGCCGGCCTCGCCCGCCCGCGCCGCCTCAATGGTGGCGTTCAGCGCGAGCAGGTTGGTCTGGCTGGCGATGGAGTTGATCATCTCCACCACCGCGCCGATGCGCTGGGCCTGCTCGACCAGCCCCTGGACCTGCTGGTTGGTCTGCTGCGCCTCGGTCACGGCCTGGTTGGTGATCGTGGTGGAGCGGACGACCTGGCTTCCGATTTCGCGGATGGAGGCGGTCAGCTCCTCGGTGGCGGTGGCCACCGTCTGGACGTTGGCGGACGCCTCGTCCGCCGCCGTGGCCGTCGCCTCGGCCTGACCCTTGGTGCGGTCGGCGATGTCGTTCATGCTGCGCGCGGTCGCCTCCAGCTCCACGGTGGCGGCGGTCACCGAACGCAGGATGCCGGTGATGCCCGCGTCGAAACCGCGGATGAGCGCCTCCAGCTCGGCCGTGCGCCGCTCCCGCGCCAGCCGCTGCTCTTCCTGCAAAGCCTCAAGACGGGCGCGCTCCGCCGCGTTGTCGCGGAACACCTGGACGGCGCGCGCCATGTCGCCGATCTCGTCGCCGCGTTCGGCCCCCTCGATGCTCACGTCCAGCCGCCCGTCGGCAAGCGCGTGCATGGTCCCGGTGATGCGCTCGATCGGACGGGCGATGCCGCGGCGGACCATCAGCACGGCGACGCCGACGCAGGCCGCCAACCCCGCGACCGCCACCAGGAGCACGGTCATGCGGGTCGTCCCGTAGCTGGCCGACACCGCGTCGTTGGCAGCCTGCAACCCGTTGTCGACACGGTCGATCAGCGCCCGGAAGCGGTTGCGGACATCGGTGTAGACGGGATTGAAGCGCGCGGACAACACGCGATGGGCCGCCGCGTCGTCGTTGACCATCGCCGCGGCCTTGAGATCCACCACCGCCTCGGCCATGCGGCCGATGTCGGCCCTGAGCGCGGCGACCTCCGCGGCGATGGCGGGGTAGGCGGCGCCGGCCTTGTCCAGCCGCTCGACCATGATGCGCATGTCCGATGCCAGCGCGTCGGACGCCGCCCGCAGCCGCGGCTCCTCGGTCTCGGCGATCAGCGCGTAGGCGCTTCGGCCGGCCGCGTTGAGCAGGGAGTTGGAGCGGGCCAGCCACAAGGCGCCGCGCGATTCCTGATCCAGGAGAGCCGAATAACGATCGTTCAACCCGCCCATCTGCAGCAAGGCGTTGATGGTCAGGCCGACCGACAGCGCCACCATCAGCATGACCACCAGAAGAACCTTGCGGACGATTTTCATGTTCGCGATGGTCATGATCCTTATCCTTCCCTGCAAATCGCGCACGCCCGCGGCGGCGGGCAGCCGAGGAGGAAGGAATCACATTTCGTGCCACAGCTCGAATTCTGTCCGGCAACGGGATATGGCGGGCCCGTCTACTGAATACAGAGTCATCCGCCCGTGGCGATTCCCATTCTGCGAAACCGCATTCGCAATTTGCCATCGGGCAGCGGGCGAGGCCCCCGCCCGGCCCCCGCCGTCAGCGCGAGACCGCGCGCGGCGTGGCGTCCAGCGGGTCGAGGCGGGGAAGCTCCGCCCCGTCGGGGGCGGCGCCCAGGTCGCGCAGCCGCCGGGCGCTGACCAGCACCCGCGACTCCAGGCTACCGACCGCGCCGTTGTAGCACTGCACCGCGCGGTCGAGCTGGCCGCCCAGCCGTTCCATATGGCCGCCCAGGTCGCACAGCCGCTTGTACAGGTCGCCGCCGAGAGCCGCGATGTCGCGGGCGTTGTCGGCCAGCCGCTCCTGCCGCCAGCCATAGGCGACGGCGCGCAGCAACGCGATCAGGGTCGTGGGGGTGGCGAGGATGACGCGGTGGTCGATCCCCGCCTCGATCAGCGCCGGGTCCTGCTCCAACGCGGCGGAGAAGAAGTTCTCGCCGGGCAGGAACAGGACGACGAACTCCGGCGTGTCCTCGAACTGGTCCCAATAGGCCTTGGCGCCGAGCTGGCGCATGTGCTCGCGCACATGGCGGGCGTGGCGGGCGAGACCGTCGCGGCGCGGTGCCTCGGCGTCGGCCTGGATGGCGTCGAGATAGCCCTCCAGCGGGGTCTTGGCGTCCACCACGATGGTCTTGCCGCCGGGCAGCCGCACCGTCAGGTCCGGCCGCAGCCGGCCGTTGCCTCCCTCCACGCTGACTTGCTCGTAGAAATCGCAGTGGTCGAGCATGCCGGCCATCTCCACCACGCGGCGGAGCTGGATCTCGCCCCAGCGGCCGCGCGCCACCGGGGTGCGCAGCGCCCGCACGAGGTTGCCGGTCTCGGCGCGGAGCTGGGTCTGCGTCTCCGCCAGCGCCAGCACCTGCTGCTTCAGTCCCTCGTAGGCGCCGGCGCGGGTCTTCTCGATCTCCTGGATCTCCTTGTCCATGCGCGTGAGCGACTCGCGCACGGGGGCGACGAGGTCGGCGATGGCCGCCTGCCGCTTTTCCAGGTCGCCCTTGGCGTGTTCCTGGAAGCCGGCCAGCGTCTCGCGCGCCAGCTCGATGAAGCTCTGGTTGTTCTGGCGCAGCGCGTCGGCGGACAGGGCGCGGAAGGCGTCGCCCAATGCCGCCCGCGCGTTCTCCACCACCGCCAGCTTCTCCGCCGCGGCCAGCCGTTCCTTGTTCAGGGTGGTCGCCAGCTCCGCCCGGCGTTCGCGCGCCGCCGCCACGTCGGATTGCAGGATGGCGATCTGGCGGTCGCGTTCGCGCAGGGTCTGGCGCAGCTCCTCCTCGATGCGGGCGTGCATCTCCACCCGCGCCGTCAGCTCGGCGTGCTGGGCGGCGGCGTCCCCCTCGGCCGCGGCGACGGCGCCCCGCGTCAGCAGCCACGCCAGCAGCGTGCCGATGCCGAAGCCGGCGGCGAGCGACACGAGATCGAAAGCGAACTGCATTCCATGCTCCACGCGGGCGCCCGGCAACACGGACGACAGGCGGCGCCCAATCGGCGGAATCCTAACGGATGCCACCTTGGCAGAGAACGAAAATCGAACGGACGCCACCCCTCGGCAGGCCGTTCGAGACGGCTTGCCCCGCCGCCCCGTTCGCGCCATATCCGGGCTCATGTCCGACGATCCCTCCTGCGCGGGCCCGCGTGTCCGCATGGTGCCGCCCGGCGACGACCGTGAGCGGCTGGTCTGCCCGGAATGCCGCTACGTCGCCTACCAGAATCCGCTGATCGTGGTCGGCTCCGTCGCCACCTGGGAGGATCGCATCCTGCTGTGCCGGCGCGCCATCGACCCGCGCACCGGCTTCTGGACGTTGCCCGCCGGCTATATGGAGGAGCGTGAATCGACCATGGAGGGCGCGGCCCGCGAAGCGTGGGAGGAGGCGCGCGCCCGCATCGCGGTGGACGCCCTGCTCGCCGTCTACGACATCCCGCGCATCAGCCAGGTGCAGCTCATCTTCCGCGCCCGGCTGCTGTCGCCGGAGATCGCCCCCGGCCCGGAAAGCCTGGAGGTCGGCCTGTTCCGCTGGGACGAGATCCCCTGGCGCGAGCTGGCCTTCCCCACCGTGCTGTGGGCCCTGCGCGAGCACGAGGCGCGGCTCGGCCAGACCAGCTTCCCCCCCGCTGTCAACCCCACCCCCGACGCGCTGGCGCGGTGGGAGCGGATGCTGTAGGGCGGCGCGGCCGGCGGTGGGCCGGCCCGCTACTTCCGCACCGGCAGCTTCTTCAGCAGCTCCTCGATGTAGGCGTCCTCGCTCTTGTTGTTCATGGCGGCGAAACCCTTGAGGAACTGGTTGCCGATCATCAGGGTGTTGGTGAGGTCGATGCGCCAGCCGGCGGGTTCGCGCAGGAAATCGGCCTGGACGATGGCGGGGCGGTTGTTGACCATCAGCAGGGCGGTGGCACGGTCGCCGCGGACGCGGATCGGGCCGAGCGCGGCCTGACGGATGACGTTGGGGCCGAGCCAGTCCTTCTCCAGCGCGTGGTCGGCAAGGCCGCCGAGGTCCAGCCGGCGCAGTTCGCTGGAGGACAGGTGGCGACGCAGGCCGAGGGCCGCGAACCGCTCCGCCGGCTCCAGCCGGCCGAGGCGGACGCCGTCACCGCTGCGCGCCGCCTCGCGGATCGCGTTCAGGCGGGCGACGCTGCCGGTGGTGAGAAGGCCGACGGCAGTAGCACCGCGGCGCTGGGCCAGCGCCGTCTGGGCTTTCGCGAACACGTCGGCCACCGCGCGCTCGTCGGCGGAGGGGGCCGGCGCCTGCGGGGCCGGCGGCGAGGTGGTCTGCGCCCAGGCCGGCGTTCCGACCGGCAGGCCGGCGGCGAGGAGGAGGGCAAGCAGCAGCGCGCGCATCGACGGGCTCCGGAACAGGGTCGCGGCGCCCTATTTCTTGGCCTCGATGCCGAAGAATTCGAGCTGCCAGCGCATCTCGTCCTCGGACATCGGGTAATGGGCGCCATCGCGACCGTTAAGGGCTGACTTCGGCGGAATTTGGGCAAGCCGGAGTTGCACCTGCCGGGCAAAGCGCATGGACAGGCCGGTCCGCCACACCAGCGCCGTCACCGCGCGCGGCGCGTGGGTGGCGACGATGCGGTCGACGGTGCCGAGCGGGATGCCGGACAGTTCCGCCAGCGACGCCATGACGAAAGCGCGGTCGCCCTCCGACAGCCCGGCCTCGACCACCTTCTCGGTCAGCTTGCCCTCCTTGTTCAGGCGGGCGGCGCGGTCGGAGGGGCGTTCGGCCGGCTTCTCGGCCTCGACGCCGACCACCAGCCCCTCCTCGTCGAAATCCACCGGGCCGCGCGGGCCAGCGGGCTGGCCCGACTTCTCCAGGCGGACGCGCACGGTTTCGGCGAGCTGGCGGGCAGCGGCGGGATCCAGGTCGGTGCGATCCTGCAACACCTTCAGAAGGCCGTCGGCGACGAAGCTGGCCAGCCGCTGCATCGCGCGCAGCGGCAGCTTCGGCCGGCGGACGAGGGGGCCGTGCCAGGGCTCGTGCCGCGGCGCCTCGTCGATGATGCGGTCCAGCGTCTCCTCCCGGATCTGGGCGGACTGGTTGGACAGCAGCGCGCTGATGGCCGCCTCGTCGTCCGAGCGCGCGATGGCGTCGGCGACGGAGGCGGAGACGTCGCGCCGGCCGGCGATGCAGGAGAGCGCCCCCGCGATCGGCCCGTTCATGATGATGTCGAGGAGGTCGTCCTCGGTCAGGATCGGCGAGTGCTTCAGCACCGGGCCGGCGACCGACAGCTCCACATCGCGGGCGAGCCGGTTGATCACCGCGTGCGGGGCGTTGGGCAGCTCCTTCAGCGCGTCGGACAGGATGCGGCGGATCTCCGTCGCCTGGTCCTTCGCCAGCGTCTCCAGGCAGGTGACGGTCATCTGCTCGATCTGCGAGAGCTGGCTCGCCGGCAGATCCGGCACCAGCGCCCCGATCTTCACCGCCAGCGAGCCGCGCACGCCGACCTCACGGTCACGCGCCAGCAGCAGGTCCGCCTGACGCGGGGTCGCGACGTTGTTGGCGACCGCCTTGCGCACATCCGTGGAGGCGTCGGCGACGAGGTAGTACAGCAGCTCCGGCCGGGAATCGGGATGTTCGGCCACCCGGCGCCGCAGCAGCGGGTCGTCGCTCTGCGCCATCCGCTTGGCGGCCTCGAAATCGCGGGGGTCGTGCACGGTATCGGCGGGTTTGCTCACGGGATGGTCTCCGCCTGCGGCACGGCCGGAACAGCGTCCGGCGCGATCGCGTAATTGCCCTTGCCCGCCGCCTTGGCCGCGTACATGGCGGCGTCGGCGCGGTCGGTCAAGTCCTTCACCGTCTCGCCCCGGCCGGGGATGTGGACGGCGATGCCGATGGACAGGCCCAGCGGCTTCTCGGGGCTGGCCGACAGGTGGCCCAGCTCGCGGATGCCCGACAGCAGCCGGTTGGCCACCACGGTGGCGCCGTCCGCGTCGGTTCGGCCGACCCACAGCACGAACTCGTCACCGCCCAGCCGCCCCGGCAGGTCGCCCGGCCGCACGCCTGATGTCAGCAGCTTGCCGATGGCGCGCAGCACCTCGTCACCCGCCTGGTGGCCGTGCAGGTCATTGACCGCCTTGAAGTTGTCGAGATCGACGTAGAGCAGGGCCGATGGCCCGGTCTCCGGCCGGTCCAGCGCCTCCTCCAGCCGCTCGAAGAAGGTGCGGCGGTTGAACAGGGAGGTCAGCCCGTCCCGTTCCGACAGCCGGCGCAGCCGCTCCTGATAGGCGAGGTGGGCGTGCGCGATGCCCAGATGATCGGCGACGCCGGCCACGAGCTGCCGGTCCTCCTCGTCCCATCCATCCGAATCGGTGCCGCGCCACACCAGCACCGCACCGTTCACCGCCTGCCGGTATTCCGTGCGCGACGCCAGCACGCGGATCGTCTCCGTCTCGACCACCACGGGCAGGGGATCGGCGCCCGCCCGCTCCAGCACCGCGGGGATCAGCGCCTCCACCTCGTCGGCCCCGAAGCCGGCGGCCAGTTCCAGCCGGTCCCCGTCGCGGCGGTAGATGCGGCAGCCCTCCGCCCCCAGCGCGCGTGCGGTCTCCGCCGTCGCCTCGTCGAGCGCCTGGGCGGCGTCGAGCCGGTCGCGCAGGGTGTGGACGATGTGGGCCAGCAGCTTCTCGCGGTTGCGGACGCGGGCCAGCTCGGCCGAGCGCAGCACCTGCTCGGTCACCTCGCGGCAGACGCCGCGCGCACCCGCCCAGCCGCCGTCCGGGCCGTAGAGCGGCAGGGCGGAGGCGACGACGCAGGCCGGGGTGCCGTCCACCGTCTTCAGCCACAGCTCCGACTGGTCGACCGGGCGGCGGGTGTCGAAGGGAAGCGGCAGATCGTCCCATTCGTCGATCGCCAGATCGCGCGGGTCGCGACCGATCAGCGCATCGGCACTGTAGCCGAGCGCACCGCGCGGCGTGACGAAGACGAATCGGCCGTCCGGCCCGGTCTCCCACGCGAAGTCGCTGGATGCCTCGACCAGATCCTTGTAGCGCTGCCGCGACTCGGTGAGCGTCTGGCGGAGCTGGCGTTCGAGCGTGCTGTCGCGACCGAACAGCAGCACGCCGCCGTCGGCAAGCGGGGCGGCGGCCCATTCGACCACCATCATCCCGCGCGGCATGTCGATCGGCACCGACCGCAGCCCGGGCGCCGCGGGCGCCGATTCCAGCCATTCCGCGATCATCGGCAGCCAGCGCGAGTCGTGCTCCATCAACTCGCGGGCGGCGGCGTTGGTCTCGGCCAACCGCCGTTCGGCCGTGACGCGAAAGCAGGGTCCGGGATAGGCATCGACGACCGCCGCGGTGGCGGCGGCGATGTCGGGGGTTGCGGCAGGCGGCTGGATGGATGGCGTCATGGAACGGCGTTCAGGTGCGACCCCATCAACATACGTGAGCCGCGCCACCATTCAACCGACAGGTTGTGACAGTCTCCCTTGCCCGATGTCGCCGTCCGCCCCATTGTCAGGGGCATGGCCATACCGCTCGATCAGGCCGAGGTCTGGATCTTCGACCTCGACAACACCCTCTACCCCGCGTCCTGCAACCTGTTCGCCCAGGTGGACCAGCGCATCGGCGACTTCATCGCCGACCGCTTCGGCATTCCCTTCGGCGAGGCGCGCGCCATGCAGAAGCGGTTCTTCCGCGAGCATGGCACGACGCTCCGCGGGCTGATGGTGGAGCACGACATCGACCCCGTGCCCTTCCTCGACTACGTCCACGACATCGACGCCACGCCGGTGGATCCCTCCCCCGCGCTCGACCGCGCGCTGGCGGCGTTGCCCGGCCGCAAGGTGATCTACACCAACGGATCGGTGGCGCACGCCGCCAACATCACCGCGCGGCTGGGCATCCGCGACCGGTTCGACGCGGTGTTCGACATCGTCGCCGCCGGCTATGTCCCCAAGCCGGACCCGCGCCCGTACCGGACGATGACGGAAAGCTTCGGCATCGACCCGTCGCGCGCGGTGATGGTCGAGGACATCGCCCGCAACCTCACCCCCGCCCACGCCATGGGCATGACCACCGTCTGGGTGGTCAGCGAGGCCGACTGGGCGCGCCCCGACCTGGGCGGCGTCGGCACCGGCGACCACATCGACCACGCCGTGCCGGATCTGGTGGCGTGGCTGGCCGAGGTGGCCGGCACGGCCGAGTGAGGTCGCCGGGCCGCTTGGACCCGGCGCCATCCGATCCTATTCGTTGTCCTGGATGATGCAGGTGCACAGCCAGGGGGTCAGGAAATCGATGAAGACGATGTTCGGCTTCGGCGATTGCGTGCGCCACTGGCTCGTGCGTTGCGGGAGCCAGGGGTTGCAGATCGTGGAGAGCACCCGCACATCGACCAGCCCCGCCGCACCCGTCAGCGTCCAGGACAGCAGGAACAGGTAGTCCTTGCCATAGCCGCCATACATCGTCAGCAGGCCGAGCTGGTTGTCCTGCATGACCACGAACTCGTCCGAGTCCGCGTAGTGGTCGAACACCTGCAGGCCGCTGGCCGCCGGATCCAGGATGGGGGTGCCGTCCGGCAAGGCCGGCGGATTCGGCACGTCCATGTAGCGGAACACGCCATTCGCGTTGTTCCAATAGCCCGCGAACTCCGCGTCGAAGGTCGCCACCACCCGGCCGGCGAGCGCCGACAGGGGCTGGTCCTGAAGCACCAGGGTCAGGTCGGTGGATGTGAACATCCACGATCCCAGCCCGTTCTCGACCGCGGCGACGATCGCGCCGACCGCCTCCGGGCTGTAGGTGTGGGAAAATTTGAGGAACACCGCCTCGGCCGCCGCCGCCGGCAGCTCCATGAAGCTGCGGATCTGCCCCAGCACCTCGTCCAGCGTCGGGCCGACACCGCCCTGCGCCGCCGTGTTGTCGCCGCTGTAATGGGCCAGCCGCAGCAGGCCGCCGGCGTCGTAAATGCGGAAATCGAAGTAGCGCGAGCCGGCCTTGAGCTGGTCGTACACCGGCAGCGCCTGGGTCTGCACCCATTCATCCGCAGCGAACAGCGTGGAATAGCCCAGCTCGTACATGCCGGCGTCGTGGCTGCCCGGCATGGTCAGGCCGTTGACCAGCACGTCGGGTTTGCGGGACAGCAGCTCGCCCATCCAGCCGCTGTGGTCGGGCACCGCCCAGCTCTGCACGTAGAAGGCGTTCGTGTAGCCGCCGGAGGTCTGGTAGACCTGCAGCCGGTCGGCGGCCGCGCCGGTGGCGGGGATGTTGCGGTCGAGCTTGGTGTAGGCGTCCCGCTGGTCGGCCTGGAAGAACAGGATCGAGCCGTCGCTGAAGGTCAAGGTCATGGTGAAGGGGTGCGTGCTGGCGTGGGTGTTCACCTCCTCCCGCTCGCACCGCGAGTTGTTGTTCGGTATTTGGGCACCCTGGAAATTCAGGTCCGGCCGGCAGTCCCCGTCCCAGTCGTAGTTGTCGATCCCCGAGACGACGGTATTGATGATGTCCATCCCGGATAGATTGACCACGCACAAGGTCGTTTGCTGACTTGCCATACCCTTCCCCTCCCCGCCTATGGCGATACGAACCGCCGCATTTCGCACGCATTGATGCGCGCTTGGAAGGAACTATGGACGAATAATTGCATGGAAACGAACAGAATCTCCGACACTGCGCCGGCACCGCCAGCCCCCCGAGCGCCCGCGGCACCGCGGTTGACAAGCCCCCCTCCGTCGGCCCAATTAGGCGTCCCATCCAACGATCGCGCCATTGGACCGCCATGAGCCACGCCGCCCTCGAAGCCGCCATCAACGACGCGTGGGAAGCCCGCGCCACCCTGGACACCGGCACCACCGGCGCCGTCCGCGAGGCCGTGGAGCAGGCGCTGGCCGGGCTCGACGCCGGGACCTTCCGCGTGGCCGAGCCGGCGGCCGGCGGCGGCTGGACCGTCAACCAGTGGCTGAAGAAGGCGGTGCTGCTGTCCTTCCGCCTGAACGGCAACGTCACCATCCCCGGCGGCCCCGGTGAATCCCCCTGGTACGACAAGGTGTCGCCCAAGTTCGCGGGTTGGACCGACGAGACGTTCCAGGCCGCCGGCTTCCGCGCGGTTCCGGGCAGCATCGTGCGCCGCGGCGCCTTCGTCGCGCCCAACGTCATCCTGATGCCCAGCTTCGTGAACATCGGCGCCTATGTCGACAGCGGCACCATGGTGGACACCTGGGTCACCGTCGGCTCCTGCGCGCAGATCGGCAGGAATGTCCACCTGTCCGGCGGCGTCGGCATCGGCGGCGTGCTGGAGCCGTTGCAGGCCAACCCCGTGGTGATCGAGGACGACTGCTTCATCGGCGCCCGTTCCGAGGTGGTCGAAGGCGTGATCGTCGAGCGCGGGGCGGTGCTGTCCATGGGCGTCTTCATCGGCGCCTCCACCAAGATCATCGACCGCAACACCGGCGAGGTGTTCGTGGGCCGCGTGCCGGCCTATTCGGTGGTGGTGCCCGGCACCATCCCGGGCAAGCCGCTGCCCGATGGCAGCCCCGGCCCCGGCCTCTACTGCGCCGTCATCGTCAAGCGGGTGGACGAGCAGACGCGGGCCAAGACCTCGATCAACGACCTGCTGCGGGACTGACAGCCATGGGCGGAGCCAGCACCGGCGGTCTGGCCGCCACCGATCCCGTCGCCATAGCGCGGGCGCTGATCCGCTGCCCCAGCGTGACCCCGGCGGACGCCGGGGCGCTGGGCGTGCTGGAATCGGTGCTGGCTCCGCTCGGCTTCACCTGCCACCGTCTGCGCTTCGAGGAGCCGGGCACCGCCCCGGTGGAGAACCTCTACGCCCGGCTGGGCGACCGCGGCCCCAACTTCTGCTTCGCCGGCCACACCGACGTGGTGCCGGTGGGCGATCCGCGCGGCTGGACCGTCGATCCCTTCGGCGGGGAGATCCACAACGGTCATCTGTTCGGCCGCGGTGCGGTGGACATGAAGGGCGCCATCGCCGCCTTCGTGGCCGCCGTCGCCCGCCGCATCGCGGAGAAGGGCACCTCCGACGGCTCCATCAGCCTGCTCATCACCGGCGACGAGGAGGGTCCCTCCGTCAACGGCACCTGCAAGGTGCTGGACTGGCTGACGGCGCGCGGCGAAACGCTCGACGCCTGCGTGGTGGGGGAGCCGACCAACCCCAAGGCGCTCGGCGACATGATCAAGATCGGCCGGCGCGGCAGCCTGAACGGCCGGCTGACGGTTCGGGGCGTTCAGGGCCACGCCGCCTACCCCCATCTGGCCGACAACCCGTTGCCGAAGCTGGTCCGCATGCTGGCCGCCATCACCGCGGAGCCGCTGGACGAGGGCACGGCGCATTTCCAGCCCTCCACCCTGGCGCTCACCACCATCGACGTGGGCAACCCCGCCACCAACGTGATCCCGGCGGAGGGGAAGGCCGTCTTCAACATCCGCTTCAACGACGCCCACACGCCCGCCAGTATCGAATCCTGGCTGCGCGCCCGCTTCGACCCGGTCGGCGGCGACTACGAGCTGGCGGTCGACGTCCGCGGCGTGTCCTTCCTGACCCCGCCCGGCGCGCTGACGGAGAGCGTGGCGGCGGCGGTCGAACGGGTGACCGGGCGGCGGCCGGAGTTCTCCACCACCGGCGGCACCTCCGACGCCCGCTTCATCAAGGACCATTGCCCGGTGGTGGAGTTCGGGCTGGTCGGACAGACCATGCACAAGGTGGACGAGCGGGTGGCCCTGGACGACCTCGCCCGCCTGACCGACATCTATGGCGCGATCCTCGACGCCCAAATCGGCGCGCCGCGGACGGTGGCCTGACCCGATCGGAACATCATGACCCTGACCGCCGCCGACGTCGTCCGCTCCGTGTTCGGCGTGTACCGTCTGGCCCGCTTCGACCCGTCCGGCATTGGCTATCTCGACCGCACGCCGGAAGGGGCGCTGAAGTCCTTCTACGCCGCGGTGATCGTGCTGCCGGCCTACGCGCTGCTGCTGGTCATCCGGCTGTGGGACCAGATGCAGGGCGTGCCGATGTCCAGCGCGATGGTGGTGGAGGGCATCGCCTATGTGGTGAGCTGGACCGCCTTCCCGGTGATGATGCACCAGATCCTGGGCTCGATCGGCCGCGGCGAGCGCTTCATCGATTTCCTGTGCGCCTACAACTGGTCGTCGGTGGTGCAGATGGGCGTCTATCTGCCGGCCGTGATCCTGGCGGAGACCGGGCTGCTGCCGGAGACGCTGGGCCAGGGGCTGGTGTTCGGCGTGATGATGGCGATGCTGACCTACCAGTGGTTCATCCTGCGCACGACCATCGGCGTCAGCGGTCTGGCCGCGGCCGGCTTCGTCATGCTGGACCTGTTCACCTCGGCGATCATCACCGACTTCGCGGACGGCATCCTTTTGTGATGCCCCAGGGATTCCCGAAGGGATTTATGGCAGCGCATACCCCCTGCCCGTCGGGGCATGACAGTATCGCTTCCCCCCGGCGGTCCCCGCCTCTATAAAGTGCCCTCGCACCACAGACCGGCCCCCTCTCCCCCCACACGGCGGGAGGGGGCTTTTGCTGCCCGAACGTCGAAGAGCGAACCGCCATGCCAAAACGCACCGATCTCCGTTCCATCTGCATCATCGGCGCGGGGCCGATCATCATCGGCCAGGCCTGCGAGTTCGACTATTCCGGCGTGCAGGCCTGCAAGGCGCTGAAGGAGGAGGGATACCGGGTCATCCTGGTCAACTCCAACCCCGCCACCATCATGACCGACCCCGGTCTGGCCGACGCCACCTACATCGAGCCGATCACCCCCGAGGTGGTCGCCAAGATCCTGGAGAAGGAGCGGCCCGACGCGCTGCTGCCGACGATGGGCGGCCAGACGGCGCTGAACACCGCGCTCAAGCTCGACGAGAACGGCACGCTGGAGCGGCTCGGCATCGAGCTGATCGGCGCCAAGCGCGACGCCATCAAGAAGGCGGAGGACCGCATCCTCTTCCGCGACGCGATGGACAAGATCGGGCTGGAATCGCCGCGTTCCCGCCTTATCCGGACCTTCCGGGAGGCGCTGGAGGCGCTGGAGTTCGTCGGCCTGCCCGCGATCATCCGCCCCAGCTTCACGCTGGCCGGCACCGGCGGCGGCATCGCCTACAACCGGGTGGAGTTCGAGGACATCGTGCGCGGCGGCCTGCGCGCCAGCCCCGTGGGCGAGGTGCTGATCGAGGAGTCCGTGCTCGGCTGGAAGGAGTACGAGATGGAGGTCGTGCGTGACCACGCCGACAACTGCATCATCGTCTGCTCCATCGAGAATGTGGACCCGATGGGCGTCCACACCGGCGACAGCATCACGGTGGCCCCGGCGCTGACGCTGACCGACAAGGAATACCAGATCATGCGCAACGCCTCGATCGCGGTGCTGCGCGAGATCGGGGTGGACACCGGCGGCTCCAACGTGCAGTTCGCGGTGAACCCGGAGACGGGCCGCCTGATCGTCATCGAGATGAACCCGCGCGTGTCGCGCTCCTCGGCGCTGGCGTCGAAGGCGACCGGCTTCCCTATCGCCAAGGTCGCCGCGAAGCTGGCGGTCGGCTACACGCTGGACGAGCTGGACAACGACATCACCGGGGTGACGCCGGCGAGCTTCGAGCCGACGATCGACTATGTCGTCACCAAGATGCCGCGCTTCACCTTCGAGAAGTTCCCCGGCGCCGAGCCGATGCTCACCACGTCCATGAAGTCGGTGGGCGAGGCCATGTCGATCGGCCGCACCTTCGCCGAATCCGTGCAGAAGGCGCTGCGCTCCATGGAGACCGGCCTGACCGGCTTCAACGAGATGAGCTTCGGCGACGAGAGCCCGGAGCCGTCGGTGATCCGCGGCCAGCTCGCCAAGCCCACCCCCGACCGGCTGCTCTACATCGCCCAGGCCTTCCGCCACGGCTTCACGGTGGAGGACGTGCAGCGCGCGTCCAAGTACGACCCGTGGTTCCTGGAGCAGATCAAGGCCATCGTCGACCGGGAGATGCTGGTCCGCGCCCGCGGCCTGCCGACCACCGCCGCCGGCTGGACCGCGATCAAGCAGATGGGCTTCTCCGACGCGCGGCTGGCCGAACTGGCCGGCACCAGCGAGGCCGCGGTCGCCGAGGCGCGGCGTGCGGCCGGTGTGAAGCCGGTCTACAAGCGCATCGACACCTGCGCCGCCGAGTTTCCGTCGCGCACGCCCTACATGTACTCCACCTACGAGACCGACGGGTCGGGCGAGGCGGAGAACGAGGCCGACGTCAGCGACCGCCGCAAGGTGGTGATCCTCGGCGGCGGGCCGAACCGCATCGGCCAGGGCATCGAGTTCGACTATTGCTGCGTCCACGCCGTCTACGCGCTGCGCGAGGCCGGCATCGAGACCATCATGGTCAACTGCAACCCGGAGACCGTCTCCACCGACTACGACACCGCCGACCGCCTGTATTTCGAGCCGCTGACCGCCGAGGACGTGATCGAGCTGGTGCGCGGCGAGCAGGCGAAGGGCACGGTGCTCGGCTGCATCGTGCAGTTCGGCGGCCAGACCCCGCTGAAGCTGGCGCATGAGCTGGAGAAGGCCGGCATCCCCATCCTCGGCACCTCGCCCGACGCCATCGACCTGGCGGAGGACCGCGAGCGCTTCCAGAAGCTGCTGCACCAGCTCGACCTCAAGCAGCCGGCCAACGGCCTCGCCCGCTCCCTGGAGGAGGCGGAGCAGGTGGCGGCGCGCATCGGCTTCCCCGTGGTGATCCGCCCCAGCTACGTGCTGGGCGGCCGCGCCATGGAGATCGTGCACGACATGGCCGGGCTGAAGCGCTACATGGGCAACGCCGTGAAGGTGTCGGGCAAGAACCCGGTGCTGATCGACGGCTATCTCCAGGACGCCATCGAGGTGGATGTGGACGTGGTGTCGGACGGCACGCAGGTCTATGTCGCCGGCATCATGGAGCACATCGAAGAGGCCGGCATCCATTCCGGCGACAGCGCCTGCGCCCTGCCCCCCTACTCGCTGGGGGCGGAGATCGTGGCGGAGATCGGCCGGCAGTCCGACGCGCTCGCCCGCGCGCTGAACGTCGTCGGGCTGATGAACGTGCAGTTCGCGGTGAAGGCCGACACCGTCTACATCCTGGAGGTCAACCCGCGCGCCAGCCGCACGGTGCCCTTCGTCGCCAAGGCCACCGGCACCGCCATCGCCAAGATCGCCGCCCGCGTCATGGCCGGCGAGAAGCTGGCCGATTTCCGCCTGAACGGCCCCAACCCGCCGCACACCGCGGTGAAGGAGGCGGTGTTCCCCTTCGCCCGCTTCCCCGGCGTGGACATCGTGCTGGGGCCGGAGATGAAGTCCACGGGCGAGGTCATGGGCCTTGACCACAATTTCGCCATGGCTTTCGCCAAGTCCCAGCTCGGCGCCGGGGTGCAGCTTCCTTTGAAGGGCACGGTCTTCATCTCCGTGAAGGACCACGACAAGCCGCCGATGATCACGGCGGCGCGTCGGTTGCACGACATGGGCTTCCGCCTGATCGGAACGAGCGGCACGGTGCGCGCCCTGGTCGAGGCCGGGCTACCGGCGGAGCGCATCAACAAAGTTGTGGAGGGACAGCCACACATTGTCGACGCGATGATCAACGGCGACGTCCAACTCGTGATCAACACCACGGAAGGTGCGCAGGCGTTGTCGGACAGCTTCAGCTTGCGGCGGACTGCCCTGACGTACAACATCCCCTACTACACGACCGTCGCCGGGGCCCGCGCGGCCGTGGAAGCAATTGCCGCACTGAGAAACGGCAGTCTTGAAGTCGCTCCGCTCCAGACGTACCTTAGCGGATCGTACTAGGGAAGGTTGACGGCGCGGCGGCACGTCCACCGCGCCGAAACTTTCCCTGGAATGCGTTGGCACGTGATGGACGGAACCGATGGAAAAAGTCCCGATGACTGCGGCCGGCTTCAACCGCCTGCAGGAGGAATTGAAGCTTCTGAAGACCATTGAGCGGCCAGCCGTCATCAAGGCGATCGCGGAGGCGCGCGAGCACGGCGACCTGTCCGAAAACGCCGAGTATCATGCGGCGCGCGAGCGTCAGAGCTTCATCGAAGGGCGCGTCCTGGAACTGGAGGACAAGATCAGCCGCGCCGAGGTCATCGATCCCGCCAAGATGTCCGGCAACACCGTCAAGTTCGGCGCCACCGTCACGCTGGCCGACCAGGACACGGACGAGGAGACGACCTACCAGATCGTCGGGCAGGACGAGAGCGACATCAAGAACGGCATGCTGTCCATCCAGGCCCCGCTTGCCCGCGCGCTGATCGGCAAGGCCGTCGGCGACAGCGTGGAGGTGTCGACCCCCGGCGGCTCCAAGCTGTACGAGATCATCACGGTGGCGTTCCGCTGACGTCCGGCGGAACCCCCGTTCCCCGTCCCCAACCCCGTCCGATGCCCGAACCCGCCAACCCGCCCGCGGTGACCACTGCCGGGACTGCGATCGTCACCGCGGCGGACCGGGCCATCTTCCCCCTGCTGGTCGGGCTGCTGCGATCGCTGGCCGGTCTAGACCGCGGTCGCTTCGCGGTCTGCCTGATCGATCTGGGCCTGACGCCCGAGCAACGGGCCTACGTCGCCCCGCACTGCGCGCGGATCGAGCCGATCGACGAGGCGCGGATCGTCCATCCCGCTCCCGACCTGATCGAGCGCATCGCCCCGCGCGTCCCCTTCTGGCGGGCGCTGACCGCGCGTCCCTTCGTGCCGGAATATTTCCCCGGTTTCCGCCGCTACATCGGCGTCGACGCCGACACCTGGTTCCAGCGGCTGGACGTGCTGGACTTCATGGACCAGGAAATGGCGCGAGGCCGGCTGGTCATCGCGCCGGAGATGGACGTCGCCTACAAGACCTTCCACGCCGCCGACGCGCACGAGGATTTCGTCAAGGACAAGACGACCCTGACCCGCGGCTTCTTCGGCGACGACATGGCGGCGATGACCGGGGCCATGCCCTACTACAACATCGGCCTGTACGGCCTGCCGGCCGACGCCCCGCACTGGGCGATGTTCAAGCATTACCTGACCGAGGTGACCAAGACCCGCTTCCACTTCCTGTGCGAGTCGGTGACCTTCAACATCGTGATGCTGCAACTCCGCAACTTCACGGCACTGCCCGCCGCCTGCAACTGGATGTGCACGCTGGCATCCCCCGTGAAAGGCGCCGACGGCCTCTGGCACTCCCCCGCCTGGCCGTTCCCGGTGATCGAGATGCTGCACCTGACCGGCGCGTCCAAGATGGAACGCTATGTCCCGGCCGGGCTGCTGTATGGGGGTGGGGCGTATCTGGAGGAGATCGCGGGGTTGCTGTAGGCGATCACCCCTCCCCCGCCTGCGGGTAGGCGGCCCTCAGGATGTCCATCACCGCATCCACCAGCTTGTCGGCGTTCTTCATCACATAGTCCGGCCGGCTTTCCGACTGGATCATCAGCAGCGGATGATCGCCGCCCGCGGGGTCGGTGAAAGCGAGGCGGGCCTTGGGCCGGCTGAATTCGGGGTGGTAGGCGGCGTTCTCCGTCATGAACTGCCCGAAGGGGCCGTCGGCGATGGCCTTGTTGACCGACTCTGCCTTGGCGCCGCCCTTCATCAGGTCCATCAGGCCGGACTTCACCTCGTCGGCGGACAGCGACGCCAGCTTCTCGAACGCTTGGTTGTCGATCCAGATCTCGACCTGCTCGCTGCCCGTCCCCTCCGAGCCCGGCAGGAACAGGGTGATCATCGAGGTGCGGGCGGTGCCCGGCGGCAGCGCCGGGCCGGCATCGTCGCCGGCGCGGGCTTTTTCCCACGCCGCCAGCTCCGCCGGCTTCTCGGGCCTCGGCGTGCCGTTGGCCGCCATCCAGCCGTCGATCGCATCACCGATGGCGCCGGACAGCATCATCCCGCCGCCCTGCCCGATGTCGGTGGGGAGCCCGAAGGCGGAGCGCAGAGCGTCGTTACGCTGGCGGGAGAAGTCCCGCTGCGCGTCCAGATGGCTCATCAGCAGGTCGCCCATGCGCTGAATCTGCTCGAAGTCCACCGTCTCCAGCCCGCCTTCGACCTTCAGAAGCGGCGGTGCGGCGGTGGTCACCGCTGTGGCTGGCGCGTAGACGGCCGGAGCGTGGGAGGCCGGCGCCTTCGTCGCCACCGGCGCGCCGCTCTTCAGCGCGGCCAGAGCGGCCTGCGAGAAGGACACGGCGTCCTCCACCGCAGGGCCGGCCGCTGGAGTGGTGGACTTGGCCCCCGCGGGCTTCGCCGTGAAGACGGACCCGCTGTTCTGGACCGGTGTGAACAGGTTGTTGACGCCGCCGGTGCCGACCATGGTCATTTCCTTTCCCTATCTCCACAACATTCTTGCGGGAAATCCGTTAAGGTCCCGTGAAATGTGCAACCGGGTGCCGGCCTGCGCCTTGTGCGGGAGTGACCGGAATGGGATGGTTTCGACCCACCGGATGGACACCCCATGGCCCAGCCCGCACCACCCCCCTTTTCCGCCTTCCTGCTCTTCTGGCTGAAGCTCGGCTGCGTCAGCTTCGGCGGGCCGGCCGGGCAGATCGCCATGATGCAGAGCGAGCTGGTGGACCGCCGCGGCTGGATCGACCAGCGGCGGTTCCTGCACGCCCTGAACTTCTGCATGCTGCTGCCGGGACCTGAGGCGCAGCAGCTCGCCACCTACATCGGCTGGCGGCTGTACGGCACGCTGGGCGGGGTGGTGTCCGGCGGGCTGTTCGTGCTGCCGGGGGCGCTGGTGCTGCTGGCGCTCTCCTGGATCGCCGCCGCGCATGGGGATGCGCCGCTGGTCGCCGCCCTGTTCGACGGGGTGAAGCCGGCGGTGGTCGCCATCATCGCCGCGGCCCTGTGGCGGGTGGGAAAGCGCACCCTGCGCGGGCCGGCGGCGGTGGCGTTGGCGGCGGCGGCCTTCCTGGCGCTGTTCGCGCTGTCCCTGCCTTTCCCGCTGGTGATCGCCGGGGCGGCCGTGGCGGGGCTGGTCGCGGCGCGACTGGGACGGGACTGGTTCGCGCCACCGCACGCCGTGGCGGACGGTGGCGCGGCGGGAGGCGGCTCGGCGCTGGCCGACCCGCTGCCGGGGCCGGGTCGCCTGTTGCGGCTGGCCGCGGTCTTCGCCCTGCTGTGGGTGGTGCCGGTGGGGGCCGTGCTGCTCCTGCTGGGGTGGCAGCCCTGGGCCGGGATCGCGGCTCTGTTCACCAAGGCGGCCTTCGTCACCTTCGGCGGCGCTTATGCGGTGCTGCCGTACATCGCCGGGCAGGCGGTGGACGTCTATGGCTGGCTGACGGCGGAGGAGATGGTCAATGGGCTGGCGCTCGCGGAAACGACGCCGGGGCCGCTCATCCTGGTGGTGCAGTATGTCGGCTTCTTCGCCGGCTGGAACCATCCCGGCGCCCTGTCGCCCGTCTGGGCCGGCACGGTGGCCGCCGCTCTGACGAGTTGGGTGACCTTCCTGCCCTGCTTCCTGTTCATCTTCGCCGGCGCCCCCTACATCGAGCGCCTGATCCACAACCGCGGCGCCGCGGCGGCGCTGGGCG
Organism: Azospirillum oleiclasticum; assembly: GCF_013423485.1. Taxonomy (GTDB): domain Bacteria; phylum Pseudomonadota; class Alphaproteobacteria; order Azospirillales; family Azospirillaceae; genus Azospirillum; species Azospirillum oleiclasticum. The sequence goes on from NZ_JABFFR010000040.1 coordinate 55,824, forward strand.
CCATCACCGCCGCCGTCGTCGGGGTCATCCTCAATCTCGGCGTCTGGCTGGGGCTCGCGGTGCTGCTGCCGGCCGGGCGGCCGGACTGGGCGGCGCTGCTGATCGCGGCCGTGGCGTTGGCGGCGCTGGTGCGCTGGAACGCCCCGGTGCACTGGGTCGTGCTGGGCGGTGCCGCCGCCGGGCTGCTGCGGGCGGGCATCGCCGGCGCCCTGTGATGGGCGCCGGTGCCGGAGCGGTCAGAGACCGCTGCGTCCGTCGGCCGGGACCGTCTCGTCCTCGTCCTCGTCGTCCTCGATGACGTCGGGAATGTCGGGCGAGTCGACATCGATCGGCACGCCCGGCAGATGCTTGGACGAGCGGATCGACAAGGCCGACTTCACATGCGCCACGTTGGGGGCCGCGGTCAGCTTCGTGGTCAGGAAGCGCTGGTAGTCGTCCCAGTCCTCCGCCACGATCTTGAGGATGAAGTCATACTCGCCGGCCAGCATGTTGCACTCGCGCACGAGCGGCCAGGAGTTGACCAACTCCTCGAACTTCTTTAGGTCCACTTCGGCTTGGCTGGACAGGCCCACCTGGGCGAACACCGTCACGCCATAACCGAGGGAGTCGGGGTTGATGTCGGCGTGGTAGCCGCGTATGAAACCGGCCTCCTCCAGCGCGCGGACGCGCCGAAGGCAGGGCGGAGCGGAAATGCCGGCGCGCCGCGCCAGCTCCACGTTCGTCATCCGGCCGTCATTCTGCAGGTCGCGCAGAATGCGCCGGTCGATTCGGTCGAGTTTGACCCGCCGCATGATGTCTTCGGAATGCTCCGGGGGGTGAATTTGAGCAACGATATTACACGATGCCCTTTGATCCGCCAAGCGGGAAACCGGACGGCCGGGTACCCGGATATCGGGGGCGGTGATCAGGACCCGGTAGGGGCGACGAATGGTCGCACCCGTTCAACCGGTGCGCGCCGATGAGCCGGATAACCTGCTGGGCCGTCACCGACGGCAGCGCCGGTATGGAGAACCAGTGCATCGGCATCGCCGAGGCGATGGGCGCCGAGCTGACGGTGAAGCGGATCCGCCTGCGCCGCCCCTGGCGCCAGCTCACCCCCTTCCTGCGGCTGGGGACGCGCTGGGCGGCCGATCCGTCGGGCGATCCGGTGGCTCCGCCCTGGCCCGACCTGCTGATCGGCTGCGGCCGGCAGAGCACGGCCGTGTCCTTCGCCGTGCGCCGGCTGAGCCGCGGCCGCACCTTCACCGTCCACATCCAGGATCCGCAGGTCAGCCCGGCGAAGTTCGATCTGGTGGTGGTGCCGCGGCACGACCGGCTGCGCGGCCCCAACGTGCTGGTCACCCGCGGCTCGCTGCACCGGGTGACGCCGGAGCGGCTGGCCGACGCCGCGGCCCGGCTCGGCGCGCCGCTGGAATGCCTGCCGCACCCACGGGTCGCCGTGCTGATCGGCGGGTCGAACGCGGTCTACCAGCTCACCCCGATCATCATGGGCGATCTGGCCGACCGGCTGGCGGGTCTGGCCAAATCCGGAGCGGCCGGGCTGATGGTCACCGCCTCGCGCCGCACCGGGGCGGACAACGAGGCGATCCTGCGCGCCCGCCTGTCCGGCACCTCGGCGCGGGTGTGGGACGGCGGCGGGGAGAACCCCTATTTCGCCTATCTCGCCCTGGCCGACCACATCGTCGTCACCTGCGACAGCGTCAGCATGGTGTCGGAGGCCTGCTCCACCGGCAAGCCGGTGCACGTGATCGAGCTGGAGGGCGGCTCACCCAAGTTCCGCGGTTTCCTGGACGGGCTCTACGCCGACGGCATCGCCCGGCCCTTCACGGGCGCGCTGGAGAGCTGGAGCTACCCGCCGTTGCGCGAAACCGAGGAGGTGGCGGCGGAGATCCGCCGGCGCATGGCGGCCGGGCGGTAGCGCGCACCGGACATCGGCGCGCGGGTCTGTCATGACGGGGCGGGACCGGCTATAACCGCGGCCCACCCCTTCCCATATCATGGGGCTGAACGCCACGGGCGAACCGCCGCCCACCACTCCATCGGGTTCCACCGCCATGCCCAGCACGCATCATTCCAAGGTCCTGATCATCGGCGCCGGCCCGGCCGGCTACACCGCGGCGATCTACGCGGCGCGCGCCAACCTCCAGCCGACGCTGGTGCAGGGCATGCAGCCGGGCGGGCAGCTCATGATCACCACGGATGTGGAGAACTATCCCGGCTTCGCCGACCCCATCCAGGGGCCCTGGCTGATGGACCAGATGCAGAAGCAGGCGGAGCATGTCGGCACCCGCATGATGTTCGACATCGTCACCGAGGTGGACTTCACCGTCCGCCCCTTCGTCGCCAGGGGCGACTCGGGCGACACCTACACGGCCGACTCGGTGATCATCGCCACCGGGGCGCAGGCCCGCTGGCTCGGCATCCCCAGCGAGGAGGTCTATCGCGGCTACGGCGTGTCGGCCTGCGCAACCTGCGACGGCTTCTTCTTCCGCGGCAAAGAGGTCGCCGTGATCGGCGGCGGCAACTCCGCCATCGAGGAGGCGCTGTACCTGACCAACCACGCCAGCAAGGTCACGCTGGTCCACCGCCGCGATTCCTTGCGCGGCGAGCGGATCATGCAGGACCGGCTGCTGCGCAACCCCAAGATCGCGGTCGTCTGGGACAGCGTGGTGGAGGAGATCCAGGGCGGCGGCGACGGCAGCCTGGGCAGCCCCCGCCACGTCACCGGGCTCGGCCTGCGCAACGTGAAGACCCACACCCGGTCGGTGCTGCCGGTCGAGGGCGTCTTCGTCGCCATCGGCCATGTGCCAGCGACCGAGGTGTTCAAGGGCAAGGTGAAAACCGACGCCGAGGGTTACATCGTCACCGCCCCCGACAGCACGGCGACCGACGTCCCCGGCGTCTTCGCCGCCGGCGACGTGAAGGACAAGGTCTACCGCCAGGCGGTCACCGCCGCCGGCATGGGCTGCATGGCGGCGCTGGAGGCGGAGCGGTGGCTCGCCACCCACGAGCCGGCGGCCGGCGCCCACGGCGTCACCAGCCCCGCGGCGTGGTGACCGGACCGTGACCAAACCCGCCGAGACCGACACCGCCGTGACCAAGCCCGCCGAGACCGACTCCCCCCCGGCCACCGCCGCTTTGGCCGCCCGCGGCATCGCGCTGGACCTGCTGCGCGAGGTGCTGCGCAAGTCCGTCCCGCTCGACGACGCGCTGGAGGCGCATCCGGGGCTGGCGGGGCTGGAGCCGCGCGACCGCGCCTTCGTGCGGATGCTGGTCGCCACGGTCCTGCGGCGGCTGGGGCAGATCGACGCGCTGATCGAGCAGTCGCTGAGCAAGCCCGGCCTGCCCAAGGCCGCGGTGCAGGACGTGCTGCGGCTGGGCGTCGCCCAGCTCCTGTTCCTCGGCACGCCCGCCCACGCCGCCGTCGACACCTCGGTGGAGCTGGTGGCGGAACGGCAGGGCGCCCCCTACAAGGGGCTGGTCAACGCGGTGCTGCGGCGGGTGAACGCGGAAGGCCCGGCGCTTGCCACCGCGCAGGACGCCGGCCGGCTCAACACGCCGGACTGGCTGTGGCTGTCCTGGCGGCAGGCCTACGGCACCGCGCGCGCCCGCGGCATCGTCGACGCGCATCTGCGCGAGGCGCCGCTCGACCTCACCGCCAAGGGCGATCCGGCCACCTGGGCGGCAGCGCTGGAGGCGCGGCTGCTGCCCACCGGCACGCTGCGGCGCGAGGCCGGGGGTGCCGTCACCGAGCTTCCCGGCTTCGCCGAGGGGGCGTGGTGGGTGCAGGACATGGCGGCGGCGCTGCCGGCCACACTGTTCGGCGACCTCGAGGGCCGGCTCGCCTACGACCTGTGCGCGGCCCCCGGCGGCAAGACGGCGCAGCTCGCCGCCCGCGGCGCCCGAGTCGTGGCGCTCGACCGCTCGGCGAAGCGGCTGGAGCGGGTCGGCCAGAACCTCGCCCGGCTGGGGCTGGAGGCCACCCGGATCACCGCCGACGCCGCCGGCTGGACGCCGGAGGAGCCGGCCGACGCCGTGCTGCTCGACGCCCCCTGCACCGCCACCGGCGCCATCCGCCGCCATCCCGACGTGCAACGCCTGAAGTCGCCGGACGACGTGGCGAAGCTCGCCCGCGCGCAGTCCCGCCTGCTGGCCCACGCGGTCGATCTCACCGCCCCAGGCGGCACGCTGGTCTATTGCACCTGCTCCATCCAGCCGGAGGAGGGGGAGGCGCAGATCGAACGGCTGCTGGCGAAGGACGACCGGGTGGAGCGGCGCCCGATCGACGCGGCCGAGCTGGGCGGGCTGGCGGAGCTGGTCAACGAGCGGGGCGAGGTCCGCAGCCTGCCCGGCATGCTGCGCGAACTCGGCGGGATCGACGGCTTCTTCATCGCACGGCTCGGGCGGAAATCGTGACACCGTGACCGATGCTTGCGGGCGAAGCCCCGAATTGATACGAACCCTCTTATGCCCCTGTCCGATCGCAACCGCGCCCCCGCCCCTCGTCCCACCCTTCCGTGCGTGATGGGGTGACGGGCATGTCGGGTTCACGCCAAGGATTCGGTCGGCTGCGGGAGGGCATGGCCCGGATCGCCTACGGCAATCCCCTCTACGCCATGATGCTGGGCGGACGGACGCCGGCCTCGCTGTCCTGTGTGCCACCCGACCCCTGGCCCGGCGACTCCGACAGCGGCGGTGCGATCCTGGCGGGAATGTTCCGCTTCGCCGGTCAGACGGTCGGGCTCGACGCGGGCGGTGGGCCAGCCTGGAAGCCGCCGGGGGCGTCGCCCGGCTGGACCGCCGCCATGCACGGCTTCGACTGGCTGCGCGACCTGCGCGCGGTGGGCGGCGACAACGCGCGGCGCCGGGCGCGGGGGCTGGTGCTCTACTGGCTCGACCACAACGCGTCCTGGCACGGCCAGACCTGGGCGCCGGCGGTGCTGGGTGCCCGCGTCGCCAACTGGATCGGGCTGCACGACTTTTTCTGCGCGTCGGCGGACGACGCGTTCCGCGCCCGCGTCTTCGACAGCCTGGCGCGGCAGACGCGCCACCTCGCCCGCGTGGTGCCGGGCCGGCTCGACGGGCTGGCCCTGCTGACCGCGCTGAAGGGGCTCGCCTATGGCGGCTTCTGCCTGCCCGGCCAGGAGCGGCAGGGGATGGAGGCGCTGCGCCTGCTGGAGCGGGAGCTGCCGCGCCAGGTTCTGCCCGATGGCGGCCATCTGGAACGCAACCCCTCCTCCCAGCTCCAGGCGCTGCGGCACCTGATCGACCTGCGCGCGGTGCTGCGCACGGCGCGCGTCGAGGTGCCGGAGAGCCTGCAGCACGCCATCGACCGGATGACGCCGGCGCTCCGGTTCTTCCGCCACGGCGACGGCGGATTGGCGCTGTTCAACGGCGCGCGGGAGGAGGACGCGGCGCTGGTGGACGCGGTGCTGGCCCACGCCGACGCCCGCGGCCGCCCGCTGAAAAGCGCGCCGCACACCGGGTTCGAGCGGCTGATCGCCGGCCGCACGCTGGTGCTGATGGACACCGGCGCGCCGCCGCCGCCGGGGCTGGACGAGCACGCCCACGCCGGCACCCTGTCGCTGGAGGTGTCGGTCGGCAAGGAGCGGATGATCGTCAACTGCGGCAGCCACCCGGTGGACAGCGGCCCCTGGCGCGCAGCGCTCGCCGCCACCGCCGCCCATTCCACCACGGTGCTGGCCGAGACCAACTCGTCGGAGGTGCGCGAGGCTGGCGGGCTGGGGCGGCGCCCCACCCATGTCGGCTGCGAGCGGCAGGAGGTGGATGGCGCTGCGCTGGTCGTCGCCACCCACAACGGCTACGCCAAGACCCACGGCTATCTGCACCGCCGCCGCGTCTATCTGGCCGACAACGGCGAGGATCTGCGCGGCGAGGACACCATGGAGCCGGTGCTGGGCGCCAGCCCCGCGGCCCAGCCCTTCACCGTGCGTTTCCACCTGCACCCGCTGGTGCAGGCCACCGTGATCCAACAAGGTGCGGCGGTGTTGCTGCAGATGCCGGGCGGCAGCGCGTGGCGCCTGCGGGCGTCGGGCGGCACGGTCGAGGTGTCGGAGAGTGTCTATCTCGGCACCGGGGATGAACCGCGGCGCACCAGCCAGGTCGCCGTCACCGCCACCGCGGGGCCGGAGGCCGCCACGGTCAAATGGGCCTTGCGCCGCGAGCGGAAGACCGCCTAAATCCCGGCGTTTTTTCAGGCCCCGGCGCGGGTGAGGCGTCGGGGCGCGCCAGGAGACCGCCCATGACCGCCGCCAACCCCGCCCCGGGCACCGCCGCCGACACAGTCCGCATCACCCGCGCCCTGATTTCCGTCTCCGACAAGACGGGTCTGGTCGCGCTGGGTCGTGATCTGGCCGCGCGCGGTGTGCAGATCCTGTCCACCGGCGGCTCCGCCCAGCGGCTGGCGGAGGCCGGCGTGCCGGTCACCGAGGTCTCCGACTACACCGGTTTCCCGGAGATCATGGACGGCCGGGTGAAGACCCTGCACCCGCGCGTGCATGGCGGCATCCTGGCCCGCCGCGACATCCACGCCGCGGCGATGGCGGAGCACGACATCCCCCCCATCGATCTGGTGGTGGTGAACCTGTACCCCTTCGAGCAGACGGTGGCGAAGGGCGGTTCCTTCGAGGATTGCGTCGAGAATATCGACATCGGCGGCCCCGCCATGATCCGCGCGGCGGCCAAGAACCACGACTTCGTGACGGTCGTTACGGACCCGGACGATTACGAGGCGGTCCTGGACGAGCTGGCCCGCAACGACGGCGCCACCACGCTGGCGCTGCGCCGTACGCTGGCCCAGCGGGCGTACGCGCGCACCGCGGCGTACGACGCCGCGATATCCGCCTGGTTCGCCGGCCAGCAGGGGGAGGTCTTCCCGCCGCGCACGACGCTGTCGGGCCGGTTGTCGCAGACGCTGCGCTACGGCGAGAACCCGCACCAGCAGGCCGCCTTCTACGTGACGGGCGAGAAGCGGCCGGGTGTCGCGACCGCCATCCAGTTGCAGGGCAAGGAGCTGTCCTACAACAACCTGAACGACACCGACGCCGCCTTCGAGCTGGTCGCCGAGTTCGAGCGCCCCGCCGTCGCCATCATCAAGCACGCCAACCCCTGCGGCGTGGCGGAGGGCGATGGGCTGCTGGACGCCTATCTCCGCGCCCTGCGCTGCGACCCGGTCAGCGCCTTCGGCGGCATCATCGCGCTGAACCGCCCGCTGGACGCCGCGACAGCCGAGGAGATCGCCAAGCTGTTCGCCGAGGTGGTCATCGCGCCGGATGCGGACGAGGGTGCGCGCGCGCTGCTCGCCACCAAGAAGAACCTGCGCGTCCTGCTGACCCGCGAGATGCCGGACCCCGCCGAGCCCGGCATGATGGTGAAGCAGCTCTCCGGTGGCTTCCTGCTGCAGAACCGCGACTCCGGCCGCATCAAGGCGGAGGAGCTGAAGGTCGTGACCAAGCGCGCGCCGTCGGCGCAGGAACTGGCCGACCTGATCTTCGCCTTCCGCATCGCCAAGCACGTGAAGTCCAACGCCATCGTCTACGCCAAGGACGGCGCCACCGCCGGCATCGGCGCCGGCCAGATGAGCCGCGTGGACAGCGCCCGCATCGCCGCCATCAAGTCGGCCGAGGCGAGCAAGGCGGCCGGTCTGGCGGAGCCGCTGACCAAGGGCTCGGTGGTCGCCAGCGACGCCTTCTTCCCCTTCGCCGACGGTCTGCTGGCCGCCGCCGAGGCCGGCGTGACCGCGGTGATCCAACCCGGCGGCTCCATCCGCGACAACGAGGTCATCGCCGCCGCCGACGAGAAGGGTCTGGCGATGGTGTTCACCGGCATGCGGCACTTCCGGCACTGAGGCGGCTGCCCCCACCCAACCCGCCCTCACGATAGCGGGGGGGGGTTGGGGCTCAGAGCGTCACATCACCATTCCGGCCACGCAATCACCGATCGCCAGACAGGACGTCAGCCCCGGCGATTCGATACCGAAAAGATTGACCAACCCCGGCACGCCGTGCACCGCCGGCCCCTGGATCAGGAAGTCGGCGGCCGGTTCGCCGGGGCCGGACAGCTTCGGCCGGATGCCGCAATAGGCGGGCACCAGGGCGTTGTCGGGAAGCGCCGGCCAATAGCGGCGGATGCTGTCGTAGAAGCGGTCGGCGCGCCGGGGATCGATCGAATACTCCACCCCGCTGGTCCATTCCACATCCGGACCGAACCGCGCCTGCCCTGCCAAATCCAGCGTCACATGGACGCCAAGCCCGCCATCCTCGGGGATCGGGTAGATGAGGCGCGTGAACGGGGAACGTCCTGTTCCAAGTGCGTAATAATTCCCTTTCGCCAACGATTTTGGCGGAATGTCGCCGGCTGGGAAACCGTCGAGACCGCGCGCCGCCTCCCACGCCCCGAGCCCGGCGGCGTTGATCAGCAGCGCACAGCCGATGCGCATCGGGTCCGGCCCGCCCACCTCCAGCGTGAAGCCATCATCCTCCACCCGGCCCGACAGCAGCGGGCTGCGCAGAGCGATCATGCCCCCGTGGTCTTCGAGATCGCCCTGCAAGGCCAGCATCACACCGTGGCTGTCCACGATGCCGGTGGAGGGGGAAACCAGTGCGGCCTCGCAACGAAGCTGCGGTTCCCATGCCATCGCCTCCGCCCCGCTGATCGGGTACAGGTCGTCCACCCCGTTGGCCGCCGCCTGCCGGCGGATCGCGTCGAGCTTGGGCACCTGGCTGTCGTCGGTGGCGACGATCAGCTTGCCCAGACGCTTGTGCGGGATGCCGCGCTCCGCGCAAAACCGGTAGAGCGCGTCGCGCCCGGCCACGCACAGCCTCGCCTTCAGGCTGCCGGTCGGGTAATAGATGCCGGCGTGGATGACCTCGGAGTTGCGGGAGCTCGTTTCGGTGCCGATCGCGTTGGCCGCTTCCAGGACAATCACCTCGCGGCCGGTCAGCGCCAGCGAGCGCGCCACGGCCAGCCCGACCACCCCGGCCCCCACCACCACGCAGTCCACCCGATCCATGCGTTCCCTCCGTCGCACCGTTGCGCCCATCTGGCCGCAAGCGGCGGACGGGCGCAAGCGCCGGTGCGGAAGGACCGCCATCCTGTCACGGGCGGCATGCCGCCCGTCCGCTATCCGCCGACGGGCGTGCACAGCTCCACGATGGTGCCGTCCGGACACCGCAGGAACGACACCGTCTGACCCCAGGGCTTCACCTTGGGAGGCGCCAGCTCCGACGCTCCGGCGGCGATCGCCCGGCGGTGCGCCTCGTCCACATCGCCGGTGACGAAGCCGATCTCGACCCCCACGGGCTTGGCCGACGCGTGCGCGGGAAGCACCCCGCCCGGAAAATTCGCGTCCGCGAGCCGGACATCGGCGAAAGCGAGAACCGTCCCGCCGGTGTCCAGCTCGCCGTAATCGCCGGAGTCGTGCAGGAAACGCCGCCCCAGCCCGAAGGCCCGCTCGAAGAACGCCAGGGAGGCGCCGACATCGGGCACATAGACGATGGTGTAGCCGAACTTCATGATTTCCCTCCCTCTGCCATCCGCATCACCCGCAGCCGCCGCCCTTGCCATGGCACCCGCAGAGCTCGGGCACCCGGATCTCCCCGCGTGCGGCGGTCAGCACGACCTCCAGCGGCAGGTCGGCGGCCCGCGCCATGTCGCCCAGGCTGGCGTCGGCCGGTACACCCATCGCGCGCGCGGCCTCGGGGGCGAAGGCCGGGTGCAGCAGCGACAGCCGCCGGACGGCATCCGGGGCCGTGGCGAAGAGCGTTTCCAGGAGCGTGTCGGCGGTGGGGCCGAAGGGCAGGTCGGTGATCATGGCGAATCCGGGGATCGGGGTGGATGCGCGATCCTGCCGGCCCGGCACGCGCCGGTCAAACGCCAGCGTGCCGCGCCCCACACTTGACCGTGGACAAGGCGGACCACATGTCGAACCATTGACGGTCCGTCCGGGTCGGGCGGAAAACGGGGTGGGGCATGGACAGCGGAATTGCGGAGACGCGCGGCGCGCGCCCCGGCCTGATCGGGCGCATGCTCTTTCTGACCATCGGCTGGTTCGCGGTGGGGCTGGCGCTGCTTGGCGTGGCGCTGCCGCTGCTTCCCACCACCCCCTTCCTGCTGGTCGCCGCCTGGGCCTTCGCCAAGGGCAGCCCGCGCCTTCAGGCCTGGCTCTACGGCCATCCCCGCTTCGGCCCCTTTCTGACCGACTGGCGCGACCAGGGTGCCATTCCCCGCCGTGCCAAGCTGCTGGCGGTCGGCGGCATGACGGCGAGCTGGGCGGTTCTGACCGTCACCACGGCCAGCCCGCTGGTGCCGGTCTTCGCCGGGGCCGGCATGGCGGCCGTTGCCGTCTATGTGGCGACGCGGCCGGAGCCGGTCCGCCGCGGCTGACGCCGGCACACGCTCACGCCTCGCCCAGAGCGGTGACGGACGAGCTGCGGGCGACGGCGAGCGTGTAGGTCCCCGTTCCGGTGGAATAGGCCGCAGCCTCCGCATAATGGGTGCCGGACACCGTAGCCCGGAAGACCAACGCCGAGTCGAGCGTCCCGCCGGAATCGTCGTTGCCCGCGATGAACAGGCCACCAGCGCTGTAGATCCGCAGATACGGGTCGCCCAACGTTCCGCCGCCGCTGGCGCTGCCGCGCAGGGTGACGCGCACCGTGTCGCCCGCCGTCAGCGACAGCGCGTACCAGTCGCGGTCGCCCGAACTGCCGACCCGCCCGGTCACCACCCCGCCGATCGACACCCGGCCCGTGGTGGCCGACGAGGCGGGAAGGTCGGCACCCGACGGTTCCCCCACGTTGCCGACGACGGCCGGCATGGGCAGCCGCCCCTCCGTCCGGCCATACAGGAAATAATGATACGCCGCCGACGGCAGGGCACCCGCCCGCACCGCCGCAGCCACGTCCGGATAGGCGCTCAGATAGAAGCCGGCATCGAAGGCCGGGCCGGGGTCCCGCCCCTCGGCCATGCCGCTGGCGGCGAAATGCTGGGCACCCGACCGCAGCCAGCCCGCCGCCACCGCCGCCGCGACGTCGGAGTGGGTGCCAAGGTAATACGCCTCGTCGAACAGGGGGCCGGGACTGCGCCGCTCCGCCTGTCCGTTCTCGACCCAATGCTGGAAACCCGAGAGGAAACCGCCGGTCCCCACCGCCCGCGCCACATCCGGGTTGAAGGCGAGGTACCAGGTCTCGTCGAACACGGGGCCGGGCGCCCGTCCCTCGCGCGCGCCGTAGCGCAGATAGTGCTCGAAGGCACCCTCCGTGTTGCCGGCTCCCAGAGCCCCCCGCACGTCGGCGTTGACGGTCAGATAGAAGCCGGCCTCGAAACTGGGCCGCCGCGTGTCCGGGGCCGGCGCGCCGTAGATGGCTTGCGCCCCCGCGATGTCGTCGGCGAGCGGCCCCGACACCCCCTCGCTGTAGATCGGGTTCATCAGGGCGACCACGGCGGTTTCGTGTTCCAGCCCGATGGCGTGGCCGATCTCGTGCGCGGCCACCCGTTGGATGTCGGTGCCGCCGGCCGTGCCGATGCTCCAGCGTTCGGCGCTGTCGAACTCGATGTCCCCGCCGAGCGCCGAGGAGGCGGTGGGATAATAGGCCCTTGCCAAGGTGCCGCTGGCACCGTCCATCGCGGTGGCGCCGATCCGGATGTCCGCGGTCGCCCCGTCGGCAAGCTGGGCGAATCGGATGTCGGCGACCGATTCCCAGGTCCGGAAGGCCGCGGCGATCAGGTCGCGGTAGCCGGCCGGCATCACCCGGCCGACGTCGCGCGATCCCGCCTCGAAGCTCCAGGTGACCACCCCGCCCGAGCGGCCGAGCCCGGCGAGCCCCCATTTGGTGCCGTAGGCCTGAAAGGAGGCGGAGTCGACCTTGCCGTCGGTGGACAGCGCGAGACCGGCGCACGCCACGCATCCGCACCATCCCGCCGATCGATCACCTGCCGGTCCAGCCTGCATCGCCTGATCCCCCTCCGACTGCCGTTCGCAGCGGCCAAACCAACGGTAGCGTAGCACGTGTTGTACGTTGCAGAATGCTCCATGGACCTGCGCGGGGCGTGCAGCGACCATCACCCGCTCCTGTCGCACCCGGACTGGGCCGCCGACGGCACACGCGCGGTCGCCGGCGGCTGCGACCGCTGTTGTCGGCGCCGCGGGTTTGGCGTTAGCTGGCGTTCACCGTCGTCCGCATCCGGCGTTTCCTTCCGTGGATGGTCCTTCCATGAATGTGGTCGAGGCGTCCGGCCTCGTTGCCCTGCTCGCCGCGGCGGGCATGCTCCTCCTGTCGCTGGCCGGGAGCGTGATCCGGCCGAGCCGGACCCAGAACCGGGTGCGGATCGGGGCCACCGTGATGCTGGCCCTGACCGGCGCCTACCTGCTGCGCCACTGGATCGGCACCCGGCTGCCGCCGGAGCTGGCGGAGTACCGCGACGAGCCCGGCCATGCGCTGGCCAGCCTGTGGTGGATCGGCATGGCCTACCTGTCGAACGCGGCGCTGCGCCGCTATGTGTGGTTCGGCCGGCTGGCGCGCGACCACCGGCCGCTGGTGCCGAAGCTGCTGATCGATCTGTGCACGGTGCTGATCTACATCGTCGCGGCGCTGGTCATCGTGCATGTCGTCTACGAGAAGCCGATCACCGCCATCGCCGCCCTGTCGGGCGCGCTCGCCATCGTGCTCGGCTATTCGGCCCGCAGCTCGCTGGGGGAGATCTTCGCCGGCATCTCGCTGAACCTGTCGCACCCCATCCGCACCGGCGACTGCGTGGAAATCGACAAGCACTGGGGCTATGTGGAGGAGATGAACTGGCGGCAGGTGACGCTGCGGCTGAACAACGGCAGCATCATGTTCCTGCCCAACAGCGTGGTGGCGTCGGCCGCCATCATCAACCACAACCTGCCCGACCGGCGCATCCGCCGCCATTTCGACTTCACGGTGGAGGAGGACGCGCCGCCAATGGAGGTGCGCGCCGTGGTGGCGCGGGCGATGCTGCAGTCCCGCCGGGTCCTGTCCGACCCGCCCCCTGGCGTCGTGCTGCGCGGCTGCTGCGACTTCGGCGTGCAGTATCAGGCGCGTTTCTGGATCCGCAGCGACGAGGATTGGTTCTCCGCAGCCGACGATGTCGGCGCGCTGATCCTGGCGTCGCTGCACCGGGCCGGCTACCGCATGGCCTTCCGCCGGGCCGAGCTCGGGGCGCCGGAGGAGTCCACCGCGGCACTTCCCGCACAGCCGGCCGCCCCGGAACTGGCGGCGCTGCTGGCCCGCGTCCACATCCTCCGCCCGCTGGAGGCGGAGGACCACGCGGCGCTCGCCGACCGCGCCCGCAAGGTGGACCTGCACGCCCCCGAGTGCCTCGTCCGGCAGGGCGACGGCGGGCGCTCGATGTTCATCATCGCTCGCGGCCGGGCGGAGGTGACGATCCGCCAGCCGGACGGGGTGGAGTTGCGGGTCGCGGAACTCGGCCCCGGCGAGGTGGTCGGGCACATGGCGCTGCTGACCGGCCAGCCGCGCACCGCCACGGTGAGGGCGCTGTCGGTGCTGACCGCCTACGAGCTGGACGCCGAAGCGCTGGCCGGGGTGTTCGAGCATCGCCCGGCCGCCATCGACCTGATCGCCGCGACGGTTGCCGAGATGCAGTTGCAGAACGAGCGCAAAAGCGAGGCCTACCGCGTCTCCCACGCGCCGGAAGGCGAGCGGCGCAGCACCCTGACCAGCGCCATCGCCGCGTCCATCAAGGCGATCTTCCACAAGCGCGGCGTGCCGGCGCCCGAGTCCCTGCGCTGAAGCGCGAGCGGATCTCCCCGACGATCCTGTCCCGACGCGCGGCCGGACCGGCGGGGTGCACCACCTTCGCACGAGCCCCCTGTGCCTTCCGTGGGCGGTGCGTCATTCCAACGCACCTTGGACGAAAGCGGCGGCACTCGCGATCCTTGCGCCGCCCCGTATCGGCCGGCGTGCCGGCCCGCCCCTTTCCAGGAGCACCATGGTTCCGCGCACGCTGCTCATCGTGGACGACGGCCAGGAACCCGGCCTGCCGGCGGGGCCGTCCTTTGCCGGCTGCGCCATCGTCACCACAGGCCCGGACGAAGCGGTCGGGGCGCTGCGCCGGCACCAGCCACCGGTGGTCGTCCTACCCCTGCCGCCGACCGACGACCGCGGCGCCGCGGCGCTCGACACCCTCAACGCCCTGTTGGAGGAAGCGCCGTCGATCAAGGTGATCGTTCCGGCACGCGCGGCGCAGCGGCGGCTGGCCATCCGCGCCGTGGCGCGCGGCGCCTTCGACCTCTGCACCCTGCCCATCGACAGCGGTGAACTGGAACGGGCCGTGGAGCGGGCGTTCCACCGCGCCGACCTGGAGCAGGAGGTGCGCCAGCTCGCCACAGGCGACACTCCACCGACGCTGCGGGTGGTGCGCGACGAGGCGGAACGGCGCGCGCTGGTGGACGCCATGGCGCGTTCCCGCGGCAACCTGTCGGCCGCCGCCCGCCTGCTGGCGGTCAGCCGGCCGACGCTCTACAGCCTGCTGCGCCAGCACGGCATGAAGGTGGAGTAGGCGGTATCACTCCCCGCCGCGGTTGGACGGGTTGCCGATCATCGCCAGGAACTCCCGGCGGGTGGACGGATCCGTGCGGAACACGCCGAGCATGCGGCTGGTCACCATGCTGACGCCGGTCTTGTGCACGCCGCGGGTGGTCATGCACTGGTGCTGCGCCTCGATCACCACGGCCACACCCTCGGGCTGCAGCACCTCGTCGATGGTGTTGGCGATCTGCGCCGTCATCTTCTCCTGGATCTGCAGGCGCTTGGCGTAGGCCTCCACCAGCCGCGCCAGCTTGGAAATGCCGACCACCCGCCGGCGCGGCAGGTAGGCCACATGCGCCTTGCCGATGATCGGCACCATGTGGTGCTCGCAGTAGGATTCCAGCCGGATGTCGCGCAGCACGACCATCTCGTCGTAGCCGTCGGTCTCCTCGAAGGTGCGCTCCAGGATCGCCACCGGGTCCACCGCGTATCCGGCGAAGAACTCCTCATAGGAGCGGACGACGCGGTCCGGCGTGCCGACCAGGCCCTCGCGGTCGGGATCGTCGCCGGCCCAGCGGATCAGCAGCCGCACGGCCGCCTCCGCCTCGGCGCGGGTGGGGCGCTCGACCGTCATCGGCTCGCGGCGGGCATGACGGGGGCCGCGCACGATGTTCTCGGCGAGCGATCTCTTGCTTGAGGTCACGGGATGTCCCTTTTCGTTTGGGCGGCCCCCTCCCCGGAGACCTTCTGCGTCGTTGTACGCAGTCGCTGAGCCCGTTGGATCATATCGGGTGGTGCGGCCGGCGGCACAACCCGATCATCATAAACAAGAAAATCATCACCTGTCAGTTGAGATTCATCGGCTGATGCGGACTGTCGAGCGAAAACGCGGGGATCGTCACGTCGAACATCTCGCCGCGCCGCGTCTCCATGCGGTAGGAGCCGGTCATGATCCCGGACGGTGTGGCGAGCGGGGTGCCGCTGGTGTACTCGAAGGAGCCGCCCGGCTCCAGCACCGGCTGCTCCCCCACCACGCCGGGGCCGCGCACCTCCTGCACCCGGCCGCGCCCGTCGGTGATGCGCCAGTAGCGGGTGCGGAGTTGGACCGTCTCGGAACCCTCGTTGTCGATGCGCACGTGGTATGCCCACACGTAATGGCTCTCGGCCGGGGCCGACTGGTCCTCCAGGAAGCTGGGCTGGACGGTGATGCGGATGGACCGCGTGACCTGGCTGTACATGGCGAAACTCCTTGCCGCCGGCCGTCGGCGGCGCCTCGGCGCGCCCTGCGGAGCATAAGGGCGCACTTCGCCGGCTGTCCAGAGCGGGCAGGGTGCGGTCGGGTGGCGCGCCCGGCCATTCCCTTGCGCGCGGGCGGGAGCGATGCTATATGCACGGTCCTCCGAAACGGCCGATGAGACGAGGCCATGAGGCGACTGCACACCATACGCAACCGACGACGTTGCTCCGTCCGCCTGAGTGCGGGCGCGGCCGTCCTTGGGTCGCGTGCGGTCGCCTGGAGCGACGGACGGGGCACCACCCTGCCCTGACGCGACCTTCCGGCACCGGCGCAACCCGCCAGCACCACCATCCTACGCCGGGAGTGTCCATCACGATGATCATCACCACCGAGGAGCCGCGGCACTCCGCCGCGATCGAGGCCCTGCTCGACCAGTCCTTCGGCACCGACCGCCACACCAAGACCGCCTACCGGCTGCGCGACACCGTCGCTCCGCTGTCCGACCTCGGTCTGGTGGCGCTGGAGCACGACGACCATGGCGAGGAGGTGCTCCAGGGCACCATCCGCTACTGGCCGATCAGCATCAGCGGCTTCGTACCGGCACTGTTGCTGGGCCCCATCGCGGTCGCTCCGCACCTGCAAGGCGCCGGGCTCGGCTCCAAGCTGATCCGCATGAGCCTGAACAAGGCCGCGGCGGCCGGGCATCGCATCGTGCTTCTGGTGGGCGATGCCCCCTACTACAGCCGCTTCGGCTTCACCCGGCGGCTGACCATGGACCTGCAGCTTCCCGGCCCGGTCGACCTCGACCGCTTCCTGGGACTGGAGATCGTGCCCGGCGCCCTGGATGGCGTGTCCGGCATGATCACCCCCTGGACCGGCACCGCGACCGAGGATCTGGCGATCCCCGTCCCCGGCGCCTTCGCCACCCCGGCCGGCTTCGCACAAACCCGCCTCTGGTACGCCAGACCCGCTTGAAAGCACCGCCGGCCTCGTTTATAAGGAGCGTCCGGCGCGGGTGTAGCTCAATGGTAGAGCAGAAGCTTCCCAAGCTTACGACGAGGGTTCGATTCCCTTCACCCGCTCCAAAGCTTTCCCTGAATAAACAATGAGTTAGCGCCAAACCGGGATGCCCGGTGGTGCCTCGTTGTGCCTGATTCTGCCCCATGCTAGCTTACATCCAGGCTTACACAGGGCGTGTAAGCGGGCTGCAAGCCAGCGGCAGGCGAATCAACGCCCCTACGCGGAAAGCCCGTCCAGCGGCCTTGTAAGCGCCTCTCGTGTCAGCAGGGGGTGACTACCCATGGCCCGCGTCCGCCTTACCAAAACTCTCGTGGACGAGTTACAGCCGCCGGAGAAGGGGCAAACCTTCGTCTGGGATAGCGAGGTGCCCGGCTTCGCGGTGCGCGTCACGCCCACCGGTGTGAAAGCCTGGATCGTGCAGATGCGGGTTCGCGGCGGTAAGGAACGCCGCATGACCGTCGGGTTCTGCAACAAGGTTCCGCTCGACAAGGCGCGCCAGGAAGCTCGGAAGGTTCTTGCCACCGCCGATCTTGGCCGCGACCCTGCCCAGGAGCGCAAGGAAGCGCGTGAGGTCAAGCCGGACCTCAACCCGACCTTCACTGAGTTCTCGACCCGCTGGATGACCGAGGTGGCCCAGCGCCGCAACCGTGACGGCACCCTGAAGAACCGCCGCCTGCTGCTGAAAAACCACATCCTGCCGGTTCTGGGCGAGAAGCGGATCACCGACATCCAGCGCAAGGACATCGAGGATCTGCATCACCGGATTTCCGAGCGCTTTCCGGTCGCGGCGAATCGGGCAGTCTCCCTCTGTTCCGCCATTTTCTCCGCCGCCGAGCGGTGGGGAATGCTGTCAGCAAACCCCGCCTTCAAGATCGAGCGGAACACCGAGGAAGGCCGTGAACGCTATCTGACGCCAGAGGAGATCGCCCGTCTGCATGTGGCGCTGGACCAAAGCCCGGCGCAGGACTCCGCCGACGTGGTGCGCCTTCTGCTGCTGACCGGCGCGCGGGTGGGCGAGGTGCTGGCAATGCAGTGGTCCCATCTCGATCTGACTGTCGGTATGTGGGTCAAGCCGGCCGCCACGACCAAGCAGAAGCGCATCCATCGCGTTCCTCTGTCGCCGGCCGCTGTCGATGTGCTGAACAAGCGCCAGAGCGCCCGGAAGGGCAAGCGCCCCAAGGCGGAGCCGCCGCCATGGGTTTTCCCCGGTGACGGCACAGACGGCCATATGACCACCATCCGGACCTTCTGGGCGGCGGTCTGCCGCCGCGCCGGGATCGAGGGTGTGCGGGTTCACGATGTCCGCCATACCTTCGCCAGCCTGCTTGTGTCGTCAGGGGAGAGCTTGCCCGTGGTGGGCGCCCTTCTGGGTCATACCCAGGCGAAGACAACCAGCCGATATGCTCATCTTCAAGACGATGCATTGAGAAGGGCAACGGCTCGCGTTGCCGAGATCGCCGCGGGGGAAGTTCCATGAAGCAAAAGGATTTTATTTACATTGCTCCCGATGGAGCTAAATACGAGATGATCCACGCAATGACTCGCCCATGGTGGAAGAGCGAGCAGGAATACATCCCAATCTTGGAGTGGCATCCAAACAAAATTGCCTGGGAATTCCTTAGAAGGAGCCCTGAATATTTTACTCGTTACCATACATGGAAATGGCACCGAAGTACCGCGTTGGAAGGTGGAGTTGACATGAACCATGCATCCTGGAAGGCACAGGAGGGTATGGCCTGGAAAATACAGAAAGATTTTGGCCTTGATCCAAACTGGTCTCCGCCCTCGCCGTACGCATCAGATTTCTGCCCAATTTTTATCGATCAAGTTTCTCCACAAGGAAGTCAAATCATTACTACGTTAGGAAGCCTTGATAGAATGCCAGACGATAAAATACAACTTCTGACCGGAGAAATATATCTTATCTCACCGGGAGGGAATTGGCCCAGACGTAAAACAGCACGCCCTCACAGGAAAGCGCATTGCCGTCATCAGCTAATGAACTACTTGCGGCTTCTCGATGCAAAAACCAATGATGCTAATGCAGAAATGATCAGGATTTATATTTCAGAGTATCGCAACCTTCCGAGAGAGCAGGCACTGGCACGGATTCGCGCCCACTGGTATGCCGCCAGAAGGATGGTAGAGGTCGGCTATAGGAAGCTCGCCGCATCCCCTTGAAAACAAATACTTTTTCCGGCCAGATTTCTGAACGCGACACACCGGCATTTATGGCCATAATCGCGAACCTGTTGGAACAAACAGGTGAAACGAATGGCCTACAAGCAGAAGTCACGCCCCAGGCCGCTCGCGGATACGGACAAGCTCTGTTCAGCCGACGAGGCCGCCGAGTTGCTTGGGGTAGCGCCGCAGACCTTGGCGCATTGGCGTGTCCGGGGAACCGGCCCCCGTTACATCACTCTGTCGGCGCGTTGCGTGCGTTACCGGGCATCGGACATCCGCACATGGCTCGATGACCGGGCAAAGGACTCCACCGCCGAAAACGGGCGGGACGGCCAATGACCGATCAATCCATCGCCCTCCCACCCTCGACCGGCTGGTTCCAGGTCTTGCACCAGATCGTGGACAGCGGAGCGCTGGCACGGATGCACATTTCGGCCGCCGCGCTGTACATCGCCATCAAGCGGTATGTGGATCATCAGACAGGCTTTGCCGAAGTCAGCAACGACCGCCTCTGCAAAGCGATGGGGGTCAGCAAACCGACCTTCTACAAAGCAAGGAGGAGCTTGCAGGAGAACGGTCTGATCACGGTCGTCGAGAATCACTTTCCCACGCGGTACGTTGTCCATGAGCAGATACTATACTATGCGGCAGACCGAACGCCCGTAGCTTCCACTATGTTCCAGTATATACCGTCCCAACTGACAACTGTTCTCAAGGCGCTGAAGAGTCACCCCCTCACCAGCGACCAGCTCGGGACGACGGTCACCATCGGAACGGTCAACATCCAGATCGTCAATGCCGCCGCGCCCATCGCTGTGGACAAGGGGCAAGGGCGATGACCGCCGGGGCAGCGGTTTTTACCAGGGGGGCAGCGTCGTTTACCCCAGGGGCAGCGGAATTGCCCCCTATAAAGATAAGAGAGTTGAGACGCGCCCGCTCCCGCGCAGCCCCTTGCCTGCGCGGAGCGGGAGCGGGCGCGGCTCCCCATCCCTACCCTTCCCCTCGCCTGTGGATAAGAGGCAGGCGGCAACCGCTGCACCGGCTTTCCAGTCCTGTCCCCGATTGACCGAAAAACGATCAGCAGACGGACACGCAGCGTCGCCCAGGCGACCAGACGGCGTTCAACACGCAAGTTCGTCGATCATCTGGCGTCCAAAAAGCGACTAATCGCCTTCTGAACGCATCAAAGACGCCATTGGCGCAGAAAGTTGCACGGAATGTCATCCAGTGTCATCGGAAGGAAGGGCAGGATGGGTGATGTACCGGTACGCCGGCCCATCACGACCTTATTCGCCTTCGGCTCAACGGTCCCCTGCTCTGCGAGGCTTGCGGCGGGCTCCGCCCGGCCATCGGGAACCACGTCATGACAAGATCGAGGAACGGAGCGGGCACGCGGCGCACGACGACGCCGATCACCGTCTGGTGCCTTCCGTCTGAACGGGCAGAGATCGAGCGGCACGCCAGGGCCGCCGGGATGTCCACATCCGCCAATCTGCGGGAGGTCGGGGTCGGATACGAGCCAAGAAGCGTCGTCGACTATGAGCAAGTGGCGGTTCTGACGCGAACCCACGCCGACCTGAACCGACTTGGCGGTTTGCTGAAGATGTGGCTGACCAATGAGGAACGGATAAGGCCCCCCGACCTCGAGCGGCTTCTGAAACGCATCGAAGACGCAAGCCAAAAGATGATCGAGAGCGCGGGAAAAATTGTCAGATCGAGAACATAGAAGATCAACGGAAGCCACCCAAGCAAGGAGGACACCATGGAAGATTCCCAGCGAGAAACCCTAACTCAGATGCTTTGCAGAGAAATCCTCTCCAATCCAAATGCGTCGCCAAGAGCGCGGAATGTGGCAGTTATCCGCACATATCGGGCCGACATCGAGGCAGCGCTTGCGGATGGGTGGTCGATCTTGGAGACATGGCGCGTGATGAGCGCTGATGGGCGCGTCACCTCGGCCTACCAATCGTTCCGCAAATGCGTGAACCGCTTCATTCTTGGAAAGCAGCCACCTCCTCGTCGTCGAGTTAAGAACGCGTAGCGAAACGGGCTTTTGGGTGCTGGGAGGGGTATAGCAACGCCACTCGTTTTCGGCGCCCTCTGGACGTTCATCGAACCGCCGTTTCCACCGGAGCCAAATAGCCCGCGGTACCAGGTGGATGATCGTGCCGCGCCGCTCGACATCCAGCTCGTGCTGCGCACCAGCATTCCGTGGCAACTCCTGCCCAAGAAGATCGGCTGTGGGCCGCGGATGACGTCCTGGCGGCGCCAGCACGAGTGGCAGGAGAAAGGGGTGTGGGAGCGCATCCACCTAGCCCAACTCGACCGCCTCGGCTACGCCAACGCCATCAGTGGGGAACGCGCCGCGGTGGACAACGCCGCGGTCCCGGCAAGAAGGGAAGTCAGAAGAGCGCGCCGAACCCAACAGACCGCGGCAAGCACGGTTCCAAGCGCCACATCCTCGTCGATGCCAACGGCATCCCGCTCGCCCTGACCATCTCCGCCACCAGTCGGCACGATAGCAGGTTTCTGAAGACGCTGGTTGATGCCGTGCCGGCCATCCGCCAGTGCGCCGGCCGGCCACGCCGTTGTCTTGCTAAACTGCAGCCAACAAGGGCTATGAGTAACTGCTCACGGGGGTGGTCAGGCAGCGAAG
>NZ_JABFFR010000041.1 GCF_013423485.1 Azospirillum oleiclasticum
CGGCAGCGCCCGCACCCGCCACAGCCGCCCGCCGTCGGCCGCGACCGCCCCCTGTCCGCCCAGCGTCATCACGCAGGCGGTGCCGAGATCGGCCGCCAGCCGGTGGCACAGGGCCAGACCGTCGCCGCCGGTTCCCGCAGCACCCCCCACCAGCGCGGCGCCCTCCAGCTCGTTGACCACCAGCACATCGACGCTGTTCGCCACCGCCGTGGCGAGATGCACCGCCGCATCGGCGTCCAGCGCCGGGGCGGGGGCGAGGTTGAGCAGCGCGCGGGCGCCGGCCGCCCTGGCCCGCCGCAGCAGCGCCAGCGTCTCCGCCAAGGGCACCTCCATCTGCGCCACCACGGTGACGCCGGGGCGCAGCGTCGCGTCGGCCACGTCCTCGGCGCGCAGCTCCAGGTTGGCGCCGCTGGCCACGGTTATGCAGTTCTCGGCACGGTCGTCCACCGCGATGGTGGCGATGCCGGTGGGGTTGGCCCCCGCCGTCACGCCGGCGGCATCGACGCCGTTGTCCGTCAGGTTGGCGCGCAGCCGCTGGCCGAACCCGTCGTCGCCGACCCGCCCGACCATGGCGGTGGCGGCCCCGGCGCGCGCCGCGGCCACCGCCTGGTTGTTGCCCTTGCCACCCGGCAGGGTGCGGTAGGACGGGCACAGCACCGTCTCTCCCGGCCGCGGCAGGCTCGGCACCCGCATGATCAGGTCCATGTTCAGCGATCCGAACACCAGGATCACGGGCGTCTCCTTCTCCACTGTCCTTGCCGGATTTGGTAGCGCGTTTCGCCCCCGCCCGCCATGGCCTGCCGTGGCGTCGGCGGAGAAATCGTTCTGCCGGCCAACGATCGGTGCTGTTCCCGCCGCGCCACTTCGTTAGGATGCCGCCGGCTTCCAACCCCCGAGCGAGAGACCGGCAGCACCATGGACCTGACGACGCCCCGGCAGACCGAGATCCTGGCGCTGGCGCGGTCGAGCGGGCGGGTCACGGTGGACGATCTCGCCGCCCGCTTCGCCGTCACCCCCCAGACCATCCGCAAGGACCTGAACGACCTGTGCGACCGCCGCCTGCTCCAGCGCGTGCATGGCGGGGCGGTGGTCGGCTCGGGCACCGAGAATCTGGGCTACGAGGCGCGCCGCATGATGGCGCGGGAGGAGAAGCGCCGCATCGGCGCCCGCGCGGCGGAGCTGATCCCCGACAACTCCTCGCTCTTCATCAACATCGGCACGACGACGGAGGAGGTGGCGCGCTGCCTGCTCGGCCGCAGCGGGCTGGTGGTGGTCACCAACAACATCAACGTCGCCAACCTCCTGCACGCCGAGCCGGGGATCGAGGTGATCGTCGCCGGCGGTGTGGTGCGCCGCTCCGACGGCGGCATCGTGGGCGAGGCGACGGCCGACTTCTTCCGCCAGTTCAAGGTCGACCACGCGGTGATCGGCGCGTCCGCCATCGACGGCGACGGCGCGCTGCTCGACTTCGACTACCGCGAGGTGCGGGTGTCGCAGGCGATCATCGCCAACGCCCGCCACGTCATCCTGGTCGCCGACCGCAGCAAGTTCGACCGCACGGCCCCCGTGCGCATCGGCCACATGAGCCAGATCCACACCTTCGTCACCGACGGGCTGCCGTCCGACGCGGTGGCGACCCTGTGCCGCGAGGCCGGCATCCGGGTGGAGCAGGTGCAGGGCGACCCCGTCGATGGCGAGGCGACCTGACGCGGGACGTTTCCGCGCCCTGTCCGCTATCCTTCCCTCCCATGAAGCTCGACATCACGCTGCGCAGCCTCGCCGGCACCGGCTCCCCCGCGCTGATCCGCCAGATCGCGGGCGCCGGAGCCGTGGCCGACCTGCCGACCGAGTTTCCCAACGTCCGCGACCGCCGCGTGGATACGCTGGTGCGGCTGGAGGACGGGCGCATCCTGCACCTGGAATGGCAGTCGGTGCCGGACGCCGCGATGCCGCGCCGCATGCTCTGGTACTGGCTGCTGATCACCGAGGCCCATCCCGGCGTTCCCCTGGAGCAGGTGGTCGTCCAGATCGGCAACGCCCCGCGCGTCCCCGACCGGCTGGACACGGACACCCTGTCCTTCCGCTACCGCGTCATCGACAGCCGCGACCTCGACCCGGCGCCGCTGCTCGACAGCCCGGCGGTCGAGGACAACATCCTTGCCATCCTGTCCGGCCGGGATCACCTTACGGCCAGGATCGCCGCCATCCTCGCCCGCATCGCCCCGCTGGAGGAGCGCGAGCGCCGCGACGCCCTGACGAGGCTCATGGTGTTGGCGGGGTCCCGCGGATTCATCCATCTGGTTCTGGAGGAGGTCAAGGACATGCCGATCCACATCGACGTCAGTCAGGACCCCTACCTCAGCGAGCTCGCCCGCCGGAACTGGGTCCAGGGGAAGGCCGAAGGCAGGGTCGAGGGGAAGGCCGAGGGTGAAGCCCTCATCCTGATCCGTCTGGTCGAGCGGCGGTTCGGTCCGCTGGCACCGGAACTGCGCGAGCGCGTCCTGTCCGCGGAGCCGGCTATGGTGGAGGGCTGGGCCGACCGGCTTTTCGACGCCGACAGCCTGGACGCCCTGTTCGCCAACGGCTCCGGCAACTGAGCCTCCGCAGTCCCCCGATCACAGGATCATCGTGTTTCCGTCCGCTTCCGTACCCGCCCACCGCCTCAGCGTCGCCCCGATGATGGACTGGTAAATTTATCGAGTGAAATCAGATCATTATATGGCGTCGTGTGCAGTTTCTGCGCAGGTTCGTTCTTGTTCTCCCTCCTCTTCGTTCCTTCGCTGTAGGAGCAGGAGACCGTCAGGCGCGCGTCAGAGCCACACTCCTGTTCGCCGAAAGACGCGTGGGCATGGCGGGTCGATCCTCAGGCTCATATCGCCTTGGATTCGCGAGACGAAAATGCGCGTGACGGAAACCGGGTGATTGGAAGCGGCCTATCGGGTTCGGACTCGTCGGAGAACCTTCGATGCTCCCCGGCTTGGCACTACTCCTCTTCGAACCGTCCCGAATCCACGGAGAATCCTAGGTCGCGGAGATTGTCGCGCACGATGCTCATCACGTCGCCGGGGAAGCCATGCGGGGCGTCGGCGTGGATTTCCAGGGTGATCCGGATCCGTGCGCCGTCCGGCCGTGCCAATTCGGACACCACGCCCTGGGCGACCTGGGGGACCTTGGCGACCCAGCGGACCGGGTCGAGATCGAGCGAGGCGAAGAAGCGGGTCTTCGCCTTGTCCGCAACGACGGCGTCCGTCGCCGCGATGGTTCCGTTCGGCGGCTTGGCCAGGGGCGCGGCGGTGCCGGGCGTCGCGGCGAACGACGGGGCGGCGAACGACGGGGCGGTGAGCGGCTGGGCGGGGGAGGGCACCAGCGTCTCGGCGAGCCCGCGGCGGAGCAGCACGCTGTCGGCGTCGAACGAGACGGTGATGGCCGGCCGGAACGTGACATCCCGGTAGCCGGCTCCGCTCCCGTCGAGGCGGGCGAGGGCGAACAGGGACTCCTCGCCGGTCAGCGCGACGCCGGCGTTGATCGCCTCGGCGAGAACGGCACGGTCGCGCAGCCGGGGAAGATAGACGTACTCGGCGAACCAGGAGGCCACCTGCGCCACGGACAGGTGCGGTGCATCCTCGGGCCACAGTCGGCGCAGGAGGCCGGTCAGGTTCTTGGCGCCGAGCTTCTCCTGAATGGCCTCGCCCTTGAACTTCTCGAACGCGGCGACGTGGAGCGGCTGGTCGCCCGGCCGGACGGCCACATGCTCCAGCTCGAAGGGCTTCCGGTCCGCCCCCGCGTCGAGATCCTTGTGGGGATAGAACCCGTGGATCCAGGCCGAGCGCACGGCCTTCTGGGCGCCCAGCGCGCCGTTGCGGTCCTTTTCCTTGGCGTCGCGTTCCTGCGTCGCGGTCAGGGGCAGGACGTTGTCCTGCGCGTCCCGGACGATGCCGCGCCACGCCAGGGCCTTGCGGACGGCCGAGCGCGCCGTCTCCAGGGCGCCGATGTCCGGTGCCAGGAACACCAACGTGTTCCGGCGCAGCCGCTGGGTCTGCCCCCGGCGGAGCAGCGTGTCCTCGACCATCCGCGTCGCCGCGCTGTCGGCCGCACCCCGTCCGGCGTGGGGGTGGGCGGGACCGAGGATCACGAGGCCCAGCTCGGGCGTGTCGTCCACCTCCGCCGGATCGTCCGGCGCGGCGTGGACGCGGGCGAAGGCGCGGCGGGGTTTGCCGTCCTCCCGCAACAGGCGGACGATCTCCGCGTCCACCTCGTCGACGGACAGGGCGCGCGCCCGGTCCTCGGCCAGCTTGTTGACGGTGGGTTGCGGCGACAGCCAATAGCGGCCGGAGTCCTCGTACAGGAAGGCCGCCCGTTCCGCGTATTCCCGCAGCGCGTTGCCGAACACGTCGAGCTGGTCGCCGGGCATGGCGCAGGCAAGGCGGATGCTCGGCCCGGTGATGCCCTTCGTCGCCTGCTGGGCGGTGGGCACCGAACAGATGAACAGGGCGCGCGCGACACGGGTGGCGGCGCGTGCGCGGGCGATGTTTCGGGTGGGATTCGCCTCCATCTGGGCCGGCAGCGCACCGTTGCCGTCCACCTCTCGGTCGATCACCGCGCCGTAGCTGGGGTCGAGCGGCTCCATCAGCGTCGCCCGCACCCGGTCGTTGCGGATGGGGACATGGGCGGGCAGGATCAACGGATCCTGCCGTTCCTCGTCCCACAGGGTGGTGACCACCTTGGCCAGCAGCTTCAGCACGCCGCGGGTCCGGTGGAACTTCTGGAAGCCCGACCAGTCCTTGGCAAGCCGCGACAGCAGCTCCGGGTGGAAGGGATAGCAGCGCCGCAACTCCTCCAGATAGGCCGGCTCCGACACGCGCGGTGGGAACTCGCCGCGGTTGCGGCGGTAGAGGTCGTGGAACGCCTTGATCGTCTGCTCGCGCGCCTTCTCGCTGCGTGGATCCAGGGCGGCGAAGAGACGGTGGGTGACGATCACCATGGTCTCGTCACCCGAGGCCGGCAGCAGCGGCGACTGGATGCGGCCGAAGATCTTCTCCAGACGGATCAGGGTCTCCAGCCCCTTTTCGGCGCCGGCCTCCTCCTTCGTCTCGGGAAGCGAGGCGACCACGGCCACGCCGGGCACCCGCGCCGCGGCCTCCGTCAACTCCTGACAGAAGGAGAGGTGGGATTCGTAGCGCGGACCCGTCAGTTGCCGGACATAGGCCGTCACCTCGTCCAGCAGGATCAGGCAGGGCGCGGCGCGGCGCATCACCTCCTCCAGCGTGACCGAGCCGGGGCTGCTGCCGGCGGCCTCCGCCTCGGCCACGATGGCCAGTCCCTCCTCCCTCAGGAGCTGCCAGGCGAGGCTTCCCCAGACGGTGCGGACGGTGTGCCCGCCCTCGCGCACCAGCGGCACGTCGGGGCCGCGGTCGGTGCCGACGAAGACGGCGACCCGCGCCGGCTTCCAGTCCCACTGTCCTTTCGAGGCCGTGCGCACCACCTCGCTCAGGACCGGAAGCTCGGCCGGCGCCGTCAGCCCGGCCATGTGGTAGAGGGCGAGCAGGCTGTGCGTCTTGCCGCCGCCGAAGCCGGTCTGCAGCCCGATGACCGGCTCTCCGCCGGCCCCGGTCAGCCGCTCGTAGACGCTGCGCAACGCGCGCAGCAGGCCGTTGGTCGGCAGCGTCATCTGGAAGAAGGCGCGGGCGGTGGCGTACTCCTCCGCCGCCGAACCGGCGATCACGGCGGTCAGGTTGGCGGCGAACTCCGCGTCGGTGAAGCGGTTCTCCAGCACGTCCACCCGCGGGAAGGCCACGGTGCGCCAGGGTTCCAGACGCACCGATCCGTCCGTATCGGATGCCTCCAGCGTCATCGCCGCCTGGCGGGAGCCGCGGTGCGGCCCCTCCTCGAACCCCGCCGGTCGGTCCGTCTCCGCCGTCTCCGCCGGCGGAGCGGCGGGCTGCGGTGCCGCGGCCGCCTCGGGAGCGGCCGCCGGCCCGGCGGTGCGCTCGGCCTCCCACAGGGCCTTCAGGCGCGCGACCTCGTCCGGGGCCTTCACGGCGCGGGCGAGTTCCAGATAGGCGTCGATGTAGCGCAGGGCGTCCCGCACCTCGACCGGGCGGGCGGCGTGGGCGACCGCGTTCCGCCCGTCCCGCGCGCCATAGGCGAAGACCCGCGCCTGGAGCGGCAGGTGGTCCTTGAACACCTCGTTCCAGTTCTGGATCAGGGTCAGCAGCAGGCCGTAGAGGTCGAGATCGCCCTTGGGGTCGCCGCCCTTGGCGCGGCTGGCGTACATCCGCCAACCGCGCCCGAACTTCGCCTCCATGTGCCGCCCCACGAAGGGGGCGAGCGCCTTGGCGAGCACGAACTCGGCCTCGGCTAGCCGCTTGCGGGTCTCGATCTCGTTGGACATGCCGTTCCCTTGTCTTCAGCGGCCCTTGCCCGGAACCCGGCCGCACAGAAATACCACGTCGATTCCGTTGCGCTTCAAGGCAACGTCATGATCCCACCAGTCGCTGTCCACGGCATTCAGGACCGGCGCACCGGACTTCATGGCGACCGTGGCGCAGACCCGGTCGCTCGGGTCGAACGACGCAAGGGCCGGATCCTTCGGGAAGTCGATCACATGGCCGTCCGGGTCGCACGGTGCGTCGACCTGCCGGACCCGCCTCGGGTTGGCGAAATTCCGCGGCACGTGCTGGTAGAACTGGTCGCCCACCCCGGGCTGACCGTCCTGGTTGAGGTGGGTGCGGTATTCCTTGAGCATATGACGGCCGCTGTCCAGCACGGCGACGCCATTGCGCACCATCTCCGTCAGGGCCTTGATGCACGCCTTGCGGCATTCGGGGCTGTAGATCCCGTCCCGGCCGTTCGCGACGATCGGCACGTTGGTATCGACGGCGCCCTTCATGACCGGCTGATCCGGTCCAGGCGGGCCAATTCCGCCGCGGCGGTTTCACCGAAGGCGTCGCCGAAGAAGTTGTCGGGCCAATTCTCGATCTCGCCCAGTTCGTTCAGCCGGAGCGGTTCCGCGTAGGAGGCACCGCGTTGCGCCGAAATGAAATAGAGCTTCGCGTCTTCGGCCGAGGCCGCGGCTTCGGCGATCCGGCGCTGGAGGCGCAGCAGGAGGTGTTCGCTGTGGGTCTCGACGATCACCTGGATGCCCCGGTGCTTCGTCACATACAGGATGAGATCGGCCAACACGCCCTGCGCGCGCGGATGCAGGTGCAGTTCCGGTTGCTCGATCAGAACGGTGCTGCCCTTGTCGACGTAGTAGAGAAGCACGATGACCGGCAACACCTGCGACAAGCCGAAGCCCACATCGGTCAGCGCGACCTCGGCGGCGCCAGCCGACGTGGTGAGCTTGACGCCCCAGTAATTGGCGCCCGGTGCGATTTCCTCCACCGTGAAGCTGTCCACCAGACCCATGTCCTTCAGCCAGTGGGCGATCACCGACTGGAAGGGCTGATATCGTCCGCGGGGCCTGATTTGACGCCGGTCGTCTTCGAGAGTGGCGGCCAGGATCGCCTCGATGGCACGCTCGCCCATCTGGCCCACATCGGAAGGGCGCGTTCTCGACCATGGGTAGTCGCGGCGCGGGTGCATCCGCAATGGACCGAGATAGTACAAATATCTGAATTGCTCTTCGAACGCCCATACAAGATCGCTCAGGAATCCGGCGTTCTGGTAGTATCCCTTGATCTGGTCCGGATAAGCGTATGATTTTTCCGGACCGGCCAGGTCGCCCTTCCGTCCACGGGTTCTTTTGAATTGAAAAGGCTTCACATTTTCCGCGGTCAACTCGAACCCTGACGCGCCGTCGCGGGGGCACAGCCGGAACGACGCGCCGCCCAGCGTGTAGCCGAGTTCGCGGGCTTTCGGCGCGGTGTTCTCGCTGTCGACCCGGCTCGACACGCTCAGCCGGTCGCCCGTCGCGAAAGGCTTCTGGTCGGCGCTTTCGGGGTCGACCAGTTCCAGGTCCTCCCAATAGCGGAAGTCGAGCGTCCACTCGAAGGGACGAGTCTCGTCATGACCATGCAGCAGATCGCGCATGGTGCCGAGGTTCGCGTAGGCGCCGTCGAGAGCCAGGGCGATGTTGCGGTCCGACGACTCCACCGTCTGTTTGAGCAGCAGCAGGAACTGCTGGATCGTCGACTTGCCGGCGCTGTTCGGGCCGAAGAGCACGGTGACGGGGCCGAGCTCCAGGTCCAGTTCCCGGAAAGCCTTGAAGTTCCTCAGCCTCAGTCGCGTCAACATGCGGTCATCCCTTGAGTCGTCTTCGCGGGACGGTGGAGTGCCGATCTCGGGCGAGCCGGCGCGAAGCTTGTACCACTTTTCTGGCGACGGCTCTACAGCAGCACCCCCTGCGCGGGTGCCGCCGGTGCGGTGGCGGCCGCGAGGTCCAGGGCGCGGGATTCGATGGTGGGCCATTCTGTGGACAGGCGGTTCCAGACCAGGGCCTCGGCGGCGTCCTTGCGGTCGCGCTCGGCGATCTGGAACAGGCGGAAGACCAGCGCGATCACCTCGCCGGCCTGCGCGGTCATGCCGGCCAGCAGGCGGGCGGCGGCGTCGATGCCGCCGTCCTCCGCCACCAGTGTGCGGGCGAGGTGCTGGGCGCCCTCCCACACGGCGAAGGCGCGGTCGCTTTCCGAGCGCCAGTCGGCCGTCAGTTCGGCCCGGCGGACCAGCCGGGCCTTGCCCAGCGCGGTGTCGAAGACGCCGGTGCGCTTCAGCGCGTCCACCGAGGTGCCCTTGGCGTTCGCCAGCATGATCAGGGTGCCCGAGGGCTGCTCGCCCCAGCCGTACTCCCGGAACCAGGTGATGGCGACCTGGGTGGGGGCGTCGTATTGGGCGGGGTCGTCCTCCAGCTCCTCGATCAGGTTGTTGATCAGGGCGAGCGCCGTGCGCACCGGCATCGGCGTGTCGTCGGGCTCCAGCACGCGGGCGTAGCGGGAGAACACCCCCATGCCGGGGCCGATCGCCGCCTGCTGGAAGTCCACCGCCCGGATGCCGGCCTCGCGGATCTTCGCCAGCGCGTCCGGCATCTCCCGCTTCAGCGCGCGCAGGAACTCCGCCCGAGTCGACACCCCCGCCCCCTCCGGCCGCTTGCGGCAGACCAGGACGACGGAGGAGGCCAGGGCGTTGATCGTCTTTTTCAGATTGCCGATCAACTCCGTCCGAACCGGCCAAGTACCGTCGAATATCAATCCAGCATCGATTCCAGCCTGAAGGAATGATGCCCAGCCCGTAGAGGAAATGCCATCCTGGCCGGATTCCGATTGCTTAAATGCGTAGAACAGCGTCAAAGGTGAATTGTCTACGGAAGTCCGGCGCATTTCGCTCATGGCCTTCGCCATGCCTTCCAGGAAGAATTGCTCCGCTCTGTCCCGCTTGCCGGAATGCCGGAACGGCGCAGCAATGAGTTCTTCGGTTTTTGGAGTCAGCAGTCGGCGGCAGAGTTCGGACTGGACGCCGGCCAAGGTGCGCCGGAGCCATGGATAAAAATAATCGGAAAGTTCAGCATAACTGATGTTGTCGTAGTAGGGCGGATCGGTCGCAATAATAACGGTTGACGAACCGACCGAACTATCGGTGGCATCTCCCTGCCATACCATGCCGCGAGTGTTTGCGGCAGGGGCGGCTTGAACCACCGTCCGCATGTAGTCGATCTGCCCCATGAAGTTTCCGCTCGAATCGGAGAACGGATTTCCTTCGCAGAAATCCCATGTCATGGCTAGTGCTTGGCGTCCAAACACTTGCTGGATGTTGCCTGCGCCGGTGTCCCAAAAATTCAGCGTTGAGGAGCGATTGGTCAGGCGACTTACCCCCAAGCCCAAGTAAGTCGCCACCGCATCCGCGTATTCCCCATCGCCGGAGCCGTCCTCCGCCACCCGCTCCCGCGCCGTGGCGACAAGGTCGGAGAAGGTGGTGAGGGCGACGATCTGGCGGTCGGTGAACAGGTGGCCCCAGCTGCTGAGGCCGTAGGCCGAGCAGACGCCGCCGGTGATCATGGCGCGGGTGGGGGTGGCGCCGGACAGGAATCCGGCGCGCGCCTCGGCGACGCGCGGCTCGTCGGCCGCCCGCAGCGCCGCCTCCTCCATCGCCGCCGTGGGCGCCCGGTAGACCCGCTGGCGGTCGCCTTCGGCGACCACGGCCATCAGGCGGACGCCGAGCCGGCCGGCCTTCCCCTCCTGCTGGATGTAGGGGCGTTCCACCGGCGATCCGGAGAGCAGGCAGACGAAGGCCTGCGCCTTGGCACTCTTGGTTCCCTTCTTCAGCCGCGCCTCGTCCTCGGCCGGCAGGGGGCCGGTGCGCACCTCGAAGCGGTAGCCATCGGGTTCCTCGGCGTCGAGGACCGGCTCGACCCAGGACTTGCGGTTGTCCTTGGTGGACAGCATGAAGCTCGACACCAGGGGCACCATGGCGCCCCTTGCGGCGGGGTCGGGGCTGCGCACCGTGCGCGCCCACAGCCACGCGATCACCGTCGCCTCGCGCCCGTCGGGCAGGGTGGCCCGGGGGTAGAGGTGGCCGATGCGCCGCTCCGCCTCGTCGCGCATCCAGCGGCCGTAATACCGCACGTCCTCGGCCAGCCCCTCCGCGCCGCGGCCGTTCCAGGCGGCCCCGGCGGCGAGCCGCGCCCGCGCCCCCGGGTTCACCGGCGGGCGGCCGGCGAAGCGCGGCGGGATCTCCACCAGCGCCTTGCCGATCAGCACGGCCACCGGGTTGAGGTCGGAGCCGTAGGCGCGCAGGCCCAGCCGCTGCGCCTCCAGCGGGATGGACCCGCCGCCGCTGAACGGGTCGTAGACCGGCGGGGCCTTCGTCTGAAGATAGGCGAGCACGGCGGCGCGGTCGTCCTCCGGCGGCGGCTCCTCCCCCAGGCCCCAGGCGACCGAGCGCGCGATGTGCCAGCGCGCCCGGCCCAGGACCGTCTCGTCCGCCGACGCCTCCCACGGCACCATGGCGGCGATCACGTCGTGCAGCCGCTTGCGCTCCGCCTCCACCGCGTCCGGCGTGGGGAACCGGTCGGGCCAGGAGGAGGGGTCGTCCACGAGTTGCGCGAACAGCACCGCCCGGCACGCGGCCAGCGGCCGGCGCGCCCACCACAGGTGCAGCGTGCTGGGATGCCCGTGCCGGATCGACTTCTCCCGCGCGCTCGCCGCGTTGATCGCCTCCAGCGGGATCGAGACTTCGATGAGCTTCTTGCGCGCGGTCATGGGATGCCCGGTGGGAGGTGTCGCCGAGCCGGACTGGATAGCCGATCCCGCCGGCCGGGTCACGCGCGGCGTGGGGGCGGACGGGGGATGGTCAGTCCGGCGGTCCCGCCAGCGCCAGCACCTCGGCCAGCTTGAAGATCCGCGCCGTCTCCCGGAAGCCGGGCTCGGCGCCGAACAGCGTGCGCACGTCGCGGACATAGGCCGGTTCGCGCGCGAATCCGTGGTCGACCAGCACCACCGCCAGGACATAGGCGTGCGGCGCGTTCAGCCCCACCAGCATCTCGTTGCGGGTGACGATCACCGCGTCGCCGTCGGCGCGGCGGCCCTTCACCTCGATGAACAGGCGGCGGCCGGTGCGCGGGGCGACGCTTTCGATGTCGTAGCCGACCTTGCGGGCGGACACGTCCTCCGGCCGCCGCCCCAGGCACCGCTCGGCGGCCATCACCGCGTCCATGGCGGCGCGCTCCACTTCCACCGTCTCTTCCGCGAACACCATGGCCGGGACGTCGCCGGCCTCCGCCGGACCCGCGCGGCGGCGCGCCAGAAGGCCGGCGGGAACCACCAGCGCGACGCCCCGCATCTCCGGGGCCAGGGGGACGATCTCGCGCTCCCGCCCCAGCCGGGCCAGCCTCCGTTCCAGGCGGTCGGCCAGATGCCCGGCCCGGCGCCGCGCGACCTCGGCGTTCAGCTTGCGGGCCCTCCCCTCGCGCTCGTCCTCGGCCAGCTTGTGGGCGCGGTCGTCCCAGATGGCGATCTCGCGCATCAGGCGGCTCTTCACCTCCGCCTCGGTGCGGGAGACCAGCCGGAGACGGCGGTCGCGCACCGGCTCCAGGTGTCCGGGCACCAGATGCTCCACCGCGAATGCGACCGCCCGCTCCTCCAGCGCGCGGCCGAGCCAGGGTGCGGCGAGCAGATCGGCCACCGCCGCGCGCTCGGCGCCGTCGGCGGGGCGCAGGTCCAGATGGGGGGCGGGGCCGCCGTCCCGCGCCTGTCCGGCGGCGTCCAGCAGCACGAACTGGAGCCTCTCGGACACCGGGCGGGGCAGCCCGTTGCGGGTGGTCGTCCCGTCGCGGATCGCGTGGGCCAGGATGACCAGGGCGTGGGGCCTCTCCCCCTCGTCGCCGTCGTCCACCAGCACCGCGCCCCGCCGCAGCACCTCCCCGTGGCGACCAAGGACGTACTCCACGGCGGCGTCCAGCAGCGGGTGGCCCGGCGCCAGCAGCGCCGCCTGCGGCGGACCCGCGGCGTGCGTCTTGTCGAAGGCGACGCGGGCGTAACGCGGCAGGACGGGATCCCGGCGTCCCGCAGGCGCCTCGCGGTCGCGCAGCGGTGCCGGCACGTGCGTCACCTCGAACCGGCCGGGTTCGCGCTGGCGCAGGCTTCCACCCGCCGTCTGGAACGCCTCCTCGAAGAAGGCGCGGATGAAGCGCGGTTGCAGGCGGCGCGCCTCGGCCCGTTCCATCTCCGCGCGCACGGTGGCGACGTCGGCCGCCGTCATCGCCTCCGGCGCCAGCCGGCGTT
The DNA here is from genome assembly GCF_013423485.1 of Azospirillum oleiclasticum. Classification (GTDB taxonomy): domain Bacteria; phylum Pseudomonadota; class Alphaproteobacteria; order Azospirillales; family Azospirillaceae; genus Azospirillum; species Azospirillum oleiclasticum. Next base: position 12,714 of record NZ_JABFFR010000041.1, read on the forward strand.
GGGCCACCAGGGCCAGGATGCGGTCGTGGTCGACGGCGCTGTCCACCCGCGTGAACAGCCGCGCGCGCGTCTCCTCCCGCTCGCCGTAGCGGATCGCCTCGACCAGCAGATCCCGCAGCGCGCGCGACTCCAGCAGCTCGCCCAGCACGTCGTAGACCTTGCCGCCGAGCGCCCGGCGCGCCTCCTCGATCTTGTGGAGCAGGCGGGCGAGCACCGCGCCCTCGCGGGTTTCCGCCGCCACGAGGTTCCACAGGTGGCAGACCTCCGTCTGGCCGATGCGGTGGATGCGGCCGAATCGCTGCTCCAGCCGGTTCGGATTCCAGGGAAGGTCGTAGTTCACCATCAGGTGCGCGCCGCGTTGCAGGTTCACGCCCTCGCCCGCGGCGTCGTTGGCGAGCAGGACCCGCACCGCCGGGTCGTCGTTGAAGGCCGCGATGACGGCGCGGCGGCGATCGCGGGGAACGCCGCCGTGCAGTTCCACCACAGCCTCGGGGTCGCCCAGCATGGTGCGGATGCGGTCGGCCAGCCACACCAGCGTGTCCCTGGGTTCGGTGAAGATCAGAAGCTTGCGGCGGGCGCCGGTGCGGGGATCCTGGAGCAGCGGATCGTCCAGGATGGCGGCCAGCTCCCGCCACTTGGTGTCCTCCCCCGACCGGCGCAGGGCCAGGGCCTGCTGTTCCAGCGCCGTGAGGGTGGCGACCTCGGCCTCCAGCTCGGCGATGGTGCGCGCGGCGGTCGCCTGATCGACGATGGCATCCTCCGCCGCCTCCAGCTCGTCGCCGGGGGCCTCGTCCAGCTCGTCCTCGCCGGCCGGAAAGGCCGGCATCGGCGGGAGCGGGCCGTCCGGTCGGCGCTCACGCTCGTCGCCCAGTCGCTGGACAAGGCGGTCCCGGCGGCGGCGCAGCGATTCGTGGATCGCCGCCGGGGAGGACGCCAGACGCCGCTGAAGGATCTGGAGGGCGAAGCCGACGCTCTGGCGGCGCGTGCCGTCGCCCGCGATGGCGTCGGCGCGGTTCATCTCGTCGCGCACATAGGCAGTGACCGCCTCGTACAGGGCGGACTCGGCGGCCGACAGGGCGTAGCTCACGGTGTAGGCGCGCCGTTCGGGAAACAACGGCGTGCCGTCGAAGCGGACAAGCTCCTCCTTCGTCATCCGGCGCAGCAGGTCCGACACCTCGGCGCGACGGGCGCCCTCGCGGACGCGGCCCTCGAAGCGATCCTCGTCGAGCAGCGAGAGGAAGAGCTGGAAATCCTCCTCCTTCCCGTTGTGTGGCGTGGCGGTCATCAGAAGAAGATTGCGGCAACGCCGGCCGAGCAGCCGCCCGAGCTGATAGCGGCGGGTGTACTTGACCTCGCCGCCGAAATAGCTGGCGGCCATGCGGTGCGCTTCGTCCACGATGACGAGGTCCCACTCGGGCGCCGCCTCGACGCGCGCCTGCAGGTCGTCCGACCTGGCCAGCATGTCGAGCCGGACGATGGCACGGTCGTGCTCCAGGAAGGGATTGCCCGAGGCCGACGTCTCGACCGACCCGCGGCTCAGGATGTCGAAACGCAGGTCGAACTTGTCCGCCAGCTCGTCCTGCCACTGCTCGACCAGACTACCGGGCGCGACGACCAGGCAGCGCTCGAGGTCGCCGCGGATCAGCAGCTCCTTGATGAACAGCCCGGCCATCACCGTCTTGCCGGCACCCGGATCGTCGGCGAGGAGGAAGCGGAGCGGCTGGCGCGGCAACAGCTCGCCATAAACCGCCGTCAACTGGTGCGGAAGAGGCTCGATGCGCGCGGTGTGCACGGCCAGGAACGGGTCGAACAGATGGGCCAGGCGGATGCGCCATGCCTCCGCCGCGAGCCGGAAGAGGCCGCCGTCCGCGTCGAAGGCCGGCACATCCTGTGGCGTCGCCCTGGCAAGCGACGGCTCGTCGGAACGGTAGACGAGCCGATGGCCGGGAATCCCGTCACGGCGGTACACGACGTCGGCCGCCGTCGCCCCGATCCAGCGCACGGCCAGCACCTCGACCGGATCCGATCCGGCCAGGCCGCGGAGGTGGGTTCCGGGTGCGAGGTCTTCGAGCTTCATGGCCGGAACAATCGCCTACGCGTCGGGGATGCGCAATCCGATCTGCGGATTCCGTGCCGCGGCATGATCCATGGGACGCCGACACGGATGCCGGTGTTTCGTGACGGACCTGCCGGGGCATTCCCGCGCCCGGCCACATGCCTTGCCTCCCATTTTGACATTGCGTAAAATGTCGTTCATGGTTCGCACACGCAATCCTGAGGACCTGAAGGCAATCGGCAACCGTCTGCGGGTGGCCCGGTTGGCTCTCGGCCTGACGCAGAAGGACCTGTACGGACCCCTGGGTGTCAAGGCGGCGACGTGGAACCATTGGGAAAGCGGCAAGCGCCTCCCGGATCCGTTGGCGATGGCGCGGCTGAAAGGTCTTCACGGCATCACCACAGACTGGATCTTCACCGGCGACGGATCGGCGCTTCCCTTCTCTTTAGCAAGATCGCTCCTGGCGGCCGTATCGTGATCCTGCGCACGCGGCGTTCCAGGCGCTGGGCCGGGGGCCTTCACTCTTGCAGTTATACCACGTGTCAAATAGAGTTTGTCGGCGACGGTCGTGAAAGGCTGCTTTCGCCATGCGTCCCCATCCGACGGCCCCCAACGCTCCAGCTCCCTCCCGCGCGATGCGGGCGGCGGAGTATGTGCGGATGTCGACGGAGCACCAGCAGTACTCGACGGAAAACCAGGACGACGCCATTCGCCAATACGCCGCCCGGCGTGGCATGGAGATCGTGCGGACCTACGCCGATGCCGGCAAGAGCGGGTTGGCCATCGATGGGCGGGAGGGTCTGCAACGCCTGATCGACGACGTGCAGAATGGACGCGCCGACTTTTCGGTGATCCTGGTCTACGACGTCAGCCGCTGGGGTCGCTTCCAGGATGCCGATGAGAGCGCCTACTACGAGTACCTGTGCCGGCGCGCCGGTGTCCAGGTCGAGTACTGCGCGGAGCCGTTCTCCAATGACGGCAGCATGGGTTCCGACCTGCAGAAGATGATCAAGCGCAAGATGGCCGGGGAGTATAGCCGGGAGTTGTCGAACAAGGTCTTCGCCGGCCAATGCCGCCTGATCGAGTTGGGATTCCGTCAAGGCGGTCCTGCCGGGTACGGATTGCGCCGTCAGATGATCGACCAGGACCGGCGAGCCAAGTGCCTGCTGGGCCCCGGGGAGCGGAAGAGCCTGCAGACGGACCGCGTGATCCTTGTCCCCGGCCCCGACGACGAGGTCGAAACCGTCCGGCGGGTGTACCGGGCCTTTGTCCAGGACCGGCGGTCCGAGACGGAGATCGCGATCCTCCTCAACACCGAAGGCAAACGCACCGACTTCGGACGCCCCTGGACACGGGGCACCGTCCATCAGCTGCTGAGCAACGAGAAGTACATCGGCGCCAACGTCTACAACCGCGTTTCCCGGAAGCTGAAGGGCAAGCACGTCGTCAACCGGCCCGAGATGTGGATCCGGGCCAACGGGGCGTTCGCCCCCCTCGTCGATCCACGGATCTTCCAAGCGGCGCAGGAGCTCATCCTCGCGCGCAGCCAGCGCCTGTCGGATCAGGAGATGCTGGAGCGGCTGAAGGTCCTGCTCGCTCACCAGGGATATCTGTCCGGCCTCGTGATCGACGAACGCGAAGGCATGCCCTCCAGCAGCGCCTACCGACACCGTTTCGGCAGCTTGGTGCGGGCCTATTCCCTGATCGGCTACCATCCCGGACGGGACTACCGGTACATCGAGATCAACCGCCGCCTGCGCGAATTCCACCCGCGCGTCGTCGAAGACACCCTCGACCGCATCCGCAAGGTGGGCGGCCGCGTCGTGATCGATGCGCACACCGACCTGCTGCGGATCAACGAGGAGTTCACCGTTTCCCTGGTTCTGAGCCGCTGCCAGGAGACCCCGGCCGGCGCCCGCCGCTGGGTGATCCGGCTCGATGCCGGCTTGCTGCCGGACGTCACCGTGGCGGTGCGCATGGCCCCAGGCTCCGAGGAGGTCCAGGATTACTATCTGCTTCCCGCCATCGACATGGTGGCGGCGAAGCTGCGTCTGGCGGAGGAGAACGGCACAGGCCTCGACGTCTACCGCTTCGGCGGCCTGGATGCCCTGATGACGATGGCGGAGCGTATCCGCCTCAGGGAGGTGCCCAGATGAATTCAAGGACGCCCGCGACCGCACACCACATCGGCGGCCCGTCGGAAATCCAACCCATTCCGATCGACCGCATCCGGGTACTCAACCCTCGGAGTCGCAATCAGAAGGTGTTCGCCAGCCTCGTCGAGAGCATCGCCACCGTCGGCTTGAAGCGGCCCATCACGGTGACCGCAAGCGGCAACGGAGAGCCGCTCTATGATCTCGTCTGCGGGCAGGGGCGCATGGAGGCGTTCAAAGTGCTCGGCGAGACCACCATTCCAGCGGTGGTGGTACAAGCCGACGAGGCGGATCTCTACCTCATCAGCCTGATCGAGAACCTGGCGCGCCGCAAGCATTCCAACCGGGATCTGCTCACCGCCGTGCGCGTGCTGGAGGAACGGGGTTACGGCGCCGGGAAGATCGCACAGAAAACCGGCCTCGACTCCAGCTACATCAACGGCATCCTCGTTCTGCTGAAAGCCGGCGAGGAACGTCTCATCGCCGCCGTCGAGAAGGGCTGGCTCCCGATCAATCTGGCGTCCCAGATCGCCCGCGCGGGCGACGAGGAGATCCAGGTGGCGATGATGCAGGCCTACGAGACGGGGCTGCTGCGCGGCGAGCAACTGATCCAGGTCCGCCGGTTGATCGACCGCCGGCGGGTGATGGGCAAGCAATACGGTCGCTGGGCGAAGACCGACGTGCCGGTCACCCCGCGCAAGCTGCTTCAGACCTACCAGACGGAGGTTCGCCGCCGCAGCCTGCTAGTGAAAAAGGCCGAGATTGGTGAGCAGCGCCTCCTCTTCGTGGTCACGACGTTGCGCCGGCTCCTCGCGGACGAGCACTTCCGGACGCTTCTGCGGGCCGAGGGGATCGACGACCTGCCCAAGGTGCTGTCCGACCGGCTGCCGCGCGAGGCCCGGCCATGACTCAGGTCCAGAACGCTTTCGAAGGGACAACCATAACCCTCCCGGTGGAACGGATCCTGCCGACCCGTGCTTTGAGCAAGGACATCCGCTATTCGCCGAAGTACCGGACCATCCTGGCGTCGATCCGTGAGATCGGCATCATCGAGCCTTTGGCCGTGCATCCGGAAAGTGCAGGAGCCGGGAAGAACGGATACTACATCCTGCTTGATGGCCATCTGCGGCTGGAAGCCCTGAAGGACCTGGGCGCGGCGGAGGCCGTCTGCCTGGTGTCCACCGACGACGAGGGCTTCACCTACAACCGGCGGATCAACCGGCTGAGCCCGATCCAGGAACATCTCATGATCTTGAAGGCGATCGAGAAGGGGCTGTCCCCGGAACGCATCGCACAGTCGCTCAACGTCAACGTGGACCGCATCCGCGAGCGTCAGCAGCTGCTCACCGGCATCGCCCCCGAGGTGGTCGAGATGCTGAAGAACAGGATGGTGAGCCAGGGTGTGTTTGCCATGCTGCGCAAGATGAAGCCCATGCGACAGATCGTGGCCGCCGAGATGATGATATCGGCTGGCCGCTTCACCGCCAGCTATGCGCGGATGCTCCTGGCCACCACGCGCCCCGACCAGCTGGTCGAGGGACGGAAGCCCAAACCTGCAAGCGGCGTCACTCCCGAGGACATAGCGCGCATGGAGCGGGAGATGGAAAAACTGTACCAGGATTATAAACTGGTGGAGGATACACTTGGCGAGACGATATTGGTTCTGGTGGTCGCCAAGGGCTTCATGACCAAGCTGTTCAGCAACGCGGCCATCGCGGACTATCTCGACAAACACCATGCCGACATTGCCAAGGAACTGAGGCGCGTCATTGACGCGGTCACCTCCGACATCCGCGCGCCGGAGCGCGAGTGAGCGTTCCTCTCGCTCCGGCGCGGTGGCGAATTGGTCGCCCCCGGCGGTTGGTGGATCGTTGCCATTGCCCGCCTTGGTCCGGCTGGCCAACGCAACCGAATGCGGCGGATAACTTCGGCGATGACGCCGACGCATCAGACCGGACGCCGACGTCGGCGCGCTGGACGCCGTCGCCGCTGCTGTGCGACCTTCTCATCTCTGATCGATCGTCTGCCGTGCCGGCCTTCGATTGGGGCCTCAGCGTTCTATTCCATAGACAACTTAAACTTGTCATCGTCCTGATGCCGGAATGGACGGCCGTTCCCGAAAAGCGGCCACGGCCGCCTCAGCGATCCAGCCCTTCAGCCGATTGGCGGCACGTTCCTTGGCCGTGTCCGGTACACAGCCAGCGGCGCAGCGTCTTGCGCTCGATGCCAACGCCCGGCCGGTGGCTCAAAGCGTATGGCTCTGTCCGCGCAGGCGCACGGCCTCGGTGTACGTGCCTCCCGGTGTTGGCGGGCGGAGGTCCACGGCCGGTGTTTCCTGGTGCTCACCAACGCCTTGGGACCGATGCTGTGCCACGGCTGGGTGTTGGAGGCGCTGACAGCGTTTGCGGGTGTGCGCAACTCGGCAGTGTCCAAGCACAGATTCAAACGGCCTAAGGGGTAAGGCGAAGCGGCGAGAGCAAGAGTTGGGCGGATTTGGCCGTGACGGGATGAGGAGCTGCGGGGGAGGCCCGCGGCGGCCCGTCGCGGAGACCCGCCATGGCACGTTGCGCCATCCAGCCGGCGCCCGGCGCCGACCGGACCAGCCTTTACGCCGAGATCACCGCCCGCATCATCGCCGACCTGGAGGCCGGCTGCGTGCCTTGGGTTCAGCCCTGGGGCACGGCGGCAGTGAAGGCGCCGCTGGCCATTCCCACCAACGCCGCCACCGGACGTCGCTACTCCGGCATCAACCTGCTGATCCTCTGGAGCGCCGTCACCGGGCGCGGCTTTTCCGGCCAGAGCTGGCTCACCTTCCGCCAGGCCCGTGCCCTGGGCGGCAGCGTCCGCCGGGGCGAGCACGGCACCACCGTGGTTTACGCCCACCGCTTCGTTCCCGCCGACGGGCGCCGCCGGGCCGAGCGCGACGGCGATCAACCCGGCGCCATCCCGTTCCTCAAGCGATTCACGGTCTTCAACACCGACCAGTGCGACGGCCTGCCCGAATCCCTCGCCATCACCGCACGGCCGCAGGCCGAGGGGCGGATCCTGCCGCAGGCTGAGGCGCTGATCGCCGCCACGGGCGCCGACCTGCGGATCGGCGGCGGGCGCGCCTTTTACAGCCCGTCGCTCGACATCGTCCAGGTGCCGCTCCCGGAGGCCTTCGGCGAGCCGATCAACTGGCATCGCACCGCCTTCCATGAGCTCGGCCACTGGACCGGTCACCCGTCGCGCCTTGCCCGCGACGTCTCCGGCCGCTTCGCCTCGAGCGCCTATGCGCGCGAGGAGCTGGTGGCGGAGATGGCGGGCGCCTTCGTCTGTGCCGCACTCGGCATCGTGCCGACGGTGCGCCACGCCGATTACATCGGCGCCTGGATGGAAGTGCTGCGCGAGGACGACCGCGCCATCGTCCGCGCCGCCAGCGCCGCTTCGAAGGCCGCCGACTTCCTGCTCGCCTTCCGACCGGAGGCGGGCGAACCGGAGTTGGCCGATGCGGAGCCGCGGTGAGAGGCAGAGGAGGGCGGGGGATCGGGTGACGGATGAAGAGGTCGGGAGAAAGGCTCCCGGCCGTCCGTCGCGGAGAACCCGACCATGGCCACGCCGAAGATCGTCCTCAACGCCTCGCGCGACATTCCCTTCAACAAGCTGGTGCTGTCCCAGGCCAACGTCCGCAAGGTCAAGGCCGGCGTCTCCATCGAGGAGCTTGCCGAGGACATCGCCCGGCGCACCCTGCTGCACAGCCTCGCCGTCCGCCCGGTGCTCGACGCCGAGGGGGCCGAGACCGGCGTCTTCGAGGTGCCGGTCGGCGGCCGCCGCTTTCGGGCACTGGAGCTGCTGGTCAAGCAGAAGCGCATGAGCAAGACCCAGCCGGTGCCCTGCGTCGTGCGCACCACAGGATTCGCCGAGGAGGACTCGCTGGCCGAGAACGTCCAGCGCGCCCCGCTGCACCCGCTCGACCAGTTCCGCGCCTTCCAGACCCTGCGCGAGGCTGGGCTCGGCGAGGAGGAGATCGCCGCCCGCTTCTTCGTGGCTCCCGGCGTGGTGAAGCAGCGCCTCAAGCTGGCCGCCGCGGCACCAGCACTGCTCGACGCCTACGCCGAGGACCGCATGACGTTGGAGCAGCTGATGGCTTTCACCGTCAGCGGCGACCACGCCCGCCAGGAGCAGGTGTGGGAGGCGCTGTCGCGCGCCTACAGCCGAGAGCCCTACCAGATCCGCCGGCTTCTCACCGAGGGGGCGGTGCGGGCGTCGGACAAGCGGGCGCTGTTCGTCGGGGTGGAGGCCTACGAGGCGGCGGGTGGGACGGTGATGCGCGACCTGTTCCAGCACGACGACGGCGGCTGGCTGCAGGACCCGGCGCTGCTCGACCGGCTGGTGGCGGAGAAGCTCGAGGCCGAGGCCGCCACGGTGCGGGCGGAGGGCTGGCGGTGGGTGGAGGTGGCGCTCGCCTTCCCCTACGGCCACAGCCGGGGCTTGCGCCGTCTGGCCGGCGAGCCGGTGCCGCTGAGCGAGGCGGAGCAGGCCACCTACGACGCGCTGCACGCCGAGTACGAGGGGCTGGAGGGGAGCGAGCCGGCGGAAGCGGAGGAGCTGGATCGGGTGGCGCGGCGCCTCGCCGAGATCGACATGGAGCTGCGGGCGCTGGAGGAGCGACCGCTGGTTTACGAGACGGCCGAGGTGGCGCGGGCCGGGGTGTTCGTCAGCGTCGATGTCGAGGGCGGGCTCCAGGTCGACCGCGGTTACGTGCGGCCGGAGGACGAGGCCCCGGTCGAGCCGGTGGTTCCGGCCGGTGGCGAGGAGACGTCCACCGCCCCGGCCACCGCCCCGGCCGGCGGCGGGAGCTGGCCGGTGGCCGCCCGGCCGGCCGCCATCGCCGGTGGTGCCAGCGTGTCGGCCCCGGTGCCGGTCGCCGGGGCCGCGACCTCGGAGGAAGACGAGGGGCTGCGCCCGCTGCCCGAGCGGTTGCTGATCGAGCTGAGCGTGCACCGCACCCTGGCGTTGCGCGACGCGCTGGCCAACGACCCCGACACCGCCTTCCTGGCGGCGCTGCACGCGCTGTGCCTGCGCACCTTCACCCAGCGCCCCGGCGCCTCCTGCCTGGAGCTTGAGCTGAAGAGCGCCGGCTTCGGGGTGCAGCCGTCCGATCTCGCCGCCAGCGCCGCGGCCCGGTCGATCGACGCCCGCCAGCGCGCCTGGAGCGCCCAGCTGCCGAGCGAACCGGCCGCCCTGTGGGAGACGCTGTTGGGGTTCGACGGCGACAGCCGGGCGGCCCTGTTCGCCCACTGCGTCTCCTTCGGCGTCAACGCGGTGCACGAGCCGTGGAACCGGGCGCCGCAGCGCGCCGCCCACGCCGACCTGCTGGCCGGGGCGGTCGGTCTCGACATGGCGGCGGCCGGCTGGACAGCGACGGTGGACAGTTACCTCGGCCGGGTGCCGAAGGCGCGCATCCTGGAGGCGGTGCGCGAGGCGCGTGGTCCGGAGGCGGCGCAGCTGATCGACCACCTGCGCAAGCCGGACATGGCCAAGGAGGCCGAGCGGCTGCTGGCCGGCAGCGGCTGGCTGCCCGAACCGCTGCGCCGGCCGCTGGAGCCGGCCGGCAGCGATGCCGACGCGGCGGCCGATGCGGCGCGCGATGCGGAGGGGGACGGCGCTTCCCTGCCGGCCTTCCTGACCGGTGACGGGGAGATCCCGGATGCCGGGGACGAGGCGGACCGCACCGAAGCGGCGGCCGCCTGACGCGCGAGCTGCGGAGCGGGTCCGGCCGCTCCGCCCTGGCCCGTAGTCTCCAGGAGATCCCCCATGTCGATTCCCGATTTCGTGAAGGCGAATTTCGCGACGCTGCTGCGCGCCGCGGCGGCCGGCGATCTGGCGCTGGTGCAGGGCACCGACGCCCGCACCGGCGAGACCCGCTTCATTCTGTGCGCTGTCGCGCAACGCGGGGGCAAGGTGGCGCTCACCCCCTTCGGGCACTTGGCCGAGGGTGACCCCTACGAGCTTTACGATCCGCCGTTCGACCCCGGCGACGGGTAGAGGGCGAGGAGGGCGGGGGCAGGGCGAGCCGGAGCGGATCGAGAGAGCGTCCGCCGGCCGCTGGTCTCCCCGCTCTCCCGGACCCTCCGCCATGACCCTGACCGCCGACCGCCGAACCCCTGCTGCCGACACCCGTCCTCCGCCGTCGGTGGACGCCGCGGCGGCCCTGCTCGCCGCCGCGGAGCGGCTGCTGCCCACCCTCGAACGCGGCCGGGCCATCAATGCCGGCACGCTGCGCGCCGCGATGACCGCGGCGTTCGGCGGCTCCGACGCCGAGGGTGCCTGGAGCTGGAAGCTGGCCTACGACGCCGGCGAAGCGGCGCAGGTGCTGTTCCTGCGCCGCTTCGGCCCGGCCATGCGGGCCCGCGCAGCCAGCCCGGCGGCGTTCCTGGCCATGCTGGAGCGGCTGGCGGCGCTGCTGCCCAGCCAGACCCGCCGCTCCGAGGAGAGCCAGGCCCGGCAGCAGTTCTCCACGCCGCTGCCGCTGGCCGGCGTGGCCGCCGCCGCCGGCGCGCTCACCCCGGCCGACCGCGTGCTGGAGCCCTCCGCCGGCACCGGCCTGCTCGCCGTCTTCGCCGAATTGGCCGGCACGAACCTTGTCCTTAACGAACTGGCCGACACCCGCGCCGGCCTGCTGGAGCACCTGTTCCCCGGCGCCCCGGTGACCCGCTTCGACGCGGCCAACATACACGACCATCTCGTCCCCACCATCCGGCCGACGGTGGTGCTGATGAACCCGCCCTTCTCGGCATTGGCGGCGGTGGACGGCCGGGTGGCCGACGCCGCTGTCCGCCACCTCGCCTCGGCCTTGGCGCGTCTGGCCGAGGGCGGGCGCCTCGTCGCCGTCACCGGTGCCGGGCTGGCGCCCGAGCATCCGGCGTGGCGGGATGCTTTCGTGCGCCTGCAGGAGCGGGGCAGCGTCGTCTTCTCCGCCGCCATCGATGGCCGGGTCTACGCCCGCCACGGCACCACGGTGGACACCCGGCTGACCGTCATCGACCGCGTGCCCGCCGACAACCCGGCGGTCTTCCCGGTTTCACCGGGCATGGCTCGCGACGTCGCCACGCTGCTGGACTGGGTCCGGCGCGGCGTACCGCCGCGCGCTTCCGTTTCCTCGTCGGCAGCGGCTCCGTTGCCGGTGCTGACCCGCTCCTCGATGGCACGACCCGAGCGCCGGCCGGCGGCTGTGCCGACGGTGTGCACGCCAGTGTCCGGTCCGGCGGTCACCGAGTTGGAGTACGAGCCGCGCGACTGGACGCCGGAGGCCGGAGCCTGCCTCACCGCCGCGCTCTACGAGCCCTACGCGCTGCAATCCATCGCCATCCCCGGCGCTCAGCCGCACCCGACGCCGCTGGTTCAGTCCGCCGCCATGGCCGCGGTCGCCCCGCCCAAGCCCCGCTACCGCCCGCACCTGCCCGCCACCCTGGTCACCGGCGGCACCCTCTCCGACGCCCAGCTGGAAAGCGTCATCCTGGCGGGCGAGGCGCACGCCGGCCATCTCGCCGGTGCCTGGACCGTGGACGAGACCTTCGACGTCGTCTCGGCGGCGCCGGACGATGCGGAGGACGCGGTGCGCTTCCGCCGCGGCTGGTTCCTCGGTGATGGCACCGGCGCCGGCAAGGGCCGGCAGGTCGCCGGCATCCTGCTCGACAACTGGCTCAAGGGCCGCCAGCGGGCGCTGTGGATCAGCAAGTCCGACACGCTGATCGAGGACGCCCGGCGCGACTGGTCGGCGCTCGGCCAGGAGCCTCTGCTGGTCACCCCGCTGTCGCGCTTCCGCCCCGGTGTGCCGATCATCCTGGAGCGCGGCATCCTCTTCACGACCTACACCACCCTGCGCGGCGGCGGTGGCGAGGGCGCCGTGACGCGCGTCCAGCAGATCGTCGACTGGCTTGGCCGCGCCTTCGACGGCGTCATCGTCTTCGACGAGTCCCATGCCCTGCGCAACGCCGGCGGCACCACCGGCTTCGGCCGCGACGGCGGTCCCTGCACCCCGTCCCAGCAGGGCCGCGCCGGCCTGCGCCTCCAGCATGCCCTGCCGGACGCCCGCGTGCTCTACGTCTCCGCCACCGGCGCCACCACCGTGCACAATCTTGCCTACGCGCAGCGCCTCGGCCTGTGGGGCGGCTCGGACTTCCCCTTCGCCACGCGCGCCGAGTTCGTCCAGGCCATCGAGGCCGGTGGTGTCGCCGCCATGGAGGTGCTGGCCCGCGACCTCAAGGCCCTCGGCCTCTACAGCGCCCGCTCGCTGTCCTTCGAGGGAGTCCGCTACGAGATGGTCGAGCACCGCCTCACGCCGGGGCAGGTCGCCATCTACGACGCCTACGCCGCGGCCTTCCAGATCATCCACGCCAACCTGGCCGCGGCGCTGGAAGCCGCCAACGTCACCGGAGCCGCCGGCACCCTGAACCGCGCGGCCAAGGCCGCCGCCCGCTCCGCCTTCGAGAGCGCCAAGCAGCGATTCTTCAACCATCTGATCACCGCCATGAAGACGCCGACCGTGCTCAAGTCCATCGAACGTGACCTTGCCGCCGGCCACGCCGTGGTGGTGCAGCTCGTCTCCACCGGCGAGGCGCTGATGGAACGCCGCCTGTCCGACATCCCCAGCGAGGAGTGGGAGGATTTGTCGATCGACGTCACGCCGCGCGAGCTCGTTCTGGAGTACCTCGCCCACTCCTTCCCGACCCAGCTGCACGAACCCATCACCGACGCCGACGGCACCCTGTCGTCGCGCCCGGTGTGGCGGGACGGCCAGCCGGTGCTCTGCCGCGAGGCGGTGGAGCGGCGCGACCGCATGATCGAGCGGCTGGCGTCGCTGGAACCGGTACCGGGCGCGCTGGACCAGATCGTCCAGCGATTCGGCGCCGGCATGGTGGCGGAGGTCACCGGCCGCTCGCGGCGCATCGTGCGCAAGACCGATCCTGGTGGGGACGATCGGCTGGCCGTGGAGAGCCGCCCCGGCTCGGCCAACCTCGCCGAAACCCGGGCCTTCCTCGACGACGAGAAGCGCATCCTGGTCTTCTCAGACGCCGGCGGCACCGGCCGCAGCTACCACGCCGATCTCGGCGCCAGGAACCAGCGGCTGCGGGTGCACTATCTGCTGGAGGCCGGATGGAAGGCCGACGCCGCCATCCAGGGGCTGGGCCGCTCCAACCGCACGAACCAGGCGCAGCCGCCGCTGTTCCGCCCGGTCGCCACCGACGTGCGGGCCGAGAAACGCTTCCTCTCCACCATCGCCCGCCGGCTCGACTCCCTGGGTGCCATCACCCGCGGCCAGCGCCAGACCGGCGGACAAGGGCTGTTCCGTGCCGACGACAACCTGGAATCCGTCTATGCCCGTGCCGCGCTTCGCCAGCTCTACGGCCTGCTGCACGCCGGCAAGGTGGACGGCTGTTCGCTGGGGGACTTCGAGGCGGCGACCGGGCTGGCGTTGAGCGACCGCGACGGGACCTTGCGTGAGGAGCTGCCACCGATCACCACCTTCCTCAACCGGCTGCTGGCCCTGACCATCGGCTTGCAGAACACGCTGTTCACCGTGTTCGAGCAGCTGCTCGCCGCGAAGATCGAAGGCGCCATCGCGTCCGGCATCTACGACCGCGGCGTCGAGACGCTGGTGGCCGACAGCGTCACGGTGACGGACCGGCGAACCCTTTACACCCACCCGGCGACCGGAGCGGAGACCCGGCTGTTCAGGTTGGCCCGGCGCGACCGCAACCGGCCGATGGGTCCGCAGGGGGCGCTGGAGACAGGATCCGCGCCGCAGGCGCGGCTGCTGGTGAATGCCCGCTCGGGCCGGGCGGCGGTGGCGGTGCCCGCCGCCGGGCTGATGCTGGACGACGGCACGGTGGAGCGCCGGGTGCGCCTGCTGCGGCCGATGGAGCGCCTGACGGTGACCGTGGCCGAGCTGGCGCAGAGCCACTGGCGCCCGGCCGGGCCGGAGGCCTTCGCCGCCGCCTGGGAGGCGGAGGTCGCCGCGGTGCCGGAGTTTTCCACCAGCACCCTGCATGTGGTGACCGGGCTGCTGCTGCCGGTGTGGCGGCATCTGCCGGACACGAACCTGCGGGTGGTGCGGTTGCAGACCGACGACGGTGAGCGGATCATCGGCCGGGTGGTGGCGCCCGAGTCACTGCCCGAGGTGGAACGCAATTTCGGCGGTGGTGACGCAGCGTTGCCGTCGGCAGAGCAGGCCTGGACCCTGGTGCTGGAGGGACGGGCGGTGCTGCATCTCGCCGACGGGCTGCGGCTGCGCCGGGTCACGGCGATGGGCGGCCACCGGATCGAGCTGTCGGGCTTCACCGAGGGCATGGTGGAGCGGCTGAAGGCGCTGGGGCCGATGTCCGAGATCATCGCCTGGACGCTGCGGCTGTTCGTGCCGGTGGGCGAGCGCGGGCCGGCGGTGTTCGCCGCCCTGCTGGCCCGCCACCCGCTGCTCCGTGTCGTCGACCGGACGGGGCCGTGAGGGGGCATAGCGCCATGTCCGCCGCGTCGGAGATGGCGCAGCGCCTCGCGCGGGAGGCCGAGGCGGTGTGCCGCCACTACCTGCCGCTCGGGCGGCGGCAGGGGCGATACTGGCGGGTCGGTGACGTCCACGGCACGCCGGGGGAGAGCCTCTACGTCCGGCTGCAAGGGGGCGCTGTTGGCAGATGGGCCGACGCCGCCACCGGCGAACACGGCGACCTGCTCGACCTCATCGGGCTCAACCGCGGTCTCGATCGGCTGGCCGCGGTGCTCGACGAGGCCCGTGTCTTCCTCGGTTCGCCGCGGGCACCAACGGAACCGCGGTGGGAGCCTCCAGCCCCCGTCGGATCACCGGGGGCCGCCCGCTGCCTGTTCGCCCGCTCCCGGCCGCTCGCCGGCACGCTGGCCGAAGCGTATCTGCGCAACCGCGGATTTACGAATGTCCGGACCCTCGGTTGCCTGCGCTTCCAGCCGCGCTGCTGGTACCGCGATGGGGGTGACGGGCTCGCCCGAGGCCCGGCGCTGATCGCCGCGGTCACCGGTCTGGACGGTGGCCTCACCGGCGTGCAGCGCACCTGGCTCGACCCGTCCGGTGGCGGCAAGGCGGCGATGTCCTCGCCGCGCCGGGCGCTGGGCTACCTGCTCGGCAACGGCGTCCGCTTCGGCGTGGCCCGCGATGTGCTGGCGGCGGGGGAAGGCGTGGAGACCATGCTGGCGCTGCGCACCGCCCTGCCGGCCCTGCCCATGGTCGCCGCGCTGTCGGCCGGCCACCTCGCCGCCCTGTGTCTGCCGCCGACGCTGCGCCGCCTCTACGTCGCCCGCGACAACGACGCCGCCGGACGCCGGGCGGTGGAGCGCCTGGGGCGCCGCGCCGAGGCCCTCGGCATCGAGGCGCTGGTCCTTGCACCGGTGCTGGGCGACCTCAACGACGACCTGCTGGCGTTCGGACAGGCGGCGCTGCGGGCGCATCTGCGGGCACAGCTCGCCCCGGAGGATGTGGCGCGCTTCCGGATGGGCGGCGGCCGGCGGTGGGGAGCCTGAGCCTCGGCGGACGGGCACCGGTCGGCGCAGGCGGATGCCGGGTCCGGCCGGCGGGAGGCCGCGGCCACGGCCTTCCAGCGGGCGATCGGGTGGCAGCCGGGCCGGTTCCGCAACGGCGGGGGCCGGCTTTCTTCCCCGGCCGGCAAGCCGGCCTTCCTCGCGCGGCAAGAAAGCCGCCCCCCGCCGTCCTCCGCTGGCGCTGCGGCCCAAGAGGGTGCGGACCCGCCCCGCCCGCCACTGGGGGATCGCCACGAAGGCCGCGATGGACGCGGCCGATCCTCCAGCCGAAGGGCCACCGCCATGATCACCGAGACCGCCGCCGCCGGGCTTCATCACGCGTCCTCCCCCACCGACCACGCCCTCACCGAACTCCAGCTCTACGGCCACCGGCCCTTCCAGGATGACCCCGATCCCCGGCCGCTGCCCGACGAGACCGCCATCCGTGCCGCCCTGGCGGACGTCTTCGATGCCCTCGTCTCCACCCTGGCGGACACCCGCCTGGAACCCGACCTCGCCGACCTGCTGTGGTCCACCGTCAGCCTGTTCCACCGCGCCGCCGACCGCGTCCAGCGCGAGCTCGACGACAACGAGGATGCCCAGAAGCGAAGCCAGCGCGAACAGGACGGCTCGGAAATCCGTTCCGTCGAATTGGAGCGGCTGCTGGCCGAGGGACTGACGCTGATCGAGCGCCGCACCGCCATGGAGGCCTTCCGCGACCACGCCGCCGAGCTGTTCGAGCTCCACACCGGGTCCGGCTGGCGGCCGCGCGCCGGCTCGCTGGTGAGCCACCGCACCCTGACGGCGTCGCTGATCGACAGCCGTGACTTCCTAGCCGCCAAGCGGCGGGCGGAGACCGAGCCGCTGCTGCCGGCCGGTCCCCGCATCGCCTTCACCGGTGGCGTGGAGTGCAACGACCACCACCGCATCTGGGCGGTGCTCGACAAGGTCCGCGCCAAGCACCCCGACATGGTGCTGCTGCACGGCGGCAGCCCGAAGGGGGCCGAGCGCATCGCCGCCTGCTGGGCCGAGCACCGCAAGGTGGTGCAGGTGCTGTTCCGCCCCGACTGGGCGCGCCACGCAAAGGCCGCTCCCTTCAAGCGCAACGACCGCCTGCTGGAGGCGCTGCCCATCGGCATCGTCGCCTTCCCCGGCTCCGGCATCGCCGCCAACCTCGCCGACAAGGCCCGGCGCCTCGGCATCCCGGTCTGGCGCTTCGGCGACAGCGGCGCCTGAGCGCCGCCGTTCCGGCGATCCGTCGACGCGGATCGCCGGCTCTTCGTAAATCCGTCACCCTGGACAGCCGGATCGGCGGCTGCGCGCCGATGGTTGTTGAAAAGCCGGGTTCCGGTACCCGGCCTGCTCGAGCCCCCACCGACGTTGCACTGAGCCTCCGCAAGGCTGCTCCGCCGGCAGAGGCCGAGAAGCGGCGTTGTTAGGCTGCCAGCTGTTCCGAGCGCTCTCGCATGCGCTCTACGGCCCCGGAAATCGAGTCGATGTCGGGCTCGAACAGATCGGGCAGTGCGTCGAGCAGCCGTGGCAATTCGAACAACCGGTTATGCGCGAGATGATCGAGCGCCAGCGTTCGGGCAGGACCGTGTGACCAAGCGATCGTGCCGGCCAGCGTCGAGAAATGGGTCTCTTCTTCGATGCCGCGAATCCAAAGCCATGGATCCAGGCGCGTGACCCCGCCACCGGTGACACGCCACAATGGCTTGTAGTCCCGGGCGAAGGTGACGGTGGAACCATCCTTGAGCGTCCAGTAGCCATAAGGCAGCCATAGGCGGCTCGGCGCGAAATCCTCCAGCGGCACCCTCGGGGTCACGACTTCGAAATCAGCGCATATGCTGTAGCCCGTATCGTAGAAGAGGTGCGTGGGGCGTCCCATCGATTTCAGATAGGCCGGGGTTCTGTTCGAGCCGGGTGCCTTGACCCGGACGATGGTGCCAGCCTTGCCGCGCCCGGGCGGACCGAAGAACCGATCACGCCAAATCATTGCGCGGAGCCTGAGGGCCTCGTCGAGTGTCAAATCACCCAGCAAGCGGGACTTGGACAGCGCATACTGTACGTCGCCATGATCGGCCGCCAACCTGTCTGCGAGCGAGAGGATGATGCACTTGGCTTGTTCGAGATTTATCCGCGTGGCAGGCACCGGGCTGGCCGGCTTGGACGAGATCATATCGTGCCAGTCGCGGTAACCGATCGCGCCTGCGACCGCCTCTTGTGCAGCTGATAGTTTCACATGGTGCGCGTGGCGGACGAGCAGCTTTGCAGCCGCCTTGGGCCGGTTGAAGTCGGAGAAATAGAGTCGCATGTGAACCACTCCGGCGGTGCTTGAAGAGGCGTGTCCACTAGGCCCGCGCGCACCTGGAAGGCTCCGGGTCGCGATCACACTCCTGCCCTCGGGCTGCGCCAATGTGGACGGCATGGCCGGATCAGCCGTTCCTAGGATGACGGATTCCTCGACGCGGTTCAACACCGTCCTGCAACCATCGCTGGTCGATCACACGATCAATCGGAAAGCCGGTCACCCTCACGATTTGGCGCCCGCTTTGAGAAGCTCGACGCGGGTTCGGGCCTGGTTTTCTGGTTCATGACAGCCATCTTTTCGATGGCGTGGACGAGCGGCAGGTCGCCAAGGCGCTTCAACTCGGTGCCGACCACGCGGCCGCTGTCGGCTATCAGTACATCGTCACGATGAACTCGGACGCGCTTCCCCGTGATGGGTTCCGGCCTGGGTTCGATGTGCAGGCGTTCGTCAATCCGACGAAGTTGACGGATGCCACGGAGACCGGTGGCTTGTTCGGGCTGCGCTTCAACTGATCATCCCCGCTATCAGGTTGCTGACGCGGGTACAGCGTCAGTGCGCAACACTGTGATCCTGCTCCTGTATCCGGGGGGAATGAATGGCAGCGACGAGGTATCTCGCGGATAGGCTTCACAACCCACCTCTACGGATTGCCGCTGATGAGTAGGCCTCCGGACATGACGGCCAAGCAGCCGTTGCCAGCGATAATGGACGTCAACATCCTGCCCGACATGGGCACAATGGACGGGCAATGGCACTTGGCAGAAAGAACAACCCGTTCTCGGGCTCGGAGGCAGGCGGCCATCGCTGGGCGGTGATCGCCTCTCTGGTGCAGATCTGCAAGCTCAACGGCGTCGAGCTCTTCGCCTATCTCCGTGACATCCTGGAGCGCATGGCGAGCAGGCCCCCCGCCAGCCTCCTCCCGGACCTGCTGCCGTGGAACTGGACGCCGGCCGTCAACACCTGATCCAGTGCCATCCGGTCCCGCTTACGACCGGCGACTGGACCTGATATTTGTGTATGCTGATGGCTTTCCAGGATTGACCGACCATGCCGCCGCACGACGCACTCGGGCCTTTGATCGAGCATCTGGGTGTTTTCATCGCGGCCGTCGCCAGCCCGCTCACGGGCGCTGTCGTCGTGTTTCTCGCCATCGTCGTCAACAGGCAGCCGCTGTTCCTGTTCGCCGCCGCCTCGGCCGGGGTTTCGGATGCGGTGTTGATGGAAGGCTCCCCGACCGTGTCCGTCGGCATGGCCGGGGCGTGCGCGCTGGGTGCGGCGGGTGCGCTTCTCCAGGCGTGGGTCGTCTGGCCGTGCGTGCGGATGGGCAAGCGCATCGCCCGCCATATCCGCTCCCGGGTTTCCGCCTGAGTGTCTGCCGGCACCGGGGGGGCGGCCCTGATGTGCGCCGGCGGTCGCTGACCGCTCCTACGACGCCTCAATGGACACCGGGTCCGTTGCCGGGACCACCAGGATCTTGTCGATGCGGCGCCCGTCCATGTCCACCACCTCGAAACGCGCGCCGCCGAACTCGACCGCCTCTCCGGCCTTGGGCACGTGGCCCAGCCGGTTGAGCACGAAGCCGGCCATGGTGTGGAAGTCGCCGGCCCCGCGCAGGCCGCGCACCCCCACCCGGTCCTCGAACTCGTCCACCGGCATCCAGCCCTCCACCAGCCATGAGCCGTCCTCGCGGCGCACCGCCCCCTCCTCAGGCGCCTCGCCGGCCTCCGGCATGTCGCCGGCGATGGTCTCCAGGATGTCGGTGATGCTCACCACCCCCTCGATGCTGCCGTACTCGTCCACCACCATCGCCATGTGGAGCCCGGTGGTCTTCATCAGGTCCAGCAGCTTCAGGATGGGTGTGCCGTCGTGCACGATCAGCGGCTTCTCGACGCTGGCCTCCAGGTCGAAGGATTCGCCCCGCACGGCGCGGTCGAGCAGGTCGCGGGTGTGGACCACGCCGAGGATCTCGTCCAGCTCGCCCCGGCAGACCGGGTAGCGGGAATGATGGCCGGCCCTGATCTCGGCCAGCAGCACCTCCTGCGTGTCGGCGATGTCGAGCCAGCGGACGTCCGGGCGCGGCGTCATGATGGTGCGCACCGTGCGGTCGGCCAGTCGCAGCACCCCGTCGATCATGTCGCGCTCGGCCGGGGCGAAGACGCCGGTCTGCGTCCCCTCCGAGATCATCGAGCGGACCTCCTCCTCGGTCACCGTCTCCTCGCGTGCGCCATGCAGCCCCAGCAGGCGCAGCAGCAGGTCGGTGGATGCGCCGAGCAGCCAGACGAAGGGCGCAGCGACCCGCGACAGCACCCGCATCGGCGGCGCGATGAGCGACGCGGTGCGTTCCGGGTTCTTCAGGGCGATGCGCTTGGGGATCAGTTCGCCCAGGACGATGGACAGGTAGGTGATCAGCACCAGCACACCGCCGACGCCCAGCATCTCCCCATAGCCGGCCAGCGCCGGAATGCCGTCGAGCCACCGGCCCAACCGGTCACCCAGCGTGGCGCCGCCGAAGGCACCGGCGACCACGCCGACCATGGTGATGCCGATCTGCACCGTGCTGAGGAAGCGGCCGGGTTCGTCGATCAGGCGGAGCGCCGCGCGCGCGCCATGATTGCCGTCCTCGGCCATGGCCTGGAGCCGCGCCCTGCGGGAGGACACGACGGCAAGCTCCGACATGGCGAAGACGCCGTTCAGGAGCGTCAGCGCGACGATGATGGCGATCTCGAACGCGAGCATGGGTTCCTTCCAAGTTGGGGACTGCGGCCCGGTCAGTGCGGACGCCCGTGGTCGGGGCCGGGCCGCCGCCTGGAGCGGCGGACCAGCATGTTGAGCGCCTCGATCAGGGCGGAGAAGGCCATGGCCGCGTAGATGTAACCCTTCGGCACATGCGCGCCGAAGCCTTCGGCGATCAGCGTCATGCCGATCATCAGCAGGAAGCCCAGCGCCAGAATGACCACGGTCGGGTTGGCCTGGATGAAGTTGGCCAGCGGGGTGGCGGCCAGCAGCATCACGGCGACCGTCACCACCACGGCGATGACCATGATCGGCACATGCTCGGTCATGCCCACCGCGGTGATGATGCTGTCGATCGAGAACACCAGGTCGAGGACCAGGATCTGCGCGATCGCCGCGGAGAAGCCCAGCGAGACCCCCCCGCTGTCGAAGAGGTCCGGGCCCGGGTCGGGATCGACGTTGTGGTGGATCTCCTTGGTGGCCTTCCACACCAGGAACAGTCCGCCGGCGATCAGGATGATGTCGCGCCAGGAGAAGCCGTGGCCGAACAGGCTGACCACCGGTTCGGTGAGCTGCACGATGATGGCGATCGTGCCCAGCAGCGCCAGCCGCAGGATCAGCGCCAGGCCGATGCCGATGCGCCGGGCGCGGGCGCGCTGCGCCTCCGGCAGCTTGTTGGTCAGGATGGAGATGAAGATCAGGTTGTCGATGCCGAGCACGACCTCCATCACGATCAGCGTCGCCAGGGCGACCCAGGCGGCCGGATCGGCGGCCAGTTGAGCGATGTAATCCATCAGGGGCATCCGGGTGTGGGGTGTCGGTCGGGCGTCATGGAACGATCGGCGAGCCGGCGGGGTGGCGGGATTGACGCGGCGGAATCATGCCACATCTGTGGGTGCGCCCTGCCACCATGACGGATCGCCCGGAAATGACGGAGAACGCACCGGCTTCCAGCATCATCGAAACGCTTGCCGGGCGGTGCGCCGGCGGGCGCATCACCATCGGCGAGATGACCGACGCGGCGGGCTCGCGCGCCTTCGGCCTCGTGCTGCTGCTGTTCGCCTTGCCGGAAGCCCTGCCGCTGCCGATCGCCGGCATCTCCGCGGTGATCGCGGTGCCGCTCATCGTGCTCTCCGCGCAGGCGGCCCTGTTCGGCGCCGACCCGCGCCTGCCGGAGTGGCTGCGCCGGCGCTCCATCGACGCCGGGCTGTTCCGTGCCGTGGCCGGAAAGGCGGTCCCCATCCTGCGCCGCATGGAGCGGGTGTCGCGGCCGCGCTGGCAGGGCATGGCGCGCGCCGGCCGGGCGCTGGGGCTCGCCTGCCTGCTCCTGGCCGTCATCATCGCGCTGCCGATCCCCTTCGGCAACCTGCTGCCCGCCCTGTGCATCGCCGGCATCGCCTTCGGCCTGCTGCAGCGCGACGGCGTGATCATCGCCGCGTCGCTCGCGGCCGGGGCGGTGGTCGTCACCGGGATGACGGTCGCCGTGCTGGTGGCCGGCGACGCGATCCTGTCGTTGGTCGGTGCGGCGCCCGGCGCGTCGTGACGGCAGGCGCCGGGCAGGGGGGCGCCGGTCGGGATGGCCATCCGGCGTCATGGCGCGGCCGGACGGCGCAGACGCTCCAGGGCCAGCGCCACGCCGGACGCGCCGAGCCCCGCCAGAGACAGCAACAGCAGGGGCGAGTACCAGCCCGCGTTGCCGGCCAGGAGCGCGGTGGCGGCTCCGACGGTCGCCAGCTCCGGGAAGCCGGAGTCATCGCCCGTGCGGTAGGCGCAGGCGGCAGCACCGCCGCGCTTGGGCGTCCGCACGAAGGCCGATGACCGGCCGGCCAGCCCCTCGAACACCGCCCGTGTGTTGGACAGCAGCAGGCCGGCGTTGAGGCCGATGACGGCGGGCAGCAGCAGCAGCGTGCGCGCGGCCAGCGGGTCGGCGGCGCGATCCCGGCCGGCGACCAGCGCCGTTCCCGTCGCGAGCAGGCCCAGCCCACCGGCGGCCATCCCGAACAGCGCGACGGCGACGGGCGGCGTCAGCTCCGCCGCGGCGAGGGTCAGGCTCGTCAGGATCACCAGCACCGTCGCCGGCCACACCGCCCCGTTCGCCATCATCAGCGTCGCCGCCAGTTTGCGGCCGGTGGGGAGGTCGCCGGCCCAAAGGCGCGGAAGCAGCTTCCGCGTGCATTGCGCGAAGCCCTTGGCCCAGCGGAACTGCTGGGTGCGCCAGGCGGTCAAGGTTTCCGGCAACTCGCCGGGAACCACGACGTCGGGGCGCCAGGCTCCGCGCCAGCCGGCGAGATGCGCGCGCACCGCGAGGTCCAGGTCCTCGGTCAGCGTGTCGTGCTCCCAGCCCCCGGCCGCCTCGATCGCCGCGCGCCGCCAGACACCGCCGGTGCCGTTGAAGGGGAGGATGAGGCCGGCGGCGGCACGCGCGCTCTGCTCGATCCGGAAATGCGCGTCGAGCAGCAGAGCCTGCAGGCGGGTCAGCAGATTCGCACGGGCGTTGAGGTGTCCCCAGCGGGTCTGTACGAAGGCCAGCCGCCCGTCCGCCAGCAGCATCGCCATGCAGGCGCGCAGGAAGTCCGGAGAAGGCACGAAGTCGGCGTCGAGCACCGCCACGAACGGAGCCCCGGTCAGCGTCAGGCCGTGAGCCAGCGCGCCGGCCTTGTAGCCGGTCCGGTCGCCGCGGCGGATCAGGCGGATGTCCACCCCGTCCGCCGCGAGACGCTCCACCTCCGCACGTGCGATGGCGGTGGTGTCGTCGGTGCTGTCGTCGAGGATCTGGATCGACAGGCGGTCCGCCGGCCAGTCGAGGGCCGCCGCGGCCGTGATGGCCCGGCGGATCACGTGGCGCTCGTTGTAGGCGGGGATCTGGACGCAGACGGCCGGCAGCCGGTCCTCCGGCGGCAGGGGCGCCACAATGGGGGGGCGATGGCGGTGGGCGAGCACGGCCATCACCAGGAGATTGACCGCGAAGACCAGCAGGACCGAGAATCCGGCCACGAGCGCCATGCACAGCAGTACGGTCATTCGTCCCTACGCCCCCTCCTCCGGTTCACCCGTCCAATAAGGCGGGACGGGGGCCACGGATCGATGAACGCTCCAGGCCAAGGCTCGGCCCGATCTTTGGCACTGCGAAACGGCAAACCGAAGCTGGAAATTTTTCCGGAGAGATGGATTACGGACGGCTTTCGCGCGTATGCGGACGAGTTCGTCATTGGCATGAAGGGCAGGATGGACGTCGCCAGACACCGGCAAGCGCTGCGCCGCTACGCGCTGAGCCTCACCCGCAACCCCGACCATGCCGAGGATCTCGTGCAGGATTCGGTGGTGCGGGCCCTGGCGGGTGCCCGGACGTGGCGTGAAGGCGGCGACCTGCGCCGCTGGCTGATGACCATCCTGCACAACGCGCACGCTTCGCGCCGGCGGCGGGAGAAGATCGAGCTGGCGGTGCGGGAGGCGATGGATGGCGGCGGTTCCGGCTGGTGCCTGCCGCCGCAGCTCGCCCGCGTCGACCTGGGCGAAACCATGGCCGCGCTCGCGAGCCTGCCCCCGGACCAGCGCCTGGTGCTGACGCTGGTGGCGATCGACGGGCTGAGCTACCGGGAGGCCGCGAACGGCCTCGGCATTCCCGTCGGAACCTTGATGTCGCGCCTGGCGCGGGCGCGCGATGCCCTTCGCCGGGCGACCGAGCACACGGCGGGCGACGTGCCGGACGACGGACGCCCGCGTCTCCGTCTGGTGAGGTGACGGCATGACCGCGACGATCGACGAACACGACCTGCTGGCCTACGTCGATGAGCAGCTCGATCCGCAACGCCGCATCGAGGTCGAGCGCTATCTGGCGCGCCACCCGGCGCTGGCAGCGCGGGTCATGCGCGACCTGCAGCAGCGGCACGAGATCGGTCTGGCCCTCGGCATCGACGCCCCCGCGCGGCGCGGCGCCGGCCAGCGCACTGCGGCAGCGGGGCGTGGCGCCCTGGCCCGTATCCTCACGGGAGCGCTGCTCCTGGCGGTGGGCTGGGGCGCGCATGGCTGGGTCGGCGGTGCAACGCCGGACCCGGCGCCGCTGCCGGTGTTCGCCGACGAAGCAATGGACGCCCATCGCGCGTTCGCCGACCACGGCCCGTCCGGCGGCGGTGACGCCCCGCGCCTGTCCCAGGCCGCAGGCGCCCAAGCGACGGCGCCGATCCCGGCCTTTCCGAAGCGGCTGTTCAGGCTGGGCGTGCGGATCGTCCCGTGGGACGAGGGGAGCGCGGCGCAGGTCATTTTCGCCACGCCGGAGGGCGAGCGCGTCACCCTGTTCGCCGCGGAGCTTCCGGACAGCGCCACGAGCCCACCGCAGACGGCCACGGTCGGGGGCGTGTCGATTGTCCACTGGCGCATCGGTCCGCACGCCTACGCGCTCTGCGGGCGCGTGCCGACCGGGGATCTGCTGGAGATGGCCGAGGGCGCGCGGCCGGAGGAACCCTCCCTTTGATCGCGCGGCGCACCCGATCCTCCGGACAAGCCATCGGGGCGGGCACCTTCGGCCTCGCCGGCCGGCCGGCCGACACCAGCGACCCGGCGGTGTTCCGGAAGGCTCTGCACCGCCACACCCTGCACGTTTACCACACGATGGCGCTCGGGTTCGGCACCGGCGGCGTGGCGGCGCTGGCCGCATCCGTCACGCCGTCGCTTGCCGCGTTCCTTGCGGGATCATCCCTGAGGTGGGTGGCTGTGCTGGCCCCCTTCGCGTTCCTGATTCTGTTGTGGTGGCGTCTGGATCGCTGGTCCACGGCGGTCCTCTGGAGCGCCTTCCTGGGCTTCAGCGTGGCGGTGGGGTTGGCCCTGGCCGCCCTGTTCCCCAGCGTCGACGGGCCGCACGAGGCGGGCGTCCTGTTCATTCTGTCCGCGTTGTTCGCGACGACCCGGCTGTGGAGCCGGATCGCCGACGTCGATCTGTCGGAGGAAACCGCGTTTCTCGCCATGGGTCCCATCGCCACCGTCATCGCGAGCCTCGGCGCCGTCGCGGCGGGGGCCGACGGACCGCAGTTCGCGCTCACCACCATCATCGCCGTCGGCGTTGCCGCGCTCACCGCGCTCCAGGCCCGGCGGCTGAGGGAACAATACAGATTGCAGTTCGGCTTCATGCCTGAGCCAAAAGCTGCAATCATGAACGCGTTTTCACTTTACACTGGCCTCATCAATTTCTTTGATGTGGCGCTTCGTATTTTGGGTCAGCGCACCAGATAGGCGTGAGCCCGACAATGGGTACAGTCACCGGAAAAGGAGGAACAGGATGGATCCGACCGAACGCCAGATCATCGACGAGCTGTTCGGCAAGTTGCGCCAGGCCGAAGCCCAGTCCGGCCCGCGCGACCCGCAGGCCGAGGCCTACATCCGCGACCAGGTGGCCCGCCAGCCCGCCGCCCCCTACATCATGGCCCAGTCCATCGTGATGATGGAGCAGGGACTGGCGACGCTGCAGGCCCGCGTCGAGGAGCTGGAGCGCCAGCAGCGCGAGCGGCCCGCGGCGGGCGGAGGCGGCCTTTTCGGCAGCCTGTTCGGCGGCGGCCGTCCGGCCGCCCCGGCTCCGGCGCCGCAGCGGACGGGCATGGGCGCGTCGCCTTGGGGCCAACAGCCGCAGGCGCCCGCCCACGGCGATCCGCGCGTGGCCGCCTACGCCAACCCGCACCAGCCGCGTCCGGGCGGTGGCTTCATGGCCGGCGCCATGCAGACGGCGGTGGGCGTGGCCGGCGGCATGCTGCTGGGCAGCGCGCTCGCCAGCGCCTTCGCGGGCGACGAGGCCGCCGCGCAGGAGCCGCCCGCCGAGGAGCCGCAGGCCGAGCCGTCGGCCTGGGACGAGGGCGGCTTCGGCGAGGACGAGGAGCTGTGAACGCCCGTGGCTGGCCGGCGTGGACGCGCCGGCCGGCCCATTCCCGCGAGGTCCAATGATGCCCGGGTCAACGCGGCACCGCTCAGGGGACGAGCCTGTCCATCGCAGGACGGTCGCTTCTGATTGCCCGGTGCGGATTGTCGGTTTGAAGACGTGAACCTCATGCGCATGGAAGATCGGCTGGAGCGGATGATCTTTGCCAGCCGCTGGCTGCTCGCTCCGTTCTTCGTCGGCCTGATCGTTGCGATCCTGGTCCTGCTGGTCAAGTTCGCCAAGACGCTGCTGGCGCTGGTGCTCGGCGTCTGGGGAGCGTCCGACTACGAGGCGGTGATCGCCATCCTCACCCTCGTCGATACCGCGCTCATCGCCGGGTTGCTGCTGATCATCATCTTCAGCGGCTACGAGAACTTCGTGTCCAAGCTGGGGATCGGCGGTCACGAGGATCGCCCGGCCTGGATGGGCAAGGTCGGCTTTGCCGACCTCAAGCTCAAGCTGATCGGCGCCATCGTGGCGATCTCCGCCGTGGAACTGCTGAAGGCGTTCCTGGTGAGCACCCAGTACACCGACGCGCAGCTTGGCTGGAAGGTCGCGATCCATCTGACCTTCGTGTTCTCCGGCGTGATGTTCGCCGTCACCGACCGCATCGCGGAGGGCGGGAAGGCGACCAGGCTCCTCGCCAAGCCGGGCGCCTCGCCCAAGGAGGCGTGACCCGGGGGGCTGGTGTTCGGCTGAATGGCCGCGGCGATGAGGACGGTCCTCGCCGCGGCCATGCTGCTGGGCCGGCTGGAGTTCTTCATGCCGGTGGTGCTCCTCGGGCGGGCCTTCTGGCGCGGATGGTCCGTCCCGGGGATGGGCCGAACGCGGGGCCTTGACACGGACAGGGTGCGCCGACACCCTTGTCCCAAGGGGACAACCGCGATCTCCCCGTGAGGCGTCAGCCGAAGCGTCGCGTCCTGTGCTCCCATCTTTGAGGAGAGGACGCTGCCATGCCCTCACCCGATACCATCACATCCGCCCAACTCGCCCGCATGATCGGCCTGCCGGACGCCCCGGCGGTGCTCGACGTCCGCGACGACGCCGATTTCGGCGCCGATCCCCGCGGTTTGCCGGCGGCGGTGCGCCGGGACCACCGCTCGGTTGCCGACTGGGCGCCCGCCTTCGCCGGCCGGCGGGCGGTCGTCGTCTGCCAGAGGGGCCTGAAGCTCAGCCAGGGCGTGGCCGCCTGGCTGCGCCATGCCGGCGCGTCCGCCGAGACGCTGGAGGGCGGATTCGAAGCCTGGGCGGCGGCGGGCGGCCCGCTGGTGCGGCCCGACGCCCTGCCGCCGCGCGATGCCCGGGGCCGCACCGTCTGGGTGACGCGCGTCCGGCCGAAGGTCGACCGCATCGCCTGCCCCTGGCTGATCCGGCGCTTCGTCGATCCCGCGGCCGTGTTCCTGTTCGTCGCCCCGTCCGAGGTGATGGCCGTCGCTGAACGGTTCGGTGCCGTTCCCTTCGACATCGAGGGCGCCTTCTGGAGCCACCGCGGGGAGGCTTGCACCTTCGACGTGATGCTGGAGGAGTTCGGCCTGCGCTCGGAGGCGCTGGAGCGGCTGGCCGCGATCGTGCGCGGCGCCGACACCGCACGGCTCGACCTCGCCCCGCAGGCCGCCGGCCTGCTCGCCGCCTCGCTCGGCCTGTCGCGCATGCACCGCGACGACCTCGCCCAGCTGGAGGCCGGCATGACGCTCTACGACGCCTTCTACCGCTGGTGCCGCGACGCGGTGGGGGAGGCGCACAACTGGCCATCGCCGCAGGACCCGGCGACCGCGGAGCGCCGGCCATGAACGGCGCCGTGTCCGAGGCGCCGGCCACCGGCCACTCCCCCGCCGCGGCGGCGGACGCCGTTCCCCGCCCGCCGTCCTTCGGCGAGGCGCTGCGGCTGTGGCTGCGGATCGGGTTGCTCTCCTTCGGCGGCCCGGCGGGGCAGATCGCGCTGCTGCACCGCGAGGTGGTGGAGGAGCGCCGCTGGGTGGGCGAGCGGCGCTTCCTGCACGCGCTCAACTTCTGCACCCTGCTGCCCGGCCCGGAGGCGCAGCAGCTTGCGACCTATCTGGGCTGGATCATGCACGGCGTGCGCGGCGGGGTGGCGGCCGGGCTACTCTTCGTGCTGCCCGGCGCGGTGGTGATGCTGGCGCTGTCGCTGCTCTACGCCACCCTCGGCGACGTGCCGGTGGTCGCCGGGCTGTTCCTCGGCCTGAAATGCGCGGTGCTGGTGCTGGTGGTGCAGGCGCTGCTGCGCATCGGCCGGCGCGCGCTGCGGGGACGCGCCGCCTGGGCGCTGGCGGCGGCGGCCTTCGCCGCCCTGTTCCTCCTGGGGGTTCCGTTTCCGCTGGTGGTGCTGGCCGCGGGCGTCGTCGGCGCCCTGGCGCCCGGAGCCTTCGCCTCCCCCGGCCATGGCGAGGCGGCGGGCGACGCCCCGGCCCTGATCGATGCGATGCTGCGGGCCGACCCGGAGCGTCCGGCCCGGCTGGCGGCCGGGGCGCGCCGGGCCGGCATCGCGGCGCTGGCGCTGTGGCTGGCGCCGGTGGCCGTTCTGGCGGCCGTGGTCGGCGGCACCTACGCCGACCTCGCCTGGTTCTTCTCCAAGATGGCGGTGGTCACCGTCGGCGGCGCCTACGCCGTGCTGGCCTATGTCGCCCAGGACGCGGTGGCGGGCTACCGGTGGCTTTCGGCGACGGAGATGCTGGCGGGCCTCGGCCTTGCGGAGACGACGCCGGGCCCGCTGATCCTGGTGCTCCAGTTCGTCGGCTTCCTCGCCGGCTTCCGGGCGCCGGAGGGGTTGACGGGGGTGGCGGGGGGCGTTGTCGCCTCCCTCCTCGTGCTGTGGGTGACCTTCGCGCCCTGCTTCGCCTTCGTCTTCCTCGGCGCGCCGCTGATCGAGCGGTTGCAGGCCAACCGCCTGCTGTCGGGGGCCCTGGCGGCGATCACCGCGGCCGTGGTCGGGGTGGTCGCCAACCTCGCCCTCTGGTTCGGGCTGCGGGTCCTGTTCCGGAGCCTCAACGCCGTCCAGGCCGGGCCGGTCACCGTCGAGCTGCCGGTGCCCTCCAGCCTGGACCCGGCGGCGCTGGGGATGACGTTGCTGGCGGCGCTGTGCCTGCTGCGGTTGCGGCTGGGGGTGGTCCCGACGCTGGCGGTCACGGCGTCGGCCGGGCTGGCGCTGAGGCTGGCCGGACTGGCGTGATGCGCGCCCGGATGGCCGGGGGAATGCCGGCCCTCCGGGCGCACGGCTCACACCGCCATCACCACGGCGACGTAGCGCACCGCCTTGCCGATGGTGACGAGCGCCAGGAAGACCCAGATGTTCTCGCGCAGGATGCCCGCCACCAACGTGAGCGGATCGCCGATGAACGGCGCCCAGGCCAGCAGCAGCGACCAGAATCCCCAGCGCTGGTACCAGGCGGTGGCCCGGTCGATCAGGGAGCGCTTCACCGGGAACCAGCGGCGGTCCTGGAAGTGGATGAGGTAGCGTCCCAGCAGCCAGTTCACGACCGAGCCAAGCACGTTGCCCGCCGTCGCGACGGCCACCAGCACCGCCTTCGTGTGGGTTTCGGACATGTGAAGCGCACCGAGCAGGATCTCCGACTGGGCCGGAAAGACCGTAGCGGCGAGGAGGGAGGTCAGGAACAGCCCAACGAGGGTGGCGAGATCGTCCATTCTGCGTTCCGCGCGGGGGCCCGCCTCCGCCCGGAACCGCCCAGGCGGAGGCCGGCGGGCTTCACTTCACGCGCTTGACGGCCAGATAGTCGCCACTGGTGCGCAGGCGGATGGTCACGGGCTCCTTTCCGCGGTTGCGCCAGAACCATCCGTGATTGCCGTCGAAGGCGGCCTCCAGCACGCCCTCGTCGCCGGCGGCCCCGCGGCCCTTCTCGTAGCTGAGCGTGTCGTTGGGGGCGTCGTGCGGTTCGCCGTGCGTGTCGAAGTTCACCACGCCGCCCTCGGCCTTCCAGGCGAAGGTCGCCTTGGCGCCCTTGCGCATGTCCAGCTTGACCTCGGCGCCTTCACCGGGCCGCAGCGTCACCGTGGTCTCGTCCGACTTCGCCGCCTCCGCCACCGGCAATGCGGCGCGGGTCGCGCCGGCAGGAACGCCCGGCGGCAGCGTCGCCGCGGCGGCTGGCGGCACCAGCAGGTCCAGCAGCGCCGGCAGGAACGGACCGGAGGCGTCGGACCGCTGGTCCGGCGCCGGCCGTTGCTGCCGTTCGCGGGCGGCCCGTTCGTCCTCCGCCGCCTCCTCGGCGAGGGAGGCCTTGATCTCGCCCATCTCGGTCAGCCCGATGACGCGGCCGACGCCGGTCGGGTCGATGCCGTATTCGGCCGGCAGGACGACGGTGACCAGCAGCACCGCGGCGGTCGCGGCGGCGATGGCGGTGGAACGGAGGAGCTGGCCGGAGGTCGGCAGCTCGTCGGCGGTCGGGCCCTTCATGATGTGCATGGATGCGTTCCCTGTCAGGTGGCGACGGCCCAGCCGGTCAGCTGATGGCCGATCAGCAGGAACCCGGCGGACATCATCGCGACGTTGGCGGTGTAGGCGTGGCGGCGGAAGCTGGCGGTGCGGCGCCAGTAGCCCATGGCGATCAGGATGGTGGCGAGCGCCAGCAGCTGGCCGATCTCCACGCCGACGTTGAAGGCGAGGAGGTTCGGGATCAGCCCGTCGGGGGACAGCTCGTACTCGCGGATCTTGGTCGCGAGCCCCAGCCCGTGGAACAGGCCGAAGACCAGGGTCGCCGCCCTGGTATCGGGCTGGACGCCGAACCAGCGCCGGTAGGCGCCGAGGTTGTCGAGCGCCTTGTAGACGACCGACAGCCCGATGATCGCGTCGATCAGGTAGGAGCTGACGTTGGTGTCGAACAGCACGCCCAGCAGCATCGTCGTCGAGTGGCCGAGCGCGAAGAGACTGACGTAGAGGCCGATGTGCCTGGGCCGGTAGAGGAAGAAGATCACGCCGAACAGGAACAGGATGTGGTCGTAGCCGGTCATCATGTGCTTGGCGCCGAGATAGACGAAGGGCATCAGGTGGACGCCGGTGATCTCCTGGATGTAGCCCTTGTCGCCCTGCGTGACGGCGTGCGCCTGCGCCTCGGTGCCGGTGAGCGCGAGGATCAGGACGAGGGCGACGGCGGCGGGAAGGAGCGGTCGCGGCCATGCTGGCCGCCGGCCGCTCCCGTCGGGGCGTCGGTTCATGCGGGTCGTTCCGGAAGTCTTGTGGTGGACGGCGCGTGGTGGCGCGCGGGACTACGGCCTGAACCCGGATCGTGGCGGACGGTCGAGGGGGTAGAGCGGCTCGCTGGCGCCCGGCCGTGGCGGCCCGCCGTGCCAGACGGCCCCGGCGGCGGACGGGGCGGTGGCCGGCATCACCAGGGCGGCCATGGCAACATGCGAATGGTCCACCGGGTTGTGGCCGGGGCCGTGGCCGACGGGTTGCTCCCCGTCCGCATCATGGTCGTGACCATGGCCACCCCCGTCCTCGATATCCGCCAGGGTCGCGAGGATCGCGCCGGGGTCGTGGGACAGGGTGCTGTGGCTCCCGAAGGACAGCACGCCCGCCACCATCGCCAGCACGACGACGAGACGGAGGCCATTCATCAGGGAGGTAATCGACATGCGGACCGTGGCGGTGGATGACGCGGCGCATCATGGCCGCATCCGCCCGCGCCGCGCAATGGACAAGATCCCCTCCGGGAGGATAGGATCATCCCATGAGCCAGCACGCCTCCCATCCCGACATCGTCCGGCGCCTGAAGCGCGCCGAGGGGCATCTGCGCGGCACGATCGAGATGATCGAGACCGGCCGTTCCTGCCTTGACATCGCCCAGCAGCTCCACGCCGTCGAGAGCGCGGTGCGCGAGGCGAAGAAGGCGCTGATCCGCGACCACATCGACCATTGCCTGGCGGACGCCGTGAACGGCCCGCAGCGCGACTCCCGCCCGGTGATCGAGGAGCTGCGCGACATCACCAAGTATCTGTGAGCCGTGCCGTGTTCTCCCCGCTGCTCAACCTTACCTACCGCCATCTGTTCCTGGCGCAGGTCATCGCACTGGTGGGAACCGGCTTCCTGACGGTCGCGCTCGGGCTGCTGGCCTATGATCTGGCCGGGGCCGAGGCGGGGGCGGTGCTTGGCACCGCGCTGGCGATCAAGATGGTCGCCTATGTCGGCGTCGCTCCGGTGGCCGGCGCCTTCGCCGACCGGCTGCCCCGGCGCGCCTTCCTGGTGACCATGGACCTGCTGCGCGCCGCGGTCGCCCTGTGCCTGCCCTTCGTCACGGAAATCTGGCAGGTCTACGCCCTGATCTTCGTGTTGCAATCCGCCTCCGCCGCCTTCACGCCG
Source organism: Azospirillum oleiclasticum (assembly GCF_013423485.1). GTDB lineage: Bacteria > Pseudomonadota > Alphaproteobacteria > Azospirillales > Azospirillaceae > Azospirillum > Azospirillum oleiclasticum. The sequence continues at coordinate 45,720 of NZ_JABFFR010000041.1, forward strand.
ACCTTCCAGGCCACCATCCCCGACGTGCTGCCGGAGGAGGCGGAGTACACGAAGGCGCTGTCGCTGGCCCGCCTCGCCTACGATCTCGAGAGCCTCGCCAGCCCGACGCTGGCCGCGGCGCTGCTGACGGTGGTCGCCTACCACGACCTGTTCGCCGCCACCGTCGTCGGCTTCGCCGGGTCGGCGCTGCTGGTGCGCACGGCAGCGCTGCCCGCCCCCAGGCCGGTCCATGGCCGGGGCGGCGTGTACGCGCGCATGACGCTGGGCCTGCGGGCGTACCTCAAGACCCCGCGCCTGCGCGGGCTGCTGGCGCTCAACGGCGCGGTGGCCGCTGCCGGGGCCATGGTCATCGTGAACACGGTCGTGCTGGTGCGGGGGCTGCTGGACGGGACGGATGCCGATGTGGCGGTCCTGCTCGCCGCTTACGGGGCCGGGTCGATGCTGCTCGCCCTTACCCTGCCGCGGCTGCTGGAACGGGTGGCCGACCGGCCCGTCATGCTGGCCGGTGCGGGCCTGCTGGCGGCGGGCCTGCTGGCGCTGGCCGCATTGCTGGCGGGGCGTTCCGCGGGGAGTTGGGCGGCGCTGCTGGCGCTGTGGTTCACGCTGGGCTTGGCGAACGCGGCGGTGCTGACGCCCACCGGCCGCCTGCTGCGCCGCTCGGCCCACGCGGAGCAGCGGCCGGCGCTGTTCGCCGCCCAGTTCGGGCTCAGCCACGCCGCCTGGCTGTTGGCCTACCCGCTGGCCGGCTGGCTCGGCGCCGCGGCGGGGCTGGGTGTCACCGCGCTGGTGCTGGGGGGGCTCGCCGCCGCCTGCACCGCGCTCGCCATGGTCCTCTGGCCGGCGGGGGATCCGGTGGAGGTGGAGCACACCCACGGTCCCCACACCCACGAGCACCCGCACGTCCATGACGAGCACCACAAGCACCACCACGACGGCTGGGACGGGCGGGAACCGCACGTCCATCCCCACCGGCACGGGCCGCTGCGCCACAGCCACGCCTTCGTCATCGACGACCACCACGGCGAATGGCCGCAGCCCACCTGAACGGACGCGGCCCTGGCGCGGTCAGGAACCCGGGCGTCCGGCGAGATGCTCCATCTCCCGCGCCCAGCCGGCGTAGTTGCGGTGGTGCTCGGCCAGAGCCGGGTCGCCGGCGGTGCGGGCGGCGTGGTCGGTCAGCACGGGAAGCTGCCGGCGCGCCAGCTCCGACGCGTCCGCCCGCCGGGTGGCGGTCAGGAAGGACGACAGGCTGGTGAACACCGAGGCGCCGGCCGGCTTCGCCGCCGCGGTCGTCAGCGAATCCAGGACCCAGGGCGTGTATTTCAGCGCATAGGCGGCGTAGGTCCGCATCACCGGCGCCTGCCGCTCCAGCGCCGTCCGCTCGCGGTCGAAGTCGCCGCGGTCGAGGATCGTGCGGTCGCGGTAGACCACCGGCGCCGCCGCCGAGATGTCGCACAGCCAGCCGGCCCGCGGCACCAGCAGGTCGGCCTGCTCCGCCTCCTCCCGGAACGGGTAGAAGGGCATGGTGCGGCAGCGCAGCGGCTTGGCGTCGTGGATGCCGCACAGCCCGTCCGGCGCCAGCGCCGGGCAGGCGAAGCTGGCCGGCAGATAGGCGGCCGGCACGATGTGCACGGCCGCCGCCCGGCGGTCGCGCAGCCGCACCGTCACCCCGAGCCGCTCGGCCAGCGCGAAGGCCTTCTTCCCCTTGGACACCGGCATCCACATCATCGCCAGCGGGAAGCGGCCGGCGTGCTCCAGCGCGTCCTCCGGCGTCAGCGGCAGGACGCCGTGGCAGCACTTGCCGCAGGCGGTGCAGTGGAAACGCCGCTCCATCACCGTATCCCCGGTGGTCCGGTCAGGCCCCGCAGCACTTCTTGTGCTTCTTGCCGGACCCGCAGGGGCAGGGATCGTTGCGGCCGACCTTGACCATGCGGCGCGGCGGCTGCTTGGGATTGACGTCGCCGTCCACGTAGAACCAGTGCCCGTCCTCCCGCCGGAAGCGGGAGAGCTCGTGGTGGCGGAGCTCCTGCCCGTCGCGGCGGAAGCGGATCGTGAACTCCACGGTGCCGGCGTCACCGTCCTCCTCCGCCCGCTGGACGTCGAGCGACAGCCACTCCACCTCCGCGACGTTGCGTTCGGCCTCCGCGCGGTTGAAGTCGGCGCGGATCTCGGGGGCGTGCGTGCGCTCGACATGGTCGAGCGCACCGCGGACATAGGCGGTGTAGCGCGAGCGCATCAACGCCTCGGCCGTCGGTGCCGGCGCGCCGGCGATGATCGGGCCGCAGCAATCGTCGTAGGTCCGGCCGGAGCCGCAGGGGCAGGGCATCTTTCTTCACCATACGTCAAGCGGCGGGAGTCGCGGGGTCCCGCCGGTCATCGAGATACAGTGATTTCCATGGACCGGTCGACGCCAATTCTGACAGCTTGGCTCCGGTCCTGGTGAGAATGCAGTAGCACTTCTGCACGCCACGTCACCCAGGCAGCGCCAGCAGCAGGCGCGAAAGCAGCACGAGGCCGTGCCGCATCCGGTGCAGGCGGCCGTCGTGGCCGTTGGCCGAACACGTAAAGTGATCCGGCGGAAGCTCTGATCAACACGGTCGCGGACGTGAATATCTGGGAGAACGGCGAGCAATGGAAGAGGGAAATTCATGGAGAGTTCCGTAATGAATGATGCTGCTCACTCATATAGAGTCTCCCAGATGCCGGCGGTGTGATAGAGGTACACGGGCATTTTGCACGATACATTCAACGTCTATTCGGCCACGCAAAATTGTCAAGAGGTGCCGCTTCCATCCCGATTGACACCTTGGCGATCAGAGTCATGGTACCGAATTCTGATTACAGAGTGCGGGATTGGCCAACTGCCGTCGTCTGAGCCGAGCCAATAGGCTCTACACAACAGTGGTGTTTCCGTTGCTTGCAAACGGGGACACCGAATCATGAGCAAGGCGCTATCCGGCAAGGCCGCCATGGTCACCGGCGGTTCGTGTGGCATCGGCGCCGGTGTCGCCAAGGAACTCGCCCAGCATGGCCCCGAAGGCGTCCGGGGCGGGATCGCGAAGCCGCTCCAGGGCGGCCGGCCTCGACACATCCCCGGCCAGGGTGCGGAATTCGCCGCCAAGCCCGGTGGCTACGGCGTTCAGCGCCAGCCCGTCGGTGTCGAACAGCACCAGCTTCATGCCGAGCTGCGCGAAATGCTGTGCTGCCGTCCTGCCGATGCCGCTGGCGGCACCGGCAGGACGGCAACCTGTCATGACGCACAGGGATCGCTCGTACCCTATTCCTCGTCCATTCGGAGGCACCCTCCGGCCTCGACCCAGGCGTCGAGAATGGGGTTCGTGATCGGCTGACGGACGTACACCGGGAACGACACCGTGCCCGTTCAGCGGTCATCGAGGTCGCGATGCAGCGGCGACGCGACCGAGGTTGCGTGCTTGTCCTGCGGGATCTCCCGGCTGACCCGGATGTCGTGGACTGTGAACCGAACGCCGGCGGGGGTGATGGCGACATCTACCAGCGCAAGGAGTTTGCCGCCGGCCGGTGCCTTCGGATGTGCCGCACCGGCCACACATCGGCGTCCCGAGCCCCACCAGTCCCCATAGCAGGCCTCGCCGTCATCCATGTCCGTCACCGGCACAGGCCCGGCCGGGACAGACCGCCGCCGCTGTCCCGGACAGCATGCGGGGCGTATGCCGCAGTTGCGGTTTTCCGTATGTCCGGAATTCCACCGTTCCGCAAAGTCGGTGAAGCGTCCGGCCTTGGCATCTCCGGCACCCGTGCCGATCGCAGGAACCAGCCCTGCTTGCTCCCGGTGGCGTAGAGCCCGCGCCGCTCCGCTCCAACCCTGCGGGCGGGGAGATTTCCCCTGCCGGTGCCCGGCATTCCTCGCGAGACAAATTTCCCCGCCCTCCGGGTCCTCCACTGGCGTTCCGGCCCGTCGCCGACGCTCCGGGTGCAACGGTGCGCCTTGCGGGCTCGTCCGCCGGAGCCATCGCAGGGATGGTCCCCGCGAACCAGCGAGCAGGAGACCTACCATGGCCATCACCCTCGGCACCTTCACCCGCCTCGACAACGGCAGCTTCACCGGCACCCTCAAGACCCTGAACGTCACCGCCGGCCTCACCATCGTTCCGGTGGCGCGGGCTTCCGACAGTGCCCCCGACCATCGTGTCTATGCCGGGAACGGCCAGCGCTACGAGGTCGGCGCCGGGTGGAGCCAGACCGCCAGGACCAGCGGCGAGACCTACCTGAACCTCAAGCTGGGCGCACCCGAGTTCGGCCCGCAATGGCTGCGTGCCCGGCTCGTCAAGCTGGAGCGTCCGGGTGAGGACGGCATCACCCACATCGCCCTCTGGGAGCCCCGCGATCCCTGATCCCGAGCCCCGGCCCCCTGCCGCGGGTCACCGCGGCAGGGGGCCTTTCCGGCTTTCCGGAATTGCGGTGATCCTGCCGGTGCGCGGCGGCCGCTCCGAGGCGGAACAAGGAAAAGCGGAGAAAGAGGAAAAGGGCCTCGTCTCGATCCTTCCAGCCTGCCAGCCGGGGCGGGGTGGCGGTCAAGGAGACGCGGTCCCCCCGCAATGCTCCCGTTCCGCTGGCGCTCCACTCCCGCATTCCGGCTCCCCCGCGCCCCGCCTCCCGGCGGCGCCCGTGCGGGCGTCCCTGACCGCCGCCCCGCCGGCTGACGCCGGGCGGCGTCCTCGATGAGGAGGACGTCAACCCCGGAGGTCTCCATGTCCTGCACCGTCACGCATCCGCACGCCGCGTTCGACCACTTCCCCGACCTGGTCGAGAGCCTGCGCCGGGAATTCGGGGCCGAGGGCCTGATGGCCTTGGTCGAGCGCGTCATCGCCGCGGAGGCCGCCGACCTCCACTGGGACGGCCGCATCGCCGAGCGCAACCTGGGCGCCGATGGCAGCGCCGATGACGATGGTGACGCAGGCTTCGAACGGGTCGCCATCCTCGGGGTCTTCCGCGGCTACGGTTACACCGCCGTGTGCATCGTGGATTCCCGACGGCGGGTCCGCCGGATGGCGCGGCTGAGCCGCTTCGACCGCATCGAGGACGCCGAGCGGGCGTTCCTGGACGGCGGGGGATGACCCCGCCCACGCCGAGCGTTCAGCCGATCGCTCCCAGGGCGGAGCGGAATAGCGGCGACGTCCTCGCCGCTTCCGCCGGGGGCGGGAGGCGGCCGGGAACCGCCACGCGGAAGTACCCGACCACGAACATGCGCAGGGCCGGCGTCAGCTTCACGCCGCCGCGGCGCCGGTCGACCAGGCTGCAGAGCTGGTTCAGTTCCAGCCCCTCGCGCCGGCCGATCTCCGCCAGACCGTCCCAGAACGCGGCCTCCATGCGCACCGTCGTGCGGCGGCCGGTGACGACCACGTTCCGGCAGACCTGCCACGACGGGTAGCGCCGACCGCCGACCGACTCCGTCCGCTCCTTGGTCTTGCCCGGACCCGCCATCGTCAATCCCGCCCGCGCCCCGCTTCACCGGTGCCACCCCGGCCGGTCGGCCCGAGTGGCAGTCGAGCGAATTCTTTCACGCGTCGTGAAACTCATCAACGAAGAAATTCACGTAGCGTGAAAGAATGAGCGGACGTCAGGTCGGGCCGTCGCCGGGAGTCTCCGCTGTCGCGCCAGCGGCGTCCGCCGGTGTGCCGAGTTGCGCCAGGATTCGTTGCGCCAGGTCGAAAGGCACGGCGCCGATGATGCCGCGATAAATCCAGTCGAGCGGCACTCCGAAACGGTCGGCGAAGGGCAGCATCTGCATCAGATCGGGAAAGCGCCGGCCGTTCTCATACTGCGACCACGCGCTCTCACCGATCCCGGTGGCGTGGTGGAGGTCGCGCGCCCGCAGGCCGAGTGCCAGCCGCGTCGCCTTGAGGCGGCGGCCGATCTCGCTGCGGCTGTGCGGAGGGGGCGGTGGGTGGGTCACGCCGCAAGAGTGCCGCAGGGGCTTTTCCCAAGTCAGTTAACACCGAAGAGGATATTGATTTCACGTTACGTGAACTCATGTGAGGCGGGCAGGCCATCCGGTGAGAGGCAGACCCGGCTGCGCTGATGCCCGGGACGCATCATATCCCAGTATGCGCATTCTGGGGCAAGGCCGCACACGCCGCGGCGGTGATCCGCCGGCACACGGAACCGACCTTCCGTAAAGCCGGGATTCCGGATCTGAACCGGAAGCATAGACCCGCGATTCATGGGCATATGCGCAAAATGCGGACGATATCCGGCCAATGACTGTTTGATGCGCGAACTGGTGTGCGGCAAGAGAATTGTGGCAGACGAAAGGCATCATACTCCCGTATGCTTGCGCGACGCGCCGATCCGCTCAAGACTCGTGACGCCGTTCGGAGGGGGGCAGATGACCGGGAGGCAGGGCTGGGAGATCGCCGGGATGGACCTTGGGCGTGCGCGCCGGCCAACCGCCGGTCGCCGCCGCCGTCCTATGCATACACCGCTCCATACGGGCGGCGTGGTCGCGATCGCCCTCCGGCCGATCCGCCGGTTCGTCCTGCGTGATGCCTTGCCGGATCGCGGTGTTGGCGGCGCGTCCGGCCGATCCGGGCCCGCGAGGGGGGCGCACGCATGAAGAAGCCCCGCCTCGACGCGCCGGTGTTCGACGAAGCACCCACCGCTCCCACGCTGACCGACTACGATCGGCTGCATCTGGTCACTTACCTGCGTCTGCTGGACGCCGAGGCGGCGGGCGCCGATCCGGACGAGGTGGCGCGGGTCGTCCTGCGACTCGATCCGGCGGCCGATCCCGAGCGTGCCCGGCGCGTCCATGCCAGCCACCTCGCCCGTGCCCGATGGATGAGCGAGAGCGGCTACCGCCATCTGCTCCGGTCGGGCTAAGCCATCATCGCTGCGGTGCGAAATCGGTGTGTGGATACCGGGCCGCATCGGGAGAATTCAGCCTTACCAACGGTTTGCCGGCCGTCGGAGGCGGCGTTGTGGGGCCGGCCACGGACGTGCCGGCCCCGCTCAGGCTCGCTGGCCGCGGCCACGCTCCACATCTCACGGAATCGACGGGCGTCCAGCCCCCCCTCCCGTGACGATGAGGGCGTTGTGATGGGCACGAGAGACTGGCGGTCCAGCAGCGACTACGCCGACCTGGTCGATCTGCCGGTGTCGGGCTGGGCGTGGGAGTTCCTGCGCCGCAACCCCGAGTACCGGGCCGAGGTGCAGGCGGCGGAGTCGCGGCCGAGGTCCGACAACGGTGTTCGCTGGGGCCTGACCTTTCGCCGAAAATCCTGACCGGGACGCCGCCGATACCACCATCTTCTGGCGGCCCGACCTGCTCCCCGGCCTTGTGCGGCTGGTGCCGGCCCCGCCGGGCTCGCCGCCGCTGCGAGCGGGGGCCGACCCGCTGGCCGGGCCGGGACGCCGCGCCACACTGGTGACGCACGAGGGCGTCCACGTCGTCCTCGCCGACGGACCGCGGGAACGACGCCTGTTGGTCGAGGCTCCTGAACTGCCACCACCGGGAACGCCGCTGCGCGCGGCCGTCTCGTTCGACCGGCTGCCGGCACCGCAGATCGCAGCCATCGGGCGACTGGCCGCCTGGATGACGGGGGTGGTCCCGCCGCCCGACCTCACCACCAACCAGACCACCCTCCTACGGCGCTCTCTGCAGGCGCTCGACGCCAGCCTCGCCGGCGCCAGCGTGCGCAAGACCGCCGCCGCGGTGTTCGGCGCCGACCGTGTCGCGGCCGACTGGCTGCGCGACAGCCCGCTGCGCGACCGGACCCGCTATCTGATCCGCCGTGGCCACCGCCTGATGGAGGGCGGCTACCGCGATCTGCTGGCCGGCAGGCCGGGGCGCAGCCCGGCGTAGGTTCGGCGGTTCGGGACCGGGGGGAATTCGGACGCCTTGGTCTTTCCCCTCCCTGGCCCTTCCCGGTTCCCGCGAGCCTCCCGCCATCGCGCGCCGGCTTCCGAGGCGGCGCGCTCCGATCAACGGAGGCCCCACCATGCACGATCCCACCGGCGGTCTGCCGCCGCGCTTTCTGCGCACGCCCGAGGCCGCGCGTCTGCTCGGCCTGTCGGGCCGGACGCTGGAGAAGCACCGCGTCTACGGCACCGGCCCGCGCTACCGCAAGATCGGCGGCCGCGTCGTCTATGCCCTGGCCGACCTGCAGGCCTGGGCCGACCGCGGCCTGCGGACATCCACCTCCGATCCCGGATCCGGCGGCGTGCCGCCGGCCCGGCGCCGCTGACGGAGACCGGCCATGCCGCAACGTCCGTTTCCGGCGGTCCTCGAGGCCGCCGCCCCGCGCGACCTCCGCGACCTGATGGTCTGGCCGTGGTTCAGCTTGGCCAAGACGCCGCGGCACCAGCCGATCCGTCTCGATCATGCGACCGTGCGCCTGCGGGTCGAGCCGGCCGGTTCCCTGGGCATCGCCACGGTGTGGGACGCCGATGTGCTGATCTGGGCGGTGAGCCAGATCGTCGAGGCGCTCGATGCCGGGCTGACGCCGGGGGCGCGCCTTGAAGCACCGCCCCGTCAAATTCTGCGCTTCCTCGGCCGCGGCACCGGCCGCAGCGACTACGCGCGGCTGCGCGCCGCATTCGACCGGCTGGCGGCCACCCGGGTCGAGACCTCCCTGCGCGCCCCGTTGCCGGAGCCGGCACGGTTCACGTGGCTGGATGGCTGGGAGACCACGGGGAACGGCGTCTGCCTGACCGTGCCGGAATGGCTGTCCGCCGCGGCGCGCGAGCGGCGGGTGCTGCGGCTGGACCCGGCCTATTTCGGCCTCACCGGCGGTACGGCGCGCTGGCTGTACCGGCTGGTGCGCAAGATGGGCGGCCGGCAGCGGGGCGGCGGGGCGATCGGCCTGCGCCGCCTGCACGCCCGCAGCGGCAGCCGGGTGCGCTACGTCGAATTCGTACCCCGCATCCGGCGGATCGCCGCGTCCGGCCTGCCGGGCTACCGGCTCACCGTGGAGCGGGGCGGCGGCGAGGAGCGCCTGCGCTTCGTCCGCCACCCCGAAAGCCCGTGCCCATCCACACAGGGCTGTGGATTGGCGGCGGAAGAGCTCGGGCGATCGGAATGGGAGGAACGCGGGACATCACCATGCCGAATCACGGGACATCGCCCCGCCGACTCGGCGTTATCATCTTGTCCCGCTTCGGAAATCCGGCCCTATAACTTTATAACCTCTCTCTATAACAGACTCTTGGCGGCTGACTCACCGAATCCCGCCCCTGTGGATGATTCGTCCGGCCGCCCGTGGAGACGGCCATGATCGCGGCGTTCCTGAACCAGAAGGGCGGCGTCGGCAAGACGACGCTCGCCCTGCATCTTGCCGGCGAGCTGGCTCGGCAGGGCCGGCGGGTGCTGCTGATCGACGCCGATCCCCAAGGCTCGGCGCTCGATTGGGCCGAGCGGCGCAACCGCGAGGGCCTGCCCCGGCTGTTCGCCATGATCGGGCTGGCGCGGGAAACCCTGCACCGCGAGGTGCCCGACCTGGCATCCGGGGTCGAGCACGTGATCATCGACGGCCCGCCGCGGGTCACCGCCCTGGCGCGCTCGGCGATCCTGGCCGCCGGGCGCGTGCTGATCCCGGTGCAGCCCAGCCCGTTCGACGCCTGGGCCTCGGCCGAGCTGCTGCGCCTGCTCGACGAGGCGCGCGGCTGGCGGCCCGGTCTCGACGCCCGCTTCGTGCTCAACCGCTGCATCGCCCGCACCCGGCTGCTGCACGCCGCCCGCCGCGAGCTGGCCGGCATCGTGCCGCCTGTGCTGGTCACGGCGGTCGGCCAGCGGGTGGTGTTCGCCCAGAGTGCCCGCACCGGCCGGCTGGCCTTCGAGCTGGAACCGTGCTCCACGGCGGCGCGTGAGATCGCCGCTCTGGCCGCCGAACTGCGGGAGACCAACCGATGAGCGGACCCATCGGCTTCGGTGCCCGGCCGACCACGCCGGACGCCTGGGTGCGCGACGGCAAGCCGCAGCCAAGGGCGGAGATCCACACCGCCCGGCTGACGGTGGACATCACGCCGGAGCTGCGCGGCCGGATCAAGGTCGCCGCATTCCGCAAGGGCGTCACCATGGCGGCGCTGCTGCGCGCGCTGCTCGAGGACCGCTTTCCGGAGGGGGAAGGACGCTGACCGGCGCGCGGGCGGTGCGGTTCGGCGCCCGATCCGCTTCGGACGGCCCTGGTTCCCCGCCACGAGGACCGGGCCGACCACGCCTGATTCCCGGCCCTTGGGATGACGGCCGGTCAGGGAAGCGGGTTCGTGGCCACCACGTAGCCGGTCGCCGGGTCCGGTTGAACAAGCACCTCCATGGCGTCGATCGGGCCGTGGGCGGCGATGTGCTCGAGGGCGGCTTCGAAGGCTCCCAGCTGAAAACGCCGGCCGCGCGTGGCCTGGGCGATGAACACGACGCCGGCGTGAAGGAGCTGGCGGTTCCGGTAGCGCGCGCGGAATTCGACGATGTTGTTGGTCACGAGCGTGTAGCCTTCGGCCTCGATCAGCGCGAGAAGGACGGGGTCCCCGTCGTTTTCCCGGCCGAGGGTGCGGACATGATACGCTTCGTGCCCGCGATCCCACGCAGCCGCCTCGAGCACCGGAGACAGGTTGGCGTCGATCAGGAACCGGTACTTCACACACCGCGGCCCTTGGCGGCGGGTCTTCCCCGCTGGGGGTACAAGCGGTCGAAGAGGATCGCAAGCTCGATCATCCCGTCGGTGACCTCCGGGAAATCCTCCATGATCTCCCGACGGTCGATCTTGTTCCGGACGAGGCCGGCGATGTGGCGGACCAGCACACGGGTTCCCTTGAAGGTCGGCGCGCCGCCCTGCACGTCCTCGTCCACGGCGATCAGGGCGCGCATGCGATCGATCGTCGCCAGACGTTCCGCCGCCAGCCGGGCAAGCTCGGACGTGCGGAACGTCGTCACCACCATCCGCTCGGTGTGGGCGACGTCCCGGACGTCGGCGAGGGCGCGGGCCTCCCGGATCGTTTCCGCGACCTTCCCCTCGATGCGCTTCTTGACCGGAGCCGGGTACCGCTTGAGCCGCTCCGCCACCGCGAGCTGGAGGGTACCGCGCAGGTCGAGCGTCCGCTGCCGGGGACGCCCGGCCACCGTGGTGACACGGCGGTCCTCGAAGGCCCTGGTGACCACGTCGTAGCCCACGTCGGCCACGAACGAGGCCTCGCGCGCCGTCAGCGTCGTGTCCATCCCGAACGCCATGCCCAACCCCGAAAAAGATGCCCATGCACAGGGTATAATTATGCCGGTCGGAGGCGTCGATCAAGCGGCCGGATCGTGCAGGTCGGCATCGGGATGGTCGTGCCCGGCCGGCACCTCGGCCAGCCGCAGTGCCTCGAGCTGGGCGTCGGTCAGGTCGCCGGGTTCGACGACGCGGCGATCGCGGCGCTTGAGGCGGGCGTACTCCTCGGCCGAGAGCAGCACGAGACGGTCACGGCCGTTCTTGGTGATCGTCACCGGCTCGCTGAGCGCCTTATCGGCCAGCGCGCCGTACCCCTTGATGAACTCGGCGGTGGAGACACGCATCGTCGGCATTCCTCGTATGACTCGGCTTTCCCGAATCATATGAATCCTTCGACTGGGCAGGCAAGGCCGGAGCGGATGACGGCCGGCTTGGGCGCGGCGTCGCAGGTGATCGCAAAAATACAGGAGGCCGGACGCTCCAGGAAGGAATGGAGGCGCAGATTGGGCGCGTGTGTGGAGGGGTGAATATACGGGTCAGCAAGATAAAAGGGCGTATGCGGCGGGCGGTTGCGGTCTTGTGTATCAATGGTTTGTCTGTATTGGGAAGGCGCTTCCGGAATTCATGCGCATACGGAGCCTGATTTCCCGCTACCCGATTGATTTCTGTTCTTGCGTCCTGCCCGGCGGCATCGTCTACGCCGCTGACCGGTCCCGCAGGGTGCCGGCCACGGCAGGGCAAGGAGCGATGTCCCGATGGGGTGGCGCGGTTCGATCTTCGACGGCCTGAGCGCCGACGACGGCTTCAAGGCCCGTATGAAGGCGCTGGCCGACCGCGGCCGGCGCCTGGCCCGCGCCTACACCCGCCGGCCGATGCAGCGGGTGCGCGTCAAGGGGGCCGCGCCGCAGGCCGGCGCCTACGCCCGCCCGGTCACCGTCAAGGTGCTCTACCACGACCGCGCCCGCGGCGCCTATCCGAACACCGTGGCGGTCCTGGCCAACTACCTGGTCAAGGAGGGGCCGCTGTTCGATCGTGACCGCACCGGCATCGACAAGGACGCCGTCGCCGAAGCGTGGTCGAACGACCGCCGCGTCTTCCACGTCATCGTCAGCCCGAACGACGGCCACCGCATCGACGACATGGTGTCCTACGGCCGCGACGTCGTGGCCGCCTGGGAGCGCCGGGTCGGCGAGCTCGAATGGGTCGCCGCGGTCGAGCGCAAGCCCGACATGGCCCACCCGGACGGCAACCAGCACCTTCACATCATGCTGCGCGGCGTCCGGAACGACCGCGACCTCTACCTCGAGCCCGACGTGGTGTCGCGCTGGCTGCGCTTCGACGCCGTCGAGGTGACCACCGACCGCCTGGGCTGCATGACCGAGCGCGAGCGCCAGACCTACGAGCGCCAGCTCATCGAGATGGAGCGCCTGCGCCAGGAGCGTGGCCGGGAACGGGAGGGACGGCAGGAGCCGGGAGGGCGCGAGCTGTGAACCGGCCTTTCGCTCTCCGTCTCGTTGGCTACGCCGCGGTCTGGCTGTTGGTGGTGGCCGTCGTCACCGAGCTGGTCGGCTGGGTCTTCGCCTGGCCGCCGGCGTTCGGCGGCTGGCGGCTGGCCGGGATCGCCCTCTACCCGCCCGGCGCCTTCGTCGGGTGGCACGAGCTCCTGGCCCCGGCCGACCGCTGGATCGTTGTTGCGGCGGTCGGGCTGTGCGTCGCCGCCGCGGTGGCGCTTGCCATACGGGCCTGGCTCGACGGCCGCGGCGACCGGCTGGGCCGCTTCGGCGCCGGCCGCTGGGCCCGCCGTGGCGACGTCCGTCGCAGCGGCCTTCTGTGAGAGCCGTACGATGACGGATCCCTCCGCCATCCTGCTCGGTGCGTACGGGCGACGCCTGCTGCGCGAGCGCACCATGCAGCCGGTCCTGGTGATCGGCCCCACCGGCTCGGGCAAGACCACCACCACGGTGCTGCCCACGCTGTTCACGGGCTGGCGCGACAGCGCCGTGGTCTGGGACTTCAAGGGCTCGCTGGTCCACGACAGCGGGGCGGCGCGCGAGCGAGCCGGCGACGTCGTCGTGCTCGACCTCGCCCGGCCCGGCGGTGCGCGCTACAACCCGCTGATGGCGGTGCGGCCGGGAACCCATCTGGTGCCCGACTGCCAGCACGCCGCCCGCATCCTCACCGAGGGCGAGAAGGAGGGGCACTGGCGCAACGCCGCCTTCTCCTACCTCACCGGCGTCTTCGTCTTCCTGCTCACCGCCGCGGCCGACAGCGAGAAGACCCTGGCCGGCGCCCGCCGCCACATCCTGCTGGGCGACGACGGGCTGCGGCTCATGCTGGCCGCGGGCATCCACCCCACCGCCGGGCGCGCCGCCCAGGAGCTGTGGGACAAGAGCGTCGCCGCGGCCGAAGAGGACCGCGACGACGGCAAGCCGAAGACCGAGCGCGGCGGTGGCACCGTCGACAAGAGCCTGCACTACCGCAAGTCGGTCTACGTGACCGGATCGGTGCTGCTCGCCGAGTTCGAGGATTCCGTGTTGGAGGCGCAGACCGCCGCCAGCGACTTCTCGATCGCGGATCTGGTGGCGGGCGAGCGGCCGGTGACGCTCTACATCGTGGCCCGGCCGATGGACGCCCGCCGGCTGCGCCGGGTGTTCAAGCTGATCCTCACCCAGATGGTCGATTTCCTCACCGTCGACCGCAACCTCGCCGACGACGGAAGGGCGCGGCGCTGGCGGCTGCTGGTGGTGCTCGACGAGTTCCTGCAGTTCCACATGGCCGAGGCCGCCGAGTGGATCCGCTATGTCCGCGAGTACGGCATCCGCCTGCTGCTGCTGGCCCAGAGCCTGGGCGACGTCGAGGAGCAGTACGGCAAGGGGCTGTCGGCCAACTGCCGGCTGGTGGTGTTCCGGCCGAACTCCTCGGACGAGGCCGAGCGGATCAGCCGGATGGTGGGTGAGGCGGTCGAGGAGGTGCCGACGCGCAGCACGTCCCGCGGCGTCTTCGACCTGCTGCCCACCGTCAGCCGCGGCGTCCGCCTCGACCGCCGGCCGGTGCTGCCGATGCACGCCGCCCTGGAGATGGATGGCGACGAGCTGATCGTCTTCGGCTACGGCAAGCCGATCCGCGGACGGCGGCTCCACCCCTACGCCGATCCGCGCTGGGTCGGGCTCTACGGGCCGCCGGTCCGGGTCTGGACGCCCCGGCCCGATGCCAACCGCTGGCTCGGCGCCGGAGCACCCGATGCCGCTGTCGATCCGGCCCCCACCGCCTCGCGCCGCAAGCCTCCGAGGATCTGGACATGACCGATCCGTCCGACGCCATGGCCACCCGGCCGATCTCCGCCCGCGTGCCCACCGTGATCGCCGATCAGATCGAGCTGGTGCAGACCCGCCAGGGCCTGCGCACGCTGAGCGACGCGGTGATCCACGTGCTCGACAAGGGGCTCGACGCCATCGCCGGCGAGCGGGCGAAGACCGAGCGGCTCGAGGCCACCGTCGCCCGCATCGACGACCTGGTGATCACCGTCGTCGCGGTGCTCAACCTGGTGCACGACCTCGACCCGGCCGCGGTCGCCGAGACCAAGGCCGCCGTCCACGAGCGGCTCGGCCACCCGCGCCGCCCCAGCCCCAAGGTGCAGGTGCACGACGGCTTCCATCCCAAGGCTTCCGGCACCGAGGGCGAGGCATGACCGGCCCGGCCGCCGACCCCGACCGGGGCGCGCTGCTCCTGTACGCGCTGGAGCGGCTGCGCGAGGCGCTGTTCGGCGACCTGCTGTCCGGTGGTGTCGCCAACGTTCTGGTGCTGCCACCCCGCCGAGGCTGCACCCGCTGCCGCGTGGTGGTGAAGGACGGGCCGGAGCCGCGCTTCGTCCGGGAGGTCGGCGCGGAGGACGTCATGCGGTTCCTGGCGCTGGTCGCCGGCTTCCACCGCAAGGAGCTGCGCCGCGACCGCCCGACGCTCGACGCCGTGCTGCCGGTCACCGGCGAGCGCATCCACGCCGACATCGAGCCTGTCACCACCGGGCCCTCCTGCTCGATCCGCCGGCCCTACCGCGGACGCGTGACGCTCGACGACTGGGCCGCCTCGGGAGCTGCGACAACAATCCAGGTGACGTTGATCCGCCGGCTGATTCTGGAGCGCCGCACCATCGTGATCGCCGGCGATGTCGATACGGGCAAGACGACGCTGCTGCGTGCCTGCCTGGAGGAGCCGGCCCTGATGGAGGGGCTGCCGGCGGTGCTGCAGGACCCTTATGAGTTCGAGCCGCCATGTCCCTTCGCCTACACCATGCTGGCCGACCCGCAAGCCGAGCCGCCGGTGACCCTGGAGACGCTGGTGGCCGGCGCCCTGCGGGTGCCGATGACGCATCTCGTGCTGGGCGAGGTGCGCCGCGCCGAGGCACGGCAGATGGTGGTGGGGTGGACCACCGGGCATCCCGGCCTATGCACGGTGCACGCCGGCTCGGCCTGGGACGCGCTCGACCGCATCGCCCAGATGGTCGGGCTGGGCGGCATCACCATGGATGCCTTGCAGATGCGCTGGATATCCCGCGCGGTGCACGCGGTGGTGCATCTCGCGCGCGACAGCACCGGCCGGCGCTTCGTCAACGAGATCGTCCGGGTCGAGGGCTACGACCCGGCCCAGGGCTTCGTGCTCCGCCCGCTGGGGGCGGGAGACGCAGACGGTGGAGGACCTCATGGAGTGGATGCGTAGTGTGCGCCGGGCGCTCGCCCCGGCGCTGGTGCTGGCCGGCGCCGCGCTGCCGGCCCGCGCCCAGGTGATCGCCGAGCTGGGCGCCGAGCTGTTCTCCTGGCAGGCGGTGTTCGACGTCAACTTCGTGCCGATCGCCGTCACCGCCGGCCTGCTGCTGGCGCTGATCGCCGCGATGTTCAGCCGCATGGCCGGGGTGGTGGTGTTCGTCTTCACCGTCGCCGGGGCTGCGGCCTATGGCATGCGCGACGGCATCATCGCGCTGGCGGGCTGACGATGACGGCCCCGCTGCCGCCACCATCCTCTTTCCCGGATGGATGGGAGAAGCCGGTGCGCCGCACCTCGGTGCGGCCGACCAAGATGCCGCTCGGCGTGCCGATGGAGCTGCTCGCCGTGGCGGTGTGGCTGGCCGCCGAGCTGTGGCTGGTTTTCGGCGCCGTTCCCCAGGCGGTGGCGGGGTTCCTCGCCGTCTTCCTCACCGCCCGCCACCTCACCCGCCGCGATCCCTGGTGGCTCGAGATCGTCCGCCAGAGTGCGGCCGCCTGGCTGCTGCGCGCCGCCCGCACCCGCGGCCGGTCGCTCGGCCTCTCCGCCTACAAGGCCCCCCGGTAAGGAAGGAAGGGTAGTCGTGCTCGACCTCTCCGCCTTCGACGACGGCTACGACGCGCTGTCGCGGCACCTGCCCTGGGACTGCTTCGTGTGGCCCGGTGTGGTGCTGCTGGAGGAGGACGGCGCCCTGATGGCGGTGGTCGAGTATAGCGGTCGCGACCAGTCGGTGCAGGACCCGGCCGAGATCCAGCAGACCGCCATGGCCGCCGGCAACGTGCTGTTCCCCTTCACCGGTGGCTGGACCTTCCACTTCGAAATGCAGCGCCGCTTCGGCCGCGGCTACCCGCGGAGCACCGGCGTACATCCCGTCTCCGAGCTGATCGACGCCGAGCGCCGCGCCCGGCTCGACTCTCCCGGCCGGCAGCTCCGCACCCGCAGTCTTGTGGCCATCACCTACACGCCGGGCAAACCGGCGACCCGCCGTGTGGCCTCCTGGTTCACCCGCAACCCGCCGGAGCGCGCCCGGCCCGACGTCATGCGCGATCATGTCGAGCCGTTCCGCCAGCTGGTGTTGCAGGTCGCCGGCCTGCTCGGCCGCGCCGTCGGCTGGGCCCGCATGCTGGGTGACGACGAGGTCCAGGCCTTCCTGCACTCCTGCGTCTCGCCGATCGACCAGCCCCGCGTGCTGGTCCCCGACATCCCCGGCTTCCCGATCAAGGCCAACCTCATCGACGTCGGCTTGGTGCCGGGCTCCTTCCCGGCCTGGAGCAACGGTGGGGCTGCATGGCACGTCCGGGTGGTGGGGATCGGCGGCTACCCGCGGGCCACCCATCCCGGTCTGATGAACGCGCTCGACGCGCTGCCATTTCCCATCCGCTGGTCGGTGCGTTTCGAGGCGATGGACCATGTCCAGGCCCGCGGCGTGTTCGCCGCTCTCTGGCGCAAGCACGACGACACCTCCTACGACTGGCGCTCGGTGCTGCTGCGCGCCGTCGGCGGCTTCACGGCACTTCGCCACGACCCGGTCGGCGTGATGGAGGCGCTGGAGGCCGAGGCGGCAAGGCTGGAGGCCGAGCAGGCCGGCACCAGCTCGGGCTGGATGACGCCCACCGCCGTGCTGTGGGGCGACAGCGTCGAGGAGGCCGACGCCCGGTGCTCCGAGCTGGTGAAGGTGCTGCGCGGGCTGGGCTTCACCGCCATCGAGGAGGGGTGGGGGGCCGAGCGCGCGTGGTACGGCACGCTGCCCGGCCATGTCCGCCCCAACCCGCGCAAGGTGCCGCTGACCCAGGTCCAGCTCGCCGATTTCCTCATCCTGTCCTCCGTGTGGGGCGGGCCGCGGGTGAACCCGCACCTGCGCTGCGATCCGCTGATGCAGCTCGAGGCCGAGGGCGGCACGCCGCTGATGCTCGACCTGCACCAGGGGCCGGATGGAGCCGCCCTGGTGATCGGCCCGCCGCGCACCGGCAAGTCCACCGTGCTTGCCATGCTCGGCCACCAGTTCCTCGCCCGCGTGCCGCAGGGCCGGGTGGTGTGGATCGACGTCGATGCCACCGAGAGCACCAGCCTGGTCGCCACCTGGGCCGCCGGCGGCGAGTTCCTCTCCATGGGTGCCGGTGATCTCGCCTATCAGGATCTCGCCCTTCAGCCTCTGGCCGATGTTGACACGCCGGGCGGATTCGCCTGGGGTCACGGCTTCGTGCTGGACCTGCTGCGCCTGCAAGGGGTGCTGGGACCGGGCGGCTTGTCGGCGGCCGAGGCCGGCGACGCGGTCGACATCGCCCTGCGCCTGCTGGCCGCGTCGCCGGCTTCCGAGCGCACCCTGTCGCATCTCGCCCATGTCGTGCAGGACAACATGATCCGCACGGCGCTGGAACCTTACACCCGTGGCGGCCCCTACGGCGACCTGATCGACGCCGCCGAGGACCGGCTGCTGTCCTCCTCCTGGACCACGGTGGACATCGGCGCCCTGATCGACCGCCGCGCGGGGGCGGCGCCGGTGATCCGGGCGCTGTTCCGCCGCTTCTACCGGCTGTTCGAGGACGGCCGTCCGACCCTGTTCCTGGTGGACGAGGCGTTCAAGGCGCTGAAGCACCAGCCGGCCGAGCTCGACGAACTCCGCCGGCGGGGGCCGAAGAAGAACGTCGCCCTGGTGCTCGCCACCCACCAGCTCGACGACATCGAGGGTTCCAGCATCGCGGCGATGCTGAAGACCATCCAGGTCCTGGTGCTGCTCGCCGACCCGAACGCCGCCAAGCGGCCGATCCTGCGCGACTGGGGGCTCAACGCCGCCGAGGCCGGTCTCGTCGCCCGTGCCATGCCGCGGCGCGACGTCTTCTTCAAGACGCCCGAAGGCAGCCGGCTCGGCCAGCTCAACCTCGATCCCGTCGCCTTGGCGGTCTGCGCCTGCGGCGGGGCCGCACACCGGCGCGCCGCCTTCGAGACCATGGCCGACGCCGGCCGCGACGGCTTCGCCGCCGCCTGGCTGCGCCGGCACGGACTTGGCACGGCCGCCGGCACCCTTGAGAAGGGACACCCCGATGAAGGAGTCACGCGATGAAGGCATTCCGCACTCTCCGCACCGTCACCGCGATCGGCATGGCGCTGGCGGTCGTCACCACCACCACGCCGGCCCACGCCTTCCTCGGCGGCGTGTTGAACAGCTTCTTCGGCGGGGGTGGCGGGGGCGGCTGTTTCGCCGACGAGGGCGACGGGCTCCTCGGCGCCGTCGGCTCCGCCGTGTCGGGGCTCGCCGGCGGTGGGGATCCCGCCGGCGGCTGTCCGATCGTCGAGAGCCGGCCGCTCGTCGTCGAGGAGATGGTCCACACCCAGGAGCTCGAGCTGATCGCCCAGACCGCGCACATGCTGACCCAGATCGACAACCTGGTCGCCATGCGCGCCCTGTCCGGCACCGACACGCGCGAAGCCGCCGCCGCCCGGCTGGCCGCGGCCCGCGCTGTCGCGGACCGGACGGAGCGGGTGCGCTGGAGCCTGGACGGGGTGGAGCGCCAGTTCGCCACCCTCTACCCCGACGCCCTGCCGGATGGGCTCTCGGCCGCGGGGGTGCTGGCCCACCGGGCCGAGCAGGCGCGGCTCGCCCGCGACGTCAGCCTGGCCAGCAAGCAGGTCTCCGCCGAGGTGATGACCGCGCTCGCCGGCTACCCGGACCGCATCCGCGAACTGGTGGCGGCGGTGAAAGCCTGCCGCGGCCAGACCTGCGCGCTCGACGCTGGCGCCCAGGCCACCCTGCTCAACGCCGAGCTCGCTGGCCAGTTCCTGGTGCTCCAGGCCGCCCAGGGCCGCGCCGTCGAAGCCCAGCTCGACTACGAGCAGGCCGCCATCGAGCGGGCGCGCCAGAACACCATCATCAGCTGGCGCGGCCTCGCCACCTACGGCGCGCCGGGGAGCTGATCATGACCAACCGTCGGATCCTCCTTGTGTTCGCCCTGCTGTTGGCGATCAGCGTGGCCGGGGCGGCGATCCTCGTCGGCGTGGCCCTGGTCGGCGACCGGCCGTGGACGCGGGAGCGGCTGCTCCAGCACCCCGACTGGCGCGGCATCGACCAGCACCGCTTCCCGCGGGAGTGACCGGCGATGGACGTCAGCGCGCTGTCCGTCGCCCTGCAGCAGCTCACCGCCGCCGCGGTGACCGGCCTCGGCCTGCTCGGACCCGACGCCGAGGCGGCGCTGCGCATGCTGGCGATGCTGTCCTACACCCTGGCGTTGCTGCTCTGGCTGTTCGAGGGCAAGCCCGCGGTGCACGGGCCCTTCCTGCGCATGCTGCTGAAGTTCGCCGTCATCGGCGCGCTGCTGGAGTGGTTCCCGGAGGGCTCGACGGCGCTGATGCAGGCCGCCGCCGACCAGGGGCTCAGCCTCGGCGGCGGGGGCTTCTCGCTCGACGACCCCGGCTACATCGCTCATCTCGGCATCCTGGCGGTGATCCCGCTGATGGAGCGGGTCAAGGAGATGCTGGGACCCATCGACTTCTTCCTCAACTTCGTCGAGATCGTCATCTTCCTGCTCGCCGCCCTCATCGTGCTGGTCAGCTTCTGCGTGCTGGCGATCCAGGTCTTCCTCGCCTTGCTGGAGTACCGGCTGCTGTCGCTGGCCGCCTATCTGGCGATCCCCTTCGCCGTGCTGGGGCCGACCAGCTTCGTGGCCGAGCGCGCCATCGGCTACATCGCGGCCTCCGCCATGAAGCTGCTGGTGCTCGGCTTCATCATCGCCATCTGCGGCACCACGCTGCGCACCATCACCTTCCCGGGCACTCCGACCCTGGCCCAGGCCTTCGGGGTGGCGGCGCTGGCCGCCGCCATCTTCGTGCTGGCGATCAAGGCGCCGCGCGCCGCAGCCGGGCTGGTGAACGGCGGGCCGGTGATGGACGGCGTCACCGCACTGGCCGCCCTGTGGACCGCCGGCTGGCTCGGCGCCCGCACCGTCGGCGGCGCCGCCAGTGCCACCGCGGCTGCCGCCGGTGGCGGCGCTGCGGCGCTCGGAGGATTGCGCACCGCGGTGGGCGGGGCGACCTCTTCGGTGGGCGGCGGTGGCGGGCCGTTGTCGGCACCGGTCGCCGGGCGGCGCTACCCGGCCGGAACCTACGGCGGGTCGAAGCCCGCCCAGCGTCCCAGCGGCTGGGACCAGCCGATGACCGACGCCCAGCGCGCCCAGCTCGACCGTCTCGCGGGCGGGCGCTCCTACGATCCCAACCTCAGCCGAGGCCAGGCCAGCCGCCAGATCCAGGAGTGGGGCGGCGAGGACTCCTGGTACCGCGGCGGCAAGCCCGGCGGCGGAGACCCATCATGACCCGCACCGTCAACGCCTACGACCCGCCGCCGGCCGCCGTGCCCGACAGCGCCAGGTACCTCGCGGCCATGACCTACCGCGCCAGCCGCGAGGCCAAGGCGCTGCGGCTGAAACGCTGGTATCTCGGCCTCACCGTGCTCAGCCTCGCCTGGGCCGGCGTCATGACCTGGGACAACCTCCGCATCGCCGGCAAGCTGGTGGAGATCGCCCGCCACAAGCCGGTCTACCGCGTCGAGCAGGCGCTCGACGGCCACCAGCGCCTGCTGCTCCTCGACGACACCGTCTCGGTGACCAAGGGCGCGCGGGTCAACGCCGTCCACTGGTTCGTGCGCTGGCAGCGCCAGCTCGGCACCGACCCGGTGGTGCTGGCGCGCGACCGCGCCGCCGCCCGCGCCCGCCTGATTGCCGGTGCCGAGCACAAATGGGACGCCCTCATCGCCGCCGACCTCGACCCGGCCGAGGGCTGGACCCGCGACGTCGCCGGCATCCGGGTCCAGGAGCGCGAGGCCGATCCGATGACCGGGGCCGCCGCCTTCACCGTGGTGTGGACCGAGACCGTCTACCGCCACTTCAAGCCGGAGGGCCGGTCGCTGATGAGCGCCGGCGTGGTGACGGTGGACGGCCAGCCGCGCGACGGTGCGCTCGACGGCGTCTCGATCTCCGGCTTCTCCCAGCCCGACGGCACGCCGCTGGCGCTCGACGGGCCGAAGCCCCGCGCACCCGTGCAGCCCCCTCCCGCCCCGGAGACCCGGCCATGACCCGCCCGACGCTCTGGCTCGCCCTGCCGCTGCTCGCCGCCTGCGCCGCCGACGGGCCGCCGGCCGATCCGGCGGCGGAGGACGCCTCGCCGCGGACCTACACCATGGCCGATCTGCGCATCCCGGCGACGGAGGTCGAGCGTCAGCCGCGCGAGAGGCTCCGGCCGCGGCCGTCGCGGGCGCAGACCCGGGCATGGGTCGGCCAGGCCAACGAGGCGGCGTTGGACCTGCCGACGCTGACCTGCTTCAAGGGCAAGAGCTGCGAGTACTGGTACCAGCCCGACCAGCACTTCCTGGTCTACATGGCCGAGGGCAACCAGACCCTGGTCTGCCTCAAGCCCGGCGAGGTGGTGCGCGACATCGTGGCGCCCGGCGCCCAGGTGTGGATCCCGCACCAGCCCTACAGCTACGGCAGGGGGGCGTCCCGCACCGAGTGCATCGCCTTCATGCCGCGGCGCGCCGGGCTCAACCAGCAGATCTCCGTCTTCACCAGCGAGCGCAAGTACGACCTCAACGTCGAGACGCACAAACGCGTCCATCACGTCGAGGTGCGCTGGCGCTACCCCGAGGACTGGCTCGCCGCGCTGAATGGGCAGGCGACCGCGTCCGCCGTCGGCACGCCCCGGAGCGACCGCACCACCGAACTGGCCTACCGCGACCGTCGCTGCGCCTACACGCTCGACGGCGACACCCCGGAGTGGCGGCCGATGCCGACCGCGGATGGCCAGCCGCCGGTGTGCGACGACGGCGAGGTGACCATCATCAACTTCACCCCCGGGGTGCTGGGCGCCCACGGCGCGCCGGTGCTGTGGCGCATCGCCGGGGATGGCACCCGGATGCCGGTGCAGTACGGCCGGATGAACGCCACCTACCGCGTCGCCGGCATCCACGACCACCTGCTGCTCGGCCTCGGCGCGCAGGAGGTGCACATCCGGAGGACACGGCCATGAGCGATCCGTTGCACGCCCCGGCCGACCCGCTGGTGCGCCACCGCGTGATCACCTCCGGCCCGCACGTCCTGCGCATCCTGCTGGTGGCAGGCGCCATGATCGCGCTCGGCGTCGTGGCCTACATGCTGGGCCGCGCCCAAGGGACCGGCTCCGCCCCACGCGCGGCCACACCGGTGGAGCGGCGGGCGCCCAAGCCGCCCTTGCCGAGCTACGCCGACCTGGCGGCCGCACCGCAGCCCCCGCCCGCGCCACGGGTCGGGCCGACGCCGACCACCCCACCGCCGGCCCAGCCGCGCGCCTCGGCTCCACCGAAGGAGGACGAGCTGCGCAAGAAGGCGATGGACGCCGGTGTCGGCGGCTGGAGCCGCAAGGAGCCCGACCCCACCGCGGCCAAGCCGGCCGGCGCGTCGGACGTCACCGGCTTCGGTGCCGACTGCCTGGTGCCGCCGGGCACACCCATCCCGGCGCAGACCATCAGCCGGACGGTGACCGAGCGCGGCGGCATCCTGACCGCCCAGGTGACGCGGGACGTCTGGGACGCCGGCTTCGCCTGCCTGGCGGTGCCGGCCGGGTCGATGGTGACCATGGAGGTCGGCAGCGGCGTGACCAAGGGCCAGAAGCGCATCGAGGTGTCGCGGCCGGTGATCGTGCGGCCCTGGCCGCGCAGCGACATGGTGCAGCCCGCCGCCATCGGCGCCGACGCCACCGGTGCCGCCGGCCTGCCCGGCCGGGTGGAGGTGCCGTGGTTCGAAACCGGCCTGCTGATCGGCGCCAGCACCGCGGTCGACCTCGCCGCGGCGGCCCTGACCGGCGGCGGCAGCCTGCTTGGCACCATCCTCGGCCGCGGCATCGAGAGCCCGCTCGACCGCGCCGCCAAGGACATGCTGGAGCGCGCCCCGGTGATCACGCTCGACGCCGGCGAGCCGCTGCTCCTGGTGCTCCGCGGCGCGCTGCGCGCGGCTGATTTCCGGTCGTGAGTCCATAGGACCATCAGGACGGCTCGTAGGTTCAACCGGTCCTTCCTCCCGCCGGTTCCAGCCTCTACCAATCCCGCAGGTTCCGCCGCGATCCTGACATTGCCATCCTTCGCGCCTGGGCCGGGGTTGGCGCGATCGCGGCGCGATCACTGTCTTTGCGTCGTGCGCTGAATGCGGCTGAGCCACGTCGCGACGTCGGCTGTCGTATGCTCGCGTCATCATGACACTGCCGATGGCGGCGACTGCTGATTTAGCTAACCGTTTGGTCGTGTTCGATTTCGTCACGTCGCGGAGGAATGTGTCGTACCGGGCATCGTAGGGTGGTCGTGCGGAGCTGATGCCGCACTGGATCGCCCTTCGACTCCGTGACCGTGCCGGACCACTCGGTCGCAGCCGTCCACCACCTTTGCGTCCTTCATGCTCGCCAGGAAGGCGTCGTCCTCCGCTTCGATGAGCGGCTCCAGCAGCCGGCAGGCGCCAGCGCGCAGGATGGCCCTCAACGGACCGTCGATCTCTGCCGGCTGACGTGGCCGGACAACCTTGCTATCCTCGTCGATCGCGTGTCGCTCTCCTTTAGGTTCAGGCTGGTTCCTCACCTGCCTCGGTACGCCACCTTCCTCAGGCCATCATCACCCAAATTCCCGGGTAGCTCGTGTCGAGTTCATCGAAGATTGGAGCGAGGTTATGAGGCACGAGATGCAAAAAGCTTATGGAGGGCGTCTGGTCTCAGATGTGTGTATCGCCGCAGCATCTTCCAGTCTTTGTGCCCGGTAACGAGCGCGACCTGCTCTATTGTGAATCCTGCTTCAAAAAGACGGCTTGTCGCCTCATGGCGAAGGTCGTGAAAGTGGAGATCATGAATCTTCAGATGTTTGCAACCACGGCGAAATGCCGTTCCAATTGACTTGCTGTTAAAGGGAAAAATTCTATCGTCACTGTTGTTGCGGAAATTTCTCTGCTCTTCAATGATCGACCAGGCGTCATAGCCACTTGCTGAAAACAGAGGTATCCGCTGATTGTTTCCATTTTTATGCCGTGGATCTTTTCGGTTTCGAATGAGAAGCATTCGGGTGCGAGCTTCAACATCCGACCAACGTGCCAAGCATATCTCTTCTTGGCGCATGGCTGTTGCCACGGCGAAGCGGATGATACGGCCGAGCGGAGCAATCTGGCGCTGTTTCTCGTCAAAATGGGCTATGAGTCTGTCGAGCTCGTCTTGTGTAGGGCGACGATCGCGTTCTTCACCTCTCCCGACAAGGCCAAGCCGTTTGAGGGCAATGCGAGCCAGATCGACCGGCTCAACCTTTACCGCCAATCCGTGAACAGCCGCAGCGTGCGACAGTATATGCTTGATCATCCCAATGTCGATGCCGAGGGTCACGGGGCCTGCGCCCTGAGCGGCGCGTTCTCGGCCGAAGCGGATCAACCGCTCCCGATCAAGTGAGGCCATGCTGAGTTTACCCAGCTGTTGTCGGAGGATTTCCAATGTTGCAGCTTTGGAGCGCCGGGGCGCCTTGCCGACAGCGCACATATCATCGATATGAAGCTCAATGAGTTCGCCAAATGTTTTCAAGCGTGCTGTGCGTGAATCACGTGGAGCCTCGCCACGATCGATTTGGCGCTCGGCCTCAACCGCCCATTGGCGCGCATCCTCCCGACGCAAGAATGTTTCGCTCACATAGCGCCCTTTGCGTCGCACCTGGACCCGCCAAGACCCTGAGGGAAGCTTCGTGAAGCTGGCCATTTCGTGTGCGCTCCGTGTGCACTGCGCCGTCGAAACGGGGCGAAAAACGTCGCATTATGGCGCGCTGTCGTGTGCACTCGATGCGACCTAATGAATTGAGCGTACAGGAAAAATCATGATTTTTCAACCACATAGACTGGCCGTGGCGCCGATGATGGACTGGACGGACCGGCATTGCCGGTTCTTCCACCGGCTGCTGACCCGCCGCACGCTGCTTTACACGGAGATGGTCACCACCGGCGCCATCCTGCACGGCGACCGCGAGCGGCTGTTGGGCTTCGACCCCGCCGAGCATCCGGTGGCGCTCCAGATCGGCGGCTCCGACCCGGCCGATCTGGCGGCCAGCGCCCGCATCGGGGAAGAATGGGGCTACGACGAGATCAACCTGAACGTCGGCTGCCCCAGCGACCGGGTGCAGTCCGGCCGCTTCGGCGCCTGCCTGATGGCGGAGCCGGATCTGGTCGCCCGCTGCGTCGGCGCCATGCGCGACGCGGTGCGGATTCCCGTCACGGTCAAGTCGCGCATCGCCATCGACGCCATGGAGGAGTGGCCGACGTTGGAGGGCTTCGTGCGCACCGTGTCCGCCGCCGGCTGCACCCGCTTCGTCGTGCACGCCCGCAAGGCCTGGCTGAAGGGCCTGAGCCCCAAGGAGAACCGCGACGTTCCGCCCTTGCGCTACGACCTCGTGCACCGGCTGAAGGCGGAGTTCCCGCATCTCGACATCTCCATCAACGGCGGCATCCGCACGCTCGCCGAGGCGCAGGCCCAGCTCGCGCACGTCGATGGCGTGATGATCGGCCGCGCCGCCTACGAGACGCCCTTCATCCTGGCCGACGCCGACCGCCTCCTTTACGGCGAGTCGGCGGAGCCGCCGGACGCGCACGCGGTGGTGCGCGCCATGCTGCCCTATGTGGAGGCGGCGCGCCGCCGCGGCGCGCCGTTGTCCGCCATCACACGCCACATGCTGGGGTTGTTCCAGGGCCGCCCCGGCGCCCGCGCCTGGCGCCGCCACCTGAGCGAGAACGCCCACCGCCCCGGCGCCGGGCCGGACCTCCTGCTGGCCGCCGCGGCCTTCGTTCCGGAAGCGGCGCCGCTCGCGCGAAGCGCGTGACCAAACACCGGCGAAGCGCGTGACCAAACACCAGCGAAGCGCGTGACCAAACACCGGCGAAGCGCGTGACCAAACACCAGCGAAGCGCGTGACCAAACACCGGCGAAGCGCGTGACCAACACCGGCGAAGCGCGTGACCGCCACAGGCGGTGATTGCGCCGGCGGGATTGCCTCGGGCACCATGGCATGCGTTCCGCCATGGGGGAGAGGGCGATCATGCTGCGCGTGCTGCTGGTGCTGTGGCTGTGTCTGGCCGGACTGACCGCGACCGCGGCGCGGGCGGAGTTCGCACCGCCCGGTCTGGGGAACGACACCGACGCCTACGTCAACACCCTGCTGTCCAAGGCGCCGCCGCAGCCGCAGCCGGCCAACCGCGACAAGGCGTTGAAGGACGCCCGCGCGGCCGTCGGCCGCGGCGACTTCCCCAAGGCCGTCGCCGGTTTCGAGCAGGCCATCACGCTGGGCGCCGACGGCACCGCGCTGTGGATGGAGCTGTCGGAGGCTTGGGCCGGCGGTGCCAGGCCCAACCGCGACCGGGTGCTCCAGGCCGCCTACCAGGCCTACCGCATCGCCGGCCCCGGCGAGGAGCAGGCGGCCCCGCTCTGGCGCCTCGGCGTGTTGCTGGACGAGAGTTTCGACCGGCCGGAGCAGGCGCTGCGCGCGTTGCGCGAGCTGGCGGATTCCGGCCAGGGCCGCAGCGACCAGTTCCTCGCCCAGTCCTATCCCACCCTGAAGGAGCGCATCGCCGCGACCCGCCAGCGGGTCGGGCTGAACGTGCGCCGGGTGTCGGTGGACACCAGCCAGTCCATGGCCCGCGTCTGCGTCGCCTTCACCGACGCGCTGAGCGGCAAGCGCGGCGTGCGGTTCGAGGATTTCGTGGCGGTGGAGCCGGCGGTGCCGCTGGCCGCCAGCCCGGCGGGGGAGGAGCTGTGCCTGACCGGCTTCGCCTTCGGCTCCGGCTACAAGATCACCCTGCGCCAGGGGCTTCCGGGCGAGGAGGGGCTGGCGCTGCGCAAGGACGATGTCCGCACCGTGCGCATCGGCGACCGCCCGCCGTCGGTCGCCTTCCGCGGCGACGCCTTCATCCTGCCGCGCGGCGAGGCCGACGGCATCCCGGTGGCGGCGGTCAACGTCGATGCGGTGGCGCTCAAGGTCTTCCGGATCAACGACCGCGGCCTGCCCGGCCTGCTGCGCAACCAGCAGTTCCTCGGCGGACTCACCCCCTACGAGGGGCAGGACATCGCCGACAACATGGGCGAGCTGGTGTGGGAGGGGCGCATGGACGTGCCCGCCGCCGCCCGCAACGCCGAAAACGTCGTCGCCTTGCCCTTCCGGCAGGCGGTGAAGGAGCCGCAACCCGGCGTCTACATCGTCACCGCGGAGGCGGCCGACGTGCCCGACCGCGAGATCCCCTATGTCCGCGCCACCCAATGGGTGCTGGTGTCCGACATCGGCCTGACGGCGATGGAAGGGAAGGACGGGCTGACCGTCTTCGCCCGCTCCTTCGGCACCGCCAAGCCGATGGCCGGGGTGGAGCTGGCGCTGGTCGCCCGCAACAACGCCGAGCTGGCCCGCGTGCGTACGGACGGGGAGGGCAGGGCGCGCTTCGCCCCCGGCCTGATGAAGGGGGCGGGCGGGCGCCAGCCGGTGGCGGTCATGGCCTACGCCGGGGCCGACTACGCGGTGCTCCAGCTTCTCTCCGCGGCCTTCGACCTGTCCGACCGCGGGGTCGGCGGTCGGCCGGTGCCGGGGCCGATGGACGCCTTCCTTTACAGCGACCGCGGCGTCTACCGCCAGGGGGAGACGGTCAACCTGTCGGTCCTGCTGCGCGACGACCGCACGGTGGGGGTGGAGGGGCTGCCGCTGACCCTCACCATCCTGCGCCCGTCGGGCACCGAGTACCGCCGGGTGGTGGTGAAGCCCGACGCCGGCGGCGGCGCGTCCTTCGCGCTGAAACTCTCCGCCACGGCGCCGCTGGGCGGCTGGACGGTGGTGGCGCACACCGATCCCGGCGCCGACCCGGTCGGCACGCTGTTCTTCCAGGTCGATGATTTCGTGCCCGAGCGGCTGGCGGTGGATCTCACCCCCGCCGCCCCCTTCCTCGTCCCCGGCACGCCGATGGAGGTGCTGGCCAAGAGCCGCTTCCTCTACGGCCCGCCCGCCGCCGGGCTGGACGGGGAAGCCCAACTGGCCCTGCAAGCCGATCCCGATCCCTACCCACGCCACGCCGGCTACCGCTTCGGGCTGGCGCAGGAGCGGGTGAACACCCGCGTCGAGCGGCTGGAGTTCCCGACCACCGACGCCAACGGCGAGAGCCGCATCGCGGCAAGCCTGCCGCCGCTGCCCGACACCACCCGCCCGCTGCGCGCCGAGATCCGCGTCGCGGTGGCGGAGCCGGGCGGGCGGCCGAGCCGGCAGACGGTCACGGTGCCCGTGCGCACCCAGCCCTTCGCCATCGGCGTGAAGCCGCGCCACAGCGGCGACCGGCTGGCCGAGGGGCAGCCGGCGGTGTTCGATGTGCTGGCCGTCGCCCCGGACGGCGCCCCCATCGCCAAGGCCGGCCTCGCCTGGGAGCTGTTCCGGGAGGAGACGACCTTCAACTGGTACTACCGCGACGGCCGCTACAATTTCCGCGCAAGCACCCGCGACCGCAGCCAGCGCGCCGGCACCCTGGACGCCGCACCCGGCCGCCCGGCGGAGCTGGCGCTTGGCCCGATCACCTACGGACGCTACCGGATCGAGCTGTCGGACAAGGCTACGGGCGTCGCCACCTCCGTCCGCTTCGCGTCCGGCTGGCAGCCGGCGACCGAGGCGACCGACGCGCCGGACAAGCTGGAGGTCACCGCCGACCGCCCCGTCTACAAGCCGGGCGAGACGGCCAAGATCCGCATCGCCCCGCCCTTCGCGGGGGAGGTGCTGCTGACCGTCGCGTCGGACCGGCTGTTCGACAGCCGCAGCTTCAGCGTGCCGGCGGAAGGCACGACGGTCGATGTGCCGGTGGATGGCGCCTGGGGTCCCGGCGCCTACGTCACCGCCACCGTCTACCGTCCGCCGGTCAAGGGCAAGGAGCGCCAGCCGGTGCGGGCCATCGGTCTGGTCTGGCTCGGCATCGACCCGGCCGACCGCACCCTCACCGTCACCGCCGAGGCGCCGGAACTGGTGCGCCCGCGCCAGCCGCTGCCGGTGACGCTGCGCGTCGCCCACACCGGTGCGGCGGAACCCACCTTCGTCACGCTGGCCGCGGTGGACGAGGGCATCCTGCGGCTGACCGATTTCGCCTCGCCCGACCCGGCCGGGCATTACTTCGGCAAGCGGCGGCTGGGCATCGACATCCGCGACGATTACGGCCGGCTGATCGACGCCATGGACGGCAATTTCGGCCGGCTGCGCCAGGGCGGCGACGCCAGTTCGGTGGGGCTGCCGGTGGTGCCCTTCCGGGTGGTGTCGCTGTTCCACGGGCCGGTGGCGGTGGGGGCGGACGGCACCGCGCGCGTCACGCTCGACATCCCCGATTTCAACGGCGAGCTGCGGCTGATGGCCGTCGCCTACTCCAAGACCCGAGTCGGCTCGACCGCGAGGCCGCTGACCGTGCGCGACCCGCTGGTGGCGGACGCGGCCCTGCCGCGCTTCCTCGCCCCCGGCGACGACAGCCGGGTGACCCTGAATCTGCACGCGGTGGACAGCCCGGCCGGCTCCTACGCCATCGCGGTGACCGGTCAGGGGCCGGTGGCGGTCGACCAGGGCGCCTTCACCGTCGATCTCCAGGCGGGGGAGCGGCGCACCATCGTACTGCCGCTGCGCGGGCTGGGTGCCGGCATCGGCCGGGTGACGCTGGCCGCCAGCGGCCCCGGCGGGCTGGCCGTGTCGCACGACTACGACATCACCGTACGCCCGTCGCGCCCGGTGGAGACGGTCTTCACCACCCAGCAGATGGCCCCCGGCGCCACCGCCAGCTTCGGCGCACCGCTGCTCGCCTCCTACGTGCCGGGGACGGCGGCCTTGTCCGTCACCTACAGCGCCGGCCCGCCCTTCGACCTCGTCGGGCTGCTGCGGGCGCTCGACCGCTACCCCTTCGGCTGCCTGGAGCAGACGGTCAGCCGAGCCATGCCGCTCCTGTCGGTGCGTGAGCTGGAGTCCGCCATCGGCGTGTCGAAGGCCGACGGCACGCTGGACGCGCGGCTGGATCAGGCCATCGCCCGCACGCTGGACCGCCAGCGTTACGACGGCAGCTTCGGGCTGTGGTCGGCCAATGGCGACACCGACGGCTGGGTCACCGCCTACGCCATGGAGTTCCTGACCCGTGCCCGCGCCAAGGGCCGCGACATTCCCGAAAAGCCCTTCCGCGACGGTCTGGACTGGCTGCGCCGCCACGCGGTGGACGGCGGCACCGACAATGGGGCTCTCGCCAGCCGCGCCTACGCCCTGCATGTGCTGGCGCTGGCCGGGGTGGTGACGCCCAGCCCCGTGCGCTACTTCGCCGACGCCTTCCTGGGCAAGCTGCCGACCCCGCTCGCCAAGGCGCAGGTGGGGGCGGCGCTGGCCCGGCTCGGCGACACGGAGCGGGCCAACCGCGCCTTCACCGCCGCCACCAGCCGGCTGGCCCGCGACCCCTGGCACGAGGATTACGGCTCCACCGTCCGCGACGCCGCGGCGCTGGTCACCCTGCTGGCGGAGGTGGACGCGCTCGGCACCCGGCTCCCCGCACTGATCGACCGGCTCCCCGCCAACGACACCTCGGTGCGGCTGACCAGCCCGCAGGAGCAGGCGTGGCTGGTGCTGGCGGCGGAGTCGCTGATGAAGGGGGCCACCCCGCCGCGCGTCACCGTCGGCGGCCGTCCGCGCGGCGGCGACCCGGTCAGCCTGCTGCCCACCTCGGCCGATCTGGCCGCCGGGATCAGCGTGGCGAACGCCGGCACCGCGCCGGTGTGGCAGGCGGTGTCCGTCTCCGGCGTGCCGGCCGACCCGCGCCCGGCGGCGCGGGAGGGGCTGCGGGTCAAGCGCAACTTCCTGACCCGCGGCGGCGAGCCGCTCAACCTCGACGCCATCCGGCAGAACGACGTGTTCGTCATCCTGCTGGAGGGGGAGGCCTCGACCAAGCTGCACCACCAGGCCATCGTCACCCACCCGCTGCCCGCCGGTTGGGAGATCGAAAGCCTGAACGCCGGCGACCTGCCCTGGATCGGCGAACTGACCGG
Source organism: Azospirillum oleiclasticum (assembly GCF_013423485.1). Taxonomy (GTDB): domain Bacteria; phylum Pseudomonadota; class Alphaproteobacteria; order Azospirillales; family Azospirillaceae; genus Azospirillum; species Azospirillum oleiclasticum. The sequence continues at coordinate 77,693 of NZ_JABFFR010000041.1, forward strand.
CACCCAGACGGTGGAGGCGCGCGACGACCGCTACGTCGCCGCGCTCGACCTGACCGAGGAGCAGCCGACCTTCCGCCTCGCCTACCTCGTCCGCGCCGTCACCCCCGGCGGCTACGAGCTGCCCGGCGCCATGCTGGAGGACATGTACAAGCCCCGCTTCTTCGCCCGTCAGGCGGCCGGGCGGATCACCGTGCACCCGGCGCAATGACAGGGCGGGTAAAAACCCTCTCCCCCCCGGGGCGGGAGAGGGTTGGCCCCCTCACCCGACGCCTTCGGCGTCATCCTCTCCCCGGCGGGGAGAGGGTTGTTGCCGCCGCGCGCGCCATGCTGCGCCCTAGAGGCAGGCGCCTCGCCCTGGCCCTCGCCGCCGCGGCGACCCTCGCCGGCGCCGCCGTCGCCCTCGACAGCGCCTTCCCTCCGGACCTCTCGCGCCTCGCCGACCGGTCGGTGATGGTCACCGACCGCAGCGGCGCGCCGTTGCGGGCCTTCCTGAACGGCGCCGACTCCTGGCGCCTGCCGGCCACGGTGGAGGACGTCGCCCCCGTCTATCTCGACCTGCTGCTGGCCTACGAGGACAAGCGGTTCCGCGATCACATGGGTGTCGACCCGCTGGCGGTGCTGCGCGCGGCGGGGCAGAACCTGACCGCCGGGCGCGTGGTGTCCGGCGCCTCGACCCTGACCATGCAGGTCGCCCGCCTGCTGGAGCCGAAGCCGCGCACCCTGTGGGCCAAGCTGCGCGAGGCGCGGCTGGCGCTGGCGCTGGAGCGGCGCTTCGACAAGGACGCCATCCTCGGCATGTACCTGACGCTGGCCCCCTTCGGCGGCAATCTGGAGGGCGTGCGCGCCGCCACATCCGCGCTGTTCGGCAAGCGCCCGGCGGAGCTGACGGTGGCGGAGGCGGCGCTGCTGGTGGCGCTGCCCCGCTCCCCCACCGCGCTGCGCCCCGAGCGGTCGCCGGAGCGGGCGCGGGCCGCGCGCGACGCGGTGCTCGACCGGGCCGTCGCCGTCGGTGCGCTCGACGCCAAGGCGGCGGCCGAGGCGAAGGCGGAGCCGGTGCCCGACCGGCTGTTCCCCATGCCGGCCACCGCCCCCCATCTGGCCGAGCGCGCCCGGCGGGAGGCGCCGGGACAGGCGGTGGTGCGCACCACCATCGACGGGCCGCTCCAGCGCGCGCTGGAGGATCTGACCCGCCGCTCGCTGGCCGACCTGCACGACAAGGCCGGCATCGCCGTCGTCGTGGCCGACCATCGCACGCGCGAGGTGCTGGCCTACATCGGCGCGCCCGACGCGCTGGACCATCGCCGTTTCGGCCCCATCGACATGGTGGAGGCCCGCCGCTCCCCGGGTTCGGCGCTGAAGCCCTTCATCTACGGGCTGGGCTTCGACGACGGTGTCATCCACCCGGAAACCCTGATCGCCGACGTCTCCACCCGCTTCGGCGACTACGCCCCGCGCAACTTCGACCGCGACTTCTCCGGCGAGCTGACGGTGCGGGAGGCGTTGCAGCGTTCGCTGAACGTGCCCGCGGTGCTGGTGCTGGACAAGGTCGGCCCCGTCCGCTTCACCGAGGCGCTGCGCCGGACGGGGGTGCGGCTGGCGCTGCCGCGCGGCACAGCACTGCCCGGGCTTCCCGTGGCGCTGGGTGGCGCCTCGATCAGCCTGTGGGACATGGCCGCACTCTACGCCGGTCTGGCGCATGAGGGCAGGGTGGCGCCGCTGCGCATCCGGCCCGACGCGCCACCCGGCGAGGAGCACCGGCTGATGGAGCCGGAATCGGCCCGCCGCGTGCTGCGCATCCTGGAGGGGGCGGCGCTGCCGCCCGGCATGGTGCAGGCGGCCGACGTGCGGCGGCGCGCGCCCGTCGCCGTGAAGACCGGCACCAGCTACGGCTTCCGCGACGCCTGGGCCTTCGGTGTGTCGGGGCGGCATGTGGTGGGGGTGTGGACCGGGCGGCCGGACGGCACGCCCAGCCCCGACCGCTACGGCCGCAACACCGCGGCCCCGCTGCTCCACCGGGTGTTCGACCTGCTGCCGTCGGACCCCGCCGGCCCCGTCGACCGGCTCGCCACCGGCCGCCCCGCGGCTCTGCTCGACCGCATCGGCGCTGGCTTGCCGGGGCTGGACGTCCCGGAACGGCTCCGCCTGGTCTTCCCGGCCGACGGCATGGCGCTGGAGGCGATGGGCGGCGACGGCCAGGCCGCGCCGCTTCCCCTGGAAGCCTCGGGCGGGCGCCGGCCGCTGGCGTGGCTGGTGGACGGCCGGCGCGTCGCGGTCAGCCCGGTGCGCCGCGACATCCTCTGGCGCCCGGACGGTCCCGGCACCGTCCGCATCACCGTGGTGGACGCCGACGGTCGCAGCGACAGCGCGGTCGTGGACGTGCGCTGACAAACCGGCCCTGAAAAACAAAGCGGCGGGCGCCGGGTCCGCATGACCCGACGCCCGCCGCTCCTCACCTCACGACCGTCAGCGGTTCCACCAGCCGCGGCGCGGCTTGGCTGCCGGTGCCTTGGGCTGGGACGGCTCGGCCGTCGCTTCCGGGGCAGTGGCCTCGGAGGCCGTAGCCTCCTCGTCCGGGGCCGCCGCCGGAGCGGGCTCGGCAACGCTGGCCGGGGCCGCGCTCCCGGCCGGCTCGGCGGCCTTCTTCGCGCGGGCCGGCCGCTTCTTCGGCTTCGCCCCGGCATCCGGCTCGACGGGTGCCGGCTCGACGGGCGCCGGTGCGGCCGCAACGGGGGCCGGGGCCGGCTCCGCCGTCACGGCGGGCGCCGCGTCGACGGCGGCCGGCTCGGCGGCCTTCCTGGCGCGGCTCGGCCGCTTCTTCGCCGCCGCGGGGGCGGGCTCGGCCACCGCGGGTGCGGGTGCCTCGACCACGGGCTCGGCCACCGCCTCGGCGGGTGCCGGCTCCGCCGCCTTCTTGCCGCGGGTCGGCCGCTTCTTCGGCTTGGCCGCGGCGTCCGGTTCGGCCGCCACGGGTTCGACCGTCACGGGTTCCGCCGCAACGGGTTCTGCCGCAACGGGGGCCGGGGCCGGTTCCGCCGCCACGGCGGGGGCCTGGGCGGGCTCCTCCGCCGGCGCGGTGGCGGCCTTCTTCGCACGGCTCGGCCGCTTCTTCGGCTTGGCCGCGGCGGCTTCCGCCGGTTCCGCGACCGTCGTCTCGGCGGCCGGCTCCGGCACCGTCTCCACCGGGGCGGCTTCCACCGGCGCCGCCTCGGCGGCGGGTTCGGCCGCGGGCGTCGGTGCGGCCTCGGCCGGGGTCGGCTCCGCACCAGCCTGGGCGGCCTCCTCGCCGCTCAGGATCCAGTCGAAGTCGATCGGCTCGACCGGCGGGAAGGAGCCCGGCGGCGGCACCACCGCGCGCACCGTGGCGGGCTTGGGCGCGTCGCCCTCGGCGGCTTCGACGCCCGTCGTCTCGGCGCCTTCCACCGTCTCGCCATTCTCGTCGCGCTGGCGCGTCCGCCGGCGTCCGCCACGCTTGCCGCGGCGCCGCTTCTTGTTGCGGCCCTGCGGGTCGTTGGGATCGAAGCCGGCGTCGCCGCCCTCACCCTCCTCGTCATCGTCCTCGTCGCCCTCGGCGTCCGAGTCGGCCTCCGACGGCTCCTGAGCCTCGGCGGCCTCTTCGACCTGGGCCACCAGATTGGCGGCCTCGGCGACGGCCGGCGGGCCGGCCGTGCCCGGCCGTGCCTCCTCCCGCTCGCCGTTGCGGCCACGGCGACGGCGGCGGCGGCGGCGGCGGCGGTCGCCGTTGTCGCTGCCGTCGGCGGCGCGCTCGCCGGCCTCGCCGGTGCCCTCCGCCTCGTCCTCCTCGTCGCCTTCCTCCTCGGCCTCGGCCTCGGCGGCGGCCAGCTCGCGGTCGGTCTCGGCCATGACGCGGTCGGCGCTGACGGGGGCGGTGCCCTCCTCACCCGGCAGCTTGGCCTTGACGCGCTCCAGCCGCAGGTCCGGCGCGATCAGCGTGTCGTCGGCCAGGAGCTGGACGCGGAAGCCGTAGCGCTCCTCGATGCGGGCGAGGTCGGCGCGCTTGTTGTTGAAGATGTAGAGCGCGATCCGCGTCGGCACCGACACCGCGATCTCGCTGGAGCGCTTGCGGATGCCCTCCTCCTCGATGGCGCGCAGCACATGCAACGCCGCCGATTCCACCGAGCGGATGACGCCGGTGCCCGAGCAGTGCGGGCAGCGCTCGAAGTTGGTCTCCAGCAGCGACGGGCGCAGCCGCTGGCGCGACAGCTCCAGCAGGCCGAAGGGGGAGATGCGGCCGAGCTGGATGCGCGCCCGGTCGCTCTTCATCGCCTCCTTCAGGCGCCGCTCCACCGCCACGTTGTTGCGCGGGTCCTCCATGTCGATGAAATCGATCACGATGAGGCCCGCGAGGTCGCGCAGCCGCAACTGGCGCGCCACCTCCTCGGCGGCTTCGAGGTTGGTCTTGAACGCCGTCTCCTCGATGTTCCGCTCGCGCGTGGACTTGCCGGAGTTGACGTCGATGGCGACCAGCGCCTCGGTCGGGTTGATGACGATGTAGCCGCCGGAGCGGAGCTGCACCACCGGCTGGTGGATGGCGTCGATCTGCTGCTCGACCTGATAGCGGTGGAACAGCGGGATCGACTCGTCCTGATAGGCCTTCACCCGGCCGGAATGGGCGGGCATCAGCATGCGCATGAAATCCTGCGCGGTGCGGTAGCCGTTCGCCCCCTCCACCCAGATCTCGTCGATCTCACTGGAGAACACGTCGCGGATCGCGCGCTTGATGAGGTTGGCCTCCTCATAGATCAGCGCGGGGGCGGTGGATTGCAGCGTCTGCTCGCGGATGTCGTCCCACAGGCGCAGCAAGTATTCGAGGTCGCGCCGGATCTCCTGCTTGGAGCGCTCCAGGCCGGCGGTGCGCAGGATCACGGCCATGCCGCGGGGGATGTCGAGATCCGACAGGATCTCCTTCAGCCGCTTGCGGTCGGTCGGGTTGGTGATCTTGCGGCTGATGCCGCCGCCGCGCCCGGTGTTGGGCATCAGCACGCAATAGCGGCCGGGCAGCGACAGGTAGGTGGTCAGCGCCGCGCCCTTGTTGCCGCGCTCCTCCTTGGTGACCTGCACCAGCATGATCTGCCGGCGCTTGATCACCTCCTGGATCTTGTAGCTGCGCAGCGGGCGGGGGCGGCGGCGCTGCTCGTCCTCGGCCTCGTCGCCGCCGATGACGTCCATGGTCTCGCCGGCCTCGCGGCCGGCCTTGCGGGCGGCGCGGGTCTCCGCCTCGTCGGAGCCGTCCTCCTCGGAGTCGTCGGCGTCCCCGGCCTCGCCGGTCTCCGCCTCACCCTCGCCGATGAAGGCGCCGTCGTCGGTCTCGCCGTCGAAGGAGGCGGCCGGCGGCTCGCCGGCATCCTCGCTCCCGGTCTCGGCGGCTTCGGCCGCCGGATCGGCGCCGGCATCGGCCTCGGCATCCGAGGCGGGCTCGTCGCTGCGGGAGTCGTCGTCGATCGGGTCCGGCATGGGGGAGCCGGCATCCTCGCCGCGCTCATCGCCCCGTTCCTCGCTCAGCGCGTCGCCGGCCATCGCCTCGGCCAGCGCCGGCTGGTTCCGGTCGGCGGCGCGCTGGGCTCGGCGCTCGGCCTGCTCGTCCAGGCGCCGTTCCTCGGCGGCCTGCAGGCGCTCCTCCTCGGCAATCAACGCCTCGCGGTCGGCCATCGGGATCCGGTAATAATCCGGGTGGATCTCCGAAAAGGCCAGGAAACCGTGCCGGTTTCCGCCATATTCCACAAAGGCCGCCTGCAGGGACGGCTCGACGCGCGTCACCTTGGCGAGGTAGATGTTGCCTTTGAGCTGTTTGCGCGAGGCGATTTCGAAGTCGAGTTCTTCGAGCCTGTTTCCACTCACCACGGCGACCCGGGTCTCTTCCGGATGCGTGGCGTCCACCAGCATGCGCTTGGTCATCCAATATCCCCATGACGCACCACGGGCCATCCCGCGCGACCAACGGGCCGCCCGGATGCGTCATCCGTTTGGGCGAAGCATGCGGCACCGGCCCCGAGGCGTCGAACGGCGCTCGCGTGGAGCAGCCAGGACGCGTCGGACCGCGGCAGCCGGGTTCCACCCCTTGCGGGACGGGACCAGCTTCGAGGTTCCTGTCCTCTCACCAGACGATCCATCAGCGCCACGCCACGGCGCGCAACCGAAAGCAGGAACGCCGGTCACGCGCACATCCGCGGGCGACGCCGCCTTTGCCCCCCACGGGAGCCGGCATGGCCGGGTGTCCGAACGGGTATTGGCGGATCGCGGTATGTCGCACCGGACAGCATAAGCAAGAGCCCACACGAACACAACGGTGGAATCGGCGATGGAATCCGCACGCGCGATTTCTCACGGCCCGCGCGGTTCCTCCCGCTGTGGCATTCCCGGCACGCCGGGCATGGATCTCATCCGCGGTCTGATCTTTGCCGTTGAACCGTTTGATTTTCATACGGTATAGGAAGCGCTTGTCCCGCTCGCCCAAGGCACAGGTGCGCATGCCCCGGATGCTCGCACGGATCGCGGCGCTGCTGGTCGTCCTCGTCGGCGCGGCGTTCGGCCCGGCCTTCGGATCGGGGGCGTCCGGTGCGGCGCTGGCCGCCTCCTCCGGCCGGGGGGCCGAGGTCGCCCAGGCGACGGCGGCCCTTCCGGCCCCGATCTCCAGCGTCGCCGTGCTCGACGCGCGGCTCGGCGTGCACGCCGACAAGACCCGCTTCGTGCTGGAGCTGTCGCAGGAGGTGCCGTTCCGTGTGACGGCGCTGGCCGATCCCTACCGCGTCGTGGTCGACCTGCCGGAGCTGGCCTGGCCCGGCGGTGCGGTTCCCGTGCCCGGCAAGGGTCTGGTGGTCAGCTACCGCTACGGCCTGTTCGAGCCGGGCAACCTGCGCATCGTGTTCGACACCTCCGGCCCCGTGCGGGTGCGCGAGAGCTTCATGCTGCCGGCCCAGGACGGTCGCCAGCCGCGCCTCGTGCTCGATCTGGAGCCTGTTGACCGGCGCGCGTTCGATCGCGCCTACGCCGCCGCCGTGCTGGCCCCCGGCGGGGCCGGCGCCGCCGGCGTCGCGACTCCGCTCCCCGCCCGCCCGCCGGTGCTGCCGGTGGCCGCCGCCATGGTGGTGCCGATCCCGCCGCCGCTGCCGCCGCGCCCGGTTCCGGTGCCGGAGAAGCCGGTGGTCGCCATCGATCCCGGCCATGGCGGCGTCGATCCCGGCGCGGTGGGGGTGGGCGACGTCTACGAGAAGACCATCACGCTCGCCACCGCCCGCGAGCTGCGCCGCCATCTGGAGGCGACCGGTCGCTACCGCGTGGTGATGACGCGCGACAAGGACGTCTTCGTGCCGCTGCGCGACCGCGTCGCCATCGCCCGCGATGCGGGGGCCGACCTGTTCATCTCGCTGCACGCCGACAGCATCGGCTCCACCGCCATCCGCGGCCTCTCCGTCTACACCCTGTCCGACCAGGCCTCCGACCGCGAGGCGGAGATGCTGGCGGCCAAGGAGAACCGCGCCGACGCCATCGCCGGCATGAACCTCGCCAGCGAGAACGATCAGGTCGCCTCCATCCTGATCAACCTTGCCCAGCGCGACACGATGAACCACTCCAAGCGCTTCGCCAACACGGTGCTGGAGCATCTGCGCCGCGAGGTGAAGCTGCTGCCGGCCAAGCCGCACCGGCAGGCCGGCTTCGCCGTGCTGACCGCCCCCGACGTGCCATCGGTGCTGGTGGAGATGGGCTACCTGTCCAGCCCCGCCGACGCCAACCTGCTGACCTCCCAGGCCCACCGCGAGAAGCTGGCGCGTTCGCTGACCCGTGGCATAGACGCCTATTTCACCTGGCTGGCCAAGGTCAGCCGGTCGTAAGGGGCGACCCGACCGATTTCGCCACCCGCGGGCCACATTTGTCCGGCATGCGTTGAAGTGAGTCGGCGCGCCCGCCCGCGCGGTGTAGAGTGGCCCCCATCGGGCGTGCACCGTGGCCGGGGGGCGCGGTTCGCGACCGTTCGGCTGTTCGGGATCCGCCATGCGCTTTCTCTTGTCCGCCCTGATGGGACTCGTGATGCTCGGCCTCGCGGGGGCCGGGGCGCTCGTCTACGTCGTCGATTACTACGACCATGATCTGCCCGATTACACGCGGCTGGAGACCTACGAGCCGCCGGTGACCACCCGCGTCCACGCGGGCGACGGCCGGCTGATGGCGGAGTTCGCGTCGGAGCGGCGGGTCTTCGTGCCCATCGACGCCATGCCCAAGCGGGTGACCACCGCCTTCCTGTCGGCGGAGGACAAGAATTTCTACGACCACCGCGGCATCGACCCGCTGGGTCTCGCCCGCGCGGTCCTGACCAACCTGGAGAATCTCGGCTCCGACCGGCGGCCGGTGGGCGCCTCGACGATCACGCAGCAGGTCGCCAAGAACATGCTGCTGACCAACGAGGTCTCCTTCACCCGCAAGATCAAGGAGGCGATCCTGGCCATCCGGCTGGAGCGCACCCTGTCCAAGGACCGCATCCTCGAACTGTACCTGAACGAGATCTTCCTGGGCTTCCGCTCCTACGGCGTCGCCGCGGCGGCTCTCAACTACTTCAACAAGGCGCTGGACGAGCTCACCATCGCCGAGGCCGCCTACCTCGCCGCCCTGCCCAAGGCCCCCAACAACTACCACCCCGAGCGCCAGCGCGACGCCGCCATCGCGCGCCGCAACTGGGTGATCGCCCGCATGTTGGAGGACGGCCACATCACCGCGGAGGAGGCCAAGGCCGCCCAGGCCGAGCCGCTGACCATCCGCCGCCGCGACGAGACGGAATACGTCACCGCCGAGTATTTCGCCGAGGAGGTGCGGCGCGAGGTGGTGAAGCTCTACGATGAGAAGACGCTGTACGAGGGCGGGCTGTCCGTGCGCGCCTCCATGAACCCGGTGCTGCAGGAGGTGGCGACCCGCAGCTTGCGCAACGGCCTCGTGGCCTACGACCGCCGGCACGGCTACCGCGGGCCGGTGGCGCGCTGGGAGAATTTCGACAACTGGGCGAAGAAGCTGGCCACCACCCCGCCGCCTCCGGGGGCGGAGGGCTGGAAGCTCGCCGTTGTGCTGAAGGACGAGGACCCGCAGGCGGTCGAGGTCGGGCTGGCGGACGGCACCCGCGGCCGCATCCCGCTGGCCGAGCTGCGCTGGGCCCGCGCCTGGAAGGAGGGGGAGAAGCTGGGCCCCGAAATCCGCCGCGCGTCGGACGCCGTGAAGCTCGGCGACCTGGTGCTGGTCGAGCCGGTGCAGAAGGACGACAAGGGCAAGGATTACCCCGCCGGCAGCTACGCGCTCCGCCAGATCCCGGCGGTGCAGGGCGGGCTGGTGGCGCTCGACCCGCACACCGGCCGCGTGCTCGCCATGGCCGGCGGCTTCTCCCCCGCGATGAGCCAGTTCAACCGCGCCACCCAGGCGCAGCGGCAGCCGGGCTCCTCCTTCAAGCCCTTCGTCTACCTCACGGCGCTGGACAACGGCCTCACCCCGTCCTCGCTGGTGATGGACGCGCCGTTCGAGTACAACCCCGGCGGTGGCCAGCCGATCTGGCGGCCGGAGAACTACTCGCACGAGTTCTACGGCCCGACCCCGCTGCGCGCCGGCATCGAGAAGTCGCGCAACGTCATGACCGTGCGCCTCGCCCAGCACATCGGCATGGCCAAGGTGAAGGCGACGGCGGAGAAGTTCGGGATCACCGACAACCTGCAGCCCTACCTGCCGATGTCGCTGGGGGCGGGGGAGACGACGGTGCTGCGGATGACCACCGCCTACGCCATGCTCGCCAACGGCGGCAAGAAGATCACGCCGACCTTCATCGACCGCATCCAGGACCGCACCGGCAAGACCATCCTGCGCCACGACGCCCGCCCCTGCGAGGGCTGCCGCAACGTGGCGTGGTCGCCCGACGTGAAGGTGCCGGCGGTGCCCGACACCCGCCAGCAGATCGCCGACCCCCGCACCGTCTACCAGATGGTGTCGATCCTGGAGGGGGTGGTGCAGCGCGGCACCGCCACCCGGCTGCTGTCGCTGAACAAGCCGCTGGCCGGCAAGACCGGCACCACCAACGACGCCAACGACGCGTGGTTCGTCGGCTTCTCCCCCGATCTGGTGGTCGGCACCTACATCGGCTTCGACCAGCCGCGCTCGCTGGGGGCCCGCGAGACCGGCGGTTCCGCCGCGGTGCCGGTCTTCAAGGACTTCATGGAGGTGGCGCTGAAGGACAAGCCGGCCACCCCCTTCCGCGTGCCGCCGGGGCTGCGCATGGTGCGGGTCAACCCGGAAACCGGCCAGCTCGCCCAGCCCGGCGAGCGCCGGGCCATCTGGGAGGCTTTCCTGCCCGGCACCGAGCCCAACCCCGACGTGCCCATGGCGGTGCTCGACGGCTCCGGCCAGACCGGCGGTGCCGACGCCTGGAACGGGGCGATCCCCGGCTCCGGCTACGGCACGCCGGGGGTGGAGGGCGCGTCGGCCTACGGCGGCCCGACCTTCCCCGGCGCCACCGGCACCCCGCCGGCGGCGACCACCCAGGGCACGGGGGGGATTTACTGAGGGTGCGGTGATCGGTAAACGCGATGGGGATTGCCGGCAGCGCCGCCGCTTCCTATCCTCGTGATGTCAAGCGGTCGATCGTGAATGCCGGGAGGACGAATGGCCGACGTTGTCGAGCAGCAGATCCGTCTGGCAACCCGATATGGCGCACGGCTGCCACCGGAGCTGGTGCAGCATGTGTTGGGGGCGGTCGTCCCGGCCGCGCGTGCCGCAACGGTCATGGCGGTGGAAGGGCGGGGTGTGTTGCCCGGGCGCCGGCCGTATTGGGTTGGTGCCATGTCGGACATCCGGTTCCGGGCGGCGACGGCCGAGCGGGACGAGTTGGTGTTGATGTTCGAGGCGCCATGCCTCGCCGCCGCCGCACCCCACCTGTACGCCCAGCGGGATTTTTGGCGGGAGCCTCCGGAGAAGGACGCCACGGCTCTGGACCTCCTGTCCCAGGTCGTGGCCGACGTTGGCGCCGACAACCGTGACAGCGACTCCTATGACGGGCATGTGCTGCGCACGCTGGCGCGTTTCGGTCGGGTTTTCGCGGATTCTGCCGATGCGCGCATCGCGCTTTGCGGCCGGATGGCGCATCCGGCCCGCACCGAGTTGACGGCGCGCACCGTCGATCAGGCGCACGCCCTGACGGGTGCGACGCCGCCCCCGCGTGCGTTGCGGCTGGTGGGAACGCTCGACATGATCCGCGAGTCCATCCAGGGTTTCGCCATCCGGCTGGAGGACGGCGGCGAGCTGTCCGGCATCCACTCCGGCTCGATGGCGGAGCTGGCCCCGCTCTTCGGCCGACGGGTTCTCGTCCATGGTCGGCTGATCTACCGGCCCTCCGGACGTGCGCTGCGCATCGACGCCGAACGCTTGGAGGCCGCGGACGATTCTCCGAACAGCTTGTGGACCAGACTTCCCGAACCGCCTCCTGGCCGGCCGCTGGCCGTGACGCTTCGACGCCCGCAGACACCCCGGACCGGAATCGCCGCCCTGATCGGTGGTTGGCCCGGCGATGAGACGGATGAGGAAATCCGCGAGCGGCTGGACGTCCTGTCGTGACCGTTCTCCCCGCAAACGCGCTCATCGTGCTGGACACCAACGTCCTGCTGCATCTCCTCAAAGGGCACGCAACGGGGCTGGCGATCGAACGGGCGTTGCGGCTTTCATCGCGGCCGGAACGCCCGCTCCTGTCCTCCATCGTCGAAGGGGAATTGCGCGGGCTGGCCGCCGGATGGAAGTGGGGGCCCTCGCGCTTAGCCCTCCTGGAGGAGCGGTTGGCCGAGCTGGTGCCGGTGTCCGCTGGCGCGCCGGAAGTCGTCCGTGCCTATGGCGAGCTGTACGCGCACCAGAGTGCCTTGGGACGTCGCACCGGCGAGAACGACCTGTGGATCGCCGCCACCGCGTCCGCGGTCGGCGGCATCGTGCTGACCTGTGATGGGGATTTCATGCGGTTCGACGGCGACCGGGTGCGCTGGATCCATGTGGATGTGGCGACCGCCGCCCTCACGGCGTCATGGTGCCGACCCCCGCCACCACCGGTCCCCCGCAGCCGCCATGGCCGGCCAGCTCCACTTTCAGCCGGTCCAGGATCACCCGGACGCCGTCGCGGTTGACGTGCAGGGGGTCGGCGAAGTGGGCGTCGTCGGCCACCGCCTCGCGCAGATCGATGACCGGCACGTCGGCCGGCAGGCGGGCTTTCAGCGCGTCGAAGAAAGGGCCGTAATTGGCGAGCTTGGCGATGAAGGGCCGGTAGAGCGGGGTGATCACCACCACCACCGTGGTCCCATGCTCCCGCGCGCTCTCCACGATGTGGTCGAGGGCGGCGAGGTTGCGGGCGTGCGGCTGCCACGTCTCCGGCGGCGCCCGCTCCACCATGGCGCGGTAGCTGGTGCCGATGCGACCGGTCAGCGTGCGGTCGGCGGCGTCCTCGCGCAGCAGCCCGAGTGCCGTGCGGATCGTCTGGTTGCTGTTGAAGGTGAGCAGCCGGAAGGCGTGGTTGGAGGCCCAGAGCGTGGCGTCCGCCTCGTGCACCAGCGCGTCCACCCGCTCCGACCAGGCGCTCAGCATGGGCGCGTCGGCAAGGTCGCGCGGGTCGTCCACCACGCTGGTCGGCTCCAGGATCAGCAGGCGCGGCGCCCCGTGCCGCTCCAGATAATCGTCCCACAGGGCGGCACTCACCACCGTCGGCGCACCGCCCATGCCCAGGTTCAGTGCCCGGCCGCAGGCGGCCTCGGCCACCGCGTCGGCGGGGAAATGGTTGTCGGCGCGCGAGTTGCCGAGGATCGCCACATCCACCGGCGGCCCCGGCCGGTAGACCGCGACGAAGCGGTCGGAGCTGTCGAGCAGCAGACGCTCCAGGCCGCTCGCGAGCGTGCGGTCCATGGCGAGCACAAGGCCGAGGATCAGGCCGACGCAGGCCATCAGGCGCATCATCGGTGCGGGTCTCCCTCAAAACTGGAAGTAGATGAAGGCGCGGTTCTGGAAGCTGCCGAACAGCAGGATCAGCACGATCAGCGAGGAGCAGGCGGCGCAGCGCGCCAGCACCCCGCCCTGCGCGTAGCGGGCGGCCAGCCCGGATTCCGCCGCGGCGTCCACCGCCAGCACCACCAGGGCCGCCAGCGCCACCCGCAGCATGGCGCTCGACTGCTGCATGCCGTGCTGGAAGACGAAATCCCCCTGCGCCAGGATCGACAGGATCGTGCCCATCGACTCCAGGCTGTCGGCGCGGAAGGGCAGCCAGGCCAGCGTCACCAGGGTGAAGACGAAGGCGACGCCGACGATCCGCCCGATCCAGGCGGCGCGCTCCGGCAGCGCCAGACCCCAACGCCGGGTGGTGCGGCGCGCCATGTCCTCGCCCAGCATCAGCGCGGTGTGGAAGGCGCCCCACAGCACGAAGGTCCAGTTGGCGCCGTGCCACAGGCCGGACACCAGCATGGTGACGGTCACGTTGCGCAGCCGCAGCCAGCGGGTCCGGCTGCCGCCCATGGGCATGTAGACGTAATCGCGGAACCAGGTGGACAGCGAGATGTGCCAGCGCCGCCAGAAATCCGAGAAGCCGCGGGCGAAATACGGCCGGCGGAAGTTTTCGCACAGCGTGTAGCCGTAGATCCGCGCGATGCCGATGGCGATCAGCGAGTATCCGGCGAAATCCCCGTAGATCTGCAGTGAAAAGCAGACCAGCCCGATGGCGTGGCCCATGGCGTTGTACAGCTCGGGCTGGGCGAAGCGGGCGTCCACCACGGCCGCCGCGTTGTCGGCCAGCCCCAGCTTCAGGAAATATCCCCACACCACCATCTCCAGCCCGGCGAAGCGCATGGCGAAGGGCACCGCGGCCGGGCGGCTGGTGATCTGCGGCAGCAGGTCCCGCGCCCGCACGATGGGGCCGGCGACGAGCTGTGGGAAGAAGGCCACGAAGGTGGCGTAGTTCAGCAGCGACCGTTCGGCTTTGAGCTGTCCCAGATACACGTCGATGGTGTAGCTGAGATTCTGGAAGGTGTAGAAGGAGATGCCGACCGGAAGCAGGATCGACAGCGTCGTCCGCCCCACCTCCAACCCCAGCGCCGCCAGCGCCGCCTCGGCGCTGTCGATGAAGAAGTTGAAGTATTTGAAGAAGAACAGGATGGCGAGGTTGCTGCCGATGCTGAGGAACAGCCAGACCCGCGCGCGGCGGCGGTCCGGCGCCTCCTCCACCTTCAGCCCGCACCAGAAATCGATGGCGGTGGTCAACGCCAGCAGCAGACAGAAGCGGTAATCCCACCAGCCGTAGAAGACATAGCTGGCGACCAGCAGGAACGGCGTGAACATCCGCGTCCGCGCCAGTGTCAGGAAGGCGGCGGTGAAGGCGGTGATGAAGAGCAGGAAGTTGAGGCTGGCGAAATTCATCGGGCCGCCCTGGTCGTGATCGAGCTTGGCGGGACGGTATCACGCAAAGTTCGTGCGGAAATCGCGGCAAACGGGGCGCGATTGTGGCGCCGTGGGCTTAGCCGTTCGGGGGTGATCCACCCGTCCTGGGCGCGCCGAAGGGGGTGGGTGCGGCGCGGCCCCGGCATCCCGTCTTGCGGCACCCGCGAATTGGGGGGTGCAAAGCCGCGCTTCAGGCGCTACATATCGGCGCGGATTGTGTTCAACCCTGGCTGACGAGGAGGCACGCGATGCGGGCCGAGATCGAGGCGGCCGCCAGCGAGATCAGAGAATCGCTGGCGCTGCTGAGGAGGCATCTTTGACTGGGACAACGCGCTGCGTCGTCTCGACGAACTGAACGCCCTCTCCGAGGACCCCAAGCTCTGGGACGACCCGGAGCGCGCGCAGAAGATCATGCGCGAGCGCACCCAGCTCGACAACTCCGTCTCCGGCTACCGCGCGCTGGAGCGCGACCTCAGCGACAGCCTCGAACTGATCGAGATGGGCGAGGCGGAGGGTGACCAGACCGTGGTCGCCGACGCCGAGAAGCAGCTCTACGGCCTGCGCGACCGTTCCCGCAAGCTCCAGATCGAAAGCCTGCTGTCCGGCGAGGCCGACGGCAACGACTGCTACGTCGAGGTGAACGCCGGGGCCGGCGGCACCGAGGCGCAGGACTGGACCCTGGTGCTGGTGCGCATGTATCTCCGCTGGGCCGAGCAGCACGGCTACAAGACCGAATGGCTGGAGGAGAGCCCCGGCGAAGAGGCCGGCCTGAAGTCCGCCACCGTGCAGATCAAGGGCCCGAACGCCTATGGCTGGCTGAAGACGGAGGCCGGCGTGCACCGCCTCGTCCGCATCAGCCCCTACGACAGCCAGCAGCGCCGCCAGACCAGCTTCGCCGCGGTGTCGGTCAGCCCGGTCATCGACGACAAGATCGTGGTCGAGATCAACGAGAAGGACTGCCGGATCGACACCTTCCGCGCGTCGGGCGCCGGCGGCCAGCACGTCAACAAGACCGACTCGGCGGTGCGCATCACCCACCTGCCGACCGGCATCGTCGTCGCCTGCCAGCAGGAGCGCAGCCAGCACAAGAACCGCTCCAAGGCGTGGGACATGCTGCGCGCCCGCATCTACGAGATGGAGCTGAAGAAGCGCGAGGACGCCGCCGCGGCGCTGGAGGCCCAGAAGACCGACATCGCCTGGGGCCACCAGATCCGCAGCTACGTCCTGCACCCCTACCAGATGGTCAAGGACCTGCGCACGGAGGTCGAGACCTCGCAGAGCCAGGCGGTGCTGGACGGCGACCTCGACATGTTCCTGGAAGCCGCACTCGCCTCCCGCATCAAGGGCCAAGCCGACGCGCAGGACGGCCGGGGGTAGGCGCAAACCCTCTCCCTGGCGGGGAGAGGGCTTCCCGTCACCCGCCCCGCGCCGCACGCCCCGCCAGCTCCCGCATCACGTCGCGCGCCGTCTGTTGCTCGCGCCGCAGGACGGGCAGGGCGTCGGCGGCGAAGGCGCGCAGCTCGGGGTCGTCCAGCTCCTGTGCCGACGCCTCGAAGAATTTCAGTGTGCGCGCCAGCGTCTCCTCCTGCGCGTTCATGTAGCCACGGTCGAAGCGGTTGCCGCCGGCCTCCTCCAGCGCGCCGATGCGGTCGGCCTCCGACGGGGGCAAGGTGGCGGGCAGGGTCACGCTCTTCTGGCGGGCGATGGCCCGAAGCCGCTCCAGTGCCGCGGCGTGGGCCTCCACCATGCGGCGGGCGTACTCGCGCACGGCGGCGTCCTCGGCCCGCTCCATGGCCTTGCGGCCGAGCCGCATCTCCGCCACCGCGGTCAGGGCCACCTCGGCCATGAAGTTGCGCTCCTGCCGGTCGAGCGGCCCGTGCTGGGCGCTGTGCGGCTGGGCGCCCTGATTGGCGCCGTGGGCGGGCAGGGCGAGGGCGATGGTTCCGGCCAGGACGGCCGCGAGAAGCAGGCGCATCGTGCGCTCCCTGCGTGGTGGCCTGGATGTGCCAACACGGGCCGGGGCGCCTTGTTCCGGAACGGAAAAACCCGCCCCGGCTGACCGGGGCGGGTTTTTCCGACGTGCAAAAGCGACGGTGGCGCGGCTCAGCGCGACATCAGCGGGTGGGGACCGCCGGGGTCTTGGAGTAGTCGTAGAAGCCGCGGCCGACCTTGCGGCCGACCCAGCCGGCCTCGACATACTTCACCAGCAGCGGGCAGGGGCGGTACTTGCTGTCGGCCAGCCCCTCGTAGAGCACCTGCATGACGGCAAGGCAGGTGTCCAGACCGATGAAGTCGGCCAGCTCCAGCGGCCCCATCGGGTGGTTGGCGCCCAGCTTCAGCGCGGTGTCGATGGCGTGCACGCCGCCCACGCCCTCGTACAGGGTGTAGACCGCCTCGTTGATCATCGGCAGCAGGATGCGGTTGACGATGAAGGCCGGGAAGTCCTCGGCCACCGCGGCGGTCTTGCCGATGCGTTCGGTCAGCTCGCTGACGGCCTTGAAGGTGGGCTCGTCCGTCGCGATGCCGCGGATCAGCTCGACGAGCTGCATCACCGGCACCGGGTTCATGAAGTGCATGCCCATGAACTTCGACGGCCGGTCGGTGGAGGCGGCCAGACGGGTGATCGAGATGGACGAGGTGTTGGTCGCGACCAGCGCCTCGGGCTTCAGGTTCGGCACCAGTTTCTTGAAGATCTCGCGCTTCAGCGCCTCGTTCTCGGTCGCCGCCTCGATCACCAGATCGCTGTCGCCGAACACCGCCATGTCGGTGGAGGTGCTGATGCGGCCGAGGGCCGCGGCCTTGTCGGCTTCGCTCAGCTTCCCCTTCTGGACCTGACGGTCCATGTTCTTGGTGATGCCGGCGATGGCCTTCTGCAGAAGCTCTTCCTTGATGTCGAGTATGACGACGTCGCAGCCCGCGGCGGCGCAGACGTGCGCGATCCCGCTGCCCATCTGGCCCGCACCGATCACGCCGATTTTCTGGATGGTGGACATGGAGCTTTCCCGCGTCTGTTGATGTTGTGGCCGGTGTTGGTCTTCTTGTGCGTTTTCTTTATTGCAGCTTTTCGGTGAGCTCCGGCACCGCCTTGAAGAGGTCGGCGACGAGGCCGTAGTCGGCGACCTGGAAGATGGGCGCCTCCTCGTCCTTGTTGATGGCGACGATCACCTTGCTGTCCTTCATGCCGGCCAGATGCTGGATGGCGCCGCTGATGCCGACCGCGATGTAGAGCTCCGGCGCCACGATCTTGCCGGTCTGCCCGACCTGATAGTCGTTGGGCACGAAGCCGCTGTCCACCGCGGCACGGGATGCACCCACCGCGCCACCCAGCTTGTCGGCCAGCGCCTCCAGCAGGTGGAAGTTGTCGCCCGACTGCATGCCGCGGCCGCCCGACACCACCACCCGCGCCGCCGTCAGCTCCGGCCGCTCCGACTTCGACAGCTCCGCGGACACGAACTTGGACAGGCCCGGATCGCCGGCCGCCGCCACCGCCTCCACCGAGGCGGAACCGCCCTCAGCCGGGGCGGCCTCGAAGGCCGTGGTGCGCACGGTGATCACCTTCACCGCGTCGGCGCTGGTCACGGTGGCGATGGCGTTGCCGGCGTAGATCGGGCGCGTGAAGGTGTCCGGCCCTTCGACGGACAGGATGTCCGACACCTGCGCCACATCGAGCAGGGCCGCCACCCGCGGCAGCACATTCTTG
>NZ_JABFFR010000042.1 GCF_013423485.1 Azospirillum oleiclasticum
GGCGGGCGGCGGCGGGGCCGGCGGCGGAACCGCTGCCGCTGCCGGAGCCGCCTCGCGCGCCGCCGGCTTCGGAGCAGGGGCCGCGGCGGGGGCCACCGGCACGCTGGCCGCGACCGGCGCCGGCTCCGCCGGTTCCCGCGACAGCGTCGACGCCACCCAGCCGATGCCGAAGGCCGCCATCACGGCGGCCAACGCCAGCAGGAAGGGGTTGGCGAGCAGGCGGCGCGGCGGCGGCGCCTTGGCGCGGCGCGCCATCAGGCGGTTCCCCCGCCGCAGCAGTCACCGCCGGTCGACGGATCGGCCAGCCCTTCGAGGATCGGGCAGTCGGGCCGGTCGTCGCCGTGGCAGCGCTCGACCAGCGTCGCCAGCGTCCGGCGGATGCTCTGCAACTCCGCGACTTTGGCGTCGATGGCGTGGATGTGGCCTTCCGCCAGGGCGCGCACGTCGGCGCTCGCGCGGTGCCGGTCGTTCCACAGCGCCAGCAGGCTGGCGACATCCTTCACCGGAAAGCCCAGCGAGCGTGCCCGGTGCACGAAGCGCAGCGTCTCCACGTCGCGCCGATCGTACACGCGGTAGCCGGCCGCCGTCCGCCCGGCCGACGGGATCAGCCCCACGCTCTCGTAATAGCGGATGGTCTTGGCGGCCACGCCCGAGCGCTTGGCCGCTTCCCCGATGTTCATCGCCCGCATCCCGCCCCAATGGCCCACCACACTGCCCCGCGCCGGAGCCTCGCACCGGCGCCCCCGGCTTGCAACGCATCATGCGCCACGACGTTGCACCTTCCCACCACGGGAAGGTCAAGCCCTTCGCTTGTCTCCGAAGCGCTGGCAATCCGCGGATCGGGCGGCTAGGGTACGGCTTTCGGAACGGGGCCGGAACGCGCCGGGTGACGCCATGATTCTGCTCATCGACAACTACGACAGCTTCACCTACAACCTCGTCCATTATCTGGGCGAGCTGGGCGCCGAGGTGTGGGTGCGCCGCAACGACGCTCTGACGGCGGAAGAGGCGCTGGCGCTGCGCCCCGACGGCATCGTGCTGTCCCCCGGCCCCTGCGATCCCGACAAGGCCGGCGTCTGCCTGCCCCTGATCGCCGCCGCCGCCAAGGCCTCCGTGCCGCTGCTCGGCGTCTGCCTCGGCCATCAGGCGATCGGCCAGTCCTTCGGCGGCCGCGTCATCCGCGCGCCGGAACCGATGCACGGCAAGGTGGACGCCATGCACCACGCCGGCCGCGGCCTGTTCCAGGGCGTGCCCAGCCCCCTCACCGCGACCCGCTACCACAGCCTGATCGTCGAACGCTCCACCCTGCCCGATTGCCTGGAGGTGACGGCGGAGACGGCGGACGGGCTGATCATGGCGATGCAGCACCGGACCCTGCCGATTCACGGCGTGCAGTTCCACCCCGAAAGCATCGCCAGCGAGCACGGTCACGACCTGCTGCGCAATTTCCTCGCCACCACCCGCCCGCTGGAGCACGCGGCATGAGCGCCACGGCTTCGGGCGACATCGGCGACATGAAGGCGATCATCGGCCGCGTCGCGGCCGGTGCCACGCTGACGGAGGCGCAGGCCTCCGCCGCCTTCGACATCATCATGTCCGGCAACGCCACCCCGTCGCAGATGGGCGGCTTCCTGATGGCGCTGCGCGTGCGCGGAGAGACGGTGGAGGAGATCGCCGGTGCCGCGCGCGTGATGCGCGCCAAGGCCGTGCCCATCGACTCGCCCCCCGGCACCATCGACACCTGCGGCACCGGCGGTGACGGGGCCGGCACCTTCAACATCTCCACCGCCGCGGCACTGGTGGCCGCCGCCTGCGGCGTGCCGGTCGCCAAGCACGGCAACCGCGCCATGTCGTCCAAGTCGGGTGCGGCGGACGTGCTGGCCGCACTCGGCGTCAACCTCGACTGCGACATGGCGCTGGTGCGCAAGGCGCTGTGGGAGGCCAGGATCGGCTTCCTGATGGCGCCGCGGCACCACCTCGCCATGCGCAACGTCGGCCCGACGCGGGTGGAGCTGGGCACCCGCACCATCTTCAACCTGCTGGGGCCGCTGTCCAACCCGGCCGGCGCGAAGCGCCAGCTCCTCGGCGTCTTCGACGCCAAATGGGTGGAGCCGCTGGCCCATGTGCTGAAGCGGCTGGGGTCGGAATCGGCCTGGGTCGTGCACGGCTCCGACGGGCTGGACGAGATCACCACCACCGGCCCCTCCACCGTCGCCCAGCTCCGCGACGGCGAGGTCACGGTGTTCGAGGTGACGCCGGAGGAGGCGGGGATCTTCCGCGCCCATCCCGAGCATCTGAAGGGCGGCGACGCCCACACCAACGCCGAGGCGATCCGCGCCCTGTTCGACGGCGCCCACGGGGCTTACCGCGACATCGTGGTGCTGAACGCCGCCGCCGCACTGGTCGTCGCCGGCACCGCCCGCGACTTGAAGGACGGCGCCGAGGCCGCCCGCCACGCGCTCGACGGCGGCGGCGCCCGCACCGTGCTGCGGGCGCTGGTGGACATCAGCAACGAGGGCACGCCGGCATGAGCGACGTCCTCACCCGCATCTGCGACGACACCCGCGCCGAGGTCGCCCGCCGGAAGGCGGTGCGGCCCTTCGCGGCGGTGGATGCCGACGCCCGGGCCGCCGGCCCGACCCGTGGCTTCGCCGCCGCACTCGCCGCCACCCACGCCGCCGGGCGCCACGCGCTGATTGCGGAGATCAAGAAAGCAAGCCCGTCCAAGGGCCTGATCCGGGCCGATTTCGACCCGCCGGAGCTGGCCCGCGCCTATCTGGCGGGCGGGGCGACCTGCCTGTCCGTGCTGACCGACCAGCCCTATTTCCAGGGCCGCGACGAGTATCTGCTGGCCGCCCGCGCCGCGGTGCCGCTTCCCGTGCTGCGCAAGGATTTCATGGTAGACCCTTGGCAGATCGCGGAATCCCGCGCGCTGGGGGCGGACTGCATCCTGATCATCATGGCCGCCGTCGATGACGCGCTGGCCGCCGAACTCGCCGCCGCCGCCCGCGACTACGGCATGGACGCGCTGGTCGAGGTGCACGACGCCGCGGAACTCGACCGGGGCCTGCGCGTCGACGCCCCGCTTATCGGCGTCAACAACCGCAATCTCAAGACCTTGGCCGTGGATCTTCGGACGACGGTGGAGCTGGCGCCGCGGGTCCCGTCCGACCGCCTCCTGGTCGCTGAAAGCGGCCTGAACAGCCCCGCCGACCTCGCCCGTATGACCGCGGTCGGCGCCCGCGCCTTCCTCATCGGCGAATCCCTGATGCGGCAAGCCGACGTGACCGCGGCGACGCGGGCGATCCTGGGAGTGCCTGCATGACGGGTGCAACCATCACCCTCGCAGACCCGCATCTTCCCGAAGCCGTGGCGCTGATCGAGGAACTCGATCGGTATCTGGACGGGTTGTACCCGGCGGAAGCCAACTTCCTGGCCGACATCGATGCCTTGGCCGGCACCAACATGCGATTCCTGCTGGCGCGGAAGGACGGCGAAGCCGTCGGTTGCGTGGCCCTTCGCGTCGACCCGGACGGCTATGGGGAGATCAAGCGGATGTATGTGCGGCCGGATCAGCGCGGCAACGGGCTTGGCCGGCACCTCCTGGCGCGGTTGGAGGCGGAGGCGCACGCAGCCGGGTTGCGCGCCATCAGGCTGGAGACGGGTCATCGGCAACCCGAGGCGGTGTCACTTTACCGGAGATACGGATTCACCGACCGCGGTCCGTTCGCCGACTACCCGGATATCCCGAGCAGCCTGTTTCTTGAAAAGGCGCTCCCATGACCACCGGCTTCACCCACTTCGATTCCGAAGGCCGCGCCGTGATGGTGGACGTCTCCGCCAAGGAGGCGACGGAGCGGACGGCGACCGCGCGCGGGTCCGTGCTCATGCGGCCGGAAACGGTGCGGCTGATCATCGACGGCGGAGTGAAGAAGGGCGACGTGCTGTCGGTGGCGCGGCTCGCCGGCATCATGGGGGCCAAGCGCACGCCGGACCTGATCCCGCTCTGCCACCCGCTGGCCCTCACCTCGGTGAAGGTCGACCTGTCGGTGGACGAGGCGCGCAACGCCGTGGACATCACCGCCACCTGCAAGCTGAAGGGCCGCACCGGCGTGGAGATGGAGGCGCTGACCGCCGTCGGGGTCGCGGCCCTCACCGTCTACGACATGTGCAAGGCGGTCGACCGCGGGATGACCATCACCGATATGCGGCTGGTCCACAAGGCCGGCGGCAAAAGCGGCGACTGGGGCGCCCCGGCGGAATGACCGTGGACGCCCTGCCGGTCGAGGAGGCGCTGGCGCGCATCCTGGACGGGCTGCGGCCCCTGCCGGCGGAGATCGTGCCCCTCACCGACGGGCTCGGCCGCGTCCTGGCCGAGCCGGTGGTCGCCCGCCTGACCCAGCCACCCTTCGCCAACGCCGCCATGGACGGCTGGGCGGTGCGATCCGCCGATCTTGCCAGCGCGTCTGAAGATCGCCCAGTAAGGCTGCGCCGCATCGGCGAGTCGGCCGCCGGCAACGCGTATGCCGGCACGGTCGGGCCGCAGGAGACCGTGCGCATCTTCACCGGCGCGCCGATGCCTGACGGCGCCGACGCGGTGGTGATGCAGGAGGACGCGCGCGACCTGGGCGACGCGGTCGAGCTGGTTCACCCGGTGCAGGCCGGGCGATTCGTGCGGCCGGCCGGGCTGGATTTCCAGGCGGGGACGGTCCTCCTCCCCGCCGGGCGGCGGCTGACGGCGCGCGATGTCGGGCTGGCGGCGGCGGCCGGCTGGCCCTGGCTCAGGGTGCGCCGCCGCCCGCGCGTCGCCATCCTGCCGACCGGCGACGAGGTGGCCCTGCCGGGGGAGCCGCTGGGGCCGCACCAGATCGTCAGCTCCAACGCCATCGCGCTGGCCGCCATGGTCGCCACCCAGGGCGGCATCGCGGTCAATCTGGGGATCGCGGCGGACGAGGCCGGCCGGCTGTCGGATCTCGCCGCCGGAGCCGCGGGGGCCGATCTGCTGGTGACCAGCGGCGGGGCCGCGGCCGGCGCGCACGACCATGTGCGCGGGCTGCTCGACGGGCCGCCCGTTGTGTCGCGCGTGGCGATGCGTCCCGGCGGGGGTCTGGTTTTTGGATGGACAGGAGGCGTGCCGCTGCTGGGGCTGCCCGGAAACCCGGTCTCCACCGGAATCGCCGCCGTGCTGTTCCTGATCCCGATCCTGCGCGCCTTGCAGGGGCTGCCGCCGGGACCCGTCGTCGGCACCGCGACCCTCGGCGCCCCGCTGCGCGCCAACCCCGGCCGGCGCGACCACATCCGCGCCCGGCTGGAGGTCGCCCTGTCCGGTTCCGCCGTCGCCACCCCGCTCGACCGCCAGGACAACGCCCAGATGTCCGGCTTCGCCGCCGCCGATGCGCTGATCGTCCGCCCCGCAGGCGCGCCCGCGGGCAAGGCCGGCGCGGTGGTGGAAATCATCGCCTTGTCCGGCGGCTGTCTGGACCTCTGACGTGTACTCCTTTATGGTTACGGACTGGTAATATCCTCTTGACGCCGCGGGTGAACCAAACTAGAACAGGTGCATAGGTTTATCCTTTGTTCCCGCTTTGGTGCGGTTATGGGCCGGAGGCGATGATGCTGACGCGCAAGCAACACGAGCTGTTGCTTTTCATCAATGAGCGCCTGGGCCAGGGCGGCGTCTCGCCGTCCTTCGACGAGATGAAGGACGCGCTGGGCCTGCGCTCCAAGTCCGGCATCCACCGTCTGATCACCGGGCTGGAGGAGCGCGGCTTCATCCGCCGCCTGCCCCACCGCGCCCGCGCGCTGGAGGTGGTGCGCCTGCCCGAGGGGCTGGAAGGCACCCGCCCCCGCCCGCCGCGCACCAAGTTCCAGCCCAACGTCATCAAGGGCGACTTCTCCGGCGCTCTGCCAGGCCGCGAGGTGGCGAACACGGCGGAGACGATCCAGCTCCCGCTGTACGGACGCATCGCCGCCGGCACGCCGATCGAGGCGTTGCGCGACCACTCCAACATGATCGACGTGCCGGCCAGCATGCTGTCGCCGGGCGACCACTACGCGCTCCAGGTGGCCGGTGATTCGATGGTCGAGGCCGGCATCCTCGACGGCGACACGGTGGTCATCCAGCGCTGCGAGACCGCCGACAACGGCAGCATCGTCGTGGCGCTGGTGGAGGACCACGAGGTGACCCTGAAGCGCCTGCGCCGCAAGGGCCACACCATCGCGCTGGAGCCGGCGAACGCCGCCTACGAGACCCGCATCTTCGGTGCCGACCGCGTGAAGGTGCAGGGCCGCCTCGTCGGGCTGATGCGGAAATACTGATCGGTCAGAACCCCGTCCAGGGCCGGTCGCCGCGCGTCGAGCGGACGGTGACCACCCGCAGCCCGTCCGCGGTCAGGTGCAGCGCGTGCGCCCCCTCCCGTCGCAAGGCGCGGGAGTCCACCACCACGGGGGCGCGGCAGCGCCGCACGGCGGTGGCGGCGATCACCGCCACCGCACCGGTGCAATCCTCTTCCATCGCCTGGGAGTCGCGCAGGATCGCCACGGTCCGGCCGTCCTTGCGGTAGAGGCAGCCGAGCGTGTCACAGGACAGCCGCCCGTCCGCCGACCGCCCCACCCGCGGCCAGGGCGGACCCGCCTCGCGCACCCCGTCCCGGCGCAGCCAGGTCTGCGCTGCGTGGCGCTCGGCGCGGGCCGACGACAGGGCGAGCGAGCCGTCGGCGGCGCGCACCGCCATCAGGTCACCGTCGTCGCTGACCAGCAGATCCGGCCGCTCCACCCACAGGGCGGACATCAGCCCGGCGGCGATCAGCGGCAGCCCGGCCAGCCGCCAGCGCTCCCGCCACAGGCACAGCCACAGGCCGCCGACGGTCACCAGCACCAGCCCCGCCACCGGCATCGCCGGCACCAGCGCGGTGGCGCCCGGCCAGCCGGCCGTGGTGCGCGCCACCCACAGGATGGCGGTGACGCCCCACCCCATGGCGACCAGCGCCGGCTCCTCCCAGCCCAGCGGCATCAGGGCGTAGGCGATCAGGCTCCACGGCATCACCCAGAAGGAGGTGACCGGCACCGCGGCCATGTTCGCCACCACGCCGTAGAAGGCGACGGTCTGGAAATGGAAGAGCGAGAAGGGCGTGGTCGCCAGGGTGGCGACCACGCTGGTCAGCGCCACCCCGCCCAGATACAGCGCCGCCCGCCCCGGCAGGTTCAGTCCGGCGCGCCAGCCGGCGATGCGCGGGCTCATCACCTCATAGGCGGCGATCAGCGCCACCACCGCCCCGAACGACATCTGGAAGCTGGGGCCGAGCATGGCGTCGGGGGCCACCAGGATCACCACGGCGGCGGCGAAGGCGACCAGCCGCATGCTGAAGGGGTCGCGGTCGACCAGCACCGCGATCAGCGCCAGCCCCGTCATCAGCACCGACCGCAGGGTCGGCACCGGCGCCCCCACCACCAGCGTGTAACCGACCGCGGCGAGAAGCCCGCAGACCGCGGCGATCTTCTTGATCGGCCAGCGCAGGGCCACCGGCTCGACCAGCGCCAGCAGCGCCCGCACCACCATGAACACGATCCCGGCGACCAGCCCGATGTGCAGCCCGGAGATCGACAGCAGATGCGCCAGCCCGCTGTCCCGCATCGCCTGCATGGCCGGTTCCGGAATCCCCGTCTGCTCGCCGTTGAGCAGCGCCGTGGTGATGCCGGCCTCGGCCGGGTCCGCCACCGCCTGCGCCACCCGCTCCGCGATGTGCCCCCGCAGCTGTTCCATGGTCGCGGAGACGGCCGTCCAGCCGGTCTTCGCCGGCGGCGCCACCGTGTCGGGCGGGCCCAGCGCGTAGCCGACCCCGCCGATCCCCTCGAAGAAGGCGTGGCGCTGGAAGTCGTAGGCGCCGGGGGCCGGCGGGCGCGGCGGCGGGTGCAGGATGGCGCGCAGGCGCACGGTCTCTCCCGGCACCGGCCGGCCATGCCGCGCCGCCAGCCGCACCCTTACCCGCTCCGGCGTCGCCGCCGCGGCCAGCCGTTCGATCACCGGTGCCGCCAGCACCAGCCGGACGCCGTCCTCCATCCTCTCGACCGCCGCCACCCGGCCGGTCACCATCACCGGCCCGACCTCGCGCGCCAGCATGGGGGCAGCGACCGACGCTGTGCGCGCCTGCCCCGCGGCGAAGCCCGCCGCCAGGAAGGTCGCGCCCAGCAGCAGCCAGAACGGCCCGGGCCTGTTCCGGACGACAACGGCGAGCAGCCCCAGCACCGCCGCCGCCGCGGCCCCGCTCCAGCCCGGCGGCTCCACCGGCAGCGCGAAATATGCGGCGTTCCCCGCCCCCATGACGACCGGCAGCCACAGCCCCCATCGCCCGCGCTCCGCCGCCAGCCGGTCCGCCAGCCAGCCAGCCAGCCGGGCAAGCGCCGCGCGCGGCCAGCCCGGCGGCGCGGGCGGGGCCGCCACCGTCGATTCGCCGTCGTCGAACAGGCTCTCCGTCACCGCATGGCCGCCCCGGCGATCCGGGCATTCGCACCCGATGCCCGGTTCGTGTTACATGAATGGTCCATCCTAGCAGCGCGCTCTTGGGAATTGTGCCACCGATGACCGTCGTCACCCGTTTCGCCCCCTCGCCCACCGGCTTCCTCCACATCGGCGGTGCGCGCACGGCCTTGTTCAACTGGCTGTACGCCCGCCGGCACGGTGGCACCTTCCTGCTGCGCATCGAGGACACCGACCGCCAGCGCTCCACCGACGCGGCGGTGGACGCGATCCTGGACGGCCTCTCCTGGCTGGGGCTTGAGTGGGACGGCGACGCGGTGTCGCAGTTTGCCCGCAAGGACCGCCACGCCGAGGTCGCCAACGAGATGCTGCGGCAGGGCCGCGCCTACCACTGCTACGCCTCGCCGGCGGAGCTGGAGGAGATGCGCGCGGCGCAGAAGGCCGCCGGCCAGCCGGTGCGCTACGACGGCCGCTGGCGCGACCGCGACCCGTCGGAGGCGCCGGCCGGCGTCGCCCCGGTGATCCGTCTGAAGGTCCCGCAGGAGGGGGAGACGCTCCTGCGCGATCACGTGCAGGGCGAGGTGCGCGTGCAGAACGCCCAGCTCGACGACCTGATCCTGCTGCGCGCCGACGGCACCCCCACCTATCTGCTGGCCGTGGTGGTGGACGACCACGACATGGGGGTGACGCACGTCATCCGCGGCGACGACCACCTGACCAACACCTTCCGCCAGATCCAGATCTACAACGCCATGGGCTGGTCGCTGCCGGAGTTCGCGCACATCCCGCTGATCCACGGGCCGGACGGGGCGAAGCTGTCGAAGCGGCACGGGGCGCTGGGCGTCGATGCCTACCGTGACATGGGCTACCTGCCGGAAGCGGTGCGCAACTACCTGCTGCGGCTGGGTTGGGCGCATGGCGACGACGAGATCATCAGCACCGATCAGGCCACCGAGTGGTTCAACCTGGAGGGCATCGGCCGCTCGCCCTCGCGATTCGACTTCGCCAAGCTGGAGAACCTGAACGGCCACTACATGCGCATGGCCGACGACGCCCGGCTGGTGGACCTGATCGTGCCGCGCCTCGAATCGGAGCTCGGCCGCAACCTGTCCGACGACGAGCGGGCCAGGCTGCTGCGGTCGATGAACGGGCTGAAGCAACGCGCCAAGACGGTGGTCGAGCTGGCCGCCAGCGCGCGTTTCCTGGTCGCCGCCCGCCCGCTGCCGCTGGACGCAAAGGCGGCGGCGCTGCTCGACGGCAACGGCCGCGCGCTGCTGGCCGACCTCGCCGCCCTGCTCGCGGAGACCGCGGACTTCACGGCATCCGCCATCGAGGGTGCGGTGCGACAATTCGCCGAAGGCCGGGGGGAGAAGCTGGGCAAGGCGGCACAGCCCCTGCGTGCGGCATTGACCGGCTCCACGGTCTCCCCCCCCATCTTCGAGGTGGCGGAAATCCTTGGCCGGACGGAGACTTTGGCGCGGATGCAGGATGCCCTGCGGTGACCGTCGGGGATAATTTCCCTGCGTTGCCAACGCTTGGCCTTGGAACTATGCTGCGCCGATTCGTAACGGGCGCAAAGCCCCAACCCTATAACGACAAGGACGTGCCGAGATGACCCAGACTGCGTCCAAGGCCACCGAGGATACCGTAACCCTCACCGACAACCGCACGGGCAAGCAGGTCACCATGCCCGTGCTGCACGGGTCCACGGGACCGAGCGTCATCGACATCCGCAAGCTCTATGCGGCCACGGGCAGCTTCACCTACGATCCCGGCTTCACCTCGACCGGAAGCTGTGAATCCAAGATCACCTTCATCGACGGCGACGAGGGCGTGCTGCTGCACCGCGGCTACGCCATCCAGGACCTCGCCGAGCATTGCGATTTCCCCGAGGTCTGCTTCCTTCTCCTGAACGGCCATCTGCCGGACGCGGCGGAGAAGGAGAATTTCGAGGGCATCATCCGCCGCCACACCATGGTGCACGAGCAGCTCACCCGCTTCTTCAGCGGGTTCCGACGCGACGCGCACCCGATGGCCATCATGTGCGGTGTGGTCGGCGCCCTGTCGGCCTTCTACCACGACAGCACCAACATCGATGATCCGAAGCAGCGGATGATCGCGTCGCACCGTCTGGTCGCCAAGATTCCGACGCTCGCCGCCATGGCCTACAAATACTCGGTCGGCCAGCCCTTCATGTACCCGCGGAACGATCTCAGCTATTCCGAGAACTTCCTGTACATGACCTTCGGCACGCCGTGCGAGCCGTACAAGGTGAACCCGATCCTGTCCCGCGCCATGGACAAGATCTTCATCCTGCACGCCGACCACGAGCAGAACGCTTCGACCTCCACCGTTCGTCTGGCCGGCTCCTCGGGCGCCAACCCCTTCGCCTGCATCGCCGCCGGCATCGCCTGCCTGTGGGGTCCCGCCCATGGTGGTGCCAACGAGGCCGTGCTGAAGATGCTGGAGGAGATCGGCTCCGTCGATCGCATCCCGGAGATCGTCCGCCGCGCCAAGGACAAGAACGACAACTTCCGCCTCATGGGCTTCGGCCACCGGGTCTACAAGAACTACGACCCGCGCGCCCAGGTCATGCGCGCGACGTGTCACGAGGTGCTGGGCGAACTCGGCATCAAGGACGAGCCGCTGCTCGACATCGCCATGGAGCTGGAGAAGATCGCGCTCGAGGACGAGTACTTCATCGAGAAGAAGCTCTACCCGAACGTCGATTTCTACTCCGGCATCATCCTGAAGGCGATGGGCTTCCCGACCAGCATGTTCACCGTGCTGTTCGCGCTGGCGCGCACCGTCGGCTGGATTTCGCAGTGGAAGGAAATGATCGAGGACAAGGACCAGAAGATCGGCCGCCCGCGGCAGCTCTACACCGGCGAGACCCGGCGGGACTTCGTCCCGCTGGCGCAGCGTGGCTGACCGGCCGACCGCGCAGAAGGGGACGGGAGGCTCCGGCGGAGCCTCCTGCAACCTCACGGATTATGTCGTTCCGGCGCGCCGGCTGCGGCTTCCGCACCCGCCCGCCAACGACAACCGGGTGCCCCTGCGCCGGAAGATCGTCCGGGCGGCGATCATCGGCGCTCTGCTCGCGGCCTCCGTGGCGGTGCTGGTCACGCTCTAGCCCTGCGTGATCGGGATGTGCGGCGTGTCGGCCGCAACACGATCGAGCCATGCCCGCAGCGCGGGATAGGCGGCGAGATCGAATCCGCCCTCGTCCGCCACATGGGTGTAGGCGTAGAGCGCGATGTCGGCGATGGTCAGCCGGTCCCCGACGAAGAACGCCCGATCCTTCAGATGCCCCTCCATGACGCCCAGCGCGTCATAGCCCTGCCGCCGCTTTCCCGGCTCGGCCATCCGGCGTTCCGCCGTCATCTCCACCTTGTGGGTGATCCAGTAGCGCAGCGTCGCGACGTTCGGCTCGTGGCTGTACTGCTCGAAGAACATCCATTGCAGCACCTGCGCCCGCTCCAGCCGGTCGGCGGGCAGAAAACGCGTGCCCTCCGCCAGATACCAGAGGATGGCGTTCGATTCGGGCAGGATGGTGCCGTCCTCCAGCGCCAGGGCCGGCACGCGGCCGTTCGGATTCTTGGCGAGGAAGTCCGGCGTGCGCGTCTCGCCGCGGTCGATGTCCATCTCGATCCGCTCGACCGGGATCGCCAGTTTGTGCAGCAGAAGCCGCACCTTGTACGCGTTGCCGGAGGACAGGTTGTCGTAGAGCCGCAGCATCGGGAATCCTCTGGGAAAACATCCGCACCCGGATGAGATCACGCGCCACGGCAAGCGGCCAAGGGGAAAATGCGCGCACCGCACCGCCCATATTTCACATGATAAAATTGTTTTTATATGTTTTTTCTGTTGAATTTCGCGCCAGCCGCATCCACCATCCTCCCGCCGGGGCGGCCGTTGCCCCGGATCAGCGCCTCGGGCGGTCGAAAGGTGAAGCGATGAAGACGATGTTCCGGGCGGCGGCGGTGGCCGCGGCGATCACGGTGGGCATGGCGGCCGGTGCTGTGCGGGCGGAGGCGCCCACCACGTTGCTGAACGTGTCCTACGACATCGCGCGCGAGCTGTACGTGCAGGTGAACGAGGCCTTCGGGAAGGCCTGGAAGGCCAAGACCGGCCAGACGGTGGAGATCAGCCAGTCGCATGGCGGCTCCTCGCGCCAGGCCCGCGCCATCATCGAGGGGCTGCAGGCCGATGTCGTCACCTTCAACCAGGTGCTGGACGTGCAGGCGCTGCACGACCGCGGCAAGCTGATCCCCGCGAACTGGCAGGCGCGCCTGCCCAACAACAGCTCCCCCTACTACTCCCTGCCCGCCTTCCTCGTGCGCAAGGGCAACCCCAAGGGCATCAAGGACTGGAACGACCTGATCCGCAGCGACGTCGAATCGGTCTTCCCGAACCCGAAGACCTCCGGCAACGCCCGCTACACCTATCTCGGCGCCTACGCCTACGCGCTCGACCGGAACAACAGCGATCAGGCCAAGGCGACGGAGTTCGTGAAGGCGCTGCTGGCCCGTGTGCCGGTCTTCGACACCGGGGGTCGCGCAGCCACGACGACCTTCGTCGAGCGGCAGATCGGCGACGTCCTCATCACCTTCGAGGCCGAGGTCTACGGCATCCGCCGCGAGTATGGGGAGGACAAGTTCGACATCGTCGTCCCGTCCCTGTCCATCCTGGCCGAGTTCCCGGTGTCCGTCGTCGACAAGGTGGTGGACAAGCGCGGCTCGCGCGAGCTGGCGACCGCCTATCTGAACTTTCTCTACGGGCCGGAGGGGCAGGATATCCTGGCCCGCAACTTCAACCGCATCCACGATCCCGAGGTCGCCAAGCGCTATGAGGCGCAGTTCCCCAAGCTGAGGCTGGTCACCATCGAGGAGGTGTTCGGCGGCTGGGAAAAGGCCAACAAGGATCACTTCGCGTCGGGTGGCATTCTTGACCGTGTCTTCGTCAACCGTTGAGCCCTTGGCCGGAACGCCGGCCGCGGCGCGGCGGCGTCCCCGCTCCGTGTTGCCCGGATTCGGCCTGACGCTCGGCTGCACCCTGCTGTTCCTCGCCCTGGTGGTGGCACTGCCGCTGGCGGCGCTGCTGATGAAGTCCGCCGCGCTGGGTTGGGCGGACTTCCTGGCCGTGGTGGGGTCGCCGCGGGCGCTCGCCACCTACCGGGTGACGGTCGGAGCGGCGCTGGCGGCCACGCTCTTCAACATGGCCTTCGGGCTGCTGATCGCCTGGATCCTCGTGCGCTACGAGTTTCCGGGGCGGCGGGCGCTCGACGCGCTGGTGGATCTGCCCTTCGCCCTGCCCACCGCGGTGGCCGGCATCGCGCTGACCGGGCTGTTCGCCGGCAACGGCTGGTTCGGCCAGTTCCTGGAACCGCTGGGCATCAAGGTGGCGCACAGCGTCACCGGCATCGCCGTCGCCATGGCCTTCACCAGCGTCCCCTTCGTGGTGCGCACGGTGCAGCCGGTGCTGGAGGACATGGACCCCGAGCTGGAGGAGGCTGCCCGCAGCCTGGGCGCCACCGAGCGGCAGGTGTTCGCCCGCGTCGTGTTTCCGGTGATCCTGCCGGCCTGGCTGGCCGGCGGCTCGCTGGCCTTCGCCCGCAGCCTGGGGGAGTTCGGGGCCATCATCTTCATCGCCGGCAACCTGCCCTTCCGCACCGAGATCACCGCGCTGCTGGCCTTCATCCGGCTGGAGGAGTTCGATTATTCCGGCGCCGCGGCGATCGCCACGGTGATGCTGCTCGCCGCCTTCCTGCTGCTGGTGCTGGTCAACCTGCTTCAGGCCTGGCAGCTCCGCTATCTGGACAAGACGCCATGAGCACCCGCCCCCTGCACCGCGTCCCCGTCACCGGCCGCCCGGCGGCGATGCTGCTGGTCGGAACCGGCATGCTGCTGGCGGCGCTGGTTCTGGTGGCCCCCATCCTCGCCATCGCCGTGAACGCCTTCGGCGCCGGGGTCGGCCACTACCTCGCCACCGTCACCCACCCCGACACGCTGCACGCCATCGGACTGACGGTGCTGACGGCCATCGTGGTGGTGCCGGTCAACATCGCCTTCGGAGTCTGCGCGGCCTGGGCCATCTGCCGCTTCCGCTTTCCCGGCCGCAAGCTGCTGATCGCGGTGATCGAGGTGCCCTTCTCCGTCTCGCCGGTGGTGGCCGGCGTCGCCTACCTGTTCGTCTATGGCGACCAGGGGCTGTTCGGCGACGCGCTGGCGGCCATGGACGTGCAGGTGATGTTCACGGTGTGGGCGATCTTCCTGGTCAGCCTGTTCGTCACCAGCCCCTATGTCGCCCGCGAGCTGATCCCGCTGATGCAGGTCCAGGGCAGCGAGGGGGAGGAGGCGGCGATCTCGCTGGGCGCCTCCGGCCTGCGCACCTTCCTGCACGTCACGCTGCCCAACATCAAATGGGGCCTGCTGTACGGCGCCATCCTCTGCAACGCGCGGGTGATGGGGGAGTTCGGCGCCGTGTCGGTGGTGTCCGGCAACATCCGCGGCCAGACCAACACGCTGCCGCTGCACATCGAGCTGCTCTACCACGATTACAACACGGCGGGCGCCTTCGCCGCGGCGACGACGCTGGCCGTTCTGGCCGTGCTGACGCTGGTCGTCAAAACCACCATCGAACGCCGCACCGCCGCCCTGCGGCGGGAGGCGATGGAGGACGGGGCGGCGTAAGGGGAGATACCGGAGCCAAGACGGAGCCGGGCGCCCGGCGGCGAGGACCGCCGGGCCCCGTCCATCAGCCCGCGGCCAAAGCCGCCCGCGAGAGTGGGCGCCCCTCACGGAAGCCGTAATAGACGTAATGGCTCGCCGCGTTGGCCGCCGTGAACCCGGCGCGCGCGACATCGGGGTTTGCGGCCAGATAGGCGGCGCCGTTGAAGCTCGTGGTCGTCCGCCCTTCCCCGCGACCAAAAGCGAGATAATGCTGGACCGCGGAGGAAAGGTTGGTGCCGAAGGCCCGCAGCAGGTCGCCATTGCTCGCCAGATAGCCGAGCGTGTTGAAGCTGGCCGAACGTCCCTCGCGCGCGCCGTTGGTCAGCCAGTGCGACAGGGCCGATCCCGCGTTGATTCCGAACGCGGCTTGAACGTCGCCGTTCGCCGCGAGGTACTGCATCGGGTCGAAACCGCTGGTCGACCGTCCCTCGGCGCGACCATAATTCATGTAGTGCCTGGCGGCGGCGACCGTGTTCGTTCCGAACGCCACGGCCAAATCCCGGTTGGCCGCTGAATAGGCAGTCGCGTCGAAAATCAGGCTGGAGAGCGTAGTAGCATAAAATGAATTGTAGTAAATCGATCCAACACTCTTCATTACTATTTCTCCGCCTTTTGTAATCAGGCGGTAAAATTCTCCTTCACGCAGAGCCACCATTTCAGGAGATGTATTGTTGTAGGTGTACCCATCGGAAATTTTGAGAACGTCCCCACCGCCTCCGCCATCTATATAATCACTTCCACCCCAATACTCGAAGCTATCGGTGTATCTGGTACCATAAATGATATCATTGCCGCCGAATATGGCGCGCTTCGCCGTCGTGGTCGCACCACTGTTTACCCAGCCGAGAAATGTCCCGGCATCTATGCTGATACCGCTCATGTCGTAGGCCGCGACCCCGCCCGTCACCTCGATCGCCCGGTTGAGGGTGCCAGCGATACCGCCGTTCGGGTAGGTGAAGCTGCCGTAAAAATCGACCCAGGCCGTTGACGACCACGACGCGCGGATCTGGTTGGCTGTCGATATGGTGATGGACGCGGAGGGGAGGTTGGACAGAGTCGCGGTGGTCATATTGATCGGTACGTTGCCAGTCGCGACGAGCGTCGTCATACGATTTCTCTCCGGTCTCCGATCATCGATCGCGCGCATCGCCACGCGGAAATTCTCTCGATAAGACTAGCAGACCGCCGAGCGAAAGCCCGCAACATTTTGCAACGAGAGAAGACCTTTCCTAACCCGCAGCGCAAACGACACGCCGTTCAGCCGGCCAGTCGCAGCATCGCGAAGATCGGGGAGCGTCGGGAATGAGCGGTTGGGGAGCGGGCCGTCCAGCCCCCGATCCGATGTCATCGACTGTATGGTGAGCGCGCTGGGATTCGAACCCAGGACCTACTGATTAAAAGTCAGTTGCTCTACCGACTGAGCTACGCGCTCGCTCACCCGTGGGTCGGGCGGAACATAGGGCGGGGGCCGGGGCGGGTCAACCGTGCTCGTGGGGGTGACCGGCCCGACCCGCGCTTTTTCCGACAGCTATTCCTTCAGGGTCTGGACGCGCTTGCTGTGGTCGCCGTTGCCGGCCTCCTGGGCGAAACGCTCGGTCAGTTGCTTGGCGACGCGGGGGCTGACGAAATGGGTGATGTCGCCGCCGAGACGGCCGATCTCCTTCACGAAGCGCGAGGAGATGAACTGGTGCTTCTCGGAGGCCATGAGGAACATGGTCTCGACCTTCGGGTTCAGGCGGGCGTTCATGCCGGCCATCTGGAACTCGTACTCGAAGTCCGACACCGCGCGCAGGCCACGGATGATCACGCCGGCCTGCATCTCCACCGCGAAATGCATCAGCAGATTGTCGAAGGGCCGCACCTCGATGACGGAGCCGTTGCGCTCCAGCACCGCCACATCCTCCTCCACCATGCGCACCCGCTCGTCGGTGGAGAAGAGCGGGCCCTTGCCGGCGTTGCGGGCGACGCCGACGATCAGCCGGTCGACCAAGCGGGAGGCGCGCTGGATGATGTCCAGGTGCCCGTTGGTGATTGGGTCGAAGGTGCCGGGATAGACACCGATGCGTTCCTTGCTCATGGGTGCGTCCTTAGATTCCTTCAACCCCGATCCCACCGGCCCCGATCCGCCACCGGTCACGTGGCGGCGTCCTCCGGACCGGTCACCGCCGGCCCCGCGTCCGGCCCGCCCTCTGGGCCCGTCTCCGGCGCCTCGGCGACGGTGGAACCGTTGCCGTCCTCCTCTTCCGCGATGGAGGCGACGGAGACGACGCGCTCCTCGGCGCCGACGCGGAACAGGGTGACGCCTTGGGTCTTGCGGCCGGCGACGCGCACGTCGTGGATGGGCATGCGGATCACCTGCCCGCCGTTGGTGACCATCATCACCTGGGTGTTGCCGGTGACCGGGAAGGTGGCGACCATCTGCCCGTTGCGCCCGCTCATCTCCATGTTCCAGATGCCGCTGCCGCCACGGCCGGTCACCCGGTATTCGTAGGACGAGGTGCGCTTGCCGAAGCCGCGGTCGGACACGGTGAGCACATACTGCTCCCGCCGCTTCAGCTCCTCGTAGCGCTCGGGCGCCAGGGTGATGGCAGGACCGCTGTCCTCGTCCTCGCCGTCGGGAGCCGGCTCGCCGACGATGTCCAGCCCCTTGGCCCGCTCCAGCCGGAAGAAGGCGTCGCGCTCGGCCGAGCTGCACTCCACATGCGCCAGCGTGGACAGCGAGATCACCTCGTCGCCGTCGGCCAGCCGGATGCCGCGCACGCCGGTCGAGGTGCGGCCGGAGAAGACGCGCACATCGGGCACCGCGAAGCGGATGCATTTCCCCTGGCGGGTCGCCAGCAGGATGTCATCGTCCTCCGAGCAGGTGCGCACGCCGACCAGCCGCTCGCCCTCCTCCTCCAGCTTCATGGCGATCAGGCCGTTGGAGCGGATGTTGGCGAAGTCGGACAGCCGGTTGCGCCGCACATTGCCGCGCGAGGTGGCGAACACCACGTGCAGGTCACCCCAGGTCGCCTCGTCCTCCGCCAGCGCCAGCACGGTGGAGATGGTCTCCCCCTCCTCCAGCGGCAGCAAATTGACGAAGGCCTTGCCGCGCGCCTGCGGGTTGCCCAGCGGCAGGCGCCAGACCTTCAGCGTGTAGACCAGTCCGCGGGAGGAGAACAGCAGCAGCGGCGTGTGGGTGTTGGCGACGAACAGGTCGCTGACCGCGTCCTCCGCCTTCATGGTCATGCCCGACCGGCCCTTGCCGCCCCGCTTCTGCGCGCGGTAGGTGGACAGCGGCACCCGCTTGACGTAGCCGGACTGGCTGACCGTCACCACCATGTCCTCGCGCTGGATCAGGTCCTCGATGTCGGACTCGAACTCCAGATCCTGGATCTCGGTGCGGCGCGGGGTGCCGAACCGCTCCTTCATCTCGACCAGCTCGTCGCGCAGGATGCCCATCAGCTTGGCGCGGTTGGCGAGCGTCTCCAGATAGTCGGCGATCTGGTCGGTGACATCCTTCAGCTCGGCCGCGATGCGCTCGCGCTCCAGCCCGGTCAGGCGGTGCAGGCGCAAATCCAGAATGGCGCGCGCCTGCGGCTCGGACAACCGGTAGGTGTTGTTCCCGCTGACGCGGTAGCCGGGTTCGTCGATCAGCTCGATCAGCGGGCCGACGTCCTGCACCGGCCACTCGCGCGCGATCATCGCCTCGCGCGCCTCGGCCGGGTCGGGCGAGCGGCGGATCAGGGCGATCATCTCGTCCAGGTTGGCGACGGCGATGGCGAGGCCGACCAGGGTGTGCGCCCGTTCCCGCGCCTTGCCCAGCAGATACTCGGTGCGCCGGGTGATCACCTGCTCGCGGAAGCGGATGAAGGCGACGATGATCGGCAGCAGCCCCATCATCTCCGGCCGCCCGCCGTTCAGCGCCAGCATGTTGACGCCGAAGGAGGTCTGCAGCTGGGTGTGGCGGAAGAGCTGGTTCAGCACCACGTCCGGCACCGCGTCGCGCTTCAGCTCGATCACCACGCGCACGCCGTCGCGGTCGGATTCGTCGCGCAGGTCGGCGATGCCCTCGACGATCTTCTCGTTGACGACCTCGCCGATGCGCTCCATCAGCCGGGCCTTGTTGACCTGGTAGGGCACTTCGCTGACGATGATCGCCAGGCGGTCCTTGCGGACCTCCTCGATCTCGGTGCGCGCCCGCATGATCACCGAGCCGCGGCCGGTGTGATAGGCGGAGCGGATGCCGGAGCGGCCGAGGATCAGGGCGCCCGTGGGGAAATCCGGGCCGGGGACCAGCTCGATCAGCTCTTCGGTGGTGATGTCGGGGTTGTCGATGTAGGCGCAGCAGGCGTCGATCACCTCGCCCAGATTGTGGGTCGGGATGTTGGTCGCCATGCCCACGGCGATGCCGCCGGCGCCGTTCACCAGCAGGTTCGGGAAGCGCGCCGGCAGCACCTGCGGCTCGCGCCCCGAATCGTCGTAGTTCGGGCCGAAATCGACCGTGTCCTTGTCGATGTCGTCGAGCAGCGATTCCGCCGATTTGGCCAGCCGCGCCTCGGTGTAGCGCATGGCCGCCGGCGGGTCGCCGTCCATCGAGCCGAAATTGCCCTGCCCGTCGATCAGCGGCAGGCGCATGGAAAAATCCTGCGCCATGCGGACCATGGCGTCGTAGATCGCGCTGTCGCCGTGCGGGTGGTATTTGCCCATCACGTCGCCGACGATGCGCGCCGACTTCTTGTAGGGCTTGGTGCTGTCGTAGCCGCCTTCCTTCATCGCGTAGAGGATGCGGCGGTGCACGGGCTTCAGCCCGTCGCGCACGTCCGGCAGCGCCCGGCTCACGATCACGCTCATCGCGTAATCGAGGTAGGAACGCCGCATCTCGTCTTCGATGGTGACGGGGGCGATGTCGGAGGCGGGAGGAAGCGGCGTGTTGCTCAAGGACAGGAACCTGTGACTGCGGACGGCTTGCGGGTTGCCGGGGCAGGCGCGGTCACCCGCGGACCCGGCTCACGGCGTCGTATCTGTCGAAAAATTAACAGATTCCGCACATGCAAACAACCGGAACGACCAGCCAACCGCCCGACCTGACGGCCGGCCACCGGGTCACCGCCGGCACAGCCAGGCGAAGCGGCCGGCCAGGATGGTGACGGAAACCAGGCTGGCCACCAGGATCCCCTCGACCAGCCCGCGCTCGCCGCGCTCCAGCCCCAGCGCCAGATAGGCGGAAACCGGGATCATCACCACCGCGTAGGACACGAAGTGCAGCGCCGTCGGCACCCATGAATCGTTGCGCCCGCGCAGCGCGTTGCCCATCACCGTCTGCCCGCCGTCGGCCACCAGAACCAGGGCGGAGAAGGCGACCAGCGGCGCCACCCGCTCGATCAGCGCCGGGTCGGCGCTGTAGATGCCGGCGATCGGCGCCGGGAACAGGGCGTAGGCCACGCCGACCAGCGCCAGGAAGGCGCTGGTGACGCCCAGCCCCGTCCATCCGGCCAGCGCCATCTCCGCGGAGTCGCGGCGCCCGTACCCCACCGCCACCCGCACCGCGGTGGCCGACGCGACGCCGACCGCCGCCATGAAGGGCAGCGCGATCAGGTTCAGCGTCACCGTGTAAGCGGCGACCGCCATCGGGTCGATCAGCCCGGCGATCAGCCCCAGCCCGCCGAAGGCGAGGCTTTCCACGGCGAGGCTGAGCCCGGCGGCGTAGCCGAACCGCCGCTGTGCGCCGCCCTCGCGCCACCAGCCGCCGAATCCACCCCGTACGTTCCAGCGCTCGCGGTCCCTCAGGTTCCACACGTACAGCAGCAGGGCGATCGCCATGAACCAGCGTACGGCCGTCGTCGCCCAGGCCGAGCCGACCGCCCCCATGGCCGGCACCGGCCCCCAGCCCCAGACCAGAGCCCAGGCCAGCCCCGCGTTCACGATGTTGCCGGCGATCATCACCAGCATGCCGGGGACCGGCCGCTTCAGCCCTTCCAGGAAGAAGCCGAGCGCCACGTACAGCGCCATGGCCGGCAAGCCGGCCCCCAGCACCGCCAGCACCGCGGCACCCCGCTCGGCCATGTCCGGCGCCTGCCCGGTGGCCAGGAACAGCGGCTGCCCGAACAGCGCCAGCACGGCCATGATCAGCCCGATCAGCAGGGCGTATGGCAGGGAGCGGCGCAGCACCTTCCCGCACTCCTCCGGCCGGCCGGCGCCGACCGCCTGCGCGGTCATGGCGACGGTGCCCAGCAGCAGCCCCACGCCGGTCTGCACCATGAAGCTGGCCGGAAGATGGCCCAGCCCGTAATAGGCCAGCTCGCGCGCGCCGTAGCGGCCGACGATGGCCGCGTCGACGGCCATCATCACCATCAGCCCGACGCGCGAGACGATCACCGGCGCCGCCAGCCGGACCAGCTCGGCGACGTGGATGCGGACATGGTCGGTCAGGGTGGGGGGCGGTCAGCGCTCTCGCGGTCATCTCGGTCTCTCGCCCGCGCGTCGCCGCGGGGAGGCCATGATGCCGAGCCGCTGCCCGCGGTCAAGGCATTTGCCCGTTTGGCAGGCATGCCGACGGGGCCGGCGGGCGAGGCGCGCCCGGTCCGGCCGTGGGTGCGGGAGAGGGAACCGTCAGGTCACGGGCCAGGCGGCCCGAAGCGGGCTCAGGCGCGCTCCAGCTCGCGGTAGTAGTTGATGGCGTACACCCGCAGCCCCGTCTCCAGCGACATCCCGCGCAGATAGGTGAGGTGCACCAGTGTGCACAGCTCGTCCAGCGTGGTGCCCTCCAACGCGGCGATCTCCTCGAGCCCGCGCCACACCTGTTCCTCCAGCTCGACCATCTCGGCCGCGCCGCCAATGCGCAGCAGCCGTGCCTCCAGCTCGGGATAGAGGGCCAGCGTGGCGAGCGCGTGCTTGAGGCTGCTTGGCCGGGCTTTGCTGTCGATCTGCATGGCGGGTCTCCCAAGGAATTCCGCCACCCTACCCACATACCCCGGTATCGGACTGTGAAGTTCTTCACAGCGGCGGGGGCACATACCCTGGCATGCTCCCTCTCACGTCGGCCCCACCGGCGGGCCGCGGCAGCCGCGGCTCGCCAACGGCGGATTACCGGGGGTCGCCAGCCGAGTCCGCAACCAAACACCAATCACGATCAGGAGCAACACACCATGAACACCAACATCAGCAACGCCTCCCTCATCCGTGGCGCCGATGGCCGTCTGTTCGCCGTGTCCGCCCAGGGCGTGACCGAGATCGCCGAGCCCGGCGCCAGCGCCGCCCGCTCGACCCTGCGCTCCGGCGACCGTCTGGGCTTCGACGCCGCCGACCACGAGGCCGGCCGGATGATCATCACCCCGGGCATGTGATCCAAGGGCGTTCATCGCACCTTGTGATCGTCGGGCCGCGGCGGCCGCCACACCACACGGTGGCCAGCCGCGGACCCGCCCGCCCCGCCTTCCCCGGCCGAAACCCCCCCGCCGGTGACCGCCTTCCGGAGACCGCTCCATGCCCTTCGATCTGATCGCCCGCGAGAACGGCGCCGGACCGGCCCTGAAGGTCCACACCGCCGGCACCCACCGCATCGTGGCGCCGGAGGAGACGCTGGCCCGCGTGTCGCCCTTCCTGCCGGTCATGGGGATCACGCGCGTCGCCAACGTCACCGGTCTCGACACCGTCGGCATCCCGGTGGTGATGGTCACCCGGCCGAACAGCCGTTCCGTCTCCGTCTCCCAGGGCAAGGGCGTGACGCTGGCGGCGGCCAAGGCGTCGGGCGTGATGGAGTCGATCGAGAGCTTCCACGCCGAACGCATCACCCTGCCCCTGAAATTCGCGAGCTACGAGGAGCTGCGCTGGACCCACCGCGTGGTGGATGTCGCGCGGCTGCCCCGGCTCGCCAGCTCCAGCTTCACCCCCCACACGCCGATGCTGTGGATCGAGGGGGTGGACCTGATGAGCGGTGCGGCGAAATGGGTGCCCTTCGACATGGTGCACCTCAACTACACGCTGCCGCTGCCCCCCGGTTCCGGCGCCTTCCTCGCCAGCTCCAACGGGCTCGCGTCCGGCAACCACCGTCTGGAGGCGGTGAGCCACGCGGTGACCGAGTTGGTGGAGCGCGATGCCGCCACGCTCTGGCACCTGTTGGACGAGGAGGCGCAGGACGCCACCCGTCTCGACCTCGATCGCGTGGA
Organism: Azospirillum oleiclasticum; assembly: GCF_013423485.1. Lineage (GTDB taxonomy): Bacteria > Pseudomonadota > Alphaproteobacteria > Azospirillales > Azospirillaceae > Azospirillum > Azospirillum oleiclasticum. The sequence continues at coordinate 23,355 of NZ_JABFFR010000042.1, forward strand.
CGACACGGTCTGCCGCTCCCTGCTGGGCCGCTTCGACACCGCCGGCGTGGATGTGGCGGCGTGGGAGATCACCAGCGACGTCGGCCTGCCCGCCTTCCTCGTCCGCATCGTCCCGCGCGAAGAGAGCCCGCAGCACACGGTGCGCCCGGCCACCGGCATGGGCTGCCACGTGGCGCGCGAGGTGGCGCTGTCCCGCGCCCTGACCGAGGCGGCGCAGAGCCGCCTGACCTTCATCTCCGGCGCCCGCGACGACATGCCGAGGGCGCAGTACCTCAAGCATCTCGACGGCGGGCTGATCGACCGCTGGCAGGCCCGCATCCGCGACGGCCAGGGCGCCCGCGCCTTCGCCGCCTGCCCCACCGCCACCGGCCGCACGGTCGAGGACGACCTGTCCCTGCAGATGGAGCGGCTGCGCGCCGCCGGCATCGAGGAGGCGGTCGCGGTCGACCTGACCAAGCCCGAGTTCGGCATTCCCGTCGTGCGCGTCATCATCCCCGGTCTGGAGGGGATCGACGAGTCGCCCGACTATCTCTACGGCCACCGCGCCCGCACGCTGCTCGGCGGCACCCATCCGGAGGGACACGCATGACCGTCTACGTCTTCCTCGGCCCCACCCTCCCCCGCGAGGACGCCGCGCGCGAGCTGGACGCCGTCTGGCTGCCCCCCGTCGCCCAGGGCGACGTCGCCCGCATCGCCGAGCGTCGGCCGACCGCCATCGGCATCATCGACGGCTTCTTCGAGAGCGTGCCCGCCGTCTGGCACAAGGAGATCCTGCACGCGCTGCGGCTGGGCATCCCGGTCTATGGTGCCTCCAGCATGGGGGCGTTGCGCGCCGCCGAGCTGCATCCCTTCGGCATGACCGGTGTCGGCGCCGTTTTCGAGGCCTACCGCGACGGCCGCATCGAGGACGACGACGAGGTGGCGGTGATCCACGGCCCGGCCGAGCTCGGCTACACCAGCCTGTCGGAGGCGATGGTCAACATCCGCCGCACCCTGTCCGACGCGGTGGCCGACGGTGTGGTCGATGCCGCGCTGGGCCGGCTCCTGGAGGGAATCGCCAAGGAGCTTCCCTACCGCGAGCGCGGCTACGGCCGCGTGCTGCGGCTGGCCGGGGAGGCCGGCGTCCCCGCGACCGACATCGCCCGCTTCCGCGCCTGGCTGCCGATGGGCCGAGTCGACCAGAAGCGCGAGGACGCCAAGGACATGCTGCGCCTGATGCGGCGCCGGCTTGGCCAGGGCATGCCGATCCCCGACGCCCGCTTCCACTTCGAGCACACGCTGCTGTGGGACCGTGTCCAGCGGGAGGCCGCCGCACGCCCCGTGTGACGCCGCACCGGATGATCCATCAAGGTTGTGGTAATTTTCGCGATTTTGCCTAAGGTTTCGGGAGAGGGGCCGCCGGGGTACCCTCTTCACGAGAGACGGCCGCGGGCCGGGGAGCAATGGCTGGATTTCCAGACGTCGCCACGGTGCTGCGGGGCAATCGACTCCTGAGGGAGCTGGACGACCGCCAGATGGCGGAGCTGGTCGAAATCGGCCGGCTCCAGAAACTGGCGGCGGATGCACCCGTGTTCAGCAAGGGTGATCCCGGCTCCTGCCTCTACGCCATCCTGCGCGGGCAGATCGCCATCCACACCTCCTCGGTGGATGGCAAGGTGATGCTGCTAAACATCCTCGACGCCGGCGACGTGCTGGGCGAGATCGCGCTGATCGACGGCAAGCCGCGCTCCGCCGGTGCCACCGCGATCCGCCCGACGGAGCTGTTCCGCGTCGACCGCAGCGACTTCATCCCGTTCCTGGAGCGCCACCCGCCGCTGTGCATCCGCATGATGGCGGTGCTGTGCGAACGGCTGCGCTGGGTCAGCGACAACATCGAGGACGCCATCTTCCACGACGTGCCGCGCCGCCTAGCCCGGCGCCTGCTCCTGCTCGCCGAAAGCTACGGCCAGCCCACCGCCGAGGGCGGCATCCGCATCACCCAGTCGGTGTCGCAGGAAGGGCTGGCCAACATGCTGGGCGTGACCCGCGAGATCGTGAACAAGAGCCTGAAGGCGCTCAGGAAGGCCGACGCCATCACCTACACCAAGGGCTTCATCGTGCTGACCGACGTGGAGCTGATCCGCCGGATGGCGGGCGACGACGGGTAGATACCGGCCATGCGCCATCCGTCGAAAAGTTTATTGACTCATGACACCCACAATCTCGCTATACTAGAGTGTCTTGCGCCATCGTGTGGCGTTTAGGGGTGGATGGAACGGATCATGTCTGGGATTGAATCGGGTAACGGACGCAAGGGACAACCGAGGGGCGCGAGCGTGCTGCTGGCGCGGGAGGTCTGGATCGACGGCAACTGCCAGCAGGTCCGGCTGGAGCCCTCCTACTGGGACGCTCTGGAGGAGATCTGCCGGCGCGAGGATGTGGCGGTCGACGATCTCTGCGCCGATCTGCAGCGCCGTATGGTGGAGCAGTCGCGGCGGCTGCGCGACCGCGATGCCGACCGGGCGTCGCTCGCCAACGCCATCCGGGTGTTCACCGTCGGCTACTTCCGGCAGGCGGCGACGGAAAGCGGGCACGACCGCGCCGGCCATGGCCGCGGCGATCCGTTCAGCCGTCCCACGATCACGGTCGAGGGATCGCCGCTCCGTCATTGAGCGGCAGCGGCCATCCGTCCACGGGCAGAACCCGGCCGGCACGGCGCTGCCGACCGGGCTTTCGCCGTTGCCCGGCCAGGGCCGACCCGCCGCGGCACCTTGCCCTGCCCCGCCTCGTCACCGAAGCCGCACCCGCGGGCCTTTTGTGATACAGTCGCCCGACGGGCGATCAGCGGCCAGGATGGCGCCGCTCCCGCGTGATTGTCGTGATGGAGGTCCCGGCCATGGCAAGGGTGTTGATCGTCGAGGATTCCGCCGCCGTCCGCATGGCGCTGGTCGAGGTGGTGGCCTCGCTGGGCCATGACGTGACCGACGCGGCGGACGGACGCGACGCCATCGCCCGGCTGCAGACCGAACTGTTCGACCTCGTGATCACCGATGTGCTCATGCCCGAGGCGGACGGGGTGGAGGTCATCAAGGCGCTCCGCACGCTCGACCGCGACACGCGGGTGCTGGCCGTCTCCGGCGGGGCGCCCGATCTGCCGGCGGGCTTCGCCCTGCGCATGACCGAGATGTTCAGCGCCGACGCCGTCCTCTACAAGCCCTTCCTCAATGACGAGCTGGAAGCGGTGATCGGTCGCCTGCTGGCCGCGAAGCCCGTCGATGCCGCGCCGCCGAAGGCGTGATCCCCCGCCTTTGGTCCACCCATTCGAGCACGCATCGCTTGACAGCCCCGCGGTCGTCGCGCTATCCGTTTGGTCACTAAACGGTGAGTGTACGACGCTATCAGCGGACGCCGCGGCCAGCCGATCTTTCGGTCGGCGTCCGGCGGAACACCGGGGCACGGGGAGGAAACGCCAGAAACAACAAGCCCCGGGTGATCCGTCCCGATCGCGGACAGACACCGCTGACCATCGTGAAACCGCGGTCCGGCCTCCGGATCGCGGTTTTGCCGTTATGGGCCACGCGCTCCTGGACTTCCGTGCGCTAGACTTCCGCGCGGTTGCATCCGCACCCCGGTCCGGCGCCCAATGCGGCGGTGACGCACGTCACAGCGCGCCGCGGGCGGCTACGGCAGGTTGCGGGCTCCGGCCCTGGGCGGCCGGAACTGGACCGGCACCGGAAAGGACAGCGATGGGCGCCGACGAACGGGTGACGCGGGTGCGCCGCTCCCATCTGCGGCAGGAACTGCTCGCTCCGGCGGCGGCGCTCGCGGGCTGGTCGGACCTGCTGTGCGACGAGGCGCGCGGCCGTGGCCGCGTGGATCTGCTGGACGACCTCGCGCGCATCCGTGACGCCGCCTGGTCGCTGCACGACTGGATCGCCGCCCTTCTGGAGGGGGACCGCGCCGACTCCACCTACCTGCCCGATGCCCGCCTGCGCCACGATCTGCGCACGCCGCTCAACGCCATCAAGGGCTTGGCCGAGCTGATGCTGGAGGAGGACGGCGGCCTGCGGGCCGGCAGCCTGCGCCCCGACATCCGTCACGTGCTGGCCGAGGCCGACCGCCTTCTGGCCGCCATCGACGCCATCGTCCGCTTCGGCGGAACCGACGACGCGTGCAGCGACCCGGCCATGCCCGACACCATCGCCGGCCTGTTCACCGCCATCGACGGTGCGTCCCGCAGCTGGCGGGAGTCCGGGCGCATCCTGGTGGTGGACGACAACGCCAGCAACCGCGACCTGATGGTCCGCCTGCTGGCGCGCGACGGCCACGCCGCATCGTCCGCCGCCAGCGGCGGCGAAGCGTTGCAGCGGCTGCGCGCCGGGCCGGTGGACCTGATCCTGCTCGACCTCGTGCTGCCGGACATCGACGGCTTCCGCATGCTGCGCCTGCTGAAGGAGGATTCCGGCCTGCGTGACATCCCCGTGCTGATCGTGTCGGGCATCGACGAGATCGGCAGCGCCATCCGCTGCATCGAGGCGGGGGCGGAGGATTACCTGCGCAAGCCGGTCAGCGCCACCCTGATGCGGGCGCGCATCGAGGCGTCGCTGGAGCGCAAGCGTTGGCGCGACCGCGAGCGCGACTACCTCGCCCGTCTGGAATCGGAGAAGAAGCGGGCCGAGGGCCTGCTGCACAACATCCTGCCCGTCGGCGTGGCCGATCGCCTCAACCGCGGCGAGACCGTCGTCGCCGACCGCATGGAGGCGGTGACCGTGCTGTTCGCCGACCTCGTCGGCTTCACCGCCCTGTCGGCCCGGCTGCCGGCGGGGGAGATGGTGGCGATGCTGAACCGCGTCTACACGGAGTTCGACGCGCTGACCCGCCGCTGCGGCGGCGAGAAGATCAAGACGCTGGGCGACGCCTACATGGCCGCCGCCGGCCTGCCCGACCCTTGCCCCGACCACGCCGACCGCATGGCCGATCTGGCGCTCGCCATGCTTCCGGCGGTGGAGCGGCTGGGGCGGGAGCTGGAATTGCCGCTCGGCCTGCGCATCGGCGTCAACAGCGGCCCGGCCATCGCCGGCATCATCGGCACGCACAAGTTCAGCTACGACTTGTGGGGCGACACCGTGAACGTCGCCGCCCGGCTGGAACAGCACGGCACCCCCGGCCGCATCCACGTCTCGGCCCCGACCGCCCGCCTGCTGGCCCCGCGCTACCGCCTCACCCCGCGCGGCCCGATCGCCATCAAGGGCCACGCGACCATCGACACCAGCTTCCTGGACGGCCGCCGGCTGGCGTGATGGCGACGGGCGGATCCCGTGTTAGACTTCCACCGTCCATCACCATCGAACGGCCCACCATGCCGCACGACCACGACCGCCATGATCACGATCACGACCATGATCAGGACCACAGCCATGGCCACGATCACAGCCACGATCACGGCCATTCCCACGTCCCCACGGTAACCGCCGACAGCGAACGGCGGGTGCGGCTGGCCATGGTGCTGACCGGCGGCTTCATGCTGGTCGAGGTGGTCGGGGGCGTGCTGTCGGGGTCGCTGGCTCTGCTCGCCGACGCCGGGCACATGCTGACCGATTTCGCGGCGCTGACGCTGTCCTGGTTCGCCTTCCGGCTCGGCCGGCGCCCGGCCGACGCGCTGCGAAGCTATGGCTGGCGGCGGTTCGAGGTGCTGGCCGCCTACACCAACGGGATCGCTCTCTTCGCCATCGCCGGCTGGATCGTGGTGGAGGCCGCCCGCCGCTTCTACGAGCCGGTGGAGGTGATGGCGACGGAGATGCTGGTGGTCGCGGTGCTGGGGCTGCTGGTCAACATCGCCTCCTTCCGCATCCTCAGCCAGGGCGGCGCCGGGCATGGCAATCTCAACGTGCGCAGCGCCGCCCTGCACGTGATGGGCGATCTGCTGGGCTCGGTCGCCGCGATCGCCGCGGCCGGCATCATCATGGCGACGGGCTGGATGCCCATCGACCCCATCCTGTCGGTGCTGGTGGCGGTGCTGATCCTGCGCAGCGCCTGGCGGATCGTCGCCGAGTCCGGCCACATCCTGCTGGAGGGCACGCCGCAGGGCATCGACCCCACCCAGGTCGGCAGCGCCGTGCGCGGGGTGGACGGCGTAACGGACGTCCACCACGTCCACACCTGGTCGCTCACCAGCGAACGGCCGCTGGTCACCCTGCACGCCGTCCTGACCGAGACCGCCGACCACACGGCCACCCTCTGCGACATCCAGGGCGTCCTGCTCGCCCGCTTCGGCATCGAGCACGCCACCGTGCAGATCGAGCGGGAGAGCTGCGGCGAGGCGCCGGCGCGCAAGTGCGGATAGGCAGCGGCTGACGACGGGTCGGCCATCGCGCACGACCCGTCGTCAGCCCTTCGCCTCACTTCGGCAGCTTGCCGACCACACCCTCGACGAACCAGTCCATCTTCAGGATCTGCTCGTCGGTGGCGTGCTTGCCGGCGGGGATCATCACCTTGCCGGACTGGTCCTTGATCGGGCCGGTGAAGGAATGGCGGGTACCGGCCATGATGTCGGCCTTCGCCTTCTCCGCCATCGCCACCACGTCGCCGGGGATGGCGGTGTTGTAGGGGGCCAGCCCGACCATGCCGCTCTTGATGCCGCCCCAGGTGTCGATCGGCTTCCAGGTGCCGTCCAGCGCGGCCTTCACCCGGTCCACATAGTAGAAGGTCCAGTCATCGACGATGGCGGTCAGGTGCGCCTTCGGCCCGAAGCGGGTCATGTCCGAGGCCTGGCCGAACACGTAGATGCCGCGCTCCTGCGCGGTCTGCACGGGGGCGGCGCTGTCGGTGTGCTGCACGATGATGTCGACGCCCTGGTCGATCAGCGCCTTGGCGGCGTCGGCCTCCTTGCCGGGGTCGTACCAGCTGTTCACCCACACCACGCGCACCTCGGCCTGCGGGTTGACCTCGCGCAGGGCCAGGGTGAAGGCGTTGATGCCGCTGACCACCTCCGGGATCGGCACCGAGCCGATGTAGCCGATGACGTTCTTCTTGGTCATCTTGCCGGCGATCAGCCCGATGACCGTGCGCCCCTCGTAGAAGCGGGCGGCGTAGGTGGCGAGGTTCTTGGAGCGCTTGTAGCCGGTGGCGTGCTCGAACATCACGTTCGGATGGCGCTGCGCGACCTTCAGCGTCGGGTTCATGTAACCGAACGAGGTCGTGAAGATCATCTTGTGGCCGGTGGAGGCGAGCTGGTCGATCACGCGCTCGGCGTCCGCACCCTCCGGCACATTCTCCACGAAGGTGGTGGTGACCTTGTCGCCCAGCGCCTTCTCGACCGCCAGACGGCCCTGGTCGTGCTGGTAGCTCCAGCCGAAATCGCTGACCGGGCCGACATAGACGAAGCCGACCTTCATCTTCTGCTGGGCCAGGGCGGTGCCGGCACCCATCCCCAACGTCACCGCCGCGGCACCGGCCAGCCCGAGCGCCGTCTTGCCGAACGTCCTTCTATCCACGTGAAGCTCCCTCTCGCTGAAGAGATTGGTTGTTTCTTGCTCGTCCGGGTCCCGGACCCGCGTCAGCCGCCGGGGTGGAAGATCTTCCCCAGGCAGGCCGGCGCGTTCAGGCGGATCCGCGCGACGTCCCGGGAGATCGCCACCAGGACGACGATCGTCGCAATATAGGGCAGCATCGACAGCAGTTGCGAGGGGACAGCGAAGCCCAACCCCTGAACGTGAAGCTGGGCGATGGTCACCCCGCCGAACAGCCAGGCGCCGACCAGCACCCGCTCCGGCCGCCAGGTGGCGAACACCACCAGCGCCAGCGCGATCCAGCCGCGCCCGGCGGTGATCCCCTCCGCCCACATCGGCGTGTAGGCGAGCGACATGTAACCACCGCCGACGCCGCTCATGGCGCCGCCGAACAGCACCGCCATGTAGCGGATGCGGATCACCTTGTAGCCCAGCGCGTGGGCCGCCGCGTGGTTCTCCCCCACCGCCCGCAGCACCAGACCGGCGCGGCTGCGCGTCAGGAACCACGCCAGCGCCGGCACCGCCAGAAGACCCAGATAGACCAGCGCGTCATGCTCGAAGACCCCCGGCCCGATCACCGGGATGTCCGACAGCAGCGGGATGGCGAAGGCCGGCGGCTTCGGCAGCGGGATGCCCACGAACCCCTGCCCGATCAGCGCCGACAGCCCGACGCCGAACAGCGTCAGCGCCAGCCCCGTCGCCACCTGGTTGGTCAGCAGCGACAGCGTCAGCACCCCGAACAGCAGCGCCATGCCCGCCCCCGCGGCCGCCGCGGCGATCACCCCCACCACCACGCTGCCGCTGCCCACGGTGGCGGCGAAGCCGCAGACCGCGCCCACCAGCATCATGCCCTCGACGCCCAGGTTCAGCACCCCGGACCTCTCGGTCACCACCTCGCCCAGCGCCGCGAACAGCAGCGGCGTCGCCGCCGTCAGCATGGCGGCGATGACGGACCCGACCACGACCAGATCCACGTTCATGCCGCCACTCCCTTGGCCGCGACGCCCTTGACCACCGGCCCCTTGGTCCCGAAGCGCAGGCGGTAGCGGATCAGCACGTCCGTCGCCAGCAGGAAGAACAGCAGCATGCCCTGGAACACGCCGGTGATGGCCTTGGGCAGGCCAAGCCCGATCTGCGCCGCCTCGCCGCCGATGAAGGACAGGGCCATCAGCAGCCCGGCCAACAGGATGCCCACCGGGTGCAGCCGCCCCAGGAAGGCGACGATGATCGCGGTGAAGCCGTAGCCGGGGGAGATGCTGGGCATGATCTGCCCGATCGGCCCCGCCACCTCGCACAGGCCGGCCAGCCCCGCCAGCCCGCCGGACAGCAGCAGCGTCAGCCAGATGATGCGCTTCTGGTCGAAACCGGCATAGCCGGCCGCCATCGGCGTCAACCCGATCACCTTGATCTGGAAGCCGACGAAGGTGCGCGCCATCAGCACCCAGCCGCCGGCCACCGCCAGCAGGGCGAACAGCGATCCCAGATGCACCCGCGTGCCCTCGATCAGGATCGGCATGACGGCCGCCTCCTCGAACAGGCGCGACTCGGGGAAGGAGTAGCCGTCGGGATCGCGGTAGGGGCCGTTCACCAGCAGGCTCAGCAGCAGCAGCGCCACATAGGTGAGCATCAGGCTGGTCAGGATCTCGCTGGCGTTGAAGCGGGTGCGCAGGAAGGCCGGGATGGCCGCCCAGGCCATGCCGCCAGCCGCCCCCGCCACCACCATCAGCGGCAGCAGCCACCAGCCGCCCTCGCCGTAGAAGGCCAGCGCCACGCCGCCGCCGGCGATGGCGCCCAGCGTGAACTGCCCCTCCGCCCCGATGTTCCAGACATTGGCGCGGAAGCCGATGGCCAGCCCGACCGCGCACAGCACCAGCGGCGTCGCCTTCACCGCCAGCTCGCCCAGCCCCCGCGTGGTGGTCAAGGGCTCGATGAAGAAGGCGTAGAGCGCCGCCACCGGGTCGAAGCCCAGCGCCGCGAACAGCAGGAAGCCCGCCGCCAGGGTCAGGACGACGGCCAGCACCGGCGTCAGGTACAGCATCGCCTGCGAGGCCTGGCCCCGCGGCTCCAGCCGGATCAGCGCCATGCGCGCCCCCACGTGGCTTGGTCAGACGGCATGCAGGGCCTCGTCCTCATCCTCGGTGGTGGCGTTGAACAGCCCGCCCATCAGCAGCCCGATCTCCTCGACCGTGGTGCGGTGGGTGGGCCGGCTTTCCGACAGGCGGCCGTGGAACAGCACGGCGATGCGGTCGCTCAGCACGAACAGCTCGTCCAGATCCTGGCTGACCACCAGCACCGCCGCACCGCCGCGGGCAAGGTCGATCAGCGCCTGGTGGATCGCCGCCGCCGCCCCGGCATCGACGCCCCAGGTCGGCTGCCCCACCACCAGCAGGTCGGGCTTCTGCAGGATCTCGCGACCGATGATGAATTTCTGCAGGTTGCCGCCGGACAGCGACCGCGCCTCCGCCCGGTGCCCGCGGGTGACCACGTTGAAGGAACGGATGATGGTCTCGGCGTAGCTCTTCGCCCGCCCGAACTGCACCATCCCGCCCTTGACCAGCGGTGCCCGGGCGTAGCCCGACAGCAGCGCGTTGTCGGACAGGCTAAGCTCCGGCACGGCACCCCGCCCCAGCCGTTCCTCCGGCACGAAGGCCAGCCCGATGGTGCGCCGCTCGCGGGGGCCGAGATGGCCGACCGGCCGGCCGTCGATCCGCACGCTGTCGGGATCCGCCACCTTGTCCTCGCCGCTCAGCGCGGCCAGCAGCTCGGCCTGCCCGTTGCCGGCCACACCGGCGATGCCCAGGATCTCCCCGCCCCGCACCTCCAGCGCCACGTCCTTCAGGCTGGTCGCGAACGGGTTGTCGGAGGTGGTGGAGAGGTGCCGCACCTCCAGCCGCGGCGCGCCGGACACCGCGGCGGGCAGCCGCTCGGGCGTCGACAGCTCGGTGCCGATCATCAGCTCGGCAAGGCTGCGGGCGGTCTGCGCCTTGGGATCGCAGGCCCCCACCACCCGGCCGCCGCGCAGCACCGTGGCGCGGTCGCACAGCGCCCGGATTTCCTCCAGCTTGTGCGAGATGTAGAGGATGGTGCAGCCCTCCGACGCCAGCCGCCGCAGCGTGTCGAACAGCTTGGTCGTCTCCTGCGGCGTCAGCACGGAGGTCGGCTCGTCCATGATCAGCAGCCGCGGATCCTGGAGCAGGCAGCGCACGATCTCCACCCGCTGGCGCTCGCCGACCGACAGGCTGTGCACATGCCGCTGCGGGTCGAGCGCCAGCCCGTAGCGTTCCGACACGGTGGCGATGCGCTGGGCCAGGGCCGCCATCGGGCCGGGCTTCTCCAGCCCCAGCGCGATGTTCTCGGTCACCGTCAGCGTGTCGAACAGCGAGAAATGCTGGAACACCATGCCGATGCCCAGCCGCCGCGCCTCGTTGGGGTCGGCCACCGTGACCGGCCGCCCCTCCCACAGCATGGTGCCGGAGTCGGGGTGCTGCACACCGTAGATCATCTTGACCAGCGTGCTCTTGCCGGCCCCGTTCTCACCCAACAGGGCGTGAATCTCGCCCGGCCGCAGCACCAGATCGACGCGGTCGTTGGCGAGGCAGCCCGGAAAGCTCTTGGTGATCTGACGCAGTTCGAGGCGGTGGGGCTGGTCGGTCACGGGGCCGGGGGTCCGCTGTCGGAGGGATGCCCACCGGTGCATCCGATCGGGCCGAAGCACTATGCCAGAGCCGTGCCACGCTGCCCACCGATTGACCGCGTGACCATGATGCCATCATCACCCCCGCCCGCCGCCGACACGCTGGGCATTTGCGCAAAATCTCGGCAGTTGCCCACCCACCTCTCCCGTTCCCTTGCGCCGCGCCCTGCGGCACCATAGGTGTCGTTGGGTGGACCGGTTGCGGGAGCGTGGTGATGGACAATGGTGCGGCCTTCCTGATCGCTGAGACGCGCGGGGTTCTGGCGGTGACGGGGGAGGACCGGGTGGCCTTCCTGCAAGGGCTGGTGTCGAACGACATCCGCAAGGCCGCCCCCGACCGGGCGCTCTACGCCCTGTTCCTGACGCCGCAGGGCAAGTTCCTGCACGATCTGTTCATCGCCGAAACCGGCGAGGCGCTGCTGCTGGACGCCGAGGCGGCGCGCCGCGACGATCTGCTGCGCCGGCTGCGACTCTACAAGTTGCGCTCCAGGATCGCGCTGGAGGACCGCACCCCGGGGCACGCCGTCGTCCTGCTCTACGGATCGGACGCGCTGAAGCGGCTGGGGCTGCCGGCCGAGCCGGGTGCGGCCCGGCCCTTCGCCGGCGGCGTCGCCTATGTGGACCCGCGCCTGCCCGTCCTCGGCGCCCGCGCCATGCTGCCGCGCGATGGCGGTGCCGACGCGCTCAGCGCCGCCGGCTTCGCGGAGGGCGATCCGGCCGCCTACGACCGCCTGCGGCTCCGCCACGGCGTGCCCGACGGCAGCCGTGATCTGGTGGTCGAGAAGGCCATCCCGCTGGAGAACAACCTGCACGACCTCAACGCCATCGCCTGGGACAAGGGCTGCTACATGGGGCAGGAACTGACGGCCCGCACCCATTACCGGGCCCTGATCCGCCGCCGCCTCTACCCGGTCGCGGTCGATGGCCCGCTGCCGGCACCCGGCACCCCGGTGATGCTCGGCGACCGCGAAGCGGGCGAGCTGCGCAGCGGCCTCGACGGCCACGCGCTGGCCCTCCTGCGCGGCGAGGATGTGGAGCGCGCCCGGGCCGACGGCACGCCCCTCACCTGCGGCGGCACCACGGTGATCCCCCGCCGCCCGGACTGGGCCAGCTTCTGAGGCACCCGCACCCTTTCGAAGGAGGATACCCCCAAAGAGAAACACCGCCGACGCGATGTTCCGGCCGCGCTCCTGTTTATCCGCTTGCCACAGGCAATGTCCGCAAGCACTCAGAGGAACGACAGATGCGCAAGGAACTGATCACCGCGGCCTCCGTCCTGGCCATGATGACTGGCGCCGCCTACGCCCAGGGTGCCGGCAACCAGCTCAACATGCAGCAGGACAACAAGAGCGCCGTGACGTCGCCGACCGCCCCCGGCACCGCCGCCCCGTCCAACTCCATGAGCCCCGGCAGCTCGTCCTCGACGGCGACCACCACCGCCCCGATGGGCTCGGTGAGCGCCGAGGAGCTTCTGGGCAAGACCGTCGTCGGCTCCGATGGCGAGGAGATCGGCGAGGTCGAGGACGTGATCATGGACGCCGCCTCCGGCAAGGCGCGCCAGCTCGTCATCTCCAGCGGCGGCTTCCTCGGGATCGGCGAGAAGCAGATCGCGGTCGACTTCTCCAACGCCCAGCCGGGCGCGGATGACGACGAGATCAAGCTGTCCAACCTGACCCGCGCTCAGGTCAAGGACATGGCCGAGTTCGAGTACAACGACAGCATGACCTCGCTGAACCGCAGCCGCGACACCAGCGGCGCGGGCCGCAGCACCACGCCGGCGGCGCCGGCCACCCCGGGCATGGGCACGGGCACGGGCACCACGACCGGCCAGTAACGCCGTTCGCATCGGTTTCGGGTGGAAGCCCCCGCGGCATGGCCGCGGGGGTTTTCGTGTGTGCGGTTGCTGCGTCGAGCCCCCACCCAACCCTCAGAAAAATCCCTTCAAATTCCCCCGGATGCGCTCCAGCACCGGCGTCACCTCGGCCGGCACCGTGAAGGGAAGGCCGGTGATGCGCTCGGACAAATCGATGTAGATGCGGCTCGCCTCCAGCACGATGTCGGCCGGGATCTCCGGCACATCCTCGGCATAGGGATCGCAGCGGGCGGACACCCAGGTGCGGATGAAATCCTTGTCGAAACTGTCGGGACGCCCGCCGGCCGCCAACCGCTCCGCGTAGCTGTCGGCGAACCAATAGCGGCTGCTGTCGGAGGTGTGGATCTCGTCGGCCAGCAGGATGTTGCCCTCGCCGTCCACCCCGAACTCGTATTTGGTGTCGGCCAGGATCAGCCCTTGCCCCGCCGCGATCTCGCGCCCGCGGGCGAACAGCGCCAGCGCGGTGGCGGACACCGTCTCCCACTGCTCCGCGGTCAACAGCCCGCGCTCCAGGATCTCGGCCGGGCTCACCGGCTCGTCATGGCCGCCGAAATCGGCCTTGGTGGTGGGGGTCAGGATGGTCCCGGGCAGCTTCTGGTGTTCGGTCAGCCCTTCCGGGAAGCGGTGCCCGTACATCTCCCGCCTGCCCGCCTTGTACATCGACCAGATCGAGGTCGAGGTGGTGCCGGTGATGTAATCGCGCACCACGAACTCCACCGGCAGGATGGTCAGCCGCTTGCAGACGACGACGTTGGGGTCGGGGTAGGCCAGCACATGGTTGGCGCAGAGATCGGCCGTCCGCTCGAACCAGAAGCGCGCGACCTGGGTCAGCACCTCCCCCTTGAAGGGCACGCAGGTGAGGATGCGGTCGAAGGCCGACAGCCGGTCGGTGGCGATGATGATGCGGCGTCCGTCCGGCAGGTCGTAATTGTCGCGCACCTTGCCGCGGTAATGGTTCGGCAGCTCCGGAATCGTCGCGTCCGCCAGGACGTTGCCCAGATGCGGTGCCAGCGCTGCGGTGTCGATGCCCATCGTCCCTGTCCGAAACCTGTGAGGGGAATGCCCGGCGCACGTTCCCCCGGCGGGCGGCGGATTGCAAGAGGGATGGCGGGGAACCGTCGGTGCCAATCGCCTTGAGCGTATGGACCGCCACCGCTATATCGGACGTGATTCAGAACGATGGGTGTTCCATGGGAGAAGATTGCGTGCCAGAGACCGATCCTGTCGAACCCTCCACGGCCGAGCGCCGTGCACGCATCCGTGCGCAGAGCGCCGCCGTCGCCGAGTACGTGCGGTCATCTCCGGATGCCCAAGCGTTCTACGAGGATTGGGGCACGCCGAACGCTGATTTCTCCGGTAAGCCGGGAACCACCCCATGAAAGAAACGCCCTTCCGCGTCGGCGACCGCGTCACCGTCCACACCAGCCAGGGCGGGCCGCAGGGCCTGACGGTGGTGGAGAAGTTCACCCAGGACGGGCGCTGCATGGTGCTGGCCGACGGCTCGCTGTGGCGGGCCGACGGCAAGCGGCAGTGGAGCTTCCGCGGCAGCTTCTACAAGGGTCCGTTCGTGGAAAAGGAGGCGCCCGGCGATGCCGACCACATCGCCAAGCGCCGCATCGTCGGCCGCATCCGCAAATTCGCCGACACCCTCACCATCGAAACGCCGCTGTCCGCCACCGCGCTGCGCCGCATCCTGGACGTCATCGAGGCGGAGGAGACGGCGGCTGGCGCGACGGGTTAGCGGGGCGGGGGATTACCCCCCGATCCCCCCCAGGCACAGGTACTTCATCTCCAGGTAATCCTCGATCCCGTACTTGGAGCCCTCGCGACCGACACCGCTCTCCTTCATGCCGCCGAAGGGGGCGACCTCGGTGGAGATGATGCCTTCATTGATGCCGACGATGCCGTATTCCAGCCCCTCGGCCACCCGCCAGACGCGGCCGATGTCGCGGCTGTAGAAATAGGCGGCCAGACCGAACTCGGTGGCGTTCGCCATGGCGACCGCCTCCGCCTCCGTCTTGAAGCGGAACAGCGGGGCCAGCGGGCCGAAGGTCTCCTCCCGCGCCACCTTCATGTCGGTGGTGACGTCGGCCAGGATGGTCGGCTGGAAGAAGCTGCCGCCGAGCTCGTGCCGCTTGCCGCCGGTGACCACGCGGGCCCCCTTGGCGAGCGCGTCGGCGATGTGCTCCTCCACCTTCTCCACCGCGGCCATGTCGATCAGCGGCCCCTGCTGCGCGCCCTCGGTGGTCAGTCCGGGGCCGATCTTCAGCGCCTCGACCGCCTCGGTCAGCTTGGCGGCGAAGGCGTCGTAGACGCCGTCCTGCACCAGCAGCCGGTTGGCGCACACGCAGGTCTGGCCGGTGTTGCGGTACTTCGACGCGATGGCGCCCTGCACCGCGGCGTCGAGGTCGGCGTCGTCGAAGACGATGAAGGGCGCGTTGCCGCCCAGCTCCATCGACACCTTCTTCACCGTGGCGGCGCATTGCGCCATGAGCTGCTTGCCGATCTCGGTGGAGCCGGTGAAGGACAGCTTGCGCACGATCGGGTTGCCGGTCATCTCGCCGCCGATGGCGCGGGCGGAGCCGGTGACCACCGACAGGATGCCGGCCGGCACCCCGGCCCGCTCGGCCAGCACCGCCATGGCGAAGGCGGAGAAGGGCGTGGCCGTCGCCGGCTTGATCACCATCGGGCAACCGGCGGCGAGCGCCGGCCCGGCCTTGCGGGTGATCATGGCGGCGGGGAAGTTCCACGGCGTGATGGCGGCGGTGACGCCCACCGGCTCCTTGGTCACCACGATGCGACGGCCGGGCAGATGCTGCGGGATGGTGTCGCCGTAGACGCGCTTGCCCTCCTCCGCGAACCACTCGATGAAGGAGGCGGCGTAGAGCACCTCGCCGCGCGCCTCGGCCAGCGGCTTGCCCTGCTCGGCCGTCATGATGCGCGCCAGATCCTCCTGGTTCACGACCATCAGGTCGTTCCAGGCGCGCAGGATCTTCGCCCGCTCCTTCGCCGTCTTCGCCCGCCAGGCCGGCCAGGCGCGGTTGGCCGCCTCGATGGCGCGGCGCGTCTCCGCCTCGCCCATGTTGGGGATGGTGCCCAGCACCGACCCGTCGGCGGGGTTGGTGACCTCGATGGTCTTCCCGCTGTCGGCATCGACCCACTTGCCGTCGATGTATCCCTGGAAGCGCAGCAGGTCGGCGTCCTTCAAACCAAGCCGGCGCGCGGTGTCGACGGAATCGTAGGGCATGGCGGTCTCACTCCCTGAGGCGTTGTGTCTCAAATCACTATAGGACGTGAGACCGCCGGCGGGAACCGCCCCGGAAGCGGGATGGCTATGCGGGCGGGTGGCGTGTCCCCGGTGCCGGAGGCGGTCACCCCCCGCACCGCTCACACGGGAATGCGGGCGATGACCTTGATCTCGAAGTCGAATCCGGCGAGCCATGTGACGCCGACCGCGGTCCAGTTCGGATAGGGCGCGTCCGGGAAGACCTCGCCTTTGACCGTCATGATCGTGTCGAACTGGTTTTCGGGATCGGTGTGGAAGGTCGTCACGTCGACGATGTCGTCGAGGGTGCAGCCCCCGGCCTGCAGGGTCGCCTTCAGGTTGGCGAAGGCCAGACGGACCTGCGCCTCGAAGTCGGGCTCGGGGGAGGCGTCGCTGCGGCTGCCGACCTGGCCGGATACGAACAGCAGATCGCCGGATCGGATCGCCGCGGAATAGCCGTGCTTCCTGTAGAGTTCATGCCGACCGGCGGGGAACACGGCGTCACGTTGGGCCATCGGAAATCTTCCTGTTGCGGGTCGCTGCGACGTCGCAGCGACCGGTCCGGCCCGTCGGGCCATTTCAGATACGTCGCGTATGTGAAATGGCCCTGCGCGTCCCGTGCGTCAAGCGGTATACGTCGCGTATCTGAAATGGAGTGGATCGTGGCACCACGGCGTCGCCTGGAAACGATGGAGGAAAACCGCGGCAAGCTCATCGCCGCGGGTCGGAAGGCGTTCGCGTCCGACGGGTTCGCCGCGGCCTCGATGGACGAGCTGACCGCCTCCGTCGGCCTGACGCGCGGCGCGCTCTATCACAATTTCGGCGACAAGACGGGGCTGCTTGCGGCCGTCGTGGCCCAGGTCGATGGCGAAATGGCGGCGCGGGCCCGGGCCGCCGGGGCCGACGCGGGGGATGAGTGGGAACAGCTCCTGGCCGAAGGTGCCGCCTACATCGCGATGGCGCTGGACCCCGAGGTGCGACGGATCGTGCTGCTCGACGGACCCGCCTTTCTCGGCGACCCCTCCCGCTGGCCCAGCCAGAACGCGTGTCTGCAGGCAACCAAGCAGACGGTCGGAAAACTGATGGCCGACGGGGTCATGAAGAGCGCCGACGTCGAGGCCGCCGCCCGCCTGCTCTGCGGGGCCGCGCTGAACGCGGCCTTGTGGGTGGCGGCCAGCGACGACCCGCCGTCCACCCTGCCCAAGGCCGTCGCTGCCTTCCGCCTCATGGCGGAGGGTTTCCGCTCCGGGAGACGGTGACGTCCTCAATCGAAAATCCCGCCATCATCCCACCACCGGCACGTTGTCGATCAGCCGCGCCTTGCCCATCCACGCCGCCGCCAGAAGCCGCGCCGGGCGGTCGGCGCGCTCCACCGGCACCAGCGTCTCGGCGTCGCGCAGCTCGACGTAATCGATGGTGCCGAATCCGGCGGCGGCGATGCGCGCCCGCACCCGCTCCAGCTCGGCGGCGGACGGCGCGCCCGCGGCGATGGCCGCGGCGGCCTCGGTCATGGCGCGGTACAGCTCCGGCGCCCGCGCCCGCTCCTCGGCGGTGAGATACTGGTTGCGCGAGGACATCGCCAGACCGTCCTCCTCCCGCACCGTCGGCAGCCCCTCGATGTGGATGGGGATGTCGAGATCGCGGGCCATGCGGCGGACGACCTGGAGCTGCTGGTAGTCCTTCTCGCCGAACACGGTGACGTCGGCCTGGGTCTGCAGGAACAGCTTGGCCACGACCAGCGCCACCCCGCCGAAGAAATGCGGGCGGGTGACGCTGCACAGCCCCTCCGACGGGCCGCCGACGCCGATCGCCGTGGCGAAGCCCTGCGGGTACATGACGTCCAGCGTCGGGGCGTAGAGCAGCTCGCAGCCGGCGGCGGCCAGCTTGGCGGCGTCGCCCGCCTCGTCGCGCGGGTATTTGGCGAAATCCTCGTGCGGGGCGAACTGGGTGGGGTTCACGAAGACGCTGGACAGCACATGGTCCGCCAGCTCCCGCGCCCGCGTCACCAACGCCATATGCCCGGCGTGCAGCGCGCCCAGCGTGGCGACCAGGGCGACCGTCTCTCCGGCCGCGTGCCAGGCGCGCACCCGCTCGCGCAGGTCGGCCACGGTGCGCACGACGGGAAGGGGTGCGGTGGTGTCGGGGGCCATGGCCGGTTCCTCGCGCTTATGAAAAATTGCGCGAGGGCATAGCTTGTCCGACGCATTCTGTCCAGCGGGGCGGGCGAATTTTCCGCCGCGCCCCGCGGCACCGGTCAGATCCGGCTGATCACCAGCAACCCGGCAAGGCCGGCCCAGGACAGCCCGACCGCAAGCATGCCGAGCGCGGCGGGGCTGGCGACCAGCGTTCCGATCAGCAGGCCCAGGACGACGACGAGCAGGACGACGGACTTCAGGGTGACGGACAGGTCTTCCATGACGGTGCTTTCATTGGTGTTCGAAGGGCGACTTCTCATAGCCCAATCCATCATGCTGCGCCGCAGCAATTGCACGCCGGCCCGCGTCGTGTGACCATATGACACAGCGCCGGCCTCATCGTCGGGCGGCCGCCGCATACCGGGCAAATCACGGTTTGACGGCACCGCCAATTGGTAAGACCCTATGGCCGTTCCGCACACAATCACCAGACAGGGAGACAAGCACCATGGAACGCAGCACCGTCAGCTTCGCCGGCACGTTGGGGGGCCGGATCGCCGCGGCCGTCGTCGGCATCGGGCTCGCCACGGCACCGGTCGCGGCACTGGCGGACAAGTGGGACATGCCGACCCCCTACCCCGACACCAACTTCCACACCCAGACGGTGCGGCAGTTCGCGGAGGAGGTGAAGCAGGCCACCGGCGGCAAGATCGACATCACCGTGCATTCCGGCGGCTCGCTGGTGAAGCATCCGGAGATCAAGCGCGCCGTGCAGTCCGGCCAGGCGCAGATCGGTGAGGTCCTGGTCAGCAGCTGGGCCAACGAGGACCCGCTCTACGGTCTCGATTCGGTGCCCTTCCTGGCGACCGACTTCCAGGCGGCGAAGAAGCTCTACAACGTCTCGCGCCCGTTCCTGGAGAAGAAGCTGGCGAGCCAGCGCCTGAAGCTCCTCTACTCCATCCCGTGGCCGCCGCAGGGCCTGTTCGTGAAGCAGGACATCGCCGCGGTGGAGGACCTGAAGGGCCAGAAGTTCCGCGTCTACAACCCGGCCACCGCCCGCATCGCCGAGCTGGCCGGCGCCACGCCGACCAAGATCGAGGCGGCGGAGGTGGCCCAGGCCTTCGGCACGGGCATCGTCACCTCGATGATCACGTCCGCCGCCACCGGCGTGGACACCAAGGCGTGGGACTTCGTGCGCAACTATTACGACCTGCAGGCCTGGCTGCCGCGCAACATCGTGTTCGTCAGCGAGAAGGTGTGGAAGGGCCTGGACGAGAAGACCCAGACCCAGATCCTCAACGCCGCCGCCAAGGCGGAGTCGGCGGGCTGGGCCGGCTGGGAGGCGAAGACCGCCGACCTGAACGCCACCATGGCGAAGAACGGCATGAACGTCATCACCCCCACCCCCGCGCTCAAGGCCGGCTTCGCCAAGATCGGCGCCACCATGACCGACGAATGGGTCAAGGCCGCCGGCGCCGACGGCGAGGCGATCATCAAGGCCTTCCGCCAGTAAGGGGCACCTGCGCCCGGCCCCCACCCCGACCCTCCCCCATCTCCGACGGGGGAGGGAGCAACAAAAGCCCTCCCCCGCGAAGTGGGGGAGGGTTCGGGTGGGGGCCCGACGCGACGATTACCACCCACCTTCCGCCGGAGGCCCGCTGCATGCGCGCTGGTCTGACCCTTCTCTACCGTGTGGCGGAGGGGCTGGGGGCGCTGTGCCTCGTGCTCATCGCCGTCCTGATCCTCGCCAACATCGCCGCCCGCAATCTCGGCTTCGTGGTGCGCGGCCTCGACGAGTTCGCCATGTATTTCATGGCGGCCAGCTACTTCCTGATGCTGGCCCCGGCGCTGCGGCGCGGCAGCCACATCCGCGTCGGCATCATCATCGACCGGCTGCGTGGGTCCGCGCGCCGCGCCTTCGAAATTCTCTGCCTGACCGCCGGCTCGGCGCTGACCGTTTATTTCGCCTTCTGGTGGGCGCAGATGACGTGGGATTCCTATGATTTCGGCGACCTGTCGCAAGGCGTCGTCCCCATCCCGCTGTGGATCCCGCAAGGGGTGATGGGGCTGGGGCTGGTGGCGCTGGCCGTGGCGCTGCTGGACGATCTGGCGGGGGTGCTGCGCGGCCGGCCCGCCTCCTACGAGACCGCCGACCTGCCGAGCGAGGGCTGACGCATGGACCAGGGTTTGGCCTCGGCGGTGGTGATCATCGCCATGTTCGCGATGCTGGCGGCGGGCGTCTGGGTGGCGCTGGCGCTGGCCGGCGTCGGCTTCGTCGCCATGCTGCTGTTCACCGAGCGACCGATCGGCATGGTGATGGCGACCAACGTGTGGGGGGCCACCGCGTCCTGGACGCTGACCGCCCTGCCGCTGTTCATCTGGATGGGCGACATCCTGTTCCGCACCCGCATCTCGTCGGACATGTTCCGCGGGCTGGCGCCGTGGCTCGGCTGGCTGCCGGGGCGGCTGATGCACGTCAACATCGTCGGTTGTTCGATCTTCGCCGCGGTGTCGGGCTCCTCGGCGGCGACCGCCGCCACCATCGGCAAGATGACCATCCCCGAGCTGACGCGCCGCGGCTACGACAGCCAGCTCATCGTCGGCTCGCTGGCGGGCGCCGGCACGCTGGGGCTGCTGATCCCGCCCTCGATCATCATGATCGTCTACGGGGTGGCGGCCGACGTCTCGATCGCCCGGCTGTTCATCGCCGGCGTGCTGCCGGGCATCCTGCTGACGGCGCTGTTCATGGCGGTCGTCGCCGGCTGGTCGATGCTGCACCCCGACCGCGTGCCGCCGCCCGAGCCGCCCACCAGCCTGATGACCAAGATCCGCGAGACCGGGCAGCTCATCCCGGTGATGCTGCTGATCGCCGGCGTGCTGGGCTCCATCTACGCCGGCATCGCCACCCCGACGGAGGCCGCGGCGGTCGGCGTCGCCGGGTCCCTGCTGCTCGCCGCGGTGACGGGCAGCCTGAGCTGGGCCACCTTCCGCGACAGTGTGATCGGCGCCGCCCACACCTCCTGCATGATCGGCTTCATCCTGGCGGGGGCCGCCTTCCTGACCGTGGCGATGGGCTACACCGGCATCCCGCGGGCGCTGGCCGACATGATCGCGCACTGGCAGCTCTCGACGGAGATGCTGCTGGTGGTGCTGACGCTGTTCTTCATCGTCATGGGCTGCTTCCTCGACGGCATCTCGATGGTGGTGCTGACCACCTCGGTGATCCTGCCGATGGTGCAGGCGGCGGGGATCGACCTGCTGTGGTTCGGCATCTACATCGTGATCGTGGTGGAGATGGCGCAGATCACGCCGCCGGTGGGCTTCAACCTGTTCGTGCTGCAATCCATGACCGGCAAGGACATCCTGACCATCGGCAAGGCCAGCCTGCCCTTCTTCCTCGCCATGTGCCTGATGGTGGCGTTGCTGTGGATCATGCCGGGGCTGGTCACCTGGCTGCCGTCGAAGATGATCGGGTGAACGGGGACGCCATGGCCGCGGTGCGTTTCACCAGCTCCGGCGACACGGCCTTCAACGTGGAGTTCGGGGAGACCATCGACCGGGCGACCAACGCCCGCGTCATGGACCTGCACGCCCGCCTGACCCGCGCCCGCGCCGACGGTGCGGCGCCGGGGCTGGTGGAGACGGTGCCGACCTTCCGGTCGCTGATGGTGGTCTACGACCCCGTCGCCACCACGCGGCGGGAACTGGAGGCGCTGGTCGGCTCCGTGATCGACGCTTCGGGCACCGCCGGGGCAACCGGCGCGCTCTGGCACCTCCCGGTTTGTTACGATACCGATCTGGCCCCCGATCTCGCGGAACTGGCGGCGGCCAGGGGTCTCACCCCGGAACAGGCGGCAGCGGTCCACGCCTCCGGGGAATACTTCGTCTACATGCTGGGCTTCATGCCCGGCTTCGCCTACATGGGCGGGCTGGACGCCGCATTGGAACAGCCCCGCCGGGCCGAGCCGCGGGTCAAGGTCCCCGCCGGCTCGGTCGCCGTCGCCGGCCGCCTCACCACCGTCTACCCGTGGGAGAGCCCCGGCGGCTGGCACCTGATCGGCGGCTGCCCGGTGCCGCTGTTCGACGCGGCCCGCGACCGGCCGGTGCTGCTCGCCGCCGGCGACCGCGTGCGCTTCACCACCATCGACCGCGCCCGCTACGAGACCTTGCGCGCCGACGCCGCCGCCGGCCGTTTCGATCCCGAAACACTGAGGGCGAAGGAATGACCGTTCCGGCCCTGAAAGCAATCCGCCCCGGCCTGTTCACCACGGTGCAGGATCTCGGCCGCTTCGGCTTCCAGGAGCTGGGCGTGCCGGTGGCCGGCATGCTCGACCCGCTGGCCCTGCGGCTGGCCAACGCGCTGGTCGGCAACCCGCCGGGCATGGCGGGGGTGGAGATCGCCTATCTCGGCCCCTCCCTGCGGGTGGAGGCCGACAGCGTCCGCATCGCCGCCGCCGGCCCGCTCGCCATGACTCTTGAGCGCCCCGGGGAACGGGAGGGCGAGGGCCGGCAGCCGCTCCTCCCCTGGCGCAGCCACAGCCTGCGCCGTGGCGACACGCTGCATCTGAACAGTGTCTCGGGCGCCGCCGTGGCCGTGCTGGCGGTGGCCGGCGGCTTCGCCCTGCCCGCCTTTCTCGGCAGCCTGTCCACCTACACCCGTGCCGGCCTCGGCCCCCTCGGCGGCCAGCCACTGCGCGAGGGCACCGCCCTGCCCCTGGCGGCCCCTGCCGCCCCCACCACAGCCGATGTCGAACTGCCGGAGGAGCCGGACTACGGCAGCGGCCCCGTACGCGTGGTGCTGGGCCCCCAGGACGACCGCTTCATGGAGGAGGCCGTACGCCTCTTCCTCACCTCATCGTACACACTGGGCAAGCAGTCCGACCGCATGGGCCTGCGGCTTGAGGGACCGGCGCTCACCCACCGGGCCGGGGCCGACATCCCGTCGGACGGGCTGGTCACCGGCTCCATCCAGGTGCCGGGCAACGGCCTGCCGATCCTGCTGCTCAACGACCACCAGACCATCGGCGGCTACGCCAAGATCGCCACCGTCATCTCCGCCGACCTGCCGCGCGTCGGCCGGCTGCGCGCCGGCGACCGCCTGTCCTTCGCCGCCGTCACGGTGGAGGAGGCGGAGGCCATCCGCCGCCGCCAGGAAAGCCACCTCGCCGCCCTGGTCCGCGGCATCCGCGCCGTACGCCCGCCGGGCGGGGTGGATCTGGACGCGCTGTACGCCTGCAACCTCGTCTCGGGCGTCGTCGACATCGTCAACGGCAACGGCGACATCCTGAGCCTGTTGGGGGAGGACCCATGACCGCCATCATCAACCTGAATTCCGACCTCGGCGAAGCCTTCGGCGCCTGGCCGATGGGCGACGACGAGGCGATGCTGGACATCGTCGCCTCGGCCAACATCGCCTGCGGCTACCACGCCGGCGACCCGCTGGTGATGACGCGCACCGTGCGCAGCGCGCTCGCGAAAGGCGTCAGCCTGGGCGCCCACCCCGCCTACCCCGACCTCCAGGGCTTCGGCCGCCGCCCCATGCGCCTGTCCGACGCGGAGGCGGAGGCCATGGTCGCCTACCAGATCGGCGCGCTCTGCGGCATCGCCGCCGCCAACGGCGGCACCGTCACCCACGTGAAGGCCCACGGCGCCCTCTACAACGCCGCCGCCACCGACGAATCCCTGGCGCTTGCCATCGGCCGCGCCATCCGGGGTGTCGACCGCAACCTGATCTATCTGGCGCTGGCCGGCTCGGTCATGGCGAAGGCCGGCCGCTCCCTCGGCCTCACGGTGGCGGAGGAGGCCTTCGCCGACCGCAACTACACCGACGACGGCACCCTGGTCCCCCGCACCCGCCCCGACGCCATGATCCACGTCCCGGATCAGGCCGCCGACAACGTGCTGCGCATGGTGCAAGACGGCGTCGTCGTCTCCACCACCGGCAAGCGCGTCCCCGTCACCGTCCACTCCGTCTGCGTCCACGGCGACGAACCCAGCGCCGTCGCCCTGGCGACAACGCTGCGCAAGCGGTTGGAAGCTGATAGAGTAAGGATCGTTACGCTGCCGGACATGATGAATGGCCGATGAGGACGGCCCCTCTCCCGCCTCCGGCGGGGGAGGGTCGGTCACCCGGCATCGCCAGACTTGCGCATGCCGTAGTACATTCAAGGAGGTGACAGGTGGAGTCGGCCATGGCGATCACGCGGGTGTTCAGGAACGGCAATTCCCAGGCGGTGCGCATCCCCGCCGACCTCGCCTTCGACCGCAACGACCTCGAGATCGAGCGCGTCGGCGACGAACTCCGCATCCGCCCGGTGCCCCGCCGCCTGGACGGCCTGCTCGGCAAGCTCGCCGCCTTCTCCGACGACTTCATGCGCGACGGGCGTGGCGAGCAGGATCAGGCGGAGCGCGACACCCGCTGTTCGTAAACGGTTTCTTCCGAGCCCGTTCTCTGGATTGCGTGTCGTACCCTCTCCCGCTCCCGGCGGGACAGGGTCACAGCGCCCGCGTCCCCTCCACGAACCCCCGCAGATCCTCCAGCCGGTGGCTCCACACCAGGTGCAACCCGGCGTCCTGGGCGCTGGCGAGGTTCTCGGGCTTGAACACGCCGCGCAGCACGGCCATGGCGACGAGCTGGCGCTTGCCGAACTGGGCGTTCCATTTGGCGGCCTTGCCGGCGGCCTCGTGGTTGACGCGCTTGAAGCTGTTGACCTCGCTGTTGGACACCTTGCACTCCACGGCCAGCGCGCGGCGGTCGAACAGGCCGATGACGAGGTCGGCGCGGGTGTCGCCCAGCCGGCTCTCGCCGCAGAACTCCCCGGCGGCCGGCGCGTCGGCCAGCATGGGGATGTCGCGTGGCGGGCGCTCCACGAAGCCCATCCCGCGCAGCAGCGCCTTCACCGCCTCCTCCTGCACCGCCTTGGCGTCACCGCGGCGGCTTGTCTGCACGCGCTGGGCGGCCACCAGCGCGGCCGACGCCACGACCGCGGCGTGCCGTTCCCCCGGGCGCGCCGGGCGGCCGGCGACGATCCAGGGGAAGCGGCGAGGATCGATGATCTGCCGGACCATGTCGCGCACGCGCCGCGCCGCGTCCGGATCGCCGGCCAGCTCCTTGCGGCTCAGCCGTGCGTCGGTCAGCGTCTTCAGGTCGTCCTCGCTGATCGGCGGTGCGGCGAGGTAGCGGAAGGCGGTGCCCGCCTGCCGGTCGGACACCACGTCCACGATCCGTTCCACCGGCGACGTCTCCGCGAACAGCGACTCCAGATGCAGCGTCAGCGTCTCGAACACCGGCACCATCTCGTCGAAGAAGGCGACGTAGAGGTCGCGCGGCTCCTCCAGCCGCTCGGCGCGGAAGCGGGCGCGGCCCTCGGCCGCGTCGGCGGCCAGCTCAGCCAGCGTCCAGGACCGCGGCTCGGCCATGCGGCAGATCCTCCAGGCGCGGGATGGCGATGCGCTCGACCTCGCGCGGCTCGAACTTGGTGAGGCCGCCGGCGTAGGCGCGGCCCGACTCCACCCGCACGTTGACGCGCAGCCACGCGATCAGCCGGTCGAGATCCTCGTCCGGCAGCGGCTCGCGGGGATATAGGCCGTGCGCGATGTTGAGCAGCCGCGCCCCGCACAGGTTGCGCACGAAGGCCGGCGGGCGGCGCGCCATGTAGGTGCAGACGATGGGCGCCGGCTCGCGCAGCCCCACCGCCCACCAGGCCCGCCGGTTGCGGGCAACGTAGCCGGCGTCGGCCCGGCAGGCGCGCGCCCAGTCCAGGAAGCGCTCGACCGCGGCGCGGTGCCGGGCCGGCACCTGCCCCAGATCGATGGGCAGATCGACCACCCGCTTCAGCGGCCCGGCGTCGTCCAGCGCCACCCCGGCGGCGATCAGCTCGCGGGCGCGGGTCACGGTGGGGGCCAGGAAGCGGTCGGGGATGCCGGCCGCCTGCGGGCCGGCGATCCACACGGCGTTGGCCCCGGTCACCTGCCCGCGGTGCACGCGGAACAGCTCGCCCAGCTCGATGTGCCCGGCGGGCGGGCGCGGGCCGGGGCGCACGATCACCGACCAGCGCGGGGCGGCCCGCATCGCCTCCCACGGCACCGGCCGGCCGGCGGTCAGCCCGTTCAGCTCGGCCCGGCTCCCCACCGCCCGCACGCGGAAGGCGGCCGGCCGCCGGCCGATGGCGAAGCAGGTGATGGCGGCGGTGGTGATGGCGTCGGGGAAGGCCGCCACCGCCGGGTCCAGCACATGCAGCGCCGTGCCGCCCAGCCGCTCCGCCAGCAGCCGGCGCAGCAGCGCGCCGTAATTCACGTCCAGCCATTCCGAGGAGGTGATGAAGGCACCGAAATCCCCCTCCCGCCCCAGCAGAAGCGTCTTCAGGAAGAAATGCACGTGCAGGCCCGCCAGCTTGCTGGCCCGCATCCCCTCCTTGGCCGCGGCCTCCGCGAACCAGCCCTTCCACGCCTCGCCCAGCTCGTGGTGGCGGACATAGGGCGGGTTGCCGAGGAACAGCGTCGGCCCCGCCGCCGACGGCAGCTCCAGCGCGCGGTAATCGCCCTGCACCACCGTCAGCCGCCCGGCAAAGCCGCCGACCGCGGCGTTGGCGCGCAGCATCAGCACGGCCAGCGGGTCGCTCTCCACCGCCACCAGCGCCGCCTCGGGAAAGCGCGCCGCGGCGGCGGTCACGAAGCGGCCGGACCCGGCCCCTGGATCGACCACCCGCACCGGCACCGTCCCCTGCCGGGCCGCCCAGTCGGCCATGGCGGCCACGATGTCGGGAGGCGTGTAGGTGGCGCCCTGCGCCCGCCGCTGCTCCGCCGCGCGCAGCCGCAGGAAGGCGTCGCCCAGCGGGTCCTCGCCGTCGCGGATGGCGGCGGCCAGCGCCCGCTCGGCCGCACGCCAGCGCCCCGCCGGCCCGGCCAGCGCGCGGGCGGCGGCCGTCAGCTCCGCTTCGGTTCGGATCGGCGTCATGCCCGCGGACGGCTCCCGCGGGCGCTGTCGGTGGGCGCGGTCATGGCGCGACTATCCGTCCCGCCCCGGACCAGCGTCAACGGCGTTTCGCCGATCGCCGGACGGAACAGGCCGTTCCGCCGGATGGGGATGGCGGCGTGGCTTTGGCCGTACCACCACGAAACCTCTGCGCGGTGCCCCGGTTGTCACGGAACTGCCATGTTCGACCCCCCGACGCCTGGAGCGAGACCATGCCACCCACCGCGAATCGGCTGGTGCGCCCACCCTGCGCACCGGCGTCCCCGCTCCTGGCCGACACGGCGCCCGCCCGCCCACCGGGCCCCGTCTGCGTGGTGCCCGTGGCGGGGGTCGTGCGATCGCTGGCGGTCGTGACCGCTGCGCTGGTCGCCGCCGCCTGGATCGGCTACCTGCTGGCCTATGGCTTTCCCGACCGCTCGGTGCCCGGCGGCTGGCGCTACTTCCGCATGTTCGACCTGGAGGGGGAGGCGAACGCCCCCGCCTGGTTCTCGTCGGCACTCCTGCTCGCCAGCGCGCTGCTGCTGGCGCTCCTGGCCGCGGCCGCGCAGCGGCGGCGTGGCGACGGTCTCGCCTGGCTGGGCCTGGCGCTCGGCTTCGCGGCCATGTCGCTGGACGAGGCGGCGATGGTGCACGAACAGCTCATCGAGCCCTTGCGCAACGCCTTCGGCCTCGGCGGGCTGCTCTGGCACGCCTGGGTCCCCGTCGGGGCGGCGGTGGCGCTGGTGGCGGGGGCCGCCTACGCCCGCTTCCTCTGGCGGCTGCCGCGGCGGACAGCGCTGCGCCTGGTGGTTGCGGGGGCGGTCTTCCTGTCGGGCGCCCTGGTGCTGGAGATGGCCGGCGGCGCCTTCATCGAGGCGGAAGGGCGGCGGAACCTCGCCTACGCGGCGCTCATGACGCTGGAGGAGGTGGCGGAGATGGCGGGCGTGATCCTCTTCCTCCGCGCCCTGCTGCTGCACCTGCGCGACGAGGTCGGGCCGGTGACCCTGCGGTGGGGCCGGGACGCCGCCGTTCGCCGCCCCCTCCCTTGACAGCGGTGCCCCCAGGGGCTTTATCGGGAAGGGCCGGCGCGCGCCTTGCGCCGGGCGACAGCCGAGAGGGTTATCGATGAAGTTCTCCTTCGCCAAGCCGGTCCTGCCGAAGGACGGCACCGTCGTCGTGACCGTACTGGCCGACCGCCGGCTCGGGGCCGCCGGGCAGGATCTGGACGGCACCACCGGCGGCGCCCTGACCCGCGCCATGAAGGCCAGCCGCTTCACCGGCAAGCGCGAGGAGACGCTGGCGATCCTGGCGCCCGCGGGCGTCGGGCTGGACCGCATCCTGCTGATCGGCCTCGGCAAGCCCGAGGATCTGGACGAATCGGCGCTCCAGGCGGCCGGCGGCACGGTGGTGGGCGCGCTCGCCTCCTCCGGCGAGACCGAGGCCGCGGTGCTGGTCGAGGTGCCGCCCGAGGCCGACCTGTCGCCGGCCTTCGTGGCGGCGCAGATGGCCTTCGGCGCCCGGCTGCGCTCCTACCGCTTCGACCGCTACCGCACGACCGAGAAGAAGGACGCGAAACCGTCGCTGAAGACGGTGCGCTTCCTCACCGACGACGCGGACGGCGCCAAGAAGGCCTTCGGGCCGCTGGCGGCGGTGGCCGACGGCGTGTTCTTCACCCGCGACGTGGTGTCGGAACCGGCCAACATCGTGCACCCCGAAAGCCTGGCCGAGCGCTGCAAGGATCTGGCCGAGCTCGGCGTCGAGGTCGATGTGCTCGACCTCAAGAAGCTGAAGAAGCTGGGCATGGGCGCCCTGATCGGCGTCGCCCAGGGCAGCGTCTACGAGCCGCGAGTCGTCGTCATGCGCTGGAACGGCAACCCGGACGCCGAGGACAAGGCGCCGGTGGCGCTGGTCGGCAAGGGCGTCACCTTCGACACCGGCGGAATCTCCATCAAGCCCGCGGGTGGCATGGAGGACATGAAGTGGGACATGAGCGGGGCCGGCGTGGTGATCGGCACCATGCACGCGCTGGCCGCCCGCAAGGCGAAGGCCAACGTGGTCGGCATCGTCGGCCTGGTGGAGAACATGCCGTCCGGCACCGCCCAGCGCCCCGGTGACGTGGTGACCTCGCTGTCCGGCCAGACCATCGAGGTGATCAACACCGACGCCGAGGGGCGCCTCGTGCTCGCCGACTGCCTGTGGTACGCGCAGGAGGAGTTCAAGCCGAAGCTGATGGTCGACCTCGCCACCCTCACGGGTGCGGTGATCGTGGCGCTCGGCACCGAATACGCCGGCCTGTTCGCCAACGACGACGAGCTGGCCGACAGCCTCGCCGCCGCCGGCCGCAAGGTGGGCGAGCCGCTGTGGCGCCTGCCGCTCGGCGACGCCTACGACAAGGAGATCAACTCCGACATCGCCGACATGAAGAACGTCTCGGCCGGGCGCAACGGCGGCAGCATCATCGGCGCCGTCTTCCTGCAGCGCTTCGTCAACAAGGTGCCGTGGGCGCATCTCGACATCGCCGGCGTCGCCTGGTCGAAGAAGGACACGGCGACCGTGCCGAAGGGCGGCACCGCCTTCGGCGTCCGCCTGCTCGACCGCTTCATCGCCGACCGCCACGAGGCGTGAGGCGGCGCCCGCCCACCGCCACGCCATGACCGAAGTCCGCTTCTACCACCTCCAGCGTCGGACGCTGGAACAGGCGCTGCCGAAGATCCTGGAGAAGGTCCTGGAGCGCGGCTGGCGGGCGGTGGTCATGGCCGGCTCGGCGGAGCGGGTGGACCAGCTCAACCAGCATCTCTGGACCTACGACCCGGCCTCCTTCCTGCCGCACGGGGCCGCGCGCGACGGCTTCGCCGACCAGCAGCCGGTCTTCCTCACCTGGAAGGACGAGAACCCCAACGGCGCCACGGTGCTGGTGCTGGCCGACGGGGTGGATTCGGAACGGCTCGGCGCCTACGAGCTGGTCTGCGACCTGTTCGACGGCAACGACAGCGAGGCGGTGGCCGACGCGCGCAAGCGCTACCGCCGCTGCAAGGACGTCGGCCACAGCCTGACCTATTGGCAGCAGAACGACCGCGGCGGCTGGGAGAAGAAGGCGTAACGCCGTCACCCCGATCCATCGTACTATGCCCAAGGTCCGATATGGGGAGAGGGGTGGCCCGCGATGTCCGGAGGGGATGCAGGAGGCGAGCCGGCCGCGCGTCCCGCGCTCGACCGGCCGCCGGCCGATACGGCTGCCTGCATGGTGGCCGGCCTGCCCCTGCCCGTCCTGCTGTTCGACCGCGACGGCCGGCTGCGCCACGCCAACCCCGCCGCCTGCGGCCTGTTCAGCGCCGCCTTCGACCGGCTGGCCGCGGGGGCCGCCGCCGCCGAGCTGCTCGACTCCATCGATAAGGCGCTCGCCGGTCCCGGTCCATCCGCTCTGCTGGCCGCCCTCGACGCCGCCCCGGCCGAGCTCACCTACGCCAGCACCGCGCGCGGCCCCTTCCAGGTACAGACGACGCGGGTCGGCGCCGATCGCATGATGATCTGGACACCGCTGCCCGCCGCCGCCCACACCGACGGGCCGCCCCCGGCCGCCGGCACGCTGCGCCGGGCGCTTGCCGGGCTGACCCGGCTGGAGGACGAGGAGACGCGCTTCGAGCGGCTGGCCGCCATCCTGCGCGCCGTGCTGGAAGGCATGGCGGAGGCGGTGGCGGCGGTCGATCTGGACGCCAACCTGATCGCCTGCAACCGCCGCTACATCGACCTGCTCGGCATCGACTGTTCGCGGCTGGTGGTCGGGCAGAGCCTGGATTTCGCGCTCGACGCGGCGCTGCCGCGCTTCACCGATTTCGCGCAGTTCACGGCGCTGGGCACCGCCATCGCCCGCAACCCGCGCCAGCCGGTGGAAGGGCGCATCGACTGGCACGACGGCCGCGTCTTCCAGGTGTCCGTCCACCCGCTGCTCATCGACAGCACGCCGGTGGGGCGGGTCTGGGGCTGGTACGACGTGACGGCGCGCGAGCGGGCGCTCGACACCGCCCACACCGCCGCGGCCGAGGCGCGCGAGGCCGACGCCGCCAAGGGCCGCTTCCTCGCCACCATGAGCCACGAGATCCGCACCCCGCTGAACGGCATCCTCGGCATGCTGGAGCTGCTGGACGGCACGCGGCTGGAGGAGCGCCAGCGCTCCTATCTGGACGCGGCGCGCGAATCGTCCGAAACGCTCCTGCGCATCGTGAACGACATCCTCGACTTCTCGAAGTTCGAGTCCGACGCGGCTGAGCTCGACCGCGTGCCCTTCTCCCCGCGCGCGGAGACGGACGCCGTCGCCGCCCTGCTCGGCCCGCAGGCGACGGAGAAGGGGCTGCTCCTCTCCGTCGCCGGGCCGGCCGATCATGGCCTGCGGGTGGTGGGCGACCCCACCCGCTTCCGTCAGATCCTCTTCAATCTGATGGGCAACGCCATCAAGTTCACACCGGCCGGCAGCGTCGCGGTGACGCTCACCCTGCTGCCGCTTCAAGACGGGCGGGGCGAGCTGACGGTGGCGGTCGCCGACACCGGCATCGGCATCGCGACGGAGGCGCGCGCCAAACTGTTCGAGCGCTTCACCCAGGCCGACAGCTCGACCACCCGGCGTTTCGGCGGCACCGGGCTGGGGCTGGCGATCTGCCGTCAGCTCACCCGCCTGATGGGCGGCAGCATCGCGGTCGACAGCACGCCCGGCCGCGGCTCGGTCTTCCGCGTGCGGCTGCCGCTGCCGGTGGTGGAGGTGCCACCCGTCCCCGCCCCGCCGCCGCCCGCCGCCTCGCCCCTGCCGGAGACCACCCGTCCGCTCCGCGTGCTGGTGGCGGAGGACAACGCCGTCAACCAGATCCTCATCAAGGCGATCCTAGCCAAGGCCGGCCATGGCGTCACCCTGGTGCAGAACGGGCGCGAGGCGGTGGAGGCCGTGCGTGGCGGCGGCTTCGACGTGGTGCTGATGGACGTCCACATGCCCGAGCTGGACGGGGTGGAGGCCACCCGTCTGATCCGCGCCCTGCCCGCCCCGGTCGGCACGGTCCCGATCGTCGCGCTGACCGCCGACGCCATGACCGGCGACCGCGAACGCTTCCTCGCGGCGGGCATGACCGACTATCTCAGCAAGCCGATCAACATGGCGCGCATGCTGGAGGTGGTCGAGCGGGTGGTGGAGCCGCCGCGGCCGGGTTGACGCACGGCGCTCGGCACGCGCGCTCCTCGGCCTCCGGTTCATCGAAGTCATGACGGAACCCTCGGCGGCACCCTCCGGCCCGTGATGGCGGAGTGGACTGGTTATCCTTCACCGCCGCACAAGCCCGCCCGCCGGGCTTTGGCTTTCCGGCGCCGCGGCAGCGCGGGACCGGGCGTAGGTGCGTGGAGAACAGCCCATGACCCGCTTGAACGCCGCACCGAAGGCACTCTCGGACTCGTATCCGAGCGACGGCGCAAGGGCCGCGATGCTGGTCGCGGAGGTTGCAAGTCGTTCCCCGGCCAACAGCATGCGCCAGCGGGTGAGATAATCCAGAGGCGCCACGCCGACGCACCGCTTGAAGCGCACCGCGAAGCTGGTGCGCGACATGGCGATCTCACCCGCAAGATCGCTCAACGTCCATCGGCGCGACGGATCGCCATGCATCAACGTCAGCGCCCGGCCGATCTTCCGGTCGGATAGCGCCCCAAGCCAGCCTCCGCTCCGCGTGCCGTCGGTGGCGTAACGCCGCAAGACGTCGACGAGCATCAGATGGGCCAGGTGATGCACGGCAAGATTTCCACCCGGCCGCTCGGCGTGCAACTCGGCCCGCAACCGCTCCAGGGCCCACGCCAACGTTCCGTCGCCGCTGGCGGCAGGTATGTGCAGCAGGGGAGGCAGCGATCCGAGCAGGAAGCGGGCATGCTCGTCGTCCAGGGTGAAACGGCTTCCGAACAGGAAGAAGTCGCCACCCCCGTTCACGACGGCCGTTCCTCCACCCTGCGCACCCTTGATGACGCCTTCGGCATCGACGGGACAGGCGTCCACATCGCTGGCCAGCCGGAACGGTCTTCCCCGCATCAGCAGGAAGCAATCGCCGGCCGAGACGCGCAGCGGCGCATCCGATCCTTCCATCGACAGCCAACAGGACCCCGCAACCACGGCGTTGACCTTGATGCCCTCATACCGCCCGAAGGCCAGCGACCACGATCCGCCGGCATCGAGGCCAACGGCGCTGACACGCTTCGGATTGAGCAGCGAGACGATTTCGGACAGCGGATCCACAGCGCGTTTCCGAACGACAGCGACGGAAATACGAACTCTACAGCATAGTTCGTTCCGCCCGCACGACCTAGATTCGATGGCGTCACCGATAACAAGAAGCCGGAAAACAAGGAATTCGAGGATGATCGTAATAACCGCCCCCGCCGGCAATATCGGCGGTCAGGTTCTGGCACAGGTCGTGAAGGGCTCGGAACCAATCCGGGTGATTGCCCGCGATCCCGATCGAATCCCGGCAATGCTTCGCCAAAAGGTCGAGGTCTTCGTCGGATCGCACGGCGACCACGACGTCGTCTCACGGGCCTTCGACGGAGCGCACAGCGTCTTCTGGCTCCCGCCGGGGGACCGGACGGAGAGCAGCGCGAGGGCAGCCTACGTCGACTTCTCCCGTCCGGGCTGCGAGGCCATGCGGGCGTGCGGGGTAAAGCGCGTGGTCGGCGTCTCGGCGCTTGGGCGCGGCTGGCCGCGGCCGGCCGGTCATGTCACCGCCACGCTGGAGCTGGACGACATGATCGCGCAGACCGGCGTGCATTATCGTGCCCTCGCCTGCGCATCGCTCATGGAAAACCTGCTGCGCCAGATCGACGGGATAGCCGAGACCGGAGTCTTCCACTGGCCGTCGCCCGCCGACCTCGCCATGCCGGCCGTGGCCACACGCGACGTCGCCTCCGTCGCGGCCGACCTGCTCCTCGACCCCGCGTGGTCCGGTGTGGACGCGATTCCTATGATGGGTCCGCAGGACATTTCGTTCGGCGAGATGGCGGCGACCATGAGCGCCGTCCTGTCCCGGCACGTGCGCTTCCAGGAGATGACGATGCAGGACATGCACGGCATGACGCTCCGTCGCGGCGCATCGGCGGGCATGGCGCAGGCCATGGTCGACATGTTGACCGCGAAGAACGAGGGGATGGACCACCTGGTCGACCGGCCCGTGCCGAACCCCGCAACGACGGACTTTCGCGCATGGTGCGTCGATGTGCTGGCACCGGCAATCGCCGCACGACCATAAAGCGGGTGCGGCGGGCATGACCGGGCTGATGTGGTGGACGGCCCTTCCACCACATCAGCCCGGTCAACGGATTCCACGCTGCATTCAAACGATCGAATGGAAGAACGCCGCAAGCACCACCTGCCCCGCTACTCGCGCGCGCAGTCCATGCTCTCGCGATACCCGCGCGCCGTCGTGTAGTTGATCGTTATACCGCCTGCGGACGGTGTCACACCGGTGATCGTGGCCCCCACCTTCGCGAGCGGATCGGGGGTCAGCACCCCTCCGACGCTTCGTACCGTGCCCAGACTCACATAGCTCGATCCCATCCACATCTGGCACTTGTAGGCGCCGTCGGGCACGGCCCCATTGGCCGCCGGAGCGACGCTCGCCGCCATTTCAAGGTGATGTTGGGCACCGTCCCACCGGGCAGGACCGGCATGCTGGACGCCAGCCGTCGCCGGAGCCGTCATCGCGGTGATTGAAAACGCAGCCAATGCCAGACGACACCAGAACACCATCGAACACCTCTCCCCGTACGAGCCTGACGATTTCCACGCGACCGCCCCAAGCCAGGGTGGCGCGCCGTCCCGGCCCAATCATTCGGACCACATTCTCAATAGAATCCGGCCGCCTGCCCAGGCAGCGCTTGTCATGGCTCCTGCATGACATGTTTCAACTTGGCGGTCCATGACATTGGAGCCGTATATCATTTGGCTCGGCAAGAAGAGCGAGCATACAGCCCGGTGCGATACCAGCGGACGGAAGCTCCGACTCACGTTGCGCGCCCTGCCGCGACCGGTGAGCGAAGGGCGGGTGGCGGCGCGGTCTGCCGGCATGGATCGCCAGCCCCCGCGCATGGCCTTGTGTCCGCCGCGCCTTCGTTATAGGATAATAATCTTTGTCTGTGGAGGTTCCACCATGCCCGTCGCCCCCGGCATGCGCCGCGGCCCCCTGGCCGTCCCGCGCGACCGCTCGCAGGGGTTGGCGGCGCTGGGCTTCCACCAGACCTTCACGCGGATCGCCTTCCGGAACAACGACCCACGGATCGCCTGCGCCGAGGCCGGGCATGCCAAGCGCGGCCGGCGGCTGCCGGACAGCGGCCCCGACGCCATCCCCGGCCCGCCCGCCATCCGCGCCTGGGAGGGGCGCCTCGTCCCCCGCTCGCGCACGCCCGACCGCGTGTGGGCCAGGGCCGCCTGTGGGGGACTACCTGTTTTGACAGGTGGGGTGGTCGGGGTCGCGGGCGAAAAGGTGTTGTTGGACAAGGGGATGGCGGATGTTGGCTGCTGGGGGCGGTTTGACGGGGAATGGGTGGGAACGGGCGCTGGCGGGTCAAAAGTGCGGTTGATTTGACGCCGAATAGGGGGTATGCGGTCATCCGCCCGGAGGGTCGGGACGGGCCTCTTCCAGGTCGGCGCGGAGGTGGCGCAGTTCGGAGACGATGTCGCCGAGGCGGGTCAGCACCGTTGCCATGAAGAAGGCCAGAAGGGCGCCGTTGAGTGCCGCCAGGAACAGTATCAGGTTCTGGGACAGCACCGCGGTGACGGTGCCCAGCAGTCCAAGAACGCCAAAGAACACCAGTATTCCAACCAAGGCGCCGCCGGGTTCCTTGACATTGCGGCGGGCGTTTAACTCCGCCTCGCGGCGCTTCTCTGCGATTTCTTCCGGCGTCATGGCGCGGAGTTGGCTTGTCCAGTTCACTCATTCCTCCATGTGGTGACAGAACGGATGACGTGCGATGCCATGGGTCGGCCGTGTCCCCGTGGCGTATGGGATCAAGCCACCACCATCACGCCGTGCCTTTCGGCCTAACTTCCTGGGCGTCGCTTAAGACCAGCAATATACCTATAAACCTGATCAAGCTGCGGCTGGTCAAGTTCGGTCAAAGATTGAGCGCCAAATTTGCTCATCATGTATTTTCGGACTTGGTCTTCAATCAAAAGCACCTTCATGTTAGTCTGTATGTATTTAATGCGACGTGTCCGCAGCCCATCATCATATTTTATTACAGATTTTGCCGTACTAAGACGGCCAAGCCACTGCCGAAGAAACATTTCAGCGGCTGGAAATTTCTCAAACTTTATCATTCTATTAGAAACGACATCCATTTTTCTCGCCAAAGCCCCCCATACGCGCTGATGAGTGGCCGGGTCGCGCTTCGTCAGACTTTCAACACGAATGATTTCATCAATAAGGTTGCGCAGTTTGGCGAACTGCTCTTCTGTGATATGCTCTACACCCGGCTGCGGCTTGACAATTTCCCTTTTTATAATCCTGTCCGTCTTGATAACTGTAACGGTGTTATTGTTTCCCACAATGTTGTTGTCGCCTGACACCCCGATAGACGTGGCCGACTTGCGGCGGCGAGGTCTTGGAGTGGCGGCAGCGTCATACTCAAGTATGTCTCTGACCTTCTGCCGGCGCCTTGAACTACTATCATCATCATTTCGGGCGGTCATCTTGCTCCCCACAACATTCACGAAACCAAGCGTAGAATGCGCTCCACAACACGGAGGTTTGTTCGGGCGCTTCGTGGCTCGCTATCTTCAATAGCCATTTCGTAAAGTTCAGTAAAGACTTCTGCTTTTTTCGAGGGAGGCAAGGTGCGGCCGTTGCGTCGCAACCATTCTTCAACAACCTCGATCACGTCAGCCAGGGCGTCCCTGTTGAATGCTGGACTTTCGGCGGCTGAATTTGCCGAAATCGGCAAATTTTCCTGCATGGGGCCTTCACCAGCGGCCAGCCATTCCAGACTGACTCGCATCGCCCGCGCGATCTTCACAAGGTCGGTGGTCCTCGGTTCAGTTTCCCCCTTGCAGTAACTTGCCATCGTCCTTTGCGGTATTCCGCAGGAACGAGCCAGCGCAGTGACGGCGCCTGCGGTATCCGCCAGAAGGCGGAGGCGCTCAGCGAGCCTTTCGCGGTCAGAGTTCACGGCGCTAACTCTGACGACGAGCAGGATTGACCTCTGACTGGTCAGAGTTCTGCCAACTCATTGATTCAGCGGAAAATCGCTCATTGCCGAAGCGGAAATCCGTCGCACGGAACTCTGACGACGATTTTCCGCTTGCCGACATTGCTGATTTCGGCAATGTTACACTCATGAAGTCTGACACGTCACACTCCCGCCCCCCGAAAAACGCCGACATCCTGCCGGCGTGGATCGTCTGTCAGCTCTGGATGCGCGGCACGTCGCTGGCCGCCATCGCGGATGCGGAAGGCGTGAAGAAGCAGACGGTGAGCAAGGCCATCGCCGACGGCCGATCCGCCCGCATCGAGCGGGCGGTCGCCAAAGCGTTGGGCATCGCCCCCCATGTGCTGTGGCCCGAGCGGTTCGATCCGGACGGCACCCGCCGACCCGGCCCGTTCAACCGCAAGCGCCCCATCACGCCGCGCATCCGCCGCAACCCTACCACCCCCCCGACGTCAAGCAACGTCAAAGACCAGGAGGCCGCGTAGACATGAGCGCCAGCCCCCACCACCCGCGATCGCCCAACGACGTGATGAGCGTCCTCTGCGATGCGCGCCCCTCCCTGCGCGCCCTCGTTCGCCACGGCTTTGTTGCCGGTGACGAGGCGTGCGCCCTGTTCCTCGATCCGCTGTGGCGGGCGGACGTGCTCCGCGCAGCCGCCCGGCTGCCGTGACCATGAGCTGGCAATCCGAATACATGAAGCTCACCGGCCGGCTGCTGCGGCGGCGGGGGGAGCTTGGGCTGTCGCAGCTCGACCTTGCGCTTACGCTCGGGATCGGGGTCGCCACCTTGCAGCGGCACGAGAGCGGGCGGGCGGAACCGTCGGCCATGCACCTGTTCCGGTGGGCGGCGGCGCTCGGCATCTCCATCACATCACATGTGATCGCCACTTCCGAAGGGGGTGCGTCATGACCCGGCGGCGCAGCCCGACCGTCGCGGACGAGCGGCAGCGGGCGCTGCCGCTGGGCGGCATCCCGGCGTCACGGCCGCCGTCGTATCTGCCCGGCTCGCTGGAATGCGCGGCGCTGGTCTGCGGGCTGGTCAGCTACGCGCTGGACGAGGCGCGGCAGGTGCGGGGGATGAGCCGGGCGGCGGTGGCGGCGCGGATGGCGGAGCTGTCGGGCGAAAGCATTTCCGAGCACATGCTGAACGCCTGTTCGGCCCAGAGCCACGAGGGGCACCGGTTCCCGCTGCAATGGCTGCCGGCGCTGATCGCCGCCACCGGCTGTTTCGACGTGCTGCAGAGCGTGGCCGACCGGGTCGGGGCCACGGTGCTGGTGGGCGAGGCGGCGGATGCTGCGGAGGTCGCGCGGCTGGACCAGATCGCCGCGCAGGCGCGGGCCGAAAAGGCCCGCATCCTGCGCCGCCGGGCGGGGGGCTGATCCATGGCCGCCCAACAGCTCGTCCTGGCGCTGCCTGACGTAACCGACGAACCGGTGCTGTCCGCCCGCCAATTGGCCGAGATGCGGTTGCAGGGATTGCCAGTCTCCGAAAGCGGCGTCATCCGGCAGGCCAACCGTGATGGCTGGCCCTTCCGCGAACGCCAGGGCCGCGGCGGCGGGCGCGTCTACCCCGTCGCCACCCTGCCCGAGGACGTCCGCGACGCCCTGTCACGTCACCACCTGCGCGCCACCACCCGCCCCGCCCCGGCCATCGCCGCTCCCGCCGCCGAACCCACCGCGCTGGCCGACTGGCAGCGCCGGGTCCGCGACGCCCGTGCGGCGATCCTGGCGGAGATCGACCGGCTGCTGGCGGCGGGACTGTGCCGGCGGACGGGCGAGGCGGTGCAACTCGTGGTGACGATGGCGGCGGCCGGCACGCTGGCCCCGGCGCTCCAGGCGCTGGTGCCGGCGGCGAACGCCCGCCGGGGCAAGGACCGCGGCGTGCGCACCCTGTCGGCCGAGACGGTGTACCGGTGGCTGCGGGCGCGCGACGCCGGCGGCGTCCACGCGCTAGCCCCGCGCGAGGCCAAACCCGCCGCACCGGTGCCGGTGTGGCTGGAGCCGCTGTTGCGGCTGTACCGCCGGCCGACGAAGCCCTCCCTGCCGGCGTGCCTGGAGGAGCTTGCCCCGCAGCTTCCGGCCGGCGTCCCGGTGCCGACCACCACCACCGCCCGCCGCTGGCTGGACCGGGTGGCGCCGCAGGTGCGCGAGCGGGGCCGCATGGGGCCGCGGGCGCTGCTGGCGCTGAAGGCGTTCCGGCGCCGGGACACATCGGTGCTGGAGCCGCTGGACGTGTGCGTCGCGGACGGCCACACCTTCAAGGCCGCGGTGCAGCACCCGGTGCACGGCCGCCCCTTCCAGCCGGAGGTGGTGGCGGTGATGGACGCCGCCACCCGGTATGTCTTCGGCTGGTCGGCCGGGCTGGCCGAGAGCACCTGGGTGGTGATGGACGCGCTGCGCCACGGGGTCAGCAGCCTGGGCCTGATCGCGATCCTGTACACCGACAACGGGTCCGGCTTCGTCAACGACATCGTGTCGGACGAGCTGGTCGGCTTCTACGCGCGGCTGGGGCTGGTGCACGAAACGGCCGAGCCGGGCCGCGCCCAGGCGCGCGGGCTGATCGAACGGCCGCAGAAATCGCTGTGGCGCCGCGCCGCCCGGACGCTGCCCACCTATATGGGCCGCGACATGGACCGGGAAGCCGGCAAACGGGTCGCCAAGCTGGTCGACAAGGACCTGAAGACGGCCGGGGCCTCGCGCCTGCTGTTGAGCTGGACCGGCTTCCTGGCCTTCATCGCGGCGGAGGTCGAGGCCTACAACCGGCGCCCGCACCGCGGCCTGCCCAAGGTGCGCGACGCGGAAACCGGGCTGATGCGCCACCTGTCGCCCGCCGAATGCCTGGACCGCTGGCGCGACCGCGGCTGGCAGCCGGTCACGGTGTCGGAGACCGAGGCGGCCGACCTGTTCCGCCCCTACGAGATCCGCAAGACGTGGCGGGCGGAGATCCAGCTTCCCTGGGGCCGCTACTTCCACCGCGATCTGGAGCCGTTCCACGGCGAGCAGGTGCGCGTCGGCTACGACATCCACGACGGCGGGCGGGTGTGGGTGCGGACCCACGACGACGGCCGGCTGATCTGTGTGGCGGAGCGCGACGGCAACCGGTCGGACTATATGCCGGCCAACCGGGTGGAGCATGCGCGGGCGCAACGGGCCGCCGGCCGACTGCGGCGCGTCAACGACGAGGCCGCGCTGATCGCGGCGGAGGCGCGGGGCGTGCCGCCGACCATCGACGCCAGCGCGGCGGATGCGACGCTGACGCCCGACCAGATGGCGGCGGCCGACGCTGAGTTCCAGCGCCTCGCGGCCCGGTCGCCGGAACCGCCGGCCCAGCCCGGCGCCCTTCCCAGCCCTCCGCCCGCCGTTCCGCCGGCCCCGCCCCTGGCCCCGCCGCCCGGCGGAGCGCGGCCGGTCTTCGCCGACGACGTGTCCTGGTGCCGGTGGCTCCAGGACCATCCCGAGCGCGCCACCGACCAGGACCGCCGGGTGCTGGCCGACGAGCTGCGCCGGCCGTCCTTCCGAACCTTCATCGCGAGCGAGGGGTGCGACCTGACCGCCCTCGCCGCCATCGTCAGCCGGAAAGTCACGACCCATGCGTAACGCGTTCTGCAAGACGAGCAATGTGAACCGCCTGCTGGCGGCGTTTTCCGCCCTGAAGCAGCGGGGGGCCGAGGAGGCGTGCCTGCTGCTGGTCGATGGCCTGCCGGGGCTGGGCAAGTCGGAGGCGGTGGAGTGGTGGACGGTCCAGAACGGTGCCGTGCTGCTGCGCGCCAAGGCCGGCTGGACACAGGCCTGGATGCTGCGCGACCTGCTGGGCGAGCTGAAGGTGGTGCCCGGCCGGTCGTGCGAGATCATGTTCCGGCAGGCGCTGGAGGCGCTGTCGGCGGCGGCGCGGGCCGCGGACATGGAGGGGCGCGACTTCGGCGTCGTCATCGACGAGGTGGACCACATCGCGCGCAGCCGCGAGGTGCTGGAGACCTTGCGCGACCTGTCGGACCTGCTGGAGATGCCGTTCGTCCTGGTGGGCATGGACCGGGTGCGCGCCCAGCTCGCCCGCTTCCCGCAGATCGCCAGCCGCGTGTCGCAGCCGGTGGAGTTCCGGCCGGTGTCGCTGGAGGACACGCGGGCGCTGGCCTCGCAGCTCTGCGAGGCCGAGGTGGCCGACGATCTGGTCGCGTTCATCCACCGGGCGTCGGGCGGGCTGGTGCGCGAGATCAAGGAGGCGCTGGCGGCGGTGGAGCGGTTCGCGCGGCGCAACCCGTCGCCGGTGACCCTGGCCGGCATGGCCGGGCAGCCGCTGATGAACGACCGCAAGACGGGCCGCCCGATCCTGGTGCCGCCGTCCATCTCCCTGTCGGCCGGCGCGTGACGCCATGGCCCGGCCCGACACACGCCGCCACCGCATCCTGACGGCGCTGGAACCGTCAGAACCCGGCGCGGAACCGCCCTGTCTGACGCTGGACGAGCTGGCCGCCGCAACCGGCGACGAGCGGACGCCGATGGCGACGCAGCTCCGCCAGCTCGTGCTGGCCGGCAAGGTGGTGCGTCACGAGCGCGGCTGCTTCCGCATCGCGGCCGGGGTGTCGGCGGGCGACCCGCCGGCACCCATGCGCCGGCACAAGCCGCGGACGGGGCTGAACGCCCGGCTGTGGCGGGCGATGCGCCTGCGCGGGAAGTTCACGGCGGGCGACCTGGTGCGGCTGGCGGCGCGCGACGGCGAGCGGGAGGCGACGGTGCGCAAGGGCGCCGACGACTTCCTGCGCGCGCTGCGGGACTGCGGCTATCTGCGCCGGCTTCCCAACGGCACGGGGCCGGCGCGCTACGCCCTGATCCGCGACACCGGGCCGGCGGCGCCGCTGGTGCGCCGGTCCCGCCGCGAGGCGTTCGACCGCAACACCGGCGAAACTTACACCGCCGCGCCGCTGGCGCGGGAGGAAGGCGCCGCCTCGCAGCCGGGTCCGGCCGGGCAGGTGCCCCATGGGTGACGACGCCCGCATCGCCGAGGCGCTGGCCCTGCTGCGCGAGGAGGCAGCCCGGACGAGCGCCGCCGAGGCCGCGCGGCGCATCGGGTACAGCCGGCCGGCGGTCTCCATGGCCCTGGCGGGCACCTACAAGGGCGGGCTCGGCCGGCTGGCCGACGCGGTGCTGGCGACGCTGGGAGGGGTGGCCTGCCCGCATCTGGGCCGGACCATCACGCCACGGGACTGCGCCGATTTTGCCGGCCGCCCCATGCCCACCGCATCCCGCGCGGCCGTGGCCCATTGGCGCGCCTGCCGCGCCTGCCCCCACCGCCCCTGTCCCCACCGCCCGGAAGGAGGGTCGTCATGCTGAGCCGGGACCTGTTGAACCTGATGAACGCGCTGTCGCGCAAGCGCGACGCGTTCCAGGGCCAAATCTTCTATGGAGCGCCGGAGGCGGCGGCGCTGGTCGCCTGCGTGGCGGCGATGGCCGAGGACGCCGCCGCCCTGGAGCGCCAGCTCGTGCCGCACACCGCGCGGACGGCGGCCCCCGACGGGGTGATCGACCTCGCGGCGCGTCGACACCGCCCGATCGCCCCTACGGGCGGGGGAGACGCCGCATGACCGGCCCGACCGACAGCCCCCTGTGCGTCACCGCGCCGCGGCCGTTCGCGCTCGGCGCCCCGATCACCGTTGCTGGCGGGCGCACCGGCACCGTGCTGTGCATCGGCAACACCGGCCCCCGCCGGCAACGGCTGACGGTGCGGCTGGGCGCCGAGACCGTGACCGTGCACGCCCACATCACGGGCGGCGGCGCCCCGTCCGTCACCGCCGTGCAGCCGGAACACGCCTTGCGGGCCGCGCAGGGCGTGCTGGGCGGATCGCCGGTGCCCGACGGTGATATCCGCCACCTGGCCGCCGCCTATCTGGACCTGCTCGGCAAGGAGGGTTCCAGGTCATGACCGCCACCATCGACACCGCCCTTTGCGCCGCCCTTCACGCCGCCTTCGGCCTGGACCCGCCGGCCGCGGCCCCGGCGCCGGCTTCCCCCGACCGCTTCCCGGCCATCCTCGGCCGTCCGCCCAAGCCCACGCTTCCCACCGCCTTCCACCGCGAGCGTCTGGCGATCGCCGGCGCCGTCACACTCCCCCGGAGGTGAGCACCCATGACCACCGCCACCCTGCACGCAGCCCCCGACCGCGCGCTGCCCCCCGTGCCGGGGGTGCCGCCCGGCGCCCCGACGCTGGCCCGGCATCTCGCCGCCTGCCTCGGCATCCTGGCCGAGCTGCCGAACTTCCTGGGCGCGGACGGCCGCGCCGTCTACGCCGCCGCCGCCGACGCGCTGGCCCGCCTGCCGTCCGTCCCGCGGGCGGCGCGGCTGATCGACGGCGTCGAGCACTGGCAGACCGAGAACGGCTCCTGGATCCCGCGCTCCGTCATCCACGACACGGTGGCGCTCTACGACGATTACGCCCGCACCGTGGCGACCGCGGCGCTCCACCTGTCGGGCCAGCTCGCGCGCTTCAAGGCCACGTCCATGGCCGAAGGGCAGGCGCTGGTCGAGCTGGTCGGCCAGAACTACGGCGTGAAGGTCGGCGGCGAGGCCGGCAACGTGTCCTTCTTCAGCTACGACCGCCAGTACAAGGTGACGATCGCGCGCGCCGACCGCATCGCCTTCGGCCCGGAGATCGCGGCGGCCAAGGAGCTGCTGGAGCGCTGGGTGGCGGAGGAGGAAGGCTCCCCCGTCCTCAAGGCCGTCATCAACCGCGCCTTCGGGCTGGACGACGCCGGCCGCATCCGCGCGGCGGAGGTGTTCCGCCTCTGCACCTTCGACGTGCCCGGCGAAACCTGGGCACAGGCCATGAAGGCGATCCGCGACGCCGTCCAGATCGTCGGCAAGGCCGAATACATGCGCGTCTACCGGCGCAACACGGCCGGCAAGTACGAGCTGATCCCCCTCGACCTTGCGAACGCGTGAGGTGC
Organism: Azospirillum oleiclasticum; assembly: GCF_013423485.1. Classification (GTDB taxonomy): domain Bacteria; phylum Pseudomonadota; class Alphaproteobacteria; order Azospirillales; family Azospirillaceae; genus Azospirillum; species Azospirillum oleiclasticum. Next base: position 67,917 of record NZ_JABFFR010000042.1, read on the forward strand.
GGCCATGCCCGATCCCACCGAAGCCCAAGGCCGGCTGATCCTGCGCATCGCTCAAGGGGCCGTCATCACGTCCGAAAACGGTCTTCACGTGCGGGATGAGCATCGCCCGCCCGGCCACAACCACCCGACCAGCGACTTCATCGCGCGCATGGAGCGTGAAGGGTGGATCGTGGCCGGAGATCACCCCCGGCGCGGCGTGCATGGCCGGGAGTACATGCTGACGCCGAAGGGGCGGGCATGGGCCGACCGCCGGCTCGCGGCGACCAAGAAGCACCCCGCCGCGCCGCAGGAGGAACCCGCCCATGGCTGACGCCCCCCTCACCGACGCGCTGCGCGTCGAGCGCACCATCCGTGGCTTCGTCGCCATCGGCCTCGGCCTCGCTCACCACGGCGACCGCGCCCATGAGCGGGTCGCCCACACTGCCGTGCTCGGCCGTCTTGGCCTGTCCGTGCCCGACATCGAGGAGCTGGAGGTGCTGGTCGCCGAGACGTACGGCGTCACCCTCATCATCCACATGGACAGCACGCCGGCCGCGATCGCCGACCAGATCATCGCCGGGCTGGCCCGGCGGGCGGTGGCCCATGTGTGACCGCTGCCGCGCCCGCGCGACCGCGCTGGCGGAGGAGCTGCACGCCGCCCTGACCGGCGGCGGCGACCGGCCGGCCATCGCCTTCGCCGCGGCCCTGATGGCGGTCACGCGGCTGGCCGACGCCACCGGCACCGGCGCCCACCTCGCCACCCTGATGCGCGACATCCTCGCCGGCGCCCAGGCCGCCACCAAGACCACCCTGCCGCGGGATCTTGCCACCCTGGAACCGGAGGGCCGGGCATGATGATGGAACGGATCGCCATCATCGGCATGCTGGCCCGTGCGTCGCGGGGCCGCCCGGACATCCATCCGGAAACCGTCCTGGCGCTTCGCCACGCGGCCGAGGTCGAGAAGCGGCACGGCACCGGTCTGGCGCTGTCCGCCCTGCTCGACGTGTGGGTCTCCACCCTCGCCACGATGTTCGCCAGCACCGGCGACGCCAAGGTGCTGGAGGACGGTCTGGCCGTCCTGGAAATCCAACGGAAGACGCTGCTGCGCCTGCTGTCCGGCGATGCGCCGGCCGGCACGATCCGGGCGACCGCCACCCCCACCGCCGACGACGTGCTGGTGGACGTCGCCAGCGCCACCCCGGAGGGCCGCGCATGACGCCCCCGCTCCACCTGTCCCTGTCGGTCACCGTCTACGACGGCGCCACGCCTGTCCTGCTGGTCACGGGCATTCCGGACCACCCGGAGGAGGTCGCCTTCCTGGTGGACGGCCGCAACGTCCGCACCCTGCGCCCGGTGCGCGGCATCCCGGCGCGCCTGCCCGACCGCCCCATCACCCCGGGCCTGCCGTCGCTGGCCGCCATCCTGCGCGGCGCCGCCGCGCCCTCCGACGAGGAGCACGCCGATGCCTGACGC
>NZ_JABFFR010000043.1 GCF_013423485.1 Azospirillum oleiclasticum
CGCGCCCTCCGACGAGGAGCACGCCGATGCCTGACGCCGTCCTGGCCGACTACCACGCCGCCCCCGTCGCCGCTCCCGCGGACGCCTTCGCCGGCCTCGGCCCCCGCCCGACGCTGGCCTGGATCGACGTGGAGCTGCTGACCGTCGATCCCCGCTACCAGCGCTCCACCGACAGCCGCGCCAGCCGCGACAACATCCAGCGCATCGTGGAGCGCTTCTCCTGGCGCAAGTTCCAGGTGCTGACCGTGGTCGCCACCGGCGACCTCTACGCCATCATCGACGGCCAGCACCGGTGGGAGGCGGCGAAGCTGCACCCCGCCGTCCCGTCGGTGCCCTGCATGATCCTGCCGGAAGCGGGGCTCGCCGAGGACGCCCGGACCTTCACCGCCATCAACCTCGACCGGGTGGCCGTCAACCCGTTCCACCTGCACAAGGCCCGGCTCGCCGCCGGCGACCCCGACGCCCTGCATTTGCAGGAGGTGTGCGACCGGTCCGGGATCGTCATCCCGCGCACCAACCTGACGCCGAAGGATCTGCCGCCGCGCGCCACGCTGGCGCTCGGCACCATCCGGGACTGTCTGGTGAATTTCGGCGACGGCCCGACCGTGGCCGCGCTGTCCGTGCTGGCCGACGCCTTCCCGCGCGAGCCGGGGGCGGTGCGCGCCAGCCTGATCAAGGCCATGGTGCAGCTCTTCGTCGTCGCCAAAGCCGCGGGCCGGGATGCGCCGGAGATCGACCGGGCGCGGCTGGCGAAGGTGCTGGCGTCGCGCGGCGCCGTCCCGTTGGAGAAGGCCGGGCGCGCCTACAAGGACAATTTCGGGGGCACCTCGGCGACCGCGATCCGCGCCGCCGTCGCGCGCGCCTACAACGAGCGGCTGCCGGCCGAGCGGCGCCTGCCGGAAACGGTGTGACACCCCATGACCGCCGCCCCATGACCACTGACCGCCTCGACCTGATCGCCCGCCTGACCGTGGCGTCCGACCGCCTGAAGGGCCGGACGCCGGTGGGCCAGCGCGGCCGGCGCGAGCTGCGCGCGCTGCTGGTGGAGGCGCGGCGGGCGCTGCTGGCCGCGGCGGGGCCGGACGGCGCCACGGCCGACCCCCGCATCGGCCTGGCCGCCGCGGTGGAGCGCGCCGCGACCGCCGGCGTCGCCTACCCCGAACTGGTCGGCCTGTTCAACGACACCCTCGACCGATTGCCACGGAGGTGATCATGGCGAAAGCGCCAACCGACAACGCCGTCATCGACGCTTTCAAGCATGCCGTGGCCGGCCGTGGCGGCCCGCTGGCCCGTCTGGTGAAGGGCTTCAGCACCGACGACCTCGCCGCCGCCTTCGCCCGCCACCCTGTCGATCTGATCCTCGCCTTGTCCTTCGCGACGGGGCGCAAGCAGGAGCGCGAACGGATCGCCGACGAGGTCCGGGAGTACCGCCGGAAGCTGCGGCAGGAACGGCGGTCATGACCGCCACCGCGCCCTATCCGCCATGGGAGGTCCGGACCCTCTCCGGCCGCATCCTGGTCCAACACGGCGCCGAAGATTGGGCGCGGGCCGAGCTGATGCGCCGCGCCGTGATCTTCGGGCGCTTTCCCGCCTATGAGGCCGTCTTCGGCCCCGGAAACGAGGTGACCAATGGCACAGCAACTGCACCTCTGGCGCAAGCCGAGGGCCGAGCCGAGCCGCAACCCGCGGACACTCTTCGTGTGTGACGCCGGCGACGCCCCCGGTTCCGAGCCGCACGGCGTCGTCCGGTTCGAGTGCGTGGAATGCGGCCACCAGACGGGGTGGTTCCGCAGCCGCGGCGTCGAGCTGGAGAAAAAGGGCCGCGTCTGCCCCCGCTGCCAGGGCGACCCCGAGCGGGCCGCCGCGGCACCTCCGCCCGACCGGGGAGACGCCTGATGGTCGCCTATTCTTTCCGCCCGAACTTCGTCGACATGATCCTCGCCGGTCTTGAGCCGGGGGAGGAGCTGCCGGGCATGAAGCGGCAGACGATCCGCGCGCACCGCTTCCGTGGCCGGCACGCCCGGCCGGGTGAAGCGATCCAGCTCTACGCCGGGATGCGCACGAAGCATTGCCGTCTGCTCGGCGTCGCCGAATGCACGTCGGTGGAGCGCGTCCTGTTGCGCCTGGACGCACCCGGCGGCGTGACGATCCACGGCGGCGACGCCCCAACGGTTCGCCGCATCGGGGCCGACGAGCCCGAGTTGCTGGACCAGTTCGCCCAACGCGACGGCTTCCCGCGCGGCTGGGCGGAGCTGCTGGAGTTCTGGGCCAGGGAGCATCCCGACACCGGCCATTTCGCCGGCGTGCTGATCCGCTGGAGACCCACGTCATGACCGCCCGCCCGACGTCCGCCCTGACCCTGCATCTGTGCCGCCAGTCGCGCCCCGGCCTCTCCCGCACCTGCCTGAAATGCGGACGCGACGAGAGCGCGTGGCGTTTCGGCGACGCGTCCACGCACCTGCCCAGGGAGTGGGACATCGCCGTCAACCGCTGCACCCCGGAGCCCCGCACATGACCGCCCGCGTCAAACCATCCGGCGCCAAGGCCGCCAACCCGCTCGCCCCGCTGATCGCCAAGGTGCAGACCTTGCGCCGGCAGGTGCCGACGCTGGCCGACGACGCCGTCTGGCGCCCCTTCCTGGCGCGCCACGCCGGTGGCATCACGTCCACCCGCGCCATGAGCGAGACCCAGCTCCACGCCGTCGTGCGTGCGCTCTACGCGGCCGGCGCGCCGAAGCGCCCCGGCAGCTCCGGCGGGAAGCGCCAGCCCTACGCCGACAGCCCGCAGCTCGCCAAGGCGCGCGCCCTGTGGATCGCGCTGGCCGACGCCGGCAAGGTCCGCGACCGCTCCGACACGGCACTCGCCGCCTTCATCCGCCGGCAGACCCGCCAGGACATCGGCATGCTGTCGCCCGAGCGCTGGGCACAGGTGATCGAGGCGCTGAAGGGCTGGGCCGACCGCGTCGGCGCCGCCGTGGAATAGGAGACGTCCATGACCAGTCCCTCGGCCGCCGGGTTGCCCGGCAAGCTCGCGGACGTGGCCGCGCTCACGTCGGTCGAGGTGGCGGAGATCCTGGCGCGCGCATGGGGTGGGCGGCGGCGCTACGTGCCCGCCGAGCCGAAACCAGATCACGAGTTGAGCCGGCTGGTGGGGCACGACAACGCGCGCATCATCGGCGCGGCCATGGGCAACGAGGAGATCAAGTGGCCGAACGCCAAGGCGTGGCTCCACCTGCATGATGCGCGACGGCTATTGGATGAGGGTGTCTCCATCGCAGGCATCGCCAAGCGTCTGGGCATTTCCGATGTTCGCGCCCGGACCCTGCTGCGGGGCTACGGTGCACCACGAGCTCCCGGATCAAGGACTGCGACGGTTGCGCCCCGTGAATGCCCGGACTGCCATCCGGCGCGACGGATCGCCGACCGTGTCGGATTGAGCGAGCAATGGGTGTTCCAGCTCATATCCAATGCGCATCGGATCAAAGGTCAACCGCAGATGCCAGCGCCAACCTGCTGCCCGACGTGCCGGGCGCCCCTCGTGGATGTGCCCCGAACAAAGCCCATTCGAGGAAAGCGTCCTGTGCCACACCCCGACGAGCAGCCCGACCTGTTCTCGCCGCGCTGAGCCTCTCTGTCCCTTCATTGTCTTTGCGGTGCGCGGTAGGCGCCTAACACGCGCGACAATGGCGCCATCCCCACACGGATGGCCTTCCCATGTCCTACGCCGGCCCCGGCCTGTCGCCCCGCCACCTGGAAGCCTTCGTCATCCGTCCGGTGCTGGCGCATCTGGCCGGAACCGACGCCCCCGGCATCGACCGCGACGCCGCGGTCGAGCTGCTGCTCGGCACCGCCGCGCACGAGAGCGGCCTGCGCGCGCTGGACCAGATCACCTCGCCGACCGACCGCAGCCTCGGCCCCGCCTTCGGCCTGTTCCAGATCGAGCCGCGCACCCACGCGGATCTCTGGACCAACTTCCTGGGCCACCGCCCCGCGCTCGCCGCACGGGTCGCGGCGCTGCGGTCCGCCTGGCCGTCCGGTGATGTCCAGCTCGCCACCAACCTCGCCTACGCCGCGGCGATCGCCCGGCTGGTCTATTTCCGCAGCCCGGTCCCCCTGGCCGCCCCCGGCGACGTCGCCGGACACGCCGCCGTGTGGAAGCGCGTCTACAACACCACCGCCGGCAAGGGCCGGCCGGAGCAGTTCGTGGACGCCTGGAGCCGTCTCGTCCAACCCTACCGTTGAGGTGCCCCATGGGCTTCGCCCACGCCTTCGCCGCGCTCCTTCTGTGCGTCATCTTCTCCGGCGGCCTGTATCTGCTGAAGCGGCCGTCCTCGGACCTTTCCGACCGTATCGTCGGGCTGGTGGCCGTCCTGCTGTCGGTCGCCGGCATGCTGGCGGTGGGCGGCGCCGCGGCCCTGGCCGCCGACCTCTCCGTCGCACCGCCCTCGCCCTGGTCAGGCGTGCTGGAGACGGCGGTGGGGAGCCTTGCCGCCATCGCGTCGGCCACCATCCTGGCGGTGTTCGAGCTGGCGCGGCGCCAGCTCAAGGCCCGGCTCGGCGTCGCGCTGGACGATCAGGCCCGCGAGTATGTCCAGGACGCGGCCGACCGCTTCGCCGCCTTCGCCCACGCCCGCCTGTCGGCCCTGGCCGGCCTGCCGGCCCCCTCACCGGTGGGGCTGCCGCCGGGAACGGCGCCGGGTGCGTCCGCAGCCCCCGCCCTTTACGACAGCGTCGTGGACGAGATGGTGGACGCGATGGTCGAACAGGTGCCGGACGGCCTGTCGCGCCTCGGCGTGGACGCCGCCGGCGTGCGGCGCATGCTGATGGTGCGTCTGGCCGCGCGCGGCATCCTGCCCGAGGGCGGCTGACCATGGCCGACGACGCCGATCGCGCGCAGGAGCTGGGGGCGCTGTACGAACGCGCCCTTCGCGTGCCGGTCCGGGCATTAAAGGCGCGCGTCGCGTCCGACGCGGCGGCGCCGGCCGTCTGCGCCGACTGCGGCGACGCGATACCGCCGGCCCGCCGCGCCGCGTGGCCGGGTGCGCGCCGGTGTCTTTCCTGCCAACAGCAGCACGAGGCGCGGTGATGGTGGCGTGGATGAAGGAGTGGTGGCCCGTCATCGCGTTCGTGCTGACGATCGCCGTGGTGCCGGCCCTGAAATGGGTGGTCGGGCAGCTCCGCAAGGGGCTTGCCAGCCACGAGGATCTGGAGATGCACACCCGATCCGCGGCGGAGGCGCAGCTGGCGCTGGAGCGGCGGCTGGTGGACCGGCTGGAGGCGCAGACGCGCTGGATCGCCGACCACAACACCCTGCACGCCACCATCGCCGCCGATCTGACGCACCTGCGTCAAACCATGGCGGAGCTGCCGAAGGCCGACCAGCTCGCCCGCGTGCTGCTGGCGGTCGAGGGGGTGCGCGGGGACCTGAAGGCGATCAGCGCCACCATGGAAGGGGTGCGCACCACCATCGACCAGATCGACGCCCGCGTGCTGCGCCACGAGGGCATCTTCGCCGACGCCGCCGCGGCGCGGCGGGCATCATGACCCCGGAGGGAGTGCATCATCATGGCGCTGGACGCTGAAGGGCTGGCGTGGCTGCGCTCGCTGCGCCTGTCGATGCTGATCGCCGCCTTCAAATCGCCCGGCCGCTCCATCAAGGAGGGGCCGCTGCACCGTGTTCTGACGGGAAACGAGCATTTCCGTGTCGCGCGCGCCGAGGTCGAGCGGCAGATGCGCCACCTCGCCTCGCTCGGCCTCGTCTGGTGCGACGAGACCGGGCACGACCTGGTGCTGTCGCTGACCGACGACGGCATCGACCTGGTGCTCGGGCGCGGTGGCCACCCGGAGGTTGACAGCCCCAGCCCCGGCACCGCCCGCCGGATGGCGATGGCGGCAGCGGCGGAGATCGCCCGCAAGACGCTGGGGGATGCCTGATGGCGCACGGGGCCGACACCCGCGCGGACCTGCGCCGCGCCTATGTCTACGACCGTCTGGAGCTTCCGGCGGCGGCCGAACGGCTGGGGGTGTCGCTGTCGTCCGCCCGGCGGTGGAAGCAGGAGGCGGAGGCCGATGGCGACGACTGGGACCGCGCCCGCTCCGCCGCGCGGCTGGCCGGCGACGGCCGCCAGCAGATCGCCGAGATGATCCTCAACGACTATCTGCTGCTGCATCAGGCCTGTGTCGAGGACATCAAGGGCAAGGCGGACATCGACCCGTTGAAGAAGGCGGAGGTGCTGTCGCGCCTCGCCGACGCCTTCAACAAGACGATGGCGGCGGTCGGCCGGGCGTCGCCGGAGCTGTCGCGGCTGGCGGTCGCCACCGACGTGATCCAGCGCCTGGCCGGCTTCGTCCGGCGCGACTTCCCGCATCTGGCGCCGGCGCTGCTGGAGGTGATCGAACCCTTCTCCGCCGAACTCAGCCGGGACTATGGTTGATGGCGCGCCCGGCTCTGCCCAAGCTGTCGCGCAAGGAGTTCCTGGCGACCGTCGCGGAGACGGCGTCGGCGCTGCGCGCCACCATCGAGGCGGAGGTCACCGGGCTGGACGACGGCCCGGCCGCCATCCTGGAGCGCCGGCGCCGGGCGCTGGCGGCGGACGGGCTGGAGTTCTTCGCCCGCACCTATTTCCCGCATTATGTGAAGGCCCCCAACAGCCGCCTGCACGATCACCTCTACGCCCGCATCCCGGAGCTGCTGGCGGCGGCGGAGGGGCAGACCGACGCCATCGCCGCCCCGCGCGGCGAGGCCAAGTCCACCATCTGCTCCCAGCTCACGCCGCTGTGGTGCGTGGCGCGCGCCATCAAGTCCTACATCCTGGTCATCATGGACGTGAACGAGCAGGCCGTCCTGATGGTCGAGGCGATCAAGGCCGAGCTGGAGACCAACCCGCGGCTGGCGCTGGACTTCCCGGAAATCGCCGGCCGGGGGCGGGTGTGGAAGGAAGGGGTGATCGTCACCCGCAACGGCGTCAAGATCCACGCCCGCGGCGGCGGGCAGCGGGTGCGCGGCCTGCGCCACGGCCCACACCGGCCGGACCTCGCCATCCTGGACGATCTGGAGAACGACGAGAACGTCCGCACGCCGGACCAGCGGAACAAGCTGGAGAAGTGGCTGAACTCGGCCGTGCTCAACGTCGGCGCCGCCGACAGCACGCTGGACGTGCTCTACATCGGCACGATCCTGCATTACGACAGCGTCCTGGCGCGGACCATGCGGAACCCGCTGTGGCGCGCGACCAAATTCCAGTCGGTCATCCGCTGGCCCGAGCGCCGCGACCTGTGGGACCGCTGGGAGGAGGTGCTGCGCAACGACGGGGTGCCGGCCGCCGACGTCTTCCTGGCCGCCAACCTCGCCCTGATGCTGGCGGGGGCGGAGGTGTCCTGGCCGGCGGTGCGGCCGTTCCCGGCGCTGATGCGGATGCGGGTGCGCATCGGGCGCAGCGCCTTCGCGTCGGAGCAGCAGAACGACCCGCTGTCGGAGGACGACGCCGTCTTCGGCCGCATCACCTATTGGGTGCAGCGTCTGGACGCGTGGGTGTTCTTCGGCGCCTGCGACCCGAGCCTCGGCAAGCAGAACCGGGCGCGCGACCCGTCCGCCGTGCTGGTGGGCGGCTACGACCGCGAGCGCCGGGTGCTGGACGTGGTGCTGGCGTCGATCCGGCGGCGGGTGCCCGACCGGATCATCATGGACGTCATCGAGGCGCAGCGCGAATTCCACTGCATCGCGTGGGGCGTGGAGAGCGTCCAGTTCCAGGAGTTCTTCCGGCAGATCCTGATGGAGCGGTCGGTGGCGGCCGGGGTGCCGGTGCCGGCGAAGCCGGTCATCCCGCACGCCGACAAGGCGCTGCGGATCGAGAGCCTGGAACCCTATGTGTCCAACGGGCTGATCCGGCTGAACGCGTCCCAGACGACGCTGATCGACCAGATGGAGCATTTCCCCCTGGTCGATCACGACGACGGGCTGGATGCGCTGGAGATCCTGTGGAAGATCGCCACCGGCACGCGGGCCGCCGCCGGCACCAGCGTGCCGCCGCCGGACGGCGGGGGGCACGGCCGCGCCGGCGGCCCGGCCATGCGCGGGCGGGGCGGCTTTCTCGGCGGCATGGGCCGCATGTTCGGCGGGAGACGGTGAGACGATGGGCGTGTTCGACCCCTTCCTGCGGCTGATGGCCGCCGCCTTCCCTCCCGCCGTCGTCCCCGCTGGCCGGCCGATGCGCGAGGCGGCCGGCGCCGCGGCCGATCCCGACGACGAGGACGGCACCTGGCGCCCGGTCGGCGCCGACACGGCCCGCGACCTGTCGCCGATCACGCAGGAGCGGATGCAGCGGATCGCCGCCTGGGCGTGGGAGCGCAACCGGCTGGCGAACCGCCTGATCGAGCTGCCGCTGGCGATGCTGCTGGCGGAGGGCTGGACGCTGGAATGCGACGACGCCGACGCGCAGGGCTGGCTGGACGCCTTCGTGCGCGACCCGATCAACCGGCTGGACCGGCGCTTCAAGCAATACGCCCGCGAGCTGGCGCTGTTCGGCGAGCAGTGCTGGCGCGTCTACGGGAACGAGGTGTCGGGCGCCATCCGGCTGGGCTATGTCGATCCCGGCGCCATCGAGGCCGTGGTGACCGACCCCGACAACGTGGCCCAGCCGATCGGCGTGGTGGTGCGCAAGCGGTCGGGCGACCGCCGGGTGTACCGGGTGATCCTGCCCGGCGACGACGCCGATCTGTTCGGGGAGGGGGCGCGGGCCTTGCGCGCCGGGATGACGGGCGGTGACTGCTTCTTCTTCCGCGTCAACGGGCTGGTCGCCGGCAAGCGGGGCCGGTCGGACCTGCTGTCGGCGGTGGACAAGTGCGACGCCTATGACGAGATGCTGTTCGGCGAGATCGAACGGGGGGAATTGCAGCGCCATGTCCTGTGGGACGTGACGCTGACCGGCGCCGATCAGGCCGAATGCGACCGCCGCGCCGCCAACCTGCCGCCGCCGCGGGCGCGCACGGTGCGGGTGCACAACGAGAACGAGGCGTGGCAGGCGGTGGTGCCGCAGCTCGCCGCCGGCGACGCGGACACGGCCTTGCGGACGCTGCGCAACGACATCCTGGGCGGCGCCAGCCTGCCGGAACACTGGTACGGGTCCGGCGGCGACGTGAACCGCGCCACCGCGCTTGCCATGGGCGACCCGACCTACAAGGTGCTGACCGACCGCCAGAACGAGCTGAAGGCCATATTGGAGGAGGTCGGTACCTATGTGGTCTGGCGCCGGGCGGCGGCGCTGGGGCGCGCGGCCGACCCGGCCGACCCGGCCCTGCGCGTGCGCGCCGTCTTCCCCGACCTGGTCACGCGGGACGTGGCCGCCATGGCGGCGGCGCTGGGCCAAGTGGTGGGTGCGGCGGCCGGGGGCGTGTCGCAGGGGCTGCTGAGCCGCGAGACCGCGGTGCGGCTGATCGCGCTGGTCGCCACCCAGCTCGGCCAGAAGATCGACGCCGCGGCCGAGCTGGCGAAGGCGGAGAAGGAGGAGGCCGCGGCGGCCGAGGACGATGTGTACGCCGAGCCGGCGGAGGATGAGGCTTCGCCCCTGTCCGGCGAGGAACCGGCATGACGGCCTTCAGCATCGTGGAGACGCTCCCGCCGTACGGCCGGCGGGAGCTCGGGGCGTGCCACCGCCCCGAGCCGCGGGCTTGCACCCCGCACGACCGCAACCGGCCGCATCGCGGCCGTCCCGCACCCCGGCGCCGGGGCGGGACCACCATAGGCGTTACCCTGAATGGAGGAAATCCGCTGCGGTTCCTGCCGCCGGCTTCTGGCGCGTGGAACCGCGAATTGCCTGGAAATCAAGTGCCCCCGCTGCGGCACGATCAACCATGTGAGGGCCACGAGCTCCCCGTCCGAACGCCCACGAGCGTCCGACTCGGAGAGCGCACTTGGAACCGCTCAAGACCATCGGGCCGCGAGGCTACATCCATGACATCCAGGACGGTGCCCGCCGTGTGGTGGGCTTTGGAGACGCCGAGTTCCTGGTCAAAGAGGCGCCGCGCCGTGAGGTTGTGGCGCTCATCGTCGCCAACCACTATTCGCACCGGGCGGTCAACAACGCCTATATCCATCTCGGCGTGTATCACCGCGGCGCGCTGGTCGGCGCCCTCCAACTCGGCTATGCGATGAACCCGGCCTCCGCCCGCAACATCGTCGCCGGAACCTGCAACCGCGGTTACCTCGAACTCAATCGCATGTGGTTGAGCGACGCGGTGCCGCGGAACGGCGAGAGCATGGCGATTGCCTATGCCGTGAAGTACATCCGGGCGGCTCATCCCGCCGTGGACTGGATCCAGTCCTTCGCCGACGAGCGCTGCGGCCTATGGGGTGTGGTTTATCAGGCCTGCAACTTCGTGTATTGCGGGTTCCACCGTTCGACCTTCTATGAACTCGATGGGGTCTGGTACCACAAGATCCTGGCGACATCGGTAACCCGCCAGGGCGGGCGCGGTGCTCATCTGCGGGAAAATCTGCACCGCGCATCCCGTCATGTCTTCCGTCAGTTCCGGTATGTGCTCTTCCTGAAGCGATCGGCCCGCCGCCGCTTGCTGCTTCCCATCCACCCCTATCCCAAACCTGACCGGGACGGGAATGGCGCGTTGGTCGGGACGAGCCTCATGGGCATCGCCGCATGACCGCCGACTCACCACCCGGCCCCAGCGAGCGCGACCGCGCCTTCCGTGCCGAGCGGCTGCGCCAGATCCGCGCCGGCAACGCGATCCGCCGGCGGACCGCCGACCAGGTGCGCGCCGTCCTGCGGCAGGCGCAGGCGGAGATCGCGGCGACGCTGGCGGGCGCGCCCTCGGCGTGGCAGGTCCACCACCTCGGCCGGCTGAAGGAGGAGGTCGGCCGGGCGCTGGCCCGGCTGGAGGCCGGGTGGGACGCGGCGGTCGGGGCCGGGCTGGACGCGAGCTGGGCGGCCGGGATCGACCTGATCGACCGGCCGGCCGAGGCCGGCGGCGTCCGGCTGTCCTCCCTGCTGGCCGCCATCGACCCGCGGCGGCTGGAGGCCATGCGGGCGTTCTGCACCGACCGCATCGCCGATGTGACGGCGACCTCGGCCGCCCGCGTCAACACCGAGCTGGGCCTTGCCATGGTCGGCGCCAAGACGCCGTTCGAAGCGGCGCGTTCGGTCGCCGGCGTGCTGGACGGCGGGCTGGAGCGGGCGCTGACCATCACGCGCACCGAGCTGGGGGCGGCCCACGCGGCGGCCGCGCAGGCCCGGCAGGAGCAGGCGGCACCGGTGCTGCCGGGCCTGCGCAAGCAGTGGCGGCGGTCGGGCAAGATCCATTCCCGCCTGTCGCATGATCTGGCGGACGGGCAGATCAAGAAGCCGGACGAGCCGTTCCTGGTCGGCGGGGAGCCGATCATGTTCCCGAAGGACCCCAAGGCGCCGGCCAAGCACCGCATCAACTGCGGCTGCGCCAGCCTGCCGCACATGGCGCATTGGGAGGTCAAGCACCCCATCGACCAGCCCTTCACGGTGGAGGAGCTGAACCAGAGCCCGGTGAAGCGGCGGTTGCAGGACGTGAAGCACACCGGTTTCGACACCTGGGCCAGACGGGCGCTGGAGAAGGACACGCGAAGGGACGGCACGGTGATGACCGCCGGCACCCTGCTGCCGGAGGTGGAGGAGGCGCTGAAGCTGCGGTTCGGGGCGGCGGTGACGACGCGCGAGATCGGCGTGTCCGACCGCATGCTGTGGCATTACGTCCGCGACGCCAAGGTGCTGGCCGGCAAGTCGGTGCCGGCGCGCGTCGCCCGCCGGCTGCCGCAGATCCTGGAGAACCCGCTGGCGGTGCTGTGGGACGCGGCGGCGGCCAAGGCCGGCCGGCCGGCCATCTTCTACATCGCGGAGGTGGGCGGGGGTGAGAAGCGGCTGGCCCGCTTCACGGTCGTGCTGCGCGACCGCGACAAGAAATCGAAGGTGGAGCGGCACAACTTCGTCGTCTCCGCCGGGCTGGTCGATCGCGCCACCCTGGCGAACACGAAGGCCTACCCGCTGATCCGGGGGACGCTGTGACACCGGGCGGCGCAGGCCTTCGCCGGATGGCCGCGCCCGCCGTATGAGGGATGCAAGAGGTGGTCGCCGCCGGGGTGCGCAACGTCCCCGAAACCCCTATGCCCCGCGTGTCGCCGGGCGAGGGCCGGCACCGCAGCTTGCCCATGGAAGGGGGCGCGGCTCCAGGATCAAGCCGCCTTCAGATCACGGCGGCGACCACACCTTATATATAGGGGGGAAGCGCGGTCGCGGGAAGCCTCTGGGAAGCCCGCCGATGCGGCAGGCTTCCGGCCGCCTCGATGGGTGCCGTGTCCCGCCGGAACGCATCCAGCCCCCGTCAACCATGCGTCAGAAACGACGCCGAAGGGGGTACCCCAACCCCCTCATCCGATGGCGTAAACCAAAGGCGGTATCGGGGGCATGATCGGCGCCGTTCCCGACGTCCCGACCGATGGTCCCATGGCCGCTCCGAAGACCCGACCCGCACCGGCCCGCCCCTCTCCGGCGCACCCTTCTCCGGCGCACCCTGCTCCGGAGGCGGCCACCGCCGCGGCCGACGACGCCCCCGGCCCGGACGGGGCATCCGACATCCGCCGCGCCGCAGCCGCCCTGAAGGTGCCGGCGAAACGCCTGCTGGCGGCGCGGATCGACGGCGACTGCGTCTTCGCCGTCACCGTCGACGGGCAAAAGCTCACGGGTGCGCTGCCATGACGATCCCGGCGACCGGCATCCTCGGCGAGGCGGCGCTGCGTGAAGCGGCGGCATCGTCCTACCAGGACATCATCCAGCGCGTCACCGCCGCGGTGCGGGCGCTGTTCAAACAGACGGGCCGCGAGAACTACGTGTACCTGCGCGGGCTGTGGCCGGAGCAGGCCGTGGTCTCCGTCAGCGAGAGCGGTGGCGACGCCAGGCTGCTGTCCTATCCCTACACCCTGGCCGAGCGCGGTGCGGTGACGCTCGGCAGCCCGGTCGAGGTGGTCGAGACCTTCACCCCGGCCGATGCGTCCATGCGGGAAGCGGCCGGTGCGCTGCTGGAGGCGGCCCCCGACGCCGCCACCACCGACGCCGGCACCGGCGCCGTGAACGCCCGCTACCGGGTGCGGGTGATCCGCGCCGGACTGTCCGGAAACGGCAACTACTACCCCGACGCCACCCTGCGCGAGGCGCGCGGCCTGTTCGACGGTGCCCGCGTGTTCGTCAAGTCCGACGCCGAGCATCTGAAGGGCGGCGGCAAGGATCTGCGCAATCTGGTGGGGCGCCTGTCCGACGTCGTCTTCGTGGAGGGCAAGGCCGCCGACACCGGCGAGTTGCGGGCGGTGCTGACCCTGATCGACCCGTCGGAGGCGGTGTCGGTCAAGCTGCGGGAGGCGGTGAAGGGCGGCATGGCCGACCTGTTCGGCCTGTCCATCGACGCCGGCGGCCGGGTCAAGGCCGGCAAGGTCGGGGGGCGGGCGCTGAAGGTCGCCACCGCCATCACGACGGTCAAGTCGGTGGACCTCATCGTCGAGCCCGGCGCCGGCGGCGCCGTCATGTCCCTGATCGAAGCCCTGGACGAGGAAGCCATGCTGCGCGCACGCCTGATCGACACCATCAACCGCCGCCGCCCCGCCCTGCTGGCCGGAAAGGACGTGGCCGCCCTGTCCGACGACGAGCTGGAGGCCGTGTTCGCCGAGGCCATGGGCGACCCGGCCATGAGCGGGGGGCCGGGCGATCCGGCGCCCGTCCCGAAGTCCGACCCGAAGCCCGCCCCGGCTGGGGCCACCGACCCCGGCGAGGTGGCGCGGCTGGTCGAGGCGCAGGTCACGGCGCGGTTGAACCGCAACGTCGCGATGCGCGAGCGCGTCGGCCGCTCCGCGCTGCCGGACCGGGCGAAAGCGCGGCTGACGGCCGAGTTCGAGGGGCAGGCCGAGTTCCGCGAGGCGGACGTCGAGCGCCGCATCCAGGACGAGATCGCCTATCTCGCCCCGGCCGCGACCGGGGACCGGGTGCGGGGCTTGGGCGAGGACAGCCTGATCCTGTTCGGCGAGACGCGGGCGGACAAGCTGCGCGAGGCGATGGCCGCCTTCTGGGACCCGTCGCACAAGCACCACCGCGACGCCCCGTCGCTGAAGGACCTCTATGTCATGGCGACCGGCGACCGCCGCGTCACCGGCCGCACCAGGGATTGCGACGAGGCGCTGCTGCGGGAGGCGCTGGACGGGGAGGATTTCGCCGCCGTCTTCCTCGACAGCATGAACAAGCGGGTGATCCAGTCCTACCGCGAGTACCGCGAGCTGGACGGCTGGCGCGACCTGACGGGCGAGCCGGTGCCCATCGGCGACTTCCGCGAGCAGTCCCGCGTGGCGTGGGGCGGCTACGGCGACCTGCCCATCGTCGCCAAGAACGATCCCTATGTCGAGCTGGAGAGCCCCTCCGAAGACGATCCGGCCACCTACAAGGTGCACAAGCGCGGCCGGCTGGAAAGCATCGCGGTCGAGGACATCAAGAACGACGACGTCGGCTTCGTGCGCCGCATCCCGGTCGATCTGGGCCGCGCGGCCAAGCGCACGCTGTACAAGTTCGTGTTGAACTTCCTGCGCGACAACCCGGTCATCAAGGACGGCAAGACGCTGTTCCACGCCGACCACGGCAACCTGATCACGTCGGCGCTGGGTGCGGCCAGCTACAAGGCCCTGCGGCTGATGATGAAGCGCCAGCGGGACATCGGCGGCAACGACACCATCGGGGTCAACCCGCGCTTCCTGTGGGTGCCGGACGCGCTGGAGGAGACGGCGTTCGACCTGTTCACTTTGGCCCAGCGCAACGATCCCGACTTCACGGTCACGCTGAAGCCGGCGATCCGCCCGGTCTTCCACTGGACCGACGAGGCCGACTGGTGCGTGTCGGCCGACCCGCGGGACATCCCCACCATCGAGATCGGCTTCCTGGACGGCAAGGACGAACCCGAGCTGTGGACGCAGGACAGCCCGACCAGCGGCAGCCTGTTCACCAACGACCAGATCACCTGGAAGGTCCGTCACATCTATGGCGGCACCGTGCTCGACCACCGCGGGCTGGGCAAGTCCGTGGTGGCGTGAGCGATCCCGGCCCCTCGTTTCCGAGCCCCTCGTTTCCGGCAAGGCGTGAACGACCATGACGAGCACCCCGAACATCCCGCCCGGCGGCGGGCATGCCTACAGCTTCCCGATCCGCCTCGCCGGCGTGTGGACGGCGGACGTCGCCGCCGCGGCCCGCCACGTGCTGCAGGGCCGCCACCGCATCCTGGGCGCCGTGGCCGTGGCGCGGGCGTCGTCCGGCACCAGCCCGACCTGCGCGGTCGACATCAAGGTCGGCAACAGCAGCGTGCTGGCGGAGCCGCTGGAGATCACGGCCACGGCCGCGACCTACGCGACGATGGTCAACCTGACCGCGGAGGGCGGGTCGGCCTGGCCGACCGTGCCGGCCGGCGGGGTGATCACCATCGGGCTGGACATCGGCGGCACGACGCCGTCCTGGACCGACATCGACGTCACCCTGCATCTGGCGCGGTTCTGACCATGGCGCGCGCGGATCTGCTGGCCCTGGTCGAGGACGTGGTGCGCGGCGACGACGCGCGGCTGCGCGCCGGCGCCGGCGACCGCGCGCTGGACGAGGCGGTGCGCCGCTATTCGAAGGACCGGCCGCGGCGCGCGGTGGCCGACATCGCCGGCACCGGCGCCCATCTGGTGGAGCCGCCCGCGGGGTGGGAGCCGGGAAGCGCCGTCGTCGGGCTGGAAGTGCCGGCGGGGCAGGCGCCGCCGGCGATCCGGCCGGCGGGCGATCTGGTGCCCTACGACCACCCCGACGGCGTCCGACTGATGTGGCGTCCGACGCCGCCGCCCGGCCCCGCGGACACCGCCCGCGTCACCTTCACCGTCCGCCATCGGCTGACCGCGTTCGAGGACACCATCCCGGAGGCCGACCGGCTGGCGGTGGCGAGCCTTGCCGCCAGCCTGCTGCTGGAACAGCTCGCCGCCGCCACGGCCGGCGACACCGACACCACCATCCCGGCCGACGCGGTGGACCACCGCGGCGCCAGCGACCGCTACGCGGCCCGCGCGCGCTCCGCCCGCAAGGCCTATGACGATCACCTGTCGGCCAGCGGGCCGGCGCCGGGCCGGTCGGCGGGTGCGTCGGCCAGCATCGCCTGGGAGCCGCGCCGGGGCCTGCTGCGGCGGGGGGCGACGTGAGCGGCCCGGCCTTCGGCCTGGATTTCGACGCCCGCGCCCGCGCGGCGCTGGACGCCGCACCGGCGGTGTTCCTGCGCGAGCTGGCGGTCGGTGTGCTCGAAGGGCAATTGTTGCTGGAACGGGAGGTCAGGGAGCGGACGCCGACCAGTGGTGCGGGGACGCTGCGCGACAGCATCGGCGCCCTGCCGATCGAGCTGTCGGGGGAGCGGGTCGTGGGTGCGGTGGGCACCAGCCTTGCATATGCCGAACCGGTCGAGGTCGGCAGCCGACCGCACGTGCCGCCGCTGGAGCCGCTGGCGGATTGGGTCCGCCGCAAGCTGGGCAAGACCGGCGAGGAGGGTGACGCCGTGGCGAACGCCATCCGCTGGGCCATCGCCAAGCGCGGCACGAAGGGCGCCTTCATGTTCCGCGACGCGCTGGCCGCCGTCCAACCCCAGCTCGAAAGCATCCTGGCCGCCGCGGCCCAGCGCGCCATCCACCGTGTCGGAGGTGCTGCATCATGACCGATCCCGTGCGGGCCGCCATCGTCGCGGCGCTGGAGACCGTGCCGGCGATCGGCGCCGTCCACGCTTTCGAGCGCTACGCGCCGCAATCGCAAGCGATGCAGGCGCTCTACCGGTGGACGAACCCCGACACCGGTGCGGCCGAGATCCGCGGCTGGTTCGTGTCGCTGGTGTCCGAGCGATACGGCGCGCCGCGCGCCGGCCGCGGGACCGTGGTCGGCGGCTGGCTGATCACCGGGCTCCTGGCGGTGCAGGACGCGGCGGCGAGCGAACTGACCATCGCCGCGCTGGCGCGCGCCGTGGTGGCGCGGCTGGCCGCCGACCCGACGCTCGGCGGCACGGTCGGGCGCCTGTGCGACGGGCGGAACGGGCCGGCGACTGACGTGGGGGCGCAGATCGAGCGGATCGAGCCCGTCATGTTCGCCGGCGTGCTCTGCCACCGCGCCCGCCTGTCCCTCGTCACCGAACGGTTCCAATAGCGAGGAGAGCACCGATGCGCCCCTGCATCGACCGGATCGTCACCGACCAGAAGGACGGGCCGCGCCCGGTGGCGCCGTCCGTCATGCCGTCATCCGAGCCGCCATCCGGGCCGACACCGGCCGCGGACGCGTCCGCCCCCGCCGTCGAGCCCGCCCCCATCGAGCCCGCCCCCGTCAAGACCGCCGGCCGCCGCCGGCCGGCCGTCCCGCAGGAGTAAGCCGCCATGCCGCCCGTGCCCAGCGCGCCGATGCATTTCGATCACAAGGACGTGCTGATCGCCGTCGAGACCGAGTACGGCGACGACGACGGCCTGACCTTCCAGGCCTGCCGCCTGTGGGACGTGCAGGCCACCTGGCTGGAGGCCGACGAGAAGGAATTGCCCTATGTGTTGAAGCACATGGGCAACCGGCACGCCGAGCTGTTCTCCCGCCGCACCCGCCTGACGGCCAAGGTCGGGCTGGTCGGCTGCGGCGCCGCGGCCGACCACATCCCGCTGTGGGATCCGTTTCTGCGCGCCGGGGGTGCGGCGCGCACGCAGGTCGCGAAGACGGCCAACGCGACGATTGCCGCAGCCGCCACCCCCGGCGCGGGGGCCGAAGGCGCCTTCACCTACGCGCGGACCACCGCCTATGCCGGCGTGTTCGACCGCACCGTTACCCTGACCTGCACGACGGGGGGAGGCACCGGCGTCGCCGCCTTCACCGTGGCGGCGCCGGCGGTGGAGTATCTGCCGGCCTACAGCGAGACCGGCGTGGTGATGACCACGGCGTCGCCGTTCCAGTTGCCCGGCGGGGCGGAGATCACCCCGTCCGCCATCGGCACGCCGTTCGAGGTGGGCGACAGCTTCACCATCGCACTGACGGCGCCGGGGTGTCTGTACGAGCCGTCGTCGGACCGCACCGGCCACAAGTCGGCGACGCTGCGCGCCTATCTGCCCGACCCGTCGGCCGGCGGCGGCCAGGAGCGGCTGTACCGGATGCTCGGTTCGCGCCTGAACGTGAAGGCGACCGGCGCCATCAACGACTTCCCTTATTGGGAGGTCGAGATCACCAGCCTGTTCACGGCACCGGCCTTCGCCGCGGCGGCGGTCGCCGATTACAGCGGCTGGCCCGATCCGGTCGAGGTCTCCACCGCCAACACGCCGATCTGCCGCCTGTTCGGGCACGATCTGGTGGCCGAGCAGTTCGGCTGGGACAGCGGCAACACGGTGGAGCTGGTGGAGCGCGTCGGCCGGACGGCGGTGCGCATCAACGACCGCAAGTCCACCGCCAGCTTGAAGGTCGAGGAACCGGGGCTGGGCGACTTCGACGTCATGGCCGCGGTCGCCGCACGGACCAAGGGCGAGCTGCTGTTCCAGCACGGGCGTGCCGCCGGCGAGGTGGTGCGCTTCCGCGCCGCGGGCGCCCAGATCGGCAAACCGACCTGGTCGGAAAGCAAGAAGGACCTGATGGTCGATCTGCCGATGCGTCTGGTGCACGGGGCCGAGGGTGACGACGAATGGTCGATCTTCGTGCCCGCCGGCACCGCCGCCTGAGCCAGCCCTTCCACCCGGAGACCCCCATGACGGTTTTTTCCTTCAACATCCAGGACCGGATCGACGTCGTCGCACCGGTCAAGTTCAAGGTCCCGCAGTCGGTCCAGCGCGCGCAGCGCGGTGCCGAGATCCCGTTCGTGACGAAGACCATCTTCGTCGTCTTCCGCATCCCGCACGAGGACGAGATGGAGCGGGTGCGCGAGGAGATGATGGAGCACAACCGGGCGGTCAACGACCGGATCGCCGAGGCTTCCAAGCGGCGGGAGGGCGCATCCCCCGAGGAGCGGGCGGAGGCCGACCGGGAGATCGACGAGGCCACCCGCGGGCTGCGGCTTCAGCAGGTGGAGCTGCTGAAGGCCTTCATCGTCGGGCTGCCGGAGAACCACGGGATCGGCGACGGCGACGCACCGGCGGAGTATTCGCCCGAGCTGATCGAACGGCTGTGCGGCTTCCGCTTCCTTCAGAACGCGCTGTGGGAGGTGTTCGTGAAGCTGCTGAACGGGGACGCCAAGAAGGGAAACTGACGGCGGCGGCGCGGGCCTGGGCCGGGGGCGGGCGCAAGCCGGTCACCGGCACCGTCGCCCCGGCCGCGGTGGCGGCGCTGGCGGGCGGTGGCGAGCCCGAGGACGCGCCGCCGCCGGACGATCCGGACGAACCGCGGCCCTTCCCCGTCACGCTGTGGCGCCCGGCCTGGCCGCTGTTCGAGCTGTTCGTCGCGGCCGATCGGGTCTGGCGCTATCCGGCGATGGGCGGGCCGCCGATCGGTCTTGACCTGGTGCAGCTCCGGCAACTGGCCGACGCCTTCGGGATCGCCTGGGACCGGGAGACGCTGGTGCTGGTGCAGGCGATGGAGATGGCCGCCTGCGCGATCCACGAGGCGGACTGGCGGCGGCGGCACCCGCCGAAAGGGCCTGACGCTCCCCGATCCAAGGGCCGGCGCAACAAGGGCGGATCATGACGAACCTCGCGGTGGCGATCCGGTTGACGGCGGACGGCTCGGCCTTCGTGGGCGAGATCAAGCTGTCGCGCGACGCGCTGACCGGGCTGACCGACGCCGCCAACGACGCCGGGCAGGCGCTGGACCGCGCCGGCGGGTCCGGCAATGTCGCCGATCTGGACGCGTGGCGGCGGTCCATGCAGGCGACGGCCGAGGACCTGTCGCGGACGTCCAGGGGGTTGCGGGAGTTCCAGCAGGCGCTTGAGGCCACGGCTGCGGGCGTCCGCGCCAGCCGGACGGAAACCGAGGCCACCGGCCGCGGCACGGTGACCGCGCTGGAGCAGGTGCGCCGGGCCTACGATCCGGTCTACGCCGCCGCCGCCCGCTACCGCGACGAGCTGCGCGCCGTCCTGAAGGCGCTGAACGACAACAACGTCCAGGGTGGAGAGCGCATCCGCATCCTGCGGGCGGTGGCGGAGGCGCACAACCCGGTCATCCAGGCGAACCGCCAGGAGGCCGCGTCCCTGCAACTGCTGACCGACCGGCTTGAGCCGGCGGCCGCGGCGACGCGCCGTCTGGCCGAGGATCAGGCGCTTCTCGACCGCGCCCTGGCCGGCGGGCGCATCGACGCGGAGAGCCATGGCCGGCTGACCACGGCGCTGAAGGAACAGTCGCTGGCGGCGCGGGACACCGCCGGCTCCACCCGGCTGGCGGCGCATGAGATGACGAACCTGTCCTTCCAGGTGCAGGATGTGGTCGCCCAGCTCGGGTCCGGCACGAACCCGTTCGTCATCCTGGCGCAGCAGGGGCCGCAGGCGGTGGGAGCGGTCGGCGGGGTGGGGCGCGCCCTGTCGCTGCTGCGCACGCCGATGACGGGGGTGGTGGCGGGGGCGACGGCATTGGCCGGCGCCTTTGCCCTGGTCGTGTCGCGGGCCGTGTCGATACAGGCCGAACTGCGCGGCTGGGACGTGGCGCTTCAGGCCACGGGCCAACAGGCCGGGGTGACCGCGGCGGAAATCCGGGGCATCACGGAGGAGATGGTCAGGCTCGGCGCGTCGCGGGACGACGCCGTGGCGGCGCTGTCGGCGGCGCTCGACACACGCAAGCTGGGCAGCGCCGACCAGCTCCGCGAGATCGGGCGTCTGGCCGTGGACCTCGGCGTGCGGCTCGGTGGCACCGCGGAGGCCGGGCAGAAACTGTCGGAGTGGCTGACCACCGGAACGGCGGGCCTTCGCGCGCTGTCGCAGGCCACCGGCGCGCTGACGGTGGAGCAGTACGAAGCGGCGAGAGCGGCCCTGGAGCAAGGCGACCGGCTGAAGGCCAACGCTATCGTCATCGACGCCTTGAAGCAACGGTTCCAGGGGCTGCGGCAGGAAAGCCTCGGTCCGGTCCAGCAGGCCATGGAGCGGTTGAACAGGGAGTTCAACGCGTTCGTGGATGTTGCGGCGAAGGCCAGCGCGCCGCTCGTCATCAGCGTCAGCGTGACCGGTGCCGAATGGCTGAAGGGGTTGGTGGAGTTCCTCAGCAATCCGACCCCGCAGGCGTTCGCCCGCTGGCAGATGATGGGAAATCCGCTGTGGGGTATGAACGGCACGAGCCTGCCGCCGACCGAACCGGCTCCGCCCGCGCCGTCTGTCGGCTCGCCCTTCACCGGCCGGCCGACCGCGGCGGGCACGTCGGCCGGCCGGTACGGGACGCGGCTGAACGGCCTTACCAATGACGAAGAAATCGCCATTGATGAGTTGAAGAAAGCGAACGACCGGCTGGCGGCGGCATATCAGAAGACCGGCGCTGCACGAGAGATCGCAATTGCGAAAGAACAAGCGTACATCGCCGCCATCAACGCCGGCAAGTCTGTAGGCCTGGCGAAGGCCGAAGCGGACGAGGCGGCGCGCATGGCGTCCGTCCAGGCGGCCGCGGCCATCGCCGACCAGACCGCCGAGGTCACCATCCAGACCCGTGCCACGCGCGACGCTGCCGCCGCCGTGCTGGCCGGCACCGTCTCGGCCGCGGCGGGCTGGGAGGCGTTGGGCCGGGCGCAGGCCGAAGCGCTGGCGACCGGTGTGGATCCGCTGACGCGCCAGCGTCAGATCCTGGAGGAGCAGGCGGCGGCGACGGCGCTCGCCGGGGCAAAGCAGGTGGACCAGATGGAGCGCGAGGTGATCGCGCGGCGCAAGGTGGCGGAGGCGGCCGGCGCATCGGTCGCCGCCCAGAAGGAGGAGGAGCTTCAGGCGAAGATCCAGGCGGCGACGCTGGAGGAGACGATCGCGCTCCAGCACGCCGATGCCGAGACCAAGGAGATCCTGCTGGAGGTCATCCGGCGGAAGACGGCCGCCGTCCGCGGCGAGGCGGTGGCGGAGCGCGAACTTGCGCTCGCCACGATGGAGCAGCAGGAAGGGCAGCGGGGCCGCCGGGCGGCGTTCGAGGCGGCGATGGCCGGCGCGCCGGAGGCGGTGCGCGCGCTGGCGACGGCCGAGTTCGAGGTGTTGGAGGCGCTGCGCGCGCAGGGCATCGAATACGACGCGCTCGACACCAAGGGCAGGAAGCGGGTCGATGACCAGGTCGCCGCGGCCCGCGCCAGGGCGACGCTGGAACTCGACACGCAACGCACGACGGCTGCCTACAAGGAGCTGGAACAGTTCGGCGAGCGCGCGATGGACGCGCTGCTGGAGAAGATCGTCGAGGCCGGGGACGGCACGCTGGAATGGCGCGACGCGGTCAAGGCGCTGTGGGGCGAGTTCCAGACGCTCGCCTTGCGGATGGCGGTCATCAATCCGATCAAGAATTGGGCGTTGGGCAGCAATTTGCCGACGCTGTGGGATCTGGCCGGGGCCATCACGCCGGCGGCGTCCGGGGGTGGGGTCCGGCCGGTGACGGCCGGCACGCCCGCCGCCGCCAACCAGAACGCCCAATCCGGGGGGGGCACCGGCGGGCTGTCGATCGGGTCGCTGTCGCGGCTGACCGACCCGTCGGCGCTGCCCGGCTGGTGGCACTCGCCGGTGTTCGGCTCTTCCGGCTCGACGGCGAACAGTGTCGGCGTGATCAACGACGGCACGGCCGGCTTCGACACGACCGGGGCCTTTGACGCCGCCGGCAACCCGCTCGGCGGCGCCACCGGCGCGACCTGGGGGCAGGTGGCGACGGCCGCGGGGGCGGCGTTGAGCGCGTTCAACGCGTTTCGCGCCTTCTCGCAGGGTCAGATCGGCAGCGGCATCGGCAACACCATCTCCGCCGGGCTGGGCATCGCGCAGCTCGCCGGGGTGGCGCTCGGGCCTTTGGGACCGATTGCCATGGTGGCCGCCCCCATCATCGGCGGATTGCTCGACGGGCTTTTCGCGAAGAAGCCCTCCGCCAAGGAGGGCGGCAGCACGATCAATCTGACCACCGGTGCGGAGACCATCGGAGGGCAGACGGGCAAGAAGTTCTCCCAGGAAAACCGCGACGCGGCCAGCGACATCTCCCAGGCCGTGTACGAGATGTACAAGGGCCTGTCCGACCTCGCCGGCGGCAAGACGCTGCCCTTCGACATGTTCGTCGGCGTCACCCAGACCGGCATACGGGCGCAGTACAACGGGCCGAACACCGAGCGGACCTTCGGCAAGGACGACGCCGGGATCAAGGAGCTGACCGCGTGGTTCGCAGGCATCTTCACGCGCGAACTGAAGGACGGCTTCGAACCGGCGGTGCAGCGGGCCATCGACAACATCGACTGGAGCGACCTGGAAACGGGGATGAAGCAGCTCCAGTTCGCGATCGACTTTCCGCTCCGCACGAAGGACCTCGCCGGCAACCTGTCCCTTGAGGACGCGACCCGGCGACAGGCGAAGGAGGGCGTGAAGAGCACGACCACCGCGCTGAAGGAGTTCCTGGAGACGACGGAAAAGCTGTGGCCGGCGGTGCAGCAGGGCGGACGGACGGTCACCACCACCACCCGTGAGCTGACCGAGATGTCGGCGGCCGAGGCGATCGGCAAGGGGTTGCTGACGCGCGAGCAGCAATACATGGGCGACGCGACCTGGGAAACCGTCTGGAAGGACGTGGAGGGTCGCGTCGTCCAGGTCGGCGACGACCTGTCGCAGACCGTCGCCATCTGGCGGGACGTGACGAAGACGGTGACCGAGGGCGGCCAGGCCGT
>NZ_JABFFR010000044.1 GCF_013423485.1 Azospirillum oleiclasticum
TCGGAGTAGGGCAGGCGGATCAGGTTGAAGCCCTGGGCCATCATCTTGTCCATGTGGCCCTGGTAGCTGTCGGCCCACAGACCGTTCGGCACGAAGGCGTAGCCCTCGCCGCCGAACCAGTTGACGCCGGTCAGCTTCACCGCCTTGCCGCTGCTGTCGACGATCTGGTTGCCCTCGGTGTGCAGGTAACCGTCGGCGATGCCGCCCTTGACGATGGTGGTGCCGGGCTCGGTCAGCGACAGGTCGTTGACCGACACCATCGGCGGGGTCGGGGCCGGCGGCGGGGTGGTGGAGCCGGGGAAATACTCCTTGCCGGCGTTCAGGACCAGCGTGCCGTCCCAATACAGGTTCCCGGTGCCGGCCAGCACGTCCTTGCCGTCCAGCGCCCCGCGGTCGAAGCTGGCGCCGGTGCCGGTGACGTCGAAGGACTTGCCGCCGATGGTCACCCCCTTGACGTAGAGGTTCCGCCCCTCGCCGTTGGCGTAGTAATCGTTGTCGTACTGGATCTGCACCTTGTGCGCCTGGTCGGGCGTCAGGTTGGCGGTGAAGCTGTAGGTCTTGGCGCCGGTGGTGGCGGTGGCGTCGCCGATCACCGTGCCGTCCACCATCAGCTTGAAGTGGGCGCCGACGCCCTTCGCCATGTCGGCCGAGGCATCGACCGTGATGGTCACCGGCTTGGTCCCGGCGGGCGGGGAGGGCGGGGTGGTGGTGGCGGGGAAGTAATCCTTGCCGGCGTCCAGCGTCAGCGTGCCGTTCCAGTACAGGTTGCCGGTGCCGGCCAGCACGTCCTTGCCGTCCAGCGCCCCGCGGTCGAAGCTGGCGCCGCTGCCGGTCACGTCGAAGGACTTGCCGTTGATCGCCACCGACTTGACGTAGAGGTTCCGCCCCTCGCCGTTGGCGTAATAATCGTTGTCGTACTGGATCTGCACCTTGTGGGCCTGTTCGGCCGTCAGGTTGGTGGTGAAGCTGTAGGCCTTGGCGGTGGTGGTGGCGGTCGCCTCGCCGATGACCTTGCCGTCGACCATCAGCTTGAAGTGGGCGCCGACACCTTTCGCCATATCGGCCGAGGCGTTGACGGTGATGGTCGTGGAGGTGGTGACCGGGGCGGGCGGGGGCGGGGGCGTGGTCGATACCGGGGCCGGGAACCAGGTGGCGGGCAGGCCGAAATTCAGCGCCCCGTCCCACCACATGCCCTCCTGCCCGGCGATCACGTCCTTGCCGTCCAGCTCGAAACGGTCGTAGGTCACGCCGCTGGCGGTGGGCGTCATGGTCTTGCCGGCGACCTCGATCGACTTCACGTAGAGGTCGCGGCCCACCCCGTTGACGGTGCCGTCGTTGGTGTAGATGACCTGGAGCTTGTGCGCCTGATCCGGCGCCACCTTGGCGGTGAAGCTGTAACGCGACTGGTTGGCCGTTGCGGCCGTCGCCGTCCCGATATCGACACCGTCGAGCCGGACCGTGAAGGTCGGCCAGATGCCGCCGGCGGCCTGTCCCCAGGCGTTGACGACGAAAGTCACCTCGGCGAGGTCCGTGGTGGTAGCCATGTCGGTGGTATCCCTCTGCGACGTTGGTAGGCAAAGGGTCGGCCGATCGGGTTAACAAGATATTTCGCATTTTAGGCAAATGCCGGCTGCGCTGTGACAAGATCCGGGATCCCGTTTCCCCCCTTCGCTGTGGCCGGCGTGCCGCATCCATCGGGCGCTCGAAGCCCGTACCCGCCGGTACCATATCCGTTGGGAATCGGACCATCGGATGGGGGCGGTCATGGCATGGCGCAGCGTGGTCGGCACCTTCGGTTCCTTCGCGGTCGGTAAGCACGGCGGCCACGAAGGGCATGGCGACCACGCGGGCGGCGGTTTTTCAATGCCCGCACCCCGTCGCTGGCCCGCTCAGCATACCAGTTAGGCCTTGATCGAACCGTCACCGGGCTGGACAATCAGCGTTCGAAAGATTCAGTTGCGCTCCCGGCGCCAACTGGTATGATGACTACATAATCAGCCCACACTGAGGGGCGAAACGGGGCGCGACGCCAAGCCGGCGCCACCCTCCGCACCGCCATCCGTGTTCCGCGGCGCCTCTCCGGCGCCGTCACCGTCATACCCGCGCCTTGAGAGGACCGATGACCGCGTCGCGCGTCACCGCAACCTACCGCATCGAGACCGCCTACCCGTTGCAGGACGCGGCCGAATCCATGGCCGGCGAGCAGTCGACCGGCACCTTCGTCCGGCTGCCGGGCGAGACCGACGAGCTGCGCGAGCGCTGCGGCGCCCGCATCGAGCGCCTGACCGAGCTGGACACGGTGGCGGCCCCGTCGCTGCCCGGCGCCGGCCTGCCCAAGGGCGCCGGCCCCAACCCGGTCTACCGCCGGGCGGAGGTGGTGCTGTCCTGGTCGCTGGAGAATTTCGGCACCTCGCTGCCGAACCTGGTGGCGACGGTGGCCGGAAACCTCTACGAGCTGCGCGCCTTCAGCGGCATGCGGCTGATCGACATCGGCCTGCCCGCGGAGTTCGCGAATGCCTATGGCGGGCCGAAGTTCGGGATCGCGGGCACGCGGCGGCTGACCGGGGTCGAGGGGCGGCCGGTGATCGGCACCATCGTGAAGCCCAGCGTCGGCATGGGGCCGGAGGCGACGGCGGCGCTGGTGGACACGCTGGCCGAGGCCGGCATCGACTTCATCAAGGACGACGAGCTCCAGGCCGACGGCCCGCACTGCCCGTTCGAGGCGCGAGTCCGCGCGGTGATGGCGGTCGTCAACCGCCACGCCGACCGCACCGGCAAGAAGGTGATGTTCGCCTTCAACATCACCGGCGACCTGGACGAGATGCGCCGCCGCCACGACCTCGTGCTCGGGCTCGGCGGCACCTGCGTGATGGCGAGCCTCAATTCGGTCGGGCTTGTCGGCATGATCGAGCTGGGGCGCTTCACGCAGCTTCCCATCCACGCCCACCGCAACGGTTGGGGCTACCTGTCGCGCGAGCCGTCGCTCGGCTGGTCCTATGTGGCGTGGCAGAAGCTGTGGCGTCTCGCCGGCGCCGACCACATGCACGTCAACGGGTTGCAGAACAAGTTCTGCGAGCCCGACGACAGCGTGATCGCCTCGGCCAAGGCCTGCCTGACCCCGATGTTCGCGGACAAGCCCTGCATCGCCATGCCGGTCTTCTCCTCCGGCCAGTCGGCCAAGCAGCCGCCAGCCACCTACGCCGCACTCGGTTCGGCCGACCTGATCTTCGCGGCGGGCGGCGGCATCATGGCGCACCCGGACGGCCCCGCCGCCGGCCTCATGAGCCTGCGCCAGAGCTGGGAGGCGGCGATGGAGGGGGTGCCGTTGGCCGACTACGCCAGCAGCCGGCCCGCGCTCGCCCGCGCGCTGGAGACCTACGGCGGATGAGCACGCCCGACACCCTTCCACCGGGGCTGCTCGTCGCCTTCTACGGCGACGACTACACCGGCTCCGCCTCGGTCATGGAGGTGATGACCTTCGCCGGGCTGCCGACGGTGCTGTTCCTCGACGTGCCGACGCCGGAGCAGCTGGCGCGCTTCGTGGGCTACAGCGGCATCGGCATCGCCGGTGTGGCGCGCTCGCAGAGCCCGGCCTGGATGGACGAGAACCTGCCGCCCGTCTACCGGGCGCTGGCGGATCTCGGGGCGTCGGTCACCCACTACAAGATCTGCTCGACGCTCGACAGCGCGCCGCATGTCGGCTCCATCGGCCGCGCCGCCGACCTCGCCATCCCCGTGCTGGGCGGCGACTGGACGCCGCTGGTGGTGGCGGCCCCCGGCATCGCCCGCTTCCAGGCCTTCGGCAACCTGTTCGCGGTGGCCGCCGACGGGCGCCGCCACCGGCTCGACCGCCACCCGACCATGGCCCGCCACCCGGTGACGCCGATGGACGAGGCGGACGTGTGCAAACACCTCGCCCGCCAGACCGACCGCCGCTTCGGGCTGGTCGATCTGGTGTCGATGAAGGCGGGGCAGGGCGGCGACGCGCTCGCCACCGTCCGTGCGGAGGGGGCGGAGATCGTCGCGCTGGACGTGGTGGACGAGGAGACGCTGGCCGAGGCCGGGCGCCTGATCTGGGAGAACCGGGGACAACGGCTGTTCGCCCTCGGCTCGCAGGGGGTCGAATACGCGCTGGTGGCGCACTGGCGCCGCACGGGCGCCCTGGCCGAACCGCCGGCCGGAAGCTTCGTCGCCGAGCCCGCCGCCCGCATCGCCGCGGTGTCCGGCTCCTGCTCGCCGGTCACGGCGGGCCAGATCCGCCACGCCGCGGAGAACGGCTTCGCCGCCATCCGCGTCGACGCCGCATTGGCGGTGGACGCGGCGGCGTGGGACCGCGAACTCGGCCGCGCGGCCGACGCGGCGCTGGCCGCTCTGGGGGAGGGCAGGGACCCGCTGGTCTATTCCGCCGCCGGCCCCGACGACCCCGCCGTGGCCGCCATGCGCGAGGCGGTCCGGACCAGCGGCCAGCCGGCGGAGACGGTCAACGACCGCATCGGCGCCGGGCTCGGCCGGCTGCTCGACCGTGTGATGCGCGACGGCGGCGTCACCCGCGCGGCGATCGCCGGCGGTGACACCTCGGGCCACGCGGCCATGACGCTCGGCATCCACGCGCTGACGGCGCTGGCGCCGGTGGCGCCGGGCTCGCCGCTCTGCCGCGCCCATTCCGACGACCCGGCCCACGCCGATCTGGAGATCGCCCTGAAGGGCGGCCAGATGGGCGCGCCGGACTTCTTCACCGCCGTCCGCCGCGGCGGACGGCCGGCCTGACACACATCGCAAGACACGCAAACCAGGGACAGGACATGACCAAGATCGCTCTGCTCGGCGCCGGTGGGAAGATGGGCGTTCGCCTCGCCACCAACCTCATGGGGTCGCGCTTCGAGGTGGACCACGTCGAGATTTCGCCGGAGGGCCAGGCCCGCCTGAAGGCGGCCACGGGGGCGGACTGCGTCGACCGCGACACCGCACTGGCCGGTGCCGACGTGGTGCTGATGGCGGTCCCCGACCGCCTGATCGGCAAGATCGCCCACTCCTTCATCGAGAAGATCCGGCCGGGCACCGCCATCATCATGCTCGACGCCGCCGCCCCGCACGCCGGCGAGCTGCCGAAGCGCGACGACGTCACCTACTTCGTCACCCACCCCTGCCACCCGCCGATCTTCAACGACGAGGTCGAGCCGGCGGCCAAGACCGACTATTTCGGCGGCATCGCGGCCAAGCAGCACATCGTCTGCGCCCTGATGCAGGGGCCGGACGAGCACTACACGCTGTGCGAGGAGATCGCGCGGACCATCTACAAGCCGGTCATGCGCTCGCACCGCGTCACCGTCGAGCAGCTCGCCATCCTGGAGCCGGCCCTGTCGGAGACGGTCGGCGCCACGCTCGCGCTCGCCATGCGCGACGCGGTGGACGAGGCCGCCCGCCGCGGCGTGCCGCATCAGGCCGCGATGGACTTC
Organism: Azospirillum oleiclasticum; assembly: GCF_013423485.1. Classification (GTDB taxonomy): domain Bacteria; phylum Pseudomonadota; class Alphaproteobacteria; order Azospirillales; family Azospirillaceae; genus Azospirillum; species Azospirillum oleiclasticum. The sequence goes on from NZ_JABFFR010000044.1 coordinate 5,457, forward strand.
ATGATGGGCCACCTGACCATCGAGCTGGCGATCGCCTTCAACGTCTTCCCGGAGGGCCGCTTCTCCGACGGCGCCCTGCACGCCATCGCCCAGGCGAAGCCCGAGATCTTCCGCGAGGGCTGGCTGGAGCGCGTCTTCGACAAGGAGTCCGTGCTGAAGTCGGTCAAGGAGATCTGCGCGTAGTTTCCGCGTCCGGCCCCCACCCCGACCCTCCCCCATCTTCGACGGGGGAGGGGGAAGAAAAAGCCCTCCCCCGCCCAGCTCTCGGCGAAGCGCAGCTTCGCCTGACGCTGTCAGCGCAAGCTTCGCTTGCGCGAGAAGTGGGGGAGGGTTGGGTGGGGGCCCGTCTCGAAAACCCCACCAAACAAACACCCCCGGAGGAAACCACGTCATGAAGCGCACCCTTTCCCTGCTTTCCGGCCTGCTGCTGTCGGCGCTGGCCGGTGCCGGCATCGCCCAGGCGGCCGACGAGATCGTCATCCGCGCCGGCCACGGCACCCAGACCGCGCACCCCAGCCACCTCGGCCTCGTGAAGTTCCAGGAGCTCGTGGCGGCCAAGACCAACGGCAAGGTGAAGGTCCAGATCTACCCCGACCGCCAGCTCGGCGAGGAACGGGAGATGGTCGAGGGGCTGCAGCTCGGCTCGGTCGACATGGCGGTGATCTCCACCGGCCCGCTGCTGGCCTTCGCGCCGCAGATCGGGGTGATCGACCTGCCCTTCCTGTTCAAGGACAGCGCGCATGTCTACAAGGTGCTGGACGGCGAGGTCGGCAAGAGCCTGCTCGCCAAGCTCGAGCCGAAGGGCATCGTGGGCCTCGCCTGGTGGGAGAACGGCTGGCGGCACCTGACCACCAACAAGCCGGTGGCAAGCCCCGACGATCTGAAGGGCATGAAGCTGCGCACCATGCAGAACCCGGTGCACATCGCCGCCTTCAAGGAGCTCGGCGCCTCCCCGATCCCGATGGCCTGGGGCGAGGTGTTCACCAGCCTGGGCCAGAAGGTGATCGACGCGCAGGAGAACCCGATCACCATCATCTACACCAACTCCCTGTGGGAGGTGCAGAAGAACGTCACCCTGACCGGCCACGTCTACGGCCCGCACGTGGTGATGTTCAGCAAGATGAAGTGGGACACGCTGCCGGCCGACGCCAAGACCGCGATCCAGCAGGCCGCCGCGGAGTCCACCACCTACCAGCGTGAGCAGTCGGCCCGGCTCGAGGCCGAGCAGATGGAGAAGCTGCGGGCGCACGGCATGACCGTGTCCAAGGTCGACACCACCGCCTTCCGCAACGCCACCGCCAAGGTCGCCGAGACCGCCAAGAACATCGACCCGGCGATGCTGGCCGCCATCCGGGACGCCGGCAAGTGAGCGTGTCCTCGCGACCGGGTGAGGTGCCGGGCGCGGCCGGACGGGGCGGCAGCCCCGTCTCCGTCGCCCGGCTCTGGGGCGGGGTCGAGCTGCTGGCGAAGACCCTGCTGATCGCGCTCGTGACCGTCATGGTGGTCGTGAGCCTGGCGCAGGTGTTCTGGCGCTACGTGTTCAACGATCCGCTCACCTGGTCCGAGGAACTGGCGCGCTACACCTTCGTGTGGATCGGCTATCTGTCGGGCTGGCTGGCCTGGAAGCATCGGGCGCACATCGCGCTCGATGCGGTCACCTACCTGAACCGGCCGGCGCTGACCCGCGCCTGCACGCGGCTGGTGGAGTTCCTGGTGCTGGCCTTCGCCGCCTACACCTTCTACTCCAACTTCCGCCTGCTCGGCCTGACGCTGGACCAGCCCTCGGCGATCCTGGAGATCCCGATGGCCTACGTCTATGGCGGCTACAACGTCATGGCGCTGCTGATCGGCGGCGACATCCTGATGACCTGGGCCGGCGTGCTGCGCCGCGCTGAACCGTAAGGGGAGAGCCCGGGCCATGGCGACCGTGCTGCTCGTCAGCTTCTTCGTCCTCCTGCTGATCAACGTTCCGGTGTCCTTCAGCCTGGGCATCGCGTCGCTGCTGGCGATCCTCTGGGGCGGGCTGCCGCTGGGGCTGCTGGTGCAGAAGATGACCGCGGCAATGGACAGCTTCGTCCTGCTGGCGGTGCCGATGTTCCTGCTGTCCGGCCACCTGATGGCGCGCAGCGGCATCGCGCGCGACATCATCGATTTCGCCGATTCGGTGGTCGGCTGGCTGCGCGGCGGGCTGGCGCAGGCCAACATCGCGGCCGGCACGCTGATGGGCGGCATGACCGGCTCCGCGGTGGCGGAGGCGGCGTCCACCGGCGGCGCGCTGATCCCGCCGATGCTGAAGCGCGGCTACGACGCCCCCTTCACCGCGGCGGTCACGGCCGCCGCCTCCACCCTGTCGGTGGTGATCCCGCCGTCCATCCCGATGATCATCTTCGCGGTGGTCACCGGCGTGTCGGTGGCCGACCTGTTCATCGCCGGGGTGATCCCCGGCATCCTGATGGCGCTGGCGCTGATGGTGACCGCCTGGGCGCTGGCGGTGCGGCGCGGCTACCAGAAGGGACCGCGGCCAACCTTCTCCAGCATCGCCAAGGCGACGCGGGCCAGCGTCTGGGGCCTGTTTATGCCGGTCGTCATCATCGGCAGCATCCGTTACGGCATCGCCACCCCGACCGAGGCGGCGGTGGTGGCGGTGGCCTACGGGCTGGTGGTCGGCATGTTCGTCTACCGCACCATCACGGTGCGGCAGTTGCCGGCGATCGTGCTGGAATCGATGGTCACCACCGGCATGGTCATGCTGATGATCGCCGCCGCCTCCCTCTACGGCCTGATCGTCACCCGCGAACAGTTGCCGCAGGCGGCGGCCGAGCTGATCATGAACCTGACCACCGAGCCGCACATGGTGCTGCTGCTGATCCTGTGCGTGTATTTCGTGGCCGGCATGCTGCTCGACCTCGGCGCCAACATCATCATCCTGGTGCCGGTGCTGTGGCCGCTGACCCAGAAGCTGGGCATCGACCCCGTGCAGTTCGGCATCGTCACCATCATCGGGCTGGCCATCGGCCTGATCACCCCGCCGGTGGGGGCCAGCCTGTTCGTCACCTGCGGCATCGCGCGGGCCAACCTGGTGCAGGGCAGCCGGGCGGCCCTGCCCTTCATCCTGGCGCTGACCGCCGTTGTGGTGCTGATCATCTTCGTGCCGTCGGTCGCCACCTGGCTGCCCTACAGCGCCAAGCAGTGAGCCGCGGCTGCACCGCCAAGGTGCTGGCCGCCATGGAAGGCCGCCCGTCGCATGACGGGCGGCCTTTTCCATTTCCGCGCGAATTTACCTCCGGTTAACCCAGTTCCACGACCCTTGCATGGTCGAGGCGGGGTGTGTCGCGGTCGTGACCGCCCGGCCGGACGGCACGAGAGAACCATTCCGGACGCAAAGCGGGACGGATTGATGCACCGGGCGCCAAAGCCGCGCGCCGCATGATCCAGCGTCGTGGGGCACCCTTGCGCAGGGGCGGGTGCCGGGGTACAGGACACGTCCCTGTACGCATGACGGTTCCGGCCCAGGTCCCCGCCGGTCCCCTGCGACCGGTGACGGATGGAGTTGCGCTGCCGTGAGTTCCTTCGTCACCTCGCTCACCACCGAACAGGTCGCCCGGCTCACCACGACGGCGATGCGCGCTCTGACGCCGACCGACGTCGGCGCCTTCAGCCTGGTGCAGATGGAGGTGCTGAGCGGCACGCAGCTCGCGGCGCTGAGCACCACGGCCATGCGGGGCCTGACGACGACGCAGATCGCGTCGCTGACGCCCGCACAGATGAAGTTCAGCGGCCAGCAGCTCTCGGTGCTGCTCGACGCCCAGCAGGACGCCATCGACGTGGAGGCGATCGCCGCGCTGACCACGGCGCAGTTGAAGGGCCTGACCGCGACCGACCTGGGCGAACTGACCGACGCGCAGTTCGCCATGTTGTCCTCCTCGCAGCTCGCGGTGCTCAACGCCACCCAGATGCGCGGACTGACGACGACGCAGATCGGGCTCTTGACGACCACCCAGCTCGCCGGGCTGTCATCGGGGCACATCGGCGCGCTGGCCCCGGCACGGTTCGCCGCTCTGGGTACCGAGTCCCTCGCCGCGTTGAAGGCGACCCAGATCAGCGGGATAACCCCGACCCAACTGGTGGCGCTGACCACCACCCAGTTCTCCGCCTGGTCGCCGACGCAGATCGCGGTCTTTCCGACCGCGCATTTCGCCGGCATTTCGCCCGCCAAAATGGCGGAACTCACGGTGACGCAGCTCTCCGGGCTTCGCGCGACGCAGATGGCGGTCCTCACGCCCGGCCAGATCGCGGCACTGCCGACGACATCGATCGTCGCACTGGCCCCCACGCAGATCGCCGGCCTCACGGTGACGGGGATCATGTCCCTGACGGACTCGCAGCTCGCGGTCCTCAGTTCCCAACAGATCGCGGGGATGAGCACGACCAGCATCCGCGGGTTGAGCATCACCGACATCGCCGCGATGAGCGTGGCGCAGCTTTCCGGGTTGACCGCGGCACAGATCGCGGCGATGAACCAGACCCAGATCCGCAATCTGTCGGTCGCCGACATCGACGATCTGACCACCACCCAGCTCCGCGGGCTGGCGCCCACGCAGGTCGGCTCCCTGACCCTCGATCAGGTCGGCGCCCTGTCCGCCACCCAGCTCGCCAGTCTGACAGCCGCGCAGACCACCGGCCTGGCGGCAAGCCAGCTCGAAGTCCTGAACGCCGACCAGCTCGGCGCGTTGGCAACGACTCAGATCAAAGCGCTGTCCACCGCGGCGGTGCGCGGGCTCACCACCGCCTCCCTGCAGGCGCTGTCGGCCTCCCAGTTCGCCGCCCTGACCGCCACGCAGATCGCGAACCTGACGACGCCGCAGTTCGAGGGACTGACACCGACCCAGGTGGGGGCGCTCTCGATCACCCAGGCCAGCGGCCTTACGGCCGTCAAGTTGCAGGCGATGAGCCCAGAGCAGCTGGCGGCGTTGTCGGCGACGCAGATCGCGGCGGTGACCAGCACGGCCATCGTCGGCCTGTCCGAGACCCACATGGGGGCGCTCACTGTCACGCAGGTCGCCGGCCTGACGGCGGCCCAGATCAGCGCGCTCACGGCCACGCAGATCAGGGGCTTCGGCCCGGCCAGTCTGGCGGCGCTGAGGCCGTCGCAGCTTGCAGCCGTCACCTCGACCCAGATCGCGGCCCTGGCTCCCGCGCAGATCGCCTCCATGGATACGACGCTGCTGACCCGGTTGAGCGTCACCCAGTTCCGTGCGCTGAACGCCGCCGGGATTTCGGCGCTCGCCACCGACCAGCTCGCCGTCCTGTCCACCACCCAGGTGGCGGCACTGACCGCGACGCAGATGCGCGGACTCAACACCGCCGTTCTCGACGCGCTGGACACCACCCAGTTCTCGGCCCTTCAGTCCGCGCACATCGCCAGCCTGACTCCGGGTCAGATCGCCGGTCTGTCGACGACGATGATCGCGCGGCTCAGCCCGGCGCAGATCGGCGGATTCACCACCGCCCAGGTGGCGGCGATCACGCCGGAGCAGATCGGCGCGCTCAGCACGACCCAAATCCGGAGCCTGGCGCCGGCGAACGCGCGCATGCTCGGTGCCCAGCAGATCGCGGCGCTCGGCACCGACCAAGTGGCGGCGCTGACCTCCGCGCAGATCGCCGGTCTTTCCGCGGCCGGGATCCGGGGTCTGGGGGAGACGCACGTCGCCGCGCTGACCCTGACGCAGATCGAGGCGCTGCCAGCCGCGCAGATGGGGGCCTTCTCGGCGGCGTCGGTCACCGGCTTCTCCCCGACCCAGCTTGGCCGGTTGAACGCGACTCAGCTGCGGGGCCTGACGGCGGGAGCGCTCCGCGCGCTCACCACCACCCAGCTCGGCGGGCTCACCGGGACCCAGCTCGCCGCGTTGAGCGCGCCGCAGGCGGGGAGCCTGACCGCGGAGCAGATCGGCGGGCTGACCACCACCCAGATCCGCAGCTTGCCCTCGACGCAGTGGGCGGCGCTGGGCTACGACGCGTTGGGCGCGTTGACCACCAGCCAAATCGCCGCGCTCAACACCACCCAGCTTTCCGGGCTTGGCGCGACCGCCGTGGCGGCGCTGACCACCACCCAGGTGGCGGCCCTCGGCGCGGACCAGATTCGCGGCTTCACCACCACAGCCATCAAGGGGCTGACCGACGCGCAGGTGGAGGTGCTGACCACCACCCAGCTTGCCGGCCTGACCACCCAGCAGGTGGCGGCGCTCAGCGCCGACACGGTGGACAGCCTGACGACCACCCAGCTCTCCAGCCTGAGCGATTCCCAGACCCGCAGCCTGACCGCGGCGCAGTTCGCCGCCATGTATGTGGCGCAGGTCCAGGGGCTGACTCCGACGGATCTGGCGGCGCTCAGCACCACGCAGATGCGCGGCCTGTCCTCCACCGTCGTCGCGGCGCTGACCGACACCCAGCTCGCGGCGCTGTCCACCCTGCAGTTCGCGGCGCTGTCGGCATCGGGCATCGGCGGGCTGACGGCGACGCGGATCGAGGGGCTGGCGGCCACCCAGTTCGCGGCGCTGGCACCGACCCAGGTCGCCGGCCTGACCGCCACCCAGATCGGCGGGCTGACCGCCACCACCCTGGCGGCGTTGAGCACGGCGCAGGTCCGTGGCCTCACCGCCAGCCAGCTGTCGCAGCTGACCGCCACCCAGCTCGACGGGCTGCCCGCGACGACGGTGACCGCGCTGTCGGCGAACGCCGTCACCGGCCTGACGGCCACGCAGCTCGACGGGCTCTCCTCCACCACGTGGAACGCGTTGGCGCCCACCCAGATCGCCGCGCTGACGGCCACGCAGCTCGGCGGACTGACGCCGACGGCGGTGGCCGGGCTCACCACCTCCCAGGTCAAGGCGCTGACCGCGACCCAGATGCGGGCCCTGTCCACCACCGGCGTGGCGTCCCTGACCGCCACCCAGCTGGCGGTCCTCGGCACGGCGCAGCTCGCCGGACTGGCGGACAGCGGCATCGCGGCGCTGACATCCACCCAGCTTGCGGCGCTGACGCCGATCCAGACGGCGGCGCTGGCCGCTGGCGCGGTCGATGGCCTGACCGCCGACCAGGTGGCGGCGCTGACCACGACCCAGATCCGCAGCCTGACCACCACCCAGCTGGCGGCCCTGTCCACCACCGCCCTCGGCGGCCTGGCGGCGACCCAGATCGCGGCGCTGGGCGGGGACCAGGTGGCGGCTTTCAGCGCCACGGCCCTGGGGGCGCTGAGCACCACGCAGCTCGGCGCCTTCGTCACGACGCAGGTCGCCGCACTCGGCACCAAGGCGCTGACCGGTCTGTCGAGCGGGCAGGTGGCCGCGTTGTCCACCACCCAGCTCAACAGCCTGACCACCACCCAGGCGGCGGCGCTGGGCGCCGACGAGCTGGCGGGGTTGACCGCCGGGCAGGTGGGCGCCCTCGCCTCGACGCTTCTGCGCGCGCTCACCGGTGCGCAGCTCTCGGCGCTCGACACCACCCGGCTCCAGTCCCTGACCACCACGTCGGTCGCCGGGCTGACGGTGGCGCAGCTCCGCACCCTCACCACGACCGCGGTCTCCAGCCTGTCCACCACCCAGGTGGGGGCGCTGTCGACCGCCCAGATCCAGCAGTTCACCGCCGCCGGCATCGGTGGTTTCACCGCCACCCAGGTGGCGGCGCTGACCACCACCCAGCTCGCCGCCTTCACCGCCAACCAGATGGCGGGACTGAACGCCACCCAGATGGCGGCGCTGACCCCGGCGCAGCTCGACGCCTTCTCCACCACCCAGTTCGCGGCGCTGAGCCCCGGCCAGTTGGGCGCCCTGACCACCACCCAGCTCGCCGGGCTGACGCCGACGCGGATGACGCAGTGGAGCGCCACGGCGATCCGCGGCCTGACGGAGGAGCAGCTCCGCTCGCTGACCACCACGCAGGTCGCCGGCCTCACATCGACCCAGGTGGCGGCCCTCACCCCGGCCCAGCTCGAAGCGCTCGCCCCCACCCAGTGGGCGGCGCTGACCACCACCCAGGTGAACGCGCTGACCGTCACCCAGGTGCCGGCGCTGTCCGCCGACACCGTCGCCGGGCTGAGCACCACCCAGATCGCGGCGATGCCGACGCTGCAGTTCCGCTGGCTGTCGCCGACCGGGATCGAGGCGCTGAGTACCGCCCAGCTCGCGGCCATGAGCTCGTCCCAGCTCGGCGCGCTGGCGCCCGCGGCGATGCGGGGAATGTCGGGCGAGCAGCTGGCGGGGCTGACCACCACCCAGCTCCAGGGGCTGAACAACGCCCAGGTCGCCGGCCTGTCGCCGCTGGCGGTCGCCGCCCTGTCGACCACCCAGATCGCGGCGCTCACCACCACCCAGGCGAGCGGCCTGAACGCGTCCGGGCTCGCGAGTCTGAGCGCCGAGCAGATCGCGGCGCTGGCGCCGACCCACATCGCGGCGCTGAACGCGCCGGCCATGGCCGGCCTGTCGGCGTGGCAGCTCTCCGGTCTCACCACCGACCAGGTGGCGGCACTCGCCCCGACCCAGCTCGCCGCGCTCGGCACCAGCCAGATCGGCGGGCTGGCGACGACCGCCATCGCCGCGCTGACCACCACACAGGTGCGCGGGCTGACGGCGGCGCAGCTCGGCGCGCTCGACGCCGCCCAGCTCGGCGCGCTGACGACGACCGCGGTCGCGTCCCTCACCACCACGCAGCTGCGCGGGCTGGCCGACGGCATGGTCGGCGGGCTGACGCCCACCCAGCTGGGGGCGCTGGCGGCGACGCAGCTGGCCGCCCTGTCCGCGACCGGCATCGGCGGCCTGACGGGTGAGCAGATGGCCGGTCTGACGCAGACCCAGATCCGCGCCTTGAGCGCCACCCAGATCGGCGCGCTGAGCACCACCCAGATCGCCGGCCTCACCACCACCACGCTGGCCGCCCTCGCCGCCACCCAGATGGCCGGGCTGACGGCGGCGCAGGCGGCGGCGCTGGGCGACACGCAGCTGGCCGCCCTGGCGACCACCCAGCTGGCCGCCCTGTCGGTGACGGCGCTGCACGGACTTTCCGGCAGCCAGCTCGCCGCCCTCGACGCGACGCAGGCGGCGGCCCTGACCGCGACGCAGGTCGCCGGCCTGACCACCACGCAGATCGGCGCGCTCGACAGCACCGGCGTGGCGCGGCTGACCGCCACCCAGATCCGGGCCTTGAGCGCGGCGCAGGTCGCCGCCCTGCCGGCCGACGGCATCGCCGCTCTCACCACCACCCAGCTCGACGCCTTCGGCTCGCCGCAGATGGCGGGGCTGACCCAGACCGCGGTCGCCGCTCTGTCCACCACGCAGCTCGACAGCCTCGCCCCGACGCAGGTCGCGGCGATCGCCGCGACCTCGGTGGACGGGCTGACCGGCACCCAGATGGCCGCCCTGAGCACCACCCAGCTCCGGGCGCTGACCGCGACCCAGCTCGGCGGGCTGACGGTGGACGGTGTCGGCGGGCTGTCGACCACCCAGCTCGGCGCGCTGAGCGTGCAGCAGATGGCCGGGCTGGGGTCCGACGCGGTCGGCGCGCTGACGGCCACGCAGCTGGGTGCCCTCGCCACCACCCAGCTGGCGGCGCTGTCCGCCACCGCCATGCGCGGCCTGTCGGAGGCGCAGCTCGGCGGCGTGCTCACCGCGACGCAGTTCGCGGCGCTCACCTCCACCCAGCTCGGCGGGTTGACGGCGGCGCAGATGGTGGCGCTGCCCACAACGGCGCTGACCGCCCTGACCTCCACCCAGCTCCGCGGCCTCACCGCGACCCAGGTCGGCGCGCTCGACCCGTCGCAGCTGGCGTCCCTCGGCACGTCGCAGATCGCGGCGCTCGGCGCCCACCAGCTCGGCGCCGTCACCACCACGCAGGTGGAGGCGCTCACCCCGGCCCAGCTCGCGGTGCTGTCGTCGGCGCAGATGGCCGCCCTGTCGGACGAGGGGGTGGCCGGGCTGACCGCCACCCAGATGGCGGCGCTGACCGCCACCCAGCTCGCCGCCCTCACCCCCGCCCAGATCGGCGCGCTGACCACCACCCAGGTCGGCGGGCTGCTGGCGTCCGGCATCGGCTCCCTGACGACATCCCAGCTCGGCGGGCTGCGCCCGACCCACATCGCCGCGCTGAGCGCCACCCAGCTTGCCGGATTGACCACCGCGCAGATGGCGTCGCTGTCGGCGGCGGCCGTGGGCGGGCTGGGCTCGGCCCAGGTGGCGGCGCTGGCGCCGACGCAGCTCGCGGTGCTCACCGGTACCCAGCTCGGCGGCCTGTCGACCGACGGTCTCGCCGGCCTGACCACCACCCAGCTCGCGACGCTGACCACCGGGCAGTGGCGCGGGCTGACCGCGGGCCAGATGCACGCGCTGTCCAGCGAGCAGCTGGCCGCCCTCGACACCACCGACCTCGCCGCCCTCACCGCCACCCAGCTCGGCGGCCTGAGCGGCCCGCAGGTTCAGGAGCTGGCCGCCACGCAGCTCGCGTCGCTGGCCTCCACCCAGCTCGCCGGGCTGTCGGGCACGGCGGTCGGCGCGCTGACCACCACCCAGGCGGCGGCGCTCACCACCAGCCAGCTGCGCGGGCTGACGGCGGGCCAGATGGGGGCTCTGTCGGCGGCGGCGCTGCGCGGCCTGTCCGCCACCCAGTTCGCCGCCTTCACCACCACGCAGATGGGCGGGCTGACCGCCGATTCCATGGCGGCGCTCACCACCACCCAACTGGCCGGGCTGGCGGCGACGCAGATCGGCGCCCTGTCGGCGACGGCGCTGGGCGGCCTCACCGACGAGCAGACGGTGACGCTGAGCGCCACCCAGCTCGCCGGCCTGTCCAACACCCGGATCGCCAGCCTGTCCGCCGACCAGGTGGACAGCCTGACCACCACCCAGCTCGCCGGCCTCAGCCTGGCGCAGCTGCGCAGCCTGACGCCCGCCCAGATGGGGGCGCTGACCGGCGCCCAGCTCGAAGGGCTGCCGACCACCACGCTCGCCATGTTGACGCCGGCGCAGTTCGGCGGCCTGACGGAAACGCAGGTGGCGGATCTGTCCACCACCCTGCTGCAGCGGATGACCCCGGCCCAGCTCAGCGGGCTGTCGACATCGGCCATCGGCGGGCTGTCGCAGACGCAGATCGCGGCGCTCGACGGCACCCAGCTCCGCGGCCTGCTGCCCATGCAGATCGCGGCGCTGACCACCGCCCAGGTCGGCGGGCTGACGGCGGATGAGCTGGCGGCGCTCGCCACCTCGCAGCTCGCGGCGCTCGCCGCCACCGGCATCGCGGCGATGGGGGCGACGCAGCTCGGCAGCCTGACCGCGACCCAGCTCGCGGCCCTCACCCCGGCGCAGCTCGGCGGGCTGACGGCGACCCAGGCGGCGGCGCTGGCCCCGACCCAGCTCGCCAGCCTCGCCGCGACGCAGGTCGCCGGCCTGTCCACCACGGCGGTCGCCGGCCTGACCACCACCCAGCTCGCCAGCCTGACCTCCACCCAGCTCCGCGGTCTGACCCCGGCGCAGATGGGGGCGCTGACGGCGACCCAGGCGGCCGGGCTGTCGACCTCCGCGCTGGCGGTGCTGACCGCGGCGCAAGTCAATGGGCTGCGGGAGACCGGGGTTGCGGCGCTCACCACCACGCAGCTCGACCGCCTCACCTCGACCCAGCTCGGCTGGCTGTCCGCCAGCGGCCTCGGCGGCTTGACCGACACGCAGGTGGCGGCGCTGACCACCACGCAACTCCGCGGCCTGTCGGCCGCGCAGGTGGGCGCGCTCGACAGCACCGCGGTGGACGCGCTGACGGCGGCGCAGCTCGCGGCCTTCACCGCCACCCAGCTCCGCGGCCTGACGGAGACGCAGATGGGCGGGCTGACGCCCGCGCAGATCGCCGGGCTGTCCACCGCCGCGGTGTCGGCGCTGGCCTCCACCCAGCTCCGTGGCCTGTCCACCGACGGCATGGCGGCGCTCACCGCGGCGCAGATCGGGGCGCTGTCCACCGCCCAGGTGGCCTCGCTCTCCACCACCGGCATCCGCGGCCTGACCGCGACGCAGATCGGCGCGCTCACGACCGCCCAATTGCAGAGCCTGACCACCGCGCAGATCGCCGCCCTGTCCTCGACCCAGGTCGCCGGCCTGACCACGGCGGAGATCGCGGCGCTGACCACCGGCCAGATCGCCGGGCTGACGGCGACCGGGGCGGCGGCGCTTACGGCCACCCAGTTCGCGGCGCTGACCACCACCCAGATCGGCGCCCTGTCGGCGGCCGGCATCGGCGGGCTGACCGCCGCCAACCTGTCGGCGCTGACCACCACCCAGCTCGCCGCCTGGAGCCCCGCCCAGGTCGGCGCCATCTCCGTCACCGGGCTGGAGGGGCTGAGCGCGGCCCAGACGGCGGCGCTGACCACCACCCAGCTCGCCGGGCTGGCGTCCACCCAGCTCGAATCCCTCACCACCACCATGGTGGCGGGCCTGACCACCACCCAGATCCGGGCGCTGACCGGCGCACAGCTCAACGCCATCGGCCGGGTGCCGCTGCGGGCACTTGGCACCGAGCAGGTGGGGGCGCTCACCAACGCCCAGATCGCCGCGCTCAGCACCACCCAGATCGCCAACCTGTCGGTGACCAGCCTGGAAGCCCTCGGCGCGACCCAGTTCGCCACCCTGAGCGCCACCCAGGTGGGGGCGCTGACCGTGCCGCAGCTGGCGCAGATGTCGACCACCGCCATCGGCCAGTTGAGCGCGGTGCAGATGGGCGGGCTGACCACCACCACCATCGCCCGGCTGGCGCAGACCACCATCAACGCGCTGACCGCCAGCCAGATCCTGGCGCTGACGGCGGCGCAGATCGACGCCTTCACCACCACCCAGATCGGCTGGATGACCGCCGAGCAGCAGGCGGCGCTGGGTGCCGCGGTGGCCTGAGGCGCGTAGCACGGCAAGGGACCCTTCATGAACGGCGACATCCTGGCAGCGGCGATCCGGCGGGCGGAGGAGCGCGACCTCAGCGTCATGGACCTGATCCATGCGGCGGAGGCGGCGGCCGCGGCCGGCGGCCCGGCGGCGGCGTTGCCGCTCTACGCGGCGTGGGTGGCGCACAACGCCGACAACCCGCTGCTCTACGCGGTGCTGTTCAACCAGTGCGTCATCCTCTCCGCCACCGGCCGGCTGGAGGAGGCGCGGGCCGGGCTGGAGCGGGCCATCGCCCTCAACCCCGACTTCCTGTCGGCCCACATCAACCTCGGCCATGTGCTGGAGCGTCTGGGATCGCCGGCGGACGCGGTGATGCGCTGGACGGACCTTCTCAACCGCCTCGCCCCAGTCACCGGCAGCGCCGTGGCCCACAAGACCACCGCCCTCAACCAGCTCGCCCGCGTGCTGGAGGAAAGCCATCAGGACGAGCCGGCCGAGGCCATGCTGCACCAGTCGCTCGACCTCGACCGCAACCAGCGCGAGGTGCTCCAGCACTATGTCGCGCTGCGCCAGCGGCAGTGCGAATGGCCGGTGGTGCGCCCGTGGGACCGGGTGGGGCGCGAGGCGCTGGTCGCCGGCATGTCGCCGCTCTCCATGGCCGCCTGGGCCGACGACCCGATGCTGCATCTGGCCGCCGCCTGGAACTACAATTTGCGCGATGTCGGCGCGCCGGGGCCGGGGCTGGTCACCTCCCACTGGGCGGCGCTGGAGGGGCAGGGCGGGGGTCCGCTGCGCGTCGGCTACCTGTCGTCGGACCTGCGCGACCACGCGGTCGGCTACCTGACGGCGGAGGTCTTCGGGCTGCACGACCGCGGCCGGGTGGAGGTGTACGCCTATTACTGCGGCCCGCGGCTGGGCGGGGCCTTGCAGGAGCGCATCAAGGGCACGGTCGACCACTGGCTCGACATCGGCGACCTGGACGACGCGGCGGCGGCGCGGCGCATCGCCGACGACGGCATCCAGATCCTGGTCGACCTCAACGGCTACACCCGCGACGGGCGGACGAAGCTGGTGGCGCTGCGCCCGGCCCCGGTGATCGTCAACTGGCTGGGCTACCCCGGCACCATGGGCAGCCCCTACCACCACTACATCATTGCCGACGACTGGATCATCCCGCCCGACGACGAGATCTTCTACTCGGAGACGGTGCTGCGGCTGCCCTGCTACCAGCCCAACGACCGCCAGCGCACGGTCGCCGCCGACCGCCCGACACGGGCGGAGATGGGGCTGCCCGACGACGCCATGGTCTTCTGCTGCTTCAACGGCCTGCACAAGATCACCCGCTTCACCGCCGAGCGCTGGCTGACCGTGCTGGAGCGGGTGCCGGGCAGCGTGCTGTGGCTGCTGTCGGGCGCACCGGGGGCGGAGGCGCGGCTGCGCGATCTCGCGACGGCGCGCGGCATCGCGGCGGAGCGGCTGGTCTTCGCGGAGAAGATGGCGAACGCCCGCCACCTCGCCCGCTATCCGCTGGCCGACCTGTTCCTCGACACCATGCCCTACGGCGCGCACACCACCGCGTCGGACGCGCTGTGGATGGGGGTGCCGATGCTGACGCTGAGCGGCCGCTCCTTCGCGTCGCGGGTCTGCGGCAGCCTGCTGCGCGCCGCCGGTCTGCCCGAACTGGTCTGCGCCACGCCGGGGGAGTATGTGGACCGCGCCGTCGCACTCGGCCGCGACCGGGCGCGCACCGCGCGCTACCGGGAACGGCTGGCGGCAAGGCGCGAGAGCTGCGCGCTTTTCGACACGCCCGGCCTCGTCCGCCGGCTGGAGGATCTGTTCGAGGCGATGTGGGACGACTGCCGCCAGGGGCGGCTGCCGGTGCCGGACCTCGCCAACCTCGACGTCTATCTGGAAACCGGGATGACCCACGACCACGACGCGGTGGAGGCGACGGCCATCCCGGACCTCCGCGGCTGGTGGCGCGACCGCCTCGCCCGCCGCCACGCCTGGCGCCCGGTGCCGGCCGACCGACGGCTGTGGGGGTAGGCCGCGCGCGACTGCCGCAACCCAGACCGGTGCGTTTCGCGGAGCGGGATCGCCAGAACTGATATACCAGTGTGCCGCACACGTTCCCTGTCCGCGGCGGTATCCGATCATGGCCCTGGCCTTCCACGCCCTTCCGCTCGCCGGCACCATCCTTCTGCTGGCGTCGCGGCGCGTCAGCCTGCTGGGGGCCGGCTCGGTCGGCATGCTGCTGGCGATGGCGACGCTCGCCGCCGTGCAGCCGGACGCCGGGACCGCCGTCGCCGTGGTGGCGCGGAAGGCGGCGGAGGGGGTGTGGCTGGCGTGGCATGCCATGTCGATCATCGCCGCCGGCCTGCTGTTCCACCGCGCCTACGAGGCGCGCCCGGTGGCGGCCGAGGCGGCGGCGGGCGTGGAGGACCGGCGCCGCACCGCCGTCACCGCCTGCTTCCTGGTCGGACCCTTCGCCGAATCGGTCACCGGCTTCGGCATCGGGCTGGTGGTGGCGCTCGCCATGCTGCGCCCGCTCGACCTGCCGCCGGTGCGCGCCGCCGCTCTCGGCCTGTTCAGCCAGATCCTGGTGCCCTGGGGCGCCATGGGGGTGGGCACGCGGGTGGGGGCGGAGCTGGTGGGCGTGACCTTCGCCGATCTCGGCAGCACCTCGGCGCTGCTGATGCTGGTGGTGCTGCCGGGTGTGCTGCCGGTCTTCTGGTGGCTGATCCACCGGTCGGGCATCGCGTCGCGCCCCGCCGACCGACTGCGCGATCTGCTGCTGGTGCTGGCGCTGGGCGGGCTGATCTGGGCCACCAACCGGTTCGTCGCGCCGGAGCTGGGCGGCGGACTGTCCACCGGGCTGCTGCTTCTGCTGCTGGAGGGGCCGCGCCGGCTGCGCGATCCGGCCGCCCTGCCGCGACTCGCCGGGCGGCTGTGGCCCTACGCGCTGCTGGTCGGCGGGCTGATGGCGACACGGTTGCTGCCGCCGCTGTCGGGCTGGACCGCGTCGTGGCTGGTGCTCGACCCCTTCGACGGGCTCGCCCCGCTGCCCGTCCTGCGCCACCCGTCGAGCTGGCTGGTGCTGCTGGCGATGGCGCTTCTGGTCAGGCTGCCGCCGGGTGCCGCGGGAGGAGTCGTCACGGGGGCGTTGCGCGCCGCCCTGATGCCGATGGCGACGACGCTGGTCTTCATCGTGCTCGCCGTCTGCATGGCCGCCTCCGGCGGTGCGGCACTGTTCGGGGCGGCGTGGCGCGAACTCGCCGGTCCCTTCGCCGTGCTGGCGACCCCGCTGTTCGGGGCGGCGGTGGGGATGCTGACCGGATCGAACACCGCCGGCAACGCGCTGATGATGACCATCCAGTTGAACCTTGCCGCCGGCAGCGGCGTGCCGCCGCTGCTGGTCGCCGCCCTGCAAGCCGTGTCGGGCAGCCTGTGGACCATGCTGAACCCCGGCCGCATCGTCATGGCGGCCAGCCTCCTGGGGCTGGCGCGGGCGGAGGGGGCGGTCTACCGGGCGTCCCTGCCGATCGGTGTCGCCGCGGTGCTGGTCCTGCTCGCGGTGGTGGCGGTGGCCCGCTTCGCGGCCTGAACGCGGCAACTCCGCGCGGGGTATACTGACCGTCCAGGGCTGACAGCGCCGCCCCCGCCCTGTATGACTCGTGTCCCCAGGAACATCGGTTTCGAGCACGGACCCCGGCAGGCGATGGCAAGCAGGACACGAGGCAGGAAGCGGCGCCGCGGCGTACCGCAGCGGCAGACCGCGCCGGCGCGCAGGACCACGCAGGCGGCGGCGCTCGCGATGGCCAGTGCGGCGGAGGAGGGGACCGCGGACGGAGCGGACTCGCGGCCCTACGGCTTGCCGCCGGCGTCCGGGCGGCCGCTCCGTCCGCACCAGCTTCCGCCGCCGCCCACGCCGCGCGGCCGGCGCGGTGTCGTCAACAGCTCGCCGGAGCTGGACCAGGGCGCCTTCCTCGGCCCGGAGCAGCGCCGCCTGCTCGCCGCCCAGCGCGCCGTGCAGAGCCGCGGCACCCGCCGCCGCCGCGGTCTTCTCGCCGCCGGGCTGCTCGCGCTGCCGGCGCTGGCGGCGGTCGCCGCGTGGCTGGCCGGCTGGATCTGAGGGCGCTGCTCACCCGCCCTGCGCTCAGCCGTCGTGCGGCCAGGCGGTGAAGGCCACCGTCGCCTCGGCACGTGCGGAGAAGGCGGCGAGCGCCGGGTGATCCGCCAACGGAACCACGCCGGGCAGAAGCTCCTGGGTGAAATGCCAGACCACCGCGGTGGTGATGTCGGCCTGCAGCGGACGGTCACCGAACAGCCACGCGTCGCCCGTGCCCAGCTCCGCCTCCAGCAGCCGGAAGGCGGTGAGGAGCTGGCCCCGCACGCGGTCCATCCAGGGCTGGTGGCGCTTCTCCTCCGGTCGCAGCTCCCGCTCGTAGACCATCTGCACCGCCTTCTCGCAGGCGGCCAGCGCCAGCCCGACGACGCGCTGGGCGCGGGCGTGGTCGGCGAGACCGGCGAGCGACAGCCGCCGCTCCTCCGGCACCATCCGTTCCAGATGCTCCAGGATCAAGGTGGAATCCATCAGCACCACCCCATCGTCGGTGACGAAGCTCGGCGCCTTCACCACCGGGTTGATCGCGGCGAAGCTGTCGAAGTGACGGAAGACCGACACCGACTCGTGCGTGACGGGCAGGCCCATCACCTCCATCGACACGGCGACGCGCCGCACATAGGGCGAATCCAGCATTCCGATCAGGCGCATCCCGTCATATCTCCCGTGGTTGGCCGCCTTGGTTGGCCGAAGTCAGCCCATGACCAGCAGCGGCTTGTCCCGCCGTCCGGCGGTGTGGAACAGTGCCAGAGCCCGCCGCCACTCGGCCAGCGGCACGGTGGCGACGCCCGGCAGCGGCGCGCGGCGCAGCCGGGGCCAGAGCGTGCGGAACCAGCCCTGCCACGTCTCCGGCGCCACCGTCGCCAGCCGGTCGCGCAGGTGGAAGCGCCGCAGCGCCGGCCGCACCGCCGGCACGGCGAAGGGTTGCCCGGACAACAGCCCGTAGGACACGAAATCCCCGCCCGGCGGCATGGCATCCAGGATCGCCTCCGCCAGCGGCCCGCCGACCGCGTCGAAGGCGACCTCCGCCCGCGCCGCGGCGGCGGTCACGGCGGCGGTGTCGGCCATCGTCACCGGCTCCACGCCAAGGGCGGCCAGCGCCGGGCCATGCGCCGCCGAGCGGACGATGCCGGTCACCGACCGGGCACCGGCGGCGAAGGCCCAGAGCGCCAGCAGGCCTGCGCAGGCGGACCCCGCCGCGGTCAGCAGCACCCGCCGGCCGGCCACCGGCCACGCCTCCAGCATCAGCTGGGCCGAGAGCGGGTTGATGTAGGCGCGCGCCGCCAACTCCGTCGGGATGTCGTCGGGCACCGCCACCAACCAGGCCGGGTCGGCGTCCACCACGCGCTGCCAGGTGCCCGGCCCGCGCAGCGGCAGCACGCGCGTCCCCTCGGCCAACGCGCCACCGCTCCCGACCACCGCCCCCACGCCCTCGTAGCCGGCGACCAGCGGCGGCCGCACCCGGTGGCCGTAGGCGCCGGTGACGGGAATCAGGTCGGAGGGGTTGACGGGGGCCGCGATCATGCGGACGCGGACCCGGCCGGGCTCCGGCGGGCCGAGCGGCTGCGACTCCAGCGCCAGCACCTCCCCGGGCGGCCCGAACCGGCGGTAGAGGAGCGCGTCGTTGCGCAGGCCCGCGGGCGCGGCGTCGGTCATCCGGCGGTTCCCGTCTCCAGCAGCGCCGTGATCGCGTCTTCGGTGGCGGCGCCACGCAGCCGTTCCGCGGTGCCGTGGTCGCGCAGCTCGCGCGCCGCTTCCAGAAAGGCGCCGAGCGCGGTGCGGGCGAGGGCGGCGCCGACGCTGACCCGGCGCACGCCGACCGCCGCCAGGGCGTCCACCGGAAGGAAACAGCCGGCGCCGCCGACCAGCACGTTGACCGGCTTGCCGAGGGCGCAGACGGCGGCGATGGCGTCGAGGCCCGGCAGGCCGGGGGCGTAGAGCACGTCGGCACCGGCCCTGGCGTAATCCTCCAGCCGCCGCAGCGTGTCGTCGAGATCGGGCCGCCCGGCGATGAAATTCTCCGCCCGCGCCGTCAGGGTGAAGGGGCCGGGAAGCGAACGCGCGGCCTCCGCCGCCGCGGCGACGCGCTCCACCGCCAGACCGTGGTCGTAAACGGCGGGCTCCGGAAGCCCGGTCGCGTCCTCGACGGAGCCGCCGGCAAGCCCCGCCTCCCCGGCCAGCAGGATGGTGGCGCGGACCTCCTCCGGACGGTCGCCGAAGCCGTTCTCCAGATCGGCGGTCACCGGGATGTCCACGGCGGTGGCGATGGCGGCGGCGTGGGCGATGGTCTCCGCCCGCGACACCCGTCGCCGCCCGTCCGGCCGGCCGAGGGAGAAGGCCAGCCCGGCGCTGGTGGTCGCCAGCGCCTCGAAGCCCAGCGCCCGGAGCATCCGCGCCGTGCCGGCGTCCCACGGGTTCGGCACCAGGAAGGGGCGTGGCCGGGCGTGCAGGGCGCGGAACGCCTCCCCCTTCGAGCGGGCGCTGGTGTGCTGGTGCATGACGGATCCTTGCAGCGGAGCGGCCCCGATCATGGCGCCGCCGCCGCGCGCCGCCAAGCGCGCCGTGTTCATCCGCCGGTGAGGAGAGGTCGTTTGCCGCGCGCCGCGCTCCCCCGGCAGCATCGGGCCGGTTCGCTGCCCCCGTGGGGTGGCGCGGCGGAGGGAGGAGCGTCCTTGAGCGACATCGTTCTGACATCCAGCGCCGGGCCGGTCACGGTCCTGACGCTGAACCGGCCGCACCGGCTGAACGCCATCGACTTCGCCACCATCGACCGGCTGCACGCGCTGCTCGACGGGATCGAGGCCGATCCGGCCGTGCGCGCGGTGATCCTGACCGGGGCCGGCGACCGCGCCTTTTCCGCCGGTGCCGACATCCACGAGTTCGCCGGCCCCGTCTTCGCCGGTCCGGAGGCGGCGCTGCGGGAGTTCGTGCGGCGCGGGCAGCGCTTCACCAGCCGGCTGGAGTCCTTCCCCAAGCCGATCATCGCCGCGGTCAACGGGCTGGCCTTCGGCGGCGGCTGCGAGGTGACGGAGGCGGTGCCGCTCGCCATCGCCAGCGACCGCGCGCTGTTCGCCAAGTCCGAGATCCGGCTGGGCTTCCCGCCGCCCTACGGCGGCACGCAGCGGTTGCCGCGGCTGATCGGGCGCAAGCGCGCGCTGGCGATGCTGCTCACCGGCGACCGCATCGGCGCGGAGGAGGCGCGGGCCTGCGGGCTGGTCAACGCGGTGGTGCCGCCGGACCGGCTGATGGAGGCTGCCCTGGATCTCGCCGGGCGCATCGCCGCGCAATCGCCGCTCGCCGTGGCCGCCTGCCTCGCCGCCACGACGCGGGGGCTCAACCTGTCCATCGACGAGGGGCTGGCGGTGGAGGCGGCGCAGTTCGCGCGGATGGCGGCCACGTCCGACATCCGCGAGGGCATCACCGCCTTCCTGGAAAAGCGGGAGCCGCGTTTCGAGGGACGCTGATGCCCGGAGGTGACGGCTTGGAACGGAGGCGGCGACGGCCGATACTGGCGGCGGTTCCGTCCGTTCCCCCGCCCTGAAGGTCCCCCGTCCCATGGCGTTCCGGCTGCCGCCGCTGCACACCCTGCGCCTGTTCGAAGCCGCGGCGCGTCATCTGAGCTTCAAGCTGGCGGCCGACGAACTGTGCGTCACGCCCAGCGCCGTCAGCCACGGCATCCGCGCGCTGGAGGAGTGGCTGGGGGCGGAGCTGTTCCTGCGCGGCAGCCGCGGGCTGCGGCTGTCCGAGGTCGGGACGGCCTATCTGCGCGAGGTGCGCCACGCGCTGGAGGTGCTGGCGGCGGCCAGCGACGGGGTGCGGCGGCGCTCGGCGCGCGGGCATGTACGCATCAGCGTGGCGCCCACCTTCGCCGGGCGCTGGCTGCTGCCGGCTTTGCCGGCCTTCAAGGAGCGCTACCCGGAGGTGGCCGTCTCCATCGACACCTCGCACCGGGTGGTGGAGTTCCCGCGCGACGGCGTGGATCTGGGCATCCGGCTCGCCACCGGCCCGTGGCCGGGGCTGGTGGCGGTGCCGCTGCTGCGCGAACGGCTGGTGCCGGTCTGCGCCCCGGCGCTGGCCGCCCGCATCCGCCGGGTGGAGGATCTGACCGCCGTGCCGCTGCTGCACGTGTCCAGCGCGTCGGAGGACTGGCAATGGTGGCTGGGGGAGGCGGGGCATCCCGAGTTGACCGCCCCCGCGGCGCTGGTTTTCGACGAGATCCGGCTGGCGATGGACGCGGCGGTGCGCGGGATGGGGGTCGCCATCGGCCGGCGGCCGACCATCGACCCCGAGCTGGAGGACGGCCGGCTGGTCGAGGCCCTGCCGATCTCCGTGCCCGCGCGCAGCCATTACTGGCTGGTCGGCGGCGCCGGCGCGCTGGAACGGCCGGAGTTGCGGGCCTTCTGCGGCTGGCTGGAGGGGCTGTTCGCGGAACCGGCGTGAACGCCGTTCATCCGGCGGCGAGAACCCCGCGTTTGCCGCAGCGCGGCGAACGCGCCCATCATCGGCATCGCGCGGCCTCCCCGGGCCGCCCGTGTTCCCGCCGACGAGGAGGCGTTCCGCCATGCTGTACGATCATGTCACCGGTCCTGCTGCCGGGCGTGTTGCTGCCGGGCAGCCCGTCCCCGAAAGCCGCTTGCGGCGGCTGTTCAGCGCCATCCGCGACCGCCTCCTGACATGGGGCGAGCGGGAGCGCGAGCGGCAATGGCTCGCCGATTTCAACGACCACATGCTGAAGGACATCGGCATGACCCGCGGCGAGATGCGGCACGAGGTCAACAAGCCCTTCTGGAAATCGTGACCGGCGGGGCGACGGTCACAGCAGCGCGCGCAGATCGGCGCGCAGCCGTTCCGGGTCGCTGTCGCCGAGCTGGAGGTCCACCAGATCGTGGGTGTCCCGCCAGATCGGCACGGCCGCCGCCAGCACGCCCCGCCCCTCCGGCGTCAGCGTCATGAGACGGCCGCGGCGGTCGGCGGGATCGACCGCCACCGCGACCAGCCCGCGCCGCTCCAGTGGCTTCAGCGCCGCGGTGAGGGTGGTGCGGTCCATGGCGAGCAGCTTCGCCACCGGCGCCATCCCCACCGGTTCCGGCCGGTTGAGCGCCATCATCAGCGAAAACTGGCCGTTGGTCAGCCCCACCGGGCGCAGGGCGTCGTCGAAACGGCGGGCCAGCGCGCGTGCGGCGCGCTGCACATGCAGGCACAGGCAGCGGTCGCGGACCATGATGGTGGTCGCGAAGGGCACATCGGCGGAAACGGTCTCCGTCCGAACGGCATCGGCGAGGCAATCGGGAGCGGCGTGATCGGGTGGCGTTGACATGCGTCTGATGTGTTGATATCAACTGTTCAAGTCAATAAGAGACAATGCAGCGCGGCAATTCGCCGCAGGCCGATGACCGGGAGGATTCATGCAGACCGATCCACAGACCGAGCACGCCTGGCTCCAGCAACTCGTGGGCGAGTGGACCTACGAGGGCGAGTGCCTGATGGGTCCCGGCCAGCCGAACGCGAGCTTCCGCGGGCGGGAGACGGTGCGTGCGGTCGGCGGCCTGTGGGTCGTCGGCGACGGCGAGGGGGAGATGCCCGGCGGCGGCACGGCGATGACCATGATCACGCTGGGCTTCGACGTGAAGTCGGGCCGCTTCGTCGGCACCTGGATCGGCTCCATGTCCTCGCATTTGTGGGTGTATGACGGCGCGCTGGACGACAGCGGGCGGGTGCTGACCCTGACCGCCGAGGGGCCGGCCTTCACCGGCCAGGGCATGGCGACCTACCAGGACATCAGCGAGATCGTCGGCCCCGACGAACGCCGCTTCAACGCCCGCGTCCGCGGCGCCGACGGGGAATGGACACACTTCATGTGGTCCACCTACCGCCGGGTGGGCTGACCGGCTCCCCTATCGGGCGGGGCGCCGCTCGATCCCCAGCGCCTTGATGCGGGAGGCGAGCGTGGTCGGGCGCAGGCCAAGGATGGCGGCGGCCCCG
Source organism: Azospirillum oleiclasticum (assembly GCF_013423485.1). GTDB lineage: Bacteria > Pseudomonadota > Alphaproteobacteria > Azospirillales > Azospirillaceae > Azospirillum > Azospirillum oleiclasticum. The sequence goes on from NZ_JABFFR010000044.1 coordinate 28,464, forward strand.
CCGGGGCCGGAGACCCGGCCGCCGGCGGCCTCCAGTGCCGCCTGGATGTTGGCGCGCTCGCGCGCCCGGCGCTCCGCCTCCGTCTCGATCCCCGGCGGGCGGTCGCCGCCGCCCTCCTCGCCGACGCCACCCTCATCGCTGGGAGCGTCGGGCGGGGCCTCCACCGTGGCCGGCACGTCGATGGCGATGCGGCCGTTGCGCGCCAGGATCGCCGCCCGCTCGATGACGTTCTGCAACTCCCGTACATTGCCCGGCCAGCGGTAGCCGACCAGCCGGCGCACGTTGCCCTCGGTCAGGGTCAGCGCGCCGGTGTTCAGCTTGGCCGCGGCGTCGCGCAGGAAATGGGCGGCCAGCAGCGGGATGTCCTCCGGCCGGTCGCGCAGGGCCGGGGATTCGATGGGGAAGACGTTCAGGCGGAAATACAGGTCGCGGCGGAAGCGCCCGCGCTCGACCTCGGCGCCGAGATCGCGGTTGGTTGCGGCGACGATGCGCACGTCCACCCGCCGCGTCCGCTCCTCGCCCACCCGCTCGAACTGCCCCTCCTGAAGGACGCGCAGCAGCTTGCCCTGGAGCTCCAGCGGGATCTCCCCCACCTCGTCCAGGAACAGGGTGCCGCCGTCGGCCAGCTCGAAGCGGCCGACGCGGTCGCGCAAGGCGCCGGTGAAGGCGCCGCGGGTGTGGCCGAAGAACTCGCTCTCGAACAGCTCGCCCGGCACGGCGGCGCAGTTGACGCGGATCAGCGGCCGTTCGCGCCGGCCGCTCGCCTCGTGGATGGCGCGCGCGATCAGCTCCTTGCCGGTGCCGGACTCGCCGGTGACCAGGACGCTGGCCCCGGTGGGCGCCACCAGTTCCACCTGCTCCACGATCTTGCGGATGGCGGCGCTGGTGCCGATGATGCCGCGGTGGTTGCCGGTCAGCCGGATCTCCTCCTGGAGATAGGCGTTCTCCAGTTCCAGCCGCTCGCGCAGCCGGTCGACCTCGGCGAGTGCGGCGCGCAGCCGCTCGTCGGCCTCCCGCCGCTGGCCGACGTCGCGGAAGACGATGACGGCGCCGACGATCCGGCCGTGCGCGCGGATCGGCGTGCTGGTGTACTCCACCCACAGCGGCGACCCGTCGCGCCGCCAGAACACCTCGTCCGACACCCGGTGCACCTGCCCGTCGCGGAAGGCGGCGTAGATCGGGCATTCGTGGTCGGGGTAGTGGGAGCCATCGGGGCGGTGGTGGTGCACGGTGGCGTGCATGCTGCGGCCCAGCATCTCGGCCGCCGTCCAGCCCAGCATGCGCTCCGCCGCGGGGTTGACGAAGGTGGTCTTCCCCTCCGCGTTGACGCCGTAGATGCCCTCGCCGGCGGCCTGGAGGATGAGCTGGTTCTCCCGCTCGATGTCCTGGAACACCCGCTCGACCCGCTGCCATTCCTGCAGGCCGTCGCGCATGAACAGCTCGCCCTCCGCGTCGATGTCGCGGCGGCGGCGGGCGTCCAGGTCGCTGAGCGTCAGCAGGATCAGCGGCGGGTCCTCCCCCGGCAGCAAGGTGCCGGCATACTCCAGCCGCAGCGGCAGGCCCGCCGCATGTTTCGCACACAAACTGCGCGTCCAGTAGGCGCCCTTGGTCAGCACCGCCTCGGTGAAGACGATCAGCGCCGGCTCCTGCCCCTGGTGCAGGTCGGTGATGGCGGTCGCGCGCAGCGTCTCCCGGTCGTAGCCGAGCAGGCGCCCGGCGGCGGGGTTGGCGTCGAGGATGCGGCCCGTCGCCGGGTCCACCACCAGCGCCGCGTCCAGCCCGGTTTCGAAGGCCACGCCGAAGCGGTCCGCCCTGGTCTCCGCGACCACCATCCTCGCCCCGCCTCTTACGAGATGTCGTCAAGCCGGTGACGATTTTTCGTCATTCACGAGATTTCGTCAACGGCCTTCCGGCCGCGGCGCGGCGCGAATGGCGGCGTTCACGCTGCCACTCCTTCTGGCACGGGGCTTGCTGATACGGGGGCAAGCCGGACGCAACGTCGCGTCGCTCAGCAGGGAGCAGCAGACATGGCCACCTTCGACGATCCCTTCGACCTCAACCGCCGCCTGTCGCGCCAGGGCTGCTCCTGCGGGCAGCACGCCTCCCAGGCGGAGCATGAGGCGGCGTCGGCGCTGTCCGGCGACGGGCGCCTGATGCGGGTGGTCGAGGGTGCGGTCATGCGCGCCCTCTTCCCCGACGACCTGACCCGCCGCAACTTCCTGCGCGCGGTCGGCGCCGGCACCGCCGCCGCCGCGGTCGCCTCCCTGCTGCCCATCGCCACAGCCGCCGACGCGTTGGCCCAGGGTGCGCCGCTGGAGAAGACCGACCTGAAGGTCGGCTTCATCCCGATCACCTGCGCCACGCCCATCATCATGGCGCACCCCATGGGCTTCTACAGCAAGCAGAAGCTGAATGTGGAGGTGGTGAAGACGGCCGGCTGGGCGGTGGTGCGCGACAAGACGCTGAACAAGGAATACGACGCGGCGCATATGCTGTCGCCGATGCCGCTGGCCATCACCATCGGCGCCGGCTCCAACCCGCAGCCCTACACCATGCCGGCGGTGGAGAACGTCAACGGCCAGGCGATCACGCTGGCCATGAAGCACAAGGACAAGCGCGATCCCAAGCAGTGGAAGGGCTTCAAGCTCGCCGTGCCCTTCGACTACTCGATGCACAACTACCTGCTGCGCTACTATCTGGCCGAAGCCGGGCTGGACCCCGACACCGACGTGCAGATCCGCTCGGTGCCGCCGCCGGAGATGGTCGCCAACCTGCGGGCGGAGAACATCGACGGCTTCCTGGCGCCCGACCCGGTGAACCAGCGCGCGGTGTATGACGGGGTGGGCTTCATCCACATCCTGTCCAAGGAAATCTGGGACCGGCACCCCTGCTGCGCGTTCGCCGCGTCGAAGGAGTTCGTGACCCAGATGCCGAACACCTACGCCGCCCTGCTGCGCGCCATCATCGAGTCCACCGCCTACGCCACGAAGCCGGAGAACCGCAAGCAGATCGCCGAGGCGATCGCGCCCGCCAACTACCTGAACCAGCCGGTGACGGTGGTGGAGCAGGTGCTGACCGGCACCTTCGCCGACGGGTTGGGGCAGGTGCGCAAGGTCCCCGACCGCATCGACTTCGACCCGTTCCCGTGGGAGTCCTTCGCCGTGTGGATCCTGACCCAGATGAAGCGCTGGGGCCAGATCAAGGGCGACATCGACTACAAGGCGGTGGCGCAGCAGGTCTTCCTCGCCACCGACGCCACCCGCCTGATGAAGGAGGCCGGGTTGACCCCGCCCACGACCACCACCAAGAGCTTCTCGGTGATGGGCAAGACCTTCAACCCCGCCGATCCGGAGGGCTATCTGGCGTCCTTCGCGATCCGCCGAGCCGGCTGACGGGGAGGGCGGGGCATGCACCGATCCCAGTCACTGCGCGCCGGGCTGGTCTCCCTGGTCATCCTGGCCGTCTTCCTCACGGTCTGGCATCTGGCGACGCGCGGCACCGGCGCCACCGCCGGGATGGACCCGGAATACGCCAAGCTGATGGGGCTGACGGCGACGCAGGGCAAATCGGCCATGCCCGGCCCGCTGGACGTGGCCGCCACCCTGTGGGGCCACCTGTCCGACCCCTTCTACGTGCGCGGCACCAACGACATGGGGATCGGCATCCAGATCGGCTGGTCCATCGCCCGGGTCGCGGCCGGCTATCTGCTGGCGGTGCTGGTGGCGATCCCCGTCGGCTTCCTGATCGGCATGTCGCCGCTGATGTCGCGGGCGCTCGACCCCTTCATCCAGATCATGAAGCCGATCTCGCCGCTCGCCTGGATGCCGCTGGCGCTCTACACCATCAAGGACAGCGGGCTGTCGGCGATCTTCGTCATCTTCATCTGCTCGCTGTGGCCGATGCTGATCAACACCGCCTTCGGCGTCGCCAATGTCCGCAAGGAATGGCTGAACGTCGCCCGCACGCTGGAGGTCGGGACCTTCCGCCGCGCCTTCCAGGTGATCCTGCCGGCCGCGGCCCCGACCATCCTGACCGGCATGCGCATCTCCATCGGCATCGCCTGGCTGGTGATCGTGGCGGCGGAGATGCTCGTGGGCGGCACCGGCATCGGCTACTTCGTCTGGAACGAGTGGAACAACCTGTCCATCACCAACGTGATCACCGCCATCCTGGTGATCGGCCTTGTCGGCATGGTGCTGGACCAGGCGCTGGCGCGCGTCGCCCGCCTCGTCACCTTCCCGGAGTGAGGGACATCATGACCGAGAAGCCCCTGATCTCCATCGAGGGCATCGCGCGCCGCTACCCGGCGCCGGGCCGCCAGACCACCACCATCTTCGAGAACCTGTGGCTGCCGATCCGGCGCGGCGAGTTCGTCTGCATGATCGGCCATTCCGGATGCGGCAAGACGACGGTGCTCAACATCCTGGCCGGGCTCGACGCGCCGTCGGACGGCGAGGTGATCGTGGACGGCAAGGCCATCTCCGGCCCCAGCCTGGACCGCGCGGTCATCTTCCAGAGCCACGCGCTGCTGCCCTGGCGCACGGTGCTGGGCAACGTCGCCTTCGCGGTCAAGTCGCGCTGGCCCAAGCGTGCCAAGGAGGCGATCGAGGAGCAGGCGCGCCGCTTCATCGAGCTGGTCGGGCTCGGCGGGTCGGAGCGCAAGCGGCCGGCGGAGCTGTCGGGCGGCATGAAGCAGCGCGTCGGCATCGCGCGGGCGCTCTCCATCGAGCCGAAGATCCTGCTGATGGACGAGCCCTTCTCCGCACTCGACGCGCTGACCCGCGGCACGTTGCAGGACGAGGTGCGGCGCATCTGCCTGGACACCGGCCAGACCACCTTCATGATCACCCACGACGTGGACGAGGCGATCTACCTCGCCGACCGCATCGTGCTGATGACCAACGGCCCGGGTGCCCGCATCGCCGAGATCGTTGAGAACCCGCTGCCGCGCGAGCGCTCGCGCATCGACCTGCACCGGCACCCGCACTACTACGCTCTGCGCAACCACCTCATCGATTTCCTGGTCACCCGCAGCCGCACGCTGCGCGACCAGCCGGCCGACGGCCACGACCCGCGCCACCCGCCGGTGGTGCGGCCCTCCGCCGCCCCCGAACTCGTCGTCACCACCCCCGGCGACGCGGCGACCCTGCCGCTCGCCGCCGCCCACAAACACTGATCCCGAGGAGACATCCCATGAAGCGCGACGACCTGACCGAGAAGATCCTGGACATCAAGCGCGAGAAGGACCTGAGCTGGGCGCAGATCGCCGAGGCGATCGGCGGCTACTCGCCGATCCTGATCACCGCCGCCCTGCTCGGCCAGATGAAGCTGACCAAGCCGCAGGCCGAGAAGGCGGCGGCGCTGTTCGGCCTGACCGAGAGCGAGGCGAAGATGCTGAACGAGGTGCCCTACCGCGGCTCGCTGCCGACGGCGGTGCCGACCGACCCGCTGATCTACCGTTTCTACGAGCTGGTCAACGTCTACGGCACCACCTTCAAGGAGCTGATCCAGGAGGAGTTCGGCGACGGCATCATGTCCGCCATCGACTTCGAGATGGAGATGGAGCGGCTGCCCAACCCCAAGGGTGACCGGGTGAAGATCACCATGTCCGGCAAGTTCCTGCCCTACAAATATTACGGCAACGAGGACGGGGTGCCCGACTACGGCTTCGGCAACCCGTAAACCCATCGTCTCCACGACACGGCGTCTCCACGACACGGCGACCATCATGACCGAAACCCGCCCGGCGGCGCCGGACGGCGGCGCGCCCGACCGCGAGTGCGGGCGGGCCGCGGCCGCCATCGCCCAACTGATGACGACGCTGATGGACGAGGAGGCCGTCCTCGACGCCACGGCGGAGCGCAAGGCGCTGCTGGCGGATTTCGCCGACCTGCGGGCGCCGCTGGGGTTGGCGGCGGGGAACCTGCGCGGCTATCTGGCGACCGGGGAGGTGGGGTTGCGCGCCGCCTTCGAGCAGGGCTTCAGCAAGGCGGCGGCGGCGCGCAACACCATCGCCGGCAAGCGGGCGCTGCTCACCGCCACCCAGGCCATGGTCTTCGCCCAGGTGGAGGAACGCTTCGCCTTCCTGGAGCGCACGGTGCCCGGCCTGTTGGAGCGGACGGGCACCGCGCGGCCGGCCATCGTGCGCCCCACCGCCGGCCCACGGGTGGATCCGGCGCTGATGGCCGGGATGGGGGCGGTGTCGGGACGGCTGGTGGCGGCGCTGACCGCCATGCTGGACGCGGAACGGGCGCTGCCCGCCACGGCGGAGCGCAAGCGGCTGCTCATCCAGATCGCCGACGTGCGCGGCCCGGTCGGCATCGCGACGTCGCACCTGCGCGACTATCTGGCGGACGGCAACCCGGCCAGCCGTCGCCATTTCACCCAGTTCCTCGGCCGCGCCGCGGCGGCCATGGGCGCGCTGGAGGGGATGCGTGGCCTGTTCGAGCCGGTGCAGGCCGACGCCTTCGACCAGGCGCAGGCGGCCTGGGCCGAGTATGGCCCGGCGGCGTCCCGCGCCATCGCCGCCCGCGACGAGGCCGAGCTCGGCCCCGCGGCACCGCCCCTGGCGGCGGCGCTGCCCGTCGTCGCCGCCTGTCTGGCGGCGGCCCTGCCGGTGGTGCTGCTGGCCGGGTCCGGCGTCGGCGCGGGCACGCTGCTCGGTGCCGCGGTCGCCGGCTCCCTGCTGTCCGGCGGGGTGGCGGCGGCGCTGCTGCGGCGGGCCGCCGGCGGATCGCCGGAGGTGTGGGTGGGGCGGATCATGGCCGTGGTCGGCGGGGCGGTGCCACCCGCCCCGCTGCCGGCCCGCGGTGTCTTCCGCCGCCCGGCGCGCGCGCTGCACCGGCTGGAGCGCCACAGCGCCGATCTGGCCGACGCCCTGTCGACCGCGCTGGCCGAGCACCGCCAGCAGGCGGCGGAACGGCGGCAGGCGATGGTGCGCTTCAGCGAGGCCTTCGCCGGCCAGATCCACGGCGCCATCGACGCCGTGGAGGCGGACGCCCGCCAGCTCCTGGCCGAGGTGCACACCATCCGCGGCATCGCCGAGACGACGCGGGCGGAGGCCGACACGGTGGAGCGGGCGGGCGGGGTCGCGGCCGGCACCCTGTCCGCGGTCGCCGTCGCGGCGCAGGACATGACCGCCTCCTCGGAAGCCATCGACGGGCAGGTGCAGCGCTCGCGCGACATCAGCCTCGCCGCCGCCCGCGCGGCGGAGACGGCGGGGACCGCCATCGCGGCGCTGGTCGACACCGCCCGGAAGATCAGCACCGCGGTCGGCACCATCGAGCAGGTGGCCCGCCAGACCCAGGTGCTGGCGCTCAACGCCACCATCGAAGCGTCGCGCGCGGGGGAGGCGGGGGCCGGCTTCGCCGTCGTCGCCGGGGAGGTGCGCGGCCTCGCCCTGCAGACCGCCGCGATGACGGGGGAGATCGCCACACTGGTCGAGGCGGTGCGCGAGGACACCGGCCGTACGCGCGACTGCATCGCCGAGATCGGGCAGGTGGTGGAGGATCTGCGCGCCGTCGCCGACGCCATCGTGGAGGCGAGCGGCCGGCAATCCGCCGACGCCGGCCGCGTCGCCCACAATGTCGGCTCCACCCGCGAGCGGGTCGCCCGGATGACCGCGGCGGTCGGCGGCCTCCAGACCACCGTCGAACGCGCCAACGACGCCGCCCGCCTGCTGGAGGATCTGGCCGAAAGCCTGACCACGCGCGCCGCGGCCCTGCACGGCCAGTCCGACGACTTCATCGCCGGCGTGCGCGCGGGTTAGAACAGGCACTCACGAACAATCGGAGGAAACATCCATGGAACAGCGTCCGCCGCTTCCCCCCTTCACCGCCGAGACCGCCGCGCAGAAGGCGCGGATGGCCGAGAACGCCTGGAACAGCCGCGATCCCGTCCGGGTGTCGCTCGCCTACACCGCCGACAGCCGCTGGCGCAACCGGTCGGAGTTCTTCGCCGGCCGCCCGGCGATCGTCGAGTTCCTGACCCGCAAATGGCAGAAGGAGCAGGACTACCGGCTGATCAAGGAGGTCTGGGCCTTCACCGACAACCGCATCGCCGTGCGCTTCGCCTACGAATGGCACGACGGCGCCGGGCAGTGGTACCGTTCGCATGGCAACGAGCAGTGGGAGTTCGACGAGAACGGCCTGATGCGCCGCCGCGAGGCCAGCATCAACGACGTTCCCATCGCGGCCACCGACCGCAAGTTCCTGTGGGAGGGTCTGGAGCGCCCGGCCGATTATCCCGGCCTGACCGAACTGGGGCTGTGAGCGCCGGCGCCTACAGCCCCCCGGCGACGCGCAGCACGGCGCCGGTGACGTAGCTCGCCTTGTCCGACAGCAGCCACAGCACGGCCTCGGCGATCTCGTCCGGCTCGCCGACGCGGCGCATCGGCACCACGGCGGCGACGCGGGCGGGACGGCCGGGGTCGCCGGCCGCGGCGTGGATGTCGGTCCGCGTGGTGCCGGGGGAGACGGCGTTGACGCGGACGCCGGCGGCGGCCAGCTCCTTCGCCAGCCCGACGGTGAAGCTCTCCACCGCCGCCTTGGTGGCGGCGTAATGCACATACTCGCCCGCCGCCCCCAGCGTCGCGGCGATGGAGGAGACGTTGACCATGCGCCCGGCGGTGCCGGCCCGCTCCCACCGCCGCACCGCCTCCTGCGCGCAGAGCATGGTGCCGAGCAGGTTGACGTCGATGACCCGGCGCAGCATGGCGAGGTCGGCGTTGCGGAAGGCGCCGAGCCCGCCGGTGATGCCGGCGTTGTTGACCAGCGCGGTGACCGGCCCCAGCTCCCGCTCCGCCCGGTCGAACAGGTCCCGCACGGCGTCCGGCTCGGCGACGTCGCCGCGCACCGCGATGGCGTCGGCACCGCCGGCCCGCAGCGCCCCGACCAGCCGCGCCGCCGCGTCGTCGTCGCGCGCGTAATTGATGCAGACGGCGTAGCCGTCCCGCGCGGCCAGCCGCGCCACCGCCGCACCGATGCCGCGGCCACCGCCGGTGACGATCAGAACCCGCCGGTCGTCCTTCATCCCGTCTCTCCCCTGCCGGCCCCGCCCGCGGGGGCGGGGTCCCCGCCGCGATGATGCCGGACCGCCGCCGGCCTGCCAAAGGCGGCGTGTTCACCGGCGGGTGAACGCGGTTCACGCGCCACCAGCCAGCGCGCGTCGAAGCGGATGGCCGGACGCCCATCCGGCGCGAGACCCTCCACCGTCAGGGTGGCGCCACCCGGCCGCACCCCGCCGGGCGGGCGCTCCACCGCCGACCACCAGGCCCGCACCGCCAGCCGGTCGCCGGGATGGAGCGGCGCCGCCACCGTCACCGCGCCGAAGCCGAGGTCGCACAGCACCGCGACATCCCCGATGGCGCGTACGGCACAGCCGAGGCACAGCGCCATCGCGTACAGCGACGCCGCCGCCGGCCGCGCGTACAGCGAAGCCTCCGCCGCCACCGGATCGACGAAGACGCGGTGCGGCGCGAAGCGTACGGCGAAGGCGGTCATCGCCGTCGCCTCCACCAGCGCGGTGCCGCAGTCGACGGCGTCGCCGATCACGAGGTCGTCGAGATGGAGCATCGCCCGCCCCGTCACCGTCCGCCGCCGGCCAGCAGCAGATGGCCGCCCAGCGCCAGCAGGCCCCAGAGGAAGCAGAGGCGGAAGAGGTGGGCGGAGATGCGGCCGCGCAGCCACTGCCCGGCTCCCATGCCGGCCAGCGCCGGCAGCACCGCGAGCGCCGACGCGGCGGCGGTGGACCAGGGCAGCGCCCCGTTGCCGTACAGGGCCCCGGCCAGCGCCAGGGTGGAGACGGTGAAGGACAGCCCCAGCGCCTGCACCAGCGCGTCCCGCTCCATGCCCATGGCCTGGAGATAGGGCACGGCGGGGATGACGAACACGCCGGTCGCCCCGGTCACCAGCCCGGTCGCCACCCCGACCGCCGGGGACAGCCAGGGCTCCAGCCGCCGCGGCACCGCCAGACGGCGGCTGGTCAGCCCGGTCGCGGCGTAGAGCAGCAGGGCGGCGCCCAGGGCCCGCGCCGCCAGCCCGGCGCCGTCGCCGGTCAGCAGGCCGGACCCGGCCCAGGTTCCCACGGCGATGCCCAGCATCATCGTCCACAGTCGGGCGATCAGCGGGCGCAGGCCGGGGCCGGCGGCGAGCTGCCAGAGGTTGGTGACCAGCGACGGCACCACCAGCGTGGCGGCGGCCTGCGCCGGCGTCATCACGAGGCTGAGCAGCCCGACCGCCACCGTCGGCAGCCCGAGCCCGATGACCCCCTTGACCAGCCCGGCCAGGAGGAAGGTGGCCGTTACAACGGCGTCGAGAAAAAGCGTGTCGGTCATGGTCGGGGATTGTCGGCGTGGTCGTCCCATCGGACAATGCGCATGTTCCGCATCCAGGCTTCGGAAAACCCGAAGCCTTCGTCCAGGGAAGGACCCGCGCCCTTGCGCTTCGACCTGACCGACCTGCGCCTGTTCCTGCATGTGGTGGAGGCCGCCAGCCTCACCCACGGCGCCGGGCGGGCCGGCATGGCGCTGCCGTCCGCCAGCGCGCGGGTGCGCGGGATGGAGGAGGCGCTGGGCGTGCCGCTGCTGATCCGCGGCGGGCGCGGCGTGCGCCCGACCCCGGCCGGCTTGGCGCTGGTCCACCACGCCCGCCTCGTGCTGCGCCAGATGGAGCGGATGCGGGGCGAGCTGGCCGACCACACCCGCGGGGTCAAGGGGCATGTCCGGCTGCTCTGCAACACCGCGGCGCTGATGGAATTCCTCCCCGACGCGCTGGGCGGCTTCCTTGCCGCCAATCCGGGCGTGGAGATCGACCTGGAGGAGCGGCTGAGCCGCGAGATCGTCCCCGCCGTCATCGACGGCGCCGCCGACATCGGCATCGTCGCGGATTCCGTGGACCTGGCGGGGCTGCGGACCTTCCCCTTCCGCCGCGACCGGCTGGTGCTGGTGACGGCCGCCGCCCACCCCTTCGCCGGCCGCGACGCCATCGCCTTCGCCGAAACGCTGGACGAGGCTTTCGTCGGGCTGGTGGAGGGCAGCGCGCTGCAAGGCCACCTCGCCGGACACGCCGCGCGTGTCGGCCGCCGCCTGTCCTACCGGGTCCGCCTGCGCGGGTTCGAGGCCATCGGCCGCATGGTGGAGCGCGGGGTGGGGGTGGCCGTGGTGCCGGACAGCGCCGCCCAGCGCTGCCGCGCCACCATGGCCATCGCCCGCGTCCCGCTGACCGACCCCTGGGCCGACCGCAACCTGCTGCTCTGCGTCCGCGATCCCGACGAGCTGCCCGCCCACGCCCTGCGCCTGTTGCGCGCGCTCGCCGGCGGGGCCGGCGTGCCGGCCTGATCCGGTGGCTTATCCGGACGGGGCGGGTCGGCGGCCGGGTTTTCCGAGGATGGTGCCGGCGGCAATGGTCCGGATGAACGGTTCGGATCAGGTCCGGGCGCGCGGTTCTCCCCTCCAACGATGACGCGCACGGTCCGGGCCATCGATCAACATGGATCAGCCGGCTGGCCTTGCGCGATGGCGGATTGCTGGACCTCTGCCGCCGTCTCCACGGCAAAGGAGAGCAGCAGGCTGGTTCCCCCAACGACCGACCACTCGGGCTCCGCTCCGACCTGGTCCGCGAGCCTCTCGATCAAGTTGGTGCCGGACGACCGCGACCGGCTGGCGGCCATGCCGATCCCATCGTCGGCCAAGCGCAACCACCCGCGACCTTCCTCCCCTGCCCACAGGTCGAGCGTGATCGTGCCCGCTCGCCCCGGAAACGCATGCTTGGCGCTGTTGGTGATGAACTCATTGGCGATCAGTCCGAGCGAGGCCGCTGTGCTGTGATCGACGCGCACCTCGCCGACCGTCGCCTTGAACATGATCGGTTCAGCCCGGCCCCGACCGTAAAGCGCGACGACATGCTCGCACAGTTCCCGCAGATAACCACCCAACTCGATCGTACCGACTTGGCTGGCGTCATAGAGCCGGCTGTGGACAAGGCGCAGCACTTCGATCTTGCTTTCCAGCTCGCTCAGGATGGCGCAGCTTCCGGCACAGCCGGTCTGGAAGCGCTCCATGGTGATCAGACTTATGATGGCCTGGAGGTCGTTCTTCACCCGATGCTGGAGTTCGCGCATCGCTGTCGTGTGCTCCTCGACCGTCTTGCGCAGATGCCGGCTGGCTGTGTGCGTCGACGCATACACCAGAGCCAGTTCCGCCGAGGCCGAGGCCGGGATGGACGGCAGATCCGCGCCTGGGCGCTCCATGGCCTCCGCCACCCGGGACAGTCCGATCACAGAGCGCGACAGGCGGCGTGCGTAGGCAAGCACGACGAATGCGGCCACCATCATCATCATGCTGCTGACGGCGACGGACAGCCACATCGATCGCCACAACGGCACCTCGAGCTCGGAGGCCGGTGCGGCGAAGGCAACGGTCCATCCGGACATGGCCGACCGGGAATAGACCAGCGACAGCGGTTCCCCTTCCAGGGCCGGGCCTTCCGCCCGCCCATCCGCGGCTTGGCGGATCGCATCCAGGACCCAGCCTGGCGCCGGCTTGCCGACGAACTGTTCCGCCGCGCGCGTGCGGGCGATGACGACGCCCTTCGCATCGATGATGCCCGCGACCCAGCCAGCGGCGACACCTTGCTCCTGAAGGAGCTTTTCCCACTTGGTCGCGGTGACCACGGCGATGAGCACGAGCGTCGGCCCGTCTTTTGCCGGGACGGGAACGAGCACCGCGGCCACTGGGGCTTGCGCGATCGGCCCGTACATCAGGTCCGACACCTGCGGCTGCCCGGTCGCCAGCGTCTTCGCCACCAGGGGATCGACGGGATTCGGGCTCGGTATCGGAGCTCCGAACGGAAGAGCGGTGGAAAATCGCAGGTTCTCTCCGGCCTGGCGGAGGCTGACATGCGACCAGTAGGGATGTTTGGCCTTCACCTCCTGCGCGATGCGGTAGGCGCGCTCCGAGTTCGGATCGTCGGCCATGCCGATCGCCAGACTTTGCAGCGCCGCGATGGTGACGAGGATCTGCCGGTCCAGCGCGACCGCCATGGCATGGACGGTTCTCTCCATCTCCGTTTCGGCAAATCGACGCTGATACGACAGGTTCCAGGCCGTTATCCCGATGGCGACAAGAGCCATGGGCGCCAGCACCACGGCCATCATGTTGAAAAGGCCGTGGCTGATCTTCCATCGTGCGGTGTCATGCGACAGGGGCCATATGTTCGATGCCGATGAAATCGTCATGAGAAGCCCCCCCGGGAGCACACGCACACATTCCGCGACGGCTACGGCATGCAATTCGCAACAACGGAACATCGCATGCCGCAGTATGCGGCTCTGATAGCTAACATGCTTCCAGATTTGTGGAATAGTATCTTTCCGGCAAAGTTCACGAATGCTACCCCGTCGAAACATACTATGCCTTTAGTACAAGATTATCTTTTAAGATTATTATATTTTCGTTGCATGTAATATTATTATACCGATTGTGTGCAAATTGTTGATGGATCCAGGTTTGGTGGACCAATGGCTCACGAGGGAAAGAAGCGTCCAATATTACTTTGTATACCAATTTATTGTGGGCGTCCGTTTCGCGAGTATTGAAATTTTTCCATACTGGGGCAGGACCCAACGACAGCCGTCCGACGGCAACGGGACGCGAGCCGTTGGCATGCCGGGCACGCACATGCCGTCGTCGGGCTCTCGGGCGTGTCATGCCCGGAGCCGCGCCGGAGAGTCCGTGACGTTTGTGAGGCGGGAAAGCGTGTTGAGGCAAAGCCGACCGCGCCGGTGCCGAAACCGGCGCCTATGCACCGACCATTCCCGATGGTGCAGGCAAGGGGCCGGGTTCTTCGAGAAGGGCGGCGGCCGGTCGTGAATCCGATGTTTGGGTCGGGTGCTCTAATCGCCGGCCGGCAGGGGTGCGGCCAGCGCCACCGGCGTGTCGTCGATGGGGAAATGCAGCAGCGCCGCCACCAGTCCGGCGACCGCGGTGGCGATCCACACCGCGCCGTAGGAGCCGGTGGCGTCGAACACCCAGCCGCCCATCCAGGATCCCAGGAAGGAGCCGATCTGGTGGCTGAGGAAGCAGAGGCCGAACAGCGTGCCGAGATGGCGCGTGCCGAAGACCTTCGCCACCAGCCCGCTGGTCAGCGGCACGGTGCCGAGCCAGGTCAGCCCCATGACGGCGGCGAACAGGATGACGGCCGCTTCCGTCTTGGGGCCGAGGAAGAAGGCGGCGATGGCGGCCCCGCGGATCAGGTAGAGCCAGCCCAGCAGCCGCTGCTGCGGGTAGCGCCCGCCAAGCCAGCCGCAGCCCCAGCTCCCGACCATGTTGAACAGCCCGATCAGCGCCAGCGCCGTCGCCCCCATCCCGGTCGCGACACCGCACAGCGTCAGATAGGCCGGCAGATGGGTGGCGATGAAGGCGAGCTGGAAGCCGCAGGTGAAGAAGCCCAGCGTCAGCAGGCAATAGCCGCGGTTGCCCAGCGCCTGCGCCACCGCGGCCCGCAGCGGCATCGCCGGGCCTCCCCCCCCGCTGGCCGCCGCCGCACCGCCACCAGCGACCATGGCGGCACGCTCGCCGCGGTCGAGCAGCAGCCCGAGCGGGGCCACCGCCAGCATGCAGCCGGCCAGCGCCATCAGCGCCACCGCCGGCCCCGACAGCGCGGTGACGCCCTGCGCCAGCGGCACCAGAAGCACCTGCCCGGCCGAGCCGCCGGCGCTGACCAGCCCCAGCGCGGCGCTGCGCCGCTCCGCCGGCACCGCGCGCCCGACCGCGGTCAGCACCACGCCGAAGCTGGTGCAGCTGATGCCCGCCCCGACCAGAACGCCGATGCCCAGCACCAGCATCGGCCCGGTCGGCACCAGCGCCGGCAGGGTCAGCCCGGCGGCGAACAGCGCCGCACCCACCGCCACCACGGGTGCCGACCCGTGACGGTCGGCCGCCGCCCCGGCGAGGGGCTGGGCGAAGCCCCAGACGAGGTTGTGCAGGGCGATGGCGAAGGCGATGGTCGCCACCGGCAGGTCGTGCACCGCCGAATAGCTGCCGACGAACAGTCCGAAGGTCTGCCGGATGCCCATGGCCGCGCTGATCACAACGGCACCCGCCACCACCGCGAGCGCCGCACCCCCAAGCCGGCCGGCCGGCTCCCCCCGTTCGCTGAACACCATGTCGCCTCCCCGCCGCGGCGGAATGCCCGGCCGGTGCGATGCTAGACATGCCGACCGGGGGTGGCGAACGAACCCTCCTCCCCGACGGGTGAGCGGCGTTCACGCCCCCGGCAGGGGCGGGGCGCAGGAGGTGGCGAGATAGTCCTGGTACTCCGTACGCTTCACGGCGTACGCGTCGTCAACCTCCTCGCCGTCGGGCGTGCGCACGTCGGTGGAGTAGCGGAGGGTGGAGGCGGTGCCGCCGATGTCGATGACGATGAAGTCCGCCGCCGCCAGCACCGTGGAGATGAAGCTGAGGGCGTAGACCTCCAGCGCCACCGCGCCGGCGAGTGCGGCGGCGCTGTACAGGCTGGCCGAGCCGACCAGCGGCAGCACCAGGTAGGGGCCGGGGGGCAGGCCGGTGTGGCAGAGCGATTCGCCGAAGTCGCGCTCCGTCCGCTGCAGGCCCGCCGCACCCGCCACGTCGAACAGCCCGCCGATCCCCACCGTGGAATTGACGGCGAAGCGCGCCACCGACGTGCCGGTGCCCGGCAGGTCGCCGGACAGCGCGTTGTTCAGGATGAACTCGATCTCGGTCAGGTTGGAGTAGACGTTGCCGAGCCCGGTCACCACCGGCTGCGGCAGCCACGGTCCCACCGTCTCCACCGTCGGGTCGATGACCCGCTCCACCACCGCGGTGTTGAAGGCGAACATCGCGCGGTTGAAGGCTTCGAACGGATCATCGGCGGCGCGCGCGGTGAAGGGCAGGGCGAGGCTTCCCGCCAGCGCCAGCAGGGCGACGGCCGATGCACGGAGAGATGGCATGCGCGGGGCTCCACAGGACCGGACACGCGCAGTCTATCCGGCGTGCGGAAGGCCGTCGAGCGACGCTTTCCCGTGGGCGCCGCGCCGTCCTATATCATGCGTTCCAAGACACGCGGGGGCATCCGGCCGCCCGCCATCCAGGAGTTGCCATGCCGCTCGACCCCGCCATCCTCGACACGCTGAAGGCCGTGTCGACCGCCACCATCACCACGGTCCTGCTGAAGAAGGGGCTGCGCAACGTGTGGATGCGCGGCACCCGTCCGATCCGCTCCGGCCAGGGCCGCGTGGTCGGCCCCGCCTTCACGCTGCGCTTCGTGCCGGCGCGCGAGGATCTGGCGACTCCGGAGAGCTGGGCCTCCCCCATCTCCACCCGGGCCGCCATCGAGGCGATGCCGGAGGGCTGCGTGGCGGTGGCCGACGCCATGGGCGTGACCGACGCCGGCATCTTCGGCGACATCCTGTGCGCCCGCATGGGCAAGCGCGGCGTCGCCGGGCTGGTCACCGACGGGGTGATGCGCGACGCGGCCGGCGTGCTCGGCACCGGCCTGCCGGTGTGGTGCAACGGCATCGCCGCACCGCCGTCCGTGGCGGGCCTGACCTTCGTGGCGTGGCAGCAGCCGATCGCCTGCGGCGGCGTCGCCGTCTTCCCCGACGACATCGTCGTGGTGGACGACGACGGCGCCGTGCTGATCCCCGCCAGATTCCTGGAGGTGGTGCTGGCCGAAGCGCCCGAGCAGGAGCTGATGGAGGCCTGGATCATGACCGAGGTCGACCGCGGTGTGGCCCTCCCCGGCCTCTACCCCATGAACGAGGAGACCAAGGCCCGCTACAAGGCCTTCAAGGAGCAGGCGTAACGCGGACGGCCCCACCCCGACCCTCCCCCATCTTCGACGGGGGAGGGTGCCCGCGAAGCGGCCGGGTGGGGGCCGGACGCGGCCACTCCCCACCCTTCGCAAACAGGATGGTTGACCGTCCAAACAAAACGCGGCATAACTGGTCAGACCACGGCAAGGACAGTGTGCGCATGGTCGTCGTCACCCGCGAGGACAGCCAGGACGGGCTCAAAGCCTCGGACAAGGTCTTCGCCTTCTTCCGGGACAAGTTGTTGAACGGCGAGTTGAAGCCGGGCGACCGGCTGCTGGCGGAGCGGGAGCTGGCGGCGGCACTGGACGTCAGCCGGCCGCTGCTGCGGGAATCGCTGCGTTCGCTCGCCATGCTGGGCTTCCTCGACATCCAGCACGGGCGCGGCACGGTGGTGCGCCACGCCGACGTGGCGGTCCTGCGCGACTTCTTCACCTTCAGCCTGGCCCAGCAGCCGGACATCCTGGAGGACGTCATGCAGGGCCGCATCGCCATCGAGTGCCAGGCGATCCGGCTGGCGTGCGAGCGCGCGTCCGACCGCGACCTCGCCCGCGTCCAGGCGACGCTCGACGCCATCATGGCGACGCTGAACGACCCGGCGAAGGGCGGCGAGGCGGATTTCCAGTTCCACCTCGCCATCGTCGGGGCGGCACACAGCGGCGTGCTGTCCACCATGTACGCGGCCATCTCGGCGCTGCTGCTGCGCTCCCACGTGCAGCGGCGGGCGGTCACCATCCCGGTGGAGGGCATCCGCGACTATCTCGCCGACGCCCACCGCGAGGTCTTCCTGTCCATCCTGCGCCGCGACCCCGACGACGCCGAGCGCAAGCTGCGCGAGCATTTCACCATCGGCGACGAGCTGCGCCGCCGCAGCATCATCGCCGCCTACCAGGACGCGGCCACCGCAAACGGGGCCGCGCGACCAAACAACCAGGAGGGAACGCCATGAGCTTTCTGACCCGCTTCGCACCGCTGGCCGCCGGCGTCCTCGCCGCGACCCTCGTCATCGGCGGCCCGGCCGCGGCCAAGGATCTGCGCTACGCCCATGTCGGGGCCGAGGGCGACATCCAGACCCGCTTCGCCGACGAGGCCGCCAAGGCGATCGAGCAGGCGACCCAGGGCCGCCACAAGGTCAAGGTCTTCCCGGCCAGCCAGCTCGGCGGCGTGTCGGAGATGGTCGACGGCATCCGCATGGGCTCCATCTCCATGGGCCACCACGACTTCGCGTCGCTGGCCCGCATCGTGCCGGAGGTGGCGGTCTTCAACGCGCCCTTCATCTACCGCGACGCCACCCACGCGCTGCGCGCCACCGATCCCGACAGCCCGGCGGTCGCCGCCATCAACGAGAAGCTGGTGAAGGACGGCGGGGTGCGGATCATCGGCCGCATCTACCGCGGCGCCCGCCACATCAGCGCCAAGTTCGCGGTCAAGAGCCCGGCCGACCTCGCCAACAAGCCCTTCCGCGCGGTGCCGCTGGAGCTGTGGGTGTCGATGGTCAAGGGTTTCGGCGCCATCCCCACGCCCGTGGAGGTGGCGGAGCTGCCGACCGCGCTGATGACCGGTCTGGTGGTCGGGCAGGAGAACCCGCTGACCATGATCAACGCCAACAAGCTGTACGAGGTGCAGTCGCACGTCTCGCTGACCGGCCACATGCACTCCGTGCTCGCCGTCTTCATCAACGAGCAGGTCTGGCAGGGCATCCCGGACGCCGACCGCAAGGCCATCAAGACCGCCCTGAACCAGAAGGCGGAGGAGTCGCTGGTCTGGGCGACCGAGGCCGAGAAGACGCTGGTCGGCGAGTTGAAGGGCAAGGGCGTCACCTTCGTGACGCCGGAGAACGGGCTCGACCTCGCGGCCTTCAAGAAATCGGTGATGGCACAGGTGTCCAAGGACTTCCCGGCCTGGGACGGCCTCATCAAGCAGATCGACGCCGTGAAGTGAGCGGCGGCGGACCCCTCACCGGGGGTCCGCACCCCGTCCGCAAGGCCCGCATCCCATGACCGCCATGCTCCGCAAGCTTCTGACGGCGCTGAACGTGCTGCTGCTGTTCGGCCTCGTCCTCGTCCCGTCGCTGCAGATCGTCATGCGCACGATCGGCTTCCCCTTCATCGGAGCGGAGGAGCTGACCCGCTTCCTGCTGATCTGCCTGGTCTTCACCGGCTTCCCGCTGGTGGTGGCGCATGGCGAGAACATCGTGATGGGGGAGCTGAAGGCGGCCCTGCCGACCGCCGCGCGGCGCGCCATCGACCTGCTGATATCGGCCACCGCCATCGCCGCCACCGTCTTCGTGGCGTACGTCACCGTACGCACGGCCATGCAGTACATGACCAACGCCACGCCGACGCTGAAGATCCCCTTCTGGCTCTTCATGTCGGCGACCTTCGTCGGCTTCGCCGGGGCGGCGCTGGTGCACATCCGTCACCTGCGGCACCCGCCGCAGCGCGACACCAACATCGCCCTCTGACCCCGGAGCACGCCGATGGGCATGGTCATGCTGGCGAGCTTCCTCGTCCTCTTCATCGCCGGATTTCCGGTCGTCTACACCATCCTGCTGCCGGCCACCGCCTACATCCTGTGGGAGGAGCTGCCCTACGGGCTGCTGGCCCAGCGCATCACCTATGCGCTGGACAGCTTCCCGCTGGTCGCCGTACCGCTCTTCATCTTCGTCGGCAACCTGATGAATCTGGCCGGCATCACCGACCGCATCTTCCGCTTCGCCGACACCCTCGTCGGCCGGGTGCCGGGCGGGCTGGCGCAGGTCAACATCTTCTCCAGCCTGATCTTTTCCGGCATGTCGGGGGCGGCGCTGGCAGACGTCGGCGGGCTCGGCCGCATCGAGATCGCGGCGATGAACAAGAAGGGCTTCGACCCCGCCTTCTCCGGTGCCGTCACGGGTGCGTCGGCCATCGTCGGGCCGATCTTCCCGCCCAGCATCCCGCTGATCGTCTACGGCTCGGTCACCAGCGTGTCGATCGTGCAGCTCCTCATCGCCGGCATCGTGCCGGCGCTGCTCTGCGTCGCCTTCCTGATGCTGACGGCGGCGATCATCGCGCTGCGCAAGGGCTACCCGCGCGCCGAGCGCTGGCCGCGGGGGCGTGAGATCTGGCGCGACCTGAAGCCGGCGCTGCCGGCGCTGCTCGCCCCGGTCTTCATGATCAGCGGCATGCTGAGCGGTCTGTTCACCCCGACGGAAGCCGCGGGTGTGACGGTGCTCTACGTCATCGCCGTGGGCTTCCTCTATTACCGCGAGATGACGGTGGACCACCTGATCGGTGCCGCCATCGTCACCGCGCGCAACACCAGCGCCATCCTGATCATCGTCGCGGTGGCGGCGCTGTTCGGCTGGATCCTGGCGGTGGAGCAGATCCCGCAGGACGTGGCCCGCCTGCTGCTCGGCATCTCCAAGGACCCGCTGGTGCTGCTGCTGATCGTCAACCTGCTGTTCTTCGTGGCCGGCATGTTCCTCGACAGCACCACCGCGACGCTACTGATCGTGCCGATCATCGCGCCGCCGCTGGTGGCCGCCGGTGTCGACCCGGTCCATCTGGGCATCGTCACCATCTTCAACCTGATGATCGGGCTGCTGACGCCGCCGATGGGGTTGTCGCTGTTCCTGCTGACCGACATCGCGCGGGTCAGCATGCGCGACCTGCTGCGGGCGCTGCTGCCCTTCTACCTCCCCCTGCTGGGCACCCTGGCGGTCATCACGCTGTGGGCCGACCTGACGCTCTGGCTGCCCGGCCTGCTGCGCTGACACCATTTCCAAGGCCCGTTTTCCAAGGAGAATTTCCGACATGCGCATCGTCATCGGATCCGACCACGCCGGCTGGCCGCTGAAGCCCGCCATCCTGGAGCACCTGACGGCCAAGGGGCACGAGGTGATCGACGTCGGCGCCTACGACGGCAACCCGGTGGACTTCCCCGACATCGCCCGCGCCCTGGCGGAGAAGATCACCTCGGGTGCGGCGGAGCGCGGCATCATGGTGTGCGGCACCGGCGTCGGCGCCTCCATCGCCGCCAACAAGATGAAGGGCATCCGCGCCGCCGTCTGCCACGACGCCCACTCCGCCCACCAGTGCGTGGAGCATGACGACGTCAACGTCTGCTGCATCGGCGCCAAGATCGTCGGCGCCTGGCTGGCGGTGGATCTGGTGGACGCCTACCTCACGGCCGAATTCTCCACCGACGAGGACTGCCGCCGCCGGGTGGAGAAGCTGCACGCGATGGACGCCGGGGCGTAAGGCGCCCCCTCACGAAAAAAATCTCCTCCTCCATGTCACGCGGCGGGTCCCCCGTCTCGTCATGGGGTCAGAGCGGGGCGGTGGCGCCCCGCCCGCGCCCCCCCGAGGAGGATCCTTCCATGACCGAACGTCTCGACGCCTTCGCCGTCGTCCCCGCCGCCTTCCGCCCCTTCTACGCGGTGGAAAAATCCATCAAGGAAAGCGGGCTGGAGTACAGCCTGATCGAGCTGGTGAAGCTGCGCGCCTCGCAGATCAACGGCTGCGCCTATTGCATCCACATGCACACCAGCGACGCCCGCGCCGCCGGGGAGACCGAGGAGCGGCTGCATCTGGTCGCCGCCTGGTGGGAATCCTCGCTCTTCACCCCGCGCGAGCGGGCGGCGCTGGCCTGGACCGAATCCCTGACCCTGATCGCGGAGACGCGCGCCCCCGACGCCGTGTACGATGCGCTGAAGGCGGAGTTCACGGAGCCGGAGATCGTGTGGCTGACCCTGCTGATCACCACCATCAACATGTGGAACCGCATCGCCGTCGGCTTCCGCAAGCAGCACCCGGCGAGCTGGGCGAAGACGGCGGCGGCGGCGTGACCGCGCCCGTGGACACCGACGCGGCCCTGTTCGAGGAGCGGCGCCGCCCGCTCCTCCGCCTGGCCTACCGCATGCTGGGCTCGGTGGCGGAGGCCGAGGACATGGTGCAGGAGGCGTGGCTGCGCTGGCAGTCCGCCGACCGCGCCGCGGTGGGCGAGCCCGCGGCCTTCCTGACCACCGTGGTCACCCGCCTCTGCCTGGACCAGCTCAAATCGGCCCGCGTCCGGCGGGAGACCTATGTCGGCGCGTGGCTTCCCGAGCCGCTGGTGGAATCCATGACGACCGAGGCTGCGGACGATGACGGGCTGGCGGGCGACCTGTCGGTGGCGCTGATGTTGACGCTGGAGCGGCTGTCGCCATTGGAGCGCGCGGCCTTCCTGCTGCACGACGTGTTCGACCTGGATTTCGACGCGGTGGCGCGGGCGCTGGGCCGCAACAACGCCACCTGCCGCAAGCTGGCGGCCCGCGCGCGGGAGCATGTGCGGGCGTCGCCCGCCCGCTACCCGGCCAGCCCCGACCAGGGGGAGGCGCTGACCCGCGCCTTCCTGGCGGCCACCCACCAGGGCGACATCGCAACCTTGCAGGGGCTGCTGGCGGCCGACGCCGTTCTGGTCGCCGACGGCGGCGGCAAGCGGCCGGCGGTGCTGAACCCGCTGCGCGGGGCCGACCGCATCGCCCGCTTCTTCGCCGGCCTGGCGCGCAAACACGCCGACGCGGTGCCCGCGGCGGCCACGCTGGTGCGCATCAACGGCATGCCCGGCTTCGTCTTCACCGCCGCCGACGGGCTGCCGCAGACCACCGCCCTGGAGATCGACGGCGACCGCATCGCCGCCGTCTACATCATGCGCAACCCCGACAAGCTGGGGCATGTGCGGGCGGGGTGACACCCCGCCCGCACATGCCCTCCTCACCGCGCCGGGCTGGTCAGGTTTTCGATCGCGGTCAGACCGACCGAGGCGTTGGCGCCCTGGTTGCCGCTGTTGCTCTGGGTCTGGTTCATGGTCAGCCCGGCGCTGCCGCCGGCCCCCACCTGCTGCGTCACCGAGGTCATGTTCCCGATGGAGGTGGAGGTCGAGTAGTACTGGTTGATCACCATCTCCGGCCCGTGGCGCTGGCGCATCTGCGCCTGCGCCGCGGCGGAAGTGTCGCGCGCCGGGAAGCCGTAGGGGCGGTTGCCGATCAACTGCGCCTCGGCCGCACCGCCGATCAGCAGCAGGGTGGTCCCGATCAGGAGCTGCAAGCGGGTCATGGTGGCGCTCCTCAGTTGCCGGGCACGCCGGCGCGCACGGTGATCGAGGAGACGTTGCCGAAGGCCGACGCGGTGGCGCGCGACATCGCCGTGTCGATGCCGGCCCCGGCGACGCGGCTGTCGATGCGGGTGCCGGTCGCCAGCGCCGCGGCCGAGCTGTCCATCTTGCCCACCTGCGTCAGGCCCACGGTGGCCGACGTGCTGCCGCCGGCCCGGGCCGCGGTCGACAGGACCGACAGGTTGGCCGCCGCGGTGGCGGCGATGTCGACCGAGGCGTTGCGCACATCATCCGCCTTGGCGGCGGCGGTGGCGGTACCGACCGCGAAGCGCCCGTCGCCGAGGCCGCCCATCCAGGGGTCGGTCATCGCCGTGCCGTCCGGCGTGCCGGGGATGCGGCCGGCGGCGAACTGGGTGCTGCGGACATCCAGGTTGCGGTCGGTGTCGATGCTCTGCAGGTTGCCGGCCGCCGTGGCGGCGCCCTCCACCTTCGGCAGGGCGGTGGCGTTGCCGTTCCAGTCGAAGCGGAAGCGGCTCTGGTCGGTCACGGCATCCAGATTGCCGACGGCGGCCTGCCGGCTACGCACGGTCAGCACGTCCGGGTCGGGGGTGGTGGGCGCGGAGTCCCAGTTCCAGGCGCCGGAGCTCTGGGCTGCGGCGCTTCCGGCCCCGCCGGCGAGTGCCGCGGCGGCGAGCGCCAGTGCGGTGAGCAGCGTCTGTCGAGTCATCCTGCGTTCCCCTCCTTGCGGGTTTGTGTCGTCGTGGTATCCGCCGCGCGGCTTTCGATGCCGAGGCGGCGGGGGCGGCAGCCCTCGGTGGAGGGCAGGCCCAGGAAGTCGGTGAGGATCTGGTAGACGGCCATCTCCGCCACCGAGCGGACGCCGAGCTGGATCGGCTCGTTCTGGATGCGGCCGGCGTCGAATTCGACGAGCTGGGTCCCGAAGAAGCGGAAGACGTTGGCCTCCACCTCGTAGCCCAGGATCTGCTTCTGCAGGCTGGTGACGTAGCGGACGGCGAAGCTGCGGTTGTCGATGACGCGCAGGTCCATCGCCACGTTGATCACCACCGTGCGCCCGCCGATCCCGATGCCCCCCACCGCCAGCCGGGCGCCGTCGCTGACGATGTTGTAGTTCAGCTCGGTCAGCGCGCCGACGACGGTGAAGTCGCTGGCCCGCACGCCGCCGATGGGGCGCGGTGCCGTCAGCCCCTGCTGCGCCATCTTCGCCTCGGCCAGCGGCACCCGCAGGTCGTAGCGCTCGACCAGATGGACCTTGCCGCTCTTGAACAAGGCGCTCATCACCATCTCGGCCACGCCCTGGCTGACCACGGTGCTGAGCGTGTTCGTCTCCGCCGCCTGGTACTGGCCGGTGCGGTCGGCCACCTCGCCCACCGCGAAGACCGGCAGGTTGCTGGCCGGGATGGCGGCGAGCTCGGCGAGGCATTGGCTGTAGGGTGTCCGGTTGTCGGTCACCGGAAAGCCGGTCACCGGCACCACGCCGTTCGCCGGGTAGGGGCCGCTGCCCGCACAGCCGGTCAGCCCGAGCAACGCCGATGCGAGTATCATGCCTGTCCACCGGGCCATGCCGTTCCTGCCCGATCGTTCGGGAAAGTTGCCGTCGGTCACGGACTATGGTCCGGCAACGCCGCCACGGCACGGGCGCACCGGGATGACCGGGGCAGGGCGTTGAGGGCACACCAGGGCGGTGGGCCGCGGCCCGATCGAAGG
The DNA here is from genome assembly GCF_013423485.1 of Azospirillum oleiclasticum. Lineage (GTDB taxonomy): Bacteria > Pseudomonadota > Alphaproteobacteria > Azospirillales > Azospirillaceae > Azospirillum > Azospirillum oleiclasticum. Next base: position 53,091 of record NZ_JABFFR010000044.1, read on the forward strand.
TCGTAACCGGCGCACCGGCGCCAACCGGGATGACCACGCCGGTCTGTGACGCCTTTCACGGATCATCCGAACGAAGGGCTGATCCCCGCCCGCGGCACCCACCAACGTGGCGCACCCCCTGCCCCCATGGCCGGGTCCTAGGCCCCCCCTTACCTTACCCTTTCCAACACTCCCTCTCCCGCCTCCGGCGGGAGAGGGAGATTTATGGGAGGGTGATGATGGTCAAGACATTGATGGCGGCGGCCCTGCTCACCACGTTGTACGCCACCGACGCCGCGGCGCAGCTGCGCACGCGGCCCTACGCGGGGCCGACCGCCTTCGGGGGGGGAGCACCCGTCGGGATGACCGACGGCTACCGCGCCGCGTATCTCGCGGCCGAGCTGGGCGGCAACCGCCAGGATGTCGCGACCGTGGCCGCGGCGGCCCGCGTACGCGTGCCGGCCCTCGCATACGGCGGCGGCTGTTGCGCGCCCGCAAGGTCCGCCACGCCCATCGACCAGTGGATCGCCCAGCTCGACGGGATCTCCGCGCGGTGAGGGCCGCTACTCCCCCCGTCTAAGCCGTGGTTCCTTTTGCGCCGTGGAGGATCCGGTGGTGCCTGCGTAGCCTCTCGCCCAGCGGAACATGGGCTTGAACGATGCTCCAGGTGTACCACGTCGGCCATTTCGATCCGGAGCTTCCCAACGGCGTCGACCGCGTCATCCACAATCTCGGGCGCCTGCTGGAAGGGGATGTCGGCTTCCACGTCGTCGGCTTCGGCGAGCCCGATCCGGACGCCCACTTGGTGCGGCTGGACGGGCGCGTGCGCATCCACGGCTTCGGCCGTCCGGGCCTGCGCAACTTCCGCCTGCCGCGCGGTTTCCGGCGCTGGCTGGGCGGCCTGTCCGGGGAGCCGGTCCTGCACCTGCATTCGGTCTTCGCGCCGCTGAATTTCGCCATCGCGGCGGAGTGCCGGCGGGCCGGTGTGCCGTATGTCTTCACACCCCATGACTCGTACGTCCCGGCCAGCCTGCGCACACGCGCCCTGGCCAAGCGCCTGTACCTCGCGACGCTGGAGCGGCGGGTGCTGGACGGCGCCGCGGTGCTGCACGCGCTGACGGCGGAGGGGAGGGACTGCATCGCCCGGCACACCGCCAACCGGCGCATCCACCTGGTCCGCAACTTCATCCCCCTGCCGCCGGTGCCGCCGTGCCCGGCGGAGGAGCGCTGCGGGATGCTCTATCTCGGCCGCATGGACCGTTACCAGAAAGGCATCGACCGGCTGCTGGCCGCCTACGCCGCCCTGCGGCGGGAGCGGCCCGCCGCCCCCATTCTCACGCTGGCGGGCCCCGCCGACAGGGTGGAGCGGCCGGCGCTCGACGCGCTGATGGCGGAGCACGGGCTGACCGAAGCCGCGGTGATCCGCCGCGACCGGGTGGGGGAGGCGGAGAAGCACCGGCTGCTCGCCGGCAGCCGCCTGTACGTGCAGCTGTCCCGTTTCGAGGGCTTCGGCCTCAGCGTGGCGGAGGCGCTGGCGCTGTCCGTCCCCGTGGTGGTCAGCCGCGAGATCCCGCTGGCGCCGCTGGTCGAGCGCCACGGCGCCGGGCTGGTGGTGGACGGCGACGACGCGGCCCCCGGCCTGATCCGCGCGCTCGACGCCGGGCCGGCGGCCTACGCCGCCATGGTCGAGGGTGCGCGCCGCCTGTACCGGGCGGAGTTGTCCGCCGACAGCATCCGCCCGCGCATGCTGGGCCTGTATCACGAGGCCGCCGCCGCCGGCCGCGCGGCGCGGCTTCCCCTTCCGCAACCGGGCTGATCCCAGACGACCAGACCGACCGGGCGCACCGACTGCGACAGCCGCAAGGAGTGAGAGACGATGTTCGTCGACAGTCCCGACAAGTCCTGGGAGGCCTATGGCCGCGACGATCCCTATTTCGGCGTGGCGGCCGATCCGAAATACCGGGCCGAACGGCTGTCGGAGACGGCGAAGGCGGAGTTCTTCGCGTCCGGAGAGACGTACGTCGCCGAGCTGCTCGACCGGCTGGAGACGCACGCCGGCCGCATCGGCCGGGGCCGGGCGCTCGATTTCGGGTCGGGCGTCGGCCGTGTGGCGCTGCCGCTGGCCCGCCGCTTCGACAGCGTCGTCGGGCTGGACGTCTCCCCCTCCATGATCCGCGAGGCGGAGGCGAACGCGCTCCGCTTCGGGCTGCCCAACGCGTCCTTCCGGCCGTCGGGCGGCGACGACCTGCCGAACGTCGAAGGCGGCTTCGACCTCGTCAACACGGTGATCGTGCTCCAGCACATCCAGCCGCACCGCGGCTACCGCATCATCGGGCGGCTGCTCGATCTGGTGGCGGACGGCGGGGCCTGCGCGCTGCACATCAACCTGACCCGCCGCGCCACCCGCCTGCGCAAGGCGGTCAACTGGAGCCGCGCCCGCTTCCTGCCGCTGCACCACGCGCTCAACCTCGCGTCGGGCCGGAAGTGGAACGAGCCGCTGATGCAGATGAACGTCTACGACCTCAACCGCATCGCCCTGATGATGCAGGACCGCGGCTTCGACGGCTTCTACGCCCACCGCTTCCACGACGAGCCGCACCCCGGCGTGATCCTGATGGGGATCAAGGGGCGGCCGCGGGGCTGAGCCGGGGTGCACGCCGGGACCCGTACTCGCTGCCAAGCCAAAGCGCCGCCAGCACCGCCAGCCCCACCGCGGTCAGGGCGACGAAGCCCGGATCGGCAGTCTCCATGGTCGGGTGGTGGCGGCGGATGTGGCCGCCGGGCAGGGGCAGGATCCACAGCACCGCGAACACCGCGGCGTGCAGCGCCAGCACCGCGCTGCGCACGGCGCGCCCGGCGTCGTGCACCATGATGGCGGGCACCATCATGGTGCCGAGCACCATCGTGAAGCTGGCGTGGGTGATCCAGGTCCAGGCCGGATGGAACTCCAGCACGCACCAGACGAGGAAGGTGGCGAGCGTGTAGCCCGCGAACGGGAGCAGCGCCGGATGGCGGTCGCGCCAGCCGCGCCGCCACGCCGCCCCGGCCAGCAGGAGCCAGCCGATCACCGGGATGCCGATGGCCGGCACCAGATGCTCGCGCTGCCAGATCCGCCACAGCCCCGTGACCGTGCTCCAACTGGTGTCCAGCGTCTCCACGTCGATCCCGCGGTGCCGGGCGGAGGGCGCCACCGCGACCGTCTCGCTCTTGCCGACGTACCATTTGCCGGTGACGCGCGACAGCAGGTGCAGGAAATCGGCGGTGCCGACCTGGAAGGTCACGTTGCGCACCCGCGCGTCCCACCACGCCTCCAGCGTCAGCGCGCCGTACGCGTCCTTCAGCGCCTGGGTGGTGCTGCGCAGGTCGCGTGAGTTCTGCCCGGCCAGATGCATCTTGGGCAGGCGGTTGCCCGGCGGCACCGACATCGCCTGGAACCCCGCCCAGGGCGCGTAGACGACCAGGACGACGGCGGCCCCCAGCGCGATGCGCCGCCACCCGAACAGCCGCCCGGCGAAGGGCAGCAGCAACAGCGCCAGGGTCAGCACGCTGAACATCACGCCGCCATGCGCCAGCATCGCGAGCACCACGCCCAGCGCGAGCTGGACCGTTTCGGCGATGGTGAGGCGGCGACGCTCGCGCCAGGCCCGGATCAGCGGCAGCGTGCCGGCCAGCATCAGCGCCGCGGCCAGCAGCTTCGGCCACAGATAGACGGAGTTGAAGAACACCACCCCCGACAGGGCCAGCACCAGCACCACATAGGGCGCGCAGCGCCGGTCACAGCCGAGCGCGCCGACCGTCCACGCCACGGCGGGAACCCAGGCGACCTGCAGCATCGTGCCGGCGCACTGGTACAGCATCTCCGGCGAGGACAGCCGGCCGAGCGGCCACAGCGTCACCACCACACCCGTTTGCAGCGGCGGCCGGTCGGCGAACACCCAGTCGGTCAGCCCGGCGCCATACAGGGTCGGATCACTGCCGATCAGGGCCTTGGCGAACTCGAAGGGGGTTACGCTGTCGGGCGGCAGGGGGCTGTCGAAGAGGTACAGGATGGCCTGCAGGTCGGCACGGACGACGCCATGGCCGAACAGGATGCCGAGGTAGAGCAGCCCTGCCGCCAGCATCGCCCACAGCCACCAGCCGTCCGCCAGCGCCGTTCCCAGCCCTGGCCGGTCGCCCCGCCGCAGCCGGCGCGCCAGCAGAACGGGCAGGCAGGCGAGGGCGGCCAGACACACCGCGTAGCCGTAGACCACACCGGCCGCCGGTGCGGCCCAGACCGCCAGGAACCCGCCATAGCCGATCGCGCCGCCGGCCAGCAGGCCGAGCGGGGCCGCGTCGCGCGCATCCACCACGCCGCGGCCGGCCAGCCAGCCGCCCAACGTCAGCCCCGGCACCCAGAAGACCAGGGCGGAGCCGAGAAACAGCGCAACCACATCCAGAACCATCGCGACCCCCGCCCCGCACCGGCTGCCGGCTTCTATCGGAATTGCCGGAAGCGGACAAGCGGGGCGGGCGGTGGTGGGGTGACCGATGGCGGGGGAAGGTCGATGGTCAGCCCAGCGACAGGATGCGCCGCGCCTCCTCCGCCGTGGCCGGCTGGCGGCCATGCTGGCGGCCCAGCTCGGCGACGCGGGCGACCAGCTCGGCGTTGCTGCGGGCGAGGCGCTCCTGGTCGAACTTCACGTTGTCCTCCAGCCCGGTGCGGCAGTGGCCGCCGAGCTCCAGCGTCCACTGGTTGACGGTGAGCTGGTGACGGCCGATGCCGGCGGCGGTCCAGGTGGCGTCGGGCATGATCGCCTTGAGCTCGCTCACCAGGAACTCCAGCACGCTGCGCCGGGCGGGCAGGGCGTTGGGGATGCCCAGCACGAACTGCACGTGCAGCGGCGCCCGGATCAGCCCGCGGTCGCTCAGCGTCTTGGCGTTGTAGAGCATGGCGAGGTCGAAGACCTCGATCTCCGGCTTGATGTTGTTGTCGAGCATGGTCTTCGCCATGCCCTCCACCAAATCCGGCGGGTTCTCGTAGATCTGTTTGGGGAAATTGACCGAGCCGGTGGCGAGCGAGGCCATGTCGGGCTTCAGCACGAGCGAGCTGGCCCGCTCGTTCTGGCTGCGCCCGCGCCCGCCGGTGGAGAACTGGATGATCATGCCGGGGCAGTGCCTGCGCACGCCCTCCTGCACCTGGGCGAACAGGTCGGGGTCGGCGCTCGGGCTCTCGTCCGCGTTGCGGGTGTGGATGTGCACCAGCGACGCACCGGCCTCGAACGCCTCGTGGGTGGATTCGATCTGCTCGGAGGGCGTGATCGGCACCGCCGGGTTGTCGGCCTTGCGGGGCAGGGCGCCGGTGATGGCGACCGTGATGATGAGCGGCGTGGACATGGGTTCCCTCCCCCTCAGGACGCGCGGCGGATGTAGTGGACGGTGCTGATGTCGGGCCGGCGGGTGATCTCCTTCACCAGCGTCAGCAACGGCGTGTCGGCCAGCGGGTAGTCGGTGTCGATCGGGCCGGCTGATTTCAGCGCCTTGTACTCCCCGTCGCCGTAGAAGGCGGCGAGCAGCAGGTCGTCGTCCGACGCGAAGGGGCCACGCTCGCGGCGCAAGCGCCCGATGGCCGGCTCGATCAGCTCGCCCGGCCGCACCGTCACCGGCTCCGCCCCGCGGGCGATGCGGTCGAACAGGTTGGGGTCGATGGGGCCGGCGATCTCCCCGTAATAGCCCAGCACATATTTGCGCACCTCGTCCGGCACGGTGCCGTAACGCTCGGCCCCCATCACGTTCAGCACGGACTGGGTGACGATGAACTGGGCGAAGGGGCTGACCAGGATCGGGTAACCCAGATCGTGGCGGACCCGCGCCGCCTCCTCCAGGATGGCGGGGAGCTTGTGCTCCATGCCGATGGTCTGGAGCTGGGAGCGCAGGTTGGAGATCATGCCCCCCGGCACCTGATGCTCGAAGTGGAAGGCGTCGAACTCCGCGATCTGGCCCAGCGGCTTGCCCTCGCGCGCCGCGATGTAGCGCAGCCGCTCCGCCACCTCCTCCACCGGGCCGAGGTCGAGATCGACCGTGAGGCCGGCGCGCCGCGCGTTGGCGACGAAGCGCTCGGTGGCCGGGTGCGAGGCGCCGTCGGCCAGCGGCGAGGTGGCGGTGTGCACCACGTCCACGCCGAGCTTCGCCGCCTTCACCGCGTTGAAGGGCGCCAGCCCGGCGAGGCAGTGGGAGTGCAGTTGCAGCGGCAGCGACCCGCAGGCGGCCTTGGCCGCCGGCACCAGCGTCTCCACCCGCTCCGGCGTCAGCAGGCCGCTGGGGTCCTTCAGGTAGACCGCATCGACGCCGAGCGCCACCAGCTCCTTGATCTTGCGGACGTAGTACGCGTCGGTGTGGACCGGGCTGACGGTGTAGACGACGCCGCCCGCGGTGTAGAGCCCGGCCCGCTTGGACGCCTTGACCGGCAGCTCCATGTTGCGCATGTCGTTCAGCGCGTCGTAGGGCGTGTGGTAGCGGATGCCGTTGGCGGCGATGCGTTGGGCGTTCAGCTCGACGATGTCGTCGGCGAAGAACTCGAAGGTGTAGAGGCTCTGGCCGCGGGTCATGACGATCAGCGGCGTCTCGGTCACCCAGCCCGACAGGATGCGCATGCGCTCCCACGGGTCCTCGCGCAGGTAGCGGACGCAGACGTCGAAGACGGCGCCGCCGACGAGGTCGATCGCCTCGAAGCCGGCACGGTCCAGCCGCGGCGCCAGCTCGGCCATCATGCCCGTCGTCATGCGCGTCGCCCACAGGCACTGGTGGGCGTCGCGCAGGGTCACGTCGATCAGTTTGACGCTGTGGGTGTTGCTCATGTCCGTGCCCTCGCCCGGTCGTCGATCCAGCGGGTGTGCAGCGTGCCGTTCAGGAAATCCGGCTCGTCCAGAAGTCCGCGCATGAAGGGGATGGTGGTGGCGATGCCCTCGACCCGGAAGCCGGACAGCGCCAGCCGCGCCCGCTCCACCGCCTCGGCCCGGTCGCGGCCGGAGACGATCAGCTTGCCGATCATCGAGTCGTAGAACGGCGACACCTCGAAGCCGCGGTGCGCGTGGCTGTCAAAGCGGATGCCGGGTCCGACCGGCGGGCGCCAGGCGGTGATGCGGCCGGGGCAGGGGGCGAAGTCGCGCTCCGGATCCTCGGCGTTGATGCGGAACTCCAGCGCGGCCCCCGCGGTGGGCATGGCCGGCTGGGCGATGGACAGCCGCTCGCCGGCGGCGACGCGGAACTGCTCGGCCACCAGATCCACGCCGAACAGCGCCTCCGTCACGGGGTGCTCGACCTGGATGCGGGTGTTCATCTCGATGAAGTAGAAGCCGCCATCGGCGCCACCCTTATGGTCGAGATCGTAGATGAACTCGATGGTGCCGGCGTTGACGTAGCCGATGCCGCGCACCAGCGTCAGCGCGGCCTCGGCGATGCGCTTGCGGGTGGTGGGGTCGAGCACGGGGGACGGCGCCTCCTCCACCAGCTTCTGGTGGCGGCGCTGGACGGAGCAGTCGCGCTCCCACAGATGGATGGCGCCGCCGTGCCCGTCGCCGAAGACCTGCACCTC
>NZ_JABFFR010000045.1 GCF_013423485.1 Azospirillum oleiclasticum
GATGGATGGCGCCGCCGTGCCCGTCGCCGAAGACCTGCACCTCGATGTGGCGGACGCGGCGGAAGAAGCGCTCGATGTAGAGGTCCCCGCGCCCGAAGGCGGATTCCGCCTCGGCGGCGGCCTGCCGGAAGCGGTCGCGGAACTGCGACGGCTCGTCCACCACCCGCATGCCGCGCCCGCCGCCGCCGGCCGCGGCCTTCAGCAGCAGCGGGTAACCGATGCCGGCGGCCAGGGCCTCGGCCGCGGCGGCGTCGGTGCCGCCCAGCTCGGAGCCGGGCACCACCGGAATGCCGTGCCGAAGCGCCGCCTGGCGCGCCGCCACCTTGTCGCCCATCAGGGCGATGATCTCCGACGACGGGCCGACGAAGGTCAGCCCGTTCCCGGCGCACAGCGCCGGCATCTGCGGCTTTTCCGACAGGAAGCCGTAGCCGGGGTAGAGCGCGTCGCAGCCCGTGCGCTTGGCGACCTCCACCAGCGTTTCCGCCTTCAAATAGCTGTCGCGCGGCGGCGGCGGCCCGATGCGGACGGCGTGGTCGGCGGCCCATGTGTGGGCGGCCCCATCATCGGCGGTGGAATAGACGGCCACCGTCTCCAGCCCGAGCTTCCGGCAGGCCCGCACCGCGCGCAGCGCAATCTCGCCGCGGTTCGCGATCAGCACGCGCTTCACCCGTTCCCTCCCATTTCGGCTTTCCAGGGTCTATCGCCCCGGCCCGAAGGTTCGCGCGTCACGTTTCATATTGCAAGACGTTTTGTTCCGTATTTCAATACGACTGATCAACACGGGGGCGCCGCCCCCGGACAAGACACCAAGCGGAGGAAGGGCGGAGATGCCGTTGACGTTCGACGAAGTGAGCAGGATCGTGTCCATGCTCGACGGCAGTTCGTGCGACGAACTCGTGGTCGAGACGGGCGACACCAAGCTGGTGATCCGCCGCCGCGGCGCCGGGGCGGGTGCCGCGCCTGCCCCCACGGCTGCGGCGCCCATGGCCGCCGCCCCCGCGGCCGAGTCGCGCGCTGCCGCACCCGCGGCTAGGCCCGCCGCCGCCCCGCCGGCCGCCGCCGGTGCCCGGTCCGACGGTGTGGTGGAGGTCTGCGCCCCCATGGTCGGCACCTTCTACAGCACCCCGTCGCCCACCGAGCCGCCCTTCGTGGAGGTCGGCGGCCGGGTGGAGAAGGGCCAGCCGCTCTGCCTGATCGAGGTGATGAAGCTGTTCACCACCCTCTACGCCGAACAATCCGGCCGCGTCACCCGCGTGCTGCCGGCCAACGGCGAGCTGGTCCAGCACGGCCAGCCGCTGTTCCTGATCGAGCCGGCGTAGGGGCGTGGTCGCGGAGGGCCCCCCCTCCCGACCTCCCCCCGCTGGGCGGCAGTGGGGGAGGGTTGGGTGGGGGCCCAGCTCCGACGCGCGCGACCACCCCCCGCAAACCCGTTGCACCGCCGGGCCGCGATTTGCCATGGTCATGTCCATGCCCGACACCGTCCTCTCCCTCCGCCCCGCCGACGCCGAGCCGCCCGAGGGCACCGACAGCTCGCTGCCGACCCTCAAGGCCTTCACCGTGCTTCGCGCGATCAGCACCTCGACGCGGCCGGTCGGGGTCAGCGAGCTGGCGGTGCTGCTCGGGATGCCAAAGGCCACCGTGCACCGCATCGTCCGCATGCTGGAGCGCGAGGGGCTGCTGGAACGTCCGGAGGGCGGGCGGCGCTACGCGTCGGGCGGGCGGCTGCTCGGCTTCGCCTTCGACATCGTGGCATCCTCCGTCCGCAACGCGCCGCGCCACGCCATCCTGGAGGCGGTGTCGCGCCGGGTGGGGGAGACCTGCAACCTCGGCATCATGGCGCAGGGCTGCGTCCTCTACATCGACCGCGTGGAAGCCGCCTGGCCCTTCGGCCTGCGCTTCGAGATCGGCTCGCGCGTGCCGCTCCACTGCACCGCCATCGGCAAGCTGTTCCTCGGCAGCCTGCCGCCGGCGCGGCTGGAGGCGGTGCTGGAGGCGACCCCGCTCGACCGCTACACCGACAACACCATCACCGACCCCGACCGCCTTCGGGCCGAGCTGGACCGCATCCGCGAGGACGGGGTGTCGGTGGACAACCAGGAATTCCTGGCCGGCGTCGTCTGCGTGGCGGTGCCGGTGACGGGCTCGGACGGCACGATGGCCGCCGGTCTCGCCGTTTCCGCCCCCAACGCGCGCCTCAGCCTGAAGCAGGCCCTGCAGCACGCCCCGGCGCTCCGCGAGGCCGCCGCCCATCTGAGCGCGATGATGCGGGCGGAGGGGGAGTGACCCTCTCCCCCCGGGGAGAGGGCTTATCTCCGTCCGTCAGCCCTCCTCCATCTCCTCGTGGATCATGTCGCGGAGCTGCTTCTTCAGCGCGCGGTAGACGGGGTGGTCCTCGTCGCGCGGGCGGGGCAGGTCCACCGGGATCTGCGCCTTCAGCCGGCCGGGGCGGCTGCTCAGCACGATGATGCGGTCGGACAGCTTGATCGCCTCGTCGATGCTGTGGGTGACCAGCATCACCGTCTTCGGCTCGTGCCGCCAGATGCGCACCAGCTCGTCCTGCATGAAGGAGCGGGTCTGGCTGTCGAGTGCCGCGAAGGGCTCGTCCATCAGCAGCACGCGCGGGCACACCACCAGCGCGCGTGCCAGCGCCACACGCTGGCGCATGCCGCCGGAAAGCTGGTGCGGGTAGTGCTTCTCGAAGCCGGCGAGACCGACCAGCGTGATCAGCTCGTCGGCTTGCCGGCGCGCCTCGTCCTTGGGCTCGCGCTTCATGCGCGGGCCGTACATGACGTTGTCGCGCACCGTCAGCCAGGGGAACAGCGCGTAGTCCTGGAACATCATCGAGCGCTCCCACCCCGGCGGGCCGACGGGGGTGCCGTCCACCGCGATGGTGCCCTCGGTCGCCCGCTCGAAGCCGGCGACCATGTTGAGCAGCGTGGTCTTGCCGCAGCCGGAATGGCCGAGGATGGTGCAGAACTCGTGGTTGGCGATCTCGAAGCTCAGGTTGCTGAGCGCGGTCACCGCCCCCGGCGCGCCGGGCACGCCGTAGACCTTGGTGACCCCGGATACGGACAGGCTTCCCATCGCGTCCTTCCCCCTACTTGGCGAGCGCCGGCGACCAGGGCAGCAGGCGCTTGCCCAGCCAGCGGATGCCCAGGTCGATGAGCAGGCCCATGACGCCGATGGTCAGCATGCCCACGACGATGATGTCGGTGCGCAGGATGCTGCGCGCGTCGTTGATCATGAAGCCGAGCCCGGTGGTGGCGCCGACCAGCTCCGCCGCCACCAGCGCCATCCAGCCGACGCCCAGCCCGATGCGGATGCCGGTGATGATCTGCGGCAGCGCCGCCTTGAACACCACGGTGCGCAGCACGTCCCATTCGCTGGCCCCCAGCGTGCGGCTGGCGCGGATCAGGTTGGCGTCGACCGTGCGCACCGCCGTCACCGTGTTGACCAGGATCGGGAAGAAGATGCCGAGCAGGATGATGAACTGGTTCTGCATGTCGCTCAGCCCGAACCACAGGATGCTGAGCGGAATCCAGGCGAGCGGCGGGATCGGGCGCAGGATCTCGATGACCGGGTTGACCTGGACATAGACCGGCCGCCACCAGCCCATGGCGATGCCGAGCGGAATGGCGGCCAGCGAGAGGACGAACGCCGACAGCTCGCGCTTCAGACTGGCGAACAGGTGCATGAACAGGTCGCCGTTGGCGACCAGCTCCGCCGTCGCGGCGATGATCGACGTGGGCGCCGGCATCAGGACCGCCAGATAGGGGTCCTTGGCCGGCAGCCACACCGTGCTGGTGAACTGCCACAGCGCGATCAGCACCACCAGCAGCGCGTAGCGGGACAGATGGCGCCCGGCGGAACCGGCGTGCCGGCGCCACGCGGGGGACGGCGGCGGGGCGGTCTGCACCGCCGGCGGCACCGGCTGGCCGGCGGGCCGCGGAACCTCCGCGGCGACGCCCTCCATCCGGGGGCCGGTCGTGGTGGTGCGGAGCGGGTGGGGCATCTCGTGGCCTCGTCTCGTGGGGGCGGGGCTGGCCGTGGGGCAATCGCGCATGCGGGGCTTCCCCTATCCGGGTTCCCCGTCACCCGCACCCGCGCGGGGACGACGGGGACGGGGTGCAAGGCCGCCGGGTCAAGGTTGGCGGGTCAGGGCCGGCAGATCAGGGCTGGTAGGTCTTGCCGCCGAAGCTCCACGCCTTCATCAGGTCGCCCTTCTCGGGCCAGGGCTGCGGCGTCTTCAGGGAGTCGGCGTTGGGGTAGGCCGGGTAGGGCGGGTTGCCGACCTTGCCTTCCCAGCCCCGGGGCAGGAAGGGCGGCTGCGTCGGCACGGTCCAGCCCAGCACCGCCAGCGTGTGGTCCATGAAACGGGTCTCGAAGGCGGCGGCGTAGTCGGCCGCCGACAGCGACTTCTGCATGCGGCCGCGCTCCTTCAGCCAGCGTGCGATGCGGGCGTTCTCGGTGCCCCAGAAGCCGGCGAAGGGATAGGCGGCGGTCGGCTTGTACAGGTTGTTGTAGAGCCGCACCTGGTCCAGAAGCAGATCCTTGTTGTAGCTGCGCAGCAGCGGCTCGGCGGCCAGCAGGTCGGCGGTCTTCTCCGGGTTCAGCCGGATCCACAGGGTCGCCTCCATGAAGGCGTCGCTGATCGCCTGCACCACGTCGGGCACGTTGTCGATCAGCTCCTGCCGCACGTAGAAGGAGCCCTGGTAGAAATTGTAGGGGAAGATGCGGTCGATCACCCGCCCGGACTTGCGCTCCGCCGCGACGATGCTGACCGACGGCTCCCACGGCACCACGGCGGCGACGCCGCCCGGCAGCAGCAACTGCTCGGCGATCGGCATGTTCTTCAGGATCACGTCCTTGCCGATGGTGAGCCCGGTGATCTCGGCCGCCTGGGTGAAGTAGAACTCGGCCGACGAGCCCGTCACGATGCCGATGGTGGCCGGCGGGTTGGAGCCCTTCAGGTCGGCCAGCTTGGTCAGCTTGCTGTCCTTGGGCACCAGCACGGAGTGTTCGAGGTTCGGGGCGACGATGGCGATCGCCTTCACCGGGACGCCGCGGTCGAGCAGCGAGGTGAAGGGGAAGTTGCCGCCGTTGCCGACCTGGGCGCGGCCGGACGCGATCGCCTCGTTGACGTCGGGGCCGGCCCCGAAGCCCTTGAAGCCGCTCTCGATGCCGCGCTTGGTGAGCAGCCCCTGCTTGTCCATCACGACGTTGACGGCGTTCTGGCCGCTGAAGGGACCCTGCCACGCCACACCGAGCGGCCACCAGCCCTTGTCCTTCAGCCAGGCGACCGAAGTGTCGGACACTTTCTGGTAGGGCTGCGGCCAGCCCCAGTCGGTGAAGCCGGTCTGCGCCCGCGATGCCGCCGAGGCCAGCATCACCGTCGCCGCCATGGCGGCGGCGCAGAGCGTGGTTCGCAATCGGAGTGTGGTCATGAGCGTCCCCTCCCGTGGGTGAAGGTCCGGCACGGCGCACCACCGCAGCGGTGGGGCACCGGTCCGCTCCCGATGATCCGTTGGCGGATGTTCTGTTATCGGATTTTCGTCTTCCTGAACAAAATGTATCGATTTATGATCCGATCCGTCAAGCCCCCGACGGTTCGAAACCAAAGCAATCAACCCACCAAAGCAATCAACGGAGTCCGCCCATGCCCCCGCCACCCCCGGCCGATCCCCTGTTCCCGACCGATCCCCTGTTCGACGTGTCCGGCCTGTCGGTCCTGGTGGCCGGCGGTGCCGGCGGGCTGGGGGCGGTGCTCGCCCGTGCCTTCGCCGAGCGGGGTGCCCGCGTGCTCGCCGCCGATCTGGCGCGCGCCGTCGCGGCGGCGGAGGCGGCCGGCACCCCGGCGGTCGCGCTGGACGTCACGGACGAGGCGTCCTGCGCCGCGGCGATGGACGAGGCGGTGCGGCGGCACGGCCGGCTCGACGTGCTGATCAACGCCAGCGGCGTCTACCGCACCGGCCCGGCGCTGGAGTTCGCCCGCGCCGACTGGGACGCGGAGATCGCGGTGAACCTGACCGGCGCCTTCCTGCTGGCCCGCGCCGCCGGGCGCGTGCTGACCGAGCAGGGCTCGGGTGCGGTGATCACGTTGGCCTCGGTGTCGAGCGCGGTCGCCAACCCGGCCTACGCCGCCTACGCCGCCAGCAAGGCGGGGGTAGCGCACCTCACCCGCGTGCTGGCGCAGGAGTGGGCGCCACGCGGCGTGCGGGTCAACGCCATCGGCCCGGCGATGACGGAGACGGCGATGACCCGCGGCGTCTTCGACGACCCCGGCCACCGCACCCGCGCGCTCGCCCGCATCCCCATGGGCCGCTTCGGCCGGCCGGAGGATCTGGTGGGGGCCGCGGTCTTCCTGGCCTCCCCCGCCGGGGCCTTCGTCACCGGACAGACGCTGTTCGTGGACGGCGGACGCACGGTATCCTGAGCCCTGCCATGGAGCTTTCCCTTTCCGTCCAAGCCGCCATCGCGGTGGTCGTCATCCTTCTCGCCGGGCTGGTGCGGGGCATCACCGGGTTCGGCGGGGCGATGGTGATGGCGCCGTCGCTCAGCCTCGTCATCCACCCCGTGACCGCGGTGGTGATCGCGCTGGCGCTGGAATCGGCGGCGGCCGTCACCATGCTGCCGCAGGCGTTGCGCCGCGTGAAATGGGGGGTGATCCTGCCGATCGGGCTGATGGCGGTGCTGACCATCCCCGTCGGCGGCTGGCTGCTGGGCACCATCGACCGCGATATCGCGCGCCGCGTCATCGCCGGCATGGTGGTGCTGTTCGCCGGGCTGATGGCGCTGGGCTGGCGCTACCCGGGCCCGACGCGGCTGCCGGTGTCGCTGGCGCTGGGCGGTCTCAGCGGCGTGCTGATCGGGGCGACCAGCATGGGGGGGCCGCCGGTGATCCTCTATCTGCTGGCCGGCCCCGACCCCATCGACCAGACGCGCGCCAACCTGATCGTCTTCATCACCCTGCTGTCGGCGGTGGGGCTCGCCATCCTGGCGGCGCTGGGGGTGGCGTCCTGGACGGACGGGGCGTGGTGCGCCGCACTCGCCCCCCTCTATCTCGGCGCCACCATCGTGGGCGCGCGGCTCTACGGTTTCTTCGACGAACGCGCCTTCCGCCGCTTCACGCTGATCTTCATGATGGTGCTGTCGTCGGCGCTCTTGCTGATGTGAGCCAGCACGGCCATCGCGCAGGATCCGGGGCGCGTTGACCAGGGCGCTGCATGGCAGTAGGCTCCAACCGACTCGCGGAAGTGTCGAACGCGGGAGGCTGGATGCGCTCGAAGGTCGAAGTCCCAATGCGTTTCGTCGAGAAATGTGTGCGGCCCGCCGTCGTCTTCCTTTGGGTTGTCCTGTGTGCATCCGTCGGATTCGCCCAACCTGTGGCCGGCAAGCGGGTGGCGCTGGTAATCGGCAACGGCGGGTATGAGCGGGCGGCGGCTCTTGCCAACGCGCCAAAGGACGCGCGCGCCGTCGCCGCGGCGCTCCGGGAACTGGCGTTCGAGGTGGTCGAGGGTTACGACCTGCCGCTCGATCGGCTGGTCCGCAAGGTGCGGGACTTCGGAGTCGCGGCCGCGGACTCCGACCTCGCGCTGGTTTTCTACGCCGGCCACGGCGTGCAGGTGAACGGCGTCAACTTCCTTCTGCCTGTCGACGTCCGGCTGCAGGACGAGCGCGACCTGACGCGTGAAGCGGTGCCGGTCGAGGAGATCATGCGCGAGTTGCGCACCACCCGTGGCACCCGCGTGGTGATCCTGGACGCCTGCCGCGACAACCCCTTCGTCGCCCGCATGGCGCGCTCCGGCGCCACCCGCTCGGCCGCGGTCACCCGCGGCATGGCGCGCATGCCGACCGAAGGCGGCAGCGTCGTCGCCTACGCCACCCGGGAGGACGCGGTGGCCGAGGACGGCACGGGGGAGCACAGCCCCTACACCCACGCTCTCCTGAAGCACATGGCCACACCGGGGCTCGAGCTGCGCCTGATGTTTGGGCGGGTGGCGACGACTGTGAAGGAGGCGACCGGCAACCGGCAGGAACCCTTCATCTACGACGGTCTCGGCGGCACCGAGATCTACCTCAAGGCGGCGCCGCCTCCGCCGCCCGCCCCAGGCGGCGCCGACGCCTACGAGCTGGCCTTCTGGAACTCCATCAAGGACAGCACCAACCCGGCCGATTACAAGGCCTATCTGGAAACCTACCCCGGTGGGCGCTTCGCGGCGCTGGCGCGGGTGCGGGCGGTTCCGCCGCCGCCGACAACGCCCCCTGCCACCGCGCAGCCGGCGACCTTGCCGGTGGCGCCGCCACGGCCGTCGGCCCCGAAGCCGGCATCCGCCGATCCGCCGACGCCCGCGCGGCCGGCTGCCACGGAGATGGTCGACTGTCTGCTGCCCGACACCTCGACGGTCGTGTTGCAACGGTCGGCCTGCCGGGCGCGCTCGGGCCTGATCATGAACGTCCGACGCTGAAGACCCGCCCTTCCCCCGCAGCCGCTCCCGCACCAAAGGTTCCGCACATGTCGGTTCGAGCCAGCGCTTTCCTGTTCGTCCTCATCGCCGCGGCGCTTGGCGGATGCCAGACGCGCGGTTCCGCCCAGCCCGTCGTGGGAGGCTCGTCGGAGGTCTCGACCCGGAACGTCCTCGATGGCGTGCGGCCGAACAACAAACGGACGACCTACACCTATCGTCCCTTCGCGGACCAGACCTATCGCCTGACCACGGTCAACGACCGCAAGGTGACCGATCTCGTCCTCACGATCAATGCGACGGCCGCCGCCGGTCGCATCGTGATCACCGTCATCGAGCCCAAGGACAAGCTGCGCGTGCTGATGGAGCCGAATGGCCAGATCATCGATTTCGTCTCCGCCGGCTCCTCGCGCGACAGCAAAGGACGGGACAGCGAGGATGCGCTGCGCATGCTGATTCCCGAGTTCGTGGCCGGCGGCGTGGCAAGCGGTGATCCGATCACCCGCGCGGAACTCCGTTCGTCCACGGCTGCCTATCCCGTTCTCGGCATCCTGCGCGGCGACAAGGAGATCAACGGGACAGTCTACGGTCTTGTCACCTTCCACGTCGTCAACCCGAAGACGAACGAGCTCGCCGTGGATCTCGGCTATTCGCTGATCGATGCCGACACCCATTTCCCGGCTTACACGGAATACAAGTTCGACAAGGTTTTGATCGTCTTCACACGGAATTGACCGACCCCGCCCGCGCCGCCGCGCGCGCCATCTGGGCGGTGAACATGGATTGGCCGTAGAGCCAGCGCACGACGCCGGCAGACACCGCGACCCCGGTCATCACCCCCGGCACCATGCCGCCGTCGCCGGTCAGCTCGAACGCCATCAGGATGGTGGAGATCGGCGCCCCCAGCACGGGGGCCGCCACCGCCGCCATGCCGACCAGCGCGTAGATCCCGGCGGTGGACGCCAGCGGCCCCACCAGCGGACCGGCCACCGCGGCGAAGGCGCCGCCCGCGGTGGCGCCGAGGACCAGCGACGGGCTGAACACCCCACCGCCGAAGCCGGCACCGAAGCTGACCGCGACAGCCGCCAGCTTCGCCGCCACCAGCAGCAGCAGCACGGCCGCGGGGGTGGCGCCCAGGAGCGCGTCGTGGGTGGCCTCGTACCCCACGCCCAGCACCTGCGGCACGGCCAGCGCCAGCGCGCCGATCGCCAAGCCGCCCGGCACCGGGTTCAGCCATTGCGGCCAGCCCCAGCGCCGCGCCGCCGCGGCGAAGCCGTCCTCGCACAGGAAGGCGCCGCGCATGAAGGCCAGGGCCACCAGCGCCGCCACCACGCCCAGCGCCGCGAAGGCCGGCAGCTCCGCCATCGGCCCGACCGCGTGCACCGGCACCGGAAAGACCGGATCGCCCCCGAAGCTCAGCCGCGCCACCGCCGTGCCGGTCAGCGCCGCCATCAGAACGGGGGCCAGCGCGGAGAAGCGCAGGCTGCCGACCACCACCTCCAGCGCGAAGACGGTGCCCGCCATCGGCGCGTTGAAGGAGGCGGCGACCGCCGAGGCGACGCCGCAGGCCAGCAGCATCCGCGCCATCGGCGGCGGCAGCCGCAGCCGGCGCGCCGTCCAGCCCGACAGCGTCGCCCCCAGATGCACCACCGGCCCCTCCCGCCCCAGCGAGGCGCCGGCCCCCAGCGACAGCGCCGCCGCCAGAGCCGTGGCACAGCCGGGCAGCAGCCGCAGCCGGCCGCCGCCGTACAGTGTGGCCTCCAGCACCTGCGGCACGCCGGGCGGGCGGTGCCCGCCGATGACGAAGCGCACGAGCAGCGCCACCAGCAGCCCGCCCAGCGCCGGCGTCAGCACCACCTGCCAGGGCGGCATGGCCGCCACCACGGCGGCGAACCGGTCCTCCCCGCTGCCCCAGGCCAGTCTCTGCACCGCGGCGATCAGCATGCGGAAGCCGATGGCCGCCAGCCCGGTCAGCGCGCCGACTCCGACACCCAGCAGCGCCACCAGCAGGTCGTCGCTGCGCAGCCAGCGGCGCAGCCGCGGCAACAGGCGGCGGGCACGGCGGTCGAGGGACTGGAGCGGCACGAGGAGGAAAGCGGCGGGCATGGCGGAACTGTGGCACAGCCGCACCCGCCCGGTCCAACCGGAACCCTCAGCCGCCCAGCCGCGACAGGGCGAAGGCCGCCAGGAAGCCGGCGACGGTGAGCAGGCCGGCGTATTCGTGCGCGGTTTCGAAGGCCTCCGGGATCATGGTGTCGGCGATCATGGCGAGGATGGCGCCGGCCGCCACCGCCTGGGTCGCCGCGATCACCGGGTCGGACAAGCCGCTGAACAGCGTGTAGCCGGCCAACGAGGCAAGCCCCGACACCGCCGCGATGGCGCCCCACACGCCGAACACGTAACCCGCCGAACGCCCGGCGTTGCGCATGCCGGACGCGCTCGACAGCCCCTCCGGCACGTTGGACAGGAAGACCGCGACCACGGCCACCGTGCTGACCGCCCCGCCGCCGATCAGGCTGACGCCGATGACGATCGATTCCGGGATGCCGTCGAGCAGCGCCCCCACCGCGATGGCCAGCCCGCCGCCGCCCTCCTCCGACTGCTGACCGCCCGACCGCTTGCGGTGCCTGGCACCGCGCCGGGAGATGGCGATGTTGGCGGCGGTGTAGACGGCGGCGCCACCCAGGAAGCCGGCGGCGGTGGGTGCGAAGCCGCCGCGTCCGGCCGCCTCCTCCATCAGCCCGAAGGACAGGGCGGAGATCAGCACGCCGCTGCCGAAGGCCATGACGGCGGCGATGGCGCGCGGCGGGATGCGCGTGAACCACGCGACCGCGGCGCCGACCAGCAGGGCCGAGCCGCTGAGCAGGCCCCACAGGCCGGCCTGGATGGTCAGGGACATGGGGCAGCCTCCTCCCGTCTTTCCCGCGTGGCAACCCGCCGGCGGCCGGGGTGTTCCCGCAGGAACACCGCCCGATGCCCCACCGTTGGCAGGGCACCGCCACCGGGAGACCGCGCGTGACCGCCATCCACATCGCCTCCCTGCTGTTCGTGATCATCTCCCTGCTCGGCGTCATCAACGAACGCTGGTTCCGCCTGCCGCATTCGGTGGGGCTGGCGGCGATGGCGCTGGTGCTGTCGCTGGGCATCCTCGGCTTCGACGCGCTGTTTCCGGAATCGCACGCGGCGGGCGGGCTGCGGGCGCTGGTGCGCAGCGTGGATTTCGAGAAGACGCTGCTCGACGGGATGCTGTGCTTCCTGCTCTTCGCCGGGGCGCTCCAGGTCGACATCGCCGACCTGCGGGAGGAGCGCGGGCCGGTGCTGGTGCTGGCCTCGGTGGGGGTGGTGCTGTCCACCCTGCTGATCGGCACCGCCTTCCACCTGCTGACCGGCCTGCCGCTGGCCTACGCGATGGTGTTCGGCGCGCTGATCAGCCCGACCGACCCGGTGGCGGTGGTCAGCATCCTGCGCTCGGCCGGGGCACCGAAGCCGCTGGAGACCCGCATCGTCGGGGAAAGCCTGCTCAACGACGGCGTCGGCATCGCCGCCTTCCTCACCGCCAGCGCCTTCGCCGGTGCCGGCGGCGACCCCGGTGCCGCCGACATCGCGCTGCTCTTCCTGCGCGAGGTGGCGGGCGGCGTGGCGCTCGGTCTGGCGGCGGGCTGGGTCACCTACCGGCTGCTGGCCCGTGTGGACGAGCCGGCGCTGGAGATCATGATGACGCTGGCGCTGGTCACCGGCACCTACACCGCGGCCGACCTGCTGCACGTCAGCGGGCCGCTGGCGGTGGTGTCGGCCGGGCTGCTGATCGGCAACCGCGGCATGCGCTTCGCCATGAGCGCGCGCACGCGCCGCGACGCCACCACCTTCTGGAACCTGCTGGACGAGATGCTGAATGCCGTGCTGTTCCTGCTGATCGGGTTCGAGGTGCTGGTGCTGTCGCTCGATCCGGCCCATCGGCTGGCGCTGGCCGCCGTCCCGCTGGTGCTGGCGGCGCGCTGGGCCAGCATGGCTCTGCCGGCGGCGGTCGCCTCGCCCTGGCGCGGCTTCGACAACCGGGCGCTCGCCGTGCTGACCTGGGGCGGGCTGCGCGGCGGCATCTCTGTGGCGCTGGCGCTGTCGCTGCCGGTGGGCGAGCCGCGCACGACGATCCTCACCGCCACCTACGCGGTGGTGATCTTCTCCATCATCGTCCAGGGGCTGACCATCCGCCCGCTGCTGGGGGTGCTGGGCTACGCGGGGCGGGGTTGAGGTGGCGGGAACGCCGGCCCCCTGTACAGCCCCCGCGGCCATCCACTAGCATGCCCGGAAACGGTCCGGCCGCCGCCGGCAGGGGAGGGAAACGGAGTGAGCGCAATCCTCAAGGGCCTGCGCGTGGTCGAGCTGTCGGCCTTCGTGGCGGCACCGCTGGGCGGACTGGCGCTGGCGCAGCTCGGTGCCGACGTGGTGCAGGTCAGTCCGATCGCCGGCCGCATCGATTACGACCGCTGGCCGGTCACCGACGGGGGCACCAGCCTCTATTGGGCCGGCCTCAACAAGGGCAAGCGCTCCGTCCGGCTGGCGCTCGACCGGCCGGAGGGGCAGGAGATCGCCGCGGCGCTGGTCGCCGCGCCGGGGGAGGGCGGAGGCATCGCGCTCACCAACCTGCCCACCCGCGGCTGGATGGCGTTTGAGACGCTGCGGGCCCGCCGGGCCGACACCATCCTGTTGAAGCTGCAGGGCAATTTCGACGGCAGCACGGCGGTCGATTACACGGTTAATAGCGCCAGCGGCTTTCCCCTGGTGACCGGCGATGGCAGCCGCCCCGTCAACCATGTGCTGCCGGCCTGGGATGTCGCCGCCGGCCTCTACCTCGCCACCGGGCTGCTGGCGGCGGAGCGCCACCGCCGTCTGACCGGGGAGGGGCAGGAGGTGGCACTGGCGCTGTCCGACGTGATGCTCGCCACCGTCGGCAATCTGGGCTTCCTGGCCGAGGCGCAGCTGACCGGGCGCCAGCGCCCGGCGCTCGGCAACGACCTCTACGGCGCCTTCGGGCGCGATTTCGCCACGCGCGACGGGCGGCGGGTGATGGTCGCCGCCATCTCCGACCGCCAGTGGGCCGTGCTCTGCCGTGCCACCGGCCTTGCCGACCGCATGGTGCATGTGGAGCGGGCGATGGGGGTGGATATCGGCGACGAGGCCGGGCGCTACCACGCCCGCGACGCCATCGCCGCCGTCTTCGCCCCGTGGTTCGCCGCCCGCTCGCTGCCCGAGGTCGCCGAGGCCTTCCAGGGCACCGGCGTGCTGTGGGGGCCGTATCAGGATTTCGCCCAGCTGGTGGCGGAGGACCCGCGCTGCTCCACCGCCAACCCGATGTTCCGGGAGATCGACCAGCCCGGCGCCGGCCGCCATCTCGCCCCGCATTCGCCGCTCGCCTTCGGGGCATCGCCGCGCGGCGACGTGGTTCCCGCCCCGGCACTGGGCCAGCACACGGAGGAGGTGCTGGCCGATCTGCTGGGCCTGCCCTCGTCCAAGATCGGCCGCCTGTTCGACGCCGGCATCGCCGCCGGCGTGGACGCGTGACCGCGACACCCGTGGAGGACCTTCCATGACCACCGACGCCGACGAGTTTCCGGAGATCCGCGAGTCCGTGCGGCGGCTCTGCGCGCGCTTTCCCGGCGAGTACTGGCGGGCGCTCGACCGCGACCGCGCCTACCCGACGGAATTCGTGGCCGCCCTGACCGAAAGCGGCTTCCTCTCCGTCCTGATCCCGGAGGAATACGGCGGCTCCGGCCTGGGGCTGGGGGCGGCCACCGCGATCCTGGAGGAGATCCACCGTTCCGGCTGCAACGGCGGCGCCTGCCACGCCCAGATGTACACCATGGGCACCATCCTGCGGCACGGCAGCCCGGCGCAGAAGCAGGCCTGTCTGCCCGGCATCGCCGAGGGCACGCTGCGGCTCCAGGCCTTCGGGGTGACCGAGCCCACCAGCGGCACCGACACCACCCGCATCCGCACCTTCGCACGGCGCGAGGGGGACCGCTACGTCGTCAACGGCCAGAAGGTGTGGATCAGCCGGGCCGAGCATTCCGACCTGATGCTGCTGCTCTGCCGCACCACGGCGCGGGAGGACGCGGCGCGGCCCACCGACGGGATGAGCGTGCTGCTGGTCGATATGCGCCGAGCGGTCGGCAACGGGCTCACCATCCGGCCGATCCGCACCATGATCAACCACGCCACCACCGAGCTGTTCTTCGACAATCTGGAGGTCCCGGCGGAGAATCTGGTCGGGGAGGAGGGCAAGGGCTTCCGCTACATCCTCGACGGCATGAACGCCGAGCGCATCCTGATCGCGTCGGAATGCATCGGCGACGCCCGCTTCTTCATCGACCGCGCCTCGGCCTACGCCAAGGAGCGCGAGGTGTTCGGCCGCCCCATCGGCGCCAACCAGGGCATCCAGTTCCCCATCGCCCGGAACCACGTGGAAACGGAAGCGGCGAACCTGATGGTGCGCAAGGCGGCGGCGCTGTTCGACAGCGGCCAGCCCTGCGGCACCGAGGCGAACATGGCGAAGCTGCTGGCGTCGGAGGCGTCCTGGCACGCCGCCGACACCTGCCTGCAGACCCATGGCGGCTTCGGCTTCGCCGAGGAGTACGACATCGAGCGCAAGTTCCGCGAGACCCGCCTCTATCAGGTCGCCCCGATCTCCACCAACCTCATCCTCTCCCACGTCGGCACCCACGTGCTGGGCCTGCCGAAATCCTTCTGAGCCGGAGTCCCGCCATGAACCTCGACCATCTGAAGGACTGGATCGGCCGCAGCGAGGAGATGGCGGACAGCGCCACCGCCGCACCGCTGGCCGGCCTCGCCGCCACTCTCGACCACATCGACCCGCCCTGGCCGGCGGGGGAGCTGCCGCCGCTCGGCCACTGGCTCTATTTCCTGCCTAAGGCGCCGCAGCGCGAGATCGCCGAGGACGGGCACCCGCAGCGCGGCGGCTTCCTGCCGCCGGTGCCGCTGCCGCGTCGCATGTGGGCGGGCGGGCAATTGGAGTTCCTGGCCCCGGTCCGCACCGGCGACGCGCTGCACCGCCGCTCCACCATCGCCGACGTGCAGCCCAAATCCGGCCGCTCCGGCGACATGGTGTTCGTCAAGGTGCTGCACGAGATCAGCGCGGGCGGCAGCCTGGCGGTGCGCGAGGTGCACGACATCGTCTACCGCGAGGCGCCCCGCCCCGGCGAGGCGCCGCCACCGTCGGAGCCGGCGCCCGACGCGGTGTGGCGTCGCCCGCTGACGCCCGACCCGGTGCTGCTCTTCCGATTCTCCGCGCTGACCTTCAACGGCCACCGCATCCATTACGACCGCAAGTACTGCGAAGAGGTGGAGGGCTATCCCGGCCTGATCGTGCACGGACCGCTGACCGCCACGCTGCTGGTCGACCTGTTCCTGCGCGAGAATCCCGGCGCCCGCGTCACCGCCTTCCGCTTCCGCGCCCGCCGCCCGCTGTTCGACATCCACCCGCTGACCTTGTGTGGCGCCCCCGCACCGGGCGGCGCGTCGCTCTGGGCGCTCGACCATGAGGGGAAGGTGGCGATGACCGCTGAGCTGGACGCCGCCTGAAAGCACTCTACCACCCGCGCCGCCAGTGCCCCAGCCGGCCGGCCAGCCGGCCGGCGCGCAGCAGCGGGTAGAGAAAGGCCAGCCCGGACGGCAGCGGCATGGCGGCGCGGTCGCGCGGGCTCGGCCCGAACAGCTCGCCCGCGACCGCCAGCCGCGCCCGCGCGCTGCTCTCCAGCGCCATGCGCAGGGCGATGTAGCGCGCCAGCCCCACCTGAAGGATGGCCTGATGCTCCGTCTCCGGCACCGGCGTGCTGAAAACGGGGGCGAGGGTCGCCGCGTGGCGACCGGCGCGCACGCTCAGCCGCCGTTCGGCGGCCAGCGGCCCCGGCAGGCCGCCGCCGAACAGGCCGTCGGCGAGCGCCACCCCCAACGCCAGTTGCCGTTCGACCCCCAGCCGCCGCGCCGTCTCCAGCGCCGCCGCCCAATCCACGGCCGGGTTGCGCCCGGCCGCCGCCATGTCCCAGACCCACAGCAGCACCCGCCACAGATGCCGCGTGCCGTGCTGGGCGGCGTAGGCGAGCGCCAGATCGGTCGGCAGGGTGCGCACCGCTTCGCCCGCCAGCGTCACCGCGACCGCCACCTCGAAGGGCCGCGCCACCCGCTCCGGAAAGGTCGCCTCGCCGTCGCCGAGCCGGGTGTGCAGCTCCACCATCCCGCGGCCGCCGGGGCCGCGCAGCACCGTCGCGTTGTCGTCGCGCTGCGCCACCGCGTAGCCGAGCCGCCCCAGCGCCGCCAGCGCGTCGGCCTCCTGCGCCGGCCGCACGAGAAGGTCGAGGTCGCGGCAGGAGCGGCGGTCGGCCCGCCCATGCACCAGCCGGGCGAAGGCCGGCCCCTTCAGCGCCAGCGCCTCGATCCCCGCACCGTCGAGCCCCGCCGCGACCCGCGCCAATTCCGCCTGCATCCCCAGCACGGCCGCCGTCTCCCGCCGCCGCGGCCCGGCCAGGACACCGGTCAGCGGCCCCGGCTCCGCCACCGCCAGCAGCAGCCGGTGCCGCTCCAAAAGCCGCAGCACCGCCTCCGGATCGCCGATGTCCCCCCCGGCCACCCGCCGCCCCGCCACCAGATCCACGACCGCCCGCAAGGGCGGCGGCAGGGCATGGCGCAGGGGTGGGGTGGCGGGCATGGGGATTCCTGGGTCGATGTCGTTGCTCAACGCGCGACCATAACCCTCTCCCGCCGGAGGCGGGAGAGGGACGTTCCTCGCACCACCCTTGCCGTCCCCGCCCATCCATGATCGAATTCGCGGGTGCGGAACAGGAGGGAACCGGGACCATGCCCTTGTCGAAGGCGGCGCCGCGCCGGCACCTGCACACGCGGGAGGTGGTGTGCCGCGGCTATGAGCGGGACGACGGCCTGTGGGACATCGAGGCAACGCTGACCGACAGCAAGAGCTACTCCATGCCCAACCAGGACCGCGGTGGCATCGCCGCGGGGGAGGCGCTGCACGGCATGGCGATCCGCCTGACGGTGGACGACGATCTGGTCGTGCGCGCGGTGGAGGCGGTGACGGACCATTCCCCCTTCACCCAGTGCCCGGCGGCCACGCCCGCCTATGAGCGGCTGGTCGGCAGCTCGGTGGGGGCGGGATGGCGCAAGGCGGTGACGGCGGCGGTCGGCGGCGTGCAGGGCTGCACCCACCTGACCGACGTCCTGCTCGGGCCGCTGGCGGTCGCCACGCTGCACACGGTGCATGGCGGCAAGGCGCTGCGCCGCCGCGAGGCGGGGGAGGAGGAGGCGCCCGCCACCCGCCGCCCCGGCATCATCGACACCTGCCACGCGCTGGCCAGCGACGGGCCGGTCGTCAAGCGCGAGTGGCCGGCCTTCCATACCGGCACCTGACCACACTGGCACCTGACCACACCGGCACCTGACCATTGACGGGGGAGCGACGGGATGAGTTTCACCCACAGTCTGGCCGGCACCACCCACCGTTTCCCCGATCTGCGCACGCTGCTGGCGCGCGCCTCGCCCGCACGCTCGGGCGACGCGCTGGCCGGGCTGATCGCGGAGAGCGCCGCCGAGCGGGTGGCCGCGCAGATGGCGCTGGCCGACCTGCCGCTGCGCCATTTCCTGAACGAGGCCGTCGTCCCCTACGAGACCGACGAGGTGACGCGGCTGATCGTCGACAGCCACGACGACGCCGCCTTCGCCCCCGTCGCCCACCTGACGGTGGGGGAGTTCCGGGACTGGCTGCTGGGGGTGGCCGACACGGCGGCGCTGACGGCGCTGGCCCCCGGCCTGACGCCGGAGATGGTGGCTGGTGTGAGCAAGCTGATGCGGCTGCAGGACCTGATCGCGGTGGCCGCCAAGACCCGCGTGGTCACCCGCTTCCGCAACACCATCGGGCTGGAGGGGCGGCTGTCCACCCGGTTGCAGCCAAACCACCCGGTGGACGACCCGCGCGGCATCGCCGCCAGCACGCTGGACGGGCTGATGTACGGGGTGGGGGACGCGGTGATCGGCATCAACCCCGCCACCGACAGCGTGGAGGCGATGACCGCCCTGCTGTCGATGCTGGAGGAGCTGCGGCTGCGCAGCGGCGCCCCCATCCAATCCTGCGTTCTGGCCCACGTCACCACGGCGCTGGAAACCATGCGCCGCGGCGCGCCCGTCGACCTCGTCTTCCAGTCCATCGCGGGGACCGAGGCGGCCAACCGCGCCTTCGGCATCTCGCTGGCCCTGCTGGACGAGGCGTGGGAGGCGGCGAAGTCCCTCAAGCGCGGCACGGTCGGCGACAACGTCATGTATTTCGAGACGGGCCAAGGCAGCGAGCTGTCGTCCGGCGCCCACGAGGGGGTGGACCAGCAGACGGTGGAGGCCCGCTGCTACGCCGTCGCGCGGCGCTACCGGCCGCTGCTGGTCAACACGGTGGTCGGCTTCATCGGCCCCGAATATCTCTACGACGGCAAGCAGATCACCCGCGCGGGGCTGGAGGATCATTTCTGCGCCAAGCTGCTCGGCGTGCCGATGGGCTGCGACGTCTGCTACACCAATCACGCCGAGGCCGACCAGGACGACATGGACGCGCTGCTCACCCTGCTCGGCGTGGCCGGCTGCACCTTCATCATGGGGGTGCCGGGGGCGGACGACATCATGCTCAACTACCAGAGCACCAGCTTCCACGACGCGCTCTACATCCGGCAGGTGCTGGGCCGCCGCCCGGCCCCGGAGTTCGAGGCGTGGCTGGCCGGCAGCGGCCTTGCCGACGAACTGGGTCGCCTGCGCTTCGACCACCGCGCCGGGCCGCTGCTGCCGGCCCTTCCCCTGCCGTCGGAGGAGGCCGCCTGATGACCGGAAAGCCGAAGGGCAGCGTGGTGGTGCAACCGGACGGCTGGTCCGGGTTGCGCCGCTTCACCGACGCCCGCATCGCGCTGGGCCGCGCCGGCAGCGGCCTGCCCACCGCGGCGCATCTCGCCTTCCAGGCCGCCCACGCCCAGGCGCGCGACGCCGTGCATGTGCCGCTCGACGTGCCGGCGCTGCTGGCGGACATCGCCGCGCAAGGCTGGGAGAGCGTCGCCGTCGCCAGCGCCGCCCCCGACCGCGCCACCTACCTGAAGCGCCCCGACCTCGGCCGCCGCCTGTCGGCCGACGGCGAGACCCGCCTGTCGGAACCCGCCGCCGCGCCCGACGTGGTGCTGGTGGTGGCCGACGGGCTGAGCAGCACGGCGGTGTCCGCCAACGCCGTGGCGGTTCTGGCCGCCCTGATCCCCCGCCTCGCCGCCGCCGGCCGCCGGATCGGCCCCATCGTGGTGGCGACCCAGGCGCGGGTGGCGCTGGGCGATCCGATCGGCGCCATCCTACAGGCCCGCGCGTCGGTGGTGCTGGTCGGCGAGCGGCCGGGGCTGAGTGCCGCCGACAGCCTCGGCCTCTACCTCACCTGGATGCCGCGGCCGGGGCGGGTGGACAGCGAACGCAACTGCATCTCCAACATCCGCAGCGGCGGCACGTCGCCGGACGCCGCGGCGGAACAGGCGGCGGCGCTGCTGGCCGCCATGTTCGCCGAGCAGCGGTCGGGCGTGGCGCTGGGGGCCAGGGTGGCGACCGCCGCGGCCCTGGCCGCAGGGCCGCCGGACCCCGCGTGACACCCGCTCCGCTCACGCTTGCACGCCGGAGCCACCGAAACGCTCCTGCGCCGCCAGGAAATCGATGAAGGCGCGCACCTTGGGCGGGATGTGGCGGTTGTCCGGATAGACCGCCCACAGGTCGCGACCCTCGTAGCCGACCAGCTGCCAGTCGGGGAACAGCGTGACCAGGGCGCCATCCCGCACGGCGCGCGGCACCCCCAGGCTCATCACCAGCCCGATCCCGCAGCCCGCCGCGATGGCGGCGCCGGCCACCAGCGGCGCCTGGGTGCGCAGGAAGCCGGACAGCCGCACCCCCACCTCCTCCTCCCCGCGGCGGAAGCGCAGTTCATCCCACGGGCTGTCCGGCCCGTAGAGCACGCAGGCGTGCCCGGACAGCTCCGCCGGGTGCACGGGGTGTCCGTGCCGCGCCAGATAGGCGGGGGCCGCCGCGATGGCGTAGCGGATCGGGGCCACGCGCCGGGCGATCTGGGCGGGGTTGACGGGCAGGGCGGCGCGCAGCGCCACGTCGATCCGCTCCGCCACCAGATCGACCACGCGGTCGTCGGCCAGCAGCTCGACCTCGACCGCCGGGTGGCGGGCGTGGAAGGCCGGCAGCAGCGGGGCCAGCTCGCCGGCCGCCAGCCCGACCGAGGTCGCCACCCGCAGCCGGCCACGCGGCTCGCCGTGCAGCGCCTGCACCGCCGCCTCGGCCCCGGCCGCCTCGTCCAGCACGCGGCGGGCCCGCTCCAGATACGCCGCACCCGCCTCGGTCAGCGCGACGCGGCGGGTGGTGCGGGCCAGCAGCCGGGTGCCGAGCCGCGCCTCAAGCGCTGCCACCCGCTCGCTGACCAGCGACTTGGACAGGCCCAGCCGCCGCCCGGCGGCGCTGAACCCGCCGCCGTCGGCCACCGCGACGAACTCGGGAATACCGTGAAGGGACGTGCCCATTGTTCGAACCTGCGAACGATCAATCCGGGAAACGTCGGATTATCGCCACCAGTGGGCAGCCGTACAAGACGGGCGTTGCCACCCCCGCACGGAGCGCCGCCATGACCACCGCACCCCGAACCCTTCTCCAGATCGCCGGGGCGACCGCCCGCCCGCCGGCCCTCGCCCAGGCCGCCCTGGTCGTCATCGACGCCCAGAACGAGTATGTCGACGGCCGCCTCCCGCTCGACGGGGTCGGGCCGGCGGTGGCGGCCATCGCGCGCCTGCTCGACCTCGCCCGCGGCCAGGGGGTGCCGGTGTTCCACATCCTGCACCAGGGCAGCCCCGGCGGCGCCCTGTTCGACCCGACCAGCCCGGCCGCGGCGATCATCCCGGCGGCGGCTCCCCGGTCCGCGGAGCCGGTGATCGCCAAGCGCCTGCCCAACGCCTTCGCCGGAACCGATCTGGAGGAGCGGCTGCGCGCCACCGGGCGGAGCGGGCTGATCCTCGCCGGCTTCATGACCCACATGTGCGTCGCCGCCACCGCCCGCGCCGCGCTGGATCTGGGCTTCGCCAGCGCCGTCGTGGCCGCCGCCACGGCGACGCGCGACCTGCCCGACCCGCTGGGCGGCGTCGTTCCCGCCGCGGCCGTGCAGCGGGCGGCGCTGGCCTCGCTCGCCGACCGGTTCGCGGTGGTGGTGGCCGACGAGACCGCCCTGACGGTCGCCAGGGAGGGTTGAGCCGCACCGCTCCTCATCCATGGCGCGGCGTCCCCGGTGGCGGTACCATGAGCCTCCCACCGGAGGAGGCCGCAAGGATGAGCGTCGAGTTCCTGATCACGTCCCTGATCGTCGTCGCCTCCCCCGGTACGGGGGTGCTGCTGACGCTGGCCGCCGGCCTGTCGCGCGGGGCGCGGGCGAGCGTCGTCGCCGCCTTCGGCTGCACGCTGGGCATCGTGCCGCACATGGCCGCCGCGGTGATGGGGCTGGCCGCCGTGCTGCACACCAGCGCGCTGGCCTTCCAGACGCTCAAGTATCTGGGTGTGGCCTATCTGCTGTGGATGGCCTGGAGCACGCTGAAGGAGACCGGCGCCTTCCGGGTGGAGGCCGACAGCACCCCGCGCTCGGCCGGCCGGGTGATCGTGTCGGCCATCCTCGTCAACATCCTGAACCCCAAGCTGTCGATCTTCTTCCTGGCCTTCCTGCCGCAATTCGTGGACGCCGGGGAGGCCCACCCGCTCGCCCGCATGCTGGAGCTGGGGGCCGTGTTCATGGCGCTGACCTTCGCCGTCTTCGTCCTCTACGGCGTCTTCGCCGCCGCCGTCCGCACCCACATCGTCACCCGGCCCGCCGTGCTGGCCTGGATGCGCCGCGGCTTCGCCGGTGCCTTCGCGGCGCTGGGGGCGAAGCTGGCGCTGGCGGAGCGGTGAGCGGGCGGTTGAAGGCGCCGTCGGCAAGCGCTATAAATGACCAGAAATCTGGTCAGGAGTCATGGCAATGCCCACGGTCAACATCGCCGACGCCAAGGCCCACCTCAGCGAGTTGGTGGCACAGGCGGCAGAGGGGGAGCCGGTGTGCATCACCCGCCATGGCAAGCCGGTCGCCACGCTGACGGCGGTTCGTGCACCGCGCCGCCCGATCTCCCTGGCGTCGCTCCAGGCGTTGACCGACTCCATGCCCATGCAGAACGAATCCGCCGGGGATTTCGTCCGCGCCATGCGCGATGGCGACCGCTATTGACGGTGTATCTCGACACTTCCGTCCTGGTGAGCGCCCTGACCAACGAGGTTGCGACAGAGCGTGTTCAGCGCTGGCTCGCCGAGCAGGACCCGGAGGATCTGACGATCAGCGATTGGGTGGTCACGGAGGTTTCGTCCGCCCTGTCGATCAAAATCCGAACCGGCCAGATCGGGATGGAGCACCGGGCGGCGGCGTTGTCGCATTTCACCCGGCTGTGCGCCCTGTCATTCACCATACTTCCCGTGGCCGCGGCTCATTTCCGGACTGCGGCCCGCCTCGCCGACCAGCATGCCCTGTCGCTCCGGGCTGGCGACGCCCTGCATCTCGCGATTGCCGGAGATGCGGGCGCAACCCTCTGCACGCTGGATCGCCGGCTCGCCGACGCGGGTACGGCGGTGGGTGTGATCGCACGGCTGCTCTAGCATCACCCTTGTCCCCACCCCTTGACCCTCGGTGTCACCTCCCGTACATGATGGGTTGCGCCCACGATCCGGCGGCGGTTGCGCCGTTCCGATCCGGGGTGCCACCACACGACATGGCGCACACGGGGCAGGGCGATGGGCAGCACGACGATCGGGGTCAAGGTCGATGATCTTCTGCGGGACCGGCTGAAGGCCGCGGCCGAGCGCACCGGGCGGTCGCCGCACTGGCTGATCAAGCAATCCATCCTCGCTACGCTGGAGCGGGTGGAGCGGGGCGAGCCGGTGGACGGGCTGTTCACCGACCAGCGGCCCGCCGAGGAACCCGCCGCCGAGGAAGCGGCCGAACCCACCGCGGCCCCGCAGCCCTTCCTGGAGTTCGCGCAGACCGTCCAGCCGCAGAGCGTGCTGCGCGCCAAGATCACCGCCGCCTACCGCCGGCCGGAGCCGGAATGCCTGCCCTTCCTGATCGCGGAGGCCACGCTGCCCGCCCCCGTCCGCGCCCAGGCGCAGGAGGTCGCGCGCCGGCTGGCGGAATCCTTGCGCGGCAAGGCGCGCGGCGGCGGGGTGGAGGGGCTGATCCACGAATATTCGCTGTCCAGCCAGGAGGGCGTCGCCCTCATGTGCCTCGCCGAGGCGCTGCTGCGCATCCCCGACCGCGCCACCCGCGACGCGCTGATCCGCGACAAGATCGGCGTCGGCGACTGGGAATCGCACATCGGCCACAGCCCGTCGCTGTTCGTGAACGCCGCCACCTGGGGGCTGGTGGTCACCGGTCGGCTGACCGGCACCTCAAGCGCGCAGGGCCTGTCGGCGGCGCTGACCAAGCTGATCGGCCGCGGCGGTGAACCGCTGATCCGCAAGGGCGTGGACATCGCCATGCGGATGATGGGCGAGCAGTTCGTCACCGGCCAGACCATCGCCGAGGCGCTCGCCAACAGCCGCAAGATGGAGGCCAAGGGCTTCCGCTACTCCTACGACATGCTGGGGGAGGCCGCCGTCACCGCGCGGGACGCGGAGCGCTACTACGCCGACTATGAGCAGGCCATCCACGCCATCGGCCGTGCCGCCGGGCGCCGCGGCATCTACGAGGGGCCGGGCATCTCTGTGAAGCTGTCGGCCCTGCACCCGCGCTATTCCCGCGCGCAGGCCGACCGGGTGATGGCGGAACTGCTGCCACGGCTGACCGCGCTCACCCTGCTGGCGCGGCGCTACGACATCGGCCTCAACATCGACGCGGAGGAGGCCGACCGGCTGGAGCTGTCGCTGGACCTGCTGGAGCGGCTGTGCTTCCACCCCGAGCTGGCCGGCTGGAACGGCATCGGCTTCGTGGTCCAGGCCTACCAGAAGCGCGCCCCCTTCGTGCTCGATTTCGTCATCGACCTCGCCCGGCGCAGCGGCCATCGGCTGATGCTGCGGCTGGTCAAGGGAGCCTATTGGGACAGCGAGATCAAGCGCGCCCAGGTCGACGGGCTGGAGGGCTTCCCGGTCTTCACCCGCAAGGTCCACACCGACGTGTCCTACATCGCCTGCGCCCGCAAGCTGCTGGCCGCACCCGATGCCGTCTACCCGCAGTTCGCCACCCACAACGCCCACACCACGGCCACCATCCACGCCATGGCCGGGCCCAACTATTACGCCGGCCAGTACGAGTTCCAGTGCCTGCACGGCATGGGCGAGCCGCTGTACGAGGAGGTGGTGGACCGCGACGGCCTGAACCGCCCCTGCCGCATCTACGCCCCCGTCGGCACGCACGAGGCGCTGCTGGCCTACCTCGTGCGCCGGCTGCTGGAGAACGGGGCCAACACCTCCTTCGTCAACCGCGTCGCCGACGCCGACGTGCCGATCGAGGCGCTGATCGCCGATCCGGTCGAGCAGGCCACGGCGATCCAACCCCTGGGCTCCCCGCACCCGAAGCTGGCGCTGCCGCGCCGGATGTTCGGGGAGGAGCGGGAGAACTCGGCCGGCCTCGACCTCTCCAACGAACAGCGCCTCGCGTCCCTGTCGGCCGCCCTGCTGGCGGGCGCCGAGCATCCCTGGCGCGCCGTGCCGCTGCTGGCCGACGGTCCGCGCGACGGTGTGGCCCGCGCGGTGCGCAACCCGGCCGACCACCGCGACACGGTGGGCAGCGTGATCGAGGCGGACGCGGAAATGGTGGCCGCCGCCTTCACCCAGGCGGTCACCGCCGGCGCGGCGTGGCAGGCGACCCCGGCGGCCGACCGCGCCGCCTGCCTGCTGCGCGCCGCCGACCTGATGGAGCGGCGCATGCCCGTGCTGCTCGGCCTGATCGTGCGGGAGGCGGGCAAGTCCCTGCCCAACGCTGTCGCCGAGGTGCGGGAGGCGGTGGACTTCCTGCGCTACTACGGCACGGCGGTGAAGCGCGGCTTCTCCAACGACACGCACCGGCCGCTGGGTCCGGTGGTGTGCATCAGCCCGTGGAACTTCCCCATGGCGATCTTCACGGGCCAGGTGGCGGCGGCGCTGGCCGCCGGCAACCCGGTGCTGGCGAAGCCGGCGGAGGAGACGCCGCTGATCGCGGCGGAGGCGGTGCGCCTGCTGCACGAGGCCGGCGTGCCCCACGCGGCGCTGCAATTCCTGCCCGGCGATGGTTCGGTGGGTGCGGCCCTGGTGGCGGACGCCCGCGTGCGCGGCGTGATGTTCACCGGCTCCACCGAGGTCGCCCGCCTGATCCAGCGCCAGCTCGCCGGCACGCTGGACGCGCAGGGCCGTCCGATCCCGCTGATCGCCGAGACCGGTGGTCAGAACGCGCTCATCGTCGACAGCTCCGCCCTGCCGGAGCAGGTGGTGGGCGACGTGATCGCGTCCGCCTTCGACAGCGCGGGCCAGCGCTGTTCGGCCTTGCGCGTGCTGTGCGTGCAGGAGGAGGCGGCCGACCGCGTGCTGACCATGCTGCGCGGCGCGCTGGCGGAGCTGTCGGTCGGCAACCCCGACCGGCTGTCCACCGACGTCGGCCCCGTCATCACCGCGGAGGCGCAGCGCATCATCACGGATCACATCAAGGCGATGCGGGCCAAGGGCCACCGGGTGGAATCGCTGGAGCTTCCCCCCGCCACCCGCGCCGGCACCTTCGTCGCGCCCACCGTGATCGAGATCGACGGCCTGTCCGACCTGACGCGGGAGGTGTTCGGCCCGGTCCTGCACGTGCTGCGCTTCCGCCGCGACGAACTGGACGAGCTGGTGGACAGCATCAACGCCACCGGCTACGGCCTGACCTTCGGCGTGCACAGCCGCATCGACGAGACCATCGCGCGGGTGGCGGAGCGGATCGCCGCCGGCAACGTCTACGTCAACCGCAACCTGATCGGCGCCGTGGTGGGGGTGCAGCCCTTCGGCGGCGGCGGCCTGTCCGGCACCGGGCCCAAAGCCGGCGGCCCACTCTACCTGCTGCGGCTCCTGTCGGCCCGCCCGCCGGTCGATCCCGACCTGCGCACCCAGCCCGAACGCCGCCCGGCCCAGGCCGCCATCTTCCGCGACTGGCTGGCCGCCCGCGGCCACAAGGCGGAAGCCGGGCGCTGCGCCGCCTGGATGGGCCGCTCCCCCGCCGGCACGGTGCTGACGCTGCCCGGCCCGGTCGGCGAGCGCAACCTCTACGCCTTGCACCCGCGCGGCACCGTGCTGTGCCTGCCGCAGACGGAGACCGGCCTGTGCCTGCAACTCGGCGCCGCCTTCGCCACCGGCAACCACGCCCTGGTCCAGGCCGCCCCGGCCCTGACCGCCATCCTGCGCGAGCTGCCCGCGACCTTGCGCGAGCGGGTGGCGGTGACCGAGGACTGGCCCGCCGCCCGCTTCGACACCGTCCTGTTCGAGGGCGAGAGCGACGCGCTGCGCGCCGTCAACCAGACCCTCGCCGACCGCGACGGCCCCCTCCTCTCGGTCCAGGGCGCCGCCCCCGACGCGCTCACCGCCGGGACCGAGGATTACGCGCTCGCCTGGCTGGTCGAGGAACGCGCCATCAGCACCAACACCGCCGCGGCGGGGGGGAATGCGAGTCTGATGACGATCGGGTAGGGGGAGGCGGCGCACATTTCCCCCGAGCCGGGCAGGGGCAACTCGGCGGGGCTTGGGAAAGCCCTGTGATCCCGCGGTCCATAACCGCGAGGCCGACGCTTATGGATGCCGGGTAAGGAACCCCGGGATAATGTCATCCCTCACACTCTAAAAAAGAAGCTCAGCAGAAAGCACCACACAGACTGTTGGCATGCGGAGACGTGATTGCCCGCGACCGAATCATCGGGGGCTTTTATTTCCCCTTCATCTGCTTGCGGGCGTCCCCGGCGGAAATCGTCCCGGTTCGTTTCACCCCCCAAGGTCCAATCTCGATCACCTGCATCGGTGGAGGAGTGGGTTTGGTCTTGAAGCCGGCGGGCGATGTTTTCCCCACCCGACTCGCTTGGGTGGCGTAGAACTTTGTTTTCGCGATCTTCGATATGTGCAGCTTGTTCGCTGACGGATCCTCCTTGGTCATGTGGTCCTCCTGATTGCCTTTCCAGAACTACGATGGTGCCAACAAGCAGCAAAGCTACTATGACGGCGATCACCAGGATAGAAAACATTTTCGCACGCATGTCGGCACGCGACAGATTGATTCCCCTCACATTTTCCGCATATGTGGCGAGTTGGGCGGTATAAGCCTGTCGTATATCCAGGATTACCGTGTCGTATCCGGAGGTGTCATCGAAACTGGAAGTTGATTCGTGATATTGGACCAATTCTCGCGCATATTCAATAAGCTCAGACCCCTGCATTGGATGGTATTGTTCTCGCTTCTTGGTGGCATGAAACAAGAAAAATACCAAGGCGACAAGCAGGGCTGCAAGAATAAAACACAAAATGTATGATGTGATACTCAGATATCCAATTGGAAATGATGCAAGGGAAGGCTTGACAAAGCCTATCAAGGCCAAAAGCGCGCCAATCGACGTCGCAAAGAATGGCAAACTGCGAACGACGTTCTCCTCCTGATCCAGCTCCCGCTTCAAACCATCCGCGACAAGCTTTTCAACGTGAGCGAGGACCGGAGATGGCAATTGAACTAATGTTTCTTCGGACCCTGGATCGGTACTCGGCATTTTTATGTATACCCACCCAATTATGAATAAATCTAGAAATAGCATGAAAGCTACGAACCGTCAATCCAGCGGCCGAGCCACGCTTCGCGGCACCTTCTCACATGCAATGTCATTGAAAATGCAAATTGGCCTTGCCAGGCGCGACGTATTTTGAACCGCGCATCAATATCAACCGATCTCCCTTTTGATCTATTCGGGGCGAAGGTCGGTCACTCCGGCCCAAACCCTGCGCCGGCGAGCAAGGCTCGACCGTCCCCCTACCCCCGCGGCCTCTCATACTGCCGGTACAGCCCGTTCGCGCGCGTCAGGTGGTCCGTCATCGCCCGCGCCGCCTCTTCCGGATCACGCGCGGCGACGGCCTCGAAGATGCGGGTGTGTTCGGCTATCGTGATCTGCTCGGCGCCCGGGGCGCGCAGCAGGTCCACGTAATAGGCGGCGAGCCAGTCGAACATGGCCTGGCTGACGGCGACGTAGATGGGGTTGCCGGAGATGGCGGCGATCTCGCGGTGGAAGGCCATGTCGCAGGCGAGGAAGCGCGACAGATCCTCCAGGCTCTCGCGGTGCTCCCGGAGGCGGCGTTCGAGACGGGCGATGTCGGCGTCGGTGGCGTGCTCGGCGGCCATGCGCACCATGCCGCTCTCGAAGAAGGTGCGGGCGTCCTTCAGGTGCTCCAGGTTCTCCGGCGCGGTCGCCAGGAAATGCTTGGCGGTGCCGCCGACCTGTTCGATGATCGTGGCGGCGGTCACCGGCGTCACCCGCGCCCGCTCGCCATGGGTGATGGTGACCATCCCCCGGTGCGCCAGGGTCTGCATCGCCTCGCGGATAGCCGGGCGGCCGACCTGGAACATCTCCATGAGCTGGCGCTCGGAGGGGAGCTGGCTGCCGGGCGCGTATTCGCCGCTGGCGATCTTGGACATCAGCCGGTCCAGCACCTCCTGCGAGAGCTTGCGCCGCGGAATCGGGTCGATGACGGTCATAGCGG
The DNA here is from genome assembly GCF_013423485.1 of Azospirillum oleiclasticum. Taxonomy (GTDB): domain Bacteria; phylum Pseudomonadota; class Alphaproteobacteria; order Azospirillales; family Azospirillaceae; genus Azospirillum; species Azospirillum oleiclasticum. Next base: position 29,280 of record NZ_JABFFR010000045.1, read on the forward strand.
GTCCTGAGGGGGGTGTCTGGCGGCAGGGCCGGGCGGCCGGTGCCGCGAAACTGGTATGATGATCGCACCGGGGTGCCGAAAGCTCAAGCCGAAAAGGACCGTGCCGCCGACCATCCGCCACCCCTGCTACAGCCCCGGCCCTACCCCTCCGCCTCGGTCTCCTCCTCGCGGTGGGGGCGCAGTTCGGGGGCGCGGTTGGGGGCGCCGATCTCGTCCAGATTGTTGCCGACGCGCAGGCCGGCGCGGGTCCGCTGCACCAGGTCGCGCGTCTCCGCCTCCGGCACGCCCAGCCGCACCAGCGCGTAGGCCGAAATGGCCAGCGCCAGCTCGCGCTCGCCCACCGCCGCCATGCCGACGCCGCAGCGCTCCAGCCACGCCATGTCCGTCTCGCCCTGGGCGCGCACGACGGTGTCGATGTGGGGGTTCAGCGCCTTGGCGCAGGTGATCACGCGCTGCGCCTGGGCGGCACCGGGGGCGGCCATGACCAGCAGCCGGGCGCGGCCGACACCCGCCGCCTCCAACACCGTGGCGGCCCCGGCGTCGCCCCACACCACCTCCAGCCCGCGGGCGCGCAGCTCCTCGCAGCGGCGGCGGTCGAGGTCGATGATCACGAAGGGCCGCCCGCGGTCGGCCAGCAGCCGCGCCACCAGCGCCCCCACCCGCCCGTGCCCGACGATCACCGCGTGGCCGCTGCGGCTTCCCGGCACTGGCACCGGCTCGTCCGGCAGCGCGTCCTGCCGGCCCTGCACCCAGCGCGGAGCGCGGTCGGGGTTGGCGGCGATCCAGCGCGACACCCGGTCGGTCAGGGCGAACACCGCCGGGTTCAGGATGATCGACAGGATGGCACCGGCCAGCACCAGATCGCGCCCCGCCTCCGGCAGCAGCCCCAGCGTCACCCCCAGCCCGGCCAGGATGAAGGAGAATTCCCCTACCTGGGCGAGGCTGGCGGAGATGGTCAGCGCGGTGTGCAGGGGGTGGCCCAGCGCCAGCACCAGCAACGCCGCCGCCAGCGACTTGCCGACCACGATGATCAGCACGGTGGCGAGCACCGGCAGCGGCTCGCGCAGCAGCACCAGCGGGTCGAACAGCATGCCGACGGAGATGAAGAACAGCACGGCGAAGGCGTCCTGCAAGGGCAGGCTGTCGGCCGCCGCCTGATGGCTGAGGTCGCTTTCGCTCAGCACCACCCCGGCGAAGAAGGCGCCCAGCGCGAAGGACACGCCGAACAGCGTGGCGGAGCCGTAGGCGATGCCCACCGCGATGGCCAGCACCGCCAACGTGAACAGCTCGCGCGAGCCGGTGCGCGCCACCTGCCCCAGCAGCCACGGCACCGCCTTGCGCCCCGCCACCAGCATCACCGCGGCGAACAACCCGACCTTGCCGATGGTGGCGGCGAGATCCAGCCACAGATTGCCGTAGCCACCGCCATGACCATCACCCCCGGCCCCGGCACCACCCGCCAGCGCCGGCAGAAGCACCAGGGCGATGACCATGGCGAGGTCCTCCACCACCAGCCAGCCGACGGCGATCCGCCCGTCCGGGCTGTCGAGCTGGCCGCGCCCCTCCAGCGCGCGCAGCAGCACCACCGTGCTCGCCACCGACAAGGACAGGCCGAACACCAGCCCGGCCGCCAGCCCCCAGCCCCACAGCCAGGCCACCCCGGCGCCGATGGCCGTCGCCGCGGCAATCTGCGCCACCGCCCCCGGCAGCGCCACCCGCCGCACGTCCCACAGATCCTTGATGGAGAAATGCAGCCCCACCCCGAACATCAGCAGGATGACGCCGACCTCGGCGAGCTGGGAGGCCAGATCCATGTCGCCGACGAAGCCCGGCGTGTGCGGCCCCACCGCCACCCCCGCCAGCAGATACCCCACCAGCGGCGGCAGCCCCAGCCGGCGCGCCAGAAAGCCGAAGGCAAACGCGAACAGCATGCCGACGGCGATGGTGGCGAGCAGCGGCGGGGCGTGGTGCATCGGCAAAATCCCTGTCCCGCCGGTGGGTTGGCGGGAGACCCGGCCGGCGTGGTTCGTCTTCGGGTTGGGGAAACCGGAAGCGGCGGCGTCCGCCCCGGGCTAAGCCGGAACGTGGGTATTCGGGGGCGTGATTTAAACCGCCGGGCTGTGACGATCCGGGGGAAAATCCCCTGGCCCGGCGCCCGTCACCGGGCTCCCAGCCCGCGCTCCAGCGGCCGCAGCCGCAGGGCCAGCAGCAGCCCCAGCCCGGTCGCCGCGGCGATGTAGACCGGGGCCGCCGGCCAGCCCCAGCCGGCGACCACGGCGGCCAGCAGCGGCGGCCCGGCGAGCTGGCCGATGTTGGAGCCCTGCATGACGAAGCCGCTCATGGTGCCGACCAGATCGGGGCGCGGCGCGAAGGCGGGCAGGGCGCCCATCACGGTCGCCGGCAGCAGCCCGCCGACCACCGAATAGAGGATGGCCGCCGCGTAGCGCGGGGCGAAGGGCAGGCCGTGGCTGAACACCACCGCCGCGGTCAGGCTCAGGCCCACGCAGGGCAGGGCCACCAGCGCCCAGCGCGGCACCCCCCGCCGCGCCAGCCCGCCGGCCAGCAGGTTGCCCACCGCGTTGCCCATGACAGCCACCGCCCCCAGCACCGCCGCGGTGCCCGTCGACATGCCCATCTCCTCCACCAGCATGGTGGGTAGGAAGCCGAACACCGACATGAAGCTGGCGCTGTAGGCCGCGAACACCCCCGCCAGCACCCAGGCGGCGGGGCGCGCCGCCGTCAGCCGCACCGCCGCGGCCAGCGAGCCGGCCGGCGGACGCGCCCGCCGCGGC
>NZ_JABFFR010000046.1 GCF_013423485.1 Azospirillum oleiclasticum
AGTAGGTCGCCGCCAGGTCACCAGGGCGCATCACTTCCAAAACCACTCACTCAACCGCTGCCTCGCTAGAAATTTCCCTCCTCATCCTGGTCACACCAGCGCCGCGCACGGGCATCGTGCGCGGCGCTGGTGTGTTTTGCAGAACGGGCATGCATTCGGCGGTGCGGACTGCTACACTCGCGCCGTGCCGTAAGACGGCCATCCGGGATGCGTTTTCGATGGAATGTGCGTTCCCTTCACCGCCGCTGCGGGTATGATGGGGCCGGCAACACGGGAGGAAGGACCATGCGCGACCAGCCCCTGACCACGGAACAGGCCGCCCGCTGGCTCGACTGCAGCGCGGACGAGGTCCGAACCTTTCTCGAATCCGGACGCCTGCGTCCCTTCGGTGCACCAGGAGAGGGTGACGCCCTTTCTTTGAATTCGGTCGTCGTGCTGGCGGAAAGCCTCCCCGTCGACCGCGGTATCTTCCGGGTGCGCGACCTGCCCGGCGGCGATCACGGCGGGTCCGGCTATTCGCCCCGCCCGCAGGCCGGCCGTTCCCAGGGGGAACGCCCCAGCTTCGTGGTGGAACGGCGCCCGACCAGCCGGCGCATCTGAGCCCCCCCATCGCTCCGCCCCAATAAAAAACCCGCCGGACCTTGGGGTCCGGCGGGTTTTTCGTGCGTCCGTGGCGGCTGCGTTACCGCAGATCCTCCATGCGGACCATGTCCATGTCCGTGTAATCCTGGTTGTCGCCGCCCATGCCCCAAATGAAGGTGTAGGCGCCGGTGCCGACTCCGGAGTGGATCGACCAGCCCGGCGAGATCACCGCCTGCTCGTTGGCGACCACGACGTGCCGGGTCTCCTGCGGCTCACCCATGAAGTGGAAGACGCGGGCCGGCTCCTTGAGGTCGAAGTAGAAATACACCTCCGACCGCCGGTCGTGCACGTGGCAGGGCATGGTGTTCCACATGTTGCCGGGTTCGAGCTGGGTCATGCCCATCACCAGCTGGCAGCTGTCGCACACGCCGGGCAGGATGTATTGGGCGATCACCCGCTTGTTGGAGTTGGTGATGTCGCCGACATGCATGGTCTTCGCCTCGGCCCGCTTGATCAGCCGGGTCTCGCAGCGGCGGTGGGCCGGCGTGCTGAGGATGTAGAAGCGGGCGGGGTTGGCGGCGTCCACGCTCTCGAACCGCACGCCCTCGGCACCCATGCCGATGTAGATGGCGTCGCGCGTGTCGAGCTCGTGGGTCTGCCCGTCCACCAGCACCCGGCCGGGGCCGCCGACGTTGAAGGCCCCCAGCTCGCGCCGCGCCAGGAAGCTGGCGGTGCCGATGGCCGGCGGCGCGGTCAGCTCCAGCGACTCGGCCAGGGGCGCCGCTCCGCCGATCATCAGCCGGTCGACATGGCTGTAGGTGAAGGTGATGGCGCCGGGCTCGAACAGCGTCTCCACCAGGAAGTGCCGGCGCAGGCCGGCGGTGTCCAGGGCCTTGGCGTTTTCGGGATGTTGGGCCTGTCGGATCTCGGTCTTCATGCTGTCCTCGCTGTGCCTCGGGGGGCGCAATTCCTTCTTGGTTTTTAGGTCATACTAGTATATCAGTCAACGCACAACAGTTCGCGGGACGGACAAACAATCCACCCCGCCGTATCGGTGAGCAGGGAAGAGCAGAGGATGATCAGGATTCCCGATCTGTCCGGAAAGTCGGTGCTGGTCACCGGTTCCTCGACCGGGATTGGTGCCGCGGTCGCGGAGGCCTTCGCGGCCCAGGGCGCGCGCGTGGCGGTGCACTACAACGCCAGCGCCGAGGCGGCGCAGGAGGTGCTGGACCGGATCCGTGCCGCCGGTGGCGAGGCCGAGTCCTTCCAGGCCGACGTCGCCGCGCGGGGCGCGGCCGACCGGCTGGTGGAGGAGGTCGCCGCCCGCTTCGGCGGCATCGACGGGCTGGTCAACAACGCTGGCGGCATGGTGCGGCGCTGCCCCGTCGAGACCAGCGACGACGCGCTGATCGACGAGGTGGTCGACCTCAACATCCGCCAGGTGATCAACGCCTCGCGCGCGGTGGTGCCCTGGATGCGGCGGGCCGGCGGCGGCTTCATCATCAACACCAGCTCGGTCGCCGCCCGCAATGGCGGCGGCCCGGGGGCGGTGCTCTACGCCGCGTCCAAGGGATTCGTCAGCACCTTCACCCGCGGCCTCGCCCGCGAGCTGGTCGGCGACGGCATCCGCGTCAACGCGGTGGCGCCCGGCCTGATCGCCACCGCCTTCCACGAGCGCCACAGCACGCCGGCGCAGATGGAGGCGATGACCCGCGGCATCCCCATGGCGCGGGCGGGCACCGGCGAGGATTGCGTCGGCGCCTATCTCTACCTCGCCTCCGACACGCTCAGCGGCTATGTCACCGGCCAGGTGGTCGAGGTCAACGGCGGTTCGCTGATGCCCTGACGGGCCGGACCCACAGTCCCGGACACGACGCATCACGGATTCAAAAGAAACCAAGGAGGGAACACCATGTCGAGGATGTCCACGATCCGCGCCGCGCTCGGCGCCGCCCTGCTGGCCGCCGCCGCGGCGCTGCCCCTGGCTCCGGCCGAGGCCGCCTGGCCCGAGCGGCCGATCACCTTCATCGTCCCGTGGGGTGCCGGCGGCGGCACCGACGCGGTGGCGCGCACGCTTGCCACCCTGATGGAGAAGGATCTGGGCCAGCCGGTCAATGTGGTGAACCGCACCGGCGGCAGCGGCGTGGTCGGCCATCAGGCGATCGCGTCGGCCCCGGCCGACGGCTACACGGTCGGCATGGTGACCATCGAGATCAACATGATGCATTGGGTCAACCTGACCCCGCTCACCCACAAGGACTACACGCCGCTGGCCCTGGTGAATGTCGACCCGGCCGGCCTCCAGGTCGCCGCCGACAGCCCGTTCAAGACCGCGAAGGACGTGGTCGCGGCGGCCAAGGAAGGCAAGCGGCTGAAGGCGTCGGGCACCGGCCAGGGCGGCATCTGGCATCTCGCCGCCGCCGGCATGATGTCGGCCGCCGGGGCCGATCCCAACAGCGTCCAGTGGGTGCCGAGCCAGGGCTCCGCCCCGGCGCTGCAGGATCTCGTGGCGTCCGGCATCCAGATCACCAGCGTGTCGCTGCCGGAGGCCAAGTCGATGGTCGATGCCGGCAAGGTCCGCAACCTGCTGATCATGGATGCCCAGCGCAGCCCGTCCGCCCCCGACGTGCCGACCATCAAGGAGGCGCTGGGGGTCGATTTCGCGGTCGGCACCTGGCGCGGCATCGGCGGCCCCAAGGGCCTGCCGCCGGAGATCGCCGAGAAGCTCGTCGCCTCCATCAAGAAGGCGCATGAGAGCAAGGAGTTCAAAGACTTCATGGCACAGCGCGGGTTCAGCGCGGCGTGGATGGGGCCGCAGGACTACGCCGCCTTCATGGCCAAGAGCGACGCCGACCTCGGCTCCATCATGAAGGCCATCGGGCTGGCAAAGTAAGGCCGGGACGGTCTCGCGGGGAGGGGGGCGCGTCATGAAGGTGAACGACGCGTTGAGCGGCGCCCTGCTGGCGTTGCTGGCGCTGGTGGTGCTGTTCGCGGTGAAGGATTACCCGACCATCCCCGGCCAGGACATCGGGCCGGCGGCCTTTCCCTCCCTGCTGGCGGGCCTCCTGCTGGTATGCTCGGCGGTGCTGGTGGTGCGCGGTCTGCAGGACCGCCGCGCCGCCTGGGTGTCACCCGGGGCGTGGCTGCGCTCGCCGCGCCATCTGCTCAACGTCGGGCTGGTGGTCGGCGGGCTGGCGCTCTATGTGGCGGCCTCCGACACGGTGGGCTTCATCCCGCTGTCGCTGCTGATCCTGTCGGCGCTGTTCCTGGCGCTCGACGTGCGACCGCTGCTGGTGCTGCCGGTGGCGCTGGTGGCGACCCTGGTCATCCATTTCGTCTTCTACAAGCTGCTGCGGGTGCCGCTCCCCTGGGGCTGGCTGCAAGGCATCGCGTGGTGAGGGGAGCGACCGCATGCCCGACCTGATCCACAACGCGCTGCTGGCCGCCCAGCTGGTCTTCCAGCCGCAGGTCCTGCTGGTCATCCTGGCGTCCGCGGTCTTCGGCATGGCGGTGGGGGCGATTCCCGGTCTGACCGCCACCATGGCCACCGCGCTGTTGGTGCCGATCACCTTCTTCATGGATCCGATTCCGGCCATCGCGGCGATCGTCACGGCGACGGCGATGGCGATCTTTTCCGGCGACATTCCGGGGGCCCTGCTGCGCATCCCCGGCACCCCGGCCTCGGCCGCCTACACCGACGAGGCCTACGCCATGACGCTGAAGGGGCGGGGGCATCAGGCGCTGGGCGCTGGGCTGGTGTTCTCCGCCATCGGCGGGCTGATCGGCACCGCGGTGCTGATCGTCGGCGCCCCGGCGCTGGCCGAGGTGGCGCTGAAATTCTCCTCCTTCGAGTATTTCTGGCTGGTGGTGCTGGGCCTGTCGGCGGCGGTGTTCATCGGCAGCGCCAACGTGGTCAAGGCTCTGATCATGCTGATCCTGGGGCTTCTGGTGGCTTGCGTCGGGTTGGACAACCCGGCGGGCTATCCGCGCTTCACGCTGGGCAACGCCGAGCTGATGGGCGGCATCAGCCTGATCCCGGTGATGGTCGGCATGTTCGCGGTGTCGGAGGTGCTGCGCTTCTGCGTCGATACCGACCCGCCGCTGCGCATGGTGCAGGGCCGGCTGAGCGGCGTCTTCGAAGGGATCGGCGCCACCGCCCGGCGCTACAAGATGGGCATCCTGCGCGGCAGCCTGTTCGGCACCGTCATCGGCATCCAGCCGGGGGCCGGGGCGGACATGGCCTCCTGGCTGTCCTACGCCATGAGCAAGCGTTTCTCGCGCGAGCCGGAGAAGTTCGGCACCGGCCACATCGAGGGCATTGTGGAGAGCGGTGCCGCCAACAACAGCGCGCTGGCCGGCGCCTGGATCCCGGCGCTGGTCTTCGGCATCCCCGGCGACTCGATCACGGCGATCGCCATCGGCGTGCTGTACATGAAGGGGCTGAACCCCGGCCCGTCGCTGTTCCTCAACAACCCGCAGAACATCTACGCCATCTTCCTGGTCTTCATCCTGGCGAACCTGATCATGGTGCCGCTGGGCTGGGCCGCCATCCGCCTGTCGGCGAACATCCTGCGGGTGCCGCGCAACATCCTGATGCCGGTGATCCTGGTGTTCTGCGTGGTGGGATCCTTCGCCATCAACAACACCGTATTCGGCGTGCTGTTGATGCTGGTGTTCGGAGTCGCCGCCTTCCTGCTGGAGGAGAACGGCTTTCCGGTGGCACCGGCGATCCTGGGGCTGGTGCTCGGCAGCATGCTGGAGGAGACCTTCGTCACCTCCATGATCAAGGCGGACGGCGATCCGCTGGTGTTCTTCGAGCGGCCGATCTCGGCCACGCTGGGCGTGGTGACGATCACGGTGCTGCTGTGGCCGGTGGGGAGCGCCTTGTGGCGGCGCTGGAGGCTCGGCCGCCGGGATGGCCGGGTGCCGGGGTGAGACTGTCCAAGTCGGCCGTCCGGTGGCTCAGCCGGAGATTTTTTGACGTGGTTGTGGAGGGTGAGCGATCTGCCCGCTTGTGTCCATGGCCGCCGCGCCCATAATCGGGCCCCGATGCGGGGCGACGGCCCCAAACCATGTTTCGCGAGCAGGATATGAATGGAGATGTTGCATCGGTTGCAGCCGGCGCGGACTGCCGACTCCCTTGGTGAGAGGTCGGGCGGCGGAGGACGGGACGGGACGCGGCTGTTCTGACGAAAAGTGGATTGCGATTTGTTTGCGCACCGGTAATGGTTATCGGAGGAACCAATTGCTGGCCTTTGGTTCAGGAATGGTGGAGCGTCCTGTCCGTCGGCCGGCGGCGGACTCCCGCTTGATCCATTGCTGTCGTGGAGAGTGAGAGCCGCCCGATGCCCGAACGAACGCCCCTGGGGCCGACCATTCTGGTCGTCGAGGATGAGCCGCTGGTCGCCCTGGCCGTCGAGGACCTGCTGGTCACCCTGGGCATCCGCGTGGTCGGGCCGGCGCCGACCGTGGCGAAAGCGCTGGGGCTGGTCGAGCAGGGCGGTTTCGACGGCGCTCTGCTGGACGTCAGCCTGCGTGGCGAGCGGGTGGACGCGGTCGCCGACGCGCTCGCCGCCCGTGGCGTTCCCTTCGTCTTCACCACCGGACACGGGGTGGACGCGCTTCCCGAAGGGCACCGGCAGCGCCCGCTTCTGGTCAAGCCCTTCCGCAACACCGACCTGAACAACGCCGTGGCCCAGCATCTGCTGCCCGGCCGCCAGTTCTGATGTTCGGCCGGGTGCGGGGTTTCGAGCACGTATGATCCGGCTTGACGATCCCCAGATGCATCCGGCCTCATCCCCCCATCGGTAGGGGTGGGCGGCGGTCGCCGCCGATGGGGGGCAGGAATGGTGACCACGCCGGATTATTGGCCGGGAACCGGCTGGACGAGAATCGCCACCAAGGAAGCCATCGACCTCTCGGAAATCGACGAGGCGACCGATTCGCACCAGTATTGGGCGCCGCTCGACCCCTCCACCGAAGCCCACCGCTGCATCAAGGGCTACATCGATCATTGCATCCTGGCCAAGCCGGCCCAGTCCTCGCTTCGCGAGATCACACGCATGAACCGGGCCGGCGATCTGACCCGCGACCCGAAATCCACCCCCCTGATCCGCGCCGCCGCCGAGCGCCGCCTGCGCGAAGGGCAGGACGGCGGCCCCCAGCCGCCGCGCTCCCAGCCCATCACGATCCGCAGCATCCGCGTGGTGCGGAACCTTCCCCTGTGGCAGTGGTACAGCAAGACGCGCGACGGGCTGCTGGCGGCCTTCCCCCGCGACGGCAACGCGCTGCGCGCGGGCTTTGCCAGCCACGTCACCTGGTCGGCCCCGCACCGCACCGATTCCGCCTGCGCGCTCGCCAACCTCCCGGAGATCGACCGCAACATCGGCGAGTGCCTGCTGTTCCACGGCACCACCGAAGAGAAGATGGGTTACATCGTCGTCGGCGGCTTCCGGCCGGATCTGGGGATCGACACCAACAACTTCGACAACATGTCCGGGGTGATCCGCATCACCAAGCCGCACGCCTACGGGTTTTCGGGGCAGGCGACCTATTTCTCGGACAGCTTCGGCAAGACCATGACCTATGGTGCCTGTCCGAAATGCCTGGACTATGAATGCGGGTGCCGGCGCGAGGACGGGCGCCAGCACTCGCGCTACGCCATCCTCGCCCGCGTCCTGCTCGGCCGCATCGACCACAAGTTCATGGCGCGCCACCTGCTCGACCAGAAGAAGTATCGGCGCACCGCCTTCCATGACAAGCCCGAACATCATTCCGTCTACACCAAGGGTTACGACGTCACGAGCTGGTACAATATGTTCCAGACCGGCTGCTGGACCAACGAGTTCGCGGTCAAGCGCTCGCAGTTCATGTATCCGGAATTCATCATCGAGTATGTGCCGGGCCGCGACGATCAGGGGCCGACGCTGCCGGCGCTGGTGCGCCAGGCGATCACCAAGTATCGCCAGCGCCGGCATTTCAATCAGAGCAAGCAGACCAAGGATGCGCTGCGCACCTTGGAAGCGGCGGTGGAGCGGGGCGACCTCACGCGGCTGCTGAACCTCGTTCACTGGTATCTGGGAAAGCGGCCGGCGAAGCCCGAGGGGGCCACGGACAAGCTCAAACCGGATTCGTCCTTCTACAAGGACCTGAACGCCGCGATCGAAACTTCGCCCTACCGCGGCTGATCCGGGTGTGCGGTGGCCCTGCAGCCCTACAGCAAGACCGCCAGCAGCAGCGGCAGGGTGAGGAAGGACAGCACGGTCGAGCCCATGACCATGCCCGCCACCTCCTCCGGTCCATTGTTGTAGCGCAACGCCCAGAGATAGTTGAAGACGGCCACCGGCATGGCGCTTTCCACGATGACCACGCCGCGCAGCACGCCCTCCAGCCCCATCGCCCAGGTCACGGCGACCCCCACCAGCGCCCCCAGCCCGATGCGCAGTGCCGACACCGCCATCACCCGCAGCGCCCCGCCCAGCCGCAGCCGGGCCAGCGCCACCCCCAGCGAGAACAGCATCAGCGGCACCGCGCAGTCGCCCAGGATCTTCGTGGTGTTGCCCAACCAGACCGGGATATGCAACCCGCCCAGCTGGACGGCCAGCCCGGCGGCCACGGCGTAGAGCACCGGCGTGCGCGCCAGCATCCGCAGGTCGGGTCGTCCCGCCGCCACGGCCGGGCCGATGGTGAACTGGGCGACCGCCAGCACCGCCATGAACAGCACCGCGTAGCTCAGCCCCAGCTCGCCGAAGGCGAACAGGCAGATGGGGATGCCCAGGTTGCCGGCGTTGGGGAAGGCCATGGCCGGCAGATAGACGCTGCGCCGCAGCCCCGCCGCGGCGAGCAGCGGCCAGGAGACCAGCGCCGCACCCGCCATGCAGAGGGCCGCGGCCGTCGTCACCGCCAGCAACTCGCCATGGTCGATGCGCGCGCGGGCCAGCGCGGTGAACACCAGGCACGGTGTCGACAGGCTGATGGCGAAGGTGGTGATGAAGGCGTTGTCATAGGGCAGCCCGCCGCGGATCCAGGCGAAGCCGACGGCGGCGACGATCATCACCGGTGCGACGACCGCCAGAATCGCCGACAACAGACCCAGGAAATCCATGATCCGCGCTACCGTCCCGCGGTGTCCGGCACCAGCGCGCGCCACGCGGCCAGCCAGCCCAGCCCGTCCTCGGTGCGGCCACGCGGGCGGTACTCGCCGCCGATGAAGCCGCGGTAGCCGGTTTCCGCCAGCACGCCGAGCAGGTAGGGATAGTTGACCTCGCCCGTGTCCGGCTCGTGCCGCTCCGGCACGCCGGCGATCTGCACGTGGGCGGTGAGGTCGGCGTTGGCGCGGATGCGGGTGGCGAGGTCGCCCTCGCTGATCTGGGCGTGGTAGAGGTCGAGCTGCAGGCGCAGATTCTCAGCCCCGACCTCCTCGATGACCCGGCGGGCCAGCGCGGTGGTGTTCATCAGGTAGCCGGGCATGTCGCGCCCGTTGATCGGCTCGACCAGCAGCGTCACGCCGGCGTCGGCGCAGGCCGCCGCGGCCCAGCGGAGGTTGGCGGTGTAGACCGGCAGCAGCGCCTCGCGCTCCGTCCCCGCAGGCACCAGCCCGGACATGCAGTGCAGCCGGTCGCATCCCAGCGTACGCGCGTACGCCAGCGCGCGTACGACCCCCTCGCGGAACTCCGCCTCGCGGCCGGGCAGGGCGGCGATGCCGCGCTCGCCCGCCGCCCAGTCGCCGGGCGGCAGGTTGAACAGCGCCTGGGTCAGCCCGTGCGCGTCGAGCAGGTCGCGCAGCCGTTCCGCCGGCTCCTCGTAGGGGAACAGGAACTCCACCGCGTCGAAGCCGCCGGCGGCGGCGGCGGCGAAACGCTCCACGAAGGGGCGCTCGGTGAACATCATCGAGAGGTTGGCGGCAAACCGCATCGAACGGGGGTCCGGTCTGGTCGGAGGAAAGGCCGGCGTGATCATCGCACCAGCCCCGACCTCCGACCAGAGGATCGTCCGCACATCTGACAACCGCCGGACGCCGGGTGGGGTCCTTGGCCGGGGCCGGCAGCGCCTCAGGGGGCCGGCAGCGCGTGGGCGCTGACCACCAGCAGATCGTCCTGCACGCCGGCCGCGAAGTCGGCCAGGAAGGCGGTGGCGATGCGCGTCGCCAGCCGTTCCGGTTCATGGCGCCCGATGCGGTCCAAGGTGCGCGCCACCCACTGAACCAGATCGCCCTCGCCGGTGGGGGCGCCGGCGGCCTCGGCGCTTTCCACCAGCGCGTCGGTGTAGAGCAGCAGCGTGTCGCCGGGGGCCAGCACCCCCTCGCGCACCGGCCGCGTCAGGCCAGGGGTCAGGCCGAACGGCATGCCGGACAAGGGCAGCAGCTCGATGCCGCCCCCGGCGCGCAGGATCATGCCGTCGCGCAGGCCGGCACCCAGATAGCGCAGGTTGCCCTGACCGGGATCGTAGAGCACCAGCGTGCCGGCCACGAACTGCGCCTCGCGCTGGCCGAAGCGGTGCAGCCGGTCGTCGAGATGGGCGGCGGCGGCACGCAGGTCGCCGATGAAGGGCGGGGAGGGGACCAGAAGCGCGTTCAGCCGGAAGGCGCGCAGGGCGGCCGACACCCCGTGGCCCGACACGTCGCCGACGAACAGGGCCACCCGGCCCCCGCTGGCCGGCCAGGCGCCGAAATAGTCGCCGCCCACCTCCGAGCTGGAACGGTGGTGGAAATCCACCGCCAGGCCGCAGCCGGCGAGCACCGCCAGATCGTCGGGCTCGGGCAGCAGCGCCTCCGCCACCGCGCGGGCCTCCTGCAACTCGCTGTTCAGCCGCTCCCGGTAGGCGAGCAGGCCGGTCGACAAGAGGCGGTTGGCGACGTGCACGCGCACGCGGGCGATCAGCTCCTGCGGGTCGAAGGGCTTGGTCACCATGTCCGAGGCGCCGAGCGCGAAGGCCATGCGCCGGTCCTCCGCGCTGGACAGGGCGGACTGCACGATGATCGGCACATGGCGGAAGCGCGGGTCGGCGCGCAGGGTGCGGCAGACGGTCCAGCCGTCCATCTGCGGCATCATGATGTCCAGCACGATGCAGTCGGGCACGCTGGCCTCGGCGATGGTCAGCGCCTCGCAGCCGTCCCCGGCCACCAGCAGCCGGCGGAAACCCGCCTTGCCGAGCGCGGTGACGATCAGGCTGCGGTTGATGGGATGGTCGTCGGCGATCAGGATGACCGCCTGCTCCATGGCGCCGTGCGGCAGCGAATCGACGGCGCTCATGGTTCACGCTCCACACGCAGGAAGGACAGGCTGATGCGCCGGCCGCCATCGGACAGGCGCATCCGCCGCGTCAGGCCGCGGATGAGGGCCAAGCCGCGTCCGGACACCGCTCCGGCCACGCCCGACCCGGTTAGGGCCAACCCGGATACGGCCAACCCGGATACGGCCGGACGGAAGCCGGCGCCGCGGTCGGCGACATGCACCACGGTGAGGCGGACGCAGCGGCGGACCACCAGGAACACCGGGCGCCGGGCGAGCCGGTCGTCCGCCAGCCCGGCATCGACCGCATCGAAATAGGCCTGCGGGTCCGGCTGGAAGGCGGCCATCCCCGGCAGCCCCAGGCAGCCATGCACCACCGCGTTGGCCAGCGCCTCGGCCAGGGCCGTCTCCACCGCGGCGGCCGCATCCTCCGCCCACAGCCCGTGCGCCCGTCCCCAGCGGGTGAGCTGGTCCGGCAGCAGGCCGCCGGCCACGGTGCGGGCGGCGAGGGCCAGTGCCAGCAGTGCCCGCCGGGGCGGCCATGGCCAGGGCAGGGCGCCGTTCCCCGTCCCCTGCAGTTCGGGGTCGAGATGGACGGTTCCCAGGGGGGCGGAGGGCGGCACCATCTCGGGTGGCCGGGCACCCCAGGCGATGGCCCGGTCGATGGGCATGGGCGCGTCAGCCTTCGCTCAGCGCAGGATCTCGAAGAGTTGGCTGAAATCGACGACATCCAGGATGCGGGCAACCTGCGCCGGCGGCCGGCGGAGCTGCACCGTGCCACCGCCCTTGCCGACCCGGTCGCGCAGCAGGACCAGCATGCTGAGCCCCGCGGAATCGACCCGGTTCAGCTTCTCCAGATCGACGGTCACCCGCTTGGGCTGGGTGGCGGTGACCTCCTCGATCACCTTGCGGAACGCGTTGTGCTCGCTGAAGGTGAAGGATCCGGACAGGGCGACGACGAGGGCGCCGCCCTCCTGGCGCAGGGAATGGCTCAGGCTCATCGCAGGGTACTCCCGGTGCTCAAGCGCGGATGCGCGACAGGAAGGAGGAGGCGGCGCGGTCGAGGCGGTCGGACGCTTCCTTCAGGCTTTCGGCCGACCACATCACGTCGATGGCCCCGGCCCCGGAACGGATGGCGTTCATCGTCACCTCGCCGATGCTTCCGTTGACGCGCGCCATGTCGCTGGACACGCCGGCCACGCTCCGGGTCATCTCGCCGGTGACGGCGGTCTGCTCCTCGATGGCGGCGGCGATGCTGGAGGAAATCCCGTTGACCGAGGTGATCACCTGCCGCACCCGGCCGAAGCTATCGACGGCGTGCCCGGTCTCGGCCTGGATGGCGGCGATCTGGGCGGTGATCTGCTCGGTGGCCTGGGCGGTCTGGTTGGACAGCGCCTTGACCTCGCTCGCCACCACCGCGAAGCCCTTGCCCGCCTCGCCGGCGCGTGCCGCCTCGATCGTCGCGTTGAGCGCCAGCAGGTTGGTCTGGCTGGCGATCTGGCCGATCATGCTGACCACCTGCC
>NZ_JABFFR010000047.1 GCF_013423485.1 Azospirillum oleiclasticum
GGCCGATCATGCTGACCACCTGCCCGATCTCCGACGCCGCCGCGGCCAGCCGCTCGATCTGCTCGGCGGCACCGTCCACGTCGGCCATCGCCGAGGCGGAGACGCTGGCGGCGGTGGACACCTGCCGCGCGATCTCGGCAATGGAGGCGGACAGTTCCTCCGCCGCCGCGGCCACGCCCTGGATGCGCCCGTTGGTCTCGGCCGCGGCGTCGGCGACGATCATGGAACGCGACGCTCCCGTTTCCTGGCGGCGCGCCATGCCGTCGGAGGAGGCGTGGATGTTCTGAACGGCCTCGACCACCTGGGCGATGACGGCGGCGACCTCGCGCTCGAAGCTCTCGGCCATACGCACCTGCTCGGTCACCAGTTCCCAGGTGAGCAGCGGCCCCGTGTAGTTGCCATGCCGGTCGCGAATGGCGCTGACGCGCAGCTCCGCCACCTCGTCGCCGATGCGGATTCGGGTGGTGTGGGGCAGGCGCGCCGGGTCCTTCAGGATGGTCCGGGCACCCTGCGGGTGCTTGTGGAAGATGTCGATGCTCTGGCCGGTCACGCTCTCGGCCGGCACCGGAAGATGCGCCTCCAGCCGCTTCAACAATTCCTGGCTGGCCTTGTTCACGTAGGTGATGGTGAAGTCCGGTCCTTCCGCCATCATGACATGGGCCGCCATCTGGTCGAGCATCTGGCTCTGGCGGAAGGCGGCGGCCACCGTCTGCTTCAGCCGCTCCACGGCCTGGGTCAGGCGGGCCAGCTCGCCCCGCCCCGGCACGACCTCCACCATCACGGAATCGTCGCCTTCGGCAAGGCGGGTCATGGTGCCGGCCATGCGGGCGATCGGCAGCACCAGCCCGGCGTAGAGAAGCCCGAGCGCCACCGCCAGCACGGTCAGGCCGCCGCCGACCGCCGCCGCCAGCAGCGTGGAATAATGGGCCTGGACCGTCCGTGCCTCCGCCTCCTGGGCGTTCAGATCGGCCTGTGCCAGGGTGACGATCTCGTCCACCACCCGGCGGTGCGCCTCGTAGGCGGCCGAGACGGCCGCGTAGGCTTCGGCGCGGTCGCCGCGGTTCTGGGTCACCGCCGGCACCAGCCGCTCGTTGACCGCCTTGAAGAAGGCCCGCACGTGCCCGTCCGAGGTCCGCAGCATCAACTCGCCGATCCGCCCGGACAGCCCCGCCCCGGTCCAGAACCCGTGCCGGTCGGCGTAGTCCTTCTCCAGCGTCCGCAGCCGGGCGAGGTAGGGCTGGGCGGCGGCGCCGTCCGCCTCCTTCAGCTTCGTCGCCATCAGGTAGGCTTCGATCACATAGGCCGGCGGCGGCAGGATGTCGGCGATCAGATCCTTGCCCAGCACGATCCTGTCGTACCGGGATCCGTTTATTTCCGTCTCCGACTGCGCATGGTAGAAGATCGTCGCCAAGGCGATGAAAGCCGCGGCAACCATTGCCGAAAAACCGAGCAGGAATCGGATCGCCGGCCCACCCCTCAAGATCTTCAACACCTTCGACCCTCCATTCCGATCGGCGTCGGGGGCGGTGGCCTTTACAGCGAGGCCGGCCGCCTGGAACACGGAACTCTTGTCATGGATAATGAAAGGCGTTTTTTGAGGAAAGCGTAAAGTTCGCCTCTGCGTCACATTGTGCGGCCGTGACATCGCTGCGACCGGCGCTCCCGCTGGCCCGCAGGATCGCGCGCGGACGACGAGCGGGGGTGTCGGGGGACAGCCTCCGGATGAAATCCTGTGACGCTTTTTCGGGAGACAATCAAGAAAAACCGCGCGGCTCCGGCCGGGGCCTGTCGCCGCGGCCGTTCGTGCGCGTCGCCGTCACCGATCGGACGGCGGCACGCTCCCCGGCTTCGGTGCGATGCGCAGAACGGCGCCATCGGGGCGGGCGATCTCGACGATGGTTTCGAGCCGCACGACCCGGCGGTCGAGGTCGCGCATGTCCGTGGTCAGCCGTTCCACCGCACCGGCGACGGCAACGACCTTGCCGTTCAATTCGATGGCGGTCTTCAGCCCGGCGAGGATGTCCTTGATGGCGCTCACGCCGCGGACCGGTCGAGCTGCGCGCGCGTTTCGGCGATGCTCGCCAGGGCCCTGTCGAGCGCCGAAGATGCCTCATCGTTGCTGCGCTTGAGTTCGACGGCCAGTGCCTCCAGCTCCGCGAGCAGGGCTGCCTCCTCCGGATCATAGGCATCGACCGATCGGCGGACGAACTCGCCAACCGATACGCCCGCCTGCCGTGCCTTCTGTTCGAGGGTGGCTTTTTCCGTCGGCGTCATCAGCGTGATCACGCGCTCGGTGGCGGTTTCGATCGAAGGCATCCCATCCTCCATGATCATACCCTGTGCATGATCATGGGATATCCGGGCGGGAGGCGCAAGGTCCTCCCGCCCGGCCGGGTCACGGCGCGATGCGGTTGCGCAGCACGCCCTCCTCCAGCAGGATCCGCACGGTCCAGGCGGCGTTGGAGCGCATCTCCAGAGCCGCGGCGTCGGAGTGGAAGGCGTTGTGCGGGGTGATCACCAGACGCCCCTGCAGCCACGGCTCCCGCGCGCGCCAGGCGTCGATCAGCGGGTGCGGGGCGGGCGGCTCGCTGGGCAGCACGTCGAGCCCGGCGGCGGCGATCCGGCCGCTGCGCAGCGCCGTCTCCAGCGGGTCGAGCCCGGCCAGAAGCTCGCCGCGGGCGGTGTTCACCAGGATGGCGCCGGGCTTGAAGCGCTCCAGCCGCGCGGCGTCCAGCAAGCCGCGCGTCGTCCCGTCGAGCGGGCAGTGGAAGGTGACGATGTCGGATTCGGCCAGCAGCTCGTCCAGATGCCGCACGCGGGTGTAGCCGACGGCCTTTTCGTGCCCGGCCGGCTGGTGGGGGTCGTGGCCGAGGATGCGGTAGCCGAAGGGCTTCAGCCGGTTTACCACGGCGGTGCCGATGCGCCCCACCCCCACCACCCCCACGGTGGCCTTCGAGCCGCGGTGCAGCGGCGACAGCGTGTTGGTCTGCCAGGTCGCGCCGTAGGTGCGGGAGCGGGCGTCGTGCTCCCACAGCCGGCGTTGCAGCGACAGCAGCAGCGCCACCGCGTGGTCGGCCACCTCCTCGGTGCCGTAGTCGGGGTTGTTGGCGAATGGGATGCCGACCTCGGCCAGCGCCGCCACGTCCACCTTGTCGTAGCCGACCCCGAATCGGACGACGCCGCGGCAGCGGGTCAGGTGCGGGATGATGCGCCGGGTGACCGGGGCCCCCCACACCATCAGCGCATCCACCCGGGCCAGCCGCGCCGGGTCCATGGCGTCCTCCCGCCGGGTATCGAAGAAATCCACGTCTGCCAGACCCGCAAGGATCTCGGCTTCAATTGTTGGTGGACCCATCATATGGTCGGTGATCCCGACAACGAACCGCGCCGCGGTGTCCACGCCCGTCTCCGTCACGTTCCCTTCCCCTCTCGTCTTCGTTGGTGAGTGATCCGATGCCCCGACTGTACGCGCCCGACCGGCTGACCGCGACGCTCGACGCCATCCTCCGCGCGTCCGGCAGCTCCCCCGAGGAGGCGGCGACCGTCGCCCGCAACCTGGTGGAGGCCGATGCGAAGGGCCACGCCAGCCATGGCGTTTGCCAGATCGCGGTCTACATGACCAGCCTGGAACGCGGGCATCTGACCGCCAACCGCCACGCCCGCATCCTGCGCGACGACGCGCCGTTCCTGGTGGTGGACGGCGGCTTCGGCTACGGGCAGGTCATCGCGAAGGAGGCTACGGAGCTCGCGATCGAGAGGGCGCGCCGCGGCGGCGCCTGCATCCTGGCGCTCCGCCACGCCCACCACATCGGCCGCGTCGGTGCCTACGGCGAGCAGTGCGTGGCGGCCGGGCTGGTGACGGTCTGGTTCGTCAACGTGGTCAGCCGCCCGCTGGCGGCCCCCCAGGGCGGCGCCCGGCCGCGGCTGGGCACCAACCCCATCTGCGTGGCCGTGCCCGGCACCCCCGGCCACCCGCCGATGGTCCTGGATTTCGCCACCAGCGCCATCGCCGCCAACAAGTGCCGCGTCGCGGCGTCCAAGGGGGTGGAGGTCGCCGACGGCCTGCTGATCGACCCCGACGGGCTGCCGACCCGCGATCCCGCTGTGATGTTCCGCGAGCCGACCGGCGCCATCCTGCCCTTCGGCGGACACAAGGGCTATGGGCTGGCCCTGGCCTGCGAAATTCTGGCGGGGGCCCTGGTCGCCGGGCTGCCGGCCCTGCCGGAGAATCTGCGGCCGGGCCGGGTGGTCAACAACGCGCTGGCCTTCGTGCTCGACCCCGCCCGCGTCGCCGAGACCGGGTGGGAGGCGCTGGCCGATGCGGCACTCGATTACATGGAGGGCACGCCGCCGGCGCCCGGCACCGACCGCGTGCGCATCCCCGGCGACCCGGAGCGCGAGCACGCGGCCCGCGCCGCGCGCGACGGCATTGCGCTCGATCCCGACACCGAGGCGGCGCTGCACCGCTACGGCACCGCCTTCGGGCTGGACGTGCCGGGGCTGCTGGGCGTCGAGGGTGCGGCGTGACGGTGCGGCTGCGCGCCCATCACCTGCTGTGCATGCTGACCTATGTCGGCCGGGGCTACAGCCCGGCCTTCACCGCCAATTACGACCGGGTGCTGGAGCGGCTGGCAGCGGGGGAGGAAATCGAGCTGGTCACCGGCCCCGATGACATCTGTGCGCCGCTGCTGGACGATCCCGGCGCCCATTGCCGGCTCGACCGCATCCGTGACCGCGATGAAGCGGCGGCGCTTGCGGTCGGCGCCCTGCTTGGCCGCGCGATCCCGCCGGGCGAACGGCTCGTCCCGACACCGGTGCTTGTGGCGCGGCTGCGCGCGGCCTTCCGCGACGGCACGATCCGCGCGGCCTGCGCCGGATGCGAGTGGTCGGAGCTGTGCACGGCGGTCGCCGCGGCAGACTTCGCCGGGGCGCGGCTCGACCGTTCTACGGACCGCGTTTTGCGGTTTGGCCCGTCGGCGCCCCGGTGTCCGTGACGGCGCCGCTGGTGGGGCGGACGGACGCGCGATGCCCGGGCCGACCGTCCAGGCCGGGGATGCTGACGGGCGTCGCGGCGGCATAGGCGCTGCGGTCATCAGGGTCCGGGCGCCGGACGCGCAGATCGTTGCGCACATGGTCCACGCCGGACACGGACCGCGCAATGTGCTCAGCGATGCGCCCGGCATCGCGCTCGGCGACGGTGCCGGTCAGGGCGACGTCGCCACCGGTGCCCTGAACCGTGATCCCGGCGGCGTCGAGCCGCGGGTCTTCGGTCAGGCGGTCGTGCAGGTCGTCAAGGACGCGCGCGTCGGACCGGACATGGCCGCGCGGTCCCGGGCCGCGGTGGTCGCCGTTGGGCGTCATGCGTTCCTCCCGATGTTGAAGTCCCGACGGGTGCAACAGCGCCGCCGCCGGAGTGTCCCGGCCCCTCTTGACGGACGCCCGGTCCTCACCACATCCCGACGCTGCCGGCTTGCCCCTTGCGGGTCCGGCGTCGAACCCAGGCCGCGCCCGCGCGGGCGCGGCGGTGTCCTGCATGTTGCTCCACGGAGGATGTGTGCGATGCTGACGAACGACCTTTCCGCCCGGCCCCCGATACCCGCCTGATCGCCGCGGCCGGCGACCAACCCCATCGACGACGCCCCGGAACGGCCCGATATTCGGGCTGAACACTGTCGCGCGCCCAAATAAAGGCCAGGTATTTGCAAGAATAACCGAAACAAAATCTCTTGACTGCTCGTGACGCTTCGAATAAATCACGTGTCATCGACAGCGCCGCCCCGGAGCGGGGGTGCTGGAAGACCAGACGACATTCGCTTGACGCAAGGAGTGTCCCAACATGACGTTCAAACCACTGCACGACCGCGTGCTGGTGCGCCGGGTCGAGTCCGACACCAAGACCCGCGGCGGCATCATCATCCCCGACACCGCCAAGGAAAAGCCGCAGGAAGGCGAGGTGCTGGCCGTGGGGCCGGGTGCCCGCGACGAGTCCGGCAGGCTGGTCGCCCTCGACGTGAAGCCCGGTGACCGGGTGCTGTTCGGCAAATGGTCGGGCACCGAGGTGAAGATCGACGGGGAAGACCTGCTGATCATGAAGGAGAGCGACATCCTCGGCATCATCGAGGGTGTGGCCGAGCCGGCGCGCAAGGCGGCGTAAGGGGAGGAACCGGACATGGCTGCGAAGGACGTGAAGTTCTCGGCCGCCGCGCGCGAGAAGATGCTGCGCGGTGTCGATATCCTGGCCGACGCCGTGAAGGTGACGCTGGGTCCCAAGGGCCGCAACGTCGTCATCGAGAAGTCGTTCGGGGCGCCGCGGATCACCAAGGACGGCGTGACCGTCGCCAAGGAGATCGAGCTCGCCGACAAGTTCGAGAACATGGGCGCGCAGATGGTGCGCGAGGTGGCGTCCAAGACCGCCGATCTGGCGGGCGACGGCACCACCACCGCAACCGTCCTGGCCCAGGCCATCGTGCGCGAGGGGGCCAAGTCGGTGGCGGCCGGCATGAACCCCATGGACCTGAAGCGCGGCATCGACATGGCGGTCGAGGCTGTCGTGGCCGAGCTGAAGGCCCGTTCCCGCAAGGTCACCACCAACGAGGAGATCGCCCAGGTCGGCACCATCTCCGCCAACGGCGACCGCGAGGTCGGCGCCATGCTGGCGAAGGCGATGGAGAAGGTCGGCAACGAGGGCGTCATCACGGTGGAGGAGGCGAAGAGCCTGGAGACCGAGCTGGACGTCGTCGAGGGCATGCAGTTCGACCGCGGCTACACCAGCCCCTACTTCGTCACCAACGCCGACAAGATGCAGGTGGAGCTGGAGGATCCCTACATCCTCATCCACGACAAGAAGCTGTCGGGCATCCAGTCGCTGATCCCGGTGCTGGAAACGGTGGTGCAGTCCGGCCGCCCGCTGCTGATCGTCGCCGAGGATGTCGAGGGCGAGGCGCTGGCGACGCTGGTCGTCAACAAGTTGCGCGGCGGCCTGAAGGTGGCGGCGGTGAAGGCGCCGGGCTTCGGCGACCGCCGCAAGGCCATGCTGGAGGACATCGCCATCCTCACCGGCGGGCAGGTCGTGTCGGAGGAGCTGGGCGTCAAGCTCGACAACGTCACCATCGACATGCTGGGCCGCGCCGGCAAGGTGGTCATCACCAAGGACGACACCACCATCGTCAACGGCGCCGGCGACAAGGCGGCCATCACCGCCCGCGTCGCGCAGATCAAGGTGCAGATCGAGGAGACCACCAGCGACTACGACCGCGAGAAGCTGCAGGAGCGGCTGGCGAAGCTGGCCGGCGGCGTGGCGGTGATCCGTGTCGGCGGCGCCACCGAGGTGGAGGTGAAGGAGCGCAAGGACCGCGTCGACGACGCCGTGCACGCGACCCGCGCCGCGGTGGAGGAGGGCATCCTGCCCGGCGGCGGCGTGGCGCTCGCCCGCGCCGCGGCGGCGCTGGCCGGGCTGAAGCCCGCCAACGACGACCAGCGCGTCGGCATCGACATCGTGCGCCGCGCCCTGACCGCCCCGGTTCGGCAGATCGCGACCAACGCCGGTGTCGACGGCTCCATCGTGGTCGGCAAGCTGGCCGACAGCAGCGACTACGGCTGGGGCTACGACGCCTACAAGGGCGAGTGGGTCGATCTGGTGAAGGCCGGCATCATCGACCCGGCCAAGGTGGTGCGCACCGCGCTGCAGGACGCGGCGTCGGTCGCCGGCCTGCTGATCACCACCGAGGCGATGGTGGCCCAGTTGCCTGAGAAGAAGCCCGCGGCCCCGGCACCGGGTGCCGACATGGACTACTGATCGGGTCGGACGTTGGCAATGATCGGGGCCGTGCCGGCGGGCACGGCCCCTTTTTTTGGGGCCGTCACCCGGCCCGGACCTGACGGATGAAGCGGTCGACTTCGGTGGAGAGATGTTCGCTGTCGCGGAACAGGCCATCGGCGGCGCTCAACGCCTCCTTGGCCGCACTCCCCGTGCCTTCGGCCATTTCCCGCACGCCGCTCATGGTGCGGGAAATCTCCATGGTCCCGACGGCGGCCTGCTGGACGTTGCGGGCGATCTCCCGCGTCGCGGCGTCCTGCTCCTCCACCGCGGCGGCGATGGTGGTGGAGATCTCGTTGATCTGATCGACGACCGCGGCGATCTCGCCGATGGCATCCACCGCGCCGCCGGTCGCCTGCTGCATGCCGGCGATCTGGGCGCTGATCTCCTCCGTCGCCTTGGCGGTCTGGTTGGCGAGGTTCTTCACCTCCTGCGCCACCACCGCGAAGCCCTTGCCGGCCTCGCCCGCGCGCGCCGCCTCGATCGTGGCGTTGAGGGCCAGAAGGTTGGTCTGGCTGGCGATCGAGTTGATGAGCTGGACCACGTCGCCGATGCCCTTGGCCTGCTCGGCCAGGACCTGGATGCTGCGCGAGGTCTCCCCGGCGCGGGAGGAGGCGCGCTGCGCGACATCCGTGGCCTCGCCGACGCGCCGCGAGATCTCGCCGATCGAGCTGGTCATCTGCTCGGCCGAGGCGGCAACGGTCTGCACGTTGGCGGAGGTCTGCTCGGCGGCGGCCATCACCATGGCCGCGCGCGAGCGGCCGTCCTCGGCCATCTCGGTGAGCTGGCGGGAGTTGTCCCGCATGTGGCCGGCGGCGGACGAGACCTTAGCCACCACGCCGCGGACGCTGGTCTCGAAATCGTCGGCCATCCGACGCAGGGCGTTGCGCTTCTCGACCTCCGCCTGCTCCTGCGAGCGGCGCACCTCTTCCTCCATCGCCCGGGTGCGCGCCAAGCCCTCCTTGAAGACCTGGACGGCGGCGGCCATCCGTCCGATCTCGTCGCGCCGTCCGGCCGCCGGAACCTCCACCGCGGTGTCGCCGTCGGCGAGACGGGTCATCGCGGCGGTCATCGCCACCACCGGGCGCGACACGTTGCGGCCGATGCCCCAGGCGAAGGCGATGCCCAGCAGCACCGCGGCCGGCGTCAGCCCCAGCGCCACCGTTTCGGAGAGGTCGGCGGCCTCGGTCGCGCTGGTCCGCAGCGTCGCCTGATAGGCGGAGGTGGCCTCCCGCACCGCCTTCACCATCTCGCCGGCGCGGACGCCGAGCGGCGCCATCCTCTTGTCGCGCAGCGTATCCACCTGTTCGATGCTGCGCTCCAGGTCGCCAAGACCGGCGGCGAAGCCGCGCAACATCGTGCCAACGGTGGCCACGCGCTCTGCCTGTCCGGCGGCGAGCGGCATCGCCGCCAGTTCCGTGAAGGCGGTGTTGGCGGCGTCGGTGCGCTTGTGCACGGCGCCGAAGTCGAACTCCTTGTCACCGGCCAGGATGCGGAAGATCAGGGCGCGGGTGGTCCAGACATCCTCGGCGACCTGGGCGGCCTTCGCCACGGTGCCGAGTGTACCGGCCTCCAGCTCCGCGTTGCGGATCTCCAGCAGCGCGGCGCGCAGCTTGTTGCCGGCGTCGTAGGCGATGCTCTGGCGCAGCTCCTCCCGGCGTTTGCGCGCCGCCACCGTCTCCTGGAAGGCGGCTTCGTACTGATCGATCGTTGCCAGGATCTCGTCGATCATGCGCAGCGTCGTCTCGCGCGCGACGAAGCCCCTGGCCTGTCGCAGCTCGTCCCGGGCGGTGGCGAGTTCGCTGGCCAGGGTTCGGGCGTTCGCGTCGCCACCGGAATAGGTGAAGCGCAACGAGGCCATGCGGGCCCGCAGGACGGTGGCGTCAACCCGTTGCGTCAGTTCCACCACCATGCCCTGGTTGGCGAAGGCTTCCAGCCGGTCGTTGAGCGCCGCGGCGTCGCGCCAGGCGTTCACACCGAGCACCGCCAGCAGCAGCAGCACCGTGGCGAATCCCGCGGCGATTTTCTTTCCGATGGTCAGATGGCCAAACATCCCGTTCCCCCACGCGCGGCGGGGAGGCGATCCGCCGCATTGACATACGATAATATGCCGGAGATAGGCCATTTGGTATACGAAAAATGGGCCGACTCAATAAGACGAAAGTTCCTACAACCTGAACCGGATGGTCACGGGTTGTCGGACTCGGAGTGGCAACCGCGCCTGCGTGTGGTGCGGGACACAGCGATGGACAGGGATGGCGAGCCGCGTTCGGCTACCCCTCCGGCACGTTCCTCTCCAGCTCCTCCAGCCACACGCGCGCGTTGCCGTCGGACGGTGCCCGCCAGTCGCCGCGGGGGGAGAGGGAGCCGCCGGCGGTCACCTTCGGGCCGTTGGGCATGGCGGAGCGCTTGAACTGGCTGAAACCGAAATGGCGGGCGATGAAGACCTTCAGCCAGGACCGGATCTCCGCCAGCTCGTAGGCGCGCCGCTTTTCCACCGGATAGCCGGCGGGCCAGTCGCCGCGCGCCGCGTCCTCCCAGGCGTGCAGGGCCAGGAAGGCGATCTTCGAGGGGCGGAAGCCGTAGCGCAGCGTGTAGAAGAGGTTGAAGTCCTGCAGGTCGTAGGGGCCGATCTTGGCCTCGGTGCTCTGCAGCGCCTGGTCGGCGCCGGCCGGCACCAGCTCCGGCGAGATCTCGGTCTTCAGGATGTCGTCCAGGGTGGCCGAGACCTCGGGCGTGAACTGGCCGGTGTGGCTGACCCATCGGATCAGATGCTGGATCAGCGTCTTCGGCACGCCGGCGTTGACGTTGTAGTGTGACATCTGGTCGCCGACGCCGTAGGTGCACCAGCCCAAGGCCAGCTCCGACAGGTCGCCGGTGCCGAGCACGATGCCGTCCTGCTGATTGGCGAGGCGGAACAGGTAATCCGTGCGCAGCCCCGCCTGCACATTCTCGAAGGTGACGTCGTAGACCGGCTCGCCGCGGGCGAAGGGGTGGGCCATGTCGGCCAGCATCTGGCGGGCGGCCGGGCGGATGTCCAGCTCGGACTGGGTGACGCCCAGCGCCCCCATCAGGCGGAATGCGTTGCGCTTGGTGCCCTCGCTGGTGCCGAAGCCGGGCATGGTGTAGGCGAGGATGTCCGTGCGCGGCCGGTCCAGCAGATCGAAGGCGCGGGTGGCCACGATCAGCGCCTGCGTCGAATCGAGCCCGCCCGACACGCCGATGACGATCCGCCGCACGCCGGTGGCGCGCAGCCGCTGCACGAGGCCGGCGACCTGGATGTTGTAGGCCTCGTAACAGTCCAGCTCCAGCCGCTCGCGCACCGCCGGCACGAAGGGGAAGCGCGGGACGGAGCGCAGAAGTCCCACATCCGCGTCCGGCGGATCGAGCCGGAAGGACTGCCGGCGGAAGTTGGCGGCGCCCCCCTGGCCGCGGCGGTTGTCGTCGAAGGTGCCCATGCGCAGCCGTTCCTGGCGCAGCAGGTCCAGATCGACGTCGGCGACGGCCATCTGGGCACCGGCCGGGAAGCGCGGGCTTTCCGCCAGCGTCTCTCCGTTCTCGAAGATCGACACCTGCCCGTCCCACGCCAGATCGGTGGTGGACTCCCCCGCCCCGGCGGAGGAATAGAGGTAGGCGGCGAGGCAGCGGGCGGAGTGCGCCTTGCACAGCAGCCGCCGCGTCTCCGCCTTGCCGATGGTGATGTTGCTGGCCGACAGGTTGGTCAGCACCGTCGCCCCGGCCAGCGCCGCCTCCGAGCTCGGCGGGATGGCGACCCACATGTCCTCGCAGATCTCGGTGTGGATGGTGAGGCCGGGCACGTCTTCCGCCTCGAACAGCAGATCCGGGCCGAAGGGCACCTCCTGCCCGGCGAGGCGGATGGTCGATCCGCCGGTGCCCGCACCCGAAGCGAACTGCCGGTGTTCGTAGAATTCCCGGTAGTTCGGCAGATAGACCTTGGGCACCACGCCCAGGATGCGCCCGCGCTGCACCGCCACCGCCGTGTTGTAGACGCGCAGGCCCCAGCGCAGTGGCGCCCCCACCAGCAGCAGCGTCCGCAGTTCCCGCGACCCCTCGACGATCGTGTCGACCGCCCGCTCCACCGCGTCCAGCAGCGGATCCTGCATCAGCAGGTCGTCGATGGCGTAGCCGGACAGCGCGAGTTCCGGAAAAGTCGCCACCGCCACCGCGCGCTCGTGGCAGTCGCGCGCGACGTGCAGGATTTCCTCCGCGTTCGCCTGCGGGTCTGCCAGCGTGCAGCGAATGGTGCAGGCGGCAACCCGCGCGAAGCCGTGCCGGTGAATGGAGCGGAAGGTCATGGATCAGCCCGGATCGTCAGTCTCTGCCCACAACATAGCAGAGTCCGGGCGGTTCCGGGTGGGCGGACGTCAAGCCCGCCCCGGCCACTGCGCCCACAGCTTCAGCGCGCACACCGCCAGCGGCACCGCCAGCCCCGCCCAGCACACCCAGTGCCAGATCCCGTCGCCGAGGATGGCCGATGCCAGCCCGATGAAGGACAGCACGGCCAGCGCCACCGGCATGCTCCAGACGCCGCTCATGCCCGTGTC
This sequence comes from Azospirillum oleiclasticum, assembly GCF_013423485.1. Taxonomy (GTDB): domain Bacteria; phylum Pseudomonadota; class Alphaproteobacteria; order Azospirillales; family Azospirillaceae; genus Azospirillum; species Azospirillum oleiclasticum. The sequence goes on from NZ_JABFFR010000047.1 coordinate 12,382, forward strand.
CCCTGCGTGCCGCGGGCCGTCATCCCGGCGACCGCGCGCGCCCGCGGTCGCTTCAGCCACACCACGAAACCGGTGACGGTGACCACGCCGGTCACGATGGTGAAGAGCGCCCACAGGATCTGCAGCGGCAGCCCGCCGTAATCGCCGAAATGGAAGGGGCCGGACAGCAGCAGGGCGGTGATGTACCAGGGCGTCTCGGCCGTCTCCACCACCTTGCCGCTCTCGGCGTCGACCAACGCCACGCTGAGGATGCGTTGGGTCAGCTCGGTGTGGCCGCGCACCACGACGCTGTAATGCCGGTCGCTGGCGTAGTCGTTGCCGGGATAGGCGATGAAGGCGAGATCCATGCCGGGGAAGGCGGCGGTACCGGCCCGCGCCACCTCGTCGACGCCCACCACCGTCCCCGCCCGCGGCTCGGCGGCGTGGCGGGCGATCAGCGACGCCATCTCGGTGTTCTGCCAGTAGCCGACGATCAGCGGCGAGAAGGACAGGATGGCGCCGGTCAGCCCGACCACGAAGGCCCAGACCAGCGTCGCGACGCCGAACAGGTTGTGCAGGTCGGTGTTGGCGATGCGCGTGTTGCGCCCGAAGCGCAGGATGCCGAAGGCCAGCTTCTTCATGAAGGGGCCGTAGACCACCAGCCCGCTGACCGTGCTGACCACGAACAGCAGCCCCATGACGCCCACGAACATCTGCCCGGCGAAGCCGGCGAACAGGTCGACATGCAGCTTGAGCAGGAAACCGGTCAGCGTCTCGGTCGGCTGCTTGAGGATCTGGCTGGCGCCGGTGTAGGCGTTGAGGACCACCCAGCGCCCGCCTTCGAAATCGCGGGCGCCGGGCGGGCTCAGATAGATGTAGCGGGCCCCGCGTTCCTCCGGATCGAAGGAGACGAATTTCGGCTCCAGCGCCGGGTCCTGCCTGTGCGCCGTGGCGACCAGCGTTTCCAGCGGCAGCGGCGCCTGCCCCTCCGTGAAGGAGGTGTCCAGCTCCTCGGTGCCCATCAGGTGCTCCACCTCGTGGTGGAACACCAGGATGAGCCCGGTGACGCAGAGGATCAGAAGGTTCACCGAACAGACCAGGCTGGTCCAGCGGTGGACCCAGCGCCAGGCGCGCAGGCTCGCGGGTGTCATGCTCCTCTCCCTACCAGCGGTAGCGCAAGCCCGCCACGACGGTGCGCTGGTAGCCGTAGGCGCACCAGTCGCCGTAGTAGCAGGAGGCCACATACTCCTTGTCGAACAGGTTCTTGGCGTTCACCGACAGCTCCGCGCCGGTGAGCTTGGGCGACAGCACGCCGAGGTCGTAGGTGACCGCGGCGTCGACCAGCGTGAAGGACGGCACCGAGAAGGTGTTGGCGGTGTTCTTGGTCTCGCCGGTGAAGCGCACACCGGCGCCGAGGCCGAGCCCGGCCAGAGCGGTGCCCTGCGGCATGCGGTACATGGCCCAGCCCGACGCCTGATGGCGCGGCACGGCGGCGAGCTGGTTGCCCTCCAGCCCGCTGTTGTCCTTGGTGTATTCGGTGTCGAGATAGGTGTAGGTGCCGATCAGATCGAGATGCTCGGTCACCCCGACCTTCGCCTCCAGCTCGAAGCCGCGCGAGCGGGCCTCGCCGGTCTGCACCGACAGGCCGGGGAACACCGGGTCCGCCGTCAGCAGGTTGCTGCGGGTGATCTCGAAGACCGCCGCGGTGAACAGGCTGTTGGTGCCCGGCGGCTGGTACTTCACGCCGAGCTCGTAGAGCGTGCCTTCCTCCGGGTCGAAGGGCTTCCCGGTGGCGTCGGTGCCGGACTGCGGCACGAAGGATTCGGCGTAACTGACGTAGGGGGCGACGCCGTTCTCGAAGACGTAGGTCAGGCCGGCGCGGCCGGTGAAGGCGGTGTCGGTCTGGCGCGTCTCGCCGAAGGCGGTGGTGTAGGTGGCCTTGGCCCAGTCGTGGCGCCCGGCCAGCGTCAGCACGAAACCGTTCCAGCGGAGCTGGTCCTGCACGTAGACGCCGTACATGTGGCCGTCGACGTCGGTGCGGTAGGTGGCCGGCGGCGTGACCGAGATGCCGTAGACCGGGTTGAAGACGTCGATCGACGGCGCCAGCCCCCATCCGAAGGTGTAGTTGCCGTTGATCCGCTGGTAATCGACCCCCGTCAGCAGCGTGTGCTGCACCGGTCCGGTGGTGAAGCGCCCTTCGAGCTGGTTGTCGAAGGTGTACGAGTTCAGCGTCTCGCGCGATGTGGCGGCACCGCGGTAGAGGGTGCGGTAATCGGGTGCCAGCCCATTGGCGTACAGGCTGTCGTAGGCCAGTTCGGTGTGGATCACCCGGCCGTTGAGGCGCAGCGTCCAGGTGTCGCTGAGACGGCGGTCGAACTCGTAGCCGAGGGACGACTGGCGGCGGTCGAACTTCTCGTAGTTCGGATCGCCGTCGTAGAAGTCGACCGGGATCTTGCCCAGCGGGTTCGCCAGCACCGTGCCCTGGGGCGGCACGCCACCGTAGGAGTTCGCCTTCGGGTCATGCTGGTAGGAGGCCAGGATGGTCAGGCGGGTGTCGGCGTCGGGCTTCCAGGTGAAGGCCGGGGCGATCGCGTAGCGCTCGTTCTCGGTCAGCTTGAACTGCCCGTCTTCACTCAAGCCCACGGCGGTCAGGCGGTAGAGGAATTTTCCCTCGCCGTCGATCGGGCCGGACAGGTCGGCCGTGCCGCGCCAATGGTTGTCGGTGCCGTACTCGATCCCGACCTCGTTCTGCGCCTTCGCCGTCGGCCGCTTGCTCACCTGGTTGATCAGCCCGCCGGCCGGCGACTGCCCGTAGAGCACCGAGGACGGGCCCTTCAGCACCTCGACCCGCTCCAGCAGATAGGGATCGATCTGCGGCGAGATGTAGTAGAGCGACTGCAGCTTCATCCCGTTGAGGTAATAGTCCGCGTCGAAGCCGCGGATCTTGAGCTGGTCGTAGCGGGTTGCCACCGCACCGCGCGTCTCCGGCGTGACGCCCGCGGTGTAGCGCAGGATCTGGTTCAGGGTCTGGGCGTTCTGGTCCTCGATCTGATCGCGCGGGATGACCGAGATGGACTGCGGCGTCTCCAGGATCGGGGTGTCGGTCTTGGTGCCGGCCGTCGCCCGGTTCGCCACATAGCCCGGCACCGGCGACAGCGCCGTCTCGCCGGTGCCGGTCACCGTCACCGCCGGCAGGTCGATCGCAGCACCAGCCGGTGAGGAGCTGGTGGATTGAGCGCCGGCCGCCACGGGCACCGCCACCCCGGCCACCGCCAGCATCGCGAACGCCGTACGCCGCCGGCTTTTGCCTTGCCCGATTCGGCCCCGCCCCATTCTGCCCCGATCCATATCTCTCCAAGTCCCCTATCTGAAGTGCGAGTCATTCGCATTTTTCTTCGTCACTATCGCAACTGCACATCATTCGCAAACAAAAAGTGGTGCGTCGGCAGGGATTGACCGTTCCGCCGGTTCGGGTGTTTCCATGGGGTCGGCACACATGGAACGGGGCATGATGGTCCAGCGCGCAACTGAACCAACGACCGCCGACGCGGATGGGGGACGTCCGGCGCTCAAGGCCCTGCTGCGCTATGGCACCGGTGTCCTGATCCTGCTTCTGCTGGGCGGCGCGCTGTGGGTGCTCGACCGCTGGCTCGACCGCTACAGCGTGGCCGACATCCGCGAGGCCCTGGGGCGAATCGGCACCGGCCAGCTCGTCGCGGCGTCGGCCGCGGCGGCGTTCAGCTACTGGCTGCTGACGCTCTACGACGTGCTGGCGCTCACCCACCTGCGCCGCCGGATCCCGTACCGGCGGGTGGCCTTCACCGCCTTCACCAGCTACGCCTTCAGCCACAGCCTGGGCTTCGCCAGCATCATCGGCGTCACCGTGCGCTACCGGCTGTACGCCCCCTTCGGGCTCAGCATGCTGGATGTGGCGCAGGTCACGCTGTTCGTCGTCACCACCTTCACGTTGGGTCTGGCGGTGGTGATGCCGATCGTGATGATCCTGGATCCGGGCTCGCTGAAGGCGCTGAAGGTGCCGGCGGACGCCGGCATGCTGCTGGGGGTCGGGGCGCTGGTCCTGATGTCCGGCTACGGGGTGGCCGGGGCGTGGCTGAAGCGGCCGTTGCGCCTGTTCGGCCACGACATCGCCTTTCCGCGGCCGGGGATCGCCTGCGGCCAGCTCCTACTCGGCCTGTGCGACCTGCTGCTGGCGGCGGGCGTGCTGTATCTCTGCCTGCCGCCGTCGGGGGCCGTCACCTACATGGACGTGGTGGTGACCTTCGGCATCGCGCTGGTGGCCGGCATCATCAGCCATGTGCCGGGCGGGCTGGGGGTGTTCGACGCCATCGTGCTGGTCAGCCTGTCGCCGGAGATGCCGGGCGGCGACGTGATGGCCGGGCTGCTGGTGTTCCGCATCATCTATTATCTGGCACCGCTGGTCATCGCCGGGCTGATGTTCGGCGGGCTGGAGGCGTTCCAGGCGCGCCAGCGGCTGGGCGACCTGTCGCGCGCGGTGTCGGCCACCATCAGCCCGCTGGTGCCGCTGGTGCTGGCCGGCTGCACCTTCATCGCCGGCGCCTTCCTGCTGTTCGCCCGCGCCACGCCCGACACGGAGCTGCCCGCCGGCGCCGACGAGTCGACGTTGCCGCTGGTGGAGATGTCGCACTTCTCCGGCAGCATCGCCGGTGTGCTGCTGATCCTGCTGGCGCACGCGCTGCAGCGGCGGCTGCGCTCGGCCTGGGTGCTGACGTTGCTGCTGCTGGCGGTGGCGTGCCTGTCCACCCTGCTGCGCGGCGGCGACGGGCGGGAGGCGATCGTGCCGGCGTTGATCCTCCTGGCGCTGCTGCCGGCCCGCGGCGAGTTCGACCGGCGGGGCGGCCTGCTGCGCCAGCCGCCGTCGCCCACCTGGTTCTTCGCGGCCGGGGTGGCGCTGGCGAGCGCCCTGTGGCTCGGCCTCTTCTCCTACAAGCACGTGGAGTTCAGTGACGAGCTGTGGTGGCATTTCGCGCTGCACGGCGACGCCTCCCGCTTCCTCCGTGCCTCGGTCGCGGTGGGGGTGATCGCGCTGGCCGCCGCGGTGATCCATCTCGTCACCGCGGCGTCGCGCCTGCGCCACCCGGACGCCCATGTCGATGATCCATAGAACGCCCGACACGGAACCGAGCACCATGCCCAAGCGCCTGCTTCTCGTCGCCCACGCTCCTTCGCCGAACACCGCGGCCCTGCGCGACGCGGTGTTGCGCGGCGCCGGGGCGTCGGAGATCGAGGGGGTGGAGGTGGCCTGGAAAGCGCCGCTGGAGGCGGGGCCGGAGGATGTGCTGGCCGCCCACGCCGTCATCCTCGGCACGCCGGAGAATTTGGGTTACATGAGCGGCGCGCTGAAGGACTTCTTCGACCGGGTCTATTACCCCTGCCTGGAGCGCACGCAGGGCATGCCGTACGCGCTGTATGTACGCGCCGGCAACGACGGCACCGGCACCTGCCGCGCCGTCGCCACCATCACCACCGGCCTGCGCTGGCGCGCGGTGCGGGAGCCGCTGGTGCTGCGCGGCGCCTGGGACCCCGCCTTCGCCGGCCACTGCGAGGATTTGGGGATGCTGCTGGCGGCCGGTCTGGAGGCGGGGGTGTTCTAGACTGCCCTCACGCCACCAGCGCCCGGCTGATCACCAGCCGCTGGATGTCGCTGGTCCCCTCGTAGATCTGGCAGACGCGGACGTCGCGGTAGATGCGCTCGACCGGGAAGTCGTTCAGGTAGCCGTAGCCGCCATGGATCTGGATGGCGTCGGAGCAGACCCGCTCCGCCGCCTCGGACGCGAACAGCTTCGCCATGGCGGCCTCCTTCAGGCAGGGCTCGCCGGCGTCGCGCAGGGACGCGGCGTGCAGCACGAGCTGGCGGGCCGCCTCCACCTTCGTCGCCATGTCGGCCAGCCGGAAGGCGATGGCCTGATGCTGGACGATGGGCACGCCCATGCTCTGCCGCTCCTGGGCGTAGCGGACGGCGTGGTCGAGGGCCGAGCGCGCCATGCCGACGGACTGGGCGGCGATGCCGATGCGCCCGCCCTCCAGGTTCGCCAGCGCCACCTTGTAGCCGCCGCCCTCAGGCCCGAGCATCAGGTCGGCGGGGATGCGGCAGTCCTCGAAGACGATCTGGCAGGTGTCGGAACAACTCTGCCCCAGCTTGTCCTCCACCCGCGCCACCTGGTAGCCGGGGGTGTCGGTGGGCACGATGAAGGCGGTGATGCCGCGCTTGCCGGCCGCCGGGTCGCTGACCGCGAAGACGATCGCCACGTCGGCGTTCTTGCCCGACGTGATGAACTGCTTGGTGCCGTTCAGCACCCAGTGGTTGCCGTCGCGCCGCGCGCGGGTCTTGATCGCCGCTGCGTCGGAACCGGCCTGCGGTTCGGTCAGGCAGAAGGCGCCCAGCATCTCGCCGCGCGCCATCGGCTTCAGGAAGCGCTCGCGCTGCTCCTCGTCGCCGAACTTCAGGATCGGCATGCAGCCGACCGAGTTGTGCACGCTCATGATGGTGGAGACGGCCCCGTCGCCGGCCGCGATCTCCTCGATGGCGAGCGCGTAGGCGACGTGGTCGGTGGCGGCCCCGTCATACGCCTCCGGCACCAGCATGCCCATCAGGCCGAGCCGGCCCATCTCGGCCAGCTCCTCCTTGGGGAAGGCGCCGGTGCGGTCGCGCTCCGCCGCGGTGGGGGCCAGCCGCTCCGCCGAGAAGGCCGCGGCCATCTCGCGCACCATCCGCTGGTCTTCCGTGAGGTGCATGTCCGTAACTCCCCTGTCCCTGCGGCGGCTACGCCGTTTCCTTGAACAGCTCGCGGCCGATCAGCATGCGGCGGATCTCGCTGGTGCCGGCGCCGATCTCGTAGAGCTTGGCGTCGCGCAGCAGGCGGCCGGTGGGATACTCGTTGATGTAGCCGTTGCCGCCCAGTGTCTGGATAGCCTCCAGCGCCATCCAGGTGGCCTTCTCCGCGGAATAGAGGATGGCGCCGGCGGCGTCCTTGCGGGCGGTCTCGCCGCGGTCGCAGGCCTTCGCCACCGCGTAGACATAGGCCTTGGCGGCGTTCATCACCGTGTACATGTCGGCCAGCTTGCCCTGCATGAGCTGGAACTCGCCGATGGGCTGGCCGAACTGCTTGCGGTCGTGGACGTAGGGGATGACCACGTCCATGCAGGCCTGCATGATGCCGAGCGGCCCGCCCGACAGCACGGCGCGCTCGTAATCGAGGCCGGACATCAGCACGTTGACGCCGCGCCCGATGCCGCCCAGCACATTCTCCTCCGGCACCTCGCAGTCCACGAACACCAGCTCGCCGGTGTTGGAACCGCGCATGCCCAGCTTGTCGAGCTTCTGGGCGACGGAGAAGCCCGTCATTCCCTTCTCGATCAGGAAGGCGGTGATGCCGCGCGGGCCGGCGTTCACGTCGGTCTTGGCGTAGACGACCAGCGTGTCGGCGTCTGGGCCGTTGGTGATCCACATCTTGGTGCCGTTCAGCACATAACGGTCGCCGCGCTTGTCGGCGCGCAACCGCATCGACACCACGTCGGACCCGGCTCCCGGCTCCGACATGGCGAGCGCGCCGACATGCTCGCCGCTGATCAGCTTGGGCAGGTATTTGCGCTTCTGCTCCTCGCTGCCGTTCTTGCGGATCTGGTTCACGCAGAGGTTGGAATGCGCGCCGTAGCTGAGTCCCACGGAGGCGGAAGCGCGGGAGATCTCCTCCATCGCCACCACATGCTCCAGATAGCCCATGCCGGCGCCGCCATACTCCTCCTCGACGGTCACGCCGAGGATGCCGAGGTCGCCCATCTTGCGCCAGAGGTCGGCGGGGAACTCGTTCTCGCGGTCGATGTCGGCGGCGCGCGGCGCGATCTCGTCGGAGGCGAAGCTGCGCACGCTGTCGCGCAGCATGTCCGCCGTGTCGCCGAGGTCGAAGTTCAGCGACGGGTACTGGTTGGGGAGCATGTCTCCGGTCCTCCTGGTCCTGTTCTTGTCGGCCGCGTCCTGTCAGCCGCGCGCGTCCTCGATGACCTTGCCGTCGTTGGGCAGGGACCCCGGCGGCACGAATTCCACCATACCCTTGAGCTTGGTGACCGCGGCCAGCGTTTCGCGCACGGCCGCCGCGAGCGCCTCGCCGGTCTCGGCCGCGTCGCAGCGCAGGGTCATGGTGTCGCTGGCGTCCTGACGGCCGACCACCAGCCGGGCGCGGGCGATCTCGGGATGGCGGCGCAGCACCTCCGCCACCTGGGAGGGGTGGACGAACATGCCCTTGACCTTGGTGGTCTGGTCGGCGCGGCCCATCCAGCCCTTGAGCCGGAGGTTGGTGCGCCCACAGGCGCTGCCGGCCGGCAGCAGCGCCGACAGGTCGCCGGTGCCGAAGCGGATCATCGGGTAGGCCGCGTTGAAGGTGGTCACCACCACCTCGCCGACCTCGCCGTCGGGCACCGGGTCGCCGGTGCCGGGGCGCACGATCTCGACGATCACCCCCTCGTCGAGCACGAGGCCGGAGCGGGCCGGCGTCTCGTAGGCGACGATGCCGACGTCGGCGGTGCCGTAGCTCTGGTAGACCTCCAGCCCGCGCGCCTCGTAGAAGGCGCGGGCGTCCGGCAGGTACGGACCGCCGGTGACGTGGGCGATCCGCAGCGACCCGGCGTCGAGCCCCAGCGCGTCCGCCTTCTCCAGGATGATCTTCAGGAAGTCGGGCGTGCCGATGTAGCCGCGCGGCTTCAGATGCGCCGCCACCTGGGCCTGCATCTCGCTGTTGCCGGTGCCGGCCGGGATGACGGCGCAGCCGATGGCGTGCGCCCCCGTCTCGAACATCGAGCCGGCCGGGGTCAGATGGTAGGCGAAGCAGTTCTGCACGAGGTCGCCGGCGCGGAAACCCGTGGCGAAGAGCGCGCGGGCCGACCGCCAGGGGTCGCGGCCGTGCGCCTCCGGCTCGTGGATCGGGCCGGGGGAGGCGAAGACGCGGGCGAGTTGCCCGATCGCGACCGCCGCCAGCCCGCCGAAGGGCGGTGCTTCCTTCTGGAGCGCCACCAGGTCGGACTTGCGGGTGACGGGCAGGGCGGCCAGGGCCGCGCGGTCGCGGACGGAGGCGGCCTCCACCCCCGCCAGCAGACGGCCGAAATAGGGGGCGTTCGCCTGGGCGTGCGCGATCTGGCCGGGCAAGGCGGCGAACAGGGCCGCCTCGCGCTCGTCGGCGCTGCGGGTCTCGAGGCTGTCGTAATGATCGGGCACCGGTGTCCTCCCTGGGCCGCGGGGGTTCAGATCCACCGCTTGCGGCGCTTGAAGCTCTTGAGGTTCTTGAAGCTCTTGCGCTCCTCGCTGCCGCCGCCGAGGTAGAATTCCTTCACGTCCTCGTTGTTGCGCAGCTCCTCGGCGGTGCCGTCGAGCACGACCTTGCCGTTCTCCATGATGTAGCCGCGGCTGGCCGCCTGGAGCGCCATGCGCGCGTTCTGCTCCACCAGCAGGATGGTGACGCCGAGGTCGCGGTTGATCTGCCGGATGATGGAGAAGACCTCCTTCACCATCAGCGGCGACAGGCCCATGGACGGCTCGTCCATCAGGATCAGCTTGGGCCGGGCCATCATCGCGCGGCCGATGGCCAGCATCTGCTGCTCGCCGCCCGACAGGTAGCCGGCGAGGCCGGTGCGCTCCTTCAGGCGGGGGAAATAGCCGTAGACCATCTCCATGTCGCGGCGGACGTCGCCGTCGCTGCGGGTGAAGGCGCCGAGCCGGAGATTCTCCTGGCAGGTCATGTCGCCGATGATGCGGCGCCCTTCCATCACCTGGAAGATGCCCTTGCGCACGATGCGGTCCGGGTCGATGCCGTTGATCCGCTCCCCGGCGAAGGTGATGTCGCCGCGGGTCACTTCGCCGTCCTCGGTCTTGAGGAGGCCGGAGATGGCCTTCAGCGTGGTGGATTTGCCCGCACCGTTGGCGCCGAGCAGGGCCACGATCTCCCCCTCCGGCACCTCCAGGCTGAGGCCGCGGAGCACCAGGATGACGTCGTTGTAGACGACCTCGATGTTGTTGACGGAGAGCAGCGGGGCCTTCGCGACACCGGGGACGGGTGCGGGGGAAACGGCTCCGGCGACGGCCGTGGCGGCGTTCGGCATGGGGCACCTGAAACGAAGAGTGGCGGGAGGGAGCCCCTCCCCACGCCCTTGCGGGGCGGGGAGGGGGCTCGGGGCGGGCTTACCAGCCCAGCCACTCCGGCTTGCGCGGGACCTCGACGGTGGCGATCTTTTCCATCTTGATGTTGCCGGCCTTGACCAGCTCGTCCACCGTGCCGCCGGTCTCGCCCTTCACGTTGGCGCGGTAGATGTTCACCTTGTCCATGCCGCGGTGATCGGTGTCGGTCCAGGTGGACGGCACGCACACGCCCTCCAGCCCGGCCGGGACCCAATCCTTCTTCTGGTACATGCCCTTGCGGATGTTCGGGCCGGTGACGCCGCCGTTCTTGGCGGCCCAGTCCATCGCCTCCTTCATGTAATAGGCCGAGCAGATGCCGGCGACGTAATGGACCGGGCGGTAGACGGTGCCGTTCGGGTCGGAGATCTTGGAAATCTCCTTCACCGTCTTCATGCCCGGCGCGTCGTCACCCCAGATGGTGGCGGTGCGCACCGGGAAGATCACGCCGTTGGCGGCGGCCCCGGCGGCCTTCGCCGCGTTCTCGTCCATGCCCCAGACATTGCCCATGAACTGGACGTTGGCGCCCACGGTCTGGCATGCCTTCAGCACCGAGATGTTGGAGCCGGCGGTGTTGCCGAGATAGGCGTAGTTGGCGCCCGCCTCCTTCAGCGTCAGGCACTGGGCGGTGTAGTCGCCGGGGGTCAGCGCGAACTGCACGGCCGGCAGTACGTCGAAGCCGAGTTCCTTCGCCAGTGCCTCGCCCGCCGCCTTGGGCGCGTTCGGGTAGGGGTGGTTGGCGCCCATGTGCACATACTTGGGCTTGCCCGAGCCGCCCTTCTTCTTCCAGTCCTCGGCCGCCCAGGTCAGCATGGCGCGCAGGCCGTCGGAGTAGGACGGGCCGTAGAAGAAGTTGTAGGGCGCCGGCTTGGAGCCGTGCGAGCCCTTGCCCGCCGGGTCGGTCAGGTGGCCGGAGTAGGAGCCGGAGTAGTAGGGGATCTCGTCCTTGCCGACGAAGCCGGTCAGCGCCTCGGTGTCGGCGGTGCCCCAGCCCTGGATGGCCGCGACCTTGCCGCTGCCCGACGACCACTTCTTGTACTGGCTGATGGCGCGCGGCGCCTGGTAGCCGTAATCGACCGTCTCGACATCCATCTGGGTGCCGCCGACGCCGCCGTTCTTGTTGAGATAGGCGAGCGCGTCGGCCACGCCCTGGCCGAAGGGCACGCCCACGTCCGAGGTCGCACCGGACTGGTCGGCGAGGTGGCCGACCGGGATCTTCTGGGCGTTGGCGGTGCCGGCGATGCCGAGCGTCAGCACGGCGGCGGTGGCGAGCAGCGCGGTCTTCATCGTCGCGGTCTTCGTCGTCATTGTGCGTTTCTCCCTGGGGTGTTCGATCGTTCGGGACACGGCCCGATGCCGGGTCTTCGTTCAGTGCGAGAAGGGGTAGAGCTTCCAGTACGCCTTGATCTGCTTCCAGCGGTGCGCCAGCCCGTCCGGCTCGAACACCAGGAAGAGGATGATCGCCACGCCGATCGCCATCTCGCGCAGGAAGGCGATGGCCTCCTTCAGGTTCAGCGCGGTGTCGATGGCGGTGCCCTGGAGGGCCGAGGTGACGGCCTGCATCACCTCCGGCAAAAGCACCATGAAGGCGGTGCCCATCAGCGACCCCATGATCGAGCCCAGCCCGCCGATGATGATCATCCCGAGGAACTGGATCGAGAACAGGATCGTGAAGCCCTCCACCGACACGAACTGCAGGTAGTGCGCGTACAGCGCCCCGCCGATGCCGGCGTAGAAGGACGAGATGCCGAAGGACATCGTGCGGTACTTGGTCAGGTTGATGCCCATGATCTCGGCGGAGAGATAATGGTCGCGCACCGCCACCAGCGCGCGGCCGTCGCGCGACCGCATCAGGTTGGTGGCCAGGACGTACATGACGACCACATAGACCAGCACCACGTAGAAGTAGGACTCGTCGGTGTCGAAGGCGAAGCCGAACAGGGTGAAGGGTTCGGCGATCGTTCCCGCCACACCGCCGGTGAACCATCCCGCCCGTGCGAAGAAGTCCTGCAGGATGTACTGCGCCGCCAGCGTGGCGATGGCGAGGTACAGGCCCTTGAGCCGGGCCGCCGGCAGGCCGAACACCATGCCGACCGCCGTGGTCATCACGCCGGCCAGCGGGATGGCGAGCGCCACCGGCACGCCGTAGCTGTTCGACAGCCAAGCCGAGGCGAAGGCGCCGAAGCCGAAAAAGGCGGCGTGTCCGATGGAGATTTGCCCGGTGAAGCCGACCAGGATGTTCAGGCCGAGTGCGGCGATGCCCAGATAGCCGATCTGGATGCACAGGTTCAGCCAGTACCGGTCCATGAAGAAGGGGCAGGCGAGCAGCAGCAGCACGCCCAGGATCGCGAAATTGCGGCTGGTGACGGTCGGGAAGATGGTGGTGTCCGACCCGTAGCTGGTCTTGAAGTCGCCGCAGGGGATGAGGCTGATGTTCGCCATGTCCGTTGCCTCACACGCGCTCGATGTCTTTGGTGCCGAAGAGCCCGTAGGGCTTGATCATCAGGATGATGATCAGGACGTAGAAGGGGGCGATCTCGTACATGTTGCCCCAATTCAGCCACTGGCTGTCGACGTAGTGGGCGAAGTTCTCCAGCACGCCGACGATCAGGCCGCCGATCACCGCCCCCAGCACGCTGTCCAGCCCGCCAAGGATGACCGCGGGGAAGACCTTGATGCCGAAGAAGGAGAGTGCGGACGACACGCCGTTGACCACGCCCACCGTGACGCCCGCCACCGCCGACACCATGGCGGAGATGGCCCAGCTCATGGCGAACATGTGGCGGACGGAGATGCCCAGCGACTGCGCCACCTGCTGGTCGAAGGCGGTCGCCCGCATGGCGAGCCCCAGCTTGGAGTATTTGAAGAACCAGCCGAAGCCGGCCATGATCAGAATGGAGATGACGAGGCTGGCGACATAGACCGTCTGCACGTCGAGCCCCAGGATGTTCGTCGTCGGGCTGGCGAAGATCGGCGGGAAGGGCTTGGCGAAGACGCCGAACATCCACTTCATCATCGCCTGGAAGAAGATCGACAGGCCGATGGTGACCATGATGACGGAGATGATCGGCTCGCCGATCATCGGCCGCAGCACCACCACCTGGAGCACGATCCCGAACACCAGCATGAAGGCCAGCGTGATCGGGAAGCCGATCCAGAAGGGAAGCTGCCAGCTGGTCAGCAGCCACCAGCAGGTCCAGGCGCCGATCAGCAGGAACTCGCCCTGGGCGAAGTTCACGATGCGGCTGGCCTTGTAGATCAGCACGAAGGACATCGCCACCACGCCGTACAGCGCGCCGACGATCAGCCCGTTGAGGAGAAGCTGGAAGAGCAAGGTCATGGGGAACGCTCCTCGTGGCGTCAGGCGGCGACCGGCTGGGCCTTGCGGACGGGTTCGGGCAGCAGCTCCACCACGCGCAGCGTGGTGCGGATGCGCTGCTTGGTGCCATCCTGGAAGGTGATGGTGGTGTCCACGTCGATCTCGGGCTGGCCGGCGTAGATGGCGTCCATGATGGTGCCGTACTTCTCCGCCACCACGCTGCGCCGCACCTTGCGGGTGCGGGTCAGCTCGCCGTCGTCGGCGTCCAGCTCCTTGTAGAGCAGCAGGAACTTGGCGATGCGGTGGTGTTCCGGCAGGGTGGCGTTGACCTTCTCCACCTCCGAGCGCAGCAGCTCGTAGACCTCGGCCTTCGACGCCAGGTCGGAGTAGGTCGTGAAGGCGATGCGGTTCTTCTCCGCCCATTTCGAGACGATGGGAAAGCGGATGCAGACGATCGCCGACAGGTAGGGCCGCCGGTCGCCGACGATCACCGCTTCCGCCACATAGGGGCTGAACTTCAGCTTGTTCTCGATGTATTGCGGGCTGAAGCGGTCGCCGTTGCTGGTGGTGGCGATGTCCTTGATGCGATCGATGATGACGAGATGGCCGTTCTTGTTGAAGAAGCCGGCGTCGCCCGTGTGCATCCAGCCATCGCGCAGGTCCGCCGTCGTGGAGGCCTCGTTGCGGTAGTAGCCGGTGAACATGTTGGGGTGGGTGACGACGATCTCGCCGACGCCGTGCTGGTCGGGGTCGATCACCTTCACCTGGATGCTGTCGTCGAAGGGCACGCCGACCGAGTCCAGATCGACGTCGCCGTCGCGGTGCACGGTGTAGGCGCCCATGGTCTCGGTCTGGCCGTAGATCTGGCGCATCGGCACGCCCAGCGCCTGGAAGAACTTGAAGGTGTCGGGCCCCAGCGCCGCCCCGCCCGTCGCCGCCGACTTCAGGTTGGTGAAGCCCAGACGGTCGCGCAGCGCGTTGAACAGGATACGGTCGGCCAGCCAGGAACGTTTCCCCTGCGCCAGCGCCTCCAGCCCCAGCTTCATGCCGTATTCGTACATGCGCTGCTTGAAGGGGGACGCATCCATGACGCGGGCGCGGACGTCGGCGGCGATCTGCTCCCACAGGCGCGGCGCGAAGAGCACGAAGCTCGGCCCCACCTCGCGGAAGTCGTTCATCATCGTCTCGGCTTCCTCGACGAAGTTCACGCGCATCCGCGACAGCGTGCCCATCCCCACCGCGTAGATCTGCTCCATGATCCAGGACAGCGGCAGAACGGAGACATACTCGTCCTCAGGCCCCTTGGGGTCCACCGACAGGTAGCTGGCGCAATGGCGCAGGATGCGCCCGGCCGGCAGCATCGCCAGCTTGGGGTTGGAGGTGGTGCCGGAGGTGGTGCACAGCACCGCCACATCCTCGCCGCGCGTCGCCTGCACCATGCTGTCGTAAAGGCCGGGCTGCTCGGCGTGCAGCGCCTCGCCCAGCCGCACCAGCTCGGTCGCGGACATCAGGCGCGGGTCGTCGTATTTGCGCAGACCGCGCGGGTCGGAATAGATGATGCGCTTCAGGGTGGGCAGCCGCTCGCCCAGGTTCAGCAGCTTGTCGACCTGCTCCTCGTCCTCCGCGAACACCACGTGCACGTCGGCGTAGGTGATGAGGTAGGCGACCTCCTCGTCCATGGCGTCGCGGTAGATGCCCAGGCTCATGGCGCCCATGGCGTGGGCGGCGATCTCGCCCATCACCCAGTCCGGGCGGTTGTCGCCGAGCAGGGCAACCACCTGGCCCTTGGCGACGCCGAGCTTGATCAGCCCCAGCGTGAAGGCGCGCACGCGCTCCTGGTACTGCGCCCAGGTGATGCTGCGCCAGATGCCGAAATCCTTCTCGCGCATGGCGACGTCGTCGGGGTGCTGGCGGGCGTGCAGCGCCAGCAGCTTGGGCAGCGTGTCGTGGACCGACAGGTCGGGCAGGGGGGGGATGGTCATCACGCGACCTCCTGCGCCGGCGCGGTCTCGTCCTCGTCGTCCTCGCCCAGATAGGCGCGCTTGACGCGCGGGTCGGCCAGCACCTCCTCCGGCGTGCCCTCGGCGATCTTCTTGCCGAACTCCAGCACCATCACGCGGTGCGAAATATCCATGACCACACCCATGTCGTGCTCGATCATGACGACGGTCATGCCCCACTCCTCGTTCAGGTCGACGATGTAGCGGGCCATGTCCTCCTTCTCTTCGAGGTTCATGCCGGCCATCGGCTCGTCCAGCAGGATCAGGTCCGGCTTCAGCGCCACCGCGCGCGCCAGCTCCACCCGCTTGCGCAGCCCGTAGGACAGGGTGCCCGCGACCGCCTTGCGGACGTGCTGGATCTCCAGGAAATCGATGATCTCCTCCACCTCGCGGCGGTGGGCCAGTTCCTCCTTGCGGGCACCGGTCAACCAGTAGAGCGAGCCGGTCAGGAAGTTGTTCTTCAGCAGGTGGTGGCGGCCGACCATGATGTTGTCGAGCACCGTCATGTGCCCGAACAGCGCCAGGTTCTGGAAGGTGCGGCCGATGCCCAGCGACGCCCGATGGTTGGGCGTCATGCCGGTGATGTCGCGGCCATTGAAGAACACCTTGCCGGTGGTCGGCCGGTAGCGCCCGGAGATGCAGTTGACCATGGAGGTCTTGCCGGCGCCGTTCGGGCCGATGATCGAGAACAGCTCTCCCTTGCGGATGGAGAAGCTGACGTCGGTCAGGGCCTGGACGCCGCCGAACCGCAGGGACACGCCCCTCGCCTCGAACATGGCGGCGCTGGCGGGCGTGTCGTGGCTCTGGTGCGTTGCGGCGGGCACGCCGGGCATGTCCTCCTCCCATTCAGTTTGTTGGGGCCCGACGATCGCGGGCTTTGGCCGTCGGGAAGGTCCACCATGTGGACCGTCAACCAACCGACGCGATCACACTACACGCAGATTGCCGTGGTTTTCAACACTGACATTCCGCCACTGCATGTTTTTTTCCGCGACAGGCCGCCGCAGGGTCCATATGATGGACCTTCATGAGCACGGACACCGACACCGCCCCATCCGCCACCGGCGGCACCCAGAGCCTGGAGCGCGCCATCGCGCTGCTGCGCGCGGTGGCGGCCCAGGCGCCAGACGGGGCGCGGCTGGCGGACCTCGTCGCGGGCTCCGGCCTGTCGAAGGCGACCACCCACCGGCTGCTGACGGCCCTCACCCGCGAAGGACTGGTCGAGCAGGACGCGCGCAGCCGCCGCTATCATCTGGGCGCCGACCTCGACGCGCTGGGCCAGCTGGCGGCGCTGCGTCACCGGCCGAAGGCACCGCCCGCGGTGACGGAGCCGGAGGAGCCGCCGGTGCGCGCCTCCGCCTTCCTGCGGCCGGACTACCGCGGCGACGCCATCCCGCTGGCGACGCTGCTGTGCGACCGCCACGCCCGCAACGACGGCGCCCGCGCCGCCTTGCTGCACGAGAGCGTGGCCGGCCAGACCACGGAGTTGAGCTTCGCCCGGCTGGCGCATGATTCCGCGCGCTTCGCCGCGGTGCTGGCCGGCATCGGGGTGGGCAAGGGCGACCGTGTGGCGGTGCCGCTGCCCAAGGGGCCGGAGCTGCTGATCACCGCGGTGGCGATCTGGCGGCTGGGCGGCGTGTTCCTGCCGCTCTTCACCACATACAGCCCGGCCGCCATCGATTTCCGGCTGAAGGACAGCCACGCGCGCGCCGTGGTGACCAACGGCTTCCTGCTCCACAAGGTGCCGCGCGACGGCAACGACCCGCTGCCGGTCGTGGTGGTGGAGGGGGACGAGGTGCTGGGCGGCGGCAGCGACGCCGTGCTGTTCTGGTCGGCGCTCCACGCCGCGTCACCGGTGGCGGAGGTGACGCCCTACCGTGACGGTGACGCCTTCGCCCTGATCTACACGTCGGAGGCGGAATCCAGCCCGCTCGGCGTCGGCCTGCCGGTCAAGGCGTTGGCCGGCATCGAGCAGTACATGCGCATCGGGCTGGACCTGCGCGACGACGACATCTACTGGAACATGGCCGACCCCGGCTGGGCCTACGGCACCTATTACGGGCTGATCGGGCCGCTGCTGCTGGGCCGCACCACCATCTTCTGCGACGGCCCCTACGACGTGCGGCAGGGCTACCGCATGATGACCAAGTTCGGCGTCACCAACCTGACCGCCGCGCCGTCGCAGGTGCGGGCCTGGCACGGGGCGGGGCCGGAGCGTGTGCCGGACCAGCTGGCGCTGCGCATCATGTCGGTGGTGGGCGAGCCGCTGCCGGAGGAGCTGATCGCCTGGGCCACCGGCACGCTGAAGGTGCCGCTGTTCGACCAGTACGGCCAGCGCGAGACGGGGATCGTCATCGTCAACCGCTACGACCTGGACGCCGCGACCCGGCCGGGCGAGGGCTCGCTCGGCCGTCCGATGCCGGGCTTCCGCGTCGTCATCCTCGACCCCGACGGCAAGGAGGCGCCGGTCGGCGGGGCGGGGGAGATCGCCATCGACACCGATCGCTCGCCGCTCTTCTGGTTCGAATCCTACATCAACGACCCCGACCGCACCGCCCGCCGCTTCCGCCACGGCCGCCGCTACTACCTGACCGGCGACTGGGCCTTCCTGGACGCCGACGGCAACATCCACTACCGCGGCCGGGTGTCGGACGCGGTGCTGATGCAGCAGGGCGGGTAGGGCGCTTCGCCCTTGAACCGGTGGCGCGGTGGGCCACATTGCGAATCGAGCCTTTCCGCAGACCGACCCCTTTGCCCGGCAACGGGCCGCAGCATCCGGCCCCACCCCGGCCCGCAACAGTCCGCATCGATGCGCGATGCACGCTTTCCCGGCGGCGTGGAACGCCGGTCGCGAGACGATTTCGACAGCATGATCATCGATCCCGAGCGCCGCGATTCGGCGCGGAACGCAAGGCGCGGCGGTCAACCGCCGCAGCGCCCCGAAACCGACGACGCATCCGGCGGCCTGTCCTTTCCCGACCTGCTGGAACCGGTGCTGGACGCGGCGGACGCCGACGACAACGCCTTCGACGAGGCCGTGAACGAGGTCGCCGAGGCGCTCGCCCTGTGCGAGGCGCTGGTGCTCGACAACGGCGGCCGGCCCGGTCATGGCGTCACCGACGAGGAAGCGGTGCTGAGCGCGCTCGACACCTACATCCGCGTCCTGCTGCATCTGGGGGAGGTGCAGGAGGCCGCCGACCTCGGCGAGGTGATGGAGCGCCTGCACAACGCCAACGAGCGGCGCCGCCGGCCCCGCAGGCCCTGAGCGAACCCGCTCAGCCGCCGCCGGCCGCGGCGAGCCGGCGCCGGCCATCGACGGAGAGGTCGGGGATCGTCGCCAGCACCGTGTCCTCGATCAGATCGCCGATCAGGCGCCGGCTCGCCCTGGCCTCGTCCACCGCCTGGCGCAACGCGCCGACATCGATCCGCTCCGCGCCGACCAGCGCGCGGACCCGCCGGCTGGCCGTCTCCAGCCCCGTCTGCAGGGCGGCGAAGCGCGCGTCCCTGACGGCGAAGGCATCGCGCATGCGCTGTGCGTCCTCCTCCGGCAGGACGCGGTTCGCACGCGCCAGGACCCGCTCCACCAACGGTCCCTCCGGCAGGGTCGGCCCGTGGTGCCGGTCGGCGATCAGCATGGCCCCCAGGAACAGGTTCAGCGCCAGCGAAGCGAGCGCCAGCAGGCGCAGCCATTGGACCGGGCGTTGCAGCAGAGCGGTCATCGGGCGGTTCCATCGAACAGGGTGGGCGGGTCGAAGGCGATCAGTCCGCCGCCGGGGGAGGGCGTCTCCGGCCGGCTGCCGGCAAGCCAGCCGAGCGTCAGCAGGGCCGCGGCCAGCGCGCCGGCCGTGCGCAGCCGCATGCGGCCGAGCAGGAGGCCGCGAAACGTCTCCCGCGGGGTGGCGCGCACGGCGCGCCCGACGGCGGCGACCAGCCGGTCGACCCGCGCCTGGTCCACCGTCACCGGCGGCCCCGCGAGCTGCCGGTCGAACGCCTCTTCCCGGGTCCACGCGGCGCGCAGGGCGGGGGAGGCGGCGATGCGGTCGCGGGCGGCGTCGCCGAGCCCGTCGGGCCAGCGGTCGAGGTCGGCGCCATGGGCGGCGAGCAGCCGCCGGACATCGTCGTCGGTCATGGGTCCTTCTCCTCCAGCAACGCGGCGCGCAGCGCCTGACGGGCGCGGGCCAGCAGCGAGCCGAAGGCCGTCGGCCCGATGCCCAGCGCCTCGGCCGCAGCCCGCAGGCTCAGCCCCTCCTGATAGAACAGCACCACGGCGAGGCGCTGGCGCTCGTTCAGCCGGCCAAGCTCGCGCGTCACGCGCGCGGCATCCTCGCGCTCGCCGATCAGGACCGTCGCGTCGGGGGCCTCGTCGGGCAGCGCCTCGTCGATCGGCTGCCAGCCCGGCCGCCGCCGCCGGTCGATGGCGAGGTTGACGACGATGCGCTGGAGCCAGGCAGTGAAGCTGGCGCGCCCGGGCTCCCAGCGCCCGGCGTGCTGCCAGACCCGCAGGAACGCCTCCTGCACCACCTCGTCGGCGTCGGACGGGTTGCCGGTCACCCGCTGGGCCAGCGCCACGGCGCGCCGCATGTGGCGGGCGGCGAGCCGGTCGAAGGCCGCGGCGTCGCCGTCGGCGACGCGGGCCATCAGCGCCTCGTCGCTGTCGGGTGCCGCCGCGTCCCGGCCGGCGTCCTGCGCGTCCGTCCCGTCCATCACCATCCACACCGGATCGCAGGCGGTTCCAGCCATCGCGGTCACTCCGCCAGCGCCGGCCGCGGTGCGGCGGCGCGCCGCCGGGCCAGCCGCTCCAGCGCCAGATAGACCACCGGGGTGGTATAGAGCGTCAGCATCTGCGACACCAGCAGCCCGCCGACGATGGCGACGCCGAGCGGCCGGCGCAGCTCGCCGCCGATGCCGGTGTCGAGCGCGAGCGGCAGGGCGCCCAGCAGCGCCGCCATGGTCGTCATCAGGATCGGGCGGAAGCGGACCAGCCCCGCCTCGCGGATCGCGGCGCGGGGGGAGAGGCCGTGCGTGCGCTCGGCCTCCAGCGCGAAATCGATCATCATGATCGCGTTCTTCTTCACAATGCCGATCAGCAGGATGATGCCGATCATCGCGACGATGGACAGGTCGCCGCCGGTGACCTGGAGCGCCAGCAGCGCCCCCAGACCCGCCGAGGGCAGGGTGGACAGGATGGTCAGCGGGTGCAGCATGCTCTCGTACAGCACGCCCAGCACCACATAGACGGTGATCAGCGCCGCCGCGATCAGCAGCGGCTGCGACGCCAGGGAGTCGCGGAACGCCTTGGCGTTGCCCTGGAAGCCGGCGCGGATGGCCGGCGGCAGCCCGGCCCGCTCCTCCGCCCGCCGCACCGCCGCCGTCGCCTCCCCCAGCGACACGCCGGGGGCCAGGTTGAAGGACAGGGTCGCCACCGGGAAGATCCCCTGGTGCATGATCGCCGCCGGGGCCGACACCAGCGACACCGAGGCGACGGCGTTCAGCGGCACCATGGCGCCGCCGCGGCCCGGCACGTACAGCTTCGCCAGCGCCTCCGGCCCGAGCTGGTCGGCGGGGTCCACCTCCAGCACCACCCGGTGCTGGTTCTGCATGGTGTGCATGGTGGAGACCTGACGCTGGCCGAAGCTGTCGTAGAGCACCGCGTCGATGGTCTGGAGCGCCACCCCGAGGCGGGAGGCGGCGTCGCGGTCGATGACCAGCCGGGTCTGGAGCCCGCCGTTCTGCTGGTCGTTGCCGACGTCGGTCAGCTCGGGCAGGGCGCGCAGCGCGTCCACCATGCGCGGCGCCCACTGGTTCAGCAGGGCCAGATCCTCCGTCTGCAGGGCGTATTGGAACTGGCCCTTGCCGGTGCGCCCGCCGACGCGGATGTCCTGCACCGGTTGCAGGAACAGCCGGATGCCGACCACCCGCGCCGCCCGGCCGCGCAGCCGGTTCAGCACCGTGTCGAGGTCGTCGCGCTGGTCGCGCGGCTTCAGGTTGATGAACAGCCGGCCGGAGTTGAGCGAGCTGCTGCCCGGCCCGCCGCCGATGAAGGAGCCCACCCCCTCGATGGCCGGGTCGCCGGCCACCGCATCCTGCATGGCACGCTGCCGGTTCGCCATGGCCTGGAAGGAGATGTCCGGCGGGGCGTCGGTGATGCCCAGGATCAGGCCCGTGTCCTGCTGCGGGAAGAAGCCCTTGGGCACCTGCACGTAGAGCCACACGCTGCCGGCGATGGTGGCGAGCGTGACCAGCAGCATCAGCCGCGGGCGCGCCAGAACCCCGTCCAGCGCGCGCGCGTGCAGCCGGTGCAGCGCGTCGAACCCGCGTTCCAGCCAGCGCGACAGGCGGCCCGGCGGGCGTGCCTCAGCCGGTGCCGTCACCAGATGGCCGCACATCATCGGCGTCAGCGTCAGCGACACCAATGTCGACACGAGGATGGCGACGGACAGCGTGACCGCGAATTCCCGGAACAGCCGGCCGACGATGCCGCCCATGAACAGGATGGGGATGAAGACCGCCACCAGCGACAGGCTGATCGACAGCACGGTGAAGGCGACCTGCCGGCTGCCGCGCAGCGCCGCCTCGATGGGGGGAACGCCGCGTTCGAGGTGGCGGACGACGTTCTCCACCACCACGATGGCGTCGTCGACCACGAAGCCGACCGAGATCGTCAGCGCCATCAGGGAGAGGTTGTCGAGGCTGTAGCCGAGCAGCCACATGGCCGCCACCGTGCCGGCCAGCGACAGCGGCACCGCCACCGCCGGGATCGCGGTGGCGGTGAGCCGCCGCAGGAACAGCGCCATCACCAGCACCACCAGCCCGGTGGTGACGGCCAGCGTGCGCTGCACGTCGGCGATGGAGGCGCGGATGGTCGGCGTGCGGTCGGTGCGGATGTCCACCCGCACGCCCGGCGGCAGCCAGCGTTCCAGCACCGGCATTTCGGCGCGGATGCGGTCCACCGTCTCCACCACGTTGGCGCCGGTCTGCTTCTGGACGGTGAGCAGCACCGCGCGCTTGCCGTTGTACCAGGCGGCGAGCCGGCTGTTCTCGGTGCCGTCGATGACCGACGCGATGGCGTCGAGCCGGACGAACGCCCCGTTGCGCTCCACCACCACCAGCGGGCGGTAGCGCTCCGCGCCGAAAAGCTGGTCGTCGGCGGCGATGGAGAAGCTCTCGCGGTCGCCCTCGATGCGGCCCTTGGGCGCGTTGGCGTTGGCCTGCGACAGGGCGGTGCGCACATCCTCCAGGCTGATGCCCATGGCGGCCGCGGCGGCGCTGTTGACGCGCACGCGCACGGCGGTCTTCTCCGCCCCGTTGATGGAGACCTGGCTGACCCCCTCGATCTGGCTGAGGCGCTGGCCGATCACCGTGTCGGCGAGGTTGAACAGGTCGCCGGCCGCCAGCGTGTCGGAGGTGACCGCCAGCACCATCACCGGCGAGTCCGCCGGGTTGATGCGGCGCAGGCGCGGCGGATTCGGCAGCTCCTTCGGCAGGTCGGCGCCGGCGGCGTTGATGGCCGCCTGCACGTCGCGCGAGGCGGCGACGATGTCGCGCTCCAAGTTGAACTGGATGACGATGGAGGTGTTGCCCAGCGCGCTGGTCGAGGTCATCTCCGACACCCCGGCGATGCGGCCGAGCCGGCGCTCCAGCGGCGTGGCGACGGAGGTCGCCATCGTCTCCGGGCTGGCGCCGGGCAGGGAGGCGGTGACCACCACCGTGGGAAACTCCACCTGCGGCAGCGGCGCCACCGGCAGGAAGCGGTAGGCGACGATCCCCAGCAGCAGCACCCCCAGCATCAGCAGCGAGGTGCCGACCGGCCGGTGGATGAAGGGGGCGGAGATGGTCATCGCCGCTACTCCGCCGCCGGCCGCCGGGCCGCATCGGGAAGCGTGGATGCGGGCAGGGTGACCCTGGCCGGATGTCGCCGCGCTCCGCGCAGCCAGGCGCCGAGCCGGTCCATGTAGAGATAGACGACCGGCGTGGTGTAGAGCGTCAGCACCTGCGACAGCAGCAGCCCGCCGACGATGGCGATGCCCAGCGGCCGGCGCAGTTCGGCCCCGGCGCCCTGCTCCAGGGCCAGCGGCAGGGCGCCCAGCAGGGCCGCCATGGTGGTCATCATGATCGGCCGGAAGCGCAGCAGGCAGGCGCGCTCGATCGAGCGCTCGGGCGACAGCCCCTCCGTCCGCTCGGCCTCCAGCGCGAAGTCGATCATCATGATCGCGTTCTTCTTCACGATGCCGATCAGCAGGACGATGCCGATCATGGCGATCAGCGTCAGCTCCTCCCCCGTGACCATCAATGCGACCAGCGCGCCGATGCCGGCCGACGGCAGGGTCGATAGGATGGTCAGCGGGTGGATGGTGCTCTCGTAGAGGATGCCCAGCACGATGTAGACGGCGACCACCGCGGCCAGGATCAGCCAGGGCTGGCTGGCCAGCGAGGAGCGGAACTCCGCGGCACTGCCGGTGAAGCTGGCGGTCACCGTGTCCGGCAGACCGATGGCCGCCGCCGTCTCCTGGATGGCCCGCGTCGCGTCGCCCAGCGCGTACCCATCGCCCAGATTGAAGGACAGGGTCGCGGCCGGGAACTGCCCCTGCCGGGTGATGACCAGCGGCGCCACCCCGCGCTCCATCCGCACCAGCGTGTCGAGCGGCACCACCCCGCCGCCGGTCGCCCGGACATGGAGGCGCGACAGGGCGGACGGGTCGCGCTGGAAGGCCGGTTCGGCCTCCAGGATCACGCGGTACTGGTTGGTCTGGGTGTAGATGGTGGAGACCTGGCGCTGGCCGAAGGCGTCGTAGAGCGTGTCGTCGATCGCCTGCGGCAGCACATGCAGCCGCGAGGCCGCGTCGCGGTCGATGCGCAGATAGAGCTGCAGCCCGTCCGGCTGCTGGTCGCTCGCCACGTCCGCCAGCTCGGGCCGGGCGCGCAGCGCGGTGATCAGCCGCTGCGTCCAGGCGGCGAGCTCGGCCGGGTCGGCGTCCTGGAGCACATACTGGTACTGGGTGCGGCCGACGCGGGCGTCGATCTGCACATCCTGCACCGCCTGCATGTGGACGGACACCCCCTGCACGTCCACGACCGCCGCCCGCAGCCGGGCGATGACCGCCGCCGCCGTTCCGCGCTGCCCGTGCGGCTTCAGGGCGACGGTGATGCGGCCGGTGTTGACGGTGGCGTTCACCAGCCCGGCGCCGACGAAGCTGCCGACCGCCGCCACGTCCGGGTCGCGCCGCAGGATGTCGGCGACGGCGCGCTGCCGCTCCGCCATCGCCTGGAAGGAGATGCCGGGGGCGGCGTCGACCACCGCGACGATCACGCCGGTGTCCTGCTGCGGCAGGAAGCCCTTGGGCACCACCGCGTAGAGCGCCAGCGTGCCGGCGAGCGTCAGCACCGCGACCAGCAGGGTCAGGGGCTGGTGCCGCAGCACGACCCGCAGGGTGGCGCCATAGCCGCGCTGCACCGCGTCGAAGCCGCGCTCGCTCCAGCCCCGCCGCCGCTCCTCCGGCGGCGGCTCGCGGCGCAGCAGCCGGGCGCACATCATCGGCGTCAGGGTCAGCGAGATCACCGCCGACATCACCACCGCCACAGACAGGGTGATGGCGAATTCGCTGAACAGCCGGCCGACCACCCCGCTCATGAACAGCAGCGGGATGAACACCGCGATCAGCGACACGGTCAGCGACACCACGGTGAAGCCGATCTCCCGCGCGCCGTCCACCGCGGCCACCGGCGGCGGCTTGCCCATCTCCAGATGGCGGTGGATGTTCTCCACCATCACGATGGCGTCGTCGACGACGAAGCCGGACGCGATGGTCAGCGCCATCAGCGACAGGTTGTCCAGGCTGAAACCGGCCAGCGCCATCACCCCGAAGCTGCCGATCAGCGACAGCGGCAGCGCCACGCCGGGGATGATCGTGGCGCGCACCGAGCGCAGGAACAGGAAGATCACCAGCACCACCAGCCCGGCGGTCAGCACCAGCGTCGCCTGCACGTCGGCGACCGAGGCGCGGATGGTCTCCGTCCGGTCGGTCAGGACGGAGACGGTGATCTGCGGCGGCAGGGCGGCCTGAAGCTGCGGCAGCAGGGCGCGGATGCGGTCGACCGTCTCGATGATGTTGGCGCCGGGCTGGCGCTGGACGTTCAGCAGCACCGCCGGCCGACCGTCGTGCCAGGCCGCGAGCTGGGTGTTCTCCACCGAATCCACCACGGTGCCGACATCCGACAGCCGCACCGGGCCGCCGTTGCGGTAGCTGACGATCACCGGCCGGTAGGCGGCGGCGGACGCGATCTGGTCGTTGGCGGCGATCGACATGGACTGCCGCGTGCCGTCGAAGCTGCCCTTGGGCGCGTTGACGTTGGCCTGGGTGATGGCGCTGCGGATGTCCTCCATGGTCAGCCCCAGCCCGGCGGCCACGGCGGGATCGACCTGCACGCGCACCGCCGGCCGCTGCCCGCCCTCCAGCCCGACATAGCCGACGCCCTCCACCTGCGCCAGCTTCTGCGCCACCAGCGTGTCGGCGGCGTCGCTGACCCGCTCCAGCGGCAGGCTGTCGGAGCTGAGCGCCAGCACCATGACGGGCGTGTCGGCCGGGTTGACCTTGCTGTAGGTGGGCGGGTTGGGCAGGCCGCGGGCCAGCGTGCCCGACGCGGCGACGATGGCCGCCTGGACGTCCTGGGCCGCCGCGTCGATGTCGCGCGACAGGGTGAACTGGATGGTGACGACCGAGGTGGCGAAGGAGCTGGTGGAGATCATCGAGCCGATCCCGGCGATCTGCCCGAGCTGGCGTTCCAGCGGCGCCGTCACCGTGGACGCCATCACCTCCGGCGAGGCGCCGGGGAGCTGGCTCGTCACCTGGATGGTGGGGAAATCCACCGTCGGCAGCGACGACACCGGCAAGGCCCGGTATCCCAGCAGCCCCAGCAGCAGCAGCGCCACCGTCAGGAGCCCGGTGGCGATCGGCCGCCGGATGAAGGGGGCGGAGATGTTCATGGCTTCGCCGCCACGCCGGGTGCGGAAGCGCCGGGAGCGGTGGCCGGTGCCGCACCGGGCGCAGTGGTCGACGCGGGCGGCCGCTCGACGATGGTGACCCGTGATCCGGGCTGGAGCCGGTACTGGCCGTCCACCACCACCCGCTCGCCGGGGGCCAGCCCCTCCTCGATCAGCGCCTTGCCCTCCTCGATGCGACCCACCTTGATGGCGCGCTGCTCGACCGTCTGCTCCGCGGTGATGACGTAGGCGTAGGTGCCCTGCGGGCCGCGCTGCACCACCGTGGAGGGCACGATGGTGGCGTTGCGCTTCGTCTCGGCCAGCAGCCGCACCGCCACGAACTGGCCGGGCCACAGCCGCTGCGGGTCGTTGGCGAATTCCGCCTTCATCCGGATGGTGCCGGTGCTGGAATCGATCTGGTTGTCGATGACGCTCAGCGTCCCCTCGCCGAGCGCGGCACGCCCCTCGCGGTCCAGCGCCACCACCCGCACGGCCCCGGCCGCCTGGGCGGCGAGGATCGCCGGCAGAGTCTTCTCCGGCAGCGTGAAGACCACGGCGATCGGCTGGACCTGGGTGATGCTGGCGATGCCGCCGGTATCGCCGGCGCGGACGATGTTGCCCTGGTCCACCGAGCGGATGCCGATCCGTCCGTCGATGGGGGCGGTGATGGTGGTGTAGCCGAGCTGCACCCGGATGCTGTCGATGCCGGCCTGGTCGGCGCGGATCTGCGCCTCGTACTGGGCGACCTGGGCGCGCTGGGTGTCCACCTGCTGGCGCGAGGCGTATTCCTTGAGGTTCAGGTTGCGCTCCAGGTCGCGCCTTGCGTTGGCGAGCAAGGCTTCGTCCTGCGCCTTCTTGGCCTCGGCCTGGGCCAGCTGCGCCTCGAAGGGGCGGGGGTCGATGCGGGCCAGCAGGTCGCCGGCCTTCACCGTCTGCCCCTCGCGGAAGGCCAGGAGCTGGAGTTCGCCATCCACCCGCACGCGCACGGTGACGCTGTTGAAGGGCTGGACGGTGCCGATCCCCTCCAGCCAGACGGGCATGTTCTCGCGGCCGACGGTGCCGGCCAGCACCGGCACGCTGGACACCCTCACCGGCGCTGCCGGGGGCGGTGCCGCCGCTGTCAGAAGGCGCTGGCCGCCGATGCCCGCCCCCGCCAGGAGGAGGGCGACCGCAAGCCCGCCCAGTGCCGCTTTCCAACCTCTGACCATGGCCGCCGATCCGTCCGCGATGACCCACCGGATCCCTATACGAAGCAGCGCAGGGGATTCGTCGGTGGGCGAGGGGAACTCCCCGTCAGGGCGCTCGGTTCTCCCTGGTCCGGTGGCAACCAGCGCGAGGAACGGCATGGACGGGGCGACACCAGAGGGCGGGGTGCGGCGTCAACCGACCATTCCCTCCCCCAAGCCGCCGGGCATGAGTTCGGTGCTGGAACGCAACATCGAGGCGCTGCACGCCCGGCGCCTGCGTGAGGAGCGCAAGGCGGGTTTCCAGGAGCGGGTGGCCGATCGCATCACCCGCTTCACCGGCAGCATGCGGTTCGTGTGGCTGCATCTCGGCGGCTTCGGCTTCTGGATCCTGGCCAATCTCGGCTGGATTCCGCTGGTGCCGCGCTGGGACCCGTCCTTCGTGGTGCTGGCGATGATCGCGTCGGTGGAGGCGATCTTCCTGTCCACCTTCGTGCTGATCAGCCAGAACCGCATGGCCGCGGCGGCCGACGAGCGGGCCGACCTCGATCTCCAGATCAGCCTGCTGGCCGAGCACGAGGTGACCAAGCTCACCGCCCTGGTCGCCGCCATCGCCGACCGTCTCGACGTCCGCACCGAGGTGGACGGGGAATTGGGCGAGCTGACCCGCAACGTCGCCCCGGAGGCCGTCCTCGACGAGATCGAGATCCGCAAGCCCAAGGAATGATGGCCGCGACCGACGATCCGGCTGGCCCAAGGCCCGCTCCATCCGCTATCAAGCGTGGGGTTGGCCGTGGGAGAGCGCCGTGGATGCTTTCGTCAGCGCGCTGGTGGTGTTCTTCGTGGTGGTCGATCCGGTCGGGCTCGTGCCGCTCTTCATCGGCCTCACCCAGGGTTTCGACGCGCGCCGCAAGCGGGTGATCGGCCTGCGCGGGGCGGCCACGGGCTTCGCGGTCATCCTGTTCTTCGCCTATTTCGGCGAGGTCGTGCTGAAGGCGCTGTCCATCACCATGCCGGCCTTCCGCATCGCCGGCGGGGCGCTGCTGTTCTGGATCGCCTTCGAGATGCTGTTCGCCAAGCGGGCCGAGCGAAAGGAGCGGGCGGCCGACGAGGCGCGCACCGACGACGAGGCGCACGACCTCGCCGTCTTCCCCCTGGCCGTCCCGCTGATCGCCGGGCCGGGCGCCATCACCTCCACCCTGCTGCTGATGGACCGCTACGGCGCCACCCTGGCCGGGCAGGGCGTCGTGCTGGGTGCCGCGGCCGTGGTGATCGGCGGCAGCGCCCTGCTGTTCCTGGTGGCCGACACGGTGCGCCGCCTGCTCGGCCGCACCGTCATCCACACGGTCAGCCGGGTGCTGGGCATCGTGCTGGCGGCCCTGGCGGCGCAGACGATCCTGTCGGGCATCACCGCGGTGTACCCGCCGGGCGTGCCATAGGGCGTTGCGGTCGAATCGGTCAACCCTTCGCCGTTTTCGGCCGCACGAGTGGGCCAGACATCGGCGAGCCCAACGTATCGACACCGATTCCGGCGATGCCCTAACGTGCAGTCATGATGGCCCAGGGGGTATGTTCTCGTCGTGCTTCCCACAAGATCATGAACTGATCCAACTCGCTCAAATGAGTCAATCCTGGTGGCACCGAAAGCTGCCGGTGTTGATTGTCGACAATCACGACATCGTGCGTCCGTGAAAATCGCGAACGAATTATATCAGTGGCATCCTTGCATTGTCCGCTGTGGATTTCGACGATGAGGTCCATGCGCTCCAGTGCCGGGAACTGTTCTGGATTCAACAAATCGATTTCTGCACCTTCAATATCGCAGAATATCAACGAACGCTGGCCTGCAAAATCTTCAAACATGCGTCCATCGAAGCGGTCTTTGATTGTGACACGGTCCTGGACAGAATTCAGATGCGCCATCTCCTTGCAAAAATGCTGCGCCCTCGGATCGATGTCATAGGCGTGGATCGATGCGGTCGGTAGGCGTCGAGCGAATCCGATCGAGTAGTATCCTTCCGCGCTTCCGATGTTGACGACGGCTTCATATTCTTTTCCACAAGCCCGCTCGATGTACGGATGCAGCGTGGATTCATAGGAACCGAACAGCTTTGGCAAGAAACAGCCATCAGAAACATCTTTCAATAGCTGCATCCCCTGGAACGGGCCGAGCTGCACCTTGAACTGATAATGATTGACAAAAAATTCCTTCAAAATCGCAAGCCGATAGGCTGCGCCGAGCAACAGGACGTCATAGGAACGGTTGAAATGGGGAGAATCGCTATCGATCAACTGACGCAACTTTGCGTCCACTTGTTGTCGCAATGGATCCTGGACCTGCATCAGATGCATCCTTGGGTGGAAGTTGCGCCATTGTAGCCTATTGCCATAGCGGCGCGCAAAGTGTCTTAAAGGGGCCACCCCGCGGTTACGTCGATCCCGAGAATATCGGCCATGGTTCCGGCTGCCTCGATCTGCGCTCGCAAATCGAGTTCGCGGTCGAAGCATGCTTGTACGTGTGCGCTGAGCGCGTCAGCCAAGGCAATCACCTGCGTACTTGTAAGTTCTACCTCGCAGTTCGGTTGCTTCCATCGATGTATCATAGCAGGTTTCTTTTCTGCCGTGCGGTACATACAATTCAGCAATAGCTTGGCTCGATCATCAGTCGCAACAAGTAGGCCGTCAACTTCAATTCCTGCACACTCACGCTGCCATCGCACCCTCGCTAGCTCGGCCAATTTTGCTGCTTTCACCGCTTCCAGTGGCCACGGCGATATCGTCCAGGTAACGCGCCACACACCATCGATCAGCGCAGGAGGATTCGGCGTAACCTGCGTCATGACCTCAATTGGTGCTGGGTCCACGATCACCCGGGCA
Organism: Azospirillum oleiclasticum; assembly: GCF_013423485.1. GTDB lineage: Bacteria > Pseudomonadota > Alphaproteobacteria > Azospirillales > Azospirillaceae > Azospirillum > Azospirillum oleiclasticum. Next base: position 42,920 of record NZ_JABFFR010000047.1, read on the forward strand.
AGTCCGTATGTTGCGAGGGTTTTGTCATCGATAGCGCTAGGGTCGTCGGACCAGGAGGTATTAGGGAACCGCTGGCGCAGGTCAGCCATATTCAATGGGTAGTCGCCAGTCACTATATTGATAAACATGCCAAATCCCCTTCATGTCCAGAATCGGATAAGAACCCGACCATTTGTGCCAAGCGCGTTATTTGGGCCATTCCCGCCACTACCGGCTCCATCGCGATCAGGGTCTGTGGCATTTCCAGGAACAGCACTATCTCCCACCAATGTGATGCGGTTGGAGGCCGTCAGTGTCGGGTGGACGTAGCCAGATCCGCCTGCTCCTCCATATGGTGGTTGCCCCTGAGTGTTGCCGCCAGATGCCCCGCCCCAATAGCCTCCACCGCCGCCGCCCCCACCGGGAGTGATGTTCGGGCCGCCGCCACCATTACCGTCACTTGCATTAATGTGATCACCGTCACCCGACCACGCTGTACCACCGCCTGCCGGTCCGCCACCGCTCGCCGTCCCCGATCCATTTGCCTGCGCATTGGAGCCTCCGCCGGCACCACCCCGATCATTGCCGGCACCGCCACCACCTCCAGCAGCAGCGATCAAGGTACCATTCAGGAAAATTTCCGAACGTGCCCCGCCCCCGCCGCACCCGCGTCCTCCGCTTCCCCTGCCGCCGTCGCCGAGTCCCGAGCCTGACAATCCGGCATCCGTTCCCAGTGCACATCCCCCAGCTGCGTAGGTCAGCACGTCGCCAGGAGCGAGGGTAGTTTCGGCGTAAGTGTAGCCTCCAGCACCGCCAGCGACACCGAAACGAGCAGCACCACCACCACCCCACATCTTAATTTTTGCAATGCACGCGTGCATCACTGTAAAACTTTGAGTGGCGTTTGTTGTCGAGTTGATTGTCCATCCTGTTTGCGAAGTAGAGCCAAATTGTGGTATGCCGCTCCTCCAGTATAGTCCTCCAGACCAAACATTTTCTCCTTGCTGCCTTATAAACACGAACTTTGTAATCATGTTTGGGGTCGAGTTGAGAGACGGCGCGGTTCCGCCGTCCCATTCAATGCTCTCTCCAGAGGACGTTGCCCACGCGACGATTCGATTTCCCTCGGCGTCCATTTTCAGATCGATAACAAGCGTCAAAACCTGATTCTCTGCAAGAACAACTGAAGGGAGTGTCAAAGTCGTACTTGTATTAACGGTGTAACGTTGAATAGATCGATTAGTTAGAGTAGTTGCAGCGCCTGTCTCAATACGTGAAGTGGTGGTTTGATAAGCGGGCCCGTCGATATTTATAGAGGTTACAATGACAGAGCCTGTAAAAACATGTTGACCCGCAAAATATTCAAGAGTTCCGCCGCTCATTATTCCATTGCCACCGGATGCCAGTATACGGGCGTCGAAATCAGTAGGGGTCGTTCCGGAATGAAAATCGATGTGGGGCGTGCTTGCATTGCCGTCTGTTCGTCCAATCTCAACAGCGCAATTGGAAGGGCCATTCAACGTAAGGCTGCTTCCGCCGTTGATTACAAGAGGATCGGCCGGGTTGAAATTCCCGCTGTGCCAGACCGGGTTGCCGTTGACCTTCAGCGCCCCGGCACCGGCGGTGACGCTCGTGCCATCGCTGAACTTTATGGACGCATCACTCAGGGGCAGGACCAAATGGCCATTCTGGTCGAAGGTCGCCGACACCGAGTGCCGCACGCCGCTCTTGTGGGTGACGACGTCGACCACGTCGTCGGCGCCGTTCTGGCGGAAGCGGAGGTGGGCGCCGCCGCTCGCGCCGACCTCGATGTTGCCGAAGCGCGTCGTGCCGACAAGGGCGTTGGCGGTGACCACGAGGTTCCTGTTGGGATCGATGCGCAGCGCTTCCGTCTCGGCACCGGCGGCGTAGCGGAGGATCTGGAGGAACCCCCCGTTGGCGTTCGGCGTGAGGCGGTAACCGTCCGCGGCGTTCGACTGCTCCAGATGCAGGGCCGCGGCGGTCGGGGTCGTGGCCTTCACCGACATCATGGCACCGGAGAACGCGAAACCGGCGCTGGTGAGATCGATGGACTGGTCATAGCCGGTGATGGTGATTCCGGCTGTCCCCGTGCCCACCCGGCGCAGATGGAAACCATCCGCGTTGACCATGAACATCGACGCGGGTGCGTCCGCGATGCGCGTGTCGCCGACGGTGCCCTTGTGCTCGATGTTGTAGGTCAGGCGACCGCCATTCAGCCCGTTTCCGGGCCAACCCTGAAGCACCGTGTGGTCGCCCAGCCGGATGTGCTGGTGATTTCCCTTGAGCCAGATCGTGGGGGTACCGAACTCGCCCCAGGTGAAGGAGGCCGTGCCGGTGTAGGTGTTCTGCGCGGCGAGCTGGGGCAGGGCGGACAACTGCACGCCATCGAGCAGATCGGCATCCAACCCCGAGCCTGAGCCGTCATTGCCCGCGTGCCAGACGGTGTTGTTCTTGTAGGTCAGGCGGTTCAGGTCTACGGAGAGCGTCGTCGTCCAGACGATCGGGTCTCCCGCGTTCTTGCCGACACCCGATGCCGAGCGGTGGAAGAGGCTTCCCCCGTTGCCGTCGCCCGTGACATGCAGGGTGAGCGCCGAGGCATCCTCGCCGGGGGTCGCGAAGGTGGGCGAGGTTCCGCCGGCCGTCCCCCAATACCAGTGCGAGCGACCGGTTCCATCCTGTTGCATCCACGACGCCGGCCCCGCCGGCGTGCTTCGCGAGAGGCCCGCGTTGGCGTTGATCGTCTGGTGGAAGGTGGTGGCGCCGGAGAACGTATTGGCGCCGGAGAAGCTGTTCGCTCCGGTGAAGCTGTTGTTGTCGGCAAGACCGGACTTCTGGCCGAGTGCCGTCGTCATGGTCGTGGCGAAGGAGGGGTCGTTCCCCAACGCCGCGGCCAGTTCGTTGAGCGTGTCCAGGGTTGCGGGCGCGCTGGACACCAGCGCCGCCACCTCGCCGCGGACGAAGGCCGTGGTCGCGATCTGGGCGGTGTTCGTGCCGGCCGCCGCGGTCGGCGCCGAGGGGGTGCCGGTCAGGGCCGGCGACGCCAGCGGGGCGGCTGCCAGCACCGTTCGCGCTGCCGCGGCGTCCGCTGCGGTGATCACGCCGACCATCGGCGCCGCCAGCGCCGACGGCGCGCCGGAGCCCGCGGCCGTGCGCCCGATGACCGTGTTCGGCGCCACGTCGGCCATGGTGATGCTGCGGTTCGCGGCAAGCGAGCCGCCGCCGGTCAGCAGGCCGGTGCCGGTGACCGTCGTGCTGGTGGCGGCCTTCTGGGCGAGTGCGGCATCCACCTCGGACTTGGTCCAGGCGTCGGTGATTCCGAAGCCGGCCAGGGTCGTCGGGTTGCTGCCGGCGGTCACCCGGCCATAGGCGTCCACCACCACCTGCTTGTAGCCGCCGGGAGTCACGCCCGTCGCCGTCAGCTCGAACTCGTACTCGTTGTCGAGCGCGGTGATTCCGATGCTGGCGGAGGCACCGGCCTTCGGAAACTTGACCGGGTTGATGATCGACAGCGTCTTGGTGATGTTGTTGAACCCGAACAGGAGCCGGGTTCCGGCCAGTTCCAGCCGGTCGCTCGGATTGCTGGCGGCGACGTAGTTGGCGCCCTGGGAAAAGACGCCCCAGGTGTTGCCGCCGACGATGGTGGCGGCCTGGTCGGCGAAGCTCTCGGCGGCGCCGGCCCAGTGGCGGGAGGAGAATTTCCCGGGCTCGACCTCGGTGTTGGGCTGCGCCTCGGCCCATTGCTGGGCCTTGTTGATGATCGCGCCCACATTGGCGGCGGTCGCCGACGCGGCGTCGCGCGCGATCTCGGCCCCGGTCTTGGCGTCCAGTGCCGCTTCCCGGTGGTCGGCGGCGGTCTGGGCGGCGGCGGCGGCGGACTGGGCGCTGGTGGAGGCGTTGGCGCTGGCGTCGGTCGCGTTGCTTGCGGCGGCGCTCGCAGCGGTCGCGGCGTTGGATGCGGTATCGGCGGCGCCGGTCGCGACCGTCGCCTTGTTCGTCGCGGCCTGCAGCGCCGCCGCCGCACCCTCGGCCGCGGTCTCCGCCGCGATCTCGGCCTGCTGGGCCCCCGCCCGCGCCGTATCGGAGCTCAGCGCGGCGGCGCTGGCGGCGGAGGAGGCTGCGCTGGCTTCGGCCGCCTTGTCCGTCGCCACACCGGCCCCCTCCGCCGCCGACGCCGCCGAGCCGGCAGCGGCGTCGGCCTTCTGGCCGGCGGTGGTCGCGGCGCCGGTGGCCGTCGTGGCGGCGTCGGCGGCGTCGGTCGCGTGCTTCCTGGCGCTGTAACCCGCCCCTTCTACCGGCCCGTCCATCCGCTCGGCCCATTGCTGTGCCTTGTCGCGCGCAGCCGAGGCGTCCGCCGCCCTGGTGGTGGCCGTGGCGGCGGCTGTGGTGGCCTCGCCGGCCTTCGTGGTCGCGGTGGACGCGGCGCTCTCGGCGGCGACCTTGGCGGCGTTGGTGAGCGTCTTGTCGGCGTCGATGCCGGCCCGCGCGGCCTGGGCCGCGGCGCGCTCGGCGACCGTCTGGTCGCGGATGGTCTCGGTCGCGGCCTTGGCCTGAGCCGCTTGGCCGGCCTGCGCCGTGGCGTCGGCGGCGGCGGCCTCGGCCCCGGTCCGTGCCGTTTGTGCCGCGGTGCTGGCGGCAGCGGCCTGGTCGCGGGCGCTCGCGGCGGCGGCGGCTGCGGCCTCCGCCCGCTCGGCCTCGTCGGTGATGGTGCCGACGATGGTGGCCGCCTGTTCCGCGTGGTGGCGCGCCGAATACTCATCATCGACCACGGGGCCGTCGGTCTTGGTGGCCCACGCCCGGGCCTCGTCGCGGAACGCGGCGGCGGCGATCACCGCCTCGCCGATCTGTGGTCCCGGACGCCACGCACCGTCGTCGAAGATGTAATCGACATAGGCCTCGTCGCGGACATAGACCCGCCATCCCTCGCGCGGTTCGATGAACTTCCAGACGTCGTTGTCCCACACGGCGATCCGGTTCGTCTGGCCGGCCCAGATCCCGGTGGCGCCGGCCGGGACGATGTAATTGACCCGTTCGGAGGGTGTCGCCGGCGGCGCCGTGGCAACGCGGCTCTCGATCACGTTCAGGCCGGTGTCCTGCTCCACGATGGCCTGTTCGATGCGCAGCACCGCCTGTTTCCACAGCTCGGCGGTGTCGATGTCGCCGTAGCCCGGATAGGGGATGTTGTAATAGGGGGTGAAGTCCCGGTTGATGACGTAGGCCTGGGCCACGGCCGTGGCGCCGGCGTAGGGTGCGGACAGCGTCAGCTGCGTGTCGCTGTCCACCGCGGCGACGGTGTAGGTCACACCGGACTGGCGCAGGGAGAAGGTGTGGCCGGGCAGCACCGGGCGGTCGGTCTTCCAACCCGTGCCGCTGCCGGTGACGGTCGTGGCGCCCTGGGTGACGGTGACGCTGCCTACGCGATATTGGGACATCACAGGCTCTTCGGTCTGGAGTTGGTCACACCGGGTCGGGCCAGGGCAGCTCCGCCCTGATCCGGTCGAAATCCGCGTTCATCGCCGTCAGCTTCTCCGGCCGCCCGTTGGCGTGGTCCTGGATCGCCTCGGCCTGGGCGTGCAGCGGCCACAGCTTCAGGTACCGCTGGCGCCGCAGGGCGGCGACCTGCTCGCGGGACAGGGTCAGGGCGATGCGCACGTCACGGTCTCCTCGAACGGCAGATGGGGGAACTGGTCGATGACGACGCGGTAGGCACCGGGATAGGCACCGACCAGCTCCAGCCGGCCACCCTCGACGATGTGCGCCGTGCCGTTGATGGTGACGGTGCAGGGATCGGGAAGCAGGATGGTCGCCACGTCCTGGCCGTCGGCGAGGATCGTCGTCTTGTCGAAGCCTGGCAGGGCGGGGCGCGGGCGCACGACGGCGAAGCCGCCGGACAGGTCGACGTAATCGGCGTTGATATCGGCCGTCAGGCCGTCCAGGCGTTCGCAGCCCGCCACGGCTTGATGGTCGAGTTCCACCGGCGAACAATGCCCGGTCTGCACGACGCGGCCGGTGGCCGGGTCGTAGTGGATAAAGGGGACGTGTCCGAGCTCGCCCATCTTCTCTTGGTAGGTGGGTCGCTCGGTCGTAAGGGTCGTGCGGGTGACGAAGTCGGGCCTCATTTGCGCAGCTCCACGGCGCTGATCGCACAGAAATGGTCGCGCGAGTAACCCCAATACTCATGGGGGTTATTGGTTGACCAACTATGGACGCCGGGACCCGGTGTCTCGATCCACATGTAGCCGATGCTGGTCGGCCTCCACTCGTAAGTGATTGAGTTGTTTTCGTTGCCTCCAAAGCCCGTGATGACTTGAAGAAAGGCACCGCGCACAGCGCTCAGCAGCACCGGCTTGCCGACCGTCCATAGGGCTACCGACGCGCTATACGTGCCCTGCGCGGCCGACATGTTCGACGTCGCGAAATCCTCGATCTTTTGGCCGTTGACGGTCAGGTCGCGGATGTTGGCCCGGTCGATGGCCGCGAAGCCGATCTTGGCGTTGGTGACGGCCAGATCGTCGATCTGCGCCTCGCCGATCACCCGCAGCGCCAGCCGGTCGCGGTCCACCGAGCCGGCGATGAGCTGCTGGGCGCTGATCGTGTTGGCGGCGATGTGGGTGCCGGTGATCTGCTCGGCCTCGATGTGCCGGGCCAGGATCGTTCTGGCGCCGATCTGGTTCGCGGTGATGGAGCCGGTCACGATCCTTTCGCCGTCGATGATCGTGCCGCCGTAGTTGGCGATGACCATCGAGCCGCCGTGATAGGTGGCGAGATGGATGCGATCGTTGCCGTAGGCCTCCTGGGTGTCCTGCGTGGCCTGCAGCACTCCCTGGCCCTTGACCCAGAACACGTAGGCGTAGCTCCAGCCGACCGGTGTCCCGCCGGCCGGCACGTTCACCCGCGCGTGGCCGCCGTCGTCCCCCATGTGGAGGATCGAGCCGGCGGTCCAGGAGATGGTGTTGTTGGTCTTGTTCGCCGTGAACTCCAAGCCCTGGACGGTCACTCCGCGCGCGCCGATCATCAGCTTGTTGGCGCTGATTGTGTTGGCACGGATGACGCCGCCGTTGATTTCGGTGCTGTTGGGCCCGGCCCGCCAGTCGCCCAGCGTCACGCCGCCGGCGATCTTGATCTTGCCGGGCTCGATGGTGGTCGAGAGCTGGTTGATCCGCGCCGCCGGATCGCCGGAGTTGGCGATCCCGTCGATCGTCGTCACGCCAGCGGAGGTGCTGACCTGCACCGAGCCGGACAGGATCGACCCGGCTTTGATCTTCGAGGCGTCGAGCTCGCGGATGTGCGCCGTGTCGATGATGCCGTTCTCGATCTGTGCGGAGCGCGTGACGACCCTGTTGGCCGACAGGTGGTCGGCGGTGATGGCGCCGGCCTGGATGGCGCCGGTCGTCACGCTGTCGGCGGCGAGGTGCCCCGCCCTGATCTCGCCGGCCAGGATGTGGTTCGAGCGGATCTCGTTCGCCGTGATGTGGCGCGCCTTGATCGCGTTCTGGCCGATCTGGGTCTCGGTGATTTCGCCCGGCAGCTCGTCGAGCTGGATCGCGGGTTCCCACTCGCTTCCGTTCCAGCGGTGGAGCCGCATCTCCGGCAGCTTGTAGAACAGCTGCACCGGCCCTTCGGGCGCGCCCGCGGGCAGCGCCGTGCCGAAGGGGATCGGGCCGAAATCGTCGGGGAAGTCGGGGATCTGCAGGCTGGCGGTGGTGCCGGCCACCCGCTCGGTCCAGTCGCCGGCGTTCTTGCTGGTGTCCACCGGCCGCAGCCAATAGGTCCGGGTCACCCCCGGCTCCAGGCCGGAGCGGTCGAGCACCGAGCGCTGGCCGGCGGCGCCCGGCACCGTGCCGATCCGGGTCGCGTTGTCGCGGTCCTGATCGACGCTTTCCCACACCTCCGCGTGGTTGTAGTCGGGGTCGGACGGGTTCGTCCAGCTCAGCCAGAAGCCGCGGAAGGATGCGTCCAGGCGGGTGGCGGTGATCGGGCCGGGCGGCTTGTCGTCGCGCGCGGCCACGATGGTGGCGATCTCGCTCTCGGGGCTGTAGTTGGCGCTGCTGTCGTTGGCGCGGACCCAGACGTCGTAGCTGACGCCCGCCACCACGCCGTCCCAGGTGTAGGATGGCTCGCGCGTGTAGACCCACTGCCAGGACAGCGGGTCGTCCTCGGTCTGGCGGATGCCGGCCTGGAACTCGGCGAAGTCGCGGGCGGTGGAGACGTTCCACTCCGCCTTGATGCGCACCCGGCCGTCCTCGCCCACCCAGCTCGTGAGCGCCGGTTTTTCGGGACGGTCCGGCGGCTCGAAATCGGCCTGGAAGGCCGCGGCGACGTAGATGGGCGCGGCGACGACCATCTCGTCCGGACCGAAGGCGTCGTAGTGGCCGACGCGGATATAATAGCCGATGTTCGGGTTTGCCGGGATGACGAAGCCGTCCTGCGGACCGTTGGCGGCCTGGTGGTCCTTGTCGAGCGGGAAATCGCTCGTCTCCGACTGCCAAACCAGCGTGCCGGCGAAGTCGGGGTCGGTGGGCAGCCGGAAGAAGACATGGATCGCGCCCACCGCGCCCGAGACCGTCAGCCCCGCGGGCAGCGGCAGGGGTGGGTTGTAGACCTCGAGCCGTGTCGGCCGGCTCTCGCGCCACAAGGTGTCGCGGATCGTCACCTCGATGATGATGCGGCGCCGCGCGTGGGCACGGCCGAGCTGGGCGCTGTCCTGCCGGTTCGCCTCCAGCGTGTAGCGGAATTCGGGCCGTGGCGAATGTTCGGTGCGCAGCAGCCGTTGCGTGACCGGGTCGAATATGCGGACGGCGTAGTCCCGGAAGCGCGGCTCGGTGCGCCCGGCGCCGGCGCCCGGCTCGTTCGTCGGCTCCCAGGAGGTGTCGGGAAAGTTGGGGCGCCAGGTGAAGACCGGGTCGCGGGTCACGAAATTGGTGTCGGTGCCGCGCTGGTCGACCTGCAGGTGGCTGATGAAGAGGTCCGGGATGGTTTCCCAGCCCTGCGCCGTGATGGTGATGGTGACGGGCCGCGAGCGCATGCCGTTCCAGGCCGTGGACCGCAGCGTGAGCGTGTAGTCGCCGAGCTCCGCGTCGTCGATGTCGTAGGTCGTGACGGTCTGCAGCGTCACCGACCGCTGGGTGCCGGTCGGCATGCCGATGGTGAGCAGATAGCCGTTGAGGTAGGGATGGGATGGCGCCGACCAACTCACCGTCAGGCGCGACCGCGGCTGGCCGTTCCGCATGTAACGGTTTTCCGACGCCGTGACGTTCGTCGGCGCCGGCATGTCCTCGCGCGGCCGCTGGTAGGGGGGCGGAGCCAGCGTGACGTTGCGCTCAACCCGCTCGTATTTGGTGACGTCGTGGAACAGCGCCGTCACTTCGTAGATGTTGGGCTGCGTCTCCTTGATCGCCATGACCCGGAAAGGCCGTGGTGCCAGGTCGCTGCCGGTCAGCGCCCACATCGCACCCGGAATCGGGGGCGTGGAGAAGGCGGTCTCGATGTCGAGCTGGCTGACCTTGCCGCCGGTCCCGGCGGTCGTCACCCTGCGGCTTTCGATGCGGCCGTCCGGCAGGGTGACGGAAATCTGATAGGTCTCGCTCACCAACAGGTCGACCGCCTCGTCGAGCGTCAGAAGCCGCCCGGCGGCATCGATCTCGACGAGCCGTCCGCCGTTGCGGGCCATGGCGTAGGAGGGGTCGGCGACGTGGATGATGTCGCCCGGGCTGATGTCGGCGTGATCGTAGGACGCGGAATAGGTGACCGTTTCCGTCTGGTGCTGTTCGCTGTCGAGCATCCAGAGGCCGAGGCGGCGGGCCTGGCTGCGGCGGGTGCAGCCGAAGGCGCGGATTTGGCCGGTCTCGCGCCAGCCGTATTTCTGGATCAGGTCGGGGTTCTCGACCACCTCGACGGCCGGCTTGTAGCCGTCGTCCGGGTCGTTCCATTGGACCAGCGCGACCGAGTGGCGCGCCTTCAGGGCGGTTCCGGAATAGGAGAAATCGCCGCCGATGACATTGGCGGGGGTGACGAGCTTCACGGCGTCGGCCGGCATGTCGGCGCGCGCGAAGATTTGGCCGGACGACCAGTAGACGAGGCCCCGGAAGGTGCTGGCGATGGCCTGCACCACGGTGTAGGCCTCCTCGCGGGCGCCGATCACGCCGTTGAAGGTGAAGCGGGGCTCCAGCTCCTCGGTGCCATCGTCCTTGCGACGCCCGCTCGGCACCAACCCGTCGCAGTATTGGGCAATCTCGTAGAGCGACCATTTGTCGGTCTGCCCCGGCGCGATCGACCCTCCCAGTCCATAACGGGGATTGGTCAGGATGTCGTAAAGAATCCAAGCCGGGTTGTCGGTCCAAGCGAGCTTGAAGCTGCCATCCCAGATGCCTTGGTATACTCGCGTCTCCGGATTGTAGTTGCTCGGGACCTGGATGATCAGGCCCTTCACGTCGTAGGCGCGCTGCGGAATCTGGTTTCCGAACTGCTCCGCATCGACGGTGATGCCGATCAGCGCCGTGTCGGGATAGCTGAACAGGCCGTCGGTGATGATCGTGTAGCTTTTCCAGTGTGTCTCGTTCTGTTCGGCAACCTGGGTGCTGTCGGCGGTGATGCGGCTGACCCGGATCTCCCACCCGTCCGTATCGGGCGGCAGGGAGACGCGGTAGGCGCGTTCGTAGGTGCTGGTCGTCTTCCCCTCGATGGTGTCGCTGATCTTTGTCTCCCAACCGGTCTTCGACCGTCCGCGGACTTCGATCTTTATCTCGACCTTGCTTCCATGCATGTCACCGTTGCTGGGGTCGGTCCGGTTCAGGCTGGGGATCGAGATGGTGACGCGCACCGCGGTGGCCGTCGCGTCGTCGATGGCGCGGACCAGCGGCTTTTCGAAGAGGATTTTGGCGTCGACCTTCACTTCGGACTCGGCAGCGGGGAAGCCGGTCACCGGCTTCTGGTCCGGAAGGCCTTTGCATTCGACCCACGATACGCCGTGGAAGTTGTCGGCGTTGTCGGGGCCTTTGATCGGCGTGGAATCGAAGAAGATCGACTGTTCCTTGTTCACCAGCCCCTGGATCGGTCCTTCGCCAAGGACGTCGATCACCCGCGCCGTGGCCTTCGATCGCAGCGTGTTCGGATCCTCTTGCGCCGCCCGGCCGCCGCCGCCGCCCTTCTTGCCGCCACCTCCGCTGCCGCCGACCCCTCCTCCGCCGTTATCGCTGGCGCCGCTTCCGTCGCCATGGGCCGAGCCGTCGTTTCCCTCACCGCCGCCGGTCTCCGGAACGGTGCCGTCGTCATCGGGCTCGGGCGGCGGAAGCGACTGGCCATTGTGGCGGATCACAACCTCGGCGGCCTTGCCGACGAGCCGGCCGTTGGTCCCCACGGTGCGCACGGAGAAACGGCCGCCGTTGGGATCGGTCAGCCGGAACTTCATGCCGCGGGCGGTTTCGACATTCACCACCTGCTCGCCGTTGGTGACGGAAATCACACCATTCGGCCAGTAGAGGGTGCCGCCGGAGATCCCGTCGAACTGGAAGCCGGAGTTGGGGGTGGCGGAGGTGATCTGCAGACCGTCGGTGGTGACGCCGTTCAGCGGGACGGCGGATGCGGCGGTGACGCTGGGCGGTTTCTCCTGGACGGACTCGTCCTGCTCGGTCTCGATACCGGCGCTGACGACCACCGAGCCCGTCTTGACCCGTCCGTAGATGAGCGGCACCGTGCCGCCCTGCTCCTGGGTGTTCACCGCGCCTTCGAACAGGAAGGAGGGCCGGCGGTCCGCCGGCTCCAGGCTGGCCGGCGCCTTCGGCTGGGGCGACATCAGCTGGGCGACGCCGGTGAGCGACATGGTCAGCCCGAACTGGGCGACCGTGCTCCAGGAGATGAAGCCCTTGCCGAGCGCGGCACCGACGCCCGTGAGGTCTCCCGCGAGCAATGGTGTCATGGCGCCCGACGCGCCGATGGCGACCGCCATCAGCGCCACCCCGAGGATCACCTTGGCCCCGCCCTTGCGGCCGGCCCCGCCGACGACCGGCACGATGTGCAGCGCCTTGGTGCCGAGCCCGATCTCCAGCATCTCAAGGTCCAGATCGAGTCCGGTCCGCCGGTCGCCGCGGATCACGCGGTAGTGGCCCTCGCGGATGTGCTTGAGAAAGCGGCCGGGGAAATTCGCCTCCAGCGCCCGCAGCGCCTCCACCGGCGACTCGACGTACAGGTCGAACGACGCGCCGAACTCGCGCCGCAGGGCGCCGTAGAGGAAGACGTTAGCCATGGAAGACCTTCTCGTGGCGCACCCAGCGGACGATCATGCGGCTCCACGGGCCGATCGGCTCGTGGCGGCTGAGGCGGTCCTGGAGGTGGTGCAGGATCAGGGAACCCTCCCGCAGCACCCCGGCGTGGTTGGGAACGGGCGAGCGGACCTGGGCGAAGAACACATCGCCAGGGCGCGCCTGGGCCGGATCGATGGTGACGAAGCCGGCTTGGCGGAAACCGTCCAGGTACAGGTTTCCGCCCTTCGACCACCATTCGTCGTCGCGGGGGAAGTCCGGCAGGGCGATCCCCAGCTCCAGACGGTGGAAATCGCGGACCAGCGAGTAGCAGTCCTGGACACCGTGGATGAAGCTGCGCCCCACCAGCGGGGCGATCGGCACGCCGTCCCCCCACACCACCGGATCGGAGCAGGACCGGCCGTCGGTCGGCACGATCACCCACGGGACGGCGGTGTCGAGCTGCGCCTGCATGTCGGCACGGCTCGGCCAGGGCATGATGCGCTCCTCCTCCGGGTCGCTCTCCCGGTAGGGGTGGGAGTGCACGATCGCGTCGAGGGCGCCCTCGTGGCAGCGCATCACCTCGTCGGGGATCAGAAAATGCCGCATCGGGTCGGCGGCCACATTGGCAAGCCGTTGATATTGCCCGCCAACGACGACGCCGCAGCATTCCCTCGGGAATTCGGCGAGAGCGTGCGCCTTCATCGCCGCGATGCAGGATGGCGCGAACATCAGGTACGGATCCTCGCGACGCCGGGAAAGGCCCGTGTGGGCAGCACCTCGGTCGCGCCGAAGCGCGCCTTGCAATCCGACAGGCGCTTGCCGCACCGGTCGTCGGCCGCGATGTCTGTTGTTTGCCCGTTGGGCCGGAAATATTTCCCGCCGGTGTAGGGGCAGGTCGCTCTCCCATAGTCGAAGGAGCTTCCGGTCCAGACGCGGTAGGCGTGGGTGCAGGCATCGCGCAGGATGTGACGGCCGGGAAGCAGGCGGCCCTCCTGGTCCATGGCGGCGCTCAGCTCCCATTCCACCATGGTCTTGGTGTGCTTCACCTTGCGCTCGATCCGGTAATGGTCGATCGGGAAATGCGCGCTGCTGTCCGCCTCCGGCCGACCGTCCAGGAAGCGCTCGAAGGTCCGGATGCGGATGAGGGTCGCGCCCAGCAGATCGTCGTAGGAGCCGACCAGCGCGGAGAAATCGCGGTTCACGTTGGCCACCCGGATGTTCGGGGTCGGCAGTCTGCCGGTGCCGCTCCACTCGAACCCCTCGGTCTGCAGGTCGAAGGGCATGTAGAGCTGGCCGCCGAAGGACACCGGCGTGCTGTCCGCGGATCCCTTCAGGAAGTGGATGACGCCGGCGCCCACATTGGTGGCATCGAGCCGGAAGAGCACGACGTAGGGGCTGGTGGCGAGTTTCTGCGCTTCGGCGGCCAGTTGGGGGATGATGCGGTCGGTCGTCATGGCCCGAACACCTGCTCGAAGGTGGCGCTGAGGCTGGCCAGTTCCCCGTTTTTGGTGCGTTCCCACGCCTGGCAGACGAAGGAGCGCGTTACCAATTCTCCCGGTGGCGTGTACAGGAATCGGTCCACCGCGCGACGAGCGTGCAGGAAGGACACGATCTCATCGATCTTGGCGACCGGGCCTTCCCACTTGAATTCGTAATTGTAGGCGATGTGGTTGATGCCGTCCGGGGCACGCTGGATATAGCCGTCGCCGAACTCGGCCTTCAGGAGCTTGATCCGGGGCTTCTGGGTGAAGCCGACCAACGGTGCGAGCGCCGGCTCGAAGGTGGGGGGGAGTGCCATGGTCACCTCGGAAGCGATCGGTGGAAACGGGCGGGGGCCGAGCGATGGGAGCGGCCTAGGACCTCAGCATCCCGCCCGGGCGCATCTCCCGCCGCATCTCCTGAAGCACCAGCCCGCGCATCTCGTCGTGGAGCTGCCGGCCGATCTGGTCGGCGAGGTCGCGGTTCTGCTCCGGCGTGCCGGCCGAGCCGGCGACCGTGATGTTGACGGTCTGGTTGAACTGCTGGCTGCCGACGCCGCCCAGCGCCTTCATCTGCTCGGGCGTGAAGACGCCCTCGCCACGGCGCAGGATGGCCGGCACCTCGTCGGACTGAAGACCGGGGAAACCGCCCTCGTGGAAGCGCTGGGCGGTGGCGAACAGCGCTCCGCGGGACGGTAGCTGATCGGCCCCGATGATGCCGCCGGTGTGCGCGATCTTGAAAACGTCGCCGATCCACGAGATGGCCTTGCCCAGGATCGAATTCACCCCAGTCTTGATTAGGCCATTCACGATCGAATCAAAAAAATCCTTCCATTTGACTTTTCCCTTTGTAATAAACTCTGTCATCTTGTTCGACAAACCGTCGAGCCATCCGGCGGATAGCTTGTCTATTGCGTCTTTGAAATTGGACAATTCTTTCAGTTTGTTCGTGAATTGCGAATCTTCCTTCTTTTCCTCTGCTGGCTTGCCGATTGAGGCCGTTGCCTGGACGCGGGCCCCTTGACCGGCCGCGGCGACCATCGCCACCGCTGCACCGGGTGACGGGGTGGGGCCGCCGGGCGGGGCTATCGCCCCCGAAGGTCGTTGCAGCCTATCGAGAAGCTGTCGCAGCGGTTCCATGAGGGCCGCCAGCGATGACGACATGGTGTTGACCGCGGACGTGGCGGTTGTCGCGGTCGACGTTGCGGCTGCCGGCGTGTCCGTGACCTGGACGTTGACGCGCCCGGTGATCCCGCCATCCAGGTTCAGTTCAACATTGATTGCAGCCAACGCCTTCGGCTCCTTTGCCCCTGTTGCCGACCGGTTCCGGATCGGCGCCGCGGTCGGTGCTAGACGGTTCTCGTCATGCTTCTGAGCGCGTTCAGCCCGTCGCGGTCGAACACCGGCCGTTCGATCGCGACCGTCCCGAGCCTGTTCCGGCGCTCAGCCTCGTACGCTTCCACCATGTCCGGCGACGCCCGCGTGGCGACGGCGGTGTTCTCCAGCGCGCGCAGATCCTCCTCCGCGGACAGCCGGTCGATGTTGCGATGCAGCATCCAGAAGGCCTGCACGGGGGTGTCGAGCGCCTCCCAATAGGTCCAGCCGTAGAAGCGCATGGCGCGGGCGACGACGTAGCCGAGGTCGATGGCCTCGACGTCGCCCGCGCCGCTCATTCCCCCGGCTGGGGCGCCCCCGCCCGCGCCTGGCCCTGCGCGCCCAGGAAGTCGAAGATCGCGTTCAACCGGCCGAGATCGAGCGCTTCCACCTCGTCGCGCGGCAGGGTGGGAAAGGCGGTGACGACCACGCCGATCAGCGTGTCGATCTCGGCGGCGACATTGTTCTGGCCCTTGAGCGCTTCGGCCGCCTTCTGCTGGCGGATGAAGTCCCCCAGCGTCATCGGCTTCATCACGTGCCGCCGTCCGTTCAGAACGATCGCCACGTCGGCAGCCGTCGGCAGTTCATCGAGGTTGAGGAGCTTCGTCATGGAGCCGTCGGGGTGGGGGGGCGGGATCGGGAGGACAGGGCGGCGCCGCAGCGCTCAGGCGGCCGGGGCGTTCTCGTTGCCGATGAAGAACAGCAGCTTCGTGGTCGGGTCGGCGAAGCCGATGAACTCCACCTTGAAGATCCGCTCCTCCTCGGCCTTGTAGGCGAAGGTCACGGCACCGGTCGTCGCCGCGTGCGGGATGACCAGATCCTCCGACGTGTCGCTGCCGGGCAGGGCGGCCGGATGCAGCACCAGTTGGTGGGCCTCATCGACGAGCGAGGTTCCCGTGCCGGCCCTCACATTCAGACGCCGGGGCGGATTCTCCCCGGCGCCCGCGGTCAGGGCCGCGGCCGGCATGATGTGCGCCAGATTGTCGATGGTGGTTTCGGCCAGCGGCGCCTTGACCTTGATGCCCCGCCCCGTGATGAATTCGTTGACGGCCGACGTGCCGTCCTGGTCCACCACGACCGTCTTGGTCTGGGTGGTCACCTCGACCTCGACACCCCCCTTGGTGAAACCGAGATCCTGGCCATTGTAGGAAATCCTGCAGGCACCGAGCTTCACGTTCCGGACATCGGACGGCATGGATGGTCCTTCCTGGTGCGGGTTGGCTGATCGCGCATGTGCGGTGACCCCGATCGCGACGGGTAGGGGCCGCCGGTCAGGTGTCGATGTAGTTGCAGATCATTTGAATGGACGCCTCGATGACGCCGCCGGCATCCGGCGCGCCGACCACCGGTTCGCGGTAGGGCCGCGCGTAGTTGATGTGGTGGGCTGTGCCGGCCGGCTGGTTGACGACGGTCAGCGCGGTCTTCGCGGCTTCCAGGATGCCCATCACCGCCGGGTAGGAACTCTCCCGCGCGGCCAATTCGAACACAACGTTTGGATGGTAACCCGGAATCTCGCCGTCCAACGGATCGTCACACCGGTGCGGTTTCACCGTCCGCACGACAAGACCGGCGGAAACATCGCCGGGCATGTGATGAACAAACACGTTTGACGATGGTACCGGGAGAGGCGAATCCTTTAAAAGTTGCATCATCCCGTCGTGAATCATGAACAATCCTCCCTATTGCGGATCATTCTACATCGACAGGAGGCGTACGCAATCGGTTTTCTCTAAATAGGAGCAGATGATAGAATATTATCCCGTAACATATCCGACGGGGAATCCGTTCGATACCTGCCGCGCCGCGGTCGCAGCCGCGGGGTCCGGTCAACGGCGGACGAGCTGGCGGTAGAGCGCCGGCAGCGCGGTGGTCAGCCGCTCCACATGGGGGAAGATGGCGTAGGCGCCGCGGCCGAACAGGGTGGGGAAATGGTCGCGGGCCTCGGCGTCCACGGTGATGCCGAACACCGCGACGCCCTCCCGCCGCGACTCGCGGATGGCCATGCGCGTGTCCTCGATGCCGTAGCGCCCCTCATAGTGGTCGACATCGTTGGGCTTGCCGTCCGACAGCAGGATCAGCAGTCTCTGGCGGTTGGGCCGTTCCGCGAGCCGTGCCGCCACATGGCGGACGGCGGCGCCGATGCGGGTGTAGTGGCCGGGCTTCAGCGCCTGGATGCGGCGCGCGACGCGGGTGGTGTGCGTCTCGTCGAAGCCCTTCAGCGTGCGCACCCACACCTGGTCGCGCCGGCGCGAGGTGAAGGCGAACAGCCCATGCCGGTCGCCGCAGGCCGCCAGACCGTGGGTCAGGGCCAGCAGCGCCTCCTTCTCCACGTCGAGCACGCGGCGGTTGCCGATCCAACCATCGGTGGAGAGCGAGGCGTCCAGCAACACGGCCACCGCCAGATCGGGGGACGCGTTGCGCGCCTGCAGCCAGACTCGGTCGTCGGCGGTGCCGCAGGCCAGCCGGTCGGCGCGCGTGCGCACCAGTGCGGCAAGGTCGAGATCGTCGCCGTCCGGCTGGCCGGAGAAGACCCGCCGCTTCGGGCGCAGCGCCTCGAACTGCCGGCGGACGCGGTTGATGCGGCGCCGGGCGGCGTCGTCGGGGGCCCAGTCCTCCCCCTCCTCGGCCGCGGTTTCGGCGATCACGCGGCAGTGGTCCGCGTGGAAGGTGCTGCGCGACCAGTCCCATTCCGGGTAGGTGAACTCGCCCGCCAGGGCGCCGGTGTCGGCGGCGGCCGGGGCCAGTTCGAGCTCAAGCTTCAGCCGGGTCGCGGCCTTGCGCTCGTGCTGGCCGACGGCGATCTCGTCCAGGTCGTCGGCGGCCTGCTTGGCGGCGTCCGCGTCGTCGTCCTCCACCTTGCGGTTGAGGTTCATCATCTCGGCGATGCCGAGGATCTTCTCCATCCGGTTCAGGATCAGCGGGTCGTCGCGCCGCGTGCGGTCGTTCGCCCGCCGCGTCGCCTTGCGGCGCCGGTTGTCACCATCGGCGGTGTTGCCGGAGCCGGTCTCCTCGTCCGCCGAGCTTTCGGGCGCCATGCCCTTGGCACCACCCACGGCCTCGCCCCACAGCGGCACCGGCAGGAAGGGGTGGTAGTCGGCCGGGGCCGCGCGCCCGCGATCGGGCAGCGGAACATCGGCTGAAGGGTCGGCGAGAAGCGCTTTGATGGCGGATTCGACCAAGGCCTCCGCCGCCGGAAGTCGCCGGACGGGCCGGATCGCCGCCAGCGCCGTGACCAGTTCGGCATGCAGCGGCCGCAGGCCGGGGAAGCGGGCGAGCGCCCGCCGCGTCGCGTCACGCGCCACGCTGATCGCCACGATGTCGGCCTGGAGCGGGTCGGCCGGGCGCTCCGCCGGCGGTTCGGCGTGGGCGAAGAAGGCGGCCAGCCACTCGTAAAGGGCGGCGTTGTGCCGGGTGTCGGGGAACAGCTCGATCCGCTCAGGCAGGGTCAGCGCCTCGCCGTCCAGGGTCGGGCGGTCCAGCCGCTCGACGCCAAGGCCGATGCGGCCGATCAGCGACAGCCGGTGGCCCGAGGCGCCCGGCGCGCCGGCGGCGATGCGCACCCCGCGGTCGCCGCCCAGCCCGCGGAAGAACACCGAAAGGCGCGGCTTCAGCGCCTCCAGCGTCACGGCGGCGTCGGGATGACGGGGGTAGCTGGCGCGCTCCCCCACCAGCCGGTGCCAGAGGCGGCCGATGGTCTCTTCCGGTTCGAACAGCGCGAGCATGGCCCTTACCCCAGCGTGACCTGGGCGACCCGGAGCAGCGCGTCGCGCACGTCCGGATCGTCGGTCAGCGGCTCGATCAGCGCCGTGCGGATGGCGCGGTCCGGCTTGATGCCGGAGCGGAGGAGGGTGGCGCAATAGATCAGCAGGCGGGTCGACACCCCCTCTTCCAGGTCCTGGCCCTTCAGGGCGCGGAGCGCCCCGGCAAGGCGGACCAGCGCGGCCACGCGCGCTTCCGGCAGGCCGCTCTCGGCGGCGACCACGCGCGTCTCCAACTCGGGCTCGGGGAAGTCGAACTCCACCGCCAGGAAACGCTGGCGGGTGCTGGGCTTCAGCGCCTTCAGGACATTCTGATAACCGGGATTGTAGGAGACGACCAGCATGAAGCCCGGCGGCGCCTCCAGCAGCTCGCCCGTGCGGTCGAGCGGCAGGACGCGGCGGTCGTCCGTCAGCGGGTGGAGCACGACGGTCACGTCCTTGCGCGCCTCGATCACCTCGTCGAGGTAGCAGATGGCCCCCTCCCGCACCGCGCGGGTCAGCGGCCCGTCCACCCATACCGTGTCGCCGCCCTTGATCAGGTAGCGGCCCGTGAGGTCGGCGGCGGTCAGGTCGTCGTGGCACGAGACGGTGTGGAGCGGCCGGCCCAGACGGGCCGCCATGTGCGCCACGAAACGCGTCTTGCCGCAGCCGGTCGGCCCCTTCAGCAGCAGCGGGAGCTGGTGGCGGAAGGCATGCTCGAACAGCTCGCACTCGTCGCCGGCGGGAAGGTAGTAGGGCAGCGGGGCGGCCGCGTCGATGGCGGCCAGCACGGCGGGTTTCATGGCGGGCTCCGGAAATCGGTGTGGAGAATGACGGAGGTCGGGTCCGGGTGCCGCGACTGGGCGTCCGGACCCGACCTCCGCAGCGGCTCACTCGGCCGGTTGCAGGCCGTGGCCGACGGCGGCGGGCTTGCGGGCGCCGACCGGGCCGAAGATGGCGTAGAGGAAGAGGACGACACCGGCGAACACCGCCACGCCGGAGCCCAGCCGCATCCAGTAGAAGATCGCCAGCTGGTCCTGCACCTCCATGTAACCCATGCCCATCACGCGCTGCAGATGCACCTGCACCACGCCGGCGACGGTAAGGGCGAAGGTCATGAAGGCCATGCCCGACGACATCAGCCAGAAGCTCCACATGTTGAGCAGCTGGTGATACGGCGCGCGGTTGCGGAGCTGCGGCATGGCGTAGGTGATGATCGCCAGGTTGATCATCACGTAGGCGCCGTAGAAGGCGAGGTGCCCGTGCGCCGCCGTGACCTGGGTTCCGTGCGTGTAGTAGTTCACCGGGGCCAGCGTGTGCAGGAAGCCCCACAGGCCGGCGCCGAAGAAGGCGAAGACCGCACAGCCCAGCGACCACAGCAGGGCCGCCTTGTTGGGGTGCTGCCGGCCGCCCTTGTAGACCATCATGAAGGCGAACACGACCATCGCGAAGAAGGGTGCGACCTCCAGCGTCGAGAAGAGCGAGCCGATCCATTGCCAGTATTCGGGCAGGCCGATCCAGTAATAGTGGTGGCCGGTGCCCAGGATGCCGGTGAACAGCGTCAGCGCGACGATGGCGTACAGCCACTTCTCCACCACCTCGCGGTCCACGCCGGTCATCTTGATCAGCAGGAAGGAGAGGATGGCGGCCATCACCAGCTCCCACACGCCCTCGACCCAAAGATGCACGACCCACCACCAGTACATCTTGTCGAGCACGAGGTTGGCCGGGTTGTAGAAGGCGAACAGGAAGAACAGCGCGATGCCCCACAGCCCCATCAGCAGGATGTTGGTGATCACCGTGCGCCGGCCCTTCATGACCGTCATGGTGATGTTGTAGAGGAACATCAGCGCCACCACGACGATCGCGGCCTTGATCCACAGCGGCTGTTCCAGGAACTCGCGCCCCTCGTGCACGCCGAACAGATAGCCGACGACCGCGGCCAGCGCACCCACGGTGAACAGGCCGAGCTGGACATAGGCCAGCAGCGGGCTGTGCAGCTCCGCCTCCGCCTCCTCAGGCACCAGATAGTAGGCGGCGCCGAAGAAGCCCATCAGCAGCCAGACGATCAGCGCGTTGGTGTGGATCATGCGGATGACGTTGAAGGGCACCAGCTCCGACAGCGTGCCGGGCAGGACATAGACGGTGCCGGCCAGCAGACCGCCCAGCACCTGCACCGCGAACAGCCCCATCGCCACGGCGAAATAGGCCAGTGCGACCTTTTGGGTTTGGTACTTCATCGGATCGGGTTCCTTCTCAGCCGGACAGCTTCGGCGGCCAGTTCTGCGCCTTGATGGTGTTCACCCAGCGCAGGAAGGCGGCAAGATCGTCCAACTCGCGTTCGCTCAGGTTGAACTGGGGCATCTGGCGGCGGCCCTCGATGCCGGTGGGCTGGGCCTTCATCCAGGCCTTCAGCGTGTCGCGGGCACCCTCGGGATCGTCCTTGCCGCCGAAGCGCTCCCACACATTGACCAGCTCGGGCGCGAAATAGGCGCCTTCCCCCATCAGCGTGTGGCAGTTGATGCAGGCGTTCTTTTCCCAGACATGCTTGCCGCGCACGACCTCGTCCGACAGGGTCGCGGCATCTGTGGAGGTGTTGATCGCGTAGGTGTGGCTGTAGGCCACCAGCCCCACGAACACCACGAAGAAGAACAGCGACCCGCCGAAGAAGATATTCCGCGCGGCCGCCTTGGTGAATCGTTCAGACATCGGTCGTGTCCTCGTACGAGTGATGCGGCAGACATCCCCGTGATGATCGAATGCCTCGGGCGACCATCGGGCCGGCTGACGCGGCGGTCGCGGGCGCGGATACGGGATCGCCAGGGGGTGTCCCTTCATGACCGCGGCGGCCCATCGTTTCCTTGACGGCGGTCAAGACCGGACATGGCGGCCGGACCTATGGTCATACGGTCCCCGAAGCCCCGGAACCGAGGTCCCATGGACGCGAACATCGAGCCGCTGCTGGCGAGACTTCCCATCCTTGCCGGGTTGCCGGAGGAGGACCGGCGACGGTTGGCCGGCTACAGCGTCAAGGTGCCGTTCGCCGCCGGCGACCGTCTGCTCGGCACCGACGCCCCGCCGGATCGGGTGCTTGCCCTGCTCGACGGCATGGTTGCGGTGGACGGGCCAGGGCGGTGGGATGCCTTGCGGCCGCACGCCATGCCCTTCACGGTCGGCGACCTGATCGGGATCGAATCCGTGCTGGAGGGGGCCTGTCCGGATGCCGGCGCGCTGGCATTGACGGACGGAGCCGCGCTGGCGATCGCGGCCGAACCCTTCCGCAACCACCTCACCGCAAGATTCGACCTGCTGCTCGGCCTGCTCGCCGCCACGTCGGCACGGCTGCGCCGGACCGTGCACGGCATCACCGAGATCAAGCTGCGCTCCACCACCCAGCGTCTCGCCGGCTATCTGGTGGAACTGGCGGCGGCGCGGGGTCGTGCCGGGGGTGTCGGGCCGCAGCGCCTGGTGCTTCCCTGCGAGAAGCACCGGCTGGCGGAGCGGCTGGGCATGCAGCCCGAAAGCCTGTCGCGGGCCTTCGCCAGGTTGCGCCCGCAGGGGGTGACCACCGGCCGCAACGAGGTGGTCCTGATCGCCGATGTTCCGGCGCTGGCCCGCTTCTGCCGGGAGTCGGAGGCGTCCCTCGACCCGTGACCAACAGCCCTCGTCACCAGCGAACCCGATGCGAGACGCCATGCTCTGCACAGCGAAGGTCTGCACCGTTCCCGTCGCCGGTCCGATTCCGGACCGTTGCCGCAACCGCGTCTGCCGGCGGCGCCGGTTGGATCCGCGTTCCATCCTGGCGCTGCCGATGTTCGAGGGCGTGCCGGCCGCTCCGGTGTTGCGGCTGCTGGACGGGGCGTCGGTGGAGATGCACCCGCCGCGCACCGTGCTGTTCGACGCCGGCGCAACGGCCGACGCCTTCCACATCCTGCTCAACGGCCGCGTGAAGCTGTTCGCGCTGACCGCCGACGGCAAGGAGAGCGTCGTCGAGATCATCCGTCCGGTGTCGAGCTTCGCCGAGGCCGCCATGTTCGCCAGCGGGGTCTATCCGGTCGGTGCCGAGACGATCGAGCCCTGCGACCTCGTGCGGGTGCGGGCGTCCGGTTTCCTGGACGGCCTCCGGGCAAACCCGGATCTGGCGCGCCGCATCCTGGCGGCGCTGTTCCGTTGGAACCGCCGGCTGGACCGCGAGCTGCGGATGATCAAGGAGACGCCGCCGATCCGCCGGGTGGTCGATTACCTGCTCGAGCTGGCCCCGGACGGCGAGGGCGGTGCCGTGTTCGAACTGCCGTTGAAGAAGACGGTCATCGCCAGCCGCCTGGGCATGGAGCCGGAAAGCCTGTCGCGCGTGCTGGCCCGCCTGCGCGAGGTCGGCGTCCAATCCAGAGGCCGCGTGGTCGAGATCGCCGACCTCGGTTTGCTGCGCCGGTTCGATGCGGGCGCCGCCGCAGCGGAACGCTGACCGGTCCGGCCATGGCGTACCGGCCGGTGTTTGACCATCGTCAAGGTTTCCGGGGGCGCCATCGCCGACCTTCCGGAACGCGCGACGGCGCAATCTCTCTCGAGCGAACGCTGCGACTTCCGGGCCCCGCACCGCCGGTGCGGGGCCTGTCCTTTCATCGGAACACGCCATGACCCAGGTTCAAGCCGTCCTTCTCGTGATGACCGCCGCCTGCATCGCCACCGGGGTGGCGCTGCACCGGCAGAAGGCGCTCGGCACCGGCGGTCTGCTGCTGGTCACGCTGGTCGCGCTGGTCATCGCGGCGGCCATGTTCTTCGCGCAGTGAGGGCGACCGGAGTCGGGCAGGATCTAGTACTTAAGTTCCAAGCAACCGTCAAAAATCATACCTAGGTTTGATCTGGCTCATTCGCAACGATGGCCCGTCCAGCGATCCTCACGCCGCAGGATCGAAGGAGGAGACCATCATGGGCGCGACACTGGCCAGACCCGATGCCGAAGCGGTGGGTTTCGTCCGAACCCAGCCGTTCTTCCGCGCCCTCGATGAGCGCGCGTTCGACAGGCTGGTTCGTGCGGCGGGTCTGCGGGTGCTGGACGCCGGCGAGGACCTGTTCCTCCAGGATGACGAGACGGACGAGTTCTTCGTGCTGATCAGCGGCACGCTTGAGCTCTACCGGACGACCGCCGACGGTGAGGAGGCGCTGATCCGCATCGTCGGCCGGGCGGAGGCCTTCTCGTCCGGACTTACATTGTCCTTCGGTCCGAACCCCTTCAGCGCCCGTGCGGTGGGCAGCGCGCGGGTCATCACGGGGTCGCGCGCGGCACTGCTCGCCCTGATGCGGGTGCAGGGGGCGGCGGCCGTGGACTTCGCCAGTTCCATGTCCAGCCACATCCGACAGTTCGCCGACCACATCGAGGAATTGCAGGTGCAGCCCGCATTGCAGCGCCTGACCCATTTCCTCGAACGCACCGGGATCGAGCCGCGGCAGGTCGATGCCGGGGCGCTGCCCTACAAGAAGGTGGTGATCGCGCGCGCCATCGGCGTGGCGCCGGAAACGCTGTCGCGCCTGCTCGGCAAACTGCGCCACGCCTGCCCGGACGCCCGTCCGCTGGCCCGCGCCTGCTGACGGAGGGCCCGCGGCTTCAGTCGCGAAGCCCCAGCCGCCGGGCGAGACGGAACAGGTTGCTGCGGTCGAGCCCCAGGGAGCGCGCCGCCTGCGCCCAGTTGCCGTCGTGGCGGTCCAGGCGATCACGGATCATCCGGCGTTGCAGGGCCTCCACCGCGTCGGACAGCCGCGCGTCCGCCGGCGGGACCGGGGCGGGCGGTGCCACGGCCGCCGCCGGAAGCGGCGCCCGGTCCGGCGCGCCGTCCGCCAGACCCAGATCCGCGGGCTCCAGGGTCAGCACACCGCCCTCGGCCGGGCGGGCGACCCGGGCGCGGATGGCGCCGCGGCCGATGGCGTGCTCCAGCTCGCGGACATTGCCGGGCCACGGGTAGCCCAGCATCCACCGCTCCGCCGCCGGGGAAAGCCGCAGGTTGCGCAGCCCCAGCCGCGCACGGTTGCGCTCCAGGAACAGACCGGCCAGCCGCAGGATCTCGCTGCCGCGCTCGCGCAGCGGCGGCACCCGCAGCGGATAGACGCTGAGCCGATGATAGACGTCGGCGCGGAACCGTCCCGCGCGCACCTCGGCCGCGAGATCGCGGTTGGTGGCGGCGATCACCCGCACATCCACGGTGATGTGGCGGTCGGAGCCGACGCGCTGGATCTCGCCGTTCTGCAAGGCGCGCAGCGTCTTCGCCTGGACCGGCAGCGGCAGCTCGCCGACCTCATCCAGGAACAGGGTGCCGCCGTCGGCAAGCTCGAACTTGCCGAGCCGGTCGGTCACCGCGCCGGAGAAGGCGCCGCGCGCGTGGCCGAACAGCTCGCTTTCGACGAGCGCTTCCGGCAGGGCGGCGCAATTGACGTAGACCAGCGGCCCGGCCGACCGGCCGGAGCGGCGGTGCAGCCGTCGCGCCACCAGCTCCTTGCCGACGCCGGTCTCGCCGAGCACCAGCACCACGAGGTCGCTGGCGGCGACCGAGTCGATCTCCATCGACAGGGCCGCCATCGCCGGGCCGGCGCCGAACGCATCCAGCACGTCCTCCAGGGGCCTGGCGCCGATCGGCTGGTCGTCGAAGCCGGCCGACGCCCCGTCCCAGGGCGCCGCCATGGACCGGCGCTCCACCGCCGCGGCGACGTCGGCGGCCAGCCGCGCCCAGGCGGCGATGCGCCCCTCGCAGCCGTCGAAGCGCCCCTCGCTCAGCGCATCCAGCGTCAGCATGCCCCAGGGCCGTCCGTGCACCGACAGCGGCACGCCCACGCAATCATGCACGTGGAGCCGGTCGCCGGCATCCGGGATCAGGCCGTCATAGGGGTCGGGCAGCGCGCAGTCGGCGGGAAAGCGCAGCGGTGCGCCCCCGGTTTCGGCGATCGCCCGCAGCCGTGGGTGGTCGTCGAGGGCGAAGCGCCGGCCGAGCGTGTCGGGGCTGAGCCCGCGCGTGGCGAGCGGGACGAGCCGGTTCGCCCGGTCGTCCCGCCACAGCAGGGCGCAGGCATCGCAGGGCAGATGGGACGCCATCAGCTCGAGCAGCAGCGTCCACAGCCGTCCCGGGTCATCCAGCGCCCGCAGCAGCAGCGCCACCTCGTCCAGCCCAAGGGCTGTTGTCGAATCGACCGCATCGTTGTCCATCCGACATCATACCGCCGGTGGTCCGTTCGACAACAGCCCCCGCATCGCGCGCGGGAATCCAGGCGCGCCGGCCCTGGCATGGGGGTTGCTCAACTGTTGCGACATCATGCCGCGCAAAAGGATCGCCCCTTCATGCTGACGCCCGCCCAGACCGCCGTGATCAAGGCCACCGCGCCCGTCGTCGCCGCCCACGCCAGCCGGATCACCGGCACCTTCTATCCCCTGATGTTCGAGCGCCATCCCGAGGTGCGCTCGGTCTTCAACCAAAGCCACCAGCGCAACAGCGCGCAGCCCGAGGCGCTGGCCAACGCCATCATCGCCTACGCCTCCAACATCGACCGGCTGGAGGTGCTGGGTCCGGCGGTGGAGGGGATCGTGCAGAAGCACGTCTCCCTCAACATCACCCCGGACCAGTACGCGATCGTCGGGACCTGCCTGATGGAGGCGATCGGCCGGGTGCTGGGCGACGCGGTGACGCCGGAGATCGCCGATGCCTGGGGGGCCGCCTACTGGCAGCTCGCCGAACTGCTGATCGCGGCGGAGGAGAAGGAATACGCCCGCAAGGCGGCCCTGTCCGGCGGCTGGCGCGGCGCCCGCCGCTTCCGCATCGTCGAGAAGACGCCGGAGAGCGCCGTCATCACCTCCTTCCGGCTAGCCCCGGTCGATGGCGGATCGGTGATGGACTTCCGGCCCGGCCAGTATCTCGGCCTGCGGCTGACCGTCGATGGCGAGACGGTGCACCGCAATTACAGCCTGTCGGCGTCGCCCAACGGCCGCGAATATCGGATTTCGGTGAAGCGGGAACCGCAGGGACTCGTCTCGGGCTACCTGCACGACCGTGCCCGCGTGGGCGACGAGCTGGACGCCTATCCGCCGGCGGGGGAGTTCGTGCTGAAGGACGGGGCGGACACGCTGCTGCTGATCACCGGCGGCGTCGGCCAGACCCCGGCGCTGCCGCTGGCCGAGCAGGCGCTGGCTGCCGGGCGCCGGGTGATCTACGTCCACGCCGCGCTGAACGGCTCGGTGCACGCCTTCCGCGGGCACATCGACCGGCTGGCGGCGGCGAACGACGCCCTGACGCCCGTCTATTGCTACGCCGACCCGTTGCCGGGCGACCGCCCGCACATGACCGGCCTGCTGGACGAGTCGCGGCTGGCCGGGTTGCTGCCGAAGGACGGCGGTGTCGCGGCCTATGTCGTCGGGCCGAAGCCCTTCATGGCGGCGGTGATCGGGGCGCTGACGGCTCTGGGCCTCCCGGCCTCCGCCATCGTCCATGAATTCTTCGGGCCGAAGGAGGCGCTGGCCTGACCCAGAGGCGGGGCCGGGCCGTCGCGTTCCGGGCGGTCAGCGCGGGACGGACAGCTTGGCCCCGCTGGACTTCAGCGTGTCGATCATGCGCGTCTGCTCGGCCTCCGGCGTGTCGACCGGCACGACGAAGCAGATGGTGGCGATGCAGCGCCCGGCGGCGTCGCGCACGGGTGCCGCGAGGCAGGTGGTGAAGCGGTCGACCAGCGCGGTGGTGCGCGCATAACCCTCGGCGCGCGCCCGCGCGATGTCGGTCAGGAACTCGTCTTCGGCGATGCGGCGGCCGTCGGGCAGGGTGAAGTCGGCGCCGGGGATGAAGGCGCGGATCTCGTCCGGCGACAGGTGGTCGACCAGCAGCCGGCCGGACGCGGTCCAGGGGATCGGCACCTTGATGCCGATCTCCGAGCTGATGCGGAACATGCGCCGGCCGGGCTCGTTCAGCACCACCAGATATTTGTCCCCCTCCAGCGTGCAGAACTGCGCGGTTTCCCCCACCGTCTCGGCGAGGTGGGTGACCTCCGGCCGGGCCTTGCGGATCAGGTCGACGCTGTCGAGATAGTCGCTGCCGTACCAGTGCATCGCCGGCCCGAAATAGACGGCACCGTCGCCGTCGCGCAGCTCCAGCCAGCGCGCCTCCGCCAGCGTGTTCACCAGCTCGTAGACGGTGGAGCGCGGGGTGCCGGTGTCGCGGGCGATGTCGGCGATGCGCGCCGGGGTGCGCAGCCGGTGCAGATGCTCCATCAGCGCGATCACGCGGTCGATGCCGCGGGCCCGCCCGTTCGCGCGCCCGGCCGCTGCAACGTCCGCCGCGCCGTCCGCCCTGCCGTCCGTCATGAAAGCCCTGTCCCCGTGCGTCGCGATGGCATCGCTTACCACGCCGATTTTCGGCTTGCCAGCGGTGTTTGTCCGATATACCGTTCTCTTGTCCGAAATACAAGATCACAGTCCGAAATATCGGACAAGCCGGAGACGGCGGCCGATAGCGGACGAACGACGGAGGGGGCTGATGAAACCGATCGCGCGCAGTCTGTTCACCGCAACGTTCGGGGCGGCGCTGACCGCTGGGATGCTTACCGCGGGGATGCTGACCGCGTCCTCCACCCCGGTCCTGGCGCAGCAGCCCGGCTCCGTCATCACCGTCGCGACCATCGGCGAGCCGCCGACGCTGGACCCGGTGGGCGTGACCGCCGACCTCGTCAGCATCATCACCCAGCATGTGTTCGAGACGCTGTTCACCTTCGACGCCGAATGGAAGCCGGTGCCCCTGCTGGCCTCGGCGCTGCCGCAGGTGTCGGCGGACGGCAAGAGCTACACGATCCCGCTGCGGTCCGGCGTCACCTTCCACGACGGCAGCGCCATGACCGCCGACGACGTGGTGGCCTCGCTGGAGCGCTGGACCAAGCTGTCGCCGCGCGGCAAATCCGCCGCCGCGATGATCGAGGGCATCGCCGCCAAGGACGGCACTTCCGTCGTCATCACGCTGAAGGAGCCCTACGCCCCGCTCATCGCCCTGCTGGCGATGAACAACGGTGCGGCGGTCGTGGTGCCCAAGGCGGTGATCGACGGCGCCAACCCGCTGAAGGCGCTGACCGGCACCGGCCCCTACAAGCTCCTGGAGCACAAGCCCGACCAGTACATCCGTCTGGTCCGCCACGACGGCTACGCCTCCCCGCCGGGGGCGGCCAGTGGTTACGGCGGGAAGCGCGAGGCGAAGATCGGCGAGGTGCGCTTCGTCCCCGTGCCCAACGCCGCCACCCGCGTGTCGGGCGTGCTGGCCGGCCAGTACCAGTTCGCCGACAGCCTGCCGGCGGAGATGCAGAGCCGCTTCAAGACCACGCCGAACGTCAAGCCGGTGATCGTGAAGCCCTTCGGCTTCCCGCTGATGATCATGAACACCAAGACCGGCGTGCTGGCGAACCCCAAGCTGCGGGCCGCCATCCTGCAGGCGGTGACGCCCGGCGACATGATGCTGGCCGGCTTCGGCGATCCCGCCTTCATCGCCAACGAGGGCTCCATCTACGGCCCCGGCACCGTCTATTACGACGCCGCCAGCGCCAAGGCCTACACGCAGCAGGATCCGAAGAAGGCGGCCGACGCCGCCAAGGCCGCCGGCTACAAGGGCGAGCCGATCCGCATCATGACCTCCACCCAGTACGACTTCCTGTACAAGATGAGCCTGGTGGCCCAGGCGCAGCTCCAGGCGGCCGGCTTCACGGTGGACCTCCAGGTGCTGGACTGGGCGACGCTGCTGCAGCGCCGGGGCGATGAGAAGGCATGGGATTCCTTCTTCACCTACCACACCTTCGTGCCGGAGCCGTCGCTGATCACCGTGCTGAACCCCAGCTACCCCGGCTGGTGGGACAGCCCCGCCAAGCGCGAGGCGCTGGCCGCCTTCAACCGTGAACAGGACCCCGCCGCCCGCAAGCAGAAATGGGTGACGCTCCAGTCCCTGTTCTACAGCGAGGTGCCGACGATCAAGGTCGGCGACTTCTACAACCTCGCTGCGGCCACCGACAAGCTGAAGGGCTACACGCCGACGCCCTGGCCGTTCTTCTGGAACGCCGAACTGGCGAACTGAGCGCCGAACCATGACCCTCTCCCCACCGGGGAGAGGGTCAACCCCGCCCACCTCCAGGACCCGCCCCATGTTCGTCTACATCGCGCGCCGGCTGGCCGGCATGATGGTGGTGATG
>NZ_JABFFR010000048.1 GCF_013423485.1 Azospirillum oleiclasticum
GGCCGCCGCACTCGACGCCGGCCTGTCGCTGCCGGACGGGTTGCTGCGGGCGGCGGCGGCGGCGGGCATGCCGCCGGTGGAGGCGGTGGGGTAGCGGCCCCTACCCCTCCCCTTTTCTCAATGCACCTCGTCGGCCTCGCCGATGGCGCGGATCAGCGCCTCGGCGTTGAAGCCGGGGGCGGCCACGGCGTCGAGGATGACCTTCTCGCGGCGGGCCACCTTGGCGGCGGCCTCCACCACCTGGCGGGCGACGGCGTGCGGGATGACGACGGCACCGTGGCGGTCGGCGTGGATCAGGTCGCCGTCGGCGACGGTCATGCCGTGCACGGTGACCGTTCCGCCGATCTGCTCGATGCCGGCCCAGGCGTGCGACGGGGCGAGGCAGCCGGCGAGGAGCTGGAAGCCCGGCGCGCACATGTCGAGGTCGCGGATGCTGCCGTCGGTGACCACGCCCAGCGCCCCCAGCCCCTTGTGCACGGTGGTGTGCACCTCCCCCCAGAAGGCGCCGTAGCCGGGCGGCTGGTCGAGGTCCTGGAGCACGACGACGCTGCCCGGCCCGGTCCGCTCCACATGGCGGTACCAGTCGTAGCGGCGGGCGCGCAGCGTGGCCTTGTCGTCGCGCGGCGGGTGCATGGCGCGGATGGTGCCGGTGGCGGCGTAGCCCACCATGGGCTTGGCCTCCGGATACAGGCAGACGAATGGCTTGCTGGTGTAGCCGTAACCCCGCCGCTCCGGCACCAGCAGCTCCAGCGCGTTGCAGACAGTGGGGGTGTCGAGGGCGGCGAGCGCCGCCAACTCCCCGGCGTTCAGGCGTTCGGTCATCGCGTTTCCTACCCGGCTTGGTGATTCATCAGATCACGATACGCCAACTGATCCGTGTGCATGCGATGGAAGACACGGTACTTGGCGTCGTGGTAGGCGGCGACGGCGCCGCCCGCCGGCTCGATGACGCGGCCGGGGCGGGTCATGGCGGCCATCGCCTCCGGCACCGAGCCGTAGAGGCCGCCCGCCGCCGCCCCCTGGATGGCGGAGCCCAGCAGCACCGCTTCCGTCTCCTCGGCCAGCACCACGCGGCAGCCGGTGGCGTCGGCGTGTTCGCTGAGGAAGACCGGGTTCTTGGTGCCACCGCCGCAGGCGAACAGCGTGTCGATGCGGTAGCCCTGGGCGTTCAGGCTCTCCACGATGTGGCGGGTGCCGTAGGCGATGGCCTGCACCGTCGCCAGATAGAGCCGCGCCAGCTCCTCCACCGAATCCGACAGGGTCAGGCCACCGATGGCACCGCGGAGCGACGCGTCGGCGCGCGGCGAGCGGTTGCCGTGGAAATCGGGCAGCACATGCAGCTCGCGGGTCAGCGCCGCCGGGTGCGGTACCGCCTCCGCCACCGCCATATGGTGGAGCGTGGCGTTCAGCGCGTCGTACACCGTGCGCCCGGCACCCTCCGCCTCGGCCTCCGCCGCCAGGGCCGCGGCGCGGGCGTGGGAGAAGATCACGTGGTCGATCAGCGCGCCGGTGGCGGACTGGCCGCCCTCGCTCAGCCACAAGCCGGGCAGCATCGCCTCGGCGTAGGGCCCCCAGACGCCGGGCACGAAGCGCGGCTCGCGCGACACCGCCATGTGGCAGCTCGAGGTGCCGCCGATCAGCGCGAGGCGACTCTCCATCCCCGCGGCGTCCGGTGCGGCACCGTCCAGCGCCACCCCGATCACGCCGATGCCGCCGGCGTGCGCGTCGATCATCGAGGTGGCGACCGGGGTGCCCACCGGCAGCCCCAGCTCCGCCGCGGCCCGCGCGTCGAGCCCCTGCCCCACCGCAAGGCCGAGCGGCAGCACCTCGGTGCCGATGCGCCGGAACCCCTCGTCGGCGAGGTCGCCCAACCCGATGGCGTGGAAGTAATCCGCGTCCCACCGCCTCTCATGGCCGAGGTAGGTCCATTTGCAGACGGTGGAGCAGAGCGAGCGCGACAGCGCCCCCGTCGCCCGCCAGGTCAGGAAATCCGGCAGGTCGAAGACATGCGCCGCGCGTGCCCAGCTCTCCGGCAGGTTTTCCTTCAACCAAAGGAGCTTGGGCGTCTCCATCTCCGGCGAGATGCGGCCACCGACGTAGCGCAGCACCGCGTGCCCGCCGGCGTTGATGCGGTCGGCCTGGGCGATGGCGCGGTGATCCATCCAGACGATGACGTTCTGCGCGTCGTCTCCGGTCGGGCTGACGGTCACCGGGCGGCCACCGGCGTCCAGCACCACCAGCGAGCAGGTGGCGTCGAAGCCGATGCCGCGGACGGTCAGCTTGCCCGCCACCCGGCGCGCCTTCACCATCGCCTCGCGCACGCAGGCGACCACGGCGGCCCAGATGTCGTCGGAGGACTGCTCCACGAAATCCGCGGCGGGCCGCCACATCTCGATGGTGCGGGTGGCGGTGCCCAGCCGCCGTCCGGTCGCGTCGAAGACGCCGGCACGGGCGCTGCCCGTGCCGACGTCGATGCCGATCACCGCGTCCGTCATGGCGTCACCGCCGGCCCAGCAGGCGGACCTTGAAGCCCAGCGACCGGCTCAGCGCCACCAGCTCGTCGTGGATGTCGCCATAGGCGACGGCGGCGTGGTTCGACAGGTAGTGGGCCATCAGCGTGTCGCGCCCGATGCCCAGGTCGATCGCCATGAAGGGCCATTCCGGTGTCGTGCCCTGCCACCACGCGTCGCGCAGGGCGGGGTCGAGCGTCACCACCTCGCCGCGGCCGATGTCCATCCACAGCTCGCCGCCCTTGAGGTAGGCGCGCGACCAGGTGACGGCACCGGGCAGGCTCTCGCCGGAGAAGGTGCCGCCGGGCACCGGGAAATAGCCCTTGGGCTGCCGGTGCGCGTGGACGCCGCGCAGCGTGTCCGGGTCGTGGTTGAAGGCGTAGGCGCCGCTGGAGCCGGAGTTCAGCAGCAGCCAGACGAAGCGCCCGTCCACCGTGTCGCCCCAGCGCACGTCGTGGAAGAACACCGCCTGGTGCAGCCCCTTGGCCTTCAGCAGCCGCTTCATCATCTCCATGGGCATGAGGTTGCCCTGGTCGGCCTCGGTGGAATCGATGATGACGTCGCCGTTGCCCTCCGGCCGGCAGGCGGAGTTGAGCAAGCCTTCGGCGAAGTCGGACGGCGGGCGCAGGCCGATCAGGCCGAGCTGGTACTGCCAGCCGACGCAATCCGCCTCGAACTCCGCCACCAGATCGATGACGGCGAGATAGTCGCGGAGCTGCTCGCGCGTCGCCGTCTCGTCGTAGTCGCCGCCGTAATGGAAGGTGACGCCCTTCTCCTTGACGAAGGCGAGTGCGGCGTCGATGCGGCGGTCGGGGATGTCGCGGCCGCGGGCGATGATCCAGGCCTGATCGACCTTGTGCTCGGTGAAGCCGATGGGGTTGAGCAGGCGCGGGCCGAAATAGCCGTTGATCATGCCCATCGAGGTGTCGCCCAGCATCAGCGCCAGCACCCGGCGGCGGCGGATGCCCTCGGCAACCCCGTCGGCGAGCGCCTGCGCGTCCGCCCCCACGGTGGCGTCATAGGACAGCTCGTCCTCCGGCCAGTCGATGCGGCCGCTGTCGCACCACTGCTCCAGCCGCGCCATGAAGGCGTCGTCGGCGGTCCAGTCGTCGGCGTCCGTCCACACCCGGCTGTGGGCCCGGCCGACGCTTTCCAGGCAGGCGCTGGTGTTGAGCAGCCCGACCAGCCCCGGCCAGCGGCCGGAGAAGTTGCTGGCCATCAGCAGCGGGTTGTCCTTGCCGACCACGCCGTCGCAGGTGTGCGGGCCGTAGACCCAGTGGGCGTACATGCCGATCGTCGGGTCCTGCACCGGGCCCAGCTTGGCGATGGCCTCGTTCGGCTTGGTCAGGAAGCCGTCGACGCGGTAGTGGCGGCGGCCCAGACGGTCGAGCGCGCGTTCCATGCGGACCGTCGCCGCCTCCACCTCCGGCAGGGCCAGCTCGTTGGGCAGCGCCCGGTAGTCGCCGGGCCAGAAGATCGCGATGCGGTCGGACATGGTGTCACCTCGGTGGAATTCAGTTGCCGAGCAGCAGCGCCGGCAACGCTGTGGTGAGGGGTGGGTAGAAGGTGATCGCCGCCAGCACGGCCAGCAGCGGGATCAGGTAGGGGACGATGGCCCGGCTCATCCGCTCGAAGCTGATGCCGGCCACCCGCGCGGTGACGAACAGCACCACCCCCACCGGCGGCGTGATGGTGCCGATCATCAGGTTCAGCACGACGATCAGGCCGAACTGCACGGGGTCGATGCCCAGCGCGATCGCCGGCGGCACCAGGATCGGCACCAGGATCAGCATGGCGGCGATCGCCTCCATGAACAGACCGACCACCAGCAGCAGGACGTTGACGAGGAGCAGGAACAGGATGGGGTTGGCGACGTCGTGGGTGAGGATGCCGCCGACGAGCTGCGGGATGC
The DNA here is from genome assembly GCF_013423485.1 of Azospirillum oleiclasticum. Taxonomy (GTDB): domain Bacteria; phylum Pseudomonadota; class Alphaproteobacteria; order Azospirillales; family Azospirillaceae; genus Azospirillum; species Azospirillum oleiclasticum. Next base: position 4,423 of record NZ_JABFFR010000048.1, read on the forward strand.
GGCTGACCGACAGGCACCAGGCGAGCAGCGCCGCGGTCATCACCAGCGCCATCACCACCCCCGTCGTCTCCACCGTGTCGAGCACCAGCCGGGGCAGGTCGCGCAGGTCGAAGTCGCGGTAGACCCACAGCCCCAGCGCCAGCGCGTAGGCGGTGGCGACGGCCGACGCCTCGGTCGGGGTGAAGTAGCCGGTCATCATGCCGCCGAACAGGATCACCGGCGTCATCAGCGCGAAGAAGGCGCGGCGGAAGGCGGCCCAGAGCGCGCCCAGCCCCTCCCACGGGTGGCTCGGCATGTTGCGCCGGCGGGCGAGCGCCACGATCAGCAGCATGAGCGCCCCGCCCATCAGCAGGCCGGGGATGACGCCGCCCAGGAACAGCCCGCCGATCGAGGTGTCGGCCGACACGCCGTAGATGATCATCGGCAGGGACGGCGGGATGATCGGGCCGATGGTCGCGGACGCGGCGGTGATCGCCGCCGCCGTCTCCGCGTCGTAGCCCTCGTCCCGCATCGCCTTGATCTCGATGGTGCCGACGCCGCCGGCGTCGGCCACCGCCGAGCCCGACATGCCGGCGAAGATGATGCTCGCCATGATGTTGGCGTGGCACATGCCGCCGCGCATCCAGCCCACCAGCGCCTTGGCGAAGCCGAAGATGCGCTCGGTGATGCCGGCCGAGTTCATGATGTTGCCCATCAGGATGAACAGCGGGGCCGCCACCAGCGGGAAGGAGTTGGCGGCCATCGCCACCCGCTGCGCCACCACCGAGGACGGGATGCCGTTGATGGCGACGAAGGCCGCCCCCGCCAGACCCATCGACGCGAAGATCGGCACCCCCAGGAACAGCGCCACGAACCAGACGCCAAGGATGGTCAGCATCAGCTCGGTCATGGCCGCAAGCTCCCGGCGCGGAAGGCCAGCACGCTGGCCGCCATGCGGCGCAGCGTCTCCAGCGCCAGCAGCAGGGCCGCCACCGGCACCGCCGCGTAGACGACGGCGAAGGGGAAGAACAGCGTGACCGTCTCGATGTCCAGGTTGCGCTCGACCAGCGTCAGCCCGTTGCGCGCCAGCACGGCCGCCAGCACCAGCACCCCCGCCCCGGCCGCCAGCTCGAAGCCGAGGCGCACCGGCGCCGGCAGCAGCGCCACGATGTTGCCGATGGCGATGTGGCTGCCGCGGCGCATCGCCACCGCCCAGCCGAGCAGCGCGATCCACACGAACAGGTAGCGGGTCAGCTCGTCGCCCCACACCAGCGGCTCGCCGAAGGCGCGGGTGACGACCGACGCCAGGACCAGCGCGAACATCATCAGGAACAGGGTCACCGCAAGCCCGTCCACCACGCGCTCCACGGCGCGCAGGACGGCCGGCACAGGTTCAGCCATGGTGGTGCTTTCCGAATGATCCCTCGCCCGCCTCCGGCGGGAGAGGGAAGGGGCCCGCGCGAAGCGTGGGAAGGGTGAGGGCTCGGATTGCCGGTCAGACCTGGCCCTCACCCTCCCGCTTCGCGGGCCCCACCCTCTCCCGCCGGAGGCGGGAGAGGGTGTTGGTGAGAGATCACTCCGCCGCGCGGATCTTCTCGAAGGTGCCCGCACCCCATTTGGCCTCGAACTTCTTCGGCAGGGCGGCCAGCACGGGCGCGCGGAAGCTCTCCACGTCGGGTTCGGTGATGGTGACGCCGGCCTTGGCGAAGGTCTCCAGCAGGTCCTTCTCCTGCTTGGCGACCTGTTCGTCCTGCCATGTGATCGCGTTGGTGACCGCGGTCTGGATCGCCGCGCGGTCGTCGGGCTTCAGGCCCTTCCAGAACTCCTCGTTCACCACCACGAGGCGGGGGGTGATGATGTGGCCGGTCAGGACGATGTGCTTCAGGACCTCGTCGAACTTGCCGGCGCGGATGGTGGGAAGCGGGTTCTCCTGGCCATCGACCACCCCCTGCTTGAGGGCGAGGTACAGCTCCCCGAAATTCATGGGCGTGGGCTTGGCGCCCCACGCCTCGACCATCGCGCGGAACACGTCGTTCTCCGGCACGCGCAGCTTCAGGCCGGCGACGTCGGCCACCGTCTTGACGGGGCGCGTGGTGGTGGTGAGCTGGCGGGTGCCGTAATAGGTCCAGCCGAGGATGCGCATGCCGCGCTTGGACACGAGCTGGTCGTTGAAGCCCTGCCCCACCGGGCCGTTCAGCACCTTCTGCAGATGCGCCGCGTCGCGCCAGATGTAGGGCGCCTCGACGACGGAGATGGAGGGCACCCACTGGCCGAAATTGGCGGCACCCTCGGTGACGATGTGCTGCACGCCGTTGGCGACCGATTCGATCATGTCGCGCGAGCCGCCGAGCTGGCCGTCGGGGAAGCCCTGGACGGCGATGCGCCCGCCGGTCTTCTCCGACACCTCCTTGGCCACCCGCTCGATCATCTGGGCGGCGGGGTGGGAGCCGGCGATCACGTCGCCCCAGCGGATGGTGACCTCCGCGGCGACCCCGGCACCCGGAAGCGCGGCCGTGAGGACGGCCGCGGCGAACGCACCCAAGAGCATCCTGGTCTTCATTTCACTCCCCTTCGTCGTCTTATTGATGGGCGCCGGGGCTTACAGCCCCATGGCGCGGTTGCGCGCGTTGGTGATGTGCTGGGCGAGCAGACGGGTGGCGGCCTCGACATCGCGCGCCTCCATGGCGCGGACGATGCCCAGGTGATCCTCCATCACCGGCCGCAGCAGCATGTCGGACAGCGCCGTCGCCTCCTGCCGGATCAGGCGCATCTTGATGGAGTTGACGCGGTAGGCGCTGGAGATGATCTGGTTGCCCAGCGCGTCGATGATGGTGTCGTGCAGGTCCCAGTCCACCGCCTGGGCGCGGGCGACGAGTTCCTCGTCGACACCGCGCTCGGACGCCTCCAGAACCTCCTCGTGATTGCGGCGGAGCCGCGCGATCTCCGCGTCGTCCGCCGTCTCCACGAAGACCGCCATCGCCTCCCGCTCCAGGAAGAGGCGGAACTGGAAGGCGTTGCGGACCAGGGTCAGATCGACATGCGCCACCTGCATGCCGCGCTGCGGAACGGTCACGATCAGCCCATCCACCTCCAGCCGCGGGATCAGCTCGCGGATGGCGCCGAGCGGCATGCCGGTGATGGCGACCAACTCCCGCTGGGTCACGAACTGGCCCGGCCGGATCTCGCGCTTCAGCAGATGCTCGGTGAACTTCTCGTAGGCCTGTTCACGCAGCTTCATACCCGTCCTCCCTTCGCGGATGCCGGGCGTGGTCAGGCGGCCTGCCGCTCGTACAGACGGTTCCACCGGTCGATCAACGCCGCGGCGTCGGCCGCCGGCAGCGCCTCCAGCGGCAGGCGCGGGGCGGCCCAGGCGGCGTCGCCCTTGACGTGCGCGACCAGCGCCTTCACCGCCGGCGTCACCGGGTAGGATATCACGACGTCCACCGATTCCGACAGGGCGGGGTCCTCGCGGCCGGTGCGGACCACGGCGGAGATGCGCTCCGGCACGAGGTTGTTGAGACCGGAGATGGTGCCCACCGCACCCTTGCGGACCATGCCGGCCAGATGCCCCTCGTGCCCCACCATCACCGGGGTGTTGGAGACGGCCAGGAAGCGTTCGGTCGTCGGGATGTCGCAGGAGCTGTCCTTGACCGCGGCGATCACGTCGCCGAAGCGGCGCTTCAGGGCCGCCACCATCTCCGGCGTCACGTGCACGCCGGCCACCGACGGGATGTTGTAGGGGATGATGCCGCGGGCGCGCTCGCCCAAGCCCTCGATCACCGTCTCGAACCAGCGCAGGACCGCGGATTCCGACACCGAGCGGAAGTAGAAGGGCGGCGGCAGCAGCGCGCCGGCCAGCCCGGCGTCGAGCGCGCGGGCGATGTCGGTCACCGCGGCGTCCACCGAGGTGACGTTGATGCCGAGCACCACGCGGTCCTTCGGCACGCCGGCGGCGAGCAGCGCCCCGACCGCGACCCACTTCTCCGCCGAGGAGGCGGACGACCCCTCCCCCGTCGTGCCGAAGGGCACGACGCCGTCCAGCCCGCGGCCCAGCAGCTCGATGGCGTGCGCGGCCATGCGATCGTGGTCGATCGCACCATCGGCGGTGAAGGGCGTCACCAGCGCGGCCATGGCGGCATGGCCGCCCCATTCCTTGATCACGGTCTCTCCTCCCAAGGGCGGCCGGAGCCGCCCGGTATTCCACAGGCCAAGGGCGGCCGGAGCCACCCGATATCCGACAGGCCAGTCAGCAGCCAGCCTCAACACAGTGACATGTTAGTCTGCGCAAAAAGCGATTGCAATACGCTCCATGCGGACGATAATTGCCGCCGCCCACACACCCGCCTGTCCTCCCCGGTACGCAAGACGCGCCGGCCCGGGGACGGCGAATGACAAAATGGAGGAATCACGTCATGTCCCTGACGCGTCGCGCGTTGCTGGCCGCCACCGCGGCCATCGGTGTCACCGCCTTTGGTTTCGCCGCCCCCGCTTTTGCTGCAGCGCAAAAAATCCGCATTTCCAGCCCGGCGGTCGAAAGCGACTGGCACGCGAAGATGCTGACCGTCTTCAAGGAGGACCTGGAGAAGTCGGCCCCCGGCCAGTTCGAGGTGGAGATCCACCTGAACGGCACGCTGTTCAAGCAGGGGACCGAGCCGCCGGCCATGCAGCGCGGCAACCTGGACATGGCGATGATCTCCGCCCAGGACATCGCCAAGCAGATCCCGGCCTGGTCGGTGTTCACCGCCGGCTACCTGATCCGTGACCCGGACCACCAGAACAAGGTGTTCGACGGCGAGATCGGGAAGGAATTCTACAAGCTGGTCGAGGACCAGATGGGCATCAAGGTGCTCACCGTCGGCTACCTTGGCACACGGCAGCTCAACCTGCGCGGCAAGAAGAAGATCGAGACGCCGGCCGACCTCGCCGGGATCAAGCTGCGCATGCCGGGGTCCGAGGCGTGGCAGTTCCTGGGGGCCGCACTGGGTGCGGCACCGACGCCGATGGCCTTCGGCGAGGTCTACACGGCCTTGCAGTCCGGCGCCATCGACGGGCAGGACAACCCGCTGCCCAGCGACAAGGCCGCCAAGTTCTACGAGGTGACCAACCAGATCGTCCTCACCGACCATCTCGTGGACGCCATCTTCCTGTCCATGTCCGGCCGCACCTGGGCCAAGCTGTCGGCCGAGCAGCAGCAGAAGGTGCTGGCCGCCGCGAAGAAGGCGCGCGACTACAACAACGAGAACCGCATCAAGGACGAGGCGGAGCTGGTGACCTTCTTCAAGCAGCAGGGACTCGACGTCTACAAGCCGGACGTGGACGCCTTCCGCAAGCGGGTGCAGGCGGAGTACCTGAAGAGCCCGTTCGCCAAGGACTGGCCCGCCGGCATCGTCGATCGCGTCAACGCCGTGAAGTGACGGAGCGTTAAACCGTGGCCGGCCTCCTCCCCTGGCTGCGGCGGGGGGCCGAACTGGTGACGATCGCGCTGTTCGTCACCATGTTCGGCCTGTTCCTGCTGCAAATCTTCACGCGCTATGTGCTGGGTGTCCCGCTGGGATGGACGGTCGAGGCCTGCGTGATCTGCTACATCTGGATCGTCTTCTGGACCTCGGCCTTCCTGGTGCGGGAACGCGACCATGTGGCCTTCACCATCCTCTACGACCATGCGGGGCCGGGGGTGCGCCGGGTCTACGCGCTGATCGGCGCGGGGGCCATCGGGCTGGCCTTCGTCGCCGGGCTGCCGGGGGCGGTGGACTATGTGACCTTCATGAAGATCGAGTCGACGCCGGTCACCCGCATCCGCTTCGATTACGTCTATTCCGTCTGGGTCCTGTTCATGGCGGCGGTCGCCGTGCGCGCCGCGCTGGAGATCGCGCGGCTGCTCGGCCGGCGCTGGCGCGACGAGGTGGCGGACGAGCAGGCCCCCGATGGAGGGCCGGCATGAGCACGGCCTTCCTCCTCAGCCTCGGCGGCTTCCTGCTGCTGTCGGCGGTGCGCGTGCCGATCAGCTTCGCCATGTTCGCCGGCGCCATCCTTTACCTGTTCGTCACCGGGCAGGATGTCGGGCTGGTGGCCGAGCAGAGCCTGAACGGGCTGTTCGATGGCTTCGTGCTGCTGTCGGTGCCGCTGTTCATCATAGCCGCCAGCTTCATGAACGCCGGCACGGTCAGCGACCGGCTGCTGGCCTTCTGCCAGGCGCTGGTCGGCCGCTTCAAGGGCGGGCTGGGCCACGTCAACGTGGTGGCGAGCATCATCTTCGCGGGCATGTCGGGATCGGCCATCGCCGACGCGGCGGGCATCGGCAAGGTGATCATCGACATGATGCGCCGCAACAACCGCTACCCGGCGGGCTACGCGGCGGCGATCACGGCGGCGTCCAGCGTCATCGGGCCGATCATCCCGCCGTCGATCCCGATGGTGCTCTACGCGCTCGTGTCGGACACCTCCATCGGCTACCTGTTCCTGGGCGGGGTGGTGCCGGGGCTCCTGCTCGGCGTGGTGCTGATGATCTACAACGGCTGGGCCGCCAGCCGCCGGCACTTCCCGGTGGACGAGGTGGTGCCGCTCGCCGAGCTGCCGAAGCGCACCGTCAACGCGCTGCCGCCGCTGCTGCTGCCGGTGATCCTTCTGGGCGGCATCTATGGCGGGGCGACGACTCCGACGGAGGCCGCGTCCGTCGCCGCCTTCTACGCGCTGGTGCTGGCCGCCGTCGTCTACCGAGCGCTCAGCCTGCGCGCCTTCGGTGAATTGGTGCTGGACGCCAGCCGCTCCACCGCGGTGGTCGGGCTGATCATCGCCTCGGCGCTGGTCTTCAACTACATCGTCGCCAGCGAGAACATCCCCGGCCTGGTGGCCGCCAGCCTGAAGGGGCTGGACATCCACCCCGTGCTGTTCCTGCTGCTGATCAACCTGCTGTTCCTGGCGCTGGGCTGCCTGTTCGACGCCACCACCCTGCTGCTGATCGTCATTCCGCTGTTCCTGCCGACGGCGCGCGAGCTGGGCATCGACCTCGTGCATTTCGGGGTGGTCATGGTGGTCAACATCATGATCGGGCTGATCACCCCACCCTACGGCGTGCTGCTGTTCGTGATCAGCGGCGTCTGCAAGATCCCGCTGGGATCCATCATCCGCGAGATCTGGCCCTTCATCGGCGTGCTGATCGTGGCGCTGCTGCTGATGGTGCTGTTCCCGCAGATCGTGCTGTGGCTGCCGCAGCAGTTCGGGTACCGGGGGTGATCCTATAAAGCCCTCTCCCCACCGGGGAGAGGGTTGGGTGAGGGGCCAACGCGGCCACCGGTTTGCACCCGAGGACACGGAGTCTTTTCCGGTCCTGACGGGCCGCAACGCCCCCTCACCCGGCCCTTCGGGCCACCCTCTCCCCGGGGGAGAGAGGGTTTTTCCCTACCCCGCCAGCGCCTTCATCTCCCTGTACAGATCCGCCTTGCCCTCGAAGCCGATGCCGGGCAGCTCGGGCATGGTGATGTGGCCGTCCACCACCCGCACGCCGTCGGGGAAGCCGCCGTAGGGCTGGAACAGGTCGGGGTAGCTCTCGTTGCCGCCCAGCCCGAGGCCGGCGGCGATGTTCAAGGACATCTGGTGGCCGCCGTGCGGGATGCAGCGCCGCGGCGACCAGCCATGAGCCTTCAGGACGTCGAGCGTCCGCAGATACTCGCAGAGACCGTAGGACAGGGCGCAGTCGAACTGCAGCCAATCACGGTCCGGCCGCATGCCGCCGTAGCGGATCAGGTTGCGGGCGTCCTGATGGCTGAACAGGTTCTCCCCCGTCGCCATCGGCCCCGGATAGAACGCCGCCAGCGCCGCCTGGAGCTGGTAGTCGAGCGGGTCGCCCGCCTCCTCGTACCAGAAGAGCGGGTAGTCGCGGAGCATCCTGGCGTAGGCGATGGCCGTCTCCAGGTCGAAGCGGCCGTTGGCGTCCACGGCGAGTTGCGCCTGTGACCCGATTTCCGCCAGCACCGCCTCGATCCGCTCCCGGTCCTCGGTGATGGTGGCGCCGCCGATCTTCATCTTCACGACCGTGTAGCCGCGGTCGAGATAGCCGCGCATCTCGGCCTTGAGCGCCCCCAGATCCTTGCCGGGATAATAATAGCCGCCGGCGGCGTAGACGAAGACGCGCGGATCGGCCTGCACCCCGTGGCGCCCGGCGAGCAGGCGGAACAGCGGCTTGCCGGCGATCTTCGCCACCGCGTCCCACACCGCCATGTCGATGGTGCCGACCGCCACCGACCGCTCGCCATGGCCGCCCGGCTTCTCGTTGGTCATCAGCGTGGCCCAGACGCGGTCGGGGTCGAGGTTGTCACCGGCGGCGTCCATCAGGGACGCCGGATCGGCCTCCAGGATGCGCGGCGCGAAGCGCTCGCGGATCAGCCCGCCCTGGCCGTAGCGGCCGTTGGAATTGAAGCCGTAGCCGACCACCGGCCGGCCGTCGCGCACGACGTCCGTCACCACGGCGACCAGGCTGGTCGTCATCTTCGAGAAGTCGATGTAGGCGTTGCGGATGGGCGACGCGATGGGCTTGGTGACCTCGCGGACATCCACGATGCGGATCGGCATGGGGCAGGCTTTCCGGTGACGGCGGGGGCGGACGGACCCGCCCCGCGGGACCGTGTCAGGTTCCGCACACGGCGTGTCGACGTCAACGCACGGCGGTGCCGGGGCGCGGTTGCGCGAAGGTCATGACGGGCGTGGGCGCGGCTGTTCCGGGGGCTGTGCGGGAACCCGACAAAGACCCGACAAAGAATCCGGTCTTTGTCGGCTATGTCACAACCCCGACAGGACCCCGGCAGCGAGTACAATCAAGTAAAATCAATTACTTACTGGAAATCCGACATCTGGCACGGGGTGTGCATTCATGGGATGGCACGCGGCGGAGACCCAACGGGAAGCCGGTCGCCACAGGATTGAAGAGCAAGGCACGCACCCCAGCAAAGGAGCACGAGGACCATGAGCCTGCGCCAGATCGCGTTTTACGGTAAGGGCGGTATCGGCAAGTCGACGACCTCCCAGAACACCCTCGCCGCCCTGGTCGACCTCGGTCAGAAGATCCTGATCGTCGGCTGCGACCCGAAGGCCGACTCGACCCGCCTGATCCTGCACGCCAAGGCCCAGGACACCGTGCTGCACCTCGCCGCCGAGGCCGGCTCGGTCGAGGACCTGGAGCTCGAGGACGTCCTGAAGATCGGCTACAAGGGCATCAAGTGCGTCGAGTCCGGCGGTCCGGAGCCGGGGGTCGGCTGCGCCGGCCGCGGCGTCATCACCTCGATCAACTTCCTGGAAGAGAACGGCGCCTACGAGGACGTGGACTACGTGTCCTACGACGTGCTGGGCGACGTGGTGTGCGGCGGCTTCGCGATGCCGATCCGCGAGAACAAGGCCCAGGAAATCTACATCGTCATGTCCGGCGAGATGATGGCGCTCTACGCCGCCAACAACATCGCCAAGGGCATCCTGAAGTACGCCAACAGCGGCGGCGTGCGCCTGGGCGGGCTGATCTGCAACGAGCGGCAGACCGACAAGGAGCTGGACCTCGCCGAGGCTCTGGCGAAGCGTCTGGGCTCGCAGCTCATCCACTTCGTGCCGCGCGACAACATCGTGCAGCACGCCGAGCTGCGCCGCATGACCGTCATCGAGTACGCGCCTGAGAGCAAGCAGGCCGAGGAGTACCGCCAGCTCGCCTCGAAGATCCATGCCAACAAGGGCAAGGGCACCATCCCGACCCCGATCACCATGGAAGAGCTGGAAGAGATGCTGATGGACTTCGGCATCATGAAGACCGAGGAGCAGCAGCTCGCCGAGCTGGCCGCCAAGGAAGCCGCCAAGGCCGCCGCGGCGGGCGCCTGATCCAAGGGGCGCGCACCCCGCCTCCAACCAGCGGTCCCGGGGGCGGGGACTTCTTGCCACTGGCCCATACCCCGGCCCTGCCCCGCGCCCGTGCGGGGTAGGGAGGGTGGGGCTCGGTCTCGCGCTGTAGGGGCGCGATAAGGAAAGCAGGAGCACCAGAAGCCATGAGCCTCTCCGTCAACCAGGGCGTCGACCTCAAGGGTCTCGTCGATTCCGTCCTCGAAGCCTATCCCGACAAGTCGCGCAAGCGCCGCGCCAAGCACCTGAACGTGCTCGAGGCCGAGGCCAAGGACTGCGGCGTCAAGTCGAACATCAAGTCGATCCCCGGCGTCATGACCATCCGTGGCTGCGCCTACGCCGGTTCCAAGGGCGTGGTGTGGGGTCCGATCAAGGACATGATCCACATCTCCCACGGGCCGGTCGGCTGCGGCTACTACTCGTGGTCGGGCCGTCGCAACTACTACATCGGCGACACCGGCGTGGACAGCTGGGGCACGATGCACTTCACCTCGGACTTCCAGGAGAAGGACATCGTCTTCGGCGGCGACAAGAAGCTGCACAAGGTGATCGAGGAGATCAACGAGCTGTTCCCGCTCGTGAAGGGCATCTCCATCCAGTCCGAGTGCCCGATCGGCCTGATCGGCGACGACATCGAGGCGGTCGCCCGCGCCAAGGCGACGGAGATCGGCAAGCCGGTCATCCCCGTGCGCTGCGAGGGTTTCCGCGGCGTGTCCCAGTCGCTGGGCCACCACATCGCCAACGACACCATCCGCGACTGGATCTTCGAGAAGACCGAGCCGGTTCCGGGCTTCGAGTCCACGCCCTATGACGTGACGATCATCGGCGACTACAACATCGGCGGCGACGCCTGGTCGAGCCGCATCCTGCTGGAGGAGATCGGCCTGCGCGTGATCGCCCAGTGGTCGGGCGACGGCACCCTGGCCGAGCTGGAGAACACCCCCAAGGCCAAGGTCAACCTGATCCACTGCTACCGCTCGATGAACTACATCGCGCGCCACATGGAAGAGAAGTTCGGTATTCCGTGGATGGAGTACAACTTCTTCGGCCCCTCGCAGATCGCCGAGTCCCTGCGCAAGATCGCCGCTCTCTTCGATGACAAGATCAAGGAGAACGCGGAGAAGGTCATCGCCAAGTACCAGCCGCTGGTCGATGCCGTCATCGCCAAGTACAAGCCGCGGCTGGAAGGCAAGAAGGTCATGATCTACGTCGGCGGGCTCCGGCCGCGCCACGTGGTGGACGCCTACCACGACCTCGCCATGGAAGTGGTCGGCACCGGTTACGAGTTCGCGCACAACGACGACTACCAGCGCACCCCGCACTATGTGAAGGAAGGCACGCTCATCTATGACGACGTGACCGCCTTCGAGCTGGAGAAGTTCGTCGAGGCGATCCGCCCGGATCTGGTCGCGTCGGGCATCAAGGAGAAGTACGTGTTCCAGAAGATGGGCCTGCCCTTCCGGCAGATGCACAGCTGGGACTACTCCGGCCCGTACCACGGCTATGACGGCTTCGCCATCTTCGCCCGTGACATGGACATGGCGATCAACAACCCGGTTTGGGGCCTGACCAAGGCTCCGTTCTGATCGGCTGCCCCTGGGCGAGAGGAGAATAGACGATGTCGCACCCCGTTTCCCAGAGCGCCGACAAGGTCATCGACCACATGACGCTCTTCCGGCAGCCCGAGTACAAGGAGCTGTTCGAGCGCAAGAAGGTCGAGTTCGAGTTCGGCCATTCCGACGAGAAGGTCGCCGAGGTCTCCGCCTGGACGAAGACCAAGGAGTACCAGGAGAAGAACTTCGCCCGCGAGGCGGTGACCATCAACCCGACCAAGGCCTGCCAGCCGATCGGGGCGATGTTCGCGGCGCAGGGCTTCGAGGGCACGCTGCCCTTCGTGCACGGCTCGCAGGGTTGCGTCGCCTACTACCGCACGCACCTCACCCGTCACTTCAAGGAGCCGAACTCCGCGGTCTCCTCGTCGATGACCGAGGACGCGGCCGTCTTCGGCGGCCTGAACAACATGATCGACGGGCTGGCCAACGCCCATTCGCTCTACAAGCCGAAGATGATCGCCGTCTTCACCACCTGCATGGCGGAAGTCATCGGTGACGACCTCGGCGGCTTCATCCAGAACGCGAAGAACAAGGAAAGCGTGCCGCAGGACTTCCCGGTGCCGCACGCCCACACGCCCGCCTTCGTCGGCAGCCACATCACCGGCTACGACAACATGATGAAGGGTATCCTGTCCTACTTCTGGGCGAAGGAAGAGGATTTCGAGACCCCGAAGACCCAGTCGATCAACATCATCCCCGGCTTCGACGGCTTCGCCGTCGGCAACAACCGCGAGCTGAAGCGGCTGTTCGGGCTGTTCGGCATCGACGCCACCATCCTGTCGGACGTGTCGGACAACTTCGACACCCCGGCGGACGGCGAGTACCGCATGTATGACGGCGGCACCACGCTGGAGGCCACCAAGGCCGCCCAGCACGCCAAGGCCACCATCTCCATGCAGGAGTACAACACCACCCAGACCCTGCAGTTCTGCAAGGAAAAGGGCCAGGACGTCGCCAAGTTCAACTACCCGCTGGGCGTCGCGGCCACCGACGAGCTTCTGATGAAGCTGTCGGAGCTGACCGGCAAGGCCATCCCGGCCGAGCTGCGCCTGGAGCGCGGCCGTCTGGTGGACGCCGTCGCCGACAGCCACACCCACCTGCACGGCAAGCGCTTCGCCGTCTACGGCGACCCGGACTTCTGCCTGGGCATGACCCGCTTCCTGCTGGAGATGGGTGCGGAGCCGGTGCACATCCTGTCCACCTCCGGCTCCAAGAAGTGGGAGAAGCAGGTCAAGAAGCTGCTCGACGGCTCGCCGTTCGGCAAGAACGGCGCTGCCTACGGCGGCAAGGACCTCTGGCACATGCGCTCGCTGATGTTCACCGACCCGGTCGACTACCTGATCGGCAACAGCTACGGCAAGTATCTGGAGCGTGACACCAAGACCCCGCTGATCCGTCTGACCTACCCGATCTTCGACCGCCACCACCACCACCGCTACCCGACCTGGGGTTACCAGGGGGCGCTGAACGTGCTGGTGCGCATCCTCGATCGGATCCTCGAGGACGCGGATCGGCAGACCGACGAGGTGGGCAAGACCGACTATAGCTTCGACCTCATCCGCTGACGGCCCGGCCCCGCCCCTCCCTCTCCCCGGGGGCGGGGCCGCCCACCACGGACGAAACCCGACGGCGCCCGGCCATCCCCGGGCGCCGTCGGCGTTTTCCGGCCATCGGGATGCCCGTCGCCATCGGCGACGGACAGCAATTGAAAATGATACGCATTCCGACATAGGATTGCTCCACCCTCTTGTGTCTTTCGACCGATGACCCGGGATCCTGCCGACCTCGAGCTCTACCTGACCCACCGCCCGGCCCTGCTGGAGCGGGCGGCGCCGATCGTCGGCTGCCGGACACAGGCCGAGGATCTGGTGCAGGAGGCCTTCCTGCGGTTCACCGCCGGCACCCGCGACGGGACGGCGGCGCGGATCGGCAACCCGACCGCCTATCTGTTCCGCATCGTCCGCAATCTCGCCGTGGACTGGGTCCGCAGCCGCCGCCGCGACCCGCACCCGGCCGATGCGGAGGAGCTGGAGCGCGTCCCGGCACCGGCCGCGGACCCCGAACGCGCCGCCCTCCACCGCGAGGAGCTGCGCCTCGTCGCCGCGGCCCTGGCCGAACTGCCGGAGCGCACCCGCATCGCCTTCGAGATGCACCGGCTGGGCGGCCACACCTTCCATGAGATCGCGGGGCGGCTCGGCATCTCGGTCTCGCTCGCCCACAAGCTGGTGCACGACGCCCTGGCGCACTGCACCGAGCGGCTGTCCGAAGGCGGCCCGTGACGGTTGGCCGACGGTCTCCGTTGAAAAACCGCCGGGCCGAATCGTCAGTCCCGAGTGGAACGAGTTGGAGAGGACCGCCGTGACGACGCGACCGGACGGACGCGACCACGAGACGTTGGAATGGTTCCTGCGGCTGCGGTCGGCGCCCGACGACCGGCGGCTGCGCCGGGCGTTCGAGACCTGGCTGGCCGGCGATCCGGCCCGCGCCGCCGCCTTCCGGCGGGTGGAGCGGGCGTGGGCGCTGACCGGGGAGGTGCCGGCGGCGCACGCCGACCGCTGGATGGGACCGGCCGCCAACGGCAACCGGCGGCCGACCCGGCGCCGCGTGCTGGCGATCGCCGGAGGGGCCGCCGCCGCCTCGGTCGCGGCGCTGGCCGCCCCGTCGGTGTGGGTGCGGGTGCGGGCCGACCACCGGACCGCGGTCGGCGAGCGGAGCCCGGTGACCCTGGCCGACGGCACCCGCGTCGATCTCGACACCGGCACCGCCCTGTCGGTCGATTTCACCCCCGCCCGGCGAGCCGTCGCCCTGCTGGAGGGCCGCGCCTTCTTCGCGGTCGCCCCGGACACGGCGCGCCCCTTCACGGTGGCGGCGGGACCGGTGTCCGTCACCGCGGTGGGCACCGGCTTCGACGTCCGGCTCGACCCCGATCAGGTCGCCGTCTCGGTGACCGAGGGCGTGGTCTCCGTCGCCACCGGTGCGTCGGCGGCGCCGCGCGCCGAGCGCATCGCCGCCGGCGAGCGGCTGGCGATCGACATCACCCGCCAGACCGCGGTGCGCGCGGCCATTGATCCGCAGGCGGCGACGGACTGGCGCCGCGGCCTGCTGTCGGTCGATGGCGCCAGCGTGGCGTCGGTCGTGGAGGAGTTGCGGCGCTATCACCCCGGCGCCATCCTGCTGCGCGACGACGCCCTGGCCGAACGGCGGGTGACCGGCGTGTTCGACCTGAACGACCCGGCCGGGGCCCTGCGCACGCTGGTCGGTCCCTATGCGGGACGGGTGTGGCGGCTGACGCCCCTGGTTCTGGTGGTCGACCTGGCGTGAGCGAAAAAACTTCCGCCGGTCTTGGAAATCCGGCCGCCGGCTCCGTCTACAGCCCAATGCGATTGCGATGCAGTTGCGAATGAGCTGGAGCGGATGGACATGCGGGATCGGGAGCGGGGGAACAATCGTGGGACGGCCGGCGCGACGCCGGCTTCGCGCCGGTGGCGGGCGGGCGTTCCGGCGGTGGAGCTGGGCACCACGCTGATGCTGCTGGCGCTCGGCACGGGGAGCGCGGCGGCGGCGGAGGGAACGCGCGCCGCCGTCACCGTCGCCCAGGCGGCGGTGACGGCGTTCGCCATCCCGCCCCAGCCGGTGGCGGGCGCCCTGCTGGCGTTCGGCCGGCAGGCGGGCGTGCACGTCGCGGTGGACGCCGCGCTGCTTGGCGGCCTCACCTCGCCCGGCGTGACCGGCTCCCTGTCCACCGCGGACGCGCTGGCGCGGCTGCTCACCGGCACCGGGTTGACCGGCACCGTCACCGACGCGCGCACGGTGGTGGTGCGCAAAGCGCCGGACTCCTCCGGCGCTCTGATGCTCGATCCGGTGACGGTGGAGGGTGCGTCGATCTCCGCCACCTCGACCATCGGCGCGCCGCCGCCGGCCTACGCCGGCGGACAGGTGGCGCGAGGTGCGCGCATCGGCGCGCTGGGCAACCGCGACGTCTTCGACGTGCCGTTCAGCGTGACCGGCTTCACCCGCGACCTGATCGACAGCCAGCAGGCGCGCACCATGGTGGAGGTGCTGCGCAACGATCCGGCGATCACCATAAACCAGAACGCCAACGCCGGCGGCACCGACGACGTGTTCAACATCCGCGGCTTCCTGACCGCGTCCGGCGACACCGCCTTCGACGGGCTGTACGGGTTGAACGCCCGCCAGCCCTCGATGGAGCAGATCGAGCGGGTCGAGCTGTTCAAGGGGCCGAACGCCCTGTTCAACGGCCGCGCCGGCGCCTTCTCGGTCGGCGGCGCCGTCAACCTGGTGCCCAAGCGCGCCACCGACCAGCCGGTAACGGCGTTGACCACCCGCTACCTGTCCGACGGCCTGTTCGGCGTGCACGCCGATGTCGGCCGCCGGTTCGGCGCCGACAAGCAGTTCGGCGTCCGCTTCAACGGCGCCTTCCGCGACGGGTCCGCCAACATCGACGACATCGACAAGCGCAACGAGGTGACGGCGGTGGCGATCGACTACCGGGGCGAGCGGTTCCGGTGGACGGGTGACGTCGACTACAACTTCAACCGGACGGACGGCGCCTTCGGCGGCATGGACGTGATGCCGGGCTTCGCCATTCCCTCCGCCCCCGACGCCAGCACCCAGCTCGGGCAGTCCTGGTCCAACCTCGACCAGACCAAGACCCGCATCGCCAGCCGGGCCGAATGGGACATCGCCACCGACTGGACGGTCAGCGTCGCCGCCGGCCAGCTCGACGTGGAGGAGCGGTACCAGTTCGCCAGCCCCATCCTGATCAACGCCGCCGGCGACACCCTGCTCGACGTCTACACCGGCGGCGCGCAGACCCGCAACCGCACGGCGGAAGCGGTGGTGCGCGGGCGGTTCGAGACCGGGCCGCTGCGCCACACCCTGTCCTTCGGCACCAGCTGGATGGAATCGCGGGTCGGCTCCGTCTTCACCGACCTGTCCGACGTCAGCTCGAACATCCACAACCCGGTGCGGTGGTCGAAGCCGGCCTTCCCCGGCATCGACCTGCCGACGCGCACCTCCCAGACGGTGACCCGCAGCCAGTTCGCCGGCGACGAGATCGCGCTGTTCGGCGAGCGGCTGATCGTCACCGGAGGCGCCCGCCGGACGGTGATCGAGACCGGCAACTACAGCGCCGCCACGGGGGCGAAGACCTCCGGCTACAAGGGCGATGCGATCACCCCGGCGGTGGGCGTGGCGGTCAAGCCGATGGCCGGGGTCACCCTCTACGCCAACTATGTGGAGGCGCTGGAGTCGGGCGGCACGGCGCCGCTCAACGCGGTCAACCGCGACGAGACCCTGGCCCCGGCCGTCTCCGACCAGATCGAGGCGGGTGTGAAGGCCGATTTCGGGGCGATCGGCGCCACCCTGGCCCTGTTCGAGATCACCAAGGCCAGCGCCTTCACCGACCCGGACACGCTGGTCTACGCGACCAACGGACGGCAGCGGCACCGCGGCATCGAGCTGTCGACCTTCGGCGAGCCGGTGCCGGGGCTGCGGCTGCTCGCCGGCCTGACCGTGATGGACGCCGAGATGACCCGGACGGCCGGCGGCGCCTATGACGGCAAGGAGCCGATCGGCGTGCCCAAGGTCCAGGCCCGGCTGTTCGGCGAATGGGGCGTGCCGGCGGTCCAGGGGCTGTCGGTCAACGGCACCGTCGCCTTCACCGGCCGCCAGTACGCCGACGCCGACAACACGCAGACCGTGAACTCCTGGGCCCGGCTGGATCTGGGTGCCCGCTATGTCCTCGACATCCGCGAGACGCCGGTGACCGTCCGCTTCAACGTGGAGAACGTGCTCGACACCGACTATTGGTCGTCGGTCGATCGCGGCTCCCTCTATGTCGGCTCGCCGCGCACCTTCCTGCTGACGACGACGGTCAATTTCTGACCGGTGACATCGTCCCCACCCCGGTCCCGAGCCCGCCTTGTCGCGAGAGCGGCATTGAAGATCAATGGTATCAACGCTAGCGTTCGGCGCGTGGTACCACGGTCGGGTGGGGTGGGATGTGCAGCCGTTGACGGTGCCTTTCGCGGGGGCCGGCGTGCCGGAAGGCGGCCAGGCCGTGCTCAGGCCCGGCATCGACCGGCCCGGAATCGCCCGGCCCGGAATCGACAGACTGGTGCTCGTCCTGGGCGGCCGGCGGGTGACGGTGGACGCGCGCAGCGTCGTCCGCATCGAGGAGACGTCGGCGGTCGGCCCGCTCCCCCTGGTGCGGGCGCCGGTGCGGGGCATCGTCGCCGTCAATGGCCGCCCCGCCGTGCTGGTCGGGGACGAGGCGGGCAAGCTGGTCGCCCTGTCGTGCGAGGGTGGGCTTCTGGCCCTGCGCGTCGCCGCCGTCGAGGTCTGCGGCGCGCAGGATGCGGCCCCGCCACTGGATCTGGGCGGGCTGGCGCCATGGGCGCGGCCCGCCACCATCCCGCGGCCCGCCCCGTCGGGTGCCGGGGCCGCGGGCTCCCGCCGGCTGGTCGCTCTGCGGGTGATCACCGGCGGCTCCGCGGTGCTGATTCCGCTGGACGGCATCCGGCGCGTGGCGCCGGTGGACGCGGTGCGGGAGGACGAGGGCGACGGCCCGGTGGTCCTGGTGGATGGGCGGCTGCGCCGCGGCCGCTCCCTGTCCCGCTGGCGCGGTCTGCCGGATCGTCCCGAGCCGACCGCTCTGCTGCTCGACGGGCATGAGGAGGCGATCACGGTCGAGCGGGTCGCCGGCCTTGCCACCCTGCACGCCGACCGTCTGCACAGCGTTCCCGGCGGGGATGACGCCACGCCCCGGCAATGGCTGGTGGCCGCGGACGGCACCATCACCGAATGCCTGTCCATCGACCGGATCCTGGGTCGGACGCCCGCGACCGGCCCGGCCGGTCCGGCAGCGGCCGAGCCCCCGCGCGCCGCCGGTGCGGGACGGCACCGCGCCGGCGGCCTCCGGCTGAGCTGCGGCGGCACCACGCTGGTGGCGCCGCTGGACGGGGTGCTCGGCCTCGTCGATCCGCTCGCGCTCGCCTGGCAGCCGCGCCGGACGCGGGGTGCCGGCATGGTGCCGGTGGCGGATCTCCGCCGTCTCTTCGGCGGGGAGGCCGGCGCCGGCCACCGGCGCCGCTGCTGCGCGGCCGGTCTGATGCTGGGCGGGGCGCAGCCGCTGATCGTGCTGGCCGACGCGGCGGCTCTCGACGCCGACCGGGACGCACCGGACTGGCAACAGCCGCCGCCGATGCCACCGGGTCCCTCCTCGCTGATCGACGCCGTGCGGCCCGACCCCCGCAGCGGCGGCTGGGCGCTGCGCCTGCGGCTGGACCCGCCCTCCCCCGCCGCGCTGCGATCGGCCGCCGCCGCCGCCCTGTCCGGCTGGGCCGACGCCGGTTCCGTCGCCACCATCGGCCGCCTTGCGGCCGCTTCCCACCGTGCCCCTTCCGGAGACGCCTGATCCATGCCGCAAACGATCCGAGCCCGCCTGCGCCTCATCTTCGGGGTGCTCACGCTCGTCGTCCTGGCCTTCGCCGGCTTCACCATGCACAGGCTGGAGCAGATCAACGAGACCGGAAGCGAGATCGGGCAGCGTTGGCTGCCGCGGGCGGCGATCGCCGGCTCGCTGAACACGCTGTCGTCGGACATGCGCGTCGCCGAGATCCGGCATGTGCTGGCCGCCACCGACGACCAGAGGCAGCGGTTCGAAGCCGAGATCATGGCGATGCGGCAAATCTACGCCGAGCATGACCGCCAGATCGACCCGCTGATCCATTCGGAGGAAACCCGCGCCGTCTGGGAGCAGGCCCGCCGCCTCTACGCCCAATACATCGAGGCCGGCGATCGCATCCTGGCCCTGTCGCAGCGCGGCGACCGCACGGCGGCGGTGGCCGAGATCAACAGCAGCGGCCCGGTGTTCCAGACATTCAGCGCCGCGCTCGACAAGCTGGTCGAACGGACGGTGACCAACAGCGCGTCCGCGGTCGCCCATTCCGAGGCCATCGTCGCCACCGGCCGCACGGTGGCCGCGGTCGCCATCCCCGTCGTGCTGCTCGTCTGCCTGGGGTCGCTGCTGCTGCTGGAGCGGCAGGTGTCGCGCCCGCTGCGCGCGATCGCCGACCGCATGGCGGTGCTGCCCGAGGGCCGGCTGGCCGATTTCACCATCCCCGAGCGCGAGCGCCGCGACGAGGTGGGCGAGGTGGCCCGCGCGGTGGCGGTGACGGTGGACAGCGTCCGCACCCTGTCCGACGACCTGCGCACGCTGGTGGAGGCGATGCAGGCCGGGTCGCTGACCACCCGGCTCGACCCCGGGCGCCATCGCGGCGATTACGCGCAGCTCGTCGGCGGCCTGAACGCGCTGGTGGCGGGGCTGTCGCAGCCGCTGCACGAGGTGGCCGAGGTCATGCAGCGGGTGGCGGCCGGCGATCTGAAGGGCCGCATGAGCGGCGCCTACGAGGGCGACCTGCGGGTGCTCAAGGCCAACCTGAACCGCAGCCTGGACGCGCTGGTCGGGCTGCTGGGCGAGATGACCCTGGTGTCCCAGGCCATGGCCGAGGGCGATCTGACCCAGGCGATCGAGGAGACCTACACCGGAGAGTTCGCCCGGCTGAAGGCGAACATCAACCGCACCGTCGAGCAGCTGCGCGACAATCTCCACACCGTCGCCGGCAACAGCGCCCAGACGGCGGCCGCCACCACCCAGACCGCCGCCGCCGCCCGCCAGGTGGCCCAGGGTGCCGCCACCCAGCTCGACACGCTGGTCGGCGTCGCCGGCGCGATCACCGAGACGGCGGCGGCGGTGCAGGAGGTGTCGGCCAACGCCGAGCGCAGCAGCGCGCTGGCCCGCTCCACGGAGGAGCTGGCGCGCAACGGCCGCGAGGAGCTGCGGCGGCTGGCCGAGTCCATCGACCGCATCGCCGCGGCGCAGAAGCGCGCCGAGCAGATCGTCACCACCATCGCCCGCATGGCCGACAAGACCCACATGCTGTCGCTGAACGCCGGCATCGAGGCGGCGCGGGCCGGCGATCACGGGCTGGGCTTCGGGATCGTGGCGCACGAGATCGGCCGTCTGGCCGAGGATGCCGCCGTGGCGGCGCGCGAGGTGGAGCGCATCATCGGCGACACCACGGAGGTCGTCCAGGGCAGTCTGACCGCGGCGGCCGACGCCCGCGGCGCCATCGGGCGGATGGCGGAGGCCGCCGCCGAAAGCGGTGGGGCGGTGCAGGCCATCGCCGCCTCGATCGCCGAACAGTCGGCCACCGTGCGCCAGTTGTCGGACCAGTCCGAGCGGCTGAAGACCGTCGGCCAGGACAACGCCGCGGCGGCCGAGCAGATCACCGCGTCCATGGAGGAGCTGGCGCGCATCGTCAGCGCCACCGACGCCGTGGTGCGGCGCTTCCGCCTTGTCTGACGGCGGGGGAACGACGCGGATGATGGCGACCACCAAGCGGCTGGGCAAGCTCCTGGGGCCGCTGGCCGGCAGCGCGCTGCTCGGCGCCGCCCTCTATTTCGGCGGCGAGACCTACCAGCTCATCGGCGAGAAGGCGCTGCGGACGTCGGGGCAGATCGTCGGCTACGCGCTCGGCGTCGGTATCATCTACTTCATCGCCACCTTCGTGAAGCGGTTCGTCCATTACGTGCTGCTGGAGGGGATCGTCGCCTCCGCGCTGGGCACGCCGGTGCCGCGGCTGCTGATCCAGATATCCTCCATCATCATCTATGTGGCGGCCACCGCGGCGGTGGCGGGGATCATCTTCAAACAGGATCTGACGGCGCTGTGGGCGGCGTCGGGCGTGGCCGGGCTGGTGTTCGGCATGGCGCTGCGCGAGATGATCCTGGACGTCTTCTCCGGTCTGGCCATCAACCTCGACCAGCCCATCCGCATCGGCGACCATGTCTCGCTCGACCGCGGGACGGCGCCGCCCCTGCAGGGCAAGGTGACCGAGATCAGCTGGCGCAGCACCCGTCTGGTCGATTACGACAACAACGTCGTGGTGGTCCCCAACAGCCGCATCGCCGCCGCCACCATCACCAACATGTCGCTGCCCAAGCGGCATTTCGAATTCCTGATGACGCTGGCCGTCGATCCCGACGTGCCCGCCGAGCGGGTGGTGCGCATCCTGGAGGCGGCGGCCAAGGAGGTCGCCCCGTCCTATGCCCTGCCGGACGCGCCGCCGCCCTACATCCGCGTGCGCGCGATCACCCGCGAGGGGGTCGAGTACGGGGTCTACATCAACCCGACCACCGAGACCCGCTTCCGCGCCCGCAGCGTCACCCTTCAGGCGGTGCTGCGCCATCTGGCCGCGGCCGGGATCCGGCCGTCCTGGCCGACGCGGGTGCTCGTGCAGCCCGGCGACGGCGCCGGTTCCGCGCCCTCGGCGGACACGGTCGCGGCACTGCTCGCCGCCACCGCCCCCTTCGGCGGGCTGGCGGAGGCCGATTGCCTCGCGCTGGCCGGGCGCGGACAGCCGCGCTTCGTGCAGGCCGGCGAGACGATCGTGCTGGCCGGCGAGATGTCCGACCGGATCACCCTGCTGGTGGAAGGGCTGCTGGTGGCGAGCCCCGGCCGGGTCCCGGCCGGACAGGCCCCGACGGAAACCCCGCTCGCCCCCGGCGCGCTGGTGGGGGCCGAGCCCATGCTGGCCGGCACCGCCCATTCCCGCACCGTGAGCGCCCGCACCCAGGCGCTGGTGGTGGAGCTGGACCAGACGGCGCTGCGCGCCCTGATGGCCGGGCGCCTGGACGTGGCCACCGGCATCAGCGACCGCCTGGCCGCCGGCATGGCGCGGGTTGGCGGCAGCGGTGACGCGGACCGCCGGGATCTCGCCGCCGACATACTGGGCCACCTCCGCCGCGACTTCGTCGAGACCCGGATCCGACCGATGGACCGGCGTGCGGACACGGCGCCGGCGGGGTGAACGGGTACCCTCCAGAGGCGGGGGCATGGAGGATTACACGGTCCTCAAGGCGGCAGTCGGCCAGACCAAACCGATCGCGGGCGACCTGCCCGCCACCGCTCATGGAATCCTGCACCGGTGGGCGGGGACTGTCGCGGTTTGAAATTCTATCCCTTACGAACCCAAACAGCCGTCTCACCCGCCTCCTGCGGGGGACGTTCCTGCACATTCCTGTTGACCCGGCCCCAGGGGCAGCCAGCGATAAAGATGGCGGTCAAGCAATGGCGGGTGGCTCATGAACTCTTCCGCAAGATACCTGAACGCATCCGAAGCCGCCGGCCGGCTCGGAGTCTCAGCCAAAGCCCTGCGTCTCTACGAACGACATGGCTTGATCGCTCCGATCCGCAGCGCGGCCGGATGGCGGGCCTATGGTCCCGACGAAATGAGCCGCGCCGGCGAGATCGCGGCCCTGCGCGCCCTTGGCTTCAGCCTTGCCCAGATAGCGCGGGTATTGGATGGCGATCCCTCCGGCCTCGAACCGGCTCTGGCGGTGCATCAGGCCATCCTCGAAGACCGGCTGCGTCGGTTGGTCCGGATGATCGAAACGATCGGGAGCCTGCGTGACGACCTCGCTCGGGGCAAGGCGCTGACAGCCGGGGAATTGGCGCACCTGACGGCACCGGAGTCCGTGCGTACCGTTGCCTTCGACCTGCCTTATCCCTGGGATGGTGAACGGTTCGAATTGGGTCCAGTAAGGCTCTTGAATTATATCATAGGCCCGTTGGGCAGCGGCAAGACACGGCTGGCACAGCGTTTGGCCGAGATGTTGCCCGACGCGATCTTCCTCGGCCTCGACCGATTGGTGGATGGGAGCGCCGTTGCCCACGCTCGCATGGATGCGGACCCGGCTCTCAGGTCGCGGGTCGATCGGACGCTGGCTTGGCTGGTGGAGGACGGAGCCACCGTATCGGACGCACTCATCGCGCTGATTGCCGGCCTGGAGTCGGATGGTCCGGCCATCGTGGTGGTCGACATGATCGAACAGGGGCTGGACCAGCCCACGCAAGAGGCGATGATCGCCAATCTTCGGCGTCGCAGCCCCGGCGTCCGGCCGATTTTCATGCTGACACGTTCAAGCGCAATCCTGGACTTGACGGTCGTTGGCACGGACGAAGCGATTATTCTCTGCCCCGCCAACCATAGCCCGCCGACCTATGTTGCCCCGTATCCCGGTACGCCCGGCTACGAGGCCGTTGCCACCTGTCTGGCCTCGCCCGAAGTGCGGGCCAGAACGGAAGGCGTCATCGCTTGGCGGCCTCCAGCCGCCTGATGGTGCCGCTCTCCGGCGGAAAGAGAACGCTCGGGCAAGCATGCCGGAACCGGCCCGTCGCGATCCGGCCGACCGGATGCCGATCGCCACCGCGCACGCCCTTTGCCTTCCCCTGGTGACACGCGCCCCCCGGATCCGCGAGTATGCCGGCGCCGGCCATGTCCGGGTCGTCGTCTGCTGCTCGCTCGCCAAGGTCCCATGCGCCTCCCCCTTTCCGCCCTGTTCGCCGCGGCCGGGCCGCTGTTCGCCGCGGCACCCGCCCTGGCGCTGACCGCGCTCACCGGCACCGCCTTCGGGGCGGGGCTGACGGAGCCCACCTATGTGCTGCAGCATCTGCTGGGGCTGATCGCCATCGGGCTGTGGGCGGGGCAGAATGGCGGAGTCGCGGTGTGGCAGGTGCCGGCGGCGGCGTTGACCGCGCTGGCGGCGGCCGGGCTGGCGGCGCGCTACGGGGTGCGGCTGCCTTATGCGGGTCCGGGGCTGGCCGGATCGCTGCTGGTGATGGGCGGGCTGGTCGCGCTGGGGTTGCGGGTGCCGGCGGTGGCGGCGGTGCTGGTCGCGGCGCTGGCGGCGGTCTTCCACGGCTACGCGCAGGAGGGGGCGTGGGCCTTCCTGGGCGGTTTCCTGGCGGGGTCGGGGCTGATGGTGTGCGCCGGGCTGGGGCTGGCGGGGGCGCTGGCGCAGGGGGTGTCGCCGCGCGCGGTGCAGATGTGTGGCGGCGGTGTCGCGCTCGCCGGGCTTCTCGATCTGCTCGGGACATTCTGAGGGGCGGTGCCTTGAAAATGCCGGTTGCGTGATATTCTGTACGGCATCTTTCACCCGAGCCCCCGCACCGCGGGGACCAACCACGCGAAGGGTGCCCACGTCGTGACGGCCTCGACCGGATTTAGGCGGACTGCGGGTTCTTCATTTTCCATAACTCGGCAGGCCCTCACCCGACGACGATTGCTCGGCGCCGCCGGCGGGCTGGCGCTGCTGTCGGGAACCGGCGTCGGCACCGGCTGGGCGCAGACGCCGGCTCCGGGTGACATCCGTTTCTTCCGGATCGCCACGGGCACCACGGCGGGGACCTATTTCCCCATCGGCGGGCTGATCGCCAACGCCATCTCCAACCCGCCGGGCTCGCGCCCCTGCGACCGCGGGGGGAGCTGCGGGGTGCCGGGGCTGATCGCGGTGGCGCAGGCCACCATCGGCTCGGTTGAGAACATCGAGCTGATGCGCGCCGGAACCGT
This sequence comes from Azospirillum oleiclasticum, assembly GCF_013423485.1. Lineage (GTDB taxonomy): Bacteria > Pseudomonadota > Alphaproteobacteria > Azospirillales > Azospirillaceae > Azospirillum > Azospirillum oleiclasticum. The sequence goes on from NZ_JABFFR010000048.1 coordinate 29,324, forward strand.
GGAGGCCGGGCTGGCGCAGGCGGACACCGCCTACTGGGCCTACACCGGCAGCGGCCCCTACGCGTCCAAGGGCGCCTTCACCGGCATCCGCTCCATCGGCACGCTGTACCTGGAGGCGGTGCATCTCGTCGCCCGTGCCGCCGCCCCGATCGAGACGGCGGCCGATCTGAAGGGCAAGCTGGTGTCGGTCGGCGAGGAGGGGTCCGGCACGCTGGTGGACGCCCGCGTCATCCTGGACGCCTACGGCCTGACCGAAAAGGACATCGAGGCGCGCTACCTGAAGCCCGGCACCGCCGGCGACCGGCTGGCGCGCGGCGAGCTCGACGCCTTCTTCATGATCGGTGGCGCCCCGGTCGGCGCAGTGTCCGACGTGGCGAACCGCGTGCCGGTGCGGCTCGTCCCCTTCGCCGATCCGGCGGCGGAGCAGCTGCGCGAGCGGCAGCGCTTCTTCAAGGACATCGTCATCCCCGCCGACACCTACACCGGCGTGCCGGAAACCCCGACGCTGGGGGTGGGGGCGGAGCTGCTGGTGCGCGCCGACCTCAGCCCCGATCTGGTCTACGGCATCACCCGCGCCCTGTGGCACGAGAACACCCGCCGGCTGCTGGCGGACGGGCACCCGCGCGGCAAGAGCATCGTGCCGGAGAACGCCGTGTCCGGGAACTCCGTGCCGCTGCACCCGGGGGCCGAACGCTACTACCGCGAAACCGGCCTGCTCGGCGCCACCGCGGAGGGGGCGCCCGAAACCCCCGCGACTCCGAAATCGGCACCCACCCCGGACGCCGCCCCCACCCCCGACGCGAAGCCGGAACCGGTGGAGAAGCGGACGGAGGCGAAGCCGTAGGGCAACGCGCGTTACGGCTTCGGCCCGCCGAAATCGATGGTCCAGGGCTCGGCGCGGCCGGCGTCGGTCCAGTCCCGCATGGCCGGGAGCGCCAGCACCGCGTCGGCATAGGCGCGCGCGGTGCTGTCCAGCGCCACGGCGTAGGTGTCGAAGCGGGTGACCACCGGGGCGTACATGGCGTCGGCGATGGAGAAGCGGCCGAACAGGAACGGCCCGCCCTCCCCGAAGCGCGCCCGGCAGTCGGCCCAGAGGGCGGTGATGCGGGCGATGTCGGTCGCCGTCGCGTCCGTCATCCCCTCCCCCGGCGCCCGGCGCTTCAGGTCCATCGGCATGCTGGAGCGCAGCGCCTGGAAGCCGGCATGCATCTCCGCCGACACCGCGCGGGCGATGGCGCGGGCCGCGGGGTCCGCCGGCCACAAAGCGGCCTCCGGGGCGAGTTCGGCAACATACTCGCAGATCGCCAGCGAGTCCCACACGGTGAGGTCGCCGTGCCTCAGCACCGGCACCTTGCCGGCGGGCGAATGCTCCAGGATGCGGGCCCTGGTGTCGGGCTGGCGCAGCGGGATCACCAGCTCCGCGAAGGGAAGGCCGGTCTGCTTCAGCGCCAGCCAGGGCCGGAGCGACCAGGACGAATAGGCCTTGCTGCCGAGGATGAGGGTGAGGTCGCTCATGGCCATGGCTCCGCTTTCGGACGTTTGCGCCGCGGCAGGATGGCCGCCGGCCGGCCGGGACGCAAGGGCCTGTCACGGAACCCCTTTTCAGCGCGGGCCGCAGGCGCCATGCTGTCGCCCCCTGCCCGCCCGGCTCCCGCCTTTTCCGGATAGAAGGACGTCCCGCGTTGCTGCCCACCCTGCGCGTCAAGGCCGCCGCCGACACCATCCCGCTGACCCCGCTGACCAAGGCCGAGCTGCCGGGCTGGCTGGAGGGCCAACCCAAACCCGTCGCCCAGTGGGCGGCCGCCCTGGGCTTCAAGGCGGAACCGGGGACGACGGCGGCGCTGCCGGGGCCGGACGGCGGGCTGGGCCGCGTGCTGGCCGGCGTGCCGGCCAAGGACGACCTGTGGGCGCTGGCCGGGCTGCCGGCGTCGCTGCCGCCCGGCGACTACCGCCTCGACCCGGAGCCGGACCGCGCCACGGCCACCCGCCTGACGCTGGGCTGGGTGCTGGGCAGCTACCGGTTCGACCGCTATCGCAAGTCCGAGAAGACGCTGGCGACGCTGCTGTGGCCGAAGAAGGCCGACCGTGGTGCCGTGGAGCGGGCGGCGACCGCCACATATCTCGTCCGTGACCTCGTCAACACCCCCGCCGCCGACCTCGGGCCGGGGGAGCTGGCCGCCGCCGCCCGCGCGCTGGCGATGGAGTTCGAGGCGCGCTGCAAGGTCATCGTCGGCGACGACCTGCTGGTCGCCAACTACCCCGCCGTGCACGCGGTGGGCCGCGCCAGCCCGCGCGAGCCGCGGCTGATCGACATCACCTGGGGCAGCAAGGACCACCCCAAGGTGACCCTGGTCGGCAAGGGCGTGTGCTTCGACTCGGGCGGGCTCGACATCAAGCCGTCCAGCGGCATGCTGACCATGAAGAAGGACATGGGCGGGGCCGCCCACGCGCTGGGCGTGGCGCGCATGGTGATGATGGCCGGCCTGCCGGTGCGGCTGCGCGTGCTCGTCCCGGCGGTGGAGAACGTGATATCTGGCAACGCCTTCAAGCCGATGGACGTGCTGAAGACGCGCAAGGGCCTGTCGGTGGAGATCGGCAACACCGACGCCGAGGGCCGGCTGATCCTGTGCGACGCGCTGGCCGAGGCGGATTCCGAGAAGCCGGCGCTGCTCATCGACTTCGCCACCCTGACCGGGGCCGCCCGCGTGGCGCTGGGGCCGGAGCTGCCGGCGCTGTTCGCCAACGACGACAAGCTGGCGGCCGACCTGCTGGCCCAGGGCGAGGCGGAGACCGACCCGCTCTGGCGCCTGCCGCTCTGGCAGCCCTACCGCAAGATGTTCGAAAGCAAGGTCGCCGACCTCAACAACGCCGGCACCGGCGGCTTCGCCGGCGCCATCACCGCGGCGCTGTTCCTGGAGAGCTTCGTGTCGAAAACGACGCCCTGGGCGCATCTCGACGTCTACGCCTGGAACGGCTCCGGCAAGCCCGGCCGGCCGGAGGGCGGCGAGGCGCTGGGCATGCGGGCGGTCTACGCGCTGATCGAGAAGCGGTTCGGGCGGGGGTGAGGATGGGTGACGCCACCGTCCCGAACCAGCCGCGCGCGGCGTCGGCCCGGTACGACGCGGCCAGCGGGCGGGTGGTGGTGGAACTCACCAACGGCTGCGGCTTCCTGTTTCCCGCGCGCGCCGTGCAGGGCCTGGAGGCGGCGACCGACGACGCGCTTGCCGAGGTTGAGATTCTCGGGCTCGGCATTGGCCTGCATTGGGAACGGCTCGACGTGGACGTCAGCGTTCCGGGATTGCTTGCGGGCCTGTTCGGCACCAGGGCGTGGATGGACCGGCAGCGGGCGGCCAAGGCCGGCGCGGCAAGCGTCGGTATGGACCTCCAAATCAAGAACGTGACCGTGGACGAACACCGCCTGACGGTCGACCTGATGGACGGGCGCAGCATCGCCGTGCCGCTGGCGTGGTACCCGCGCCTGTTCGACGCCACGCCGGAACAGCGGCGGAACTGGGAGATCGCGGGCGGCGGCACCGGCATCCACTGGCCCGACGTGGACGAGGATCTGAACGCGGAGGGGCTGCTGCACGGGGCGCCGGCAACAGAAAGGCCTTCGTCATGAAGCGATCCACCGCCGCGGAACGCCGGGCACGCGCGCTTGCCGAGTCCATCGACGCCGCGGCTGCGGAATTGCTGGTGACCGGCCCCGTGCCGCCCGCCGTCGTCGCCAGGGTCATGGCGGAGCTGGAAGACGAGTGGTCTCGGACGGCACGTGTGGGGGACCAGCGCCGGCCGGGTCGGTGATCACCGATCCAAGGCACCGATCCCCCGCGGCTATTCGCAGCAATTCGTCCCGTCCGCGATTCGCTTGCCCGGAGGGGCGGGATTAAGCCACACTTCGCGTCGCCTCGCGGACCGGGGATGGCCGTGGGTGGAGTCGGGGGTCGGGAATGGCGCGGAACCTGAAGGCGCTGGGGCTGTGGCGGCGTGCCCTGGTGGAGAGTGTCCGGCGGGACGGGCCGGATCTGTCGGCGCGCCAGATGGCGATCATGCTCCAGGTCTATCTGACCGACCCGCCCCACACCGTGCGCGGCATGGCGGCCACGCTGAACATCTCCAAGCCCGCGGTGACCCGCGCGCTCGACCGGCTGTCGGTGCTGGGCTTCGCCAAGCGCAAGCGCGATCCGGACGACAAGCGCAACGTGCTGGTCCAGCGCACGGTGAAGGGCAGCGTCTTCCTGTGCGACTTCGCCGAGCTGGTGATCGACGCCGGCGCCGTGACGCCCGAGGACATGGCCGTGGTGCTGGAGGAGGAGCGCATCGCCGCCGCCGCCAAGGCGCGGCTGGCGGCGCAGCTGGTCACACCCGCTCCAGAGGCCGCCCCGGAGGCCGTCGCGGACGCGGCGGTGGCGGACGCGGTGGCATGACCGCCCCGCTCGACCCGCGTCGCCACCCCATCCGCCCCGACGTCGCCGCCGCCAGCTTGCGCGGGCGGGTGCAGGCCGACCGCTTCGTGGAGGGGGAGCCGCACCGCGTCACCGCCGGCCGCGCCACCCTGCGCGGCGCGCCGGACGCGGCGGCCCGGCAGACCAGCGAGCTTGTGTACGGCGAGTTCTTCACCGTCTACGACCGGCTGGGCGACTGGGCCTGGGGCCAGTGCGGCACCGACGGTTATGTGGGCTGGGCACCGGCCGCCGCCCTCACGATGGGTGAGCCGGCGGCACCCACCCACGTCGTGCGCGACCTGCGCGCGTTGCGTTTTCCCGAGCCCGACCTGAAGACCCACCCGCTGGACGCCCTGCCGCTCGGCGCCCAGGTGGCGGTCGGGGAGGCGGTGAACGGTTTCCGCCGGCTGGCCGACGGCGGCTGGATCTTCGGCGCCCACCTCGCTCCCCTCGGCTGGACCGAGCCGGACCCGGTGGCGACGGCGGAGCGGCTGCTGGGCGTGCCCTATTACTGGGGCGGGCGGACGCCGTGGGGCATCGACTGCTCGGGATTGGCGCAGCTCTGCTTGGCCTGCGCCGGCCACGCGCTGCCGCGCGATTCGGACATGCAGCGGTCGGAGGCGGGGGAGCTGCTGGCGAAGGACGGGACCGGCGTGGCCTACCGGCGCGGCGACCTCGTCTTCTTCCCCGGCCATGTCGGGCTGATGGTGGACGCCGATCGGCTGATCCACGCCACCGCCCACAGCATGACGGTGGCGGTGGAGCCGCTGGCCGAGGTGGCGATGCGCGGCGGCGGCATCCTGGCGGTGCGCCGGGTTCCGCGCTGACGGGGTGACTCCGCGGTGGCGCGGCTGGTCCTGCTGAACAAGCCCTACGGCGTGCTGCCGCAATTCACCGACCGCGAGGCCGGGCGGGCGACGCTGGCCGACCATGTGGACGTGCCCGGCGTCTACCCGGCCGGCCGGCTCGACCGCGACAGCGAGGGGCTGATGGCGCTGACCGACGACGGCGCGCTGGTCGCCCGCATCGCCCACCCCCGCCACAAGCTGCCCAAGACCTATTGGGTGCAGGTGGAGGGCATCCCCACCGACGAGGCGCTGGAGCGGCTCGGCCGCGGCGTCACCCTGAACGACGGCCCCACCCTGCCCGCCCGCGCCGGGCGGATGGAGGAGCCGCCCGGCCTGTGGCCCCGCGACCCGCCGGTGCGCCACCGGCTGAGCGTGCCCACCGCCTGGATCGCCCTGACCCTGACCGAGGGCCGCAACCGCCAGGTCCGCCGCATGACCGCCGCCGTCGGCTTCCCCACCCTGCGCCTGATCCGCTGGTCGATCGGCGACTGGACCCTGGAGGGGCTGGCGCCGGGGCAATGGCGGATGGTCACGGTGGGGCGGCGGTGAATGGGTGACATTGGGTCGAGCGCAACGCCGATCCAACGTCCGGCCCCTACTGCCGCAGCGGGTCCGTCTGCAGCCGCTGCATCTCCTGCTGGCGCATCAGCAGGTCGCGCTGCTGGATGGGGTCGAGCTGGTTGAGGGCGTCGCGGGTGCGCAGGTCGTCGATCTTCGGGGCCATCAGGTCGCGCTTGAAGGCCGCCGTGTTGCCGGTGGTGTCGGCCGGCCCCGGCGGCGGGACCACGGCCGGCGGCGCGGTGGGCGAGGAGCCGTAGGGCGGCGGGCTGGAGCCGCCGCCGCGCCGGCGGGGCGGCGGTTCGCGGCCGGCATCCGGTTTGGCGGAGTCGGGCGGCTGCGCGTCGGCCCGCCGCTCCCCGGCGGGTGCCGTGGGCCGTTCGGTGCCCGCGCCCGCGTAGGTCCCGGTGTAGATGGGGCGGAAGGGGCTTGGCCCCGGGGCGGCCGCGTCCCCGCCCCCGGCGGAGGCGCAGCCGGACAGCGCCAGTGCGGCGACGGCGATCAGTCGGATCATTCCCCTTATGTCGGGTGCGCGGACGGCACGGCAAGCCGTCCGGTCGGGGTGCACCCCCTTCGCGCACGGAAGACTCCACCCGGCACCAACTCCGCCCTATACTGTTCTTGTTTTGTTCGTATCGGTGCAGGACGGATGGGGGCGGGTGCGGGCGGATGGTGGATGGTTCGGGGAAAGGGCGGCGCATCCTGGCGCTCTGGCTGCCGCGGCTCGCCACCGACGCGCGGCACCGCGCCCGGCCGGAGCCGGAGGACGGCCCTCCGCTGGTCGGGGTGCGGGAGGAGCGCGGGCGGCGCATCCTGGCCGCGGTGGACCGGGCGGCGGAGGCGGCGGGGCTGCGGCCGGGCATGACGCTGGCCGACGCCCGCGCGGTGGAGCCGGGGCTCGCCGTGTTCGACGCCGACCCGGAGGCCGAAGCCCGGCTGCTCGCCCGCATCGCCGGCTGGTGCACCCGCTTCACCCCCTGGACCACGCCCGATGGGACGGACGGGGTGGCGCTGGACGTGACCGGCTGCGCGCATCTGTTCGGCGGCGAGCGGGCGCTGGTCGCCCTGGTGACGGAGCGGCTGGCGATGGCGGGCTTCGAGTCGCGGGCGGCGCTGGCCGATACCCCCGCCGCCGCCTGGGGTCTCGCCCGATTCGGCCCGGCGGCGCGCACGCGGGTGCCGCCCGGTGGGCAGCGCGCCGCGCTGGACCCGCTGCCGCTGGCGGCGCTGCGGCTGCCGCCCGCGGTGGTGGACGGGCTGTTCGCGGTGGGGCTGCGGCGGATCGGCGACCTGCACGCGGTGCCGCGGGCCGGGCTGACCGCGCGCTACGGGGCGGAGGTGGCGCGCCGGCTGGACCAGGCGCTGGGCCGGCTGGACGAGCCGCTGTCGCCGGTGCTGCCGGTGGCGCCGCACCGCAGCCGCATCGCCTTCGCCGAGCCCATCGCCACGCCCGACTCCATCGCCGCCGCCGCCCGCCATCTGCTCGACGCGCTCTGCCGCGGGCTGGAGGCCGCCGGGGAGGGGCTGCGCCGGCTGGAGCTGACCGCCCACCGCATCGACGCCCGGTTCGACGCTCGCTTCAACGCCGGGGGAGATGACGCGCCGCAGACCGTCGCCATCGGCACCAGCCGGCCGGTGCGCGAGCCCAAGGCGCTGATGCGGCTGCTGGCCGAACGGCTGGAGCGGCTGGAGCCCGGCCCCGGCTTCGAGGCGATGGACCTCGCCGCCCCGGTGGTAGGGCCGCTGGGCGCGGTGCAGGCCGGTTTCGGGCGCGACGGCGACGACACCGCGCTGGGCGAGCTGGTGGACCGGCTGGGCAACCGGCTGGGGGAGCGGGCGGTGCTGCGGCTGGTGCCGCGGCCGGGCTGGCTGCCCGAACGCTGCGTCGCCGCGGCCGGGCCGCTGGTGCCGGCCGCCTCCGTGCCCCTGTGGCCCGCGGATCTGTGGCCCGACGACCGCCCGCGCCCGGTGCGGCTGCTGCCGGTGCCCGAGCCGGTGGAGGTGATGGCCCCCGTCCCCGACGACCCGCCGCTGATGTTCCACTGGCGCGGCGCGCTCCACCGCGTGCGCCACGCCGACGGCCCCGAACGCATCGAGATGGAATGGTGGCGCCGCACCGGCGAGCCCCGCGACTACTACCGCGTCGAGGACCAGACCGGCCGCCGCTTCTGGCTCTTCCGCCAGGGCCTCTACCGCCCGGACGCGCGGACGCCGTGGTTCCTGCACGGGTTCTTCGGGTGAAGGGCGGCCGCCATGATCCCCTACGCCGAACTCCAGGTCACCACCAACTTCACCTTCCTGGAAGGCGCCTCGCACCCGGACGAGCTGGCGTTGACGGCGGCGGCGTTGGGGATGCGGGCGATCGGGGTGACGGACCGCAACTCGCTGGCCGGGGTGGTGCAGGCGCTGCTGGGGGCGGAGAAGCATGGGCTGCGGCTGGTGGTGGGGTGCCGGCTGGACCTGACGGACGCCGCCAGCCTGCTCGCCTACCCCACCGACCGGGAGGCGTACGGGCGGCTGTCGCGGCTGCTGACGCTGGGCAAGCGGCGCGCACCCAAGGGCGCCTGCTTCCTGGGGCGCGAGGATGTGCTGGAGTATGCGGGGGGCATGCTGTTCCTGCTGGTGCCCCCCGACCGCCGCGACCCGGCCTTTCCCAACGAGGTCCGCGAATGGCGGGCGCGGCTGGGCAAGCGGCTGTATCTGGCGGCCAGCCACCGCTACCGCGGCGACGACCGGCGGCGGCTGGCCTGGCTGGCCGGCATCGCGGAGGCGTCGCGCGTGCCGCTGGTGGCGACCAACGACGTGCTGATGCACAGCCCCGCCCGCCGGCCGCTGGCCGACGTGATGACCTGCATCCGCACGGGCCGCACCATCGACGAGGCCGGCTGGCGGCTGGCCGCCAACGCCGAGCGGCACCTGAAGGCGCCGGTGGAGATGGCCCGGCTGTTCCACGCATACCCCCGCGCGGTGGAGCGTACGGTGGAGATCGCCGAGGCCTGCGCCTTCTCCTTGCGGGAGCTGCGCTACGAATACCCCGACGAGGTGACGGGCGACGGGCGTACGGCGCAGGAGACGCTGGAGGATCTGACCTGGGCCGGGGCTGCCTGGCGCTACCCCGGCGGGGTTCCGGAGACGGTCGCCGACACCGTCCGCCGCGAGCTCGCCCTCATCGCGCAGAACAACTACGCCCCCTATTTCCTGACCGTGCACGACATCGTGCGCTTCGCGCGAGAGCGGGAGATCCTGTGCCAGGGGCGGGGGTCGGCCGCCAACTCCGCCGTCTGCTACTGCCTGGGCATCACCGCGGTGGACCCGACCAAGGTCGATCTGCTGTTCGAACGCTTCGTGTCCGACGCCCGCAAGGAGCCGCCCGACATCGACGTGGATTTCGAGCACGAACGGCGGGAGGAGGTCATGCAGTACATCTACGGCAAATACGGCCGCGACCGCGCCGGGCTGACCGCCACCGTCATCCGCTACCGCGCCCGCGGCGCCATCCGCGAGGTCGGCAAGGCCATGGGGCTGTCGGCCGACGTGGTCGGGCGGCTGGCCGGCTCCATCTGGGGCTGGGGGCGCGACGGCATCGACACGGATCGCGCGCGCGAACACGGGCTGGACCCCGCCGACCCGCGGCTGGCCCTGGCGCTGGAGCTGGCGCGCGAGCTGATCGGCTTCCCCCGCCACCTGTCGCAGCATGTCGGCGGCTTCGTCATCACCCGCGGCCTGTTGAGCGAGCTGTGCCCGATCCTCAACGCCGCCATGGCGGAGCGCACCACCATCGAGTGGGACAAGGACGACATCGACGCGCTGGGCCTGCTGAAGGTGGATGTGCTGGCGCTGGGCATGCTGACCTGCGTGCGCCGGGCCTTCGACCTGATCGAGCGGCACCACGGGCGCGCGTACACCCTGGCCACCGTGCCGCAGGACGAGCCGGAGGTGTACGCCATGCTGAGCCGCGCCGACAGCCTGGGCGTGTTCCAGGTGGAGAGCCGGGCGCAGATGACCATGCTGCCCCGCCTGCGGCCGAAGGAGTTCTACGATCTGGTGATCGAGGTCGCCATCGTCCGCCCCGGCCCCATCCAGGGCGACATGGTGCACCCGTACCTGCGCCGGCGCGAGGGCAAGGAGCCGGTGGACTACCCCTCGCCCGAGCTGGAGCGGGTGCTGCGCAAGACGCTGGGGGTGCCGCTGTTCCAGGAGCAGGCCATGCGCATCGCCATGGTCGCCGCCGGCTTCACGGCGGAGGAGGCCGACCGGCTGCGCCGGGCCATGGCGACCTTCCGCAAGCTGGGGGAGATCCACGCCTTCCGCGACCGCTTCATCGAGGGCATGGTGGGCAACCGCTACCCGCGGGATTTCGCCGAGCGCTGCTTCAAGCAGATCGAGGGCTTCGGCACCTACGGCTTCCCGGAAAGCCACGCGGCGAGCTTCGCCCTGCTGGTGTATGTGTCGGCCTGGATCAAGCGCTTCCACCCGGATGTGTTCGCCTGCGCGCTGCTGAACAGCCAGCCCATGGGCTTCTACGCCCCCGCCCAGATCGTGCGCGACGCGCGCGAGCACGGGGTGACCGTACGCCCGCCGGACGTGAACCACGCCGATTGGGACTGCACGCTGGAGCCCCTGCCCGACTCCCCCGGCCTGCACGCGCTGCGCCTCGGCTTCCGCAGCGTCAAGGGCTTCGCGGAGGAGGACGCGCGGGATCTGGTGGAGGGGCGGGCGAGCGGCTACCGCGACCTGCACGATGTGTGGCGGCGCAGCGGGCTGGGGGTGGCGGCGCTGGAGCGGCTGGCGCGGGCGGACGCCTTCGGCTCGCTGGGGCTGGACCGGCGGGCGGCGCTGTGGGGCGTGCGCGCACTGGGCGACGATCCCCTGCCGCTGTTCCGCGCGCTCGACGGCCCGCTCCGGGCGGAGCCGGCCGTGCGCCTGCCCGACATGGCGTTGGGCGAGCAGGTGGTCATGGACTACGCCAGCCTGTCGCTGTCCTTGAAGGCGCACCCCATGGCGCTGCTGCGCGACGGG
>NZ_JABFFR010000049.1 GCF_013423485.1 Azospirillum oleiclasticum
GCAGGTGGTCATGGACTACGCCAGCCTGTCGCTGTCCTTGAAGGCGCACCCCATGGCGCTGCTGCGCGACGGGCTGGACCCCGGCATCGCGCCGGCCGCGGCGCTGGCGTCATCGCGCAACGGGCGGCGGCTGACCGTGGCCGGTCTGGTGCTGGTGCGCCAGCGCCCCGGCAGCGCCAAGGGCGTGATCTTCGTGACGCTGGAGGACGAGACCGGCGTCGCCAACCTCGTCCTCATGCCCGACATCTTCGAGCGCCACCGTCGCGCCGTCCTGACCGCCCGCCTGCTGGCCGCCACCGGCCGGGTGGAGAAGGCCGGCCGCGACGGCGCGGTCATCCACCTGAAGGTCGAACGTCTGCTCGACCTGACCCGCCACCTCTCCGACCTGACCGCCGACCGGCCGCTCGAACCGGTGGTGCTGGACGGCGCCATCGCGCGGGCCGACGAGGTGCGGCGGCCACCGCCGGAACGGGCGTTCCCGGATGGACGGAACTTCCGGTGAGCCTCTACAGCCCCTCCACCTCGCGCCCCCGCCCGTTGGCGCGCATGTAGTCGACCATTTCCGGGCGTTCGGTGCCGTAGGCGCGGTGGCGGGTGCGGACGGCGGCGATCAGGTCGCCGTTGCGGCCGAGCAGTTCGTCGGCGAACTCGATCATGCGCAGGTTGGGCCAGGCCTTGCGGCGGATGCCGGCCACGGCGGCCATGGCGTCGGCGGCGGGAAGCTCCGGCTTGGCCTGGGCCAGCATCATGGTGAGCGAGGCGGTGGAGCGGGAGATGCCGGCGTGGCAATGCACCACCAGATGGCCGCAGCCGGCCGGCTCCGCCAGCAGGTCGCGGCCGAAGGCCAGGATGCGCTCCACATCGGCGCGGGTGGGCGCCACCATGCCCGGCGTCTCCTCGATGATGTCGTGGAAGCGCATCTCCAGCCGCTCATGCTCCCCATACTCGCCGAAGGCGGTGGGCTCGGGGTGGTCGGGGTCGAGGATGGAGAGCACATGCGTCACCCCCGCCGCGCCGAAGGAGGACAGCTCCTCGATGCCGCAGACGGTCACGGTGAAGGGGACGAAGGAACGGGTCATGGGCGGGCTCGCTTCCGGCGGATGGTCAATGGCAGCGACAAGATGGGCCGCAGGAGCGCGCAGCACCAGTGTGCACGCACGCCGCCCCGCGCCGCGTCCGGCGCAGGGCGGCCCCCTTCACGCGCGGAACCGAGTCACACGCGGAACCCGATCACGCGCCGAAACCGCCGTCGATGGTCTGCATGGAACCGGTGATCATCGCCCCGTGCGGGCCAGCGATGAAGGCGGTCAGCTCGGCGACCTCGTCGGCATGGGCGTAGCGCTTGATCGCCATGAAGCCCCGCATCTGGTCCGCGAACGGCCCGTCGGCGGGATTCATGTCGGTGTCGACCGGCCCCGGCTGGATCGAATTCACGGTGATGCCGCGGTCGCCGAAGTCGCGCGCCAACCCACGCACCATGCCCTGCACCGCCGACTTGGTGAGCGCGTAGGCCGCCGCCCCGGCGAACGGCACGCGGTCGCCGTTGACCGAGCCGATGACGATGATGCGCCCGCCGTCCCTCATGCGCCGCGCCGCCTCCACGGCGGCGTGGTAGGGCGCCCGGACGTTGATGTCGATCATCCGGTCGACGGCGTCGGGCTCGAAGGTGAGCGGGTCGCCGATGATCGCCGTGCCGGCGTTGGCGACCAGCACGTCGAGCGGGCCCTGGGCGGCGACGGCGGCGACCAGCGCGTCGCGGTCGGCGCTGTCCACGCGCAGCGCCTTGGCCCCGGTCTCGGCGGCCAGCGCCTCGGCGGCGTCCTTCGAGCCGGCGTAGGTGAAGGTGACGGTGCCGCCATCCGCGGCGAAACGCCGGACGATGGCCGCGCCGATGCCCCGGCTGCCGCCGAGGACGAGAATGCTCTTGTCGCTGAACCCAGCCATGACCGGCTCCTTGAGTTTTTGTATTGGGAGTTTTGTAGTGGCCGCTATATATACAGGACCGGGGACAGCGGCAAGGGAATTTTTTAGCGATGACTACAAAAATTTCCGGGGCGCGCGGACGGCCCCGCACCTTCGACGTGGACCGGGCGATCGAGACGGCGATGGGGCTGTTCCACGCCCGCGGCTACGACGCGGTGGGGGTGGCGGAGCTGAGCGAGGCTCTGGGCATCAAGCCGCCGAGCTTCTACGCCGCCTTCGGCAACAAGGCGGGCTTGTTCGAGCGCGTGCTGGAGCGCTACGCCACCGGCGACGCCAACGTCTTCCTGCACGCCCGCGCCCAGGGCGGCAGCACCGCCGAGGTGCTGGAGCGCACGCTGATGCGCGCGGCGCAGCTCTACCCGACGCGGAACGGCGCCGCCGGCTGCCTGGTGATCGACGGGACGCGCAACAGCGCGGACCCCGACGCCCGCGCGCTGGCCTCCGCCGCCCAGAGGGCGGGCCGCGACGCCGTCCGGGATTTCATTGCGATCGAGGCGCCCGACCGCGCGGAGGAGATCGCCGACTTCGTGGTGATCACCCTGTTCGGCATGTCCGCGGCGGCGCGCAACGGTGTGGGTGAGGCGGCGCTGCGGAGTTTCGCGGAAGCCGCCGGCCGTACGCTGCGCCGGGAGTTCGGGCTGACCTGACCCGGCGTCAGGCCTCCGCGCCGTCCGTGTCGGCCGATGCCGCCGCTTCGGGTGGCTCAGCCGAGGCCGCCGGGCCCGGGCGGGGGGCCTTGATCCTCGTCAGCAGCGTGGCGAAGGGGCGCAGCAGCCGGTCGTAGAGCGCGGGGTCCTTCGCCAGCGTCGCCAGCACGAAAGCGGCGGACTCCAGCGACGACACGCTCTCCCGCCGCGGCTCGCGCCGCGCCTGTCCGTAGAGCGAGCGCATGGGCGGGTGCAGGATCAGGCGGCGGCATTTGATGAGCCACGGGTTGCGCCACCACAGCGTCTTTGCCTGGCTCCAGGTGCCGTCAAGCACGATGATGCCCTCCAGCCCGGCCAGCACCGCGTCGGCGCCGGACACCGGCTTGCCGTTGCGGTCCACCACGGCCAGCGGGGGCTTCGGCGCCGCGCCGCCCGGCTCCGGCCTGGCGCCCGGCTTCGTCCCCGGCTTGGCACCCTGTTTGGCATCCTGGTCGGCCCCCTGCTTGGCGGTGCCGAGATAGAGCACACCCCAGCGCCGCGGGTCGACCTCACGGCCCAGGATGCGCTTCAGCCCCGGCCAGGACAGCCCGATGCGCACGGCCGAGTTCCTGAGCTGGAGATGCGCGATCTGCGCCGTACCCAGGAGCTCCCGCTTCTCCTGCGGGTGCTGGAGAATCAGCACGAAGACCCGGTTGTCCACCGGTTCGATCGCGTCGCACACGCACAGATGCTCGGGCTTGAGGCAGGTGGCGCAGATTTGGGCAGTCATGATGCAGGGTCCGCTCGTCCGACGGTCACCCGCGGCAGGCTTGCCACAGGCGGGCGCCACTATGGCGCCGAACGGCGGCGGTGGGAACCACCGCGCGTCGCGCCACGTTGCGGATTCATGAGTTGTTGGGAAATTTGCGGAAAACTGACGTGGATCACATCAGGCCCAAATCTTGCTACATAGTCTGGGTCTGGGACCCTACATAGTCTGGGACCCTGCATAGTCTGGGAACACAGGTCGGAACGGGTACGCGGGCGTCCAGGTGGCCGCCGGCAAGCCCTCCGAGAACGATGAAGGAGGCCTGCCATGTTGCCCGCCCCCTTGGCCGCCCATCTGGCCGCCCGCGAACTGGAACGGCGCCGCGCCGAGCAGTCGGCCGAATTTGCCCGGCAGCTTCCGCTGCATGTGGAGGATCCGTCCTGGCGCATGCCGCCGGAGGACGGGGAGGCCGAAGCCTCCTCCCCCCTTCCGGACTGGGCCACGAACTACTGAGGCTGCCGCCTCGGCACCTCGCTGAGGCTCCGCCTCAGGCGCGGCCGAACACGTCGGCGTGACGGTCGCGCAGCAGGTTCTTCTGGACCTTGCCCATGCTGTTGCGGGGCAGCTCGTCCACGAAGAACACGCGCTTGGGCACCTTGAAGTTGGCGAGCTGTTCCTTGCAGGCGGCGACCACGTCCGCCTCGGCTGGTGCGTCGGAGCCCGCGCGGCGCTGGACGACGGCCGCCACCGCCTCCCCGAAATCGGGATGGGGAAGACCGACCACGGCGGATTCCGACACGCCGGGGATGGCGTCGATCACCGTCTCCACCTCCTTGGGGTAGACGTTGAAGCCGCCGGAGATGATCAGGTCCTTGGCGCGCCCGACGATGTGGACATAGCCGCGCCCGTCCACCTTGCCGACATCGCCGGTGATGAACCAGCCGCCCTCGCGGATCTCCTGCTTCGTCTTCTCGGGCATGCGCCAGTAGCCGGAGAAGACGTTGGGGCCGCGCACCTCGATGGTGCCGACCTCGTCGGTGCCCAGCACCGCCCCGCCCTCGCCGGTCACCCGCAGCTCCACCTCCGGCAGGGGGAAGCCGACGGTGCCGGGGATGCGCTCGCCGTCCAGCGGGTTGGAGGTCAGCATGCCCGTCTCGGTCATGCCGTAGCGCTCCAGGATCGCCTGGCCCGTACGCGCCGAGAACTCCCGGTGCGTGTCGGCCAGCAGCGGCGCCGAGCCGGACACGAACAGGCGTACGTGCGCCGTCGCCTCCCGCGTCAGGCCGGGGTGGGCCAGCAGGCGGGTGTAGAAGGTGGGGACCCCCATCACCACGGTCGCCCGCGGCAGGTGGCGCAGCATCGCGTCGGCGTCGAACTTCGCCAGGAAGATCATGGCACCGCCGTTCAGCAGCACGCAGTTGGTGGCGACGAACAGCCCGTGCGTGTGGAAGATGGGCAGCGCGTGCAGCAGCACGTCGTCCGGCCGGAAGCCCCAATAGGCGTGCAGCGTCAGCGCGTTGGACGACAGGTTGCGGTGGCTGAGCATGGCGCCCTTGGAGCGCCCGGTGGTGCCGGAGGTGTAGAGGATGGCGGCGAGGTCGTCCGGCCCGGCCGGCACCGTGTCGAAGGCGGGGTCGCCGGCCGCCGCCCGCTCCGGCAGGGTGCCGTCGCCATGGGTCCCCAGCGTCAGCAGCGCCGCCACACCGGCGGCCGAGGCGACCGGGGCCAGCGTCTCCGCCGTCTCCGGCCGGCAGACGAAGACGCGCGGCTCGGCGTCGGTCAGGAAATACTCCACCTCCGCCCTGGTGTAGGCGGGGTTCAGCGGCAGATAGACGCCGCCGGCGCGCACGGTGGCGAGGTAGAGGACGATGCTCTCCGGCGACTTTTCCACCTGCACCGCCACCCGGTCCCCCTTGCGCACGCCGAGGTCGGCGAGCAGGCGGGCGTAACGGCCGGTGGCGGCGTCGAGGTCGGCGTAGCTCCACACCCGCGGGCCGCCCGGCTGGTCGTCCGGCACCTCGATGAAGGGGCGGCCGGTGTCGGCGGGAAAGCGGCTGCGGAACAGGGCGTAGATGTTGGCGGACGTCGGGCGGTCGGACGTCGGGCGGTCGGTTGACGATTCGGGCATGGCGGGCGTCGGGCCTTCTTCCGTGAAGCGGATCCTCCGGGGGGCGACCTTAGCCCGCCGGGGGTGCCTTCATGAAGCGGAAACCCGCGCCCGCCCTCCCGGTTCAGTTCACCCCGTACAGGTAATCCGCCACCCAGGCGCCAAGCACGCCGGACGCGATGACGTACACCCGGCTCGCCGCCTGCGCCGCGGAGGAGGCGAGGCCCGCCCCCTCCCCGGCCGCGACGCCGGACCCGGCGTAGTAGGGCAGCGTGCCGAGCGGGCCGTAGAGCATGTTGCCGATCGCGACACCGCCCAGCGCGCCCGCCGACAGGGCCAGGATGCGGCCATAATCATGCTGCTCGCCGGTGGCCTGGTCCCAGGCCACCGCGGCGGCGGCGGCGCCCGCGGCACCGGACATGGCGGCGATCAGCCGGCTGCCCAGCGCGATGTCCACCGGCACCGGGGCCAGCGCAGCACCAGCCAGCGGCACGGTGCCGAGCGGGGCGGACAGGATGTTGAAGGCGAGGATGCCCATCACGGCACCGGCACCGGCCACCAGCAGGCGCGGATCGACCCCGGAGGACTTGGCGGGCACGGCCGCCTCCTCCGCCACCTGGGGGGTGGTCGGGGCGGTCGGCGTCGCGGTCTGGGCATGGGCGGCCAGCGGAGCCAGGGCGAGCGAAGCGGACAGGACGACGGCAGCGGCCTTGCGCATGGCGGCCTCCTCAGGGGGCGTAGAGGTAATAGGCGAGCAGGCCGCCGGCGACCGCCGCGGTCGTCGCATAGACCCGGCTCATCGCCACCGACATTTCGGCCGGCACCATCACGGCGGCGGCCGCACCGGCGGGGGTGGCGTAGGCCATGCCGCCCGGCAGGGCGCCGACGCCGAGCGCCAGCAGGTTGAAGCCGACGACGCCGGCGATGGCGCCGGCCCCGATGACCAGGGGGAAATAGTCGAAGGGCTTCGACTCGGGCGGCGCCGGCACGCCGACGGCGGGCGGCGGTGCGCTCTGGGCGTACGCGGCCACGGGCGCCGCGGCCAGAAGGAGAGCGAGACAGGCGATCAGCAGATGGCGCATGGGGCGGTCCATTCCGGTCGGGCGGGCATCACCGAAGGTCGGCACGACCGACCATAACTGAGTAATCCGTTGGATTCCAGAGACGGAAAAAAGCTCCGGTCGCGCCATGCCCTCACGCCACATGGGCCAGCGCATACGCGCGTACGGCCGCCTCCGATGTCCTGGACGAGTCGGGGCTGGACGAGTCGGGGCTGGACGAGTCGGGGCCGGACCAGCCGGGGCCGCGCCATTCCAGGGTCCAGGCCCCCGGCCGGCCGCCGCGGCAACGCAGCAGCTCCACCCGCCAGCGCTCCGGCCCGACGCCGGGCCCATCCTCCGCCGACGCCTCGCTGGGGGCGGCGGCGATGCGCCAGCGGGTGACGGCGGTGCCGGCCGGGGCGTGGCGCGGGTCCAGCCGCAGCAGCAGCCCGGTCACCCCGCCCGCCTCCGCGGCGAGCTGGAGCCGCCGGCTGGCGGTGAGGTCGAGGGCCGCCGCCTCCCCCAGCACGGCGGCAAGACCGCGGCAGCGCAGCGCCTCCTCCATCGCCCACAGAAGGTCGGCGGTGCGGGTGGCGCGCACGGCGATCAGCCGGTCCGGCGTCAGGCCATAGGCGGCCAGCCCGGCCGCGTGCAGGTCGCGCCCGCCCAGGATCCACAGCACCGGCCCCCCCGTCCGCTCCGCCAGACGGGCGCCCAGCGCCGCGGCGAAGGCGGTGCCGGCGCCGGGGTCGGACGCTGCCAGCTCGTGCAGGCAGCCCATGGGCAGGCCGCCGTCCGGCAGCGCCCCATCGACCGCCGGAACCCCCAGCGGCAGCACCCGCCCGCCCCCCGCCCCCACCCCTTCCAGACGGCGGATGGTGGCGCGCAGCTCCGCAAGCCGGGCGGGTGTGGGGGTGGACATTGGGGGCGGTCTCCGGTCCCGGCTGATGATGTTCCCTTTATGTTCCACAACAGGAACGGCGCGGTCAAGGCCACGCCGGAGCCACGGATTGAGCGTCATGAACACACGGTTGTACAAAAAGATGTCATCACCCGGACCACCGTCGGCGGAGCCACGGCGCATGACCAACAGCGACATCCTGGGCAAGCCGGACCTGCTGCTGCGCATGGCCACCGACATCCTGGCCGAGCAGCGGCGGCAGGCGGATCGGATGGAACGACAGTCGGATCAGATCGCCGGTCTGCGCGTCGAGGTCGCCCGGATCGACGGCCGCATCACCGGCATGCCGACCGCCCGCGACTTCGGCCGGCTGGAAGGCCGCGTGGCGGAGATGAGCGAGCGGCTGCCCACCATGATCGGCTACGCACCCCCGAAGCCCGCCGCCGAGTAGTGCCGGCGGACATCCGCCTCCCTCACGCCGGGGCGGGCAACGCGCGGACGCGGCGGTCGGCCTTACGGTCGACGAGACGGTCGGCCGCGCTCCAGACGCGGCGGCGCACCTGCATCTGGGCGCGGCAGTCGGCCGAGCAGTAGAGCGGCGCCGGGCCGCGCGGCGAGGTGCGGTGGAACGGCCGTCCGCAGCAGGCGCAATACAGGGTTCGCATGTTTCCTCCCCTTCCTTGTTGTCCGGGCTGCCGTTCTTCGCGACGCCCGCTCGCCGGACGTCCCGTTTCGTGGCACCGTCATGGCGCCGCGGAACCGGAATGACCAGACGAGAATTGGGACTATGGCAGGCGGCCCATACCAGCTGGGGGATCCGCCATAGGCCCGAGCAACCTTTCGGAGAATAGTGGTATAGAGTCGTACTGGCTTCAACATTTCGCGTGCACAGTGGCCTGCGCTTGATTGTCGCAATGTTTACTGCGTGCAATGAACATTGCGACAAGACCAGCCATTGCCCGACCGACACGACGACCACAGACCGGAGTCCCCTGATGAAATTGTCCGCCATACGCGATTTCCTCCACAACGAGGCTTCGGCCGGGCTGATGCTGATGGCGGCGTCGGTGGTGGCGCTGGTGTGGGCGAACTCCGCGGCGGCCCCCCTGTACCAGACGCTGCTCGTCACCCCCGTGGGCGTGCATGTCGGCGGCTTCGGGATCGAGAAGGGGCTGATCCTGTGGATCAACGACGGCCTGATGGCGGTGTTCTTCCTGCTGGTCGGGCTGGAGATCAAGCGCGAGGTCCTGGTGGGCGAGCTGTCCAGCCGCGAGCGCGCCATGCTGCCCGGCATCGCCGCCATCGGCGGCATGGCGGTGCCGGCCCTGGTCTACATCCTGTTCAACATGGACAACCCCGAGACGTTGCGCGGCTGGGCGATCCCGGCCGCCACCGACATCGCCTTCGCGGTCGGCGTGCTGGCCCTGCTGGGGCCACGGGTGCCCACCGCGCTGCGGATCTTCCTGCTGGCGCTGGCGATCATGGACGATCTGGGCGCCATCGTGATCATCGCCGCCTTCTACACCCACCATCTGGCGCCGGCGGCGCTGGGGGTGGCGGCGATGGCCGCCCTCGGGCTGGCCTGGCTGAACATCATGGGCACCCGCAGCCTCACCCCCTACATGCTGCTGGGGCTGGTGCTGTGGGTCGCCGTGCTGAAATCGGGCGTGCACGCCACGCTGGCCGGGGTGGTGCTGGCCTTCGCCATCCCATTGCGGACCAAGGAGACGAGCCCCGGCCCCGGCGCACCGTCGCCGCTGCACCGGCTGGAGCACGCCCTGCACCCGTGGGTCGCCTTCCTGATCGTGCCGGTCTTCGCGCTGGCCAACGCCGGGGTGCCGCTGGACGGCATCACCCCGGCCATCCTGCTCGAACCGATCCCGCTCGGCATCGCGCTGGGCCTGTTCCTGGGCAAGCAGGTGGGGGTGATGCTGGCGACCTGGCTGGCGGTGCGGACCCGCATGGCCGCCCTGCCGGAGGGGACGACCTGGATGCAGTTCTACGGTGTGTCGCTGCTGACCGGCATCGGCTTCACCATGAGCCTGTTCATCGGCAACCTCGCCTTCACCGATCCGCTCTACACGGTGGAGGTGCGGCTGGGGGTGCTGGTGGGCTCGATCGCGTCGGCGCTGGCGGGCTACGCCGTCCTGGCCATGGCCGCATCGGCCGCAAGGCGGCGGCCGGCTCCATCGGCCGGTTGACTGTGTCCGTACGGCTGAACATGTGAGTATGATACAGGACCGCGACCGAAGTTCCGACCACGCCCCGCCTCCGACCGTCGCGCCCACGACCGACGCGATAGGCCGGACGGAGCGTGGAACCGGGCACCGGGGCGCGGGGTTGATCCTGTACCGACCGTGCCGCCCGCGCCCCCGAGGACGATCCCGATGGCCACCACCCGCACCCACACCGGACGCCCCCACACCGGACGCCCGGGCCTCGCCACCCCGCCGCTGGACCGGCCGATGCCCGGTCCGGACACCGGCGCCGACCACGGCATCGACCTGGAACGGCTGGAACGGCTGCGCCGGCTGACGCGCCTGATGGATTCGCGCTGGCGCATCCCCGGCACCCGCATCCCGATCGGGCTGGACGGCATCGCCAGCATCGCTCCCGTGGTCGGCGACAGCGCGACCGCGCTGGTCTCCGCCTACATCGTGTGGGAGGCGGCCCGCTTCGGCCTGCCCAAATCCCTGGTCGCCCGCATGATCGGCAACGTCGGGCTGGACTGGGCGGTCGGCTCCATCCCCGTGCTCGGCACCATCTTCGACATCGCCTTCAAGGCCAACCGCCGCAACCTCGACCTGCTGCACGAGCATCTGGAGGACCGGCTGGCCCGCGCCGGGCGGTGACCGCTCCCGAAGCCGGGTGAGACAACACGCCGCTTGACGTGGATCATGGAGGATGCGGCAGCCGGCGCGTTAGCGTGCCGGGCATGAGCGACATCCTCTCCTCCCCCGCCGCCGCCCCGTCCCTGCTGGCCCCCTCCCTGCTCGCCAGGTACGACGGGCTGCGGGTGCCGCGCTACACCAGCTACCCGACCTCCCCGCATTTCTCGCCCAACGTCGCGGCGGACGCCTACCGCGGCTGGCTGGGCGAGCTGACGCCGGCGCAGGCGGGGTCGCTGTACCTGCATGTGCCCTTCTGCAAGCGCATGTGCTGGTATTGCGGCTGCCACACCAAGATCGTCGCCCGCTACCAGCCGGTCGCCGAGTATCTGGAGCTGATGCGGCGCGAGGTGGCGATGGTGGCCGACGCCATCCCGCACCGGCTGGCCGTGCGCCACGTGCATTTCGGCGGCGGCACCCCGACCATGCTGGCCCCCGCCGATTTCGAATCGCTGATCGCCCTGCTGCGCGAGCGCTTCGACCTCGTGCCCGGCGCCGAGATCGCGGTGGAGATCGACCCCCGCACCCTGACCGCGGAGATGGCGGCGGCGCTGGGCCGGGCCGGGGTCAACCGCGCGTCCCTCGGCGTTCAGGATTTCGACCCCGCGGTGCAGGAGGCGATCAACCGCGTGCAGCCGCTTGCGGTGACGCAGCGCTCGCTGGACTGGCTGCGCGGAGCCGGCATCACCCACATCAACCTCGACCTGATGTACGGCCTGCCCCGCCAGAGCGTGGAGAGCGTCACCCGCTCCGCCGAGACCGCGGTGGGGCTGGGCGCCGACCGCTTCTCGGTGTTCGGCTACGCCCATGTGCCGTGGATGAAGACCCACCAGAAGAAGATCGTCGAGTCGGAGCTGGCCGACGGCCAGGGCCGCTGGGACCAGTTCGCCGCCATCGCCGCGGCGCTGACCGGGGCCGGCTACCGCGCCGTCGGGCTCGACCATTTCGCCCGCGCCGACGACGAGCTGGCGGTGCTCCAGGCCGAGGGGCGGCTGGCCCGCAACTTCCAGGGCTACACCACCGACGACGCCGAGGTGCTGCTGGGCTTCGGCGCGTCCTCCATCGGCGCGCTGCCGCAGGGCTATGTGCAGAACGCCGTGCCCTTCGACCATTACGCCGACGCCATCGCCGCCGGCCGGCTGGCCACCGCCAAGGGGCTGCGGCTGACCGACGACGACCGGCTGCGCCGCGCCGTCATCGAGCGGCTGATGTGCGACCTGACGGTCGATGTCGCCGCCGTCGCCGCCCGCTTCGGGGCACGGGCCGACGCCTTCGACGACGTGCTGTCCGGGATGGCGGACCTCGCCGCCGACGGGGTGGCCGTGGTGGAGGGCCGCCGCGTCAGCGTGCCGGAACCCGCCCGCCCGCTGATGCGCATCGTCGCCGCCCGCTTCGACACCTACCTCGCCACCGGTGCGGGCAAGCACAGCCGCGCGGTGTGAGGCGGCGGGCGACCGGTGACGGGCCCTTGGGGGTGTCAGCGGTCGGACAGGACGGTCAACGACGCCGCGGGCCCGCGGTCGGCGGTGTTGTCCGACTTGACCCGGCAATTCACCTCGACGCTGGACAGCGTCCCATCCAGGAAAGCGGCGATCCGGCCGGCTTCCATGTGGCCGAAACGCTCGCAATGCTGGGGCGACGCGAAGGGCAGTTCGACCGATTTGTAGCCGCAGCTGCGGTCGAGCGGCCCGACACAGGCGGTGATGAACAGCAGAAAGGCGACAGCCATCCGGCGCTCCGTCCAACTGCAACATAACTGTAACGCTGAATGCGCAACCGGCCGACTGTCAAGAACACCCGCATTGTGACGGCGGCGGTACGCCATTGTTCCCAGGGCTGCGCGGGTAGCCTCCGGCGCATCTGGTCTACACCCCCTTCCCGCCCTATAATGTCGCCGCATGGAAAAACACCGCCTCGTCGCCCTGCTGAAATGGATCAACACCGCGGCTCTCGGCGGTGCCGACGAGTCGGCGCTGCTCAGCGGTTTCTGCGAACAGCTCAAGCAGGCCGGCCTTCCGGTCTGGCGGGCGATCATCGGCACCGACACGCTGCACCCGGTGATCGCCGGCCATGTGGTCACCTGGATGGACGGCACCGACGCCGAGCTGACCGACTACCGCACCGAGGATCACAACCCCGACAATTGGGAGCGCAGCCCCTTCTTCCTCCTCTACAACGAGCGGGGCACGCTGCTGCGGCGCCGGCTCGACGACAGCTACGCGCGGGGCGAGTTCCCCAAGCTGGACGAGCTGCAGGACGGCGGCTGCACCGATTACGTCTGCCTGCTGCACCATCTCGGCGCCGACGCGGTGGTCGGCGACCTGGATTGCGTCTTCTCCTCCTTCACCACGCGGGAACCCGGCGGCTTCACCGACGACCAGGTGGCGGCGCTGGGGCCGCTGGTGGCGACGCTGGCGGTCGCCATCCACAACCGCGGCATGGTGCGCATCGCCCGCACGCTGGTGGAAACCTATCTCGGCCGCGACGCCGGGGAGCGGGTGCTGCGCGGCCAGATCCGCCGCGGCGTGGCGGAGACGATCCGCGCCGTGCTGTGGTTCAGCGACCTCCAGGGCTTCACCAAGATCACCGACACCGCCGACCCGGCGACCGTCATCCCCATGCTGAACGACTACGCCGACGCGCTGGTCAGTGCCATCCGCGGCAACGGCGGCGAGGTGCTGAAGTTCATCGGCGACGGCATCCTCGCCATCTTCCCGCTGGACGAGGGCGGGGCCGCCTGCACCGCCGCACTCGACGCGGCGGTGGACGCGCGGGCACGCTGCCAGGTGGTGAACGCGCGGCGCAAGGCCGATGGCGCGCCGGTCACCCGCTTCTACCTGGGCCTGCACGTGGGCGAGGTGTTCTACGGCAACATCGGCAGCGCCGACCGGCTGGACTTCACCGTGGTCGGCCCGGCGGTGAACGAGGCCAGCCGCATCGCCGCCATGTGCCGCTCGCTGGACCAGGATGTGCTGGTCTCCTCCGCCTTCGCCGCGGCCGCACCGGCATGCGGGGAGCGGCTGATCTCCGTCGGCCGCTACCTGCTGCGTGGGGTGGGCCGCCCGCAGGAGCTGTTCACGCTCGACCCCGACCGCTCCGCCGCCGGTTGAACCCCGGATCGCCCGTGCTAGGTTCTCCCCACGCGTGATGGGGAATTGACGGCATGGACGGCACGATCCTGACGGGGGTGATGGCGAGCGCCGCGGCGGGTGCCGCGACCGGCCTGGGTGCGCTGCCGATGCTGGCGTTCGGGCGGCCGTCGGAGCGGCTGGGCGACACGCTGCTGGGCTTCGCCGCCGGGGTGATGCTGGCCGCCTCCTTCTTCTCGCTGATCCTGCCGGGCATCGACGCGGCGGCGGAGCTCGTCGGCAAGGGGGCGCCGGCGGTCGGTCTGGTGATCATCGGCATCCTGCTGGGTGCCGCCGCCCTGTGGGCGATGAACCGCTATGTCCCGCACGAGCATTTCGTCACCGGCAGCGACCAGGACCCGGAGGTGACGGCGCGCATCCGCCGCATCTGGCTGTTCGTGCTGGCGATCACCATCCACAACGTGCCGGAGGGGCTGGCGGTCGGCGTCGGCTTCGGCGGGGCGGACGACAGCCACGGCTGGACGCTGGCTACGGCCATCGGCCTGCAGAACATGCCGGAAGGGCTGGCGGTGGCGACGGCGCTGGCCGGGCTGGGCTATGGCCGGCTGGCCGCGGTGGGCATCGCGCTCGCCACCGGCATGGTGGAACCGCTGGGGGCGCTGCTGGGGGTCGGGGCGGTCACGCTGTCGGGATCGCTGCTGCCGGTGGCGCTGGGCTTCGCCGCCGGGGCCATGCTGTTCGTCATCTCCAACGAGATCATCCCCGAGACCCACCGCAAGGGGCACGAGCAGCTCGCCACCTCCGGCCTGATGGTGGGGCTGGTGGTGATGATGTTCCTGGACGTGACCTTCACGGCATGATCGTCATCGCCTGACCGGCGGCTGAACGGCGGTTGAACGGCAGCGCCCGTCTTCCCCGGCCACGCGGATTTTGTTACCATACGAATGGGGGTGCGGAGAATCCGCCCCGCGGAGGGCGCGCACCATGACGGTGATGGACGCCGAGCAGCGCCGGAAGCTGATCGACGCCTTGCTGCGCAAGGCGGAGACGGCGCTGCGCAACATGCGCCTGGTGGCGCAGGGCGGTGACGCCGACCGCGTGGACGCCATGGCCGAGGCGATGGCCGCCCTGCTGAAGGAGAAGGAGTTTCCCAGCCAGCGCGCCACGGAGTTCCGCGAGACCACCAAGGCCGTCCAGCGGGATTCCCATTGCCTGTGCGTGGATCTGCGGCTGGTGGAAGCGGAGCGGCTCGCCCACGCCGGCGACGAGAAGGGCCGCAACGAGCGGCTGACCAAGGCCAAGGAGCATTTCGCCAAGGCCATCCGATTCGGCGCCGGCGAGGATTTCCGCCATGGGGTGGAGCGCCGCGTGCAGGCGGTGCTGCTGACCACCCGCGACGGGGTGGACGACCGCACCAAGCAGGCCGCCAAGCGCCGGTTGGAACAGCACGACACCTGC
The DNA here is from genome assembly GCF_013423485.1 of Azospirillum oleiclasticum. Classification (GTDB taxonomy): domain Bacteria; phylum Pseudomonadota; class Alphaproteobacteria; order Azospirillales; family Azospirillaceae; genus Azospirillum; species Azospirillum oleiclasticum. The sequence goes on from NZ_JABFFR010000049.1 coordinate 14,862, forward strand.
GCCAAGCCGCCGGACGGCGTCGAACACCGGCGCGCGATCCGCTACATGGACCCGGTGCTGACGGTGATGGTGAACGGGGTGCGATTCACCACCGTCAACTGGTCCACCCGCGGGCTGCTGGTCGAGCCCTACCGCGACGAGCTGGGATGGAGCCCCGGCGACCGGCTGCGGCTTGACCTCGCCTGCGACGAGCTGCCGGGTGCCGGCGGGCGGCAGGCCGCCACCGTCGTGCGCATCGATGAGGAGCGCCGCGCCGTGGCGCTGTCCTTTCCCGACATCAGCACCGTGGTGCTGGCGCTGATGCACGCGCTGAAGGACGCTGGCATGAAGCCGGAACCGGAGCGTTGAGCCCCGGCGACGGGCGGCGGGGCTCCGCCGACCGCGCCACCGGACGGGCGATCACTCCCAGCCGGCCGCCTTTTCGCAGGCCTTGCGGGCCTCGGGGTTGGCCTTTTCCCACTGGGTGATGCTGCGCGTCTCGTTGTCGTCCATCTTGTTGTTCATGCAGACGCAATAGGCGCGCACGACCGCTTCCGACACCTTGGCGCCCTCGTTGTCCTTCAGGCACTGCGCGACCCACTTCGCGTTGTCGTCGGCAAGCGCGATGCCGCCGGTCAGCAGCACGCCGGCCGTGATGATGGTGAGAGCGATGGTCTTCACTGCGAATCCTCCTGTCCTTCGTTGCGGTGGCCCCATACGGACGGCCGGGGCGTTCGGTACCACCCGGTACCACCGGAAACTACCCCGAAAGGCATTATGCCGAAAGGAGTATTTCCGCCGCCGCCGCGGTGCCCGCTGCGGCTCAGTGGCCGAACCCGAACAGCCCGCCCCAGATCACCAGCAGCATCAGCGCAGCCCCGACCGCCGTCGCGGCGGCGAAGGCCGCCGGCGGCAGCACCCGTTCGCGCAGCGCCGCACGGCCGACGGCGACGGACACCGGGACATAGAGGAGGAACGCTGTGACCAACCCCGGCGAGTAGCGGCCGTAGACCACCGTCGTCACCAGATGGAAGACGAAGTTCCAGAACAGGTTGCCGCTCGCCCAGCACAGCAGCAGGAAGGCCGGCAGCGGTGACGGCCGCCGCCACGCCCAGGCGGTCAGCCCCAGCAGGATCACCATGAAGACGGCGTTGTTGAGGAGGAAGCCGCCGGCGCTCATCGGGCTGCCCAGCGTGTCCGTCACCCAGCCGGGGAAGCCGGCGGCGAACTCCTCCAGAATGTGCGGCGCGAAGGACGCCGGCATCAGCCAGATCAGGGAGCGGAAGCGGGCTCCTTTGCTTGCGGGTGGGATGGCGGGCATGGCGGCATCCGGGTGCGGCCGCTATGGGCCGAGGTTGACGATCTCCACCCGGCGGTTCGCCGCGGCGTCGGGGTGGGCGGGGTCGGCGAGGCGGGTTTCGCCAGCGCCTTCGGTCTCCAGCCGGGCGGCGTCGATGGTGTGGCGGGCGGTGAGATAATCGCGCACCGCGTCCGCCCGCCGGCGCGACAGGGCGAGGTTGGACGCCGGGGTGCCGCGGGCGTCGGTGTGGCCGACGATGCGGAAGCGGACGGCCAGCGCGTCGGACGCCTTCATCACCGCCGCCACCCGGTCGAGCACCGCCCGCGACTCCGGCCGGATGCGGGCCGAGGCGAAATCGAACCGGATCAGGAAGCTGGCGGCCAGCGGGGCCGGGGGTGCCGGCGTGGCGGCCGGTGGCGGGGTCGCCGGCGCGGAGGGTGCGGCGGTCACCGCCGGGCGCGGCGGGGCCGGAACCGGGGCCGCGGTCGGGGCCGCGGGAAGCGGGACGGGGGCCGCCACGGGAGGGGCGGGCGGCGGGCAGCCGGGGCCGGCGCGGCCAAGCAGGGCCGCCTGGATCTCGCACTCCGTGGGGTCGGCGCCCAGCGTCGCCGCGTCCACCGGGGTGCACAGCCACAGCGCGGCCACCGCCAGGGCCACCGCCAGGACTTGCGGACACCGGCCGCATGGCCGATGGGTAAAATCCGCGTGGTAGGATGCTGCGCGCCTTTGTACCATCGCCGCCTCAATCGTTCCCGAGAAAGACCAGGGAGGAAAGATCATGAAGAGCTTCAAGACGCTGCTGGCCGGGCTGGCCCTCGCGGCCCTCGTGCTGCCCGGTGCCGCGGAGGCGGCCTACAAGGCCGAATACAAGCTCTCCACCGTGCTCGGCAAGCCGTTCCCGTGGGGCATCGGCGGCGACCGCTGGGCGGAGCTGGTGAAGGAGAAGACCGGCGGGCGCATCACCGTGAAGATGTACCCCGGCACCTCGCTGGTGAACGGCGACCAGACCAAGGAATTCACCGCGCTGCGCCAGGGCGTGATCGACATGGCGGTCGGCTCCACCATCAACTGGTCGCCGCAGGTGAAGGAGCTGAACCTCTTCTCCCTGCCCTTCCTGATGCCGGACTACGCCGCCATCGACGCGCTGACGCAGGGGCCGGTGGGCAAGCAGCTCTTCGATCTGCTGGCGACCAAGGACGTGGTGCCGCTGGCCTGGGGCGAGAACGGCTTCCGCGAGCTGTCCAACTCCAAGCGGCCGGTGCGCACGCCGGACGACCTGAAGGGGCTGAAGGTCCGCGTGGTGGGTTCGCCGCTGTTCCTCGACACCTTCACCGCACTCGGCGCCAACCCCACCCAGATGAGCTGGGCCGACGCCCAGCCGGCGCTGTCCACCGGTGCGGTGGACGGGCAGGAGAACCCGCTGTCGGTGTTCGTCGCCGCCAAGCTGCCGACGCTGGCCCAGAAGAACCTGACGCTGTGGGGCTACGTCGCCGACCCGCTGATCTTCGTGGTCAACAAGGAGGTCTGGGAATCCTGGTCCAAGGAGGATCAGGAAGGCGTGCGCGCCGCAGCCCTCCAGGCCGCGCAGGAGCAGATCGCGCTCGCCCGCAAGGGCATCGCCGGCGGCGACGATTCCGTGCTGAAGGACATCCAGGCCCAGGGCGTCGAGGTCGTGAAGCTGACGCCGGAGCAGCAGAAGGCCTTCCAGACCGCCACCCGCCCCGTCTTCGACAAATGGGCCAAGACCATCGGCCCCGACCTGGTGAAGACGGCCGAGGACAGCATCGCCAAGCGCAAGTGAGCCTTCCGCCCCCTCCCCGCCGGGGAGGGGGTTTCGCCTTTCCGACGAGCTGAAATCCGATGAGCAGCGACCTGCTGGAAGCCGGGCTGGAGACGGCCCCGCCCAAGACCCGCGTCCCCGTGACCATCGAGCGCGCGGCGGCGGCGCTCGCCATGGCGGGGCTGTGCGTGATCAGCTTCGCCAACGTGGCGGTGCGCTACCTGACCGACGTATCCTTCGCCTTCACCGAGGAATACTCGATCTTCCTGATGGTGGTGATGACCTTCTTCGGCGCCTCGGTGGCGGTGGCGGCCGACCGGCACATCCGCATCACCTTTCTGGTCGACCGCCTGCCCCGCTCCGTAAGGCGGGTGACGGAAACCGTGGTGTGGACGGCGGCTCTCGTCATGTTCGGCTTCCTCGCCTGGTACGGCGGGCGGCTGACCTACGACCAGTGGCGGTTCGAGGAGACCTCGCCGGCGCTCGGCAACCCGCAATGGCTCTACACGGTGTGGATGCCGGCCCTGTCGGTGGTGGTGGCGCTGCGGGTGGTCGGGCGCATCGTCGATGCGCTGCGGGGGAACCGCTGATGGCCCCGTCGATCCTGTTCCTGGGCTTCCTGGCGCTGATGCTGCTGGGCGCACCCCTGGCGGTGGCGCTGGGGCTGGCCGGCACCCTGTCGATCATGGAGGCCAACCTCGGCATCCTGTCGGTGCCGACCAACGTCTACGCCGGCATCGCCAAATACCCGCTGCTCGCCATCCCCGTCTTCATCCTGGCCGGGCTGATCTTCGAGCGGGCGGGGGTGGCGAAGCAGCTCGTCACCTTCGCGTCCGCCATCGTCGGCGCCCGCAACGGCGGGCTGGCGGTGGTGGCGGTTCTCGTCTGCATGGTGATGGGCGGCATCTCCGGCTCCGGCCCGGCGGACGCCGCGGCGGTCGCCACGGTGATGATCCCCAGCATGGCGAAGGCCGGCTACCCCCGCGCCTTCTCCGCCAGCGTGATCGCCGCCGCCGCCGCGACCGCCATCCTGATCCCGCCCTCGGTCGCCTTCATCATCTACAGCGTGATGGTGCCGCAGGCGTCGGTCCCGGCGCTGTTCGCCGCCGGGCTGATCCCCGGCATCCTGGCCGGGCTGTCGCTGCTGGCCCCGGTGGTGTGGCTGTCGCGCCGCCACGGCTTCGGGCTGGCCGACACCGGCCCGCGCCCGCCCTTCTGGCGGAGCCTGCGGCAGGCGGTGTGGGGGCTGCTGGCCCCGGTCATCATCCTGGGCGGCCTGCGCACCGGCGCCTTCACCCCCACCGAGGCGGCGGCGGTGGCGGTGTTCTACGGGCTGCTGGTCGGCACCGTCGTCTACCGCACCCTCACCCTGCGGGCGCTGTTCGACGTGCTGGCCGACGCGGCGGAGATGTCGGCGGTGGTGCTGCTGATCATCGCGCTGTCCAGCGTCTTCGCCTGGGCCGGCAGCACCATGGGCGCCTTCGACGCGGTGGCCGACGCCGCCGTGCACGCCACCGGCAACGAGGTGCTGATCCTGCTGCTGCTCAACATCGCGCTGCTGGGGCTGGGCATGCTGCTGGACGCGGTGTCGATCTTCCTGATCCTGCTGCCGCTGCTGACCCCGATCATGGCCGCCTTCCACTGGGATCCGGTGTGGTTCGGCGTGATGATCACCATGAACCTCGCCATCGGCCAGTTCACCCCGCCCATGGCGGTGAACCTGATGGTGACCTGCCGGGTCGCCGGCATCGCCATGGAATCGACCGTCGGCTGGGTGCTGTGGATGGTGGGCGCCATGCTCGGCGCGCTGGCCCTGGTGGTGGTCTTCCCCGAGCTGGCGCTGTGGGTGCCGCGGCAGTTGGGGTATGTGGGGTGATGGTTGGGGGGCGGGGGCGCTACGCCCCTGCCCGCCGCCGCGTCGCCAGCACGATCCCCCCGGCGATCAGCGCGATGCCCACCGCGTGGTACCAGTGCAGCGATTCGCCGAGGAAGGCGATGGCGAGCAGGCTGCCGAAGACCGGGACGAGGTGGATGGACAGCCCCGCCGTGTTGGCGCCCAGCAGCAACACCACCCGGTTGTAGCAGAGGTAGGACAGGATCGAGGCGAACAGCGAGACGTAGCCGACCGACAGCAGCGCCTGCGCCGTCAGCGGCATGGGCCGCCCCGACGCCGTCTCCAGCAGGTAGAAGGGCAGCAGGGTCAGCGCCCCCAGCCCGAAGATGGTGGCGATGAAGCTGAGCGGGTGCACCTTGGGCCGGCGCCGCAGCAGGGCCGTGTAGGCGGCGTAGCTGATCACCGCCAGCAGCACGAACAGGTCGCCCGCGTTGAACCCCAGCCCCAGCAGCATCGCCAGGTCGCCGTGCGCGATCAGCACCAGGGCGCCGGCGATCGACACCAGGATGCCCAGCGCCTGGGCCGCGGTCACCCGGTCGCGGAAGAAGGCGAAGCTCATCAGCACGATCAGCACGGGCATGGCGGTCTGCAGCATCACCGCGTTGACCGCCGTGGTCGATTCCAGCCCCAGATACATCAAGGTGTTGAACAGGCTGATGCCGACCACGGTCAGCAGCAGCAGGATGCGCCAGTGCGCCAGCAGCACCCCGCGGTCGGCCAGCAGGGGCCGCCACGCGAAGGGCAGCAGCACCGCCGTGCCCACCGCCCAGCGCCAGAAGGCCAGCCCCACCGGCGGCACCTCCCCCGCCACCGCGCGGCCGAGCACGGCGTTGCCGGCCCAGAACAGCGGCGGCAGCATCAGCAGCAGCCACGCCTGGTCGGCGATGCGGAAGCGGGCGCGGGATGGCGGCGGGGTCGGGGTGTCGGGCGTGGCGGTCATGGAACGCGACGCGCGGTCAGGGGCGCCGGCGGGCCGGACCGGCCAGCTCCGCCTCCAGCTCGGCGATCCGCTTGCCCATCGATTCGCGGATGGCGGGGGCGGCGTGCGACTTCAGCGCGGCGAACTGCTCGCGGAGCTGGCGGAGCTGCACCTCCTTCTGCTCGCGGGTGCGCTTGATGGCGACGCGGTCGGAATGCTGGCCGTCGAAGGCGCGCATGCTGGTCCTGGCCTCTGTTCTCGGGAAGGATCGGCCGGCGCGGGCGCCGCACCGGGGCCGCCTTGATGCCCAAGCCGCCGGGGACCGTCAAGACCGCCGATGGTCGCGACGGCCGCGTGGCACGGTGCCGCTGCGGCATCGCGCCTCATTGGCATACGCACAAAATGATAATGCCGAATTCTGGAAACGCGCTATGGTCCGCGCCGGACTCTGCCGTCGGGAGCGATCCCGGGTTCCGGTCGGGTCCAGGGCACCACTTCTGGGCCGCTCCCCGCGTTCGGGAGCGGCCTTTTTTTGCAAGTCCACGCGGGCCGTGACCAGCCGAGTGCCGTCAGCCGGCCGCCGTCTGCGGCACCTCGTGCACATCCACCGGCAGGTTGGTGTGGCGGGCCAGGATGTCGCGGGCAACGCGCTCCCGCTCATCGTTGCGCAGGTTGACCCACAGCAGGATGCCGCCCTTCTCCAGATGCTGGCTCAGCGGCTCGTTGCGCTTGTCGCCGAGCCAGCCGGACAGGATGCCGCCCAGCCCGCCGCCAGCCGCCCCGGCCGCCGCTGCGGCCGCCGCCGCCGCCAGCGCCGTGCCGCCGGTCGCCAGCACCGCCCCGGTGGCGATCACCGCGCCGACATAGGCGGGGATGCCGATCGCCACGCCCTGGGCGTTGCCCGTCTCCTCCGGCGAGACGTAGGACTGGCGCGGCACGGCGGGGTCGTGCTTGGCCTCCTCCACCGTGTCCGGCACATCGCCGGTCTCGCGCCGGATGGTCTCGTCGTTGGCCATCAGGCTCAGCTCATGCCGCTCGAATCCGGCGAGCGACAGCTCGTCGATGGCGTTCTGCAAAGCCTCGCGCGTGTCGAACACGCCCACCGCCTCGCGGACCATGGCCGGCCCCGTGGTGTCGGCGCCGGTCCAGGCGGCGGAGTTGGCTTGGGTGTCGCTGTTGGTGTCCATGTCGATCCTCCGTTCACCAGCCGTAACCGGGAACGGGGCCGACGGTTCCCTCGGATCGCCGGTGGGATCAGGGCCGGGGTGCGGCGGCCGGCGGCGGAATGGCGCCGCGCGGCTCCGGCTGGCTGGCAAGGAACCACCACAGGCCGACTCCGATCAGCACGGCCTTCGCCAGCAGGAACAGCGCGATGTGGCGGGCGAGCGGGTTGCGCGGCACGGAGCACCTCCTCGGCAGCGGGCGGGACGATGCGCCGCTTGTCGTCCCCTTGCCCGCGCTGGTCAAGCCATGGCGGCATTCGATACACTGCGCGCAACGTCGCACCGGGAAAGAAAAGGAACCGCCTCGTGACCCGACGACACGCCATCGCCCTGGCGACCGCCGCCCTGCTGGTGACCGCCGCCCTGCCGGCCGCGGCACAGATCTCGCTGTTCCAGGCGCCGACGCTGGTCGAGGCGGTCGCCCGCAACGACCTGAACCAGGTCCGCGCGCTCGTCCTCAAGGGCGACAGCCCCAACATGAGCGACAGCCAGGGCCGGCCCCTGCTGGTCGCCGCCGTCACCGCCGGGCAGCAGGAGATGGTGCAGCTCCTGCTCGACAGTGGCGCGCAGCCGGCCCGCGCCGACCGGGTCGGCAACACCGCGCTGCATTGGGCCGCGCAGGAGGGCGAGTCGGAGATGATCGACATGCTGTTGAAGAAGAACGCCAAGGTCGATCAGGAGAACAAGCAGGGCATGACCGCGCTGATGATCGCCGCCCGCCATGGCCAGGCCGCCGCCGTCGAGCGGCTGCTGAAGGCCGGGGCCAGGGCCGACGCGGTGGACTTCACCGGCCGCAGCGCGCTGAGCTGGGCGGAGGACGGGCGCAACGCCCGCGTCACCAACCTGCTGCGCAAAGCCGGCGCCCACTGACCGGGCCGACTCCGCCCCCGTCCCCCATCACCCCTCCGGCCGGGAGCCGCCCCCATGGCCAGCACCGTCTTCGGCGGCCCCGGCCCGTTGTTCCTGTTGCTGCTGGCACTGGCGGTCGATCTGGCGCTCGGCGGCTGGACCGACCGTTTCCTGCCCGACCCGGCGCGGCTGGCGCAGCGCCTGTGCGCGTCGGCCGACCGCCGGCTGAACCGGGCCGAGCGCAGCCCGCGCGACCGGCTGCTGCGCGGCGCGCTGGTCGGGCTGGTGCTGCTGGCCGGCGCCCTGGTCGCCGGTGTCCTCGTGCAGGAGGTGGCGGCGGCCGTGCGCGGCGGCTGGCTGCTGGAGCTGGCGGCGCTGGTCATGGGGCTGCGCGGCCGGGCCTCCTGGCTGCGGGTGCGCGAGGTGCGCCGGGCGCTGGAGCAGCGCGGGCTTCCCGCCGCGCAGGAGGCGGTGTCCGGCCTGACCCGCCGGCACCTCTACGCGCTGGACGAGCACGGGGTGGCGCGCGCCGCCATCGAGCATCTGGCCCGCGCCTTCGACCGCCGGCTGGTCGCCCCGGCCTTCTGGTACATGCTGCTGGGGCTGCCCGGCCTGTTCGCCTGGATCGCCATGGACGGCGCCGATTCGGCGCTGGGCCGGCCGGGCACCCGGCACGCGCAGTTCGGGCTGACCGTCGCCCGGCTCGACGACGCGCTGAACGCCATCCCCGCCCGGCTGGCGGCGCTGCTGCTGGCGCTGGCCGGCGGTGTGCTGGGCGGCGCCCGGCTGACCGAGGCGTTCCGCACCCTGCGCCGCGACGCCCGCAAGCCGGCCTCGCTCAACATGGGCTGGCCGGTGGCGGCCATGGCCGGGGCGCTCGGCCTGTCGCTGGGCGGCCCGCACCGCGACGGCGGGGTGGTGATCACCGAACCCTGGCTGGGCGACGGCCGCGCCCGCGCCGTCCCCGCCGACATCGGCCGCGCCCTCGGGCTGGCCGCGGTGGCGTCGCTGCTGCTGGCGCTGCTGGTCGGGCTGGTGCTGGTGGGGGTGGCGGGGATTTGATCACCCCGCCTTCCGTCCTTCGCGCAACGCGTCGCGGATTTCGGCCAGCAGCACCTCCTGGCGCGTCGGCACGGCCTCGTTCTTCTTCGCCTCCAGGAAATGCAGGCGGTTGATCTGGCGCACCACCAGGAACAGCGCGGCCGACACGATCAGGAAGTTGATCAGCGTGTTCAGGAACTTGCCGTAGTTGACGGTGGCCGCGCCCGCCCGCTGCGCCGCCGCCAGCGATTCGTACTGGCCGCCGGACAGGTCGATGAAATAGTTGGAAAAGTCGATGCCACCCATGACCCAGCCGATGGGCGGGGTCAGGATGTCCTGGACCAGGGAGTTGACGATGCCGGTGAAGGCGGCACCGATGACGATGCCGACGGCGAGATCCACCACGTTGCCGCGATTGATGAAGGTGCGGAATTCCTGAAACACGGCCATCCTGCTGCTCCGCTTCGGCTTGGTCACCGGAACGGAACGCGCGGGCGGCCGTGACGATCCCTCGGGCGATGACCTGTCAGGCCGGCACCGGCTGGGCGGCAGGGGTCGTTTCCTCCGCCGCGGGGGCGATGCTGCCGAGGCTCCAGGCGTAGCGGCGCAGCAGCCAGTTGATGCGCTCGAACAGGTCGGTCGCCTTCCACAGGGCGAGCCGGATGTCGGTGGGCAGCGGCGGGTCCTGGTTGGCGATGCCGTCGCGCACGCGCAGCATCATGGACGAGCGGTCGGCGGTCAGCCGGGCCAGCATCTCCGGGTCGAAGGGCTCGTCGCCGTCCAGCTCCAGCGCCACCACGTCGAGCAGCGCGTGCAGCCCCTCCGTCAGATTGACGATCAGCCGGTCGGCCGCCGGGTCCTTGCCGCGCTTGGGCATGGCCTTGACGAAGGCGGCCAGCTCGTCGTGCAGGGTGACCAGCACCTCGTTGGCGTTCCACAGCTGGTAGAGCCGGTCGGTGGCCCTGCCATGCGGGGTGCAGGCCATCGCCTCGGTCAGGAAGCCGCGGATCTCGCCGGCCAGCGCCTTGCCCGAGCGTTGCAGCACCGCCATGGCCGTCGGCTTCCCGTCATGCTCCTCCGGCCGCAGCTCGCCCAGGAAATCCGGCAGGCGGCGCAGCAGGCGGCGCTGCTCGCGGTCGGCCTGCCCGGCCACCGCCACCGGATCCTCCACCGGCGGGGCGTAGAGATGCTCCGGCCGCGACAGCTCCTCCTCCACCGACGGCGGGCTGAGGCGGTGGACGATGGCGTACATCGGCCCGTTCAGCAGGCTGGCCGCCAGCGCCGCCACGATCTGGTAGAGCCAGTGGACGAGCGTGACCTGGAAGGCCGCGTCGGCGGTGACGGCACCGACCAGCGCCGCCACCGTCGGCACACCGGCGAAATGCTCCAGCGACAGCAGCGGCAGCAGGATCAGCGCGCCCAACGCCTTCAGCAGCACCTGATAGACGGAGAGCTGACGCTCCGTCCCCTTCAGCGCGGAGCCCTGCATCCAGCTCATGATGCCGGAGCCGACGTTGGCGCCGACCACGATCAGCATGGTCTGGTCGACCCCCAGCACCCCGGCCTGCGACAGGGCGACGGCGATGATCGACACCGTCATGCCCTGCATGAAGGTGGCGAACAGCGTGCCGGCGATGAAGCCCCAGTAATAGAACTGGTCGGCGACCGCCAGAACGTCGCGCATGGTCTGCGACTGGCCGATCGGGGTGGCGGCGTGCGCGGTGAGGTCGACGCCCACCATCAGCAGCGCCAGCCCCATGATGGCGTTGATCAGATACCCGTAGGAGGCGGACTTGTGATACTCCAGGAAGTAGGCGATGCCGACCGCCGCCACCAGCGCGTAGGTCAGCAGCGCCACGTCGATGGAGACCAGCAGCAGCCGCAGCGTGGTGCCGGCGTAGCACCAGGTGACGATCGGCATGCCGGCCTGCACGGTGACCGCGCCGGCCGACACCAGCCCGACCACGATGAAGGTCACGGCGTTGGTGCTCTGGATCATCGCGCCGGAGCCGATGCCGACCGCCGCGGCGCGCCACGGGCTGACCGTCGCCTGCCGGACCACGCGGCGGAACCGCGGCCCGGCCGCCTGCTTCATGTTCACGGTCAGATAATGCGTGCCGATGAAGATGAAGCCGAGGCCGGCCAGCAGCGTGATCAGAATGTCCATCGACCATTCCCCTTACCGCGCGCACCGCGGTTTTATCGCGCATGCGACGGTATAGGGGGTAGTCCTTTCGGTCAAGGAACGGGGGTGACAAGGAAACCCTCGCCCCTCCGGAGAGAAGGTGGCGCGAAGCGCCGGGTGAGGGGGCGTTACGGCCCTTCAGGACCGGACAAAGAATCCGTCGGCCCGGAAGCAAACCGGTGGCCGCGTTTCCCCCTCACCCAACCCTCTCCCCGAGGGGAGAGGGCTTCGGAACAGCGTCACGCCAGCTTGCCGTGGCAGTGCTTGTACTTCTTGCCCGAGCCGCAGGGGCACAGGGCGTTGCGCGGGGTGTTGGCCCAGGGGTCGCCACCGCCGGCCGCGCGCGCCGCAGCGCCATCGGCCTCCGCCGCGCCGGCCATGACGAGCGCCGGGTCGGTGCGGCCCTCCTGCATGGGCACGGAGGCCTGGCCGAACAGGTCGGGGGGCGGCGGTTCGGAGACGCGGATCTCCACATGCATCAGCACGCTGGTGACCTGCTCGCGCAGGCGGACCAGCATGGTCTCGAACAGCTCGAACGCCTCGCGCTTGTACTCGTTCAGCGGGTCGCGCTGGGCGTAGGCGCGCAGGTTGATGCCCTGGCGGAGATGGTCGAGCTGGAGCAGATGGTCCTTCCACTCCTGGTCGAGGATCTGGAGAACCAAGCTCTTCTCGACATGCCGCATCATCTCCGGGCCGTAGTTCGCCACCTTCTCCGCGTATTTGCGGTCGGCGGTGTCGCGGATGCGCTCCTCGACCTCCGGCTCGGCGATGCCCTCCTCCTTCTGCCAGTCGAGCACCGGCAGATCGAGGGCGAGGATGCGGCGCACCTCCTCGTGCAGCCCGGCCATGTCCCACTGCTCGGCGTAGGCGTTGGCGGGGATCGCCTTGCCGACCATCGCCGAGACGACCTCGTGCCGCATCTCCTTCACGGTGTCGGCGAGGTCGGTCGAATCCATGATCTCGCGGCGCTGCTCATAGACGACCTTGCGCTGGTCGTTCATCACGTTGTCGAACTTGAGCAGGTTCTTGCGGATTTCGAAGTTGTGCGCCTCGACCTTCTGCTGCGCCTTCTCCAGGGCCTTGTTGATCCAGGGGTGGATGATCGCCTCCCCCTCTTTCAGCCCGAGGCGCTGGAGCATGCCGTCCATGCGCTCCGACCCGAAGATGCGCATCAGGTCGTCGTCCAGCGACAGGAAGAACTTGGACGCGCCCGGATCGCCCTGGCGCCCGGACCGGCCGCGGAGCTGGTTGTCGATGCGCCGGCTCTCGTGCCGCTCGGTGCCGATGACGTAGAGGCCGCCGGCCTGGCGCACCAGCTCGCGCGCCTCCTCAACCTCGCGGCGGATCCGGGCGATGCGCTCCTCGCGCTGCGGCCCCTCCGGCACGTCGGCCAGCTCGATACGGATGCGCATGTCGACATTGCCGCCGAGCTGGATGTCGGTGCCGCGGCCGGCCATGTTGGTGGCGATGGTCACCGCCCCCGGACGCCCCGCTTGGGCCACGATGGTGGCTTCCTGCTCGTGGTAGCGGGCGTTCAGGACGTTGTGCGGGATCTTCTTCTTCTTCAGGAAGTCCGACAGCAGCTCCGACTTCTCGATCGAGGTGGTGCCGACCAGCACCGGCTGCTGGCGGGAGCGCGCCTCGTCGATCAGGGTGACGATGGCCTCGTACTTCTCCTTGGCCTTGCGGTAGACCTCGTCGTCGTGGTCCTTGCGCAGGACGCCGACGTTGGTCGGGATCTCGACGACCTCCAGACCATAGATCTCGCCGAATTCCGACGCTTCCGTCATCGCCGTGCCGGTCATGCCGGCCAGCTTGGGGTACATGCGGAAGTAGTTCTGGAAGGTGATGGACGCCAGCGTCTGGTTCTCGCGCTGGATGGTCACCTCTTCCTTGGCCTCCAGCGCCTGGTGCAGGCCCTCCGAGTAGCGCCGGCCCTCCATCATGCGGCCGGTGAACTCGTCGATGATGATGACCTTGTCGTCCTTGACGATGTAGTCCTTGTCGCGCTGGAACAGCGTGTGGGCGCGCAGCGCCTGCTGGGCGTGGTGGACGAGGGCCACGTTCTGGATGTCGTAAAGGCCGCCGGTCTTCAGCAGCCCGGCCTCCGCCAGCAGCGCCTCGATCCTCTCCTGCCCGGCCTCGGTCAGGCTGACGGCGCGGTGCTTCTCGTCCTTGTCGTAATCCTCCGCCGCGAGCATCGGGATCAGCCGGTTGACGGCGATGTACAGCTCCGAGCTGTCGGTCGAGGGGCCGGAAATGATCAGCGGGGTGCGCGCCTCGTCGATCAGGATCGAGTCGACCTCGTCCACGATCGCGTAGTTGAAGGGCCGCTGGACCATGTCCTCCAGCCGGAACTTCATGTTGTCGCGCAGATAGTCGAAGCCGAACTCGTTGTTGGTGCCGTAGGTGATGTCGGCGGCGTAGGCCTGCCGTCGCTCGTCGTCGTCCAGCCCGTGAACGATGCAGCCGACGCTGAGCCCCAGGAAGCGGTAGACGCGGCCCATCCACTCGCTGTCGCGGCTGGCCAGATAGTCGTTGACGGTGACGACGTGCACGCCCTTGCCGCTGAGCGCGTTCAGATAGACGGCGAGCGTGGCGACCAGCGTCTTGCCCTCGCCCGTCCGCATCTCGCTGATCTTGCCCTGGTGCAGCACCATGCCGCCCATCAGCTGCACGTCGAAATGCCGCTGCCCCAGCGCCCGCTTGGCCGCCTCGCGCACGGTGGCGAAGGCGTCGGGCAGGATGTCGTCGAGGCTTTCGCCCTTCTCCAGCCGGTCGCGCAGCCAGGGGGTGCGGGCCTTCAGGTCGTCGTCGGAGAGCTTGACGAGGTCCGGCTCCAGCGCGTTGATCTGGGCGACCGTCTTCTGGAGCGACTTGACGACGCGCGTGTTGGCGTTGCCGAACAGCTTTCGGGCGATGGCGCCGAACATGAACAAACCTCGGGCAGTGCTAAGATCAGGGCCGGCCTGGAACCGGTCTCACATAGGCCCACGGGCCGAAACTGTCAACGAGACCCTGCCCGGCGGCGGCACCGGCGGGCCCGCGGCCGGCTACAGCAGCTTGACCAGGGCCGCGATCAGGGCGGCCTGGCCCAACAGCAAGGGCACCAGCCACTTCATCAGGTCGGCTTTCAGATCGGAGACGTCGGCGCGCAGGTCGCTCCGCAACTGGGCGACGTCCGCCTTCGTGGCCATCTGCGAAAGGTCGGCATCCCGCGCTTCCCGGATCATGGTGGTGACGGCTTCGGCCTGCGCTTCCGGCATTCCGGCAGCGGTCAGGCGCTTCACGAAGGCATGGGTGTCGAAGCTCGCCGCCATCATCCGATCCGTCCCTGCCACGCGTGGCACGCCCGCCCGTCACACCGGTAACGCACGCCGGCCGGTCCGGGTGCCGGCGGCAATGCCCCCATAGTGTGGCGAAGCGCCGGTGCCGGACAAGCCCCCCGTCCTGCGGCACACCATCGCGTGCGGCATGCGCCATCGCGCGCCGTTCACCATCAGGTGACGTCGATTTCATGCAGCCCGCTTGCCCGCCGCCACCATATGCGGCTAAATCGCGGCCCAGTCGGGACCGGGCCGCCTGCGGATGGCCCCTTGAGGCCGTGTTCGCGACCTGTGAATCGTCAAGGAAACGCCGAGATGTTGAACCGTTCCCTGCGCGCCGTGCTGCTGTCGATGACGGCGGCCGGCATCGCCACCGCCGCCTTCGCCCAGCAGCCGGCCCCCGCCCCGCAGCCCGCACCCGCCACCGCACCCGCAACGGCCGCCGAGCAGGCCGCCAAGCCCGCGGACCCGGTGGTCGCGCGCGTCAACGGCGGCGAGATCCGCCGGTCCGACGTCTCGCGCATGCTGGCCCAGCTTCCCCCGCAGGTCCAGCAGATGCCGATGGAGATGATCTTCCCGGCGCTGGTCGAGCAGCTCGTCAACCAGAAGCTGGTGGCTGATGCCGGCTACAAGGCCAACCTGCAGCAGACCCAGGACGTGAAGGACGAGGTCAAGAAGGCGGAGGAGCGCGCGGTGCAGCGCGCCTACATCCAGAGCCAGGTGCAGGCCAAGATCACCCCGCAGGCGTTGGAGAGCGCCTACAAGGAGTATGTCGCCCACAACCCGCCGCAGGAGGAGGTGAAGGCCTCCCACATCCTGGTGGAGAGCGAGGCCGAGGCCAAGACCATCATCGGCGACCTCGCCAAGGGCGGCGATTTCGCCAAGATCGCGCGCGAGAAGTCGAAGGACCCGACCGCCGCGGCGCAGGGCGGCGACCTCGGCTACTTCACCCGCGAGACGATGGTGGAGCCCTTCGCCAACGCCGCCTTCGCCATGGCCAAGGGCGAGACCAGCAAGGACCCGGTGCAGACGCAGTTCGGCTGGCACGTCATCCGCGTCGAGGACAAGCGCACCCAGCCGCAGCCGACGCTGGACGAGGTGAAGCCGCAGCTCGAGCAGGAGCTGGGCAAGGAAATCGTCACCGCCCTGGTGGACGGCCTGCGCAACGGCGCCACCATCGAGACCTTCCAGATGGACGGCAGCCCGATCCCGGCGGCCCCCGCCGCCCCGGCGCCCGCCCAGACCCCGGCGCCCGCTCCGGCGAAGTGATCACGACCTCCGGTCCGGGGCGGGCTGCGGCTCCGCCCCGGACCGGAGGGCCTCCACGCGCACCGACCGCGCGGCGCGGGCACCCTGCACCAGGGCCGCCAGCATCAGCAGCGCCGGCACCCCCACCACGCTGGCCAGCACGCACACACCCACCAGGGACATCGCCACCTCCGCGCGCGATCATCGCGGCGGGGAACGGAGGGCGCAAGGGCGCTGCGGCGTCTTTGGCCTCAGGGCGTCTTCGGCGCTGCCGGCGGGTCGATCACCACCATGTCGGTCATCGACAGCGGGATGGTGATCTCGCCCCAGGGCGTGTTGGTGTGGGGCGGCGGCGGCGGAGCCGTCTTGTCCTTGTCCTTGCCGAGGATGGTGCGGAAACGTCCCGACGCCGTCTGGTAGCAGCCGACCTGATCCTTGTAGGCGATCATCTTCGTCCGCCACTGCCCGGCGATCTTCTGCAGGAACAGCGGCGCCCCGCCGATGCGGCAGGTCAGCAGCACCACGGCGCTGAGCTTGCCGTCCACGAAGATCTTGCAGACCTCCTGCCACAGGGCCCAGTTCTTCAGGCGGCGCTGCGCCCCGGGCGTCTGGTCGCGCTCGTCCTTGTCCTTCTGCGACAGGGGTTTCAGGCCGGTGTTGGCAGCCGGCTTGTCGTCGTAATAGGGGCTGACGAAGTCCTTCGGTTCGTTCTCGTTGTAGTTCTTGCCGAGCACGCGCATGGCCGCGTTGGGCGCCAGGTCGAAGGTCCCCTGCTCGCCGAATTGCGGGATGCAGACGCCGTGGCCGACGCTGAGGATCAGCAGGCCGCCGGCCCCGGCGGTGTTGACCGCCTGACGGATGCGCTTCACCTCCTCCGCCGGGTCGGTGGCGGCGTCGACCTTCACCACCTTGCCGCTGTAGAGCTTGACCATCTGGTTGGCCCAGCCGACGAAGTCGCGGTTCGCGGTCTCCGACAGGATGACCATGCGCGGCTCGGGCAGGCTGACGCCGACGGCGAACATCAGGTGCGAGCGCGACCGCTCCTGCGCCTTCATCTCCTCGTCCAGGCGGCGGATCGTCATCTTGCCGACGATGGCGTCGGCCTGGGTCTGGTAGAGCAGGTTGATGATGCGCCGCCGCTTCTTGTACTCCAGCACCGCGTTCTCGGTGGTGGGGCCGTAGAGGTGGCGCTTCTGCTCATCGTCGGCGATGCGGCTGCCGTCGAGGATCGACAGCGCCCCCTGGATCAGCGAGACATGCTCGCCGGTCGCCCCGCGCAGCACATGGTGCGGGTCGCTGACCAGACAGTGCTGGAGCCTGCTGTTGTCGCGGAACCATTTCGACTGGAGTCGTGTCGCCACAGCCATGACCATCCCCGAGAACCGGACGGAAACCCGCTGGCCCCCGATTGAAGCCGGGCAATCGAGCCGCCGACACGACGCCTTGGGGGCGCCCCGGCGCGGCCGGGTTACCGCGGTGGGTGGTGGCCGCGCGGGCGGTCAGCCCGTCCGCGCGGCGGCGAGCTGGTCCGGCCGCGGCCGATGGCCGAGGCGGACGCGGACGATCTGGAAGCGGTCGGCGACCGCCTCGCCGGCCAGATCGCACAGCCGGCGCTCCAGCACGTTGTAGGTCAGGGTGGACAGACCGTCGCCCTTGGGGATGGAGCCGGTGGACCACAGCGCCTGGAAGAGCTGGCGGTTGACCAGCGCGATCTCCGACGGGGCGGCGTCCGGCGTGAAGCCGTCGTTCTCGTGGTCGAGCGGCTCGAAGCGGCCCTTGCGCCGGTCGGTGGGGATGCGGCGGGCGCGGATGCGCAGCGAGAAGTCGAAATCCTCGAAGCCCCAGCCCCAATAGGCGTTGGAGTAGCCGTCCACCTGCCGCATCACCGCGTTGGGCATCAGCAGCACCCCGCCCATGCTGCTGTCCAGGTCGGTCGTCACCGTGCGGTCGGAGGTGCCGGGGGCGACGGGCCGGCGCTCGGCCCCGTACCACAGGATCGGCGTCGGCACCTCGGCCCAGGAATAGTCGGCGTCGAGGGGCAGGTAATCGACGTCGTGCAGGCAGGTGTAGTCGCTGGTCCGCTCGCCCAGCAGGAAGCCGATGTTCTTCAGCGCCCCGCGGTTGAAGGGCAGGCCCACGTCCTGCTCCACGATGGTCACGCGGTAGTCGATGGGCCGGTCCAGCCCGGCGAACCACGCGGCGATCGCCGGCACGAAGCGGCGCAGATGCGCCTCCCGGTCGCGGTAGGGCACGACGATGTTGAGCCTGCGGCCGGCGGTGTCGGTCATCGGGTCCTTATCCAAACGCGGGCGGTGGGCGGGCCGGCGCAAGATGCCGCCGGACGCGCGGCAGCGTCAACGCCGGCTACTCGCGCCAGCGCGTGTGCTCCATGATGCGCGGGATGCCGGGCGGGCGGCGGCCGTCGCCCCATTGGGAGATGTCGGGCAGCGTCGCCACCCCGCGGCTGTGGCCGAGCAGGCTGAGGATGCTCTGGTCGTGGCGGTGGTCGCGGAAGCCGGGGTGGTTGGGCAGGCCGCAGGCGTTGGGGGCGTCGGTGATCAGCCGTTCGTCCTCGGCGAAATGCAGCCAGGTGGCGACGAAGGCCATGGTGGAGGGCGCCCGCTCGATCACGGCGAAGCTGCCCAGGATCTGCGGCGCCTCGGTGAAGCCGGGGTGGTCGAGGCCCATGTAGTGGAAGCAGTCGCGCTTGGTCCAGACGCGGGCGCGGTGCTGGTCCTCCAGCGTGAACAGCAGGATGGGCAGGTCGTGCCTCTGCCGGCAGACCTCCACCAGCGGATCGACGCTGTGCACGAAGTGGGCGCCGCTGTCGCTGTAGAAGAGGATGTCGCCGTCGTCCAGATGCTCGCGCAGCAGCGTCCAGATCAGGAAGGGCTTCCACAGCCAGTAGCCGGCCCCGCGCGGCTGGTCGAGGATGTGGCGGTTGCGGGCGACGAAATCGGCCGGCAGGTGCTGCCGCCCCAGCGACGCCACCCCGTCGAAGCCGCCGACCTCCAGCCCCGTCCGGCTGTTGTGCGCCTGCGCCTGGGTGAAGGCGCCGTCGGCGTAGTTGAGCAGCACACGCTTCATCGCCGCACCCCCTGCATGGCCGCCTAGAGGCGGCTTTCGATGAACTCCGCCAGCCGGTAGGCGTCGAAGTGGAAATCCGGGGCGCCGACGAAGGGCGAGACGCCGCGGCAGCGGCGATAGGCGTCGTAATCGTCGTCCAGGGCGAGGATCGCGGCCACCGCCGCCTCGTCGTCGGCGAAGCGGGACACGTCGATGAAGCTGCCCGGCACCACGTCGCGCGTCACGTCCGGGTCGCCCCAGTAGAGGGGGACGGCGCCGGCCTGGAACACGTCCAGGATCTTCTCGGTCAGATAGCCGGGGTGGCTGCTGTTCTCGAAGGCGAAGGCGAAGCGGTACTTGGCGAAGACGCGGATCTTGGGCAGCCAGCCCATCTTGACCACGCTGCCGGTGTTGTTCAGGTGCCAGCCCACCGAATCGACATGACGGCGCGCGTGCAACGCCTGGAAGAAGTCGTTGCGGCGGGTGCCGTGCGGGTTCTTGTAGAGGAAGGCGCAGAATTTGCGCGCCGCGAACTCGTCGCGCGTCGGCGGCACCGGCGGCAGGAGCGGCTGGCAGAAATGCGCGGTCGCCCCCTCCCGCATGTGCTCGAAGGCGTGCATCACGTAGAGCGGCAGGCGGAAATGGCGGGGGTCATCGATGCGGTCGAAGGACACCGCCATGTCGAAGGCGTCCAGCGGCGGCCGGCGGTTCTCGCCGGTGAAATAGAGGCTGCGGCGTGCGCGCATTTCGCGGTGGCGGGTGCCGAACACCGAGACGATGGCGAGGTCGCACCCGTCCTCCACCACCGTCACCGCGAAGCGGTGCGACAGGATCTCGGTGAAGAAATTCTCGCGCTTGTCGAACTCCGGCCAGAAATCATGGAAGGCGACGGTCAGCGGCGCCCTGGTCTGCCGCTGACCGTAGCTCGGGCCGAACAGCAGGAACAGGTCGAGCAGCGACGGGTCGAGGCCGGGGTTGGCGAGGAACTCCTGAAGGGCGGCCGCGGTCCTTGGGTCGATCATCGCTCCGGCCGGCTTGCGGGGACTGGGCCCCACGGTATGGCCGGCGCTGGTAAATTTTGCCTGAACAAGGCCGCAGGCCGGCCCCGCCAACGGCACGCGTGACAGGCGCCGCCAGCTTGCTATGGTGCTGCGGTTCGACCCCTCGCCCGAGAGACCGCGCGCCATGGCCCTCCCCGTCTCCCCGCTCGCCCCCGCCGCCTTCCCGACACTGCCGCCGATCCCCGGCGTGCGTCTGGCCGTGACCAACAGCGGCATCCGCTACAAGGGGCGCGACGACCTGCTGCTGGCGGTGCTGGACGAGGGAACCACCGTGGCCGGCGTGCTGACCAAGTCGCTGACCTGCTCGGCCCCGGTGGTGATGTGCCGCGACTCGCTCAAGGGCGGCACCGCGCGGGCGCTGGTGGTCAACGCCGGCAACGCCAACGCCTTCACCGGCAAGGCGGGCGACGTCACCACCCGCACCACCATAGAGACGGCGGCCGGCATCGCCGGCTGCGACCCGCTGGCGGTCTTCACCGCCTCCACCGGCGTGATCGGCCAGCCGCTGGCCCCCGACGCCATCGCCCGCAGCCTGGGCGGGCTGGCCGACACGCTCGCCAACACCAGCGCGGTGTGGGAGGCGGCGGCCCGCGCCATCATGACCACCGACACCTTCCCCAAGGGCTCGGTGCGCACCGCCGAGATCGGCGGCACCACGGTGACCATCAGCGGCTTCTGCAAGGGCTCCGGCATGATCGCGCCGGACATGGCGACGATGCTGGGCTTCCTGTTCACCGACGCCGCCATCCCGGCCCCGGCGCTCCAGGCGATGCTGTCGGCGCTGACCGAGCGCACCTTCAACAGCCTGACGGTGGACGGCGACACCTCCACCAGCGACACGGTGCTGCTGTTCGCGACGGGCAAGGCCGGCAACCCCGTCGTGACGGACGCCGCCGACCCGGCACTCGCCGACTTCCGCCGGGCGCTGGAAGAGGTGATGCGCGACCTGTCGCACCAGATCGTGCGCGACGGCGAGGGGGCGACCAAGTTCGTCACCATCGACGTGGTGGGGGCCGACAGCGACGCCGCCGCCAAGCGCATCGCGCTGACCATCGCCAACTCGCCGCTCGTCAAGACCGCCATCGCCGGCGAGGACGCCAACTGGGGCCGCATCGTGATGGCGGTGGGCAAGGCCGGCGAGCGGGCCGAGCGCGACCTGCTGAAGATCTCCGTCGGCGGCACGCTGATCTGCGCCGACGGGATGGAGGTGCCGGGCTATGACGAGGCGCCGGTGGCCGCCCACATGAAGGGCAAGGAGATCGACATCCTGGTGGACATCGGGCTCGGCAATGGCAAGGCGACGGTGTGGACCTGCGACCTGACGCACGGCTACATCGACATCAACGGCAGCTACCGAAGCTGACCGGCAGCCCCCGCATGCACCACCCCATCCCCGTTCCGCCCCTCCCCGCCCGGATCGAGACGCCGCGGCTCGTGCTCCGCTCCTACCGGGTGGAGGACGTGAAGCATTTCGCGCCGCTGATCGGCGACTGGGCGGTGGCGCAGTGGCTCGCCAACGTGCCGCACCCCTACAGCCCGGCCTACGGACGGGAGTGGGTGGAGGCGGCCGAGGCCTACCGCGTCGAGCGCCGCGCGCTCTGCCTGCTGATCGCCGAGGCCGACGAGGATCTTCCCATCGGCGGCATCGAGGTCAATCTGGAGCGCGGCGAGATCGGCTACTGGATCGGCGTGCCCTATCAGGGCATGGGCTACGCCAGCGAGGCGGTGGCCGCGGTGATCCGCCTGTGCTTCACCGTGCTGGGCCTGCCGTCGCTCAACGCCGCCACCCTGCTGGACAACCGGCCATCCCGCCGGCTGCTGCTGAAGGCCGGCTTCGAGCACCGCGGCGTGCACGACTACGACTTCATGCTGCGCGGCGGCGTCCAGCCCGGCCACCTCTACGTCCTGAGCGCCGCCCGCTGGCGCGCGCTCAACGGCGAGGTGGCGAGCTGAGCGTTGCCCACCGGGCCTAGGCACCCTCGACGCACACGGAACCCCCATGTCCTGCTTCGATCCCTCCTCCACCCCTCCCGCCGGGTCGAAGCCGGTGTTGCTGGTCGCCGCGGTGGCGCTGGTGGATGCCGACGGGCGGGTGCTGCTGGCGCAGCGGCCGCCGGGCAAGGCGCTGGCCGGGCTGTGGGAGTTCCCCGGCGGCAAGGTGCACGCCGACGAGACGCCGGAGGCGGCCCTGGTGCGCGAGCTGCGCGAGGAGCTGGGCATCGACACGGCGGCGAGCTGCCTTGCCCCCTTCACCTTCGCCTCGCACGGTTACGAGAGCTTCCACCTGCTGATGCCGCTCTACGTCTGCCGGGTGTGGGAGGGGGACGTGGCGCCGCTGGAGGGACAAACGCTCGCCTGGGTCTATCCCAACCGCATGGGCGACTACCCGATGCCGCCGGCCGACGTGCCGCTGGTGGCGATGCTGCGCGATCTGCTCTGAGCGTTGGAGGACAACGGCATGGCGGTGGATGGTTTCACGGTGCGGACGGCGACGGCCGACGAGGTCGGCACCATCCTCGCCTGGGCGGAGGCGGAGGGGTGGAACCCCGGTGCCGGGGACGCCGCCTGTTTCCGGACGCAGGATCCGGAGGGGTTCTTCGTCGGGCTGCTGGACGGGGTGCCGGTGTCGGCCGTGTCGGTGGTGACCTACGGCGACGCCTTCGCCTTCCTCGGCCTCTACATCGTGCGGCCGGAGCATCGCGGGTCCGGGCTGGGCATGGCGACCTGGCGCGCCGGGCTGGCGCATGCCGGAACGCGCACGGTCGGGCTGGACGGGGTGGTGGCGCAGCAGGACAACTACCGCCGCTCCGGCTTCGCCTACGCCCACCGCAACGTGCGATTCGGCGGGGTGCCGGCGGGCGCCGCGCCCGGATCCGGGGCCGGGACGGTGGTGCCGCTGGCCGCGGTGCCGTGGGAGGCGGTGCTGGCCTTCGACGCGGCCTGCTTTCCGGCGGAGCGGGCGGCGTTCCTGAAGGGTTGGGTGTCGGCACCGGGGCATCACGCGCTGGCGCTGCTGCGCGATGGGGCGCTGGCGGGGTTCGGGGTGATCCGCCCCAGCGTCACCGGACGCAAGGTCGGGCCGCTGTTCGCGCTGGACGGGACCGCCGCCGGGGCGCTGTTCGACGCGCTGGCCGCCACGCCGGGCGACGGCCCGGTCTTCCTGGACGTGCCGGAGCCCAACGCCGCCGCGGTGGACCTCGCCCGGTCGCGCGGGCTGGCGCCGGCGTTCGAGACGGCGCGCATGTACACCGGCCCGGTGCGGCCGATCCGGGATGACCGGGTGTTCGGAATCACCAGTTTCGAGTTGGGGTGAGGTTAAGCGCGGGGCCCCCGCCCCGGCCCTCCCCCACTGCGCGGGGGAGGGGGAAGAAAAGCCCTCCCCCGTCGCCAGATGGGGGAGGGTTGGGTGGGGGCCGGACGCAGCCCCCCCTACGCCGCCGCCGCGTAGCTGGCGTGCCGGGCTGCGGCGAGGATCAGGTCGGACGCCTTCTCGCCGATCATGATGGTCGGCGCGTTGGTGTTGCCCGACACCAGCGTCGGCATGATCGAGGCGTCGGCCACCCGCAGCCCCTCGATGCCGTGCACGCGCAGCGCCGGATCCACCACCGCCATCGCGTCCACCCCCATCTTGCAGGTGCCGGCGGGGTGGTAGATGGTCGTGGCGGTGTTGCGGGCGTGGACCAGCAGTTCCTCGTCCGTCTTCACCTTGGCGCCGGGGTCCAGCTCCTCGACGATGAAGGGCGACAGCGCCTTGGTGGCGGCCAGCCGGCGGGCCAGCTTCATGCCCTCCACGATGGTGCGCTGGTCGGTGTGGGTGGCGAGGTAGTTGGGGTGGATGGCCGGCGCCTGCCGCGGGTCGGACGAGCGCGGCTCCAGCCTCCCCCGACTCTCCGGGCGGAGCTGGCAGACCGACGCGGTGAAGGCCGAGTAGCGGTGCAGCCCCTCGCCCGGCTTGTCGCTGGACAGCGGCTGGATGTGGAACTGCACGTCCGGCGTGTCCATGGCCGGCGAGGTGCGGGCGAAGATGTAGGCCTGGCTCGCCCCCATGCTCATCGGGCCGCGGCGGAACAGGATGTATTCCACCCCGATCAGCATCTTGCGGAAGAAATTGTTC
This sequence comes from Azospirillum oleiclasticum, assembly GCF_013423485.1. Lineage (GTDB taxonomy): Bacteria > Pseudomonadota > Alphaproteobacteria > Azospirillales > Azospirillaceae > Azospirillum > Azospirillum oleiclasticum. The sequence goes on from NZ_JABFFR010000049.1 coordinate 38,847, forward strand.
ACCTCGTCGTTCAGGGTCGGCACGCTGCTGCGGTACATGGAGCGGGCCTGCAGGTGGTCCTGCAGGTTCTCGCCCACACCCGGCAGATGGTGGACGACCGGGATGCCGACCCGCTGCATCACCTCGCCGCGGCCGATGCCGGACAGCTCCAGGATGTGCGGGGAGTGGATGGCCCCGGCGGAGAGCACCACCTCCCGCCGCACCTCGATGCGCTTCACGGCACCGTCCACCCACACCTCGACCCCGGTCACGCGCTTGCCGGTCAGCACAAGGCGCTGCACGGTGGCCCCGGTCATCACGGTGAGGTTCGGGCGGTCGAGCACCGGCCGCAGGAAGGCCACGGCGGAGCTGCAGCGCCGCCCGTTGCGGGCGGTGAGCTGGAAATAGCCGGCCCCTTCCTGCATCGCCCCGTTGCAGTCGGGGTTGCGGGGGATGCCCAGCTCCTCGGCCGCCGCGATGTAGGCGTCGCAGATGTCGCGCCGCACCCGCATGTCGGACACGCTGAGCGGTCCGCCGGTGCCGTGGAACTCGTCGGGGCCACGCTCCTGGTGCTCGGAGCGCTTGAACAGCGGCAGCACATCCTCCCACGACCAGCCGGTGCAGCCGAGCTGGCGCCACTGGTCGTAATCCTGCGGTTGTCCGCGGATGTACAGCAACCCGTTGATCGAGCTTGATCCGCCCAGCACCTTGCCGCGCGGCCAGGCGAGGCTGCGCCCGTTCAGACCGGGGTCCGGCTCGGTCTTCAGGCACCAGTCGGTGGCCGGGTTGTGCATGGTCTTGAAGTAACCGACCGGGATGTGGATCCACGGGTAACTGTCCTTGGGTCCGGCCTCCAGCAGCAGCACGCGGGCGCCGGGGTCCGCGGACAGACGGTTGGCGAGGACGCAGCCGGCCGATCCGGCACCGATGACGACATAATCGTAGGCTGTGTCGCTGGACATGCCTTCCACTCCCTCCCGAAAGCTTCTTTCGCGATGCTGCGTTGCAGCGAAACTTTTCACAACGCGATCCTTGCACGGGGAACCTGTTTGTGTAAAGATGAAATACAGCGTTTCAAAATAAGCAAAATGTGTCGCTCGCATGGTTCGCTGGCAACGCATATGGTTGGTCCACAGGTATGGGAGGGAAACCGATGAGACAGTCTCTGCAATTCTCGCGTCGCGATCTGGGCCGGCTGGCCGCCCAGTTCGGCTGGACGTCCACGCTGTTGGCGCTCGGCGGGCTGGTGGGGCCGGTGACGCTGCCGCGCCTGGCGCAGGCGGCCGAGGCGACGGCGAACCGCCGCTTCTCCAAGCCGGCCAAGCACACCTTCAAGTTCGGCGCGTCCGGCTTCAACGAGCAGAATCTGCAGATTCAGAAGTCGGGCCAACTCTTCTTCGCCCGCGACCTCGAAGACCGCACCGACGGCGAGATCCGCGTGGAGTTCCTCGGCAGCAACCAGATCTGCGGCCAGCTTGATTGCGTGCAGAAGACGCAGCAGGAGATCACCCAGATCTTCTCCGCCTCGACGCAGAATTCGGCGGGCAACGCGCCCTATTACAACGTTCTCGACTTCGCGTTCATGTTCCCGTCGCGGGCGTCCCAGTATCACTTCTTTTACAGCCAAGCGAGCCAGAAGCTGCTGCGCGAGCCGCTGAAGCGGCGCCACAACATCCAGTTCCTGTTCACCCATTGCGAACTGCGCGGCATCATGCTGGGCAAGAAATGGGCGGACCGGCCGAACGTCACCAAGCTGGAGCAGCTCGCCGGCACCAAGAACCGCGTCACCGGCACCCAGCTCGGCCGCATCGCGATGGAGCTGCTGAAGCTCAACCCCGTGCCGATCGCCTGGGAGGAGACGCTGGACGGCCTGCGCCAGGGCCTGATCGACGGTGCCGAGACGTGGATGGGCGCGGTCGCCTACGCCAACATGACGCCGGTGGTCTCGCAGGCGGTCGACCTCCGCTTCTTCTGCGGCACCGAGCACACCGCGATGAACGCCAAGGTCTTCGACCGCGTCGAGGGCCGGTTGCAGGACGCCATCATGGAGTCCGCCTACACCGCGCAGGTCCATGTCCAGGGCACGCACGAGGCCGCGCTGCACGAGGTGATCGGCGCCACCAACCCGCCGCGCCCCGGCACGCTGTTCCACAAGCACGGCGTGCGCGTGGTCGAGCTGCCGGCCGAGGAGATGAAGAAGGCCGAGGACATCGCCTCGCCGATGTCCAACCCGGAGCCCTGGAAGGTGTGGCGCGACCGCCTCGGCGAATGGGCCGGCGGCGTCGACATCTACAAGGAGATCCATGCGGTGGCGCGCGAGATCCCGGCCGACAAGCCGGTGGTCAACGTCGAGCCGCGCCGCTGGTGGAAGTCGGCCTGACGCGACCGGCTGAAAGTCGTCGCGCGGGGCCCCCACCCCGGCCCTCCCCCATCGTCGACG
>NZ_JABFFR010000005.1 GCF_013423485.1 Azospirillum oleiclasticum
TCCGAATGTGTCAAACCAGTTGGCGCGCTACACACGCCGTCGCCCACCGCCTCCACCTCGCCCGCCACCTCGTGCCCGAGGGTGAGGGGGGAGGTGACGACGAAATCGCCGGTGCGCGCGTGGCGGAAGTAATGCAGGTCGGACCCGCAGATGCCACCCGCCCGCATGCGCACGCGGACCATGCCGGGGGCGACATCGGGCAGGCTCCGGCGGACCATGCGCAGGTCCTCCGGCCCGAACAGGGTGGCGGACAGGGCCTCGGCGGTCATCGGGTCATTCCCATGGTGTGCGGCAGCCACAAGGTGATCTGCGGGATGAAGGTGATGGCGATCAGCGCGATGAACAGCGGCACCAGCCAGGGCAGGATCGCCATGGTCGTGCGCTCCACCGACAGCTTGGCGACGCGGCTCAGCACGAACAGCACCATGCCCAGCGGCGGGTGCAGGAGCCCGATCATCAGGTTCAGCGTCAGGATCAGCCCGAAATGCAGCGGATCGATCCCCAGCTTCAGCACGATCGGCAGCAGGATCGGCACCAGGATGGTGATGGCGGCGATGGTGTCTAGGAAGCAGCCGATGAACAGCACCAGCAGGTTGACCAGGATCAGGAACACCCATTTGTTGTCGGTCACCGACAGGATCGCGGTGGACAGCATCTCCGCCGCCTGGCTGACGGTCAGCAGCCACGCGAAGACCGACGCGGCGGTGACGATGAACAGCACCGACGCCGTCGTCTCGATCGTCTCGAAGCTGGCCTTGGCCAGCGTCTTCAGCGTCATGGTGCGGTAGCGGACCAGCCCCAGGAACAGCGACCAGATGACGGCCGCCACCGCGGCCTCGGTCGGCGTGAACCAGCCCATGGTCATGCCGCCGATCAGGATGACCGGCGTCATCAGCGCCATCACGGCGGAGAAGTCGAAGTACCAGTCGAGCGCCACCAGCACCGCCAGCGCCACCAGCACAGCGATGTTGAGCGACAGCCCCATCCACATCATGGCGTAGACCGCCACGGGGAAGGCGAGCACGACCAGGATCTCCAGGGAGGCCTCGCCCAGCTGCATCCAGCTGAACGGCGAGTCGGAGCCCCAGCCGCGGCGGTGGGCGATGATGGCGACGGTCAGCATCATCAGGGCCGTCATCACGATGCCGGGCAGGATGCCGGCCAGGAACAGCGCGCCGATGGAGACGTTGGACATCATCCCGTAGATGACGAAGGGCAGCGACGGAGGGATGATCGGCCCCAGCGTGGCCGACGCCGCGGTGACGCCCACCGCCGCCTCCACCGGGTAGCCATGGTCCTTCATCGCCTTGATCTCGATGGTGCCGATGCCGGCCGCATCCGCCAGCGCGGTCCCCGACATGCCGGAGAAGATGACCGAGCCGATGATGTTCACCTGCGCCAGCCCGCCCCGCATCCAGCCGACCAGCGACACGGCGAAGGTGTAGATGCGTCCGGTGACCCCGGCGATGTTCATCAGGTTGCCGGCCAGGATGAAGAAGGGCACGGCGAGCAGCGGGAAGCTCTCCACACCGGCGATCATGCGCTGCGCGATGATCAGGTCGGGGGCGACGCCGTAGATCAGCATGTAGGCCACCGACGAGACCGCCAGCGACACCGCCACCGGAACGCCGAGGATCATGAGCCCGATGAAGGCTCCGAGAAGCAGCAGCATGGGTCAGGCCTCCGCCTCGTCGAAGGCGTCGGGACGCTCCAGGACGGAGTAGCCGCGCCGCAGGTTCTGAACGAAGATCTGCACCGACCGCAGCGCCATCAGCACGAACGCCGCGAACACGGTGTAGAAGACCGGCCATTTCGGCAGATCCACCGTCACCATGCTCTCGTGCGACACGACCGCCGAATAGCGCCACATCAGTTGGGCGGCGTAGGCGAAGAAGACGATGCGGATGACGTCCACCAGAAGCGACATCGGCCGCGCCACCGCCGGCGGCACCATGCGGTAGACCACGTCCACCTGGATGTGCCGCGAGATGCGCACGCACATGGCCGCACCCAGGAACACCACGCCGACCAGGCAGTAGACGGCGATCTCCTCGGTCCACGCCAGGCTGCTGTTGAGCACGTAGCGGGTGAAGAACTGGAGGAAGACGCAGATCGCCATGCACCAGAACAGGGCCAGCGTCACCCAGTCCTCGAAGGCGTAGCCGCTGAGGTCGACCGGCTTCTCCTCCTCCTCGAAGGCGTGCGCGATCTCCTCCGCGACGGCGGAGGGATGGACGATGGGATGATTCACGGCGCGGATTACCCTGGCTGATGGATGGTGGAGGGCTTATGGGGAGGCCGCGGCGCCAGCCCCCCTCCCGGCCTCCCCCCGCGTCGCAGGGGGAGGAGCGATTCCCCTCCCCTGCGACGCGGGGGAGAGTGGCGCCGCAGGCGCCGGGTGGGGGCGATGCGCCGCCGCGTCGGCTCACTTCACCGCGCGGATGCGGTCGTAGTCGGCCCGGCGGTACTTGAAGTCCTCCATCGGCACCTTGGCCAGCACGGTCTTCTCGAAGTCGGCCTTGTCCACCTCGGTCACCGAGATGCCCTTGTCCTTGAAGGTCTGGACCAATGCCGCCTCACGCTCCTGGATGATCTTGGTGGCGCGGGTGGCGGCTTCCTGGAAGACCTCGGTGAAGAGGGCCTTGTCGGCGTCCGACAGCTTGCTCCACACGCCCCCGGCCACGACCGTGTTGAGGTGGTCGACAATGTGGCCGGTCAGCACGATGTGCTTCTGCACCTCGTAGAATTTCTTGGCCTCGATGGTGGTCAGCGGGTTCTCCTGGGCTTCGACCGTGCCGTTCTGGAGCGCCAGATAGACCTCGGCGAAGGCGATCGGCGAGGTGTTGGCGCCGCAGGCGCGCGGCATGGCGAGGTACGCCGGCACGTCCGGCACGCGGATCTTCAGGCCCTGCATGTCCGCGCACTTGGCGATCGGCTTGTTCGATGTGGTGTGCCGCACGCCGTAGTAAGTCACCGCGGCGATGTGGTTGCCCGACGCCTTCTCGTAGCCGGCCGTCAGCTCCTTGAACACGTCGCTCTTGGTGTAGGCGAGCAGGTGGTCGGGGTTGCGGAAGATGTAGGGGTAATAGGTCACGCCGATCGGCGGGAAGGCGCGCGAGGCGAAGCTCGAGCCGGAGATGATGATGTCGACCGCGCCCAGCGACAGCCCCTGGTTCAGGTCGTTCTCCTTGCCGAGCTGCGAGGCCGGGAAGACCGTGATCTGGTAGCGGTTGTTGGTGCGCTTGGCGATCTCTTCCGCGGCCCAGACGGACTCGGTGTGGAACGGCTCCGACGTCTCGTAGACGTGGCCCCAGCGCAGCTTGGTCTGGGCGTTGGCGGAGGGGGCCGCCAGCGCGATGCCGGCGACGACGCCGAGGATGGTTGCGGAGAGCTTGAGCATTGGTGGTTGTCCTCCCTGGATTGAAACGCGTCCTGCGGCCGCCACCCGGTCAGGGTGGGGCGGTCCCCGGCCCGTCCTCGGCCGCGGTTCCGCCATCCTCGCCGAACTCCTTGGAAAAGCGCCGCTGCGACTGCTGCAGGTGGTGCTGCATCGCGGCGCGCGCGCGCGCCGGATCGCGGGCGACGATGGCGTCGCGCACGACCCTGTGCTCCTCGATGGCCGCCCTCCAGGACTCCTCGTTCTCGAAGTAGGAGGCCAGGCGGCGGAAATAGGGGTTGACCCGCTGGTCGAACAGCTCGCCGACGAACCGCACGAGCACGGCGTTGTCGAGGATCGCCGCGACGGTCGTGTGGAATTCGCGGTCCAGCGCCACCGTCTCCTGCGACGGCAGCCCGCCGGCGGTCATGCGGGCGATCACGTCGTCCAGCGCCTCGATGTCGGCCGGGGTGACCAGCGTCGCCGCCTCCGCCGCCACGGCACCCTCCACGAACTCCCGCGCGCGCAGCAGCTCGATGGGTCCCTCGACGGGCTGGAGCGTGTGCAGCGCCGCGACCGGGGCCGTCGGCGCCTCGGTCACATAGATGCCGGAGCCGACGCGGATGCGCACGCGCCCCTCCACCTCCAACGCGATCAGCGCCTCGCGCACCGTCGGGCGCGAGATGCCCAGCCGCTCCGCCAGCTCGCGCTCCGTCGGCAGCCGCCCGCCGGCCGGAAAGTCGCCATTGTCGATCAGTTCGCGCAGATGGTCGGCGACCTGTCGGTAGAGGCGGCGCGGTTCGATGGCCCGGATCGGCACGGCGTTTCACCCGGTTCTGCCGCCGGGACACGCTGCGCCCCGCACGGACATTTGGTCTGACCAATTGTCCGTACCGTGATCCTTTGTGGGCGTGCTGTCAAGGGGATGGGCGCCCCATCGCCGCCAATGAACAAGGCCCTCCCGCGGAGGGGAGGGCCTTGTGTCTCGCGAACAGGTCCGGTCAGCGTTTCTGCGCGCCGACCGAGCTCACGAACCCATCGAAGGGCAGCTCCGCCACGCGGAACCACAGGCGGGTGTCGTCGAGGAAGGGGCGCCAGCTCTCGTAGACGGTCTTGAAGCGCGGGTTGCTGGCGGACAGCTCGTCGTACAGCTCCATGGCGGCCTTGTGGCCGGCCTCCAGGACGTCGCGCGGGAAGGGCCGCAGCACGGCACCCCGGCCGATCAGGCGCTTCAGCGCCTTGGCGTTCTCCGCGTCGTAGCGGGCGAGCATGGCGCCGTTGGCCTCGGCGCAGGCGGCTTCCAGCGCCGCCTTGTAGGGCTTGGGCAGGGCCTCGTGCGCGTCCATGTTGACGTAGAGCGACACCTGCGGGCCGCCCTCCCACCAGCCGGGGTAGTAGTAGTTCTTGGCGACCTGCACGAAGCCCAGCTTCTCGTCGTCGTAGGGGCCGACGAACTCGGTGGCGTCGATGGTGCCCTTCTCCAGCGCCGGGTACACATCGCTTCCGGCGATCTGCGTCGGGGTCACGCCCAGCTTCGCCATCACCTGCCCGGCAATGCCGGCGATGCGCATCTTCAGGCCGGACAGGTCCTGGAGGCTGCGGATCTCCTTGCGGAACCAGCCGCCCATCTGGGCACCCGTGTTGCCGGCCTGGAACTGGACGATGTTGTACTGCTTGAACAGCTCGCGCATCACCTCGCGCCCGCCGCCATACTGGAACCAGGCGTTCTGCTGGCGGGCGTTGGGGCCGAAGGGGATGGCGGTGTCGAAAGCCAGCGTCGGGTCCTTGCCAACGTAATAGTAGCCGCAGGTGTGGCCGCACTCGACGGTGCCCTTCTGCACCGCGTCCATCACCTGCAGGCCGGGGACGATTTCGCCGGACGCGTGCACCCGGATCTGGAACTTGTCCTCGGTGATCTCGGCGACGCGGCGCGCGATCAGTTCGGAGGTGCCGAACAGGATGTCGGTGCTCTTCGGAAAGCTGGAGGCCAGTCGCCAGCTCACGGCCGGCCGCTCCTGCGCTATGGCGGGGGCGGCGATGGCCGATCCGGCCACGCCGCCCGCGGCGCCGGCCAGGAATGCACGTCTTTTCACGATCTTCTCCACGGACTGCTCTGGCGCGAGGAAAGATTGCGAAAGCCCGCGGCGTCAAACCGCAACCGGACAACCCAGCCATGCCGCGCTGCGAAACGTCGCACCGGAGGGGTGGGGGTTCCGCCATCCCGACACCAGATAGGACGGGCATCTTTGTGCGATCCGCCCCCAAGGATCGCGGGAGTGTGGAGCCGATGGTCGTCCGCATTGTGCTGGGTACGCTGCTCATCCTGTCGCTGCTTCTGGCCGGACCGGGCTGGGTGATCGCGTCCGGCCAGGTGGACCTGCGCGCCCGCTGGGCCGGGGCGGACCGCAGTCCGGCCGGGCTGGCCCCCGATCCCGCCAGCACGCCGGAAGCGGTGGTGCAGGTCTACGCCGCCCGCGCGCTGGCTTGGCGCGGCGCCTTCGGCGTCCACCCCTGGGTGGCGGTTAAGGAGCGCGGGGCCGAGCGCTTCACCGTCTACGAGGTGATCGGCTGGCGGGTCTACCGCGGCTCCAGCGGGGTGGTGGTCAGCGCCCGGGATCCCGACGGCCGCTGGTTCGGCACCGCCCCCACCGTGATCGCCGAGCTGCGCGGCGCGGAGGCGGAGGCCGCCATCCCCAAGATCGCCGCGGCGGCGGAGCGCTATCCCTACGCCGACCAGTACCGGGTGTGGCCGGGGCCGAACAGCAACACGTTCCTCGCCTGGATCGGGCGCGAGGTGCCGGAACTCCGCCTCGACCTGCCGCCCACCGCTCTGGGCAAGGACTATCTCGGCGCCATGCCGATCGCCCGCGTCCCCAGCGGCACCGGCTGGCAAGTCAGCCTGTTCGGCCTGTTCGGCGTGCTGGTGGCGCTGGAGGAGGGGGTGGAGGTCAACCTGCTCGGCATGACCTTCGGCTTCGACCCGCTGGACGGCGCCCTGAAGCTGCCCGGCGTCGGACGGGTGGGGCTGTGGTCGGCGGAGGCGAAGGAGCGGTGACGATCCTTTGAGCACCCGCTACCATCGGTTCCGGTTCCTCCAGCCGTGGCGGTACGTATGGTCGGTCGTGTAATCCTCATGCTGGCGGTGCTGCTGCTCGCCGGGTGCGTCGATCCGGCGGGCGTGGCGCGGAGGCCCGGCGCCGGCGGGACCGGGGCGGCGGCGTCGGAGGTCTACCGCAGCCTGCGGGTGGAGACGGGCACCCACACCGACGGCATCACGGTGCTGGCGGCCGATGCGGACGGGAGCCTGCTGCTGAGCGGTGGTGCCGACAAGACGGCGCGGCTGTGGTCGCTGGTCGATGGCGCTGAGCGCGGCGTGCTGCGTCCCCCCATCGGCGACGGCGACCGTGGCCGCATCGACGCGGTGGCGCTGTCCCCGGATGGCCGTCTGGCCGCCGTTGCCGGCATCGCCGCCGGACCGCTCGCCGACGCCGCGCTGGTGTTCGACACCGGAAACGGTCGCTTGGTCGCGCGGATCACGCGTCCCGGCTCCACGGACACCGCCGGGGGTGTCGAGCGGCTGGCCTTCACCGCGGACGGGCGGCGGCTGGGGGTGCGCTACCGCGCGGACGGGGCGACCCGGTGGTACGGCGTGCCCGACGGCCAGCCGGCGGTGGAGGCCGGGCCGCTGCCGCCGGGGTCGGCGCCGCGCGCCCTGCCGCTGCCCGGCGGGCGGCGGGTCGAGGGTGCGCCGGACGGCGGCCTGCGGATGACGAACGCCAACGGGTCGGCGGTCTGGACGGTTCAGCCGGTGGCTCCGCCACCGTCGGCGTTGACCGTCAGCGCGGACGGTTCAGTCCTGCGGATCGTGTGGCCGGGTGGCGATCGGAGCTTCTCCGTCGCCACCATGGACGACGAGCCGCCGACGGCGCCCTTCGCCGCCGCCCCGCCCGATCCTTCCCTGCGGACCGACGGTGCCGCGCTGCTCCGGACCGCCGCGGATGGTCGGCCGCTGTGGCGTACCGTGCTGGACAGCCGCGTGCTGGCTGTCGCGGCGGCGCCGGCCGGAGGTGCGGCGGTGGCGGCGCTCGGCGACGGCACGTTGCGCTGGTTCGGGCTGGAAGACGGGCGGGAGCGGCTGGCGCTGTTCCTGCACTCCACGACCGGCGCCTGGATCGCCTGGACTCCCGACGGCTTCTTCGACCATGCGGAGGCGGCGTGGAACCTCGCCGGCTGGCATGTCAACCGCGGCCATGAGCGGGCGGCGGAATTCGTGACCATCGCGCAGGTCTACGACGTCGCCTATCGCCCCGACCTCGTCCGTCGCGCGCATCTGGGAGCCGGACGCGCCGCGTCGGCGCTGGCCGCGGGCGATGCCGATCGGCCGGGGGAGGTTCTGGCCCGCGGCCTGCCGCCCACCGTCACGGCCACCGTCACACCCGACGCCGACCGTCGGCGGGCGACGGTGACGGTCGAGGTGCAGGACGGCGGTGGCGGCATCGGCCGGGTGCTGTACCGCCGCAACGGTGTGGTCGTCGCGCTCGATGACGCCGGCACCGCGGCGCCCTTGCGGCTGCGGCGCAGCGTGCCGCTGATCGACGGCCCGAACCAGATCGAGGTGGTGGCGCTGGACGCGACGAACGCGGTGGAGTCGGCGCCGGTCCGTGGCGTGGTGGTGGACGGGCGGGGCGGCGGCCGGCAGGGTGCGCTGCACGCGCTGGTCGTCGGCATCGACCGTTACGCCGACGAGCGGATGCGGCTGGCTTACGCCGCGGGCGACGCCCGCGCCCTGGCCGCGGCCCTGTCCGAGCGCGCGGCCGGTCTGTTCACCGCGGTGCACGTCACGCCGCTGCTCGACGAGCACGCCGACGCGGACGCCATCGCCGCCGCGGTGCGCCGCATGGCCGAGGGCATGGCGGAGACCGACACCTTCCTGCTGTTCCTCGCCGGGCACGGGGTCAACCTGAAGGGCGATTACCGGTTCCTGTCGCACGACGTGCGGCGCCCGACCCTGGACGAGGTGGCGCGCAAGGGTCTGTCGCAGGACCGCATGCAGGAGCTGCTGGCCGCCGTGCCCGCCGATCGCGCCATCGTGGTGCTGGACACCTGCTACTCCGGTGGGGTGGCGGAGATCGTCGATCGCAACCTGCTGATGCGGACCGCGCACAACCGGCTGGCCCGCGCCACCGGCCGCGGCTTCCTCAGCGCCGCCTCGGACGAGCAGGTCGCGGCGGAGGGCTACAACGGCCATGGTGTGCTGACCGCGGTGCTGCTGGAGGGGCTGTCCGGTGCCGCCGGACGGGAGGTCACGGCGCGCGCGCTGGGCGATTACGCGCGCAGCCGGGTGCCGTTGATCGCCGAACGGACCTTCAATCTGGCGCAGGTTCCCGTCTTCACCCTGGTCGGCCGCGACTTCACCCTGGCGCGCGGCCGGCCGTGACCGCTCATTGGGGCAAAGGTTCCCCGGCGCGTGGTCCCGGCGTCTGGTCGAATCCGGCGTCGGGCGTGAAGGACACCGCCACCAGATCGGCCGCCTCGAAGGCGCAGAGCGCGCGGGTGAAGACCTCGCCATAGCCGATCGCCGCCAGCTCGCGCGCGAAGCCGGCGATGTGGTGGTCGACCAGCGCCGCGGCCTCCGCCGGCGCCGGGGCGACGCGCGCGTCGAGCCCCTTGACCTGAATGGACCGGTGGGTGGTCGGCTGGGACAGCACGACCGCCACCAGGCTGGACGCGGCGAGCGCATCGACCAGCTCTTCGTTGGCGGCGTCGTCCAGGAAGACGGTCACGGTGCGCCCGTCCGCCTCCACCCGCCACCCGAGCCCACGCCCGACCACGGGCCGACCGCCCGCCGTCACCGAGGCGACCGAGACGCTCGTGCCCACGCCGAGAAAGGCCGCCAGCCCCCCGCCCATCCCCTCGTCTCTCCCCCGTCACGGCGGCGAAGGATAGCAGGCGGGTGGGCTCCGCGCCTACACGCCGGTGAAGGAGCGGCTCCCCGCCACGCCGAGCCGCAGCGTCAGCGGCCAGCGCACGGTGCGCGTGGAGCCGGGGTCGCCCCACAGCGGCGCGATGCGCTCGGCGAAGTCCGGCAGGGGCGAGGCGCCCAGCGCCTGCGCCGCCGGCTTCATGGCGGACCAGGTGTTCAGGTAGTGCAGCAGCGCGCCCAGCGTCCAGTCGATCGCCATGGCGACGGGCGGCGGCTCCAGCTCGCGGAAGGGGAAGGCGATCGAGCGGTAGCCCTCCACCACCAGCCAGCGCTCCGGCGACCAATACGGGCCCAGCGTGTCGTCGTGGAAGGCGCGGATCATCGTGTCCATCTCCGGCAACACCGACGGCATGCCGTAGGACACCAGCGCCACCAGTCCACCGGGCCGGGTGATGCGGTCGGCCTCGTCCCAGAAGGCCGGCAGGTCGAACCAGTGCGCCGCCTGCGCCGCGACCACGAGGTCGGCCACATGGTCATCCAGCCCGCTGCGCTCGGCCGGGGTGACGCGGTACTCGACCCGCGGGTGCGCGAAGGCATGGGCGATCTGCCCGGCGCTGGCGTCGGTGGCGACCACCCGGTCGAAGCGATCGGCCAGCAGCACCGAAAGCTGCCCCGAGCCGCAGCCGCAGTCCACCGCGAGCCCCTGCCCGCACGCACGCTCCGCCAGGATCGCCGCCAGCTCGGGCGGGTAGGTCGGCCGGTGCTCGGCGTAGGCCGCCGCATGCCCCGAGAACAGATCCTTGAAGCCACCGCCGCTCATGCCCGCCTCCTCCGGCTTTTGAGACAGATTAGCGCGGACAGCCCCCCAAGGTGAACGCGCTTTGGGTCGCACGGGCTCCAGCGCCTTCGCAGGGTCGCGCCAGGGTTGCTCCACCGACGGGACCGGAAGGCGCCGGGCGACGGTTTCGTCGATCTGCGGCGGCACGCCGCAGGGGGTAGAGCCCCGTGGAGCCCCGGCATGCCGGGTGTGCTCTGGCGGTCCGGCAGGCTGTGGCGCATCCTGTTGGCGTGACCATCAGTCGGATCCCGCACCATGACCACTCCCGCCTTTCCTCCTGGCTTCCTCTGGGGCGCTTCCACCTCCTCCTACCAGATCGAGGGGGCGCTGGACGCCGATGGACGCGGCCCCTGTGTATGGGACAGCTTCACCGCCGCGGGCCGCATCCAGGACGGAAGCAGCGCCGCCATCGCCTGCGACCACTATCACCGCTGGCCGGAGGATGTGGCGCTGCTGAAGGACGCCGGATTCAACGCCTACCGCTTCTCCATCGCCTGGCCGCGGGTGGTACCGGACGGCAGCGGTGCTGTGAACCAGGCCGGGCTGGACTTCTACGACCGGCTGGTCGACGGGCTGCTGGCGGCCGGCATCCGGCCGATGGCCTGCCTGTACCATTGGGATCTGCCGCAGCCGCTGGAGGACGCCGGCGGCTGGCAGGGCCGTGGGGTGATCGAGCCCTTCGCCGCTTACGCGCGCGCCTGCGTGCGCCGGCTCGGCGATCGGGTGAAGGACTGGATGACGCTGAACGAGCCCAACGTCGTCGCCATCTTCGGCTATGGCGTGGGCGAGCATGCGCCGGGGCACAAGCTCGGCGCCGACGGCATCCTGCGCGCGCTGCATCACCAGAACCTTGCCCAGGGTGCCGCCCTGCGGGCGCTGCGGGAAGAGGGACCGGGCCTGACGCTCGGCACCGTGCTGAACCTGCAGCCCACCGTCCCCGACAGCGACCGGCCGGAGGATGTGGCCGCCGCCGCCCGCTGGGACGCCGTGTGGAACCGGGTGTCGCTGGACGGCGTGATGCGCGGCACCATCCCGGAGCTGCTGGCCGACCGGATGGCCGGCTTCGTGCTGCCCGGCGACACCGACCTGATCCGCTTCCCCATCGACCTGCTGGGCATCAACTACTACTCCCGCTCGACGATGAAGCACGAGGCGGGGCGGCCCTTCGACGTGGGCTGGGGCGAGGCGCGCTGCCGGCGCTGGACCGGCATGGCCTGGCCGGTTCAGCCGGAGGGGCTGTACGACCTGCTCGTGGAGCTGAAGCGCGACTACGGCAACCCCGCCTGCTATGTCGCCGAGAACGGCTGCGCCTACGACGACGTGGTGTCGCCCGACGGCGCCATCCACGACGCGGAACGGGTGCTGTTCTACCGCGAGCATCTGGAGTCGGTCGCGCAGGCGCTCGCCGATGGCTGCAACGTCAAGGGCTACCTGTGCTGGAGCCTGCTCGACAATTTCGAATGGGCGTTCGGCCTGTCCAAGCGGTTCGGGATCGTGCGGGTCGATTACGACACGCTGGTCCGCACGCCGAAGGACAGCTACCGGTTCCTGTCCCAGGTCGCGCGGACGGGAATGCTGGGAGGCTGACGTTTTTTCTCACAGCGACCGGCGGTGGCATCCCCTGCCATTTGAGGTATAGTCCGGGGTCCGTCACACCCCGTTCGGCCTAGCCGGATGGCGGCCGCAGGGACAGCACCCATGTCGATCCGCAGCAGAAGCCGCGAAGCGGCGAGCATCTTCCGGCGTTTTTTCGCGATCGCCGGGGGCTATTGGAGCTGCGAGACGAAATGGACCGTCCGTCTGATGACGGTCTCCCTGGCGGCACTGACGGTCGGGCAGGTGTTCGTGCCGGTCGCCATCAACCTGTGGAGCCAGCGGCTGTTCGATGCGCTGGAGCAGCGCTCGACCGAGCGGCTGATGACGCTGGTGCTGGCAGCGGGTGGCATCCTGCTGTTCAACGTCGCGGTCATGGTCGGCCATCTGCGGGTCAAGCGGAAGCTCCAGCTCGGCTGGCGGCGCTGGCTGACACGGCGGGTGGTGGAAGGCTGGTTGGTCGGCGGGCGGCAGCACCTGATCTCACTGGTGCCCGGCGACCACGACAACCCCGACGGCCGGATCGCGGAAGATGTGCGGGTGGCGACGGAGTACGCCATCGACCTCGCCCTGTCGCTGTCCTACTGCCTGCTGCTGCTGATCGGCTTCACCAGCATCCTGTGGTCGATCTCCGGCGCGCCGGAAGTGACGCTGTTCGGCGTGACCGTACGCGTGCCCGGCTGGCTGCTGTACGTGGCACTGCTGTACGCGGCGGCCGGCACCACCATCGCCCTGCTGGTCGGCCAGCCGTTGGTGCACGCGGCCAACCGCCGCCAGGGCTACGAGGCCGATTTCCGTTTCGCGCTCGCCCGCGTGCGCGAACGCGCGCAGCCCATCGCCCTGCTGCACGGCGAGGTGCAGGAGCGCCGCCGGCTGGAGGGGCTGTTCCACGGCGTCAAACTCGGCTGGAAGCGGCAGACCCGCGCGTTGTCGGACATGATGGCGTTCAGCTCCGCCTACAGCGTGCTGTCGGTGGCCTTTCCCATCCTGGTGGCCGCCCCCCGCTACATCTCCGGCGCCATCTCGCTCGGCGTGCTGATGCAGACGGCGCAGGCCTTCCAGCAGACGGTGGCCGCCCTGTCCTGGCCCATCGACAATCTCGCCCGTGCGGCGGAGTGGCGGGCCTCGGTGGAGCGGGTGCTCGGGTTGCACGATGCGCTGCGCCTGCTCGACCACGAGCTGGCGGGCAACGGGACGGAGCGGATCGTCGTGGAGCGGGTGGAGGATGTACGCTCGATCCGATTCGAGGGGGTGACGCTGTCCGAACCCAACGGGCACGTCACCATCGAGCCGTTCGACCTGGAGATTCCGCACCGCGAACGGCTGCTGATCGCCGGCGATCCGGGGGCGGCGGTGCGGCTGTTCAAGGCGGTGGCCGGCGTGTGGCCGTGGGGCCGCGGGCGCATCGTGCTGCCAGCGCGCTCGCGTGTCTTCTTCATGCCGGAGCGCCCCTACCTGCCCTCCGGTCCGCTGCGGGGGGTGCTCAGCTACCCGATTGCCGCGGAGTCGATCGAAGATTGGCAGGCGCGCGAGGTGCTGGAGCGGGTCGGTCTCGACCACCTCGTTCCAATGATCGACGCGATGGAGCGCTGGAACGAGACGCTGCCCATGTCGGAGCAGCAGCGGCTGGGCTTCGCCCGCCTGCTGGTGCGGCGACCGGACTGGATTTTCCTGGAAGGTGCCGCGAGCACGCTGGACCCTCGGGGCGAGGAGGACATGCTGCACCTGCTGGACGCGGAGTTCCCCGAATCGACCCTGATCTTCGTCGGCCATCCCGGCGGGCTGGCGGTGCACCACCAGCGCGCCCTGCTGCTGGAGCGCACCAACGGTTCCGTCCGCCTGCGCGTGGCCGACGCCGACCCCGCCGCCACCCCGGATGCCACAATTCCCGACCCCAGACTTCCAGACTCCACACTTCCAGACCCCAGACTTCCAGACTCCACACTTCCAGACCCCACACTTCCAGACCCCACACTTCCAGACAGGGAGCTGACCCCGTCATGACCGCCGCGACCAGCGCCGAGGGCTTCCCGCCCGGATTCCTGTGGGGTGTCTCCACCTCGGCCTACCAGATCGAAGGGGCGGCGGCGCAGGACGGGCGCGGCCCCAGCATCTGGGACACGCGCTGCCGTGTGCCCGGCGGCGTGGTGAACGGCGACACCGGCGACGTCGCCTGCGATCACTACCACCGCTACGCCGAGGACATCGCGCTGATGCGCGGCCTGGGCGTCGGCGCCTACCGCTTCTCGGTGGCGTGGCCGCGGGTGCTGCCGCGCGGGCGCGGCGCTCCGAACGACAAGGGGCTCGACTTCTACGACCGGCTGATCGATGCGGTGCTGGAGGCGGGGATCGAGCCCTGGCTGTGCCTGTACCATTGGGACCTGCCGCAGTCCCTCCACGATCTCGGCGGCTGGGCCAACCGGGACGTCGCCGGCTGGTTCGCCGATTACGCGGTGCTGGTCGCCCGCCGCTACGGCGACCGGGTGAAGCATTTTGCGACGGTGAACGAGCCCAGCGTCTTCACCCTGTTCGGCTACGCCATTCCGTGGGCCGCCCCCGGCATCACCGACCGCGCCATGAACCTGCGCGCCATCCACCATGTGAACCTCGCCCACGGGGCCGGGGTGGATGTGCTGCGCGACCATGTGCCGGGGGTCAGCATCGGCGCCATCCACAACTGCCAGCCGGTGATCCCCGCCACCGACAGCGAGGCCGACCGCGAGGCCGCCGCCTTCCTGGACGAGCATTGGAACCTCGCCTTCCCCGACCCGCAGTTGCTCGGCCGCTACCCGTCGCGGCTGGCCGCGCTGATCGAGCCGCACATGCAGGCCGGCGACATGGCGCGGATCTGCCGGCCGACCGACTGGATCGGCCTCAACCACTACGGCCCGATCTTCGCCAAGGCCGACGCTTCCACCACCTGGGGCTTCGGATGGGCCGACCTGCCCGACGGGGCGGAGGACCACGGGATCGGCTGGCCGGTCTTCCCGGAGATGTTCCGCGACGAGCTGGTCCGCCTGACCCGCCGCTACCGCCTGCCCGTCTATGTCGCCGAGAACGGCTGCTCCGGCAACGACACGCCGGACGCGAACGGCGCGGTGGACGACCCCCGCCGCATCCGTTATCTGACGCTCTACACCGACGCCATGCGGGACGCCATGCGGGCCGGGGCGGACGTGCGCGGCTATTTCGTGTGGTCGCTGCTCGACAGCTTCGAATGGGGCAGCGGCTACGGCCCGCGTTTCGGTCTGGTGCATGTGGATTTCCCCACCGGCACGCGCACGCCCAAGAGCTCGGCCCGCTGGTACGCCGAGCTGATCCGCCGGTCGCGGACGGTGGCGGCGTAGGGTTGGGAGGTCGGGAGGAGGGCGCATCGCTGGACGTTGGCGATCGGCGGCCGTACCGGTCTATGCTGGCCGCAAGACCGACCCGCGGAGGACCCCACCATGGCCGGCTGGCCTGATCGCCGCATCCCCGACCTGTTCGGGATCGAGCACCCCATCATTCAGGCGCCGATGGCGGGTGCCACCACGCCGGAGATGGTGGTGGCCGCCTGCGATGCCGGCGCGCTCGGCTCACTGCCCTGCGCGATGCTGGCGGTGGAGGCGGCCGACAGGGCGATCGCCGTCATCCGGGAGCGCACCCGATGCCCGCTCAACCTCAACTTCTTCTGCCACGCGCCGCCCGAACCCGACCCGGTGCGCCTGCTGGCGTGGCGTGCCCGCCTCGCCCCCTATTACGTCGAGCAGGGGCTGGATCCGGAGGCACCGGTGCCCGCCTCCGCCCGCGCGCCCTTCGACGACGCCTACTGCGCGCTGGTCGAAAAGCACCGGCCGGAGGTGGTCAGCTTCCATTTCGGCCTGCCGGAGCCGGGGCTGCTCGGCCGCGTCAAGGCGACGGGTGCCAAGGTGATCTCGTCGGCGACCACGGTCGATGAGGCCATGTGGCTGGAGCGCCAGGGCTGCGATGCGGTGATCGCCATGGGGCTGGAGGCCGGCGGCCACCGCGGCACCTTCCTCGGCGGCGACATGGCCCGGCAGGTCGGCACCTTCGCCCTGGTGCCCCAGGTGGCGGACGCGGTGTCGGTGCCGGTGATCGCGGCGGGCGGCATCGCCGATGCCCGCGGCATCGTCGCCGCGCTCGCACTCGGGGCGTCGGCCGTCCAGATCGGCACCGCCTATCTGCTGACGCCCGAAGCGAAGATTTCGCCTCTCCACCGCAAGGCGCTGGAGACGGCGACGGAGGCCGACACCGCGCTGACCAACCTGTTCACCGGGCGTCCGGCGCGCGGGATCATGAACCGGCTGATGCGCGAGCTCGGCCCCCTCTCCCCCGACGCGCCCGCCTTTCCGCTGGCGGGCGGCGCGCTCGCCCCGCTGCGCGCCAGGACGGAGCCGCAGGGGAACGCCGATTTCCAGAGCCTGTGGTCCGGACAGGCAGCCCGCCTCGCCCGCCCGATGGGGACCGGCGCGCTGACGCGGCGGCTGGCGGAGGAGGCGTTGGCAAAGCTGGGCGGGTGACCTCAGCCCGCCATGGTGCGGAACAGCCCGCGCGCGTTGAACAGGGGCATGTCGTGCGGGGTGTCGTCGGCTGCGGTGTGGTAACGCTCGATGCGCTCCACCTCCTCGCGCGAGCCGAAGACGAGCGGGATGCGCTGGTGGAGACTGTCCGGCACCAGGTCCAGCATGCGCCGCTCGCCGGTCGAGCAGGCGCCCCCCGCCTGTTCCATCAGGAAGGCGATGGGGTTCGCCTCGTAGAGCAGACGCAGGCGGCCGGGGCGGCGCGGCTGCTTGGTGTCGCGCGGGTAGAGGAAGACGCCGCCGCGGATCAGGATGCGGTGCGCCTCCGCCACCAGCGAGGCGATCCAGCGCATGTTGAAGTCCTTGCCGCGCGGCCCTTCCGCCCCGGCCAGGCACTCCTGCACGTAGCGGCGCACCGGTGGCTCCCAGAAACGGCTGTTCGACGCGTTGACCGCGAATTCCCGCGTCTCGGCTGGCACGGCGAGCGCGGGGTGGGTCAGCACGAAGTCGCCATGCACGGGATCGAGCGTGAAGCCCGCCACGCCCGTGCCGACCGTCAGCACGAGCATGGTTGACGGCCCGTAGATGGCGTAGCCCGCCGCCACCTGGGCATGGCCGGGCTGGAGGAAATCGGCGGTCGTGACCGCGTCGGTCCCCTCCGGTCGCCGCAGGATGGAGAAGATGCTGCCGACCGACACGTTCACGTCGATGTTGGAGGAGCCATCGAGCGGGTCGTACAGCAGCAGGTAGTCACCGCGCGGGTAGTGGGCGGGAACCGGCACAGGCTCCTCCTGCTCCTCCGAGGCGACGGCGCCGACATGGCCACCGAACTCGGTACCGCGGCGGAAGATGTCGTCGGCGATCACGTCCAGGCGGGCCTGCTCCTCCCCCTGGACATTGACCGCCCCGGCGGTGCCGAGGATGTCGCCGAGGCCGCCCATGGCCACCCGGCAGGACACGATCTTGCAGGCGCGCGCCACCTCGATCAGCAGCGCGATCAGCCCGTCGTCGAGCCCGGCGCCGCGGCGCCCCTCGTGGATCAGCCAGCGGGCGATGGTGACGGTGTCGGCGTTCGGCATGGACGTCTGGCTCCCTCTCGGTGTGCTGGGGACAGACTAGGCGCCGCCGCCGCCGCCGGGAACGCCCGCCCGGACAGGCCCGCACGCTCCGCCGGGCGGGCGGGACCCTGCCCGGTCAGGCAGGGCGCCGTTCCGCCCCCGCCATCGACCCGGACATGGACAGCGCCACCGCCTGCGCCCGGTTGAGCACACCCAGCTTGTCGTACAGGTTCTTCAGGTGGAACTTCACGGTGTGGATGGAGATGCCGAGCACGCGAGCGAGTTGGGCGTTGGTGCGGCCCGACGCCAGCGCGTTCAGCAATTCCCGTTCACGCGCGGTGAGCTGGTCCAGCGGGTCGTCGTTGATGGCGCCCACATCCACATAGGGGAAGGCCATGCGCCCTGCGGCGACCGAGGCACAGACGTCGAGCAGCCGCTCCGGCGGCTCCGCCTTGTGGCAGAAGCCGGCGGCACCCAGCGCCATAGCGGAGCGGACGGTGGCCGCGTCGCCGTTGCCGGTGTAGATGACGATGCGGAGCGGCAGCCCGCGTTCCTTCACCCGCTCCAGCACCTCGCGGCCGGACAGGCCCGGCATGTCCCAGCCGACGACGCCCAGGCGGAAGGGCCAGCGCTCGCACGCCTCCAGGAAGCGGGCGCCGTCGGGGGCCGTCGCCAGGAGGTTGAAGCGCTCGTCCTGTTCGAACAGTTTCACCAGCCCCCGGGTCACGAGCGGGCTCTTGTCCGCCACCACCACATCGATCATCGGCCGTTCCCCCGTTTCTGTTGTTGGTTGGTCGTTCCTTGCCGCAGGGGGCGGGGCCGCGCCCTTACCCCCGTGGCATCACCGCCCGCCGCGCGAACAGGTGGCGCGCGCCGATCCCGATCCCGATGCCGGCGCCATGCAGCAGGGCCGTCGCCAGGGCGAAGCCCGCCGCGTAGCCGATGGCCGACGCGTCCGCCGGCATCTCCGCCCCGTGGGCGTAGCCGTGGAAGAGCGCGAACCAGCCGGCCACGGCCGCCGCCGTGGACGCACGGCGGGTCACCGGCAGCGCCGCCAGCACCACGAATACCAGAATCGAAGTGTAGATCATCGGTTCGACCAGCGGAAGGGGGAAGCCGGCCATACCCAGAATTCCGCCGACCAGCATGACCGAGACGAAGACCGCCGGCACCCCCAGCACCGCCCGGCCGCCGATCAGCGCGGCGTAGAGGCCGACCGTGACCATGGCGGCCATGTGATCGATCCCGAACAGCGGGTGCAACACCCCGTCCGCGAAGCCGTGGGTGTGGAGGTCGCCGGGATGGGCGAAGGCCGGTGCGGCCGACAGCATCGGGAGCAGGAGGGCCGGCACCAGCACGCCGACGGGGGCATGGAAGCAATTGCGCATGGGGGTTTTCCTTATCGTTGGTGACACAGGGGTAGTCTTCAACAGATGCGGGGCAGCGGGTCGCCGACCGGCAGGTCGATGGTGCGCTGGCCGAAAGCGGTGTCCATGACGACGCGGCCCGGCCGCTCGGACGTCACCCCTCCGATCAGCGCGGCCTGGCCGCCCAGCGGATGGGCGCGGAGTGCGGCGAGCGCCGCCGCGGCCTGCTCCCTGGGAACGACGGCGACCAGCACGCCCTCGTTGGCGAGGTGCAGCGGGTCGAGGCCGAGCAGCTCGCACAGGCCGCGCACCGCGGGCGTCACCGGCAGCGCCTCCTCAGCGATGAGGACGCCGACGCCGGACGCCTCCGCCAGCTCGGTCAACACCGCGGCCAGCCCGCCGCGGGTGGCGTCGCGCATCAGCCGGGTGCCGGGCGCGGCGTCCAGGAGGTCGCCGATCAGGCCGTTCAGCGGCGCGCAGTCGCTCGCCAGATCGGCGTCGAGACCGAGGTCGCCGCGGGCGGCCAGGATGGTGGCGCCGTGGCAGCCGAGCGGGCCGTTGACCAGAACGACGTCGCCCGGCCGGGCCTTGCCGATGCCCACCTCGATGCCGCGGCGGATCACCCCGACGCCGCTGGTGGTGACGAACAGCTTGTCGCAGGCGCCGCGGGCGACGACCTTGGTGTCGCCGGTGACGATGCGCACGCCGGCCGCCCGTGCCGCATCCGCCATGCTCGCGGCAACGCGGCGCAGCGTGTCGACCGCCAGCCCCTCCTCGATGACCACGGCGCAGGACAGCATCACCGGCACGGCACCGCCGACCGCGAGGTCGTTGACCGTGCCGCAGACGGCCAGCGTGCCGATGTCTCCGCCGGGGAAGAACAGCGGATCGACCACGAAGCCGTCGGTGGTGAAGGCCAGCCGGTCGCCACCTGCGGCCAACGCCGCCAGATCCATCCGCGCCTGATCCTCCAGCGGGGCGGCGGCGTCGCCGGCGAAGGCGGACACGAACACGTCCTCCACCAGGTCGCGCATCGCGGTGCCGCCGCCGCCGTGCGACAGGGTGACCGTGGGCACCGACAGCCGGCGGCGACGCAAGGGCGTGATCGCGTTCATGCCGCCCCCCGGCGCGCGCCGCCATACTGGTACCAAGCCGCGCAGGCCCCCTCCGACGACACCATCAGCGCGCCGACCGGGGTTTCCGGCGAGCAGCCGTTGCCGAACAGGCGGCATTGCCAGGGCTTGAGCGTGCCGGTCAGAACCTCCCCGCACTGGCAGGCTTGCGGGTCGGCGACCACGGCGCCACCGACGGAGAAGCGGCGCTCCGCGTCGAAGCGGGCGTAGCGGTCGCGGATGCGCACGCCGGACCGGTCGATGGAGCCGAGCCCGCGCCATTCGCAACGCTCCCGCTCCTCGAACACCGCGTCCATGGCGGCCCGCGCCCGCTGATTGCCGTCTTCCGGCACCACGCGGCCGTACTGGTTCTCGATCACCGGCCGGCCCTCGGCGATCCGGCCCAGCAGCATCCACACCGATTGCAGCACGTCCACCGGCTCGAACCCCGCGACCACGAAGGGCTTGCGGTAGGTCTCGGCGATGAAGCGGTAGGGGCGCAGGCCGATGACCATGCTGACGTGCCCCGGCCCGATGAAGCCGTCCACCGTCAGGCCGGGGGTGTCGAGCACCGCCTTCAGCGTGGGGATGATGGTCACGTGCTGACTGAAGAGGGAGAAATTGGCGATCCCCTCCGCCTCCGCCCGCAGCACGGTCAGCGCGGTGGAGGGCATGGTCGTCTCGAAGCCCAGCCCGAAGAACACCACCTCCCGGTCGGGGTTCCTGCGGGCCAGCGCCAGCGCGTCGAGCGGGGAATAGACCATGCGGATGTCGGCGCCGTCGGCCTTCGCCTGCATCAGGCTCTTGCGCGAGCCGGGCACGCGCATGGCGTCGCCGAAGGTGGTGAAGATGACCCGCGGGTCCTCGGCGATCGCCACGCAGTCGTCGATGCGCCCCATCGGCAGCACGCAGACCGGGCAGCCGGGGCCGTGCAGGAACTCCAGGGCCGGCGGAAGCACGGTCGCCAAGCCATAGCGGAAGATCGAATGGGTGTGCCCGCCGCACACCTCCATCAACCGCACCGGCTGCCGTTCGGTGGCGCCGAGCGCGTCCAGCCGTTCCGCGATGCGCTCCACCAGTGACCGGCCGAGGGCCGCGTCCTTGAAACCGTCCCAGACGCTCATGCCGCTTCTCCCCGGTCCAGATCGGCGGTCAGCCGCATGGCGTCGCGTTCCGCCTCCGCCTCGCCAAGCGTTTCCAGAAGCGCCAGCGTCGCCCGCGCCTCCTCCTCGTCCACCAGGGCCATGGCGAAGCCGACATGGACGAGCGCCCAGCGGCCGATCAGGTCGTCGAGCGGCCGGCCGGGTTCGGCCACGCACTGGACATCGACCGTGCGGCGGATGCCGGAGACATCGACGGTCGCCAGCATGGCGCCCGGATCGGTGATGGCCGTGATGCGGCCGGGTATGCCGAGGCACATGTTTCGGGTCCTCAATGGCGGCGCTGGGTGGCGGTGCCGCGGGTGATGCCGTAACGGTCGAGCTTGGCGCGCAATCCGACGCGCGACAGGCCCAGCTCGTCCGCCGCCCGGCTCTTGTTCCAGCGGCAGCGGACCAGCGTTTCCAGCAGGATGTCGGCCTCCAGCCGCTCGATGCGCTCCCTGAGGGGACCGGAGACGGCCAGCGCCGCGGCTTCCGCCGTGGCGGGGATGCTGGTCTCGCTGCGGCCGCGCAGGATGTGCGGTGAAAGGAGATCCGCCCCCAGCTCGTCGGATTGGGCCAGCACCAGCATGCGGGTGATCTCGTTGTGCAGCTCGCGCACGTTGCCCGGCCAGTCATAGGCCTCCAGCCGCGCCATCGCCTCCGGCGTGAAGCCCGTCGCGGTCTTGCGGTGGGTGTTGCCGAGACGGTCGAGCAGATGCTGCGCCAGCACCGGGATGTCGCGCCGCCGCTCGCGGATCGGCGGCATGGTCAGCGTCATGGCGCAGAGCCGGTAGTAGAGATCCTCCCGGAAGCGCCCGGCACGCACGTCGGCGGTCAGGTCGCGGTGGGTGGCGGCGACGACGCGCACGTCCACGGTCCGCGCCTCGTTGGAGCCGACCGGCCGGATCTCCCCTTCCTGCAGGAAGCGCAGCAGCTTCACCTGGAAGGCTGGGGAGATGTCGCCGATCTCGTCCAGGAACACGGTGCCACCGTCCGCCTGCTCCAGCAGACCCACGCGGTGGGCGTGGGCGCCGGTGAAGGCGCCCTTGCGGTGGCCGAACAGCTCGGACTCCAGCAGCTCGTCCGGAATGGCGCCGCAGTTCTCCGCGAAGAAGGGCTTGTCGGAACGCAGGCTGCCGTAGTGCAGCGCGCGGGCCAGCAGCTCCTTGCCGGTGCCCGTCTCCCCCAGGATGAGGACCGGGACGTTGAAGGTGGCGACCTGCGCGGCGGTGCGGCAGACCGCGTTGAGCGGACTGTCCGGCGCGCGCACCAGCGCGTCGAAGCGGTATTGGCGCTGCACCCGTTCGCGCTGCGTGCCGACGCGGCTTTCGGCGACCGAGGCCATCAGCTTCAGCTCGACCGACAGGCGGTCGTGGTCGCGCTGGAGCTGGAACAGCCGCGCGCCGTTGCGCGCGGTCAGCAGCAGATGGTCGGGGTGCCAGGGCTTGGTGATGAACTGGTGGATGCCGGCGTCGTTGATGGCGCGGATGATGTCGTCGGGGTCGGTGTAGCCGGTGATGACCACGCGCACGATGTCCGGCCAGCGCTCCCGCACACGGGTCAGCAGCTCAACCCCCGACATCTCCGGCATCCGGTGGTCGGAGAAGACGACCTGCACATACTCGCTTTCCAGCACGCGCAGCGCGTCGGCGCCGGAGAGTGCCGTGTGGACGTCGAACTCCTCCTCCAGCACGCGGGCGATCACCTCGACCGAGCGCGGCTCGTCGTCCACGACCAGGATGCCGGGGCGGGGGGCGGTGGACATGGCGGGCTACTCCGCGGCGCGGGTGACGCGGGCGGCGCCGTCCGCCAGCCAACGGTCGCGCCGCTCCAAGAGCCACGCCTGCCAGCCGTCCATCCCCTCGCCGGTCCGGGCGGAGACGTGGTGCAGCGTGGCCTTGGGGTTCACCCGCGCGACCGCGCGCTCGATGGCGGCGAGATCGGTGCCGAGATGGGGCACGAGGTCGGTCTTGGTGACCAGTACCAGATCGGCACCGGCGAAGGTGTCTGGGTATTTCAACGGCTTGTCCTCCCCTTCCGTGACCGAGAGCAGCGCCACCCGCGCCGCCTCCCCCAGGTCGAAGGCGGCCGGACAGACGAGGTTGCCGACATTCTCGATGAACAGCAATCCGCCACCCACACCGGGAAGACGTTCCAGCGCGTGGCCGACCATGTGGGCGTCGAGATGGCAGCCCTTGCCGGTGTTCACCTGCACCGCCGGAACGCCGGTGGCGCGGATGCGGTCGGCGTCCAGCTCGGTCTGCTGGTCGCCCTCGATCACGGCCAGGGGCAGCCGGCCGTGCAGCCGCTCCAGCGTGGCGACCAGCAGCGTCGTCTTGCCCGATCCGGGGCTGGACAGCAGGTTGACGGCGAGCGTGCCGCTGCCGGCGAAGCGGCGGCGGTTGGCCGCGGCGTAGCCGTCGTTCTTCGCCAGGATGCCGCGTTCGATCTCAACCATCCGCGCCTGCGACAGGCCGGGCACATGCGCCCGCGCCGGGCCGGCACCGAAATCGATGGTGCCGCCGTGATCATGCGCCTCGTGGCGGTGATCGTGGTCATGATCATGTCCATGGGCGTGGTGATCGCCGTGGTCATGATCATGACCGTGATGGTGGTCGGACCCGTCCACCGTGGCACCGGAGCAGCCGCAGACCGTGCACATCACTCGACCTCCAAATCCTTGATCGTCATTTCGGTGCCGCCGTTCGGGGCGAGCCGCTCGCCGCCACAGCGCGGGCAGGGGTCCAGCCGGGCCGTCAGCTCCACCGTGTCGCCGCAGTCGAAGCACCAGCCCTGCCCCGGCCGTTCGAGAACCAACAGCTCGGCCCCATCGGCGAGGCTGCCGCGCGTCACCACGTCGAAGCCGAAGCGCAGCGCCTCCACCTCCACCCCGGCGAAGCGGCCGACCTCCAGCCGCACCCGCCGCACGCGGGTGAAGGCGTTGGCGACGGCCGCCTCCTCCATCGCCTGGAGCAGGCTTTCGCACAGCGCCATCTCATGCATCCGGCAAGGCCGCCGATCCGCCGAGGAGGTTGCGGCGCGACAGGCCGCCGGCGGGTTCGGAGGCCGGTTGCGGTGCGGGTTCGGGTGGCGTCTCGGCCAGCCGGCGGATCTCGTCCGACCGGCTGCCCTCCTCGCGGATGGACGGGTCGAACAGCGCCACCAGCACCGCGTCGGCGGTGTCGGTGGCCTGGAGCATGGTGGTGAACTCGAACATCGGGGAGAACAGGGAGCAGGCCTTGTACGGCCCCACCTCCGCCCGCAGCGCGTGCACGAACTCGTAATGACCCGAAGGGAACTCGACCAGTTCCTTCGCACCCGGATTCTGCCCCGACCAGTCGTCGGCCGGGCCCGGCAGCAGCACGAGATTCATGAACCAGGGCGTGACCAGCACGCCGAGGCCCCGCCCCTCCCACGCGCGGAAGCCGACGGCCTTGACCGCCAGCGCCTCGTTGACCAGCGGCACGCCGCGCATCTGGCCGATGTGGATCTCGCGGAAGGCGGCCTCCAGCGCGCGCGCGCTGGCGGTGAAGGCTGGCTGCGGGGGGATCGCGGCGGGGGCGGCCTCCCCATCGTCCAGCCGCATGAACTGCTCGGGCGCACCGTCGCAGACCGGGCAGCGCCAGTCGTGGGGGAGTGCCGCGAAGGGCGTGCCGGCCGGCACCTGCCAGACGGAGCAGCCCTCCGCCGGGTCGTAGACGTGCCAGCAGATCTTGCACTCCATCCGCGCGGTGGCGGGGATGCGGGCGGCGTCGCCGAGGTAGGAGCCCTCGAAACGGACAGCGGTGGTCATGGTCCGTTCCCTCAGCGGATGGCGGACAGGATGTCGCCCAGGCGCTCGGCGCTGTCGGCGATGTCCTCCGGTGCCGCGCACACCACCTCGGGCACGCCCGACACCTCGATGGTGTCGAGGATGAGGGTATCGACGGAGTTGTAGTAGCGCACGCGCCAGATATGGCGCACCCCCGTCGCCTCCACCCGGCAGTTGCCGTAGCCGCGCGACAGCACGGTCGTGCAGCCCGTCCCCAGCGCCTCGTCGAGCCACGCCAGATCCTCCGGCGTGTGGGGCAGCAGGCTGAGGTTGACGGCGTGCGCCGGCACGCCGGGGCGACCGGCGGCGCTGCGGTCCAGAAGCTCGGTCAGGATGGCGGGGCCGTTCATCACCCCTTCCTGCGCCACCGGCCAGCGCGGCTCGGCGGCGGCGGGGAAGGCGCGGGCGCGTGCGACGGTGGGGAAAGCGCCGACCAGCAGGGCCTCGCTCAGCATCGCACCGTCCGCGCCATGCTCGCGCACGCGCCAGACGCCGGCCAGCGCCGCCTCCTGGATGTCGATGCGCCCGTCGGGGCGTGCGACGCGGACGGAGACCTCGCCCTCCCCCAGCACCTCGGCCAGCAGGGTGCGGGCGGGGTCGTCCAGCCCGGCGAGCGGCAGATGCCGCTCCTCGCTTGCGGTCCAGCCGGCAAGCGCGGCGTGCAGCCGCTCCAGCAGCGCCATGCCGGCGCAGCCGGCGGCGCAGGCGTCGAGATCTGGGAGGTGCGGCTCGTAGGTGCGCATGCCCGACGGCATGGGCAGATAGGCCAGCCCCTCCTCCCCCGGCTCCGGGGTCTGGCTGCCGGGGCCGAAGCCGACCGGCGGGCGGGTCATTCCGGACAACAGGCTCATGACACCCTCACTGCAGGCGGTCGGCGGGAACGGCGAGGAAGGAGCGGATGCGCGCGAGGTAGTCGGACCAGTCGCGCACCCGCGGGATGCTGCCCAGCACCTCGCCACGGTGCAGGAAGACCAGGGCCGGCAGGCCCAGCGTGCCGACGCGGGCGACCAGCGCGGCCTCCGCCTGCGGCCCCGCCACGGCGGCGGTGAGCGGAACCGGGGCGGCCTTGACCAGCTCCGGCAGGATGACGGCGATGTCCGCCGTCTCCCCGCTGCCCTTGCCGTGGCCGGGCAGGAAGACGACGCGAACGCCCTCGGCGTCCTCGGCCAGTGCCTCGGCCCCGGTCTCCAGCAGCGGATAGCCATGCACGGTCAACAGCCGGTCGACCAGGGGTGGCAAGGGGTGCGCGTGCGCCATGGGGTCAGCCTTCGGTTAGCCCGGCGGCATGGGCCGCCTGGAGATGGGGGGGAAGGGTGGGCTCGCGCCCGGTCAGGTCGGCGAAGGCGTCGTCATCGCCGCGGCCCTCCATGGCGGCGCGGACGGCGCCCAGCGCGTCGCCGATCAGCGCCGCCTCGGCGGCGTCCAGCACCCGCCGTGCGCTGCCGAGGAAGACGAGCACCCAGTCGCCGGCTGCGGCCTCCGGCAGAAGCGCCACGTCGACCGTTTCCACGATGCCGTCGGCGACGCAGTGGGCCCGGTCGCCGTCGATCCGCTCGATCCGCATGGGAAAGCCGATGCACACGACAGGGCTTCCTAGGCGAAACGGCCGGCGAGCACACGCGGGTCGCCGATGCGGCAGGCGTCCGCGGCACTCGGGCGCCCGCCCTCGTAGGCGTGGCGCGACACCGGGTCGGACGGGGTGGCGGCACCGCGAGGCTCGGGGACGATGCCGAACTCGCGGCCCAGGATGTCGAGCGCCAGCGCCGCGGCCGGCTCAACCTGCGCGGCCACCACGTCGGTCAGCCCACCGCCGTAATCGTCGAGCACCGCCGGCTGCACGCCGACCAGCCGCAGCCGCCCCGGGCAGCGTCCGGTGAGTTGCGCGGTCGCCAGCACCTCCTGAAAGCCGGTCTGGTGCAGGCTCATCTTCTTCGCACCGAGGAAGGCCGGCACGTCGCCGTCGCGGATCAGCCTCAGCGTGCCGGGCGGCAGGCCATAATCGATGGCGTCGATGACGACCAGCGCGTCCGCCTCCTCAATGTGCGGCAGCAGGTAGAGCCCCTGGGTCCCGCCATCCATCAGCGTGACGCCGGAGGGAAAGCGCCAGCCCTCCCCCAGCCGCTCCACCACCCGCACACCGAACCCCTCGTCCGCCCACAGGATGTTGCCGATCCCGAGCACCAGCACGCCCATCGTTTCCTCCCGACCGCCGGCGGTCGCACACCACCGGGACCTCGGGAGTTACAAGTTTCGTGCCAGCACAAATGATCAGGGAATCCAACAGATCCGGCACCCCTGACTGGAAACCATTCTTTCGGTTTGCTGGTAGATTGAAAAGATGCTTTCCGCCTGCCAGTGGCAGGTTCGGGGATGGCCGCGGAGGCGCGGGTGACACCGTCCAATCATGAAAAAGCCCCGTTCCCTTTCGGGGAACGGGGCTTGGCCGTCAGTGGGCGCTGTGCCGTTACTGTTTGTTGGCCTGCTCGATGACGCCAACCGCGGTCTTGGCCCATGCCTCCCCGCCGACGCTGGCGTAGAGGTCCGGCCAAGTGGTGCGGGCCGCCTCCTGCCACTTCGGCTCATCCTCCGGCGCGCCCTGGAGTATCATGCCCTTCTCGCGCAGGAAGACCTTGGCGGCTTCCGTCTGCTTGGCGCTTTCCTGACGGCCGTAGGCGACCGCCTCGAAGCCGGCCTTGGCGACCGCCTCGCGCACGTCCGGCGGCATCCGCTGGAAGAAGCGCTCGCCGATCAGCAGCGGCCCGGTCCAGATCTGGTAATGGATCTCGGTGATGTATTTCTGGATCTCGTAGAACTTCGAGGTCTGGGCGGTGGTGTAGGGGTTCTCCTGCCCGTCCAGCACGCCCTGCTGGAGTGCGGTGAACACCTCGGCCCAACCCATCGGGATCGGGTCGAGGCCCCAGGACTTGAAGGTCTTGATGCTGATCTGGTTCGGCGGGACGCGGATTTTGAGGCCCTGGAGGTCGGCCAGGGTCTTCACCGGCCGCTTGGAATTGGTGAGGATGCGGAAGTCCTTCTCCAGGATGCCCAGGAAGCGGATGCCGCCCTCCTTGGTCACCCGCTCGTTCAACTGCGGCAGCAGCGCGTCCAGGCCCTTGTGCGCCTCGGCGCTGGTGTTGAACAGGTAGGGCAGCAGCAGCACGCCGGCCGACGGGGCGAAGGGATGGACGTTCGCCATGGCCGGAATCTGCGCCTGGACCGTGCCGGTGCGCACGGCTTGCACGACCTCCTCCTCACTGCCGAGCTGGTTGCTCGGGAAGATCAGGACATCGACGCGACCGTTGGTGTACTGCTTGGCCAGTTCCTTGAACTTCAGCGCCGTCAGGTGCGTGGGGTTGGCTTCGTTGTCGCCGTGCGACAGGCGGATGGTGAAGTCGGCGGCCAGCGCCGGCCCGCACAGGGCCAGCATGGCGACCGCGCCGATGAGTGCGCGCAAACGCATGGTGTCTCCTCCTCTACATTACCTTATGTAACCAAGCTCGCGCGGCAGCCAGAGCGACAGCTCCGGGATGAAGCCAACGAGCAGAAGCACGACGGTGCCGGCGATCACGAAGGGAACGACCCCTTGCGTGACCTCCTCGATCTTCGCCCCGGCGATCTCGCCGGCGACGAACAGGTTCACGCCCAGCGGCGGCGTCTGGAAGCCCAGCTCGCAGGCGATCACGAACATCACGCCGAACTGGATCGGGTCCATGCCGGTGGCGACCACCGCCGGCAGCAGCAGCGGTGTCAGAATGACGATCTGGGTGATCGTCTCCATCCACATGCCGATGAACAATAGGAGCAGCGCGATCATCAGGATCAGCGCGGTGCGGTCGGTGAAGGTCTGGGTCAGCCAGCCCGACACGTCCTGCGGCACCTGGTAGAGCGCCAGGATGCGGCCGAAGACCAGCCCCGTCGCCAGCACGATCAGCACGGTGCCGGCGATGCGGGCGGTGGCGACCAGGCTGTCGATCAGGTCGGCGAAGGTCAGGGTGCGGTGGACCAGGAAGCCGATGACCAGCGCGTAGACCACGCCCGCGACGGAGGCCTCCGTCACCGTGAAGACGCCGGTGTAGATGCCGCCGAGGATCACCACGGGGGCCAGCAGCGACCATTTCGCGGCGAGGAACGCGGCCCAGATGCGCGGCCCGCGGGCTCCTTCCACCGCCGGCGACGAGTAGCCGCGGCGGTGCGAGATCACCTTCGCCACCGCGTAGAGCGCCAGCGCCAGGATCAGGCCGGGGATGACGCCGGCCACGAACAGTGCGGTGATCGAGGTTTCGGCGGTGACGCCGTAGATGATCATCGGGATGGACGGCGGGATCACAACGCCGATGCCGCCGGCACTGGCCGCCACACCGCAGGAGAAGCTGCGCTTGTAGCCGTCGCGCACCATCGCCGGGATCATGATCGAGCCGATGGCCGCCGTGGTCGCCGGGCCGGACCCGGAAATGGCGGCGAACAGCGTGCAGGCCATGATGGTGACGGTGGCGAGCCCACCCGGCGCACGGCCGACGATGGCGCGCGACAAGTCGATCAGCCGGTCGGTCAATTGCCCCCGCTCCATCAGCGCGCCGGCCAGGATGAACATGGGAATGGCGATGACGGTGAAGCTGTCGACAGCGCTGTAGGCGTTCTGCGCCAGATACTCCAGCGGCATGTCGGCCAGATAGAGGCCGGTCAGCGCCGCGATGCCCAAAGCGATGGCGACCGGAACGCCGATGCCGAGCGCCGCCACGAAGGACACGGCGATGAGGGCGGTTGAACCCATGGTCTGTTGTCTCCCTTTCGGCGGCGGTCAGGAGTCGAGGCGGGAGTCGCGCAGGGTCGCCTCGCCGCGCCAGCGCTTCGCCATGAAGCGGGCCACCCGCACCGACAGCAGCAGGAAGCCCATGGGCACGACCAGGAACACCCAGACCATGTTGATGCCGGTCGTCTGCGAGATGTAGGGGAACTCGAACAGCGACTGGGCATACACGGCGCCGAACCACACGACGGTCAGGTTGAAGGCGATCCACACAAGGTCGGCGAGGGTCAGCATCACCGTCTGCCAGCGCTGCGGCAGCCAGGACAGATGCAGCGCGACGCGGATGTGCCGGTCGTCCTCCGCCGCCACCAGGAAGCTGGCGTAGACGCTCCACACGAAGACGAAGCGGATCACCTCCTCCAGCCAGCTCACGCCGATGTTGAAGACGAACCGCAGCACGACCTGCGCCGTCAGCATCACCACCAGCGTGAACAGCAGCGCCGCCGCCGCCCACGCCTCCGGCGCCAGCTTCGGTATGCCGCGGCGTGCGGCGGGGGCGGGATGGCCGCCAGCCGCGGTCTCCTGGATCGCGTCGGTGCGGGGTGGCGTGGTCATGATTGGCTTCGCGCTTCTTTGCGTTTCCTGCGAAAACTATGAAACCGGTTACTCGTTCTGTCAAGCGATCCGTCAGGGGGACGGACGGTTGTTGTCCCTCTCCCGCCCCCGTCGGGAGAGGGAGGGGCCCGTGAAACGGGAGAGTGAGGGCTCGGCTACCCGAGAATCTCAGCCATCACCCTTCCCACATCTTTGCCGCGGGCCCCTTCCCTCTCCCGCCGGGGGCGGAAGAGGGAGTCATCGTGTAACCGCTTTCTCTACGTCAGCGCCGCGGCCATCCGCTTGGGCAGGTCGCCGTCCGCGATCCGTCCGGCCAGCCACTCTTCGGCGAGTCCCAGCAGCGCGTCGCCGGACAGCACCCGCCCGGCGGCGGTTCCGGCCGGGGATAGCGGCCCCGCTGGGTGGACGGTCAGCCAGCCGCGGGCGAGCGGGTCGTGCCGGGCGATCACGTCGGCCAGCCCCGCGGCGTCGGTGGTCGCCGGCACGCCCCACCAGTCCGGCCGCACCCCGCGCTCGTAGAGCGTCGCGATCAGCCCGGCCCCCTCGTCCAACGCCGCCACATCGACCAGCAATTCGTGCCGCGTGACGGCGGCGGCGGACACCAGCCCGGCCAGTGCATCGACCAGAGCCGGCAGCGAATCGCGCCACGCCGCCGGCACCGCCACCCGCACCACCTGGTCTCGCGGCCAGGAGCGCAGCGTCTCCATGGCCGCCACACCGGCGGCGAAGGACGGCATGCCGGGCTGGGCCGGCAACGCGAAGTCGCGCGACAGCCACAGGCCGCGGCCAGTCAGCCGCGCCAACTCGCCCCGGTCGAAACGATCGGACCACATCAGCCCGTCGAACCCACGCTCCAGCGCCGTCATCGCGGCGACGGACAGGAAGCGGGCCAGCGCGTCGGTGCCGCCGGTGCGCGCTGCTGCCGCCTCAAGCGCCGGCACCTGTGCAAGGTCGAGCGCGGTGGTCGCGGCCGGCACGTTGCGACGGGTGGTCGCCCGGTGCAGGTGGTTCATGCCGGAATCGCGTCCGACCGTGCGGATGCCGCGCTTCTCCAGAAAGATGTCCACCTCCGGCCAGGTCGGGGCGGAGTCGGAACAGCCGTGCCGCGCCACGTTCATGGCGCCGCAGACGTTGGCGACCCGGCAGCTCTCCTCAAGCGAGAAGCCGCGCAGCCAGCCGCGCATCAGGCCCGCCATGTAGCTGTCGCCGGCACCGGCGGTGTTCATCACGTCCACCGGGAAGGTCGGGACGATCAGCCCCTTCTCGATGTCGTCGGGAATGGCGCCGGGGAAGGCCACGCAGCCGAGGATGCCGCGCTTCACGATGATGGTCGCATCGCCCAGCTCGCGCAGGCGGCGGACGGAGGTCATGGTGTCCGGCGAGCCGCCGGCGATCTGGATCTCCTCCTCCGTCCCGACGATCAGGTCGAAGAGCGGCACGAACTCCTGCAGCTTGGCGGAAACGGCGGCCGACTCGATGTAAGCGGTCTCCCCTGCACCGTGGCTGACCAAGCCCCAGAGCGCCGGGCGGTAGTCGATATCCAGCACCAGCGTGCAGCCGGCGGCCTTGCCCATCTCCAGCGCCGCACGGCTGACGGCGGCGAGATCGGGGGTGGCGAAGAAGGTGCCGTTGATCAGCACCGAACGGGCCGACGCGAACAGCGCCTCGTCGAAATCCTCCCGCTTGAGCTGGAGATAGGCGCAGTCGTGGGTGAACAGGTCGCGCGGGAAGGTGGTCTGGTCACGCACGCCCAACACCACCAGCGGTGTGGGGTGGCTGGGATCGGTAATCACATGGTCGGTGTTGACGCCGTTCAGCGCCATGGTCTCGCGGATCAGCCGGCCCATATGGTCGTCGCCCACCCGCACCAGCATGGCGGTGCTGAGACCCAGCCGCGCCGCGCCGACGCAGATGTTGGCCGCACTGCCGCCGACATAGACCGAGAAGGTCACGGCGTCTTCCAGCCGGCCGCCGATCTGGTCGCTGTACAGGTCGGCCATGGCGCGGCCGATGCAGATCATGTCGAGGGGACGCTCGTCCGACGGGGCCTTCAGCGGGGGCATGCTCCGGTTCCTTAAGATCGCTCGCGATGGGGTGTGGGGCCGTGGCGGCGCGCATCGGATGCGGCGCCCGGCGCAACGTCTGGCTTGATTCATTGCGTAACCGGTTACATAGTGCAAGCCCGAAATCACGCTGTTGCGGGGAGAAGCGTTATGGAGATCTCGGCCGGCAAGCTCTGGGCCATGCGCCGGCTCGCGGACGCCGACGGGCGGTTCCGCATGTTGGCGGTGGACCAGCGGACGCCGCTGCTCAACACCATGGAGCGCCTGAGCGGGCGCCGCCCGAACGACGGCGACCTCGCCGACCTGAAGCGGCGACTGACCCGTGCCCTTGCTCCGGAGGCGTCGGCGACGCTGCTGGACGCGACCTGGGGCTACACCGCCGGCATCATGGACGTGCCAGCCCACGGCGGCCTGCTGGTGGCGCTGGAGGACCACGCCTACACCGAGGACGCCGACGGGGGGCGCCGCGCCGTGGAGATGGAGGGCTGGTCCGCCGCCACCATCAAGCGGCTGGGGGCCGACGGCGTGAAGCTGCTGATCTACCACCGCCCCGACGCCTCGGCCGCCGTCCGCGCGCACCAGGAATCCTTCGTCGAGCGGGTCGGCCGCGATTGCGTGACGCACGACCTGTGCTTCCTGCTGGAACTGGTGCAGTACCCGCTGAAGTCCGAACGCGACGGCGGCGTCTACGCCGAGCACAAGGGCAAGCGACCGGAGTTGGTGGTGGAGTCGCTGAAGACATTCACCGACCCGCGCTTCCACGTGGACATCTTCAAGCTGGAAAGCCCGCTCCCCGCCGCCGCGGTGCCCGATCCCGACAGCGCGGAGTCGGCGGAATGCCAGCGCTGGTTCGACGCTCTGGGCGAAGCCACCACCAGGCCGTGGGTGCTGCTGAGCGCCGGAGCCGGGACGGACGCCTTCGGCCGCATCCTCGCCCACGCCTACCGGGCCGGCGCCAGCGGCTTCCTGGCGGGCCGCGCCATCTGGGGCCGCGCCGTGGAGAACTACCCCGACCTCGACGCGGTCGACCGCGCCCTGGCGGGGGAGGCGACGGAGGCCATGCGCGGGCTGGGCCGCCTGACCGCGACCGCGGCGCGGTCCTGGATGGCGCACCCGGCCTTCGCCGACGGTGTGCGCATCGCCGGTGCCGACGGCGACTTCGCCCGGCTCTATGCTGCAACTGCGTAACCGATTTCACGACGCATCCGCAAAGAACGCCGAAGGGAGGGCGCACCCGTGACACCCTGCAAGACCGCCATCCACGCCGCCGTCTGGGGCCCGCGCTGGTGCGGCGCGGACCTCGACCGCACGCTGGAGAGCGCGGCACGCATCGGCTACGACCATGTGGCGGTACCGCTGCGCCGCTTCGAGGACGTCGATCCGCCGGCGCTCGACCGCGCCTTCCGCGCCCAGGGACTGACTCCGCTCAACACCTGCGGTCTGTCGCCGGACACCGACGTCGGCAGCGCCGACGCCGATGCCCGCGGGCGCGGCGTGGCGCGTCTGCGCACCGCCGTCGCGATGGCCCGCGACATGGGCAGCCCGCAGATCAACGGCGTCCTCTACGGCCCACTCGGCAAGGCCGGCGGACCGCCGCAGCCGGACGCCGTCGCCCGCGCCGCCGAATGCATGGCCGAGGTGGCGGACTACGCCGCGGCGGCCGGCGTGCGGTTGGCACTGGAGATGGTCAACCGGTACGAGACCAACCTGCTCAACACGGTGGATCAGGCCCTGGCCTTCCTCGACATGGCCGGTCACAGCAACCTGTGGCTCCATCTCGACACCTACCACATGAGCATCGAGGAGGCGGACCCGATCGGCGCCATCCGCCGCGCCCTGCCCCGCCTTTCCTACTTCGAGCTGGACCAGGGCAACCGCGGCAATCTGAACGATGGCAGCCTGGATCTGCGCGCCTGGACGGCGCAGCTCTTCGCCGCCGGCTACACCGGCATCGTCGGCGTCGAGGCGTTCTCCCGCTCCCGCCTGTCGCCCGACCACGCCGACGCGCTCGCCGTCTGGCGCGACACCTACACCGATCCCGACCAGCTCGCCGCCACCGGTCTGCGCCTGATCAACGAGGCGGCGGCGGCGGCCTGACCCCCACCATCCGACGACCGACAATCACGGAACCCCATCCATGAGCACCACCACGACAACCACCACCCCGGCCATCACCGAAGACAAGACCAAGGTCGCCATCGTGACCGGCGCCGTCGGTGTTCTCGGCATGGCGATCACCAAGGCGCTGGTCGCCGACGGCTACCGCGTCGTTATGATCGACATCGACGAGGCACGTCTGTCCGGCGCGGCGCAGAACTTCGGCGACGCGGTCGACACCATGCGCGTGGACATTTCCGACGCCGCCGCGGTGGCCGAGGCCTGCCAGGAGATCCGCCGCAAGCACGGCACTGTGTCGGTGCTGATCAACAACGCCGGCATCCTGTCCAACAACAAGGCGGCGGAAACGACACCCGAGGAATGGCGCCGCGTGATGGCGGTGAACCTGGACGGCGCCTTCTACCTGTCGCGCGAGTGGCTGCCGGAGATGAAGAGCCGGCGCTGGGGCCGCATCGTCAACGTCTGCTCGCTGGGCATCAAGACGGGCGGGCTGACCGCCGGCACCACCTATGTGGCGTCCAAGGGCGGGCTTGGTGTGCTCACCTTCTCGCTGGCCCGCGAATCGGCGGCGGACGGCGTGACGGTCAACGGCATCGCCCCCGGCTATGTGCTGACCCCCATGGTGACCGAGCAGTTGACCGAGGAGCAGCGCCAGAAGCTGATAGCCGACATCCCCGTGCGCCGCTTCTGCGGGGCCGACGAGGTGGCGCACGTCGTGCGCTTCCTGGTGTCCCCCATGTCCGGTTTCATCACGGGCGAGATCATCGACATCAACGGCGGCCTGCACATGGACTGACGCGCCGCTGTTGAACAGGCTTCCCGTGTTCCTGTATCGAAGGGAGCACGGGACGGCGCTCGAATGTCCGATCCGGTCGAAGGTCAAACAGCCGCATGGCGGAGCACGCAACGGGCCGTCAACCCACGCAGGAGCCGGCAGTACCGGACAGCCCCGCCACGCCCGGCGGTGCCGCGGAACGGACACGCCGCGGCAACGGCTCGGTCGGCATCCGCGACGTGGCGCGCGCCGCGGGCGTGTCCACCGCCACCGTCTCCCGGGTGCTGAACACGCCGGAGGCCGTCGGCCAGCCGATCCGCGAGAAGGTGCTGGAGGCGGTGCGCCAGCTCCGCTACGTGCCGCACAGCGCGGCGCGCGCGCTGTCGCTCCAGCGCTCCCACACTCTGGGGATCGTCATCCCGTCCATCGCCAACTCCATCTTCGCCGCCCAGGTGGAGGCGCTGCAGAAGTGCGCCAGCGAGCACGGCTACAACGTCGTGATCGCGCTGTCGGACTTCAGCATGGACAACGAGTTCCGGCAGATGCAGAACCTCGTCGCCAACGGGGCGGAGGGGGTGATGCTGGTCGGCGGCTGGCACCGGCCGGAGCTGTACGACCTGCTGAACGCGCGCGGCGTCGTCTATGTGAACACCAGCGTCTACGACCCCGCCTCCCCCCACCCGACCATCGGCTTCGACAACGCCGCCGCCATCGGCCGGGCCACCAACTACCTGCTGGAGCTGGGGCACACCCGCATCGGCGTGCTGTCCGGCCAGCGGGCGGAGAACGACCGCGCCACCTACCGGCTGAAGGGCATCCAGGACGCGCTGCGCGCCGCCGGGCTGACGCTGGACGACCAGCTCGTCCAGGAATGCCGCTACGGCATCAGCGACGCGCGCCAGGCCTTCCGCGAGCTGATGTCCCGCCGGCCGGCCCCCACGGCCATCGTCTGCCACAACGACGTGCTCGCCTTCGGCGCGGTGCTGGAGGCGCAGGACATGGGGCTCCAGGTGCCGGCCGACGTATCCGTGGTCGGCTTCGACGATCTGGAATGGGCCTCGCAGATCCGGCCCAGCCTGACCACCGTGCGCGTGCGCTGGGACCAGATGGCGACGCTGGCCGGCGAGCACCTGATCGCCCAGCTCACCGGGGCGCCCGTCGTGCACGCGACGAAGGTGGACGTGGACCTCGTCGTCCGCGAATCCACCGGCCGCTGCCGCGAGGCCGCGAAACGGCCGGCGCGGAACGGCCGGAAATAGCCGCACACACCCCTTGCGCATCCCGTCCCGCGCCCGATAATCGGTACACGAAACGAACAGTCCACGGGAGGGAAGAATGGCGGACCCGCAGGGTGCGCGCGACTGGCGCCATGATGGCGTGAAGGTCATTCCAGGCAGCGAACTCGACAGCAACACACCGCAGACGCCGGGCATGAACCGCGCCGCGGCCATCAACTTCGCCCGCGCCGGGGCGCAGAAGCTGTGGGCCGGCACCGTCACCATCCACGCCAACGCCAAGACCGGCGCCCACCATCACGGCGCGCTGGAAAGCGTGATCTATGTCGTGCGCGGCCGGGCCCGCATGCGCTGGGGCGAACGTCTGGAATACACGGCGGAGGCCGGGCCCGGCGACTTCATCTTCGTGCCGCCCTTTGTTCCGCACCAGGAGATCAACGCCAGCACCAACGAGCCGCTGGAATGCGTGCTGGTGCGAAGCGACCAGGAGGCGGTCGTCGTCAATCTGGACATCGCCGCGGCCGAGCGTGTGGAGGAGGTCCACTGGACCGACCCGATCCACCGGCACGATCACTGAGGCTCATCCGGCACGACAACGTGACCGGCCGACCGGCCGACCCGTCGCCTTTTCCGACGTTCAGGGGGATCGCACCTTGCCCCCTGACCGCCGAGAGCCAGTCGCGCCCCGGTCAGTCCTTGCCGAACACCAGCGTGAACTCGTCGTTCTTCATCCGCTGGTCGAGCGTGACAAGATCGCCGAGCGGGGAGTTGCGGACGGTTTCGACGATGCCGGTGAGGATCGGTCCGACCAGGTCGGGGTTGCCGCTGGCGATGGCCGTGTCCAGGCTGCGGAACAGCCCGTTCAGCGCTGTCGCCTGCTGCTGGAAATGACCATCCAGGAACCGGTTCATCACCTTGCGCTGACTGCGGAGCTTCTCCATGCAGGCGTCGCGCTGGGCCTCGATGCCGGTGCGCTTGGTCTTTTCCTGCTCGTGCACCGTGACCCATTCCCGGCAGAGCTCGGAGACCATCTTGAAGGCCTCCACATACTGGGTGGGGTCCTTGGGGATAGGGATCGTCACGCCTTTCGTACCGCTGGCCATCCTTCGCGTCCTCTCCTATGCACTGCCACCGGAATCGATGTCCGCGAGCACGCGGCTGGTGTCGTTCAGCACGGTCGCGCTGATCGTGGAGGCGGTGCCCAACTCATCGATCACATCGACCTCGATCAACTGATAAAGCGCGGTCCCCATCACCACAGTCATCCGGTAAAGGCCCTGCTCGTGCACCGCGAGCTCGTTGAACGGCACCTTTCCCGGTCCCTTGGTGTCCAGCATCACCTCGGTGGTGTTCAGGATGGGCAGAAGGCGCTGCTCCAGCATGCCGATTACGTGCCGCACCTGATCCGCCCGCGTGCAAAGGGCCTCCAGCGCGGCGATGCCGGTCCTGATCTTCTCCACCGCCACATCGACCTTGGCCGCGTATTCCGTCGCGTCGGTCAGCGACTTGGCCGCGGCAATTGCGGAGCGGATACCGATCACCGCCAGCACCGGCCCGGCGACCAGTCCGGAGACCGCCATCATGCCGCCGGCGATGCCGGCGCCACCGGCAGAAACGGCCCCGCCGCCCAGCCATGCCCAGGCAGCATTGGTGGCCACGGCCCCGCTGAGGGAGGTGATCGCCGTTCCGGTGGACGCCGTGCCGAAGGCCATGGCGAACCCAAAGGCGCCGACCCCCGCCAAGGCGCCGGTGCCGAGCGCGGTTGCACCCGTGCCGAGGAGATCCATCGCGGTGAGCGACGCCCGCTTCATCTCCTCCACCGTTTCCGGCGTTATGGAGACGCCTCGCACCGCGGCCTCCTTCATCTGGTCCTTGCCGACATGGACGCGGTCAGCCACTGCGACCACCCGCTTCAGCGTCCTGGCGCTGACATCGAGCCGTGTCCGGCCCAGCGCAGCCAGATGATCGTTCACCCGGCCACGCGTCGCCTCCAGGCGCTCGGACGCCTCCTGAATGGCGAGGTCGGCCGCCTCGCCGATGCTCTTGGCCTTCGAAGAATCGAACATGGCCTTGGCGGCTCCGCCGATCCCGACGATGCCCGCGGCGATGGCGGGACCGATAAGCAGCAGGGGAAGCGGCATGTCACCCCTCCCCCATCATCATGGTGCCCGCCTCATGCACCAGCGCCACCTGCCGCAGCACCCAGTCACGCTGGCCCAGCGTCTCCGCTTTCGAGAATCCGAAGGCAGCGCCGATGCGGGCAAGCACGGCCTCCTCCTCCGGCGCCATCTCGGCGTCGGCCAACCCCAGCCCGTTCAGTTCCAGCATGGCGGCCACCCGCGCGCGCCGGCTGTCGAAGGCCGACACCGCCGCCGCCTCGTCCATAACGGGAACCGGCTCATCCGGCGACAGGCCCATCTCGGCGCGCATAAGGGCGACCATCGCCTCCTCCTGCGGGGCCAAGCGTCGGTCGGCATGGATCACCGCATCGGCAAGCACAAGGAAAGCTCGCTTTTGATCGTCGTTGAAGGACCCCAGAAACACCACTCGCCTCCAGTGCTTATCGTCAATGGACCTATGTCGCTGCAGGGCGCCAACGGATGCGCACGCCTTTGCATGCACAGGATCATTCCGATGAGCAATTTAGGCGAATCTAATGGCAAACTCAAAACTATAAATTGCATACAGACGTGTTCCAGCGTTCCACGTTATGGAAAGTCCTGTGACCATTACCCATATTCGCAGCCCAAGCGAAGGGCTTGAGCGCTGCCGCCAC
This sequence comes from Azospirillum oleiclasticum, assembly GCF_013423485.1. Classification (GTDB taxonomy): domain Bacteria; phylum Pseudomonadota; class Alphaproteobacteria; order Azospirillales; family Azospirillaceae; genus Azospirillum; species Azospirillum oleiclasticum. The sequence goes on from NZ_JABFFR010000005.1 coordinate 39,070, forward strand.
GATTCGAACACAAACGAGAACAACTCTGCCTGGGTTGCACTGCAACAGAATCAAACGATTGAACACCGAAAGAAGAATATTCCGAGCTGGCTGAGGAGCTGTACGGATGGGACGGTTTCATGCGACATTGATCGTGGTTCCACTTGCGATCACATTCGTCGGTCCGGTGCGCGCCGATGATGTTTACGAACGTGAGCAATCCTGGGACTCGCTTCAATCACGTGAAGCGGTGGACCAACTGGATCGCGGCTACCTGCATGTGGATGGCGGATGGGGCGATCTCGAGGTCGGTCGCACCGACGGGGTGCGACAGCGGCTGGTGCCCACCGGCGCGTCGACTCTGACGCCGTCGTTGGGGGACGGCAGTGCCAAGCTCGCCTACTACGCCCCGATGGCGCACGGCCTGCGGCTCGGCGTCAGCTATGCGCCACTGCCACGCGGCGAAGCGGCGGAGCCCGATCCGCTGAACACCCGCCATATGGTCGAAGCGGCTGTCGGCAAGTTGCTGGACATCGGCGGCGCCCGCGCGCGGTTCAGCGCCGGGGTCAGCCGGGCCGAGGTGCGATCGGGCTCGTGGCGTGTGCCGAAGCGCTCCTGGATCGTCGGCGCGCAGGTCGCATGGGACGAGTTGCGCATCGCAGCCGACCTGCGTGAACGGCTGACGGCTGCCGGCGACACCATCCGGAGCTGGAGCAGCGGTGTCGCCCTGTTGGCGGACGCATGGAAGCTGAAGGTGCAGCTGAACCGTTCCTGGACCGGCGAGGACCCGGCGGTGGACCGCCTGCGCGCCGACGCCTCCTACAGCGTCAGCCAACACTGGCAGATCCGCGCCGATGCCGGCCGCACCGACGATGGCTGTCGCGCGGACACCATCGTCCGGCTGGCGACGCGCATCGCCTTCTGACCGCAGGGGCCGCCGTCACCGCGGTGCCGGCATGACGATGCGGGCAACCGTGCCGCCGTCGGAATCGAACTCGAGACGGCCGTCGAGCTGTGCCACCAGCGAACGGATGATCCGAAGCCCGAGGCTCTGCCCGTTGTCCATCGCGAAATCCGGGGGAAGCCCCCGACCGTCGTCGCGGACGGTGAGGCGCAGCGCCGCCTCTTCATGTCGCAGTGCCACCCGGATCCGACCGACACCGCTTCCAACGAACCCGTGTTCCAGCGCATTGCTGATCAGCTCGGTGACGATCAACGCGATGGGCACCGCGTGGTCGGTGTGCAGCGGCGCATCGTCCGCTTCCACCTCGCAGCTCACCCCCTTGGCGCCCGAGGCATCGATCACGTCGCGGCAGAGGTCGTCGAGGAAGCGGCCGAAGCGGACCGGCGCGCCAAGCGGGTCGTGCAGACTCCGGTGGATGCGGCCGAGCAGTGCCAGCCGGTCGGATGCCTCGGCCAACGCGCGTCGCGCGTCGGGATCGGTCAGCCGCATGCCCTGGAGGTGGAGCAGGGAACCGGTGAGCTGAAGGTTGTTGGACACTCGGTGCTGAAGCTCGGTGAACAGCAGCGACTGCTGTTCGGCAAGCGCGGCGCTGCGGGCACGCTCCTTGTCAAGGCGGTCAAGAGCTCCGTGCATCAGCTCGATCAAAGCAAGATCGACCGTCACGATCAGAACGTAGAACCCCAACGCCAGCACGCTCCGTCCATCCAGGCCGAAGGAATCGAAGGGCGGAATGAAAAAATACCAGGCCAGCAGGCCGCAAGCCGCCGCCGCCGCAACCCCCGGCATCAAGCCGCCGACGAAAGCGCTGAGGATCACCGCCGGGAAGAAAGTCAGATACGGATATCCGGGGGGCAGAACGTGATCGACCGCCATTCTTGCCCAGAAGGCGAGCAGGACCGAGCCGCATGCGAAGGCAAATCCTTTCAGCGGCCGCCGGCGCCACGCCCCCAACCGCCGAATCCGTCGTTCCATGCGCGCGTGCGGGTCCCTGCCTTGGTTATGGTGATCCATTTGGCGGTATCGTGGCAGCGACCGCAACAGTTTCTAAGGACCAATGAGCGTCGTGGATTTGGGGCCGCCTGCGACAGGCGTGGTCAGGAGTCGGCCCACCGCCTAAGAAGATTGTGATAGATGCTCGTGAACGGCACAACCGAAGGGTGGTCCGGTGCCGATCCGGAAAGCTGCTGGATGGCGACGTCGAGATCGAACAGCAGAGTGCGCTGACCCTCGTCGCGGATCATGCTCTGCAACCAGAAGAAGGAGCAGAGCCGCGCACCGCGCGTCACCGGCGTCACCCGGTGCAGGCTGGAAGACGGGTAGAGGATCAGGTCTCCAGCCGGCAGCTTCACGGAATGAACTCCATAGGTGTCGTCCACCATCAACTCGCCGCCGTCATACTCGTCGGGATCCGTGAAGAACAGCGTGCAGGAAAGGTCGGTGCGCAGCGTCGCCCCGGTGCCTGGAACCCGCCGGATGGCATTGTCCACATGGTTCCGGAATTGGCCTCCGCCGCGGTAGAGATTGAACATGGGCGGCAGGATCTTCAGCGGCAGCGCTGCCGCGATGAACATCGGATTGCGCTCCAACGCGGCCAGGATGGTGTCGCCCATCCGCCGGGCGATCGGATGATCGACCGGGAGTTGCAGATTGTCCTTCATCCCGATTGCCCCGTGTCCCGCGGTGACGCGGCCATCCACCCATTCCGCCCCTTCCAGCGAACGCCGGCATTCCGCCACCTGCTCGGGTGTCAGGACCTCGGGAATGTGCAGCATCATAGCGCGTGTCCTCGTGATTGTGGGGCGGCGGCCGGGTTGACAGCGGCTCTTTGGGACCAGCCGGAGGCGGGGTTGGCACCGGCCACCCTGAAATGCCCCATGCCGGATGGGCCTTTCTCGCGCGTGTTCTATTCATGTCCTTCCGGAAGCGCAAGGACGATTGCAACTCATTCGCATCTCTGTGGGCACGGAAAGGACCACGGGGAGTCGCCCTGCCAATCCGCAATGGCGCGGCGACCAGCATCCCACCGACAGGGTAAGCGCGGTTGGCGCGTTCGATCCCATACGGTCGCTTTCGGAACAGCAATGGCTACATAGAGTTAGTCCGATTCCGGCTGGCTCATCCTATAAACCTCGTAAGTATTCGTTGCTTGGCATCGATTGGCGACTGAAACTGGTCGCTCTGGTCAACCGATGATGGTGGGACGTTGACGCAGTTTGTCGGCGAGTGAACGATGATACTGCCGAGTTATTGCCCACGTTCCCCTCAAAATTTCTCCCGGAGACGGCCGTCGCACGGGGCCGTACAGGAGGGCACAGCGATGCACGAGATCCAGTCCCCACCTGCCCTTCACGGCTCGACCCTTCGCGCCGTCGGACCTGTGGCCGCTGGGATGGCGGCGATGCTCCTGCTGGCGGTGCCGGGTGACGGCTTCGCCCTCACCCATGACGAGCGGCCGGTGTCGGCGGGCACGCTGGAATCCTGGCTCGGTCAGGCCACCGAGCCGCGACCGAGCGGTGAAAGCGGCGAACCCACGCCGGCCGCCAAGCCACGGCCCGAATGGCGGCTCGCCCCATTTGTCGCCGCCGGGGCCATCGGAGGGCTGGCCGGCACGCCTCTGCCCCTGTTCATCCAGGTCGCTGCCCCCCTGCCGCAGCCGGATGCCGTGAAGGAGCCGGAGACCCATGTCCTCATCTCCCGCATGCCACCGGGAGCGAGCCTGTCCAAAGGAACGGACCAAGCCGACGGCGCATGGCTCATCCCGCTCAACGCTCTGTCGGACCTAACCATCACCGTGCCGCCGGGCTTCGCAGGAAACGTCACCCTCACCGTTACCGCTGTGAGCGACCACGGCGGCGGTGTCGTGGCACGGCAGTCGAAAGAACTCGCGGTGCCAATTTTCGCCCCGCTTCCCGATCCCATCCCGATCCAGTTTGCCACGGCAGAACCGATCCCGGAGGTCGGGGACGAGACGGCAGCCCCGCTGGCCGCCGCCATGACGGCCTCACTGCCCGTTCCCCCACCGGACACAGCCCAAGCCGAAACCGTCGCGGAGCAACCGACACCGCCACAGCCGCCGCAGCCGCAGCCGATGGTCGCCTTGGCCCCTCTGCCCGTGCCGACACCAATCCCTCCCGCAGCGCTTCCACAGCCGCCCGTGCTCAAGGTCGCGGTGCCCCGCCCGGCATCACCGCCACCGGTTCCGGAAAGCACGCTGATGGCGCGCGGCGACGCGCTGTTCGCACAGGGCGATCTGGCCGCGGCACGCCTCTTCTATGAGATGGCCGCCGCCAACGGCAGCGATGCCGCGGCGGTCGCGCTCGGCCGGACCCACGACCCGGTGATCCTGGCGCGGATGCGCGTGCGGGGCCTGATCCCCGACGCCGACAAGGCCGCCGAATGGTACGGGCGTGCCGCCGCCAACGGTAATGCGGAAGCCGCCACCCGTTTGAAGGAACTGGCCGCCTGGAGCGCCGCCCGTCCACGGACGCGCTGACGCGCGCGGCCGATCTTCCCCGACGAGGTAACCCAGCATGACGAAGACCAGCCTGTTGTCCACCGTCCTCGCCCTGTTCCTGGCCGCCTTCGCGACGGTCGCCGCTGCCCAGGATTTCCGGGGCACAGCGGCCAATGTGGGGACGGTCGGCGTGGTGTCCGGCGGCGTCGATGGCACCTACGCCCGGATCGCCGCCGACCTCGCCTCGGTTCTGGACGAGGAGGGTAGGCTCCGCGTCGTTCCGGTGCTCGGCAAGGGGTCGGTGCAGAACGTCAAGGACATCCTCTACCTGAAGGGGATCGACATCGGGATCGTGCAGTCCGACGTGCTCGCCTATCTCAAGCGCGAACGGCTGGTCCCGAACATCGCCGGCCGTCTGAAATACATCACCAAGCTCTACAACGAGGAGTTCCACATCCTGGCCGGGCCCGGCGTGGCGCGGCTGGAGGATTTGGCCGGGCGCAAGGTCAATGTGGACGGCACCGGGAGCGGCACCGCCATGACCGCGTCGCTGCTGTTCGGCACGCTGGGCATCCGGGTGGAGCCGGTGAACGACGATCAGGCCCTGGCGCTCGACAAGCTGCGTCGCGGCGAGATCACCGCCATGGCCTATGTCGCCGGCAAACCCGCCCGGCTGTTCCGCGACCTGAAGCCGGAGGACGGGCTGCATTTCCTGCCGGTGCCACCAACCCCCGCATTGCTGGAGACCTACCTGCCCTCCCGTCTGACCGACGCCGACTATGGCGGTCTGATCCGGCCGGGGGAGGCGGTCGACACGGTGGCGGTCGGTGCCGTCATGGCCGTTTACGGTTGGGAGCGCGAGAGCGAGCGCTTCCAGCGTGTCGCCCGCTTCGTGGACCGGTTCTTCGACCGCTTCGGCGAGTTCACGCGGGCTCCCCGCCATCCGAAATGGCAGGAGGTCAACCTCGCCGCCGAGATCCCCGGCTGGACGCGCTTCGAGGCCGCCGATGCCTGGCTGCGTCAGACCGCCGCCCCGACCGCCGACACCGGCTCCCCCGACGCTGCCCGCCGCGAGGCCTTCCGCGCGTTCGTGGCGCAACGCGGCATCGCCCTCGACGAGGCCGACCGGCTGTTCGACCAGTTCTCCTTGTGGCAGGCATCGTCCGCACCGCGTTAGGTGCGGCGGATCGACAGCGGACCCGCTATCCCTGCGCTGACGCGGAGCCCAGCGGAAATTCAAGGCGGCAGACGACACCGGATGGAAGCCAATCCATCGCCATCGTCCCATCGTGGCCGTCGACGATGCTTGCAAGGAGGCGGGTGCCGAAACCACTGCGATCGGGCGGGCGCACGGGGGGACCGCCGATTTCCCGCCATTCCAGTGACAGGCCTGGGCCGACACCCGAACCATCGACCCGTCCGGAAAGCGCGATACGCCCCCCCGGGTCCGCGAGGGCCCCGTATTTCGTGGCGTTGGTCGCGAGTTCGTGCAGCGCCACAGCCAGATCCGCGGCCAGTTTGGAAGGTATGCCGGCGTCCGGGATGTCCACGGACAGCCGGTCGCCGTCGCCCAGGAAGGGCGCCAGGGCCGTGTGCACGGCTTGGCGCAAGGCCACGAGGCCGGTCTCACCGGCCAACACCAGCATCTCCTGCGCGGCGGCGAGGGTCGACAGCCGACCCTCGAAAATCTGGAGAAAATCGGAAACCGTGACCGCACCACGCGCCGTCTGACCTGCCAGTGCCTGGACCATCACGAACAGGTTCTTGACGCGATGATGGAGTTCGGACGCGAGAAGCCGTTCGCGGTCTTCAAGCCGTCGCTGCTCGGTGACTTCGCGGGCGATGACACCAACAGCAACAACGGTCCCGTCAGCCGCCTTGAGCGGGTAGAAATCCTCGGTCCAGATGCGTTCCAACGACGGCGCGCGCGGGGTCGTGCCGCGGAGTTCCCGCCCCAGCAGCGGTTCGCCGGTCTCGAAGACTTTCAAGAACAGCGGCTCGGCGACCGGGCGGAGCGCCGGCACGAGGTCCCAGGCGCAACGTCCCAGATGCTGGTCGATCGGCGCGCCGTTCATGTCCGCCAGCGCTTCGTTGATACGCAGGAACCGCATGTCGCGGTCGAACAACCCCAGTCCGATCGGCGCGGTCCGATAGATCGCTTCGATCTCGGCGAGCTCGGCACGGGTCCGCAGCTCGTTCCGGTGCAAGGCCTCCTGCGCCTCCCAACGGGCGGTGATGTCGTGCACCTGGATGAGGCAGAGCGGCTCCGAACCCTGCGTCAGCCGCCGGACAACCACATCATGACGCAGCGGTCGTCCACTGGCCTGTTGCAATGGGAAGATCGATCCGTGGATGGACGCGGTCAGCCGCCCCGGAATGCCATGCGAAAAGCAATCCTCCACAACGGTGCGCAGCCGGTGAGTCGTCATTTTGGGCAGGGCCTCCCATAGTGACCGCCCGAGCAGATCCTGCGGACTGATCGGGGAGACCTGCGCCATCCATTCGTTCCAATGCCGAACGGTGTGCTGGGTGTCGAGCACGACCGCCCCGCTGTCCAGCGAATCCAGGAGACTGAAATCCGCCGCTCCCAAGACCGATCCCACCATTTGTTGCAGGCCCTGCGCAATGCCTGACATGGCAAAGCGACAATAGCAAAGCCTGCAGCCCGCGCAAAGATTCCGCGTGATGAACGACTCTTTTCCCCCGATCTGCAGCTACAGCGGAAGACGTTTCGACTCTCTCCGTGTTGCGACGTTTTTCTGTGTCAATGGCGTTCATGGGATGCGGGCGCACGGTGGATTCCGGCGCCCGCGCGGTCCGGTTCAAAAACTGACGCTGGTGCTGAGCATCACCGTCCGGCCAAGGCCGGGAATCAGGTGGCCTCCACCGCCGTGCGCCTTGTCGATGTACTCCTCGTCGAACAGGTTGTAGGCGTTGAGCTGCAGTCCGAACGTGTCGTTCACCTTGTAGGACACCATCGCATCGACGACGACATAGGAGTCGTTCTTCACGAGGTTGTTGTCGTTGAAGTAGCGTTCGCCGACATACTGCACACCGCCGGCCACGCGCAGATCCCAGGGCAGGTCGTAGCTGGTCCACAGCGAGAAGGAATGGCGGGGTGTGTTCGCCAGCTCGTTGCCCTGGTTGGCGCCGCCGCCCTTGACGATCTCACTGTCCATGTAGGTATAGCCGCCGAACACCTGCCAGGCGTCGGTGATCTTGCCCTGCGCGCCCAGTTCGAAGCCGCGCACCTGCCGCTCACCGTCCAGGATGGTGGTCCCGGTCGGATCGGTGCTGCGCTCGTTGGTCTTGGTGGTCTGGAACAGGGCGGCACTCACCAAAAGACGCTCGCCGAGGAGTTCCCACTTCGTGCCAACCTCGTAGGTAACGTTCTCCTGCGGGTCGGCCAGCGACGTGGTGGCGTTGACCGCCGTCTGCGGCACCTCGCCCGACGGGTTGAAGGAGGTCGATGCCGCCGCGTAGACGCTGCCGAAGGGCAGCGGCTTGTACACGATGCCGGCGTTCCAGCTCAGCATCCGGCTGGTCTTCGTGTATTCCGTGACCGCGCCCCCGACGGCCGTGCTCGTCGCCTCCGCGGCATAGCGGTCCCAGCGCAACCCGCCGGTGATTTCCCACTGCTCGTTCAGCTTGATGGTGTCGAGAAGGTAGAAGGCCAGCGTGTCGCCTTCGGTTTCCGTTTTCGACCCGTTGTAGGCCCAGCCGACCGCAACGCCATAGGGGTTGGGATTGTAGAGGCTGGTCGAAGGCACGGTGCCGACCAGGCTGATGCCCTTGTTCTTGTAGGTTTCGCGGGCAACCTCCATCCCGGCCACCATGGTATGGGCGACCGGCCCGGTGGTGAACCGGAAGGTGGCATCCGTCTGGTTGACCAGCAGCGTGTTCAGCGAGTCGCGGAAATTCTGCCCGCGGTTGACCTGGGTGCCAGGCGGGAAAGCCGTGGTCGTGCCCGTCGGGAAGCGTGGGATGGTAACGATGTTGAAGCGCGTGGACTCACCGTAGCGGAACTGGTTGCGCAGGCTGACCGCGTCGTTGACGTCGTATTCGAAGAGCGCAGTGCCGATGTCGGTGGTCTGCTCCTCGGTGTTGAAGCCCTTGACACCATACCAGCTCGACAGGTCGACCGGCGGAGCCACACCGCTCAACCCGGGGATGCCGTAATCGGGGATGTTGTCATCGGACTGGTGCAGGTAACTCAGCGTCACCCGCAGCGGCGTTCCCAGTCCGAAGGCAATGGAGGGGGCCACACCCCAGCGGCTGTTCTCCACATAATCGCGGCCCGCCACGCCGCTGTCGTGTGCCATGACGTTCAGGCGCAGCGCGGTGCCTGTGATGCCGATTTCGGTCAGCGGCATGTTGACGTCGGCGGTGGCACGCTTCAGGTCGTCGGTGCCGACCGTGACGTCGGCGGTCGCGAAACGCCGCAGCTGCGGCGTCTTGCTGATCTGGTTGATCGAACCGCCGGCCGACCCGCGGCCGGACTGGGTGGACGCCGCACCCTTGGTCACCTCCACCTGCTCGAGGTTGAAGGGATCGCGGTTGTTGCGCACGGCACTGTCGCGCATCCCGTCCAGCAGGATGTCGTTGCTGCCATCAAAGCCACGGATGCGCAGATTCTCACCCTGACCGCCTCCGCCCTCACCGGCGCCGAACGTGATGCCGGGCGTGTTGCGCAGCACATCGCGCAACGTGGTAGCCTTCTGATCCTCGATCACCTGACGCGGAATGATGGTGATGGTCTGCGGCGTGTCCACGATCGGCTGTGTCCGCTTGGGCGAGGCGGACTGATCCACTTTGTAATCCTGGTGCGGCGTCTGGCCCTCCACCGAAATGGCCGGAAGCTGGGTGGGCGACGAGCTGCCGGTTTGCTGCGCGTTCGCCGAGCTGGCCACGGCACCGAGTGCCAAGCCAAGGGTGGAAGCGGTGAGGACATGGCGCGAGACGCGCGCGGACGCGACGATGGGCTTGGCGATGGACACGGTGTGAACCCCTTCTGCCGTGCTTTAGTATGCGAATGACTCTTATTTGCGTATCAATGGTTCCGCAAGCGATTTTGCAACTCATTCTCATTTAGTCACCGCATTCCCCTGCGGACAAGCGCGCGGCACCATAAAATATACAAAATATCTTTGTTATTTTTTAACAACCATCAATTCTTTAATGTTATTTATATTGCATCGTTTAAATCTGAGCTGTCTAATTTCCGGGTGGGTTGGAGGTCCGCATTTCCTGTTGTGTCGGACGCGGCCTCGAAATACGCTCACATACAAACAATTGGCTGCACCACCAGAACAGTCGGGAGGGATCGGGTTCATGCGCGCAGTGACGAAGACGTTGCGGCACGTCGCCATCGGGCTCACAGGCGCGGCCGTCCTTGTGGTCGGCATGGTCGCGCCGGCGGCCGCGGAAGGGCGCATCCGCATCGCTGAGCAGTTCGGTATCGGTTATCTGCCGCTGCATGTGATCCGCTATCAGAAGCTGATCGAGAAGCACGGCAAGGCCCAGGGCGTCGACATCCAGGTGGAATGGGCGCAGCTCTCCGGCGGTGCGGCCATGAACGATGCGTTGCTGTCCGACAGCATCGATGTGGGTGCCGGCGGCGTCGGGCCATTGCTGACGATCTGGGATCGCACCAAGGGCAACGCCAACGTGATGGGCATCGCCACACTCAACGCGATGCCGCTGTTCCTCACCACCACCAACCCGAACGTCAAGACGGTCAAGGACTTCACGGAGAAGGACAAGATCGCCTTGCCGGCGGTGAAGGTGTCGGTGCAGGCGCGCACCCTCCAGATGGCGGCGGAACAGGCGTTCGGGGAGGGCAAGTTCGACGCGCTCGACCGCTTCACCGTTTCCCTGCCGCATCCGGACGGCACGACGGCGCTGCTGTCGGGCTCCTCCATCACCGGGCATTTCAGCGCCCCGCCCTTCCAGTACCAGCAGCTGCAGGATCCCAAGGTGCGCAAGGTGCTCAGCTCCTACGACGTGCTGGGCGGCGCCTCCACCTTCAATTCGGTCTGGTCGAAGAAGGCGTTCCGGGACTCCAACCCGAAGACCTTCGCCGCCTTCGTCGGCGCGCTGCGCGAAGCGATGGACGTGATCAACAAGGATCACAAGCAGGCCGCGACCATCTATCTCGCCACCAACAAGGCCGATATGGACATAGCCACAATCGTGAAGATGCTGGCCGATCCTGACATCCAGTTCACAGTGGCGCCCAAGAACACCAGCAAGTACGCGGAGTTCATGCACAAGGTCGGCGCGCTCAAGAACAAGCCGGCCTCGTGGAAAGACTACTTCTTCGAAGACGTCCACGGAGAGCAGGGGAGCTGAGACCATGGCCCGACCCGCCGGCGCGATGCGGCAGCCGCGAAACTACGATGATCCGTCGGCGGCGCAGGGTACCCTGCGCCCGCTGCTCGACGTGTCTGGGGTTACGCTCCAGTACAAGACGGCACGCCAACTCGTCACCGCCACCTACCGCGTGCAGTTCCAGGTGCACGCGGCCGACCGCTTCATCCTGCTGGGGCCGAGCGGCTGCGGCAAGTCATCGCTGCTGAAGGCGGTCGGCGGCTTCCTGAAGCCTGTCGAAGGGTCCATCAGCCTGAACGGGCGCGACGTGCACGGCCCCGGCCCCGACCGCATGATGGTGTTCCAGGAGTTCGATCAGCTCCTGCCCTGGAAGACCGTGGTCCAGAACGTGGCCTATCCCCTGATCGCCACCCGCAAGGCCGGCAGGAAGGAGGCTCACGAGAAGGCGCTGGACTGCATCGCGCGGGTGAACCTGTCGAAGTTCGCCGACGCCCACCCGCACACGCTGTCCGGCGGCATGAAGCAGCGCGTCGCCATCGCCCGCGCGCTCGCCATGGAGCCGGACATCCTGCTGATGGACGAGCCTTTCGCAGCGCTCGACGCGCTGACCCGGCGCCGCATGCAGGAGGAGCTGTTGCAGCTCTGGGACGACCTGCGCTTTACGCTGCTGTTCGTCACCCATTCCATCGAGGAGGCGCTGATCGTCGGCAGCCGCATCCTCGTCCTGTCGCCGCACCCTGGCCAGGTGAAGGCGGAGCTGAACTGCCACCACTACGACCACCGCGCGGCCGGCGGGGCGGAGTTCCAGGCCATGCACCGGCGCATCCACGACATGCTCTTCGCCGACGCGGTGGAAACCCATGTCTGACGCCGTTCTCCGCCGCGAACCGCCGCTGCGCCCCGAATTCGAGCGCACGGTGGTCGATGCCGGCCCGATCGGCGATGTCGCCCGGCCGCTCTCCGCCTGGGAACGGCTGACCGACCAGACGGCGCTTCGCCGCACCGTGCTGCTGCTGGCCATCGCCCTGCTGTGGGAGGGCTACGCCCGCTGGCTCGACAACCCCCTGGTCTTCCCCACCTTCAGCGACACGATTCTGGCGCTGTGGGACGGCATCCGCAACGACGGCCTGCCGACCATGGCCTGGGTATCGCTCTCCACCCTGCTCCAAGGCTATGTCGTGGCCGTGGTGCTGGCGGTCGTGATGACCTCGGTCGCGGTGTCCACCCGGATCGGCAACGACCTGTTGTCGACACTGACATCCATGTTCAACCCGCTGCCGGCCATCGCGCTGCTGCCGATCGCCATGCTGTGGTTCGGGCTGGGCACCGTCAGCCTGACCTTCGTGCTGGTGCATGCGGTGCTGTGGCCGCTGGCGCTCAACATGCATTCGGGCTTCATGGCGGTGCCGGAAACGCTGCGCATGGCCGGTCGCAATTACGGCTTGTCGGGCCTGCGCTATGTGTTCGGCATCCTGATCCCGGCCGCCTTCCCGGCCATCCTGACCGGGCTGAAGATCGGCTGGGCCTTCGCGTGGCGTACGCTGATCGCCGCGGAGCTGGTGTTCGGCGTATCGTCCGGCAAGGGCGGGCTCGGCTGGTTCATCTTCCAGAACCGCAATGAGCTGTACATCGACAAGGTGTTCGCCGGTCTGGTGGTGGTGATCCTGATCGGGCTGTTCATCGAGAACGTCGTCTTCCGCTGGATCGAGGGCCACACCGTACGCCACTGGGGCATGCTGCGCTAGGCGGCGGGCATGTCCATTCCACCTGCATCCGATTCCGTTTCCTGGAGACATCACCCGTGCGCTTCGACGCCAATCTGACCATCGAGCGGCCGACCTTCGTCACCCATCTCGAATGCTCCTACACCGGCGAGCGCTACGAGGCCGACCGGGTGCACAACCTGTCCGCCGCCGGCAAGCCGCTGCTGGTGCGGTACGACCTGGATGGCGTGAAAAAGGCACTGAACAAGGACGAGCTGGCCCGCCGGCCGCAGGATCTGTGGCGGTACCGCGAGCTTCTGCCGGTACGCCGGCTGGAGGACATCGTCAGCCTGGGCGAGGCGGTAACCCCGCTGGTCGCCATGCCGCGCCTTGCCAAATCGCTCGGCGCCACGGAACTGCTGGTGAAGGACGAAGGGCGCCTGCCCACCGGTTCATTCAAGGCGCGCGGGCTGATCATGGCGGTGTCGATGGCGAAGGCTCTCGGCATCACGCACATGGCAATGCCAACCAACGGCAACGCCGGAGCGGCGCTGGCCGCCTACGCCACCCGCGCCGGCATCCGCACGACCATCTTCTGCCCCGAGGACACGCCGGAGGTGAACGTCTCCGAGATCGAGCTCCAGGGCGCCACCGTCTACCGCGTCAACGGGCTGATCGACGATTGCGGCAAGATCGTCGGCCAGGGCAAGGCGGAGGTGGGCTGGTTCGATGTCTCCACCCTCAAAGAGCCCTACCGGATCGAGGGCAAGAAGACCATGGGGCTGGAATTGGCCGAACAGCTCGACTGGGACGTTCCGGACGTGATCTTCTACCCCACCGGCGGCGGCACCGGCCTGATCGGCATGTGGAAGGCCTTCGACGAGTTGGAGCGGATCGGCTTCATCGGGTCCAAGCGGCCCCGCATGGTCGCCGTCCAGGCCGCCGGCTGCGCCCCCATGGTCCGCGCCTGGGAGAAGGGGGAGGAGCATGCGCCACGCTGGGAGGACGCACACACCATCGCGTCCGGAATCCGCGTTCCCCAGGCGGTCGGCGACTTCCTGATCCTGCGCGCCGTGCGCGAAAGCAACGGCTTCGCCATCGCCGTCCCCGACGACGCCATCCAGGTGGCGTTGGACGAGATGGCGAAGTCCGAAGGCTTCCTCCTCTGCCCGGAGGGGGCCGCCACCTACGCCGCCTACAAGCAGGCGCTGGCCGACGGCCGCGTCCGCCGCGACGAGCGGGCGGTGCTGTTCAACTGCGCCACCGGGCTGAAGTATCCCCTGCCCCCGGTGCACCGCACGATCGACCGGCACAAGCCGATCGACTTCAAGGCCCTGTAAGGCAGAGGCGGCGGTCAGACGACCGCCGCACCCCAGCCCGGCCGGCGGACGGCCCGCACCCGGCCGCTCCGCCCGCCGCCGCAGTAGAAACGCCCGGCGCCATCGGACTCCAACCCCGACACCCCCGTGCCCGGCGGAAACTCCACCGCCTCCTGCACCGCGCCGGTCTGTGGGTCGATGCGCCGCAGTTCGCTCTGCTCCGCCTCCCAGGTGCCGTGCCAGAGCTCGCCATCCACCCAGGTCACGCCGGTGACCATGCGATCGGATTCGATCGTGCGCAGGATGGCTCCCGTGTTCGGATCGACCTGATGGATCCGCCGGCCCTGATAGTTGCCGACCCAGAGCGAGCCCTCCGCCCACGCCATGCCGGAATCGCAGCCGCCGCCAGGGGCGGGGATCGTCGCCAGCACCGCGCCGGACGCCGGATCGATCTTCTGGATGCGGTCCTCGGCAATCTGGAACAGGTGACGGCCGTCGAAGGCGGTGCCGGCATGTGCGCCCACGTCGAGCGACCGCACCACCGCACCAGTCGCCGGATCGAGCGCGTTCAGCGTGTCGCCGGTGGCGAACCAAACGTGGCGGCCATCGTGGCTGACACCATGCACGCAGTCGGTGCCGGGAAACGGTCCGTACTCTTCGAGGATTTCAGCCTGTGAACGGTTCATGGTCTTCGTGTCCTTCCGCATGTCGTGTGGTGCGGTCAGGCTATCCGGCCGGCAGCGGACCGGGGAGTAACAAGGTCGTCGTGAAACCCGGCAACGGTGGCGTCGTCCACCGCCGCGCCCGACCGCGGCCATAGGACTGCACCTTTCCATCCTCCGCCAGGGCGTCCAGCGCGCGCTGCACCGTGCGCTGGCTGGTCCCGAGCGCCAGCGCCAGGGCCGAACTGGACCAGAATTCGCCATCGGAGAGCAACGCCAGCACGCCGGCGTGCTCGTCCTCGATGGGCCGCGCCAGCACCGCCACGCCGTGGCACGCCTTTGGAACCAGCGTGAAGCCCCGCGTCGTCGCCTGCACGCCGGCGAGCGGGCGCAACGCGGCGCGCAGCCGTCCCATCTCGACCCGCAGCCGTGCGCGGTGGGAGTCGTCCGCCTCGCGGGCGCCGAACGCGCGGCGGAGCAGAGCGTCCCGCACCGCATCCCCCGGCCATGCCTCCCCCAGGGCGCGGGCAAGCGCGAACAGCACCGGCCGCCGTGCCAGCGGCACCATGGTCTCTCCCTGGCGGACGGCGTGACGGCAGGCGTCCACGACCAGAGCCGGCGACGCCAGCAGCGCCTCAACTTCATCGAGCCGCAGTGGACGGTCCTCGCCACCCGTGACCAGCCGGGCCGCGGGTGCGTCGAGGGACGCGGTGGCGCCGTCGATTTCCGCCGTCAGGGAGGCGATGCCCGCCGCTCGCGCCGATCGCCCTGCCCGCTCCAGCGCCGCCCGCGCAGCCTGCGTGCGCAGCCGCCGCATCGCGATTCCGGCTGCGACTAGGTCTCGGACAGCCGTCACGGCAGGTGGCAGAGGCTCCGGCCCGGCCCCCGCCAGGGTCCTCTCGGCTGCGTCCAGCCGTCCGACAAGGAGAAACCTGCGCCCCACCAGATTGCGCGCATGCGCAGCGTTCACGCGGTCGCCGTGCGCCTCCAGGACTGTCAGCGCCTGCTCCAGCGCCGCTGCCGACCAGTCCAGGTCGCGGCACGCAAGCGCGATCTCCGCTTCAGCGAGCACGCAGCGCGCGCGGGCCACCGCCTCCGTCGGGCCGAAAGCCTGCCCCGCCCGCCGCACCAGCACCCGCGCCCGGTCGAGGTCGCCGAGCTGTGCCATGGCAATGCCACGCAGCGCCAACGCCGGCGCGTCGTCGCGCAGGGACACGCGGTTCAGAGCGTCCAGAGGATCCCCTGCCGCCAACGCCCTGGCCGCCGCCGTGATCAGCGAGTCCATTGCAATACTGCCTCGTCCGTCCCCCTGCCCACCGAGTACCCCCCGCGACCGAACGCCACCTCCGCCGGACCTTCCCCGCTCCCCACATGTTCCGATAGCACGGAGTGACGGGTGGAGGCAGCGATGGCGTGGTCGTTTCCGATCGGGGTGGTGCGGGGGACGGTGCTGCGCGTCCATGTCACCTTCCTTCTGTTCCTGCTGTGGATCGGGGGAGCGCACTACGCGCAAGGTGGTTGGGACGCGGCGCTGGAAGGCATAGTGTTCATCGTGCTGCTGTTCGCCTGCGTGCTGCTGCACGAATTCGGGCATGTCGCCGCGGCCAGCCGCTACGGTGTGCGCACGCCGGACATCACGCTGCTGCCCATCGGCGGCGTGGCGCGACTCGAGAGCATTCCCGAGCAGCCGGCCCAGGAGCTGGTGATCGCGCTGGCCGGCCCTGCGGTCAACGTGGCGATCGCAGCCGCGCTGTATCTGATCGTCGGTTTCCCGGCGGCGGGAATCGAGGTGCAGAATGCCGGGGTCGGCATGCTGGAACGGTTGGCTGCGGTCAACCTGTTCCTCGCCCTGTTCAACCTGATCCCGGCCTTTCCCATGGACGGCGGTCGGGTGCTGCGTGCGCTGCTCGCGTACCGCATGGGCTACGCGCGGGGCACCCAGGCGGCCGCTACGGTCGGGCAGGCGGTCGCCTTCGGGCTGGGGCTGCTCGGGCTGTTCGGCAACCCGATCCTGCTGTTCATCGCGCTGTTCGTCTATTTGGGGGCCGCGTCGGAGGCTCACGCGGTGCAGATGCGAGCGGTCAGCCGCGGCATGCTGGTGGCCGACGCCATGATCACACGGTTCGAGACCCTTGACCCTACCGCCCACGTGGCCGATGCCGCGGACTGCCTGATCCGCACCACCCAGCGGGAGTTCCCGGTGGTGGACGGTGGTGGCACGTTGCGTGGGGTGCTGACCCGCGATGACATGATCCGGGCGTTGCGCGACACCGGCCCGGAAACACCCGTCATCGACGTCATGCGCCGGGAGATCCCTCTGGTCGGCGAGCGTCAGTGTTTGGAGGACGCGCTGTCGCTGCTGCGCGACGGCACGTTGCCCGCCATCGGTGTGGTGAACGCCGCCGGCCGCCTTGTCGGCGTCGTCACGCCGGAGAACATCGGCGAGATGATGATGATCCAGACCGCCCGTCCCAACCCGTCGACAGACGGGCCATGGCGGCGGGGGACCACGCCGTGATGGTCGCGATGCTCTACCGCAATGCGCCGTCCCAGCCGCCACCGAGCGCGGTGTAGAGCGTGACCGCGGCGGCATAGCGGTCGAGGGCTGCCTGGATGGCCGTGTCGTCCGTCTGGAACACCGTGCGCTGCGCCTCCAGCACGTTCAGGAAATCAACGGTCCCCGTCCGGAAACGGGCATCGACGATCCGCAACGCGACGCGGGCCTGGGCGTTGGCGTCCTGGGCGAAACGGTGGCGGCGCTCGGCGGTGTCGGTGGCGCTGAGCGCGTTCTCGACGTCACCATAGGCCGTCAGCACAGCGCGGCGGTAGGAGTCCACCAGTTCGGCGGCGCGGGCGCGGGCCTGATCCTCCTGGGCCTCCAGCCGGCCGCCCTCGAAGAGCGGGGCGGAGAGGGAGCCGACGAGGCTGCCCACGAAGGTCGGCGCGTCGAACACCGCCGACAGGGCCGCCGCCTGCACCCCGCCGCGCAGGCTGAGATCGATGGCGGGCAGCCGGTCGGCGCGAGCGGTGACGATGTCGAGGTCGGCAGCCTTCAGCGTCGCCTGCGCCTGCCGCAAGTCAGGGCGGCGCAGCAGCAGCGTGGCGGGCAGACCGGCGACCGCCGGCGGCAGCGTCACGCCGACCAGCGTCCGCCCCTCCACCGCAAAGCCCTGCGGCGGACGGCCGAGCAGGATGGCGAGCGCCGTCAGCGTCTCCCGCTCCGCCTGCTGAAGCACGGGGATGGAGGCGCGCTGCTGAGCCACGCTGGCGCGCTGCTGCGCCAGTTCCAGGTCGGACGCGGCACCCAGATCCACCTGTCTTTGCAGGACACCCAGGATGCTCTCGGCGATCCGCAGCGTCTCTTCCGCCAGCCGCACCCGGTCACGGATGGCAAGGAGCTGGAAGTAGAGGCTCGCAACGCCACTCTCCACCGTCAGAGCGACAGCCTCGCGGTCGTAGCGGCTGGCGAGCAGACGCTGCTGTGCGGCATCCGCATTCGCCGTGTTGCCGCCGAACAGGTCCACCTGATAGGCGGCTCCCACCGTGCCCTGATAGCTGCGGCTGGACGAGCTGCCGGCCCCCCGTCCGCCGGTGCGCGAGCTGTCGGTCCAGGAGCGACTGTTGGACGCGTCCAGCCCCACCGCAGGGTATAGGGCGGCTCCGGCGATCCGGGCCTGCGCGTCGGCCTGCCGCACGCGGTTCGCGGCCGCGGCAAGGTCGAGGTTGTTGGCCTGCGCCTCCTCCATCAGGCGGGCCAGCTCGGCGCTGCCGAAAGCCCGCCACCACGCCCGATCCGGCCACAGCCCGGCCGCCCCGGCCGGGCTGTCCCAGGCAACGGGCGCGGTAACGGCGGGCGGCGCGGTGTCGGGAATCAGCGAGCAGCCGGCGAGCAGCGCGGCCATCAGCAGGGGGGCTGCGGTCCTGGAGAGCATCGGTCCTGGTCTTGTCATTCGGAAGCGAGGGCAACGACGGGGTCAAGGTCCGCCGCCTTGCGCGCGGGGAGATAGCCGAAGACAAGGCCGGTGGCGAAGGCGCAGCCAAAGGCCAGCAGCACCGGCCCCGGCGTTACCAGAACCGGCTTTCCGAAGGCGGCGAAGGCCCAGGTGACGGCGAGGCCGCCGGCAACGCCGACGGCACCGCCCAGCGTGCAGATGGCCAGCGCCTCGCTGTTGAACTGAAGCATGATGTTGACTCGGCGCGCTCCGGTCGCCATGCGCACGCCGATCTCCCGCGTGCGCTCGGTGACGCTGACCAACATGATGTTCATCACCCCGATGCCCCCCACCAGCAGCGAGATGGCGGCGATGGAGCCAAGCAACAGGGTCAGCGTGTTCTGCGTCTCCGTCGCCGTCTGGATGATGGAGGCCATGTTGCGGATCTGGAAATCCTCCGCCCGGTGGCGCGCGATGAGGAGCTGACGGATCTCCTCCTGCGTCTGGTCGATCCGCTCGACGTCCTCCACCTGAACGGTGATGGTGCGGACATAGCGCTGGCCGAACAGCCGCAGGCTGCCGGTGGTCAGCGGCACATAGACGATGTCGTCCTGGTCGTTGCCACCGGGCGAGGCGCCCTTGGCGCCCATCACCCCAATCACCTGGAAGGGGATGTTGTTGACCAGTATGTGACGGCCCAGCGGGTCCTCCCCATTCGGGAACAGGGCACGTACCACCGTCTGGCCGATCGCCGCGACAGGGGCGTAGGTCGCCACGTCCTCCGGCCCGAAGAAGACGCCTGACGCGACGGTCCAGTCGCGCGCTTTCGGAAAGTCGGCGGTCGTGGCGTTCACCTGGGTTTGGTAATCGCGGTTGCCGGTACGCAGTGTCACGTTGCCCGGATATTCCGGCACCGCGGCGCGGATGTTGGGCAACTCGGCGATGGCGTCGGCGTCGGGCGCGACCAGGGTGGCGGTCACGCCCCCACTTGGGCGCACGTTGGGGGCGCCGGGCCGGATCAACAGCAGGTTGGTTCCCATGGACGATATGCGCGTCAACACCTCCTGCCGAGCACCGTTGCCGATCGCTAGCATCGCCACCACGGAACCGACGCCGATGATGATGCCAAGCAACGTCAGCAGTGTCCGCAACAGGTTGTTGCGCAGCGCGTGCAGCGCCATGCGCCCGGCTTCCGCGACATCGCGGGGGTGGAGTCGGCCGACGCAGCGGCTGGGCAGCGGCCCCTCCGCCGCATCGTCCGGCGCGGCGGCATCCTGGACGGTGTCGGAGACGATGTTGCCGTCCTTGATCTCCACGATGCGGCGAGCCTGCTTCGCCACGTTGGGGTCGTGGGTGATCAGCAACACCGTGTGGCCCTGGGCGTTGAGGTCACGCAGCAGCTTCATCACCTCGGTGCCGCTGCGGCTGTCGAGCGCGCCGGTCGGCTCGTCGGCCAGGATCACCGGCCCGCCGTTCATCAGCGCCCGCGCGATGGACACGCGCTGCTGCTGCCCTCCTGAAAGCTGGTTGGGCCGGTGATCGAGCCGATCGGCGAGGCCGAGTTGGCCCAGCAGTTCCGTCGCGCGCGCCACCCGCTTGTCGTGTGGCATGCCGGCGTAAATGGCCGGCATCTCCACATTCTCGACCGCGGTGGAGGAGGCGAGGAGATTGTATTGCTGGAAGATGAAGCCGAACGCCTCCCGCCTCAGAACAGCGCGCCGGTCGGCGTCAAGCGTCGACACCTCCTCCCCATTGAAACGGTAGCTGCCGCCCGTGGGGCGGTCGAGCAGACCGATCAGGTTCATCAGCGTGGATTTGCCGGATCCCGAGGCGCCCATGATCGCCACGAATTCACCCGGAAAGATGTCCAGCGAGACACCGTGCAGCACGGGCACTTCCAGCGTCCCTCGTTGGAACGACTTGATAATGCCGCGCAACGCAATGATCGGGATGGGCAGGCCCTCCATCCCCGTCCGGCCGGCGGACGCCGGAAGCGGGGTGAGACGTGCGATGTCGCCGTCCATGGTCAGAACCTCGGCCCGAAGTTCGGCGGACCGCCGGGTCCGCGGTTGTTCTGCGCCATCACCGGTGCCGGAGTGTCGATGACCACGTCATCGCCGGGATTGAGGCCGCTGCGCACCTCCGCCATCACCCGGTTGCTGGCACCGATCACCACCCGCCGCTCGACCGGCTGGCCATTTTCCAGAACGCGGGCGATGAAGGTGGTGGTCTCTCCTTCGGCGGGATGCGCACCGCGTTGCCCGCCCTCCCGCCGTCCCTCACCGGGCGGGCGCGGACCGGCACCGCTTCCGCCATTGGTGGGCCCGGACACGGCGCCGGCCGGCCGCGCGCCGCGCGCCGAAATGGGCTTCAGCGCGGCCATGGGCACCAGCGGCACGTCCGTCGCCTGCGCTACCTGGAAAAACACCTGGGCGCTCATCTGCGGCAGCAGGTCCAGTTCGGAATTCTCGACCTCGAAAAGGGAGGCGTAGAGGACGACGTTGTTGACCACCTCGGGGGTTGGGAGGATTTGCCGCAGCTTGCCGAAGCGGCGGCGATCGGGACGGCCCAGCGTGGTGAACCAAGCGGGCATGCCGATCTTCAGCTTGGGGACATCCGCCTCCGACACCTGGGTGCGGACAGTCATCACGTCCAGCTCGGCGATCCGCAGGATGATCGGCGCCTGTTGGTTGGCGTTCAGTGTCTGGCCCTGACGCGCGGTGATGTCCACCACGATGCCGGCCATGGGCGCGTAGATCTTGGTGTAGCTGAGGTTGGCCTGGTCGCCGCGCAGGGTGGATTCGGTCTGCTGGATCTGCGCCTCCAGCGCCATGATCTGGGCGGCCAGGGTTTTCCGCTGTGCATCGGCGGTGTCGAACGCCTCGCGGCTGGTGGCCCGTTCGGCCAGCAGACGCCGTTGACGTTCGAACTGCGTTTCGGCCAACTCTTGCTGGACCGTGCGCTCCTTGACCTGGGCGCGCAATGCCAGAAGCTGGGCCTGATCGGCGGCCACGCGGGATTCATAGACGGTCGGGTCGATCTGCGCGAGCAGTTGCCCCTGCTCCACCTTCGCCCCATAGTCGACGAAGATCTTCTTGAGCTGCCCGGACACCTGGGTGCCGACATCCACATAATTTCGCGGCTGCAGCGTGCCGACAGCGGATACCGTGTCCTCCACGCTGCCGATGACAACCGTGTGGGTGCGGAAGGGAGGCGGGGTTTCGGCTTTGGCCGCCACGAACCACCACCACCCGCCGCCCGCCGCCGCGGCCATCGCGACCAGCATCAACAGAACCCGCTTCATCATCCTGCCGAGGCCTTCAATTGCAAACGACTGTCACCCGCAATAAACTCGGGAGATTGTCGGCCGGCAAGGTTGCTGATTCGTGTCCGAGGTGAGGGAAATGTGTAACGGAGTGTAACCGGTCCGGCAGGGGCGCCAGCGCCCCGGATTCACCTGTATTTCACGATCACCCACACAGCATGAATGATGCCCGGTATGTATCCGAGGAGCGTCAGAAGGATGTTGATCCAGAAATGCAGGCCGAAGCCGACCTGCAGGAAGACGCCGAGCGGCGGCAGCAGGATCGCCAGAATGATGCGAAGGATGTCCATGATGCGCCCGCTCCCTGCCGTGTCCGTGGTGGCCTGTGTAACGGTGCTGCAGCGTGGCTGTTCCCGCGATGCCACAGGAACGTTGGACGCTGGGCACCCTTGCGCCATGAGCCGGTGACGCTCGTGCTGCGATGCACTATGTTTGGAGTATGGGTGCCGTATAACACAGACCCTTTGGGAATTGTGGAATTCAGACAGATCCAACCTGTAGGAATGGTTGAAAGGACGCCATGAGCTCTCTCGCCCGCGAACGCGTTCTGCGCGTGCATCACTGGACCGACACGCTGTTCAGCTTCACCACCACGCGCGACCCGTCGTTCCGCTTCACGAACGGCCAGTTCGCGATGATCGGGCTGGAGGTGAACGGCCGTCCCTTGCTGCGCGCCTACAGCATGGTTAGCGCCAACTATGAAGAGCAGTTGGAGTTCCTCAGCATCAAGGTGCCGGATGGTCCGCTGACGTCTCGCCTGCAGCATATCAAGGAAGGCGACGAGATCATCGTCGGCCGCAAACCGACCGGCACCTTGCTGGCGGACAACCTGATACCCGGCAAGCATCTGTATCTGCTCGGGACCGGTACCGGCTTGGCTCCTTTCATGAGCATCATCAAGGACCCCGACGTCTACGACCGGTACGAGAAGATCGTCCTTGTTCACGGCTGCCGCTTCGTGTCGGAGCTGGCCTACCGGGAGGAGATCACCGGCTCGCTGCGCGACAACGAGTTCTTCGGCGATCTGGTCCGGGAGAAGCTGATCTACTACCCCACAGTGACGCGCGAGGCGTTCGATAACCAGGGCCGCATCACCGATCTGCTCGAGTCGGGCAAGCTGTGCCGGGACATCGGCCTGCCGGCCCTGGATCGCGAGAACGACCGGGTCATGCTGTGTGGCAGCCCGGCCATGCTGGCCGATACCGTGGCGCTTCTGGAGGCCCGCGGGTTCGACGAGGGCAGCCACAACACGCCCGGCCATTACGTGATCGAGAAGGCTTTCGTGGAGCGGTGATCCCGACCGCTCCATAACGGGAGGGTTCAAGCGATGGACGGGTCTCTGCCGGCGGTGTTCGTTTCCCACGGCTCGCCGATGCTGGTGATCGAGGACGGGGCGGCGCACCGCTTCCTGAAAGGCTACAGTGCGCAACTCCGCAGGCCCAAGGCAGTGCTGGTGGTGTCGGCCCATTGGGAAACGCCGGCACCGCTTGTCTCCACCGCGGTCCGTCCGGACACGATCCACGACTTCGGCGGCTTCGCGCGCGAACTCTATGCCATGCGCTACCCCGCACCGGGGGCGCCGGAGGTGGCGGGCAGGGCGGCGGGGCTGCTGACCACGGCCGGCATCCCCGCGGGTACGGACCCCGGTCGTGGGCTCGATCATGGGGCTTGGGTGCCGCTCATGCTGCTCTACCCCGAGGCTGATATCCCGGTAACGCAGCTTTCCATTCAGCCGCATCTGGGACCAGAGCATCATTGGCGGGTCGGACAAGCGCTGCGGCCACTGCGTGACGAGGGGGTGCTGATCCTCGCCACCGGCGCCATCACCCACAATCTGCGCGAATTCTTCGGCCGCCGCTCGGATGCCGGCTCGCCGGATTGGGTGACCGATTTTGCCGACTGGATCGCCGATGCGGTCGCAGAAGGGCGTACGGACGATCTGCTCGACTACCGCCGGCTGGCTCCGCACGCCGTCCGCAACCATCCGACCGACGAGCATCTGCTGCCGCTGTTCGTGGCTCTCGGAGCCGGCTCCAACGGACTGAGCGGTGTACCGGTCCATCGGAGCCACACGTACGGGGTGCTCGCCATGGACGCGTACGCCTTCGCCTGAGAAAGCTCCAGGTGGGAACGCATGCGCCCGCCGCCTGTTGCCCGACCGTTGACCCGACCCGGAAAGGGTGCCCGTCACGAGGAGAGCGACATGACCGATGCGAAGGGGACCGACGAGGAAAAGGCCGATCGCACCCGCTGCGTCGATGTGGAGGCGCTGGAAGACACGATGGAAGAGGTCGTCGAGACGCTGGACCTCGCCGAGCGGGCAGCGGGTTTCGTTGAGGCAACGTCCAACGATGCCGATGCCCGCAGCCGCGCCGCACAGGTCCGCCGACAAGCAGAAGCTATGTTGGACGCTGCCGAGGAAAACGGCACTCTTCGCCCAGCTGAGGATGACGCATCGGCCAGCACCCCGGGCACCATGCACTGACGTCGTCCTCTGACGTGCTTTACCCGCCGCGCGCCGACAGTGCCCGCGTGGCCAGTGCCGTGGCGGACGCGCGGTTTCCCACGCCCAGTTTGGCGAAGACCTGTTCCAGGTGCTTGTTCACAGTGCGCGGGCTGATGCCCAGGATGGTGCTGATCTCCCGGTTCGACTTGCCGCGGGCGATCCACAGCAGCACGTCCGCCTCCCGCGCCGTAAGCGCAAATGCCTGCTTCAGGATGGCCTCGTCCTGACCAGTTGTAGGTTCGCTCAGCCGGTACAGATACTCACCCGCCTTGCCGGGGCTGAGATAGGTGAATTCAAGGCGATGGCGGTCGTCGTCCTCTCCCACCTCCAGGGTGAAGGCGGGGGAAGCCGGATCGGGGTTGCGGCGCAGCCTTACCAGCCCCTCCGCTAGCACTTTAGAATCGGCCTCGCCGCCGCCATGGGCCAAGACACCCAACAGCCGTTCGGCCTGTGGCGTGCACCACATCACCCGCCCCCGATCCGTCGCGGCCAGCAGGAAGCGGCCAGTGGCGTCGAGCGCCACCCGCGCACCATAAGCGACGCGGGCGTTGGCCAGATGCACGCGGATGCGGGCGATCAGCTCGTTGACGGCGATGGGCTTGGTCACGTAATCGACGCCGCCGGCCTCCAGCCCCTGGACCACATGCTCGGTCTCCGCCAGCCCGGTCATGAAGATGACAGGCAGATGCGAAAGATGAGGCTGCTGCTTCACCCGCCGGCAGGTCTCGAACCCGTCCATGCCCGGCATCATCGCGTCCATCAGGATCAGATCCGGCGTGATCTGGTTGAGGAGATCGAGCGCGCTTTCACCATCGGTCGCCACCAGCACGGTCAGCTCCGCTTTCTCGATCGTCTCGGTGAGGAAGCCCAGCGTCTCCGGGGTGTCATCGACCACCAGGATCATGTCGCGCCGCTTCATCCACCGCCCCCCGTATCGGCACCAACCGGTCAACTCCGACCGGCCAGCGCCAATCGGTCAGGGCCCGTCACCCCGAGAGATGTCCAGAAGCTTCATATAGCCTTTCATGTTGAAGGCGCGCAGCAATTCACGCAATCGCGCGACAAAGGCGGCATTCGCCGGATCCTCCGCCTCCACCTCCACAAGCCGCGCCTCGATGCCGCGCACGTAGCCGATGCGGCCGAGCTGGCGCAGATCGTCGAGATGATGGGCCATACCCGGCGGAACGCCGTCGGCCGTTGCGGGCGGTGACGGCACGGGTTCCGCGGCGACTGCCAAGCGCCCGGCTTCGCGCAGCCATTCCAACCCCATCAGCGATTCGATTCGGTCCAACAAGGCCCGCAGCTCGATCGGTTTGGCGAGGAAGGCGTCATGCGGTGCTATTCCACCAGCCGGCCCCTGCTGCTCGTACGCGTTGGCCGACACCATCAGGATCCGCACGGCATCGCCGAATCGGGCGCGGATGGCAGCGGCCACGTCCCACCCGCTCTCGCCGGGCATGGAGATGTCGAGGATCACCAGTTCCGGCCGGATCTCCTCCGCCGCCTTCAGGCACGCCTCGCCGTCCGACACGGCGGTGAGCAGGAAGCCCAGCGGCCGCAGGATGTCGGTCATCAACGCAACGTGCACGGGGTTGTCGTCCGCCAGCAACAGCTTGATCCGCGGCCCGGCGTAGCCGGTGACCCGGCCGTGCTCCTGCGGCTCGTCGCCGGTGTGCAGCGCCTCCGATAGCAGCAGCCGCACGCGGAAGATGCTGCCCCGGCTCGCCTCGCTGTCCACGGAGATGTCACCGCCCATGATGCGGGTCAGCAGCCGGGTGAAGGTGAGCCCGAGACCCGTTCCGGAGATGCCCTTGAGCACAGCTCCCTTGCCCCGCTCGAACGCCTCGAACACCCGCTCCCGGTCCTCCTCGGGAATGCCGATGCCGGTGTCGGCCACCTCGAACTCCGCCACCTGACTGCGGTAGCGCACAGTGAAGGAAACATGTCCCGTCTCGGTATACTTCACCGCGTTGGACAGCAGGTTGATGAGTATCTGCCGCAGGATCTTGGCGTCGGTGTTGACGTAAGGCGGCAGGTTGGCAGCACGGGCGTAGCGGAACTCCAGCCCCTTGTTGGCCGCTTGGATGCGGAACATGTCGACAAGCTGGTCCAGGAAATCACCGAGCCGCACCTTCTCCCGATTCAGCCGGCGCACCCCCGACTCGATCTTGGAGATGTCGAGCAGGCCGTCGATCAGGTTCGACAGGTGGTCGGCACTGCGGCGGATCACCTTCACCGCATCCTCAGGGCGCTCGGCCGAGCCGTGTTCCATAAGCTGCGCGTAGCCGGAAATGGCGTTCAGTGGCGCGCGGATTTCATGGCTGAGGCCGATGATGTAGCGGCTCTTGGCGGCGTTGGCGCTCTCCGCCGCCTCCTTGGCCTTCTGCAGCGCGGCATCGGTGCGCTCATGGGCGGCGATCTCCTCCATCAGCATGCCGGTCTGGCGCGCCGTCTCCTCCTCCGCCTTGCGGCGGCTGTCCTGCGCCAGCACCAGCAGCCACGCCGCCACCCCGGCCAGTATGACCAGACAAAAGAACACAGCGAGCAGAGCCGCCCGCACGGCGCCATGGGCAGTCTCCGGCGCCGTCACGAAATGGAAGTCGATGACCGTCAGCAGCCCGCCGAGCACCAGCGTGAACAGCGCCATCACGCCGATGAAGTGGCCGGTGCGGCTGTGCACCTCCGGTGCGAAGCGGCGGGGCAGGAGCCGTTGCAGGCCACGGGTGATCTGGTCGGAAAAACGGCTTTCGGTCTTGCAGCCGTCGTGACAGCGAGCGTCCAGCGTGCAACAGAGCGAGCAGATGGGCGCGTCGTAGGCCGGGCACCACGCCATGTCCCGGCGCTCGAACACATTCTCACAGATCGAGCAGCGGACCTCCGTCGCCTGGGTCGGCAGGTCGTCGGGATTGCGGGCCAGATAGTAGCGGCCGCCGGTCCACCACGCGATTGCCGGGGCCGCGGCGTAGGCGACCACCAGCCCGACAAAGGGCGAAAGCGCCTGGACGACCGGCCCCGCCACACCGAAGAAGGCGGCGGTGGAGCACAGCACCGACAGCGCCATGGCGCCGGTTCCGACGGGGTTGATGTCGTAGAGATAGGCACGCTTGAACTCGATGCCACGCGGCGCCAGCTTCAGCGGCTTGTTGATGCTGAGGTCCGCGGCAACGGCACCGAGCCAGCCCACCGCCACATTGGCATAAAGCGCCAGGATGCTCTCGATCACGCCGAGGATGCCGACCTGCATCAGCATCAGCGCCACCAGGACGTTGAACACAAGCCAAACCACCCGTCCCGGATGGCTGTGGGTCAGCCGCGAGAAGAAGTTAGACCACGCCAGCGACCCCGCATAGGCGTTGGTGACGTTGATCTTGAGTTGGCAGACGATGACGAACACCCCGGCCAGCACCAGCGCCAGCCACGCCGAACCGGTCAGGTCGCGGAAGCTGAAATGGTAGAGGTCGGTCGGCTGCACCGCGGCTGCGGCCGGCATCCCCTGCTGGATCGCCAGATAGGCGAGCAGCGAGCCGATCACCAGCTTGGCGCTGCCCATCAGCACCCAGCCCGGCCCGCCCACCAGCATCGCCGTCCACCAGCTCGCCCGCCCCGTCCGCTTGCGGTCGGGCAGGAAACGCAGATAGTCCACCTGCTCGCCAATCTGCGGAAGCAGCGACAGCAGCATGGAGCACGCCATGCCGAAGGGCAGCAGCCCCAGCGACCCGTCCGGGTCGCCTTGCGTTCCGGTGAAACCCAGCCAGCCCTGCAGGGCCGCGCGGTCGAGCAGCGCCACATACAGGAACGGCAGGCACTGGAGCACCAGCCACACCGGCTGCGTCAGCACCTGCATGCGGCTGATCACCCGCATGCCGTAGATCGCGATGGGGATCACCGACAGGGCGCTGATCACATGCGCCAGCGATTCCGGTATCCCCAGCAGCAGCACCAGCCCGGCCGACATGATGCTCGCCTCGATGGCGAACAGGATGAAGGTGAAGGTGGCGTAGACCAGCGACGTGATGGTGGAGCCCAGATAGCCGAATCCGGCACCGCGGGTCAGCAGATCGATGTCCACCCCCGCACGCGTGGCGTGGTAGGTGATCGGCAGCCCGACGATGATGTTCAGCAGCCCCACCGCCAGGATCGCCGCCATGGCGTTGGTGAAGCCGTAGGTCAGCGTGATCGCGGCACCGATCGCTTCGCAGGCCAGGAAGGAAATGGCGCCCAGCGCGGTGTTCGCCACCCGCCACGGCGACCAGGTGCGCGCCCGCTCCGCGGTGTAGCGCAGCGCGAAATCCTCGAGCGTCTGGTCCGCGGCCAGCTGGTTGTACTGGCGCCGCTCGCGGACGATCCTCTGCCTGGCACTCATCCCCGCCTGTCCGGCGCAGCCTGTCTTGCTGCGCCGCCGCAACTGGTTCCGGATGACGCCACTGTCGATGGAAGTCATGGGAATGGCAAGGGCCGGCGCCTGGCGGACGCGTTCCGTCACACCGTCAGGAACTTGCGGACCTCGCCCTCCTCCAGATCCGCCTTGGCCCCGGCCATCATCACCTCACCGCGCTCCATCACCACGAATTGGTCGGCTAGGTCCCGGGCGAACTCGAAATACTGCTCGACCAGCACGATCGCCATGGTGCCCTTGTCGCGCAGGTAGCCAATCGCCCTCCCGATGTCCTTGATGATGCTGGGCTGGATACCCTCGGTCGGCTCGTCCAGAACGAGCAGCCGCGGTCGGGTCACCAACGCCCGCCCAATAGCGAGCTGCTGCTGCTGACCGCCCGACAAGTCGCCGCCACGCCGGTCCAGCATGCTCTTCAGCACCGGGAACAGCTCGAACACCTCATCCGGCACGGTGCGCGCGCTGCGCGGGATGGGGGCGAAGCCGGTCTGTAGATTTTCCCGCACGCTCATCAGCGGGAACACCTCGCGCCCCTGCGGCACGATGGCCATACCGCGCCGTGCCCGCTCGTAGGGCGGCAGTTTGGTCACCGGCGTCCCTTCCCAGGTGACCGCGCCGCCGCTGGTCGGGTGCAGGCCCATGATCGCCTTGAGAAGGCTGGTCTTGCCCACGCCGTTGCGGCCGAGGACGCAGGTCACCTTGCCCGGCTCCGCGGTCATGGATACCTTGCGCAGCGCCTGCGCCGCCCCGTAATGGAGGTCGATTCCACTCACGTCCAGCATCGTCAGCGCCCCAGATAGACGTCGATGACCTGCTGGTTGGCGCTCACCGTATCCAGCGAGCCCTCCGCCAGCATCGAACCCTCGTGAAGGACCGTGACCTTCACCCCCAGTTCGCGCACGAACACCATGTCGTGTTCGACCACGATGACCGAATGCTTGCCTGAGATGGCGCGCAGCAGATGCGCGGTCTGCTCGGTCTCGGCGTCGGTCATGCCGGCCACCGGCTCGTCCACCAGCAGCAGCTTGGGGTCCTGAGCCAGCAGCATGCCGATCTCCAGCCACTGCTTCTCGCCATGCGCCAGACCGCCGGCGACGACGTCGCGCTTGGGCGACAGCTTGGTGATGTCCAGCAACTCCTCGATGCGCTTCCGGTCCTCTTCCGACACCTTGTAGAACAGGCCGCTGAACACCCCGCGCGGGTTCTTCAGGGCCAGCTCCAGATTGTCCAAGACGGTGTGGTGCTCGAAGACCGTCGGGCGCTGGAACTTGCGGCCGATGCCGAGATTGGCGATCGTCGATTCCTTCAGCTTCGTCAGGTCGGTGTTGCCCTCGAACATGACGGTGCCGTGGTCGGGCCGCGTCTTGCCGGTGATCACATCCATCATGGTCGTCTTGCCGGCACCGTTGGGGCCGATGATGGCCCGCAGCTCACCTGGATCGATCATCAGGGAGAGATTGTTGAGCGCCTTGAACCCGTCGAAACTGACGGAGACGCCGTCGAGGTAGAGCAGCGGGTCGGTCATGGCGCGGTCGCCTCCTTGGCGGCGTTGGAACCGGCGGCGGCGCGGCTGCGGCGGGCGGCGAGGCGCTGGCGCAAGTCGCCAGCCAGACCCAGGATGCCCTTGGGCAGGAACAGAGTGACCAGCACGAACAACCCGCCCAGGGCGAACAGCCACACTTCCGGCAGCACACCGGTGAACCAGGTCTTGCCGTAATTGACGATCACCGCACCCAGCACGGCGCCTGCCAGCGTGCCCCGGCCGCCGACCGCCACCCAGATCACCGCCTCGATGCTGGCGGCGGGGCTGAATTCGCTGGGGTTGATGATGCCGACTTGCGGCACGTAGAGCGCACCCGCCACACCGGCCATGCAGGCCGACAGGGTCCAGGCGAACAACTTCACTTTCTCGACATCGTAACCAAGGAAGCGCACGCGGCTCTCCGCATCGCGCACCGCGACCAGCACCTTGCCATACTTGGACGACACCACCGCCGACGCCAGGATGTAGCCGATGGCCAGCGCCACCACCGTCGCCACGAACAGCCCGGCGCGGGTGGCCGGCGCCTGGATATCGTAGCCGAGGATCTCCTTGAAGTCGGTCAGGCCGTTGTTGCCGCCGAATCCCATGTCATTTCGGAAGAAGGCGAGCAACAGCGCGAAGGTCATGGCCTGGGTGATGATCGACAGGTACACGCCCGTCACCCGGCTGCGGAAGGCGAACCAGCCGAAGGCGAAGGCCAGCACTCCCGGAATCAGCACCACCATAAGCGCCGCGAAGGGGAACATGTCGAAGCCGTGCCAGTACCAGGGCAGTTCCTTCCAGTTGAGAAACACCATGAAATCTGGCAGCTCCGCGTTCCCGTACACGCCGCGGCTGCCGATTTGGCGCATCAGGTACATGCCCATCGCGTAGCCGCCCAGCGCGAAGAATGCGCCGTGCCCAAGCGACAGGATGCCGCAATAGCCCCACACCAAATCGAGCGACAACGCCAGCAGGGCGTAGCAGAAATACTTTCCCAACAGCGTCACGGTCAGCATCGACAGCGACCAGGGCGAAGTCGGGGGCACCGCCAGCGCCATGAACGGCACGGCCACGGCCAGCACGGCGAGCACGGAGAGCAGGACCCAGGCCTTGGTGTCCAGTCCGGCGAGCAGGAAGCGGGTCAGCATCGGATCAGGCCTCCACAGCCCGGCCACGCAGCGCGAACAGGCCGCGCGGACGCCGCTGGATGAACAGGATAATGAAGATCAGCACCAGGATCTTGCCGAGCACGGCACCCGCGTACGGCTCCAGGAACTTGTTGATGGTGCCGAGCGTCAACGCACCCACCAGCGTGCCCCACAGGTTCCCCACCCCGCCGAACACCACCACCATGAAGCTGTCGATGATGTAGCCCTGTCCCAGGTTCGGGCTGACGTTGTCGATCTGGCTCAGCGCCACCCCGGCCAGCCCGGCGATGCCGGAGCCGAGCCCGAAGGTCAGGGCGTCCACCTGCGGGGTGCGGATGCCCATGGCCGACGCCATGCGGCGGTTCTGCGTCACGGCGCGGATCTGCAGACCGAAGGAGGTGCGTCGCAAGGCGACCAGAAGGGCGGCGAACACCGCGAAGGCGAACACCACGATCCACAGCCGCCCGTAGGTGATGGTCAACCCGCCCAACTCGAAGGCACCGGACATCCAGGACGGCGCGCCAACCTCCCGGTTCGACGGCCCGAACAGCGAGCGCACGGCCTGCTGCAGCATGAGCGACAGGCCCCAGGTCGCCAGCAGTGTTTCGAGGGGGCGTCCGTACAGCCAGCGGATGATGCCGCGCTCGATGATGATGCCGATGCCGCCGGCCACCACGAAGGCCACCGGCAGCGCCACCAGGATGGACAGGTCGAACAGACCCGGCGCGTAGGCGCGGAACATCTCCTGCACCATGAAGGTCGAGTAGGCGCCGATCATCACCATCTCGCCATGCGCCATGTTGATGACGCCCATTACGCCGAAGGTGACGGCCAGCCCGATGGCGGCCAGGAGCAGGACCGAGCCCAGCGACAGCCCGTACCACAGGTTCTGCGCGGCGGCCCACAGCGCCAGCCGGTGCTCGATGGCCCCGATCGCCTCGCGCGCCGCGGCCTTCACCGCATCCGGAGCGGTCGCATTGACGACCGTGTTCAAAAGCCCCAAACCGTCGCGGTCGCCGCGCGCGGCGATGATCTCGATGGCGGCCAGCTTCTCGGCTTCCGGCGCATCGGTGTTCAGCACGGCGGCGGCGCGCGCGCGCTGCATGGCGGTGCGGATGCCGGCATCCGTCTCCTTGGCGATGGCGCGGTCCAGGATCTCGATGCCCGCCGGGTCGCGGCTCTTGAACACCGCCTCAGCGGCAGAACGACGGACGGCCGGATCCGGGCTCATCAGCGTCAGCGCGCCAAGCGCCGCTCCAAGGCTACGCCGCAGCGCGTTGTTGATGCGGATGCGCTCGACCGCGCTGCGCTCGGCCGGCCCCAGGGCGGCGCCGGTCAGCGGGTCGAACAGGTCCCAGCCGCTGCCGGCGCGCTTGGCGACAACGACGGCGCCGTCGGACTTGCGCAGGTTCAGATCGCCGGCCTGCAGCGCCTCCAGCACCGGGGCGACCGCCGGGTCGCCGGTCTCGGCCAGCTTGGCGATGGCCTTGTCAAGTTCGTCATAATTGCTCACCCCAAGCCCGCGCACCAGCGCCGGCAGGTCGGCCGCATAGGCGG
The DNA here is from genome assembly GCF_013423485.1 of Azospirillum oleiclasticum. Taxonomy (GTDB): domain Bacteria; phylum Pseudomonadota; class Alphaproteobacteria; order Azospirillales; family Azospirillaceae; genus Azospirillum; species Azospirillum oleiclasticum. The sequence continues at coordinate 71,867 of NZ_JABFFR010000005.1, forward strand.
CGAGCGGCGGCAGCGCGGCGATGAGGAGGGCGGCCGCGATCAGCAGCCGTCGGATCGTGCAGCGCATGGGGGCCTCTGTCCTACCCTGAGTTCCTGAGTTGGGCCCCCACTCCGACCCTCCCCCGCGAAGTGGGGAGGGTCGGAGTGGAAGCCCGGTGCGAGGACCTCGCTACCTCACGTCCCCTTGCCGCCGCACTTGCCGGTCTTCACGTTGAAGTTGCCACAGGACATCGGCGCCCGCCAATCGGAGATCAGGTCCTTGCTGTCCGGCAGGTAGTCGGACCATTCGTCACCGACCACCAGGCCCGGCGTCTTGGAGACGATGTCAAACTGGCCATTGTCCTGCACCTCGCCGATCAGCACAGGCTTGGTGATGTGGTGGTTCGGCATCATCGCCGAGTAGCCGCCGGACAGGTTCGGCACGGACACGCCGATGATGCTGTCGATCACCGCGTCGGGGGCCGTGGTGCCGGCCTTCTCGACCGCCTTGACCCACATGTTGAAGCCGATCACGTGGGCTTCCATCGGGTCGTTGGTCACGCGCTTCGGGTTCTTGGTGAATGCCTGCCACTTCTTGATGAAATCCTCGTTCTCCGGCGTACTCACGGACTGGAAGTAGTTCCAAGCTGCCAGATGCCCGATCAGCGGCTTGGTATCGATGCCGGCCAGCTCCTCCTCGCCGACCGAGAAGGCCACCACCGGGATATCGGTCGCCTTGATGCCCTGGTTGCCCAGTTCCTTGTAGAACGGCACGTTAGCGTCGCCGTTGATCGTCGACACTACCGCTGTCTTCTTGCCGGCCGAACCGAACTTCTTGATGTCGGCGACGATCGACTGCCAGTCGGCATGCCCGAACGGGGTGTAGTTGATCAGGATGTCCTCGGACTTGACGCCCTTGGATTTCAGGTAGGCTTCCAGTATCTTGTTGGTCGTGCGCGGGTAGACGTAGTCGGTGCCGGCCAGCACCCAGCGCTGCACCTTCTCCTTCTCGGCGAGGTAGTCCACCGCCGGGATGGCCTGCTGGTTCGGGGCCGCACCGGTGTAGAAGACGTTGCGCGAGGACTCTTCGCCCTCGTACTGCACGGGGTAGAACAGCAGGCCGTTCAGCTCCTCGAACACCGGCAGCACCGACTTGCGGCTCACCGAGGTCCAGCAGCCGAACACCGCCGCGACCTTGTCCTTGGTCAGCAGCTCTCGCGCCTTCTCGGCGAACAGCGGCCAGTTGGAAGCCGGATCGACGACGACGGCTTCCAGCTTCTTGCCGAGAACGCCCCCCTTTTTGTTCTGCTCTTCCACGAGCATCAGCATGACGTCCTTCAGGGTCGTCTCGCTGATCGCCATCGTGCCAGACAGCGAATGAAGGATGCCCACCTTGATCGTGTCCTGCGCAAGCGCTGGCACGGCCATACCGCTGGCCGCGTAGATCGCGAGGCCGGCTACGGCCCCCATCGTGTAAGACGCCTTCATCTCCAAGTCCTTCCTCTCTCGGTGGTCCCGCCGTGACTTGCCTGTCCCTCGCACAAGTGCCCACACCCCCGGACCTTGGATGATCCGGGTTCCTTTGCGGATGATGGCGCGAAGACCGTGCGTGGCGGTCCGGCCGCCTTAGGGGAGTGTCGCACTCCCCGACCACGACCGAAGCCTTATGACGTGACTCTAGCTCGGCCCATTCAACCCGTCTCTACGTCAAACATGCCCCCCTGGCCTACGTCATTTACCCCATGCCCTTGACCGCCGAGCTCTTGGTCCAGTCGGGCAAGGCGGGTACACTGCCGGATGGGGCATCCACGGCCGCATAGCTTGCCATGATCAGGGTCACTTTCGAACAGTTCGACCGGATGAAGGGTAATGCGGAGCGGAGCTATGTGGACCGCGTCGTCCGCGCGATCTCCACTCGGTTTCGCGAGCACGCCGGGAAACTTGGCTCCGCCGGCACGCGTACTGCCGTAGAAACCGCGATCGCCAAGGGCCGCGGCTATGGCTTTGTCAGCGAATACGACCTGTTCCTCTTCACCTGCCTGAGCTTCGCCTTCGGTCCAGGCTTCGACGAGGACTCCACGCTTCCCTGGGCCGGTGCCACGTTGCACAGCCGCATCCTGGGTGATCCGCCATCCAGGCTGAGGCGGGTCTATGCGCTGGCGCTGGCTGCCACGTCGCAATCCGGGCGCCCGTGGGTGCCGCTACCGCCGCAACGGTAGGAGGACCGGCGATGCTTCCGCTGCTGATTCTCGGCATCGCGCTTGTGGCGGTTGCCGCTGCAGCGCTCTATTCGGCAATGAGCGCGGCGGGGGATGACGCGGAAAAAAGTTTCGACCCCTGCCATCCAGCCGGCGCGCCGGTGCAGGAATGCCCCTTTGCGGCGGCGAAGAAGTATCCGAAAATTCTGAACCAAGCGGCGGCCGAGCGCGCCCGGCGCAAGTACGACGGCCTCACCCCCGAGGACCGGAAGACGCTCGACGACGCACTCGCGACAGCCAAGTCGGACGAGGAGCGCGCCTACATCTGGAAGGCCTTCGCAGCCTGCCACACTCCCGCCGAGTGCGCCGCCTTCGGCAAGAAGATCCAGGGCAAGTCCCCGCAATGGATGCGGGATAACCTGAGCCTGACGGGCAGCAGCACCGGCACCGGCGTACAGCAACAATGGCACCACTCGTGCAATGCCACCACCGTGCAGGCCGTGCGCGGTCAGATGGATCCGGTCTATGCCCTCCAGGTGCACGAGGAGAATCCGAACTTCGGCAAGGTCGACGACATCGACGCCACCAAGGAAAACCCCACACTCGCGCAGCAGCAGAAGGACATGCTGACGAGTGAGTATTCCGGTCCCACCGCCGGCAAACACACGGGCGTGGCCGTCGGTCGCGGCCAAGCCGGCGGCGGCGGTCGCTGGGCCGACGACCTGCTGAACAACCAGTCCGGCACCACAGGCGTGCAGTACAGCACGACCAAGAACCCCGCCAATCCGGTGACCCTCATCGACGACGGGCTGAAGACCGGCGCCCCAGTGCCGATCGTGATCGGCAACGGGCCGGGGCAGTACACCCATTACGTCGTCGTCACCGGCTCCGACCCCGGCCCGCCCAATACCTACACCATCCACGATCCCTGGTCCGGCAAGACTGTTCAGCGCAGCGAGTCCGACCTAAAGAACGGCACGATCAATCTCGCCGGGTCCAATCAGGTGACCGCCGTCGAGGTGCCCAAATCCGTACCAACCGATCCCATGAAACCACCCTGCTGAGACGCGCATGAGCCCGGATTCCATCCCATCCACCCGCGACGCGCTGCGCAAGGCGGTGCCGGCGCTTTACTTGGCCCGCGGATGGCGCGACCACGCCGGCCATGCATTCCTGGAGATCCACGGCTGGTGGGCGACGGCAGCGGCCGAACAGTTGCTTGCCTCCCGCGTTGCCGTGCAGGAGGTGCAGACCACGCTGGAAGCCTTCCAGCAGATCCTGCCCTACTACGGAGACCGCGCCGCAGCCGAACTTCCCGCGGTGGCGTCAGAGGCATTGGATCTCGTTCAGAATCTGCTGGGCCAACCGAACAACCCCGGCTTCGTCGCGTGGTTGGAGCCATGCGTGCTGTCCGTCCGCGATGCCGCTGATCTTGCCGCCTTCCTTGCGCATTTCCGGGCTGTGTCGCTCCAGTACGCCGCCGTCGCGCGATCGGCGCCGCCTGAACGCGGATGACGCGGCGCCTTTTCCTGGCCATGTTGTTGACTGGCATTGGTCTCGCCAACGCGACGTCGGCTTGCCAGCCGGGAGGAGGGACCATGGATGCTGACGAATTGATCCGCAAGACGCGGATATCGCTTGAGGTCGGACGCACGACCATGGCGCCGGATGACTTCACCCCTGCGCGCTTGGCCGACGCCGTAGCGCGTTTCGATGCGTCCGTCCGCCTGTCGGGCTTGGATCCGGATCTCGACGCCGAACAGTTGGACCTCGACAAGGTCGCCGCCTTCGTCGACGGCCTGCCCTGCCTGCCTGGCTCCATGTTGGCGCTATTGAGCGGGAGGACGCTGCGTCTTAACCTGCCGGGATTGGAGTTGCACACCAGCAGTGCCGTTACCGTGGAGACACTGCGCGCCGGCTACGGACTGGAGCCTGACCCCACCGCGGCGAACCCACACCTCGCCCCGGTCCGGCTCGCTGCAGCGCCATCAGCCAGCTTGGCCCGTTCCCGTATCGCCCGCTCAGCCAAAGCTGTGGACGAGCGCGACGCGCTGCTGAGACCGCTGACCGGTCAATCCGAGACTCCGGAGACACTGCGGGAGGCGGCCCGGCTCCGACAGGAGCGACGCTCCGCCGCCATGGTGTGGGCGTCTCTCGCTGATCGTCTTCTCCGCCATGATGCCAACGACCGCTGGGCGGCCGCCGAAGCCGCCGCGGCGCGACGTGCGCTGGCGTCAGAATCCGTTGGGCCAGCGGGCGGCGGCATGCCGTAGCAGGCCGCGCGCCAGTGATCACCCCCGTATGGCATTCCAGGCCGGGATGGCGAGGCGGTGAACCAGCGGGATCAGGACCGCCCCGACAGCCAGTCCGACCAGACCTGACAGGGCTGCCGACACCAGCCATTCCAACGCTCCGCCGACGGCAGGGGCTGCGCGCCCCGCCGCCGCGCCGGCGTCGTGAATGGCGTGGCCGAGGGTAGTGAATCCGAAGACCTCCAATCCGTGGACGATGATGCCGCCGCCGACCCACAGCATGGCCGCGGTGCCCACCACGGACAGTGCCTTCAGGAAGAGCGGCATTCCCTTCACCAGCCCGCGGCCGACGATCCGGGTCACCGGGCGCAGGGCGCGGTCGGCGGCGCCGGGCTCCCCGGACCCGACGCGACGCAGCCCCAGAAAGGTTGCGGCCGGCCGCTCATTGCCCGCCAGCGACAGGCCAGCGTCGTCCGCCTTCACCACCAGCGCCACCGTTCCGTAGACGGCCAGCGTGATCCCGATGCCAACCACGGCCAAGATCAGCGCCTGCATCCAGAAGGAGGAAGTCTCGGCGGCGACGGAGGACAGGGTGATCGCCATGATTTCCGCCGACAGGATCAGGTCGGTGTTGATGGCACCCCGCACCTTCTCGTCCTCCAGCACTTTCGGATCGGTCACGGCTCCGGGCGAGGTCCCGCCAGGGCCGTGATGCTCGGCGTGCGGCCAGAGCGCCTCGACCGCCTTCTCCGCCCCCTCGTAACAGAGATAGGCGCCGCCCAGCATCAGCAATGGCGTGATCGCCCAGGGCGCCACCAGGGTGAGCAGAAGAGCCGCCGGCAGCAGATACAGCAGTTTGTTCCTCAACGAGCCGATGGTGATCCTGGCAACGATCGGCAGTTCGCGCGACGCCGCGAACCCGACCACGTAGCGCGGCGTGACCGCCGCGTCGTCCACCACCACTCCAGCGGCCTTGAGCCCCGCCCGCGACGCCTGCGCCGCCACGTCGTCCACCGACGCGGCGGCCACCTTGGCGATGCCGACCACGTCATCGATCAGTGCGATCAGTCCGCTGCTCACGACGCCCCCTCCGTGCGATGCGCCGACACCTTAGCGGTTGCGGTGAACATCACAAGTCGGCCATCGGTCTCGGATCGCGGCCATGTTCGCGGTCAACCGGCCCGGCCCCCCGCGACGGGGGTGCCGGGAACATCCGATCATAGAACCATGTGAACAGGAAGGCGTAGCCCACATAAAACAAGGCGAAGGACACATCCATGAGGAAAGCTTCAAGCAGGCCGACCCCCAAATACCACGCGATGAAGGGCATGAGCACAGCCAACAGTCCCAGCTCGAACAGCAGGGCGTGGATAATGCGTGCTCCGATCGACTTGCAGGTGTCGCCGTTCAGCCGCCTCAGCGCGTGATCGAAGCCGAGGTTGAACAGGTAGTTCCAAACGGTGGCAATAGTCGCACCGCCGACGGCGATAACGCCAATATCGTTCATGGGGTGCCCGAATGTCCAGGCCCCGAGCGGCGTGATGAGCAGCAGCCCGACAATCTCGAAGAGAATGGCTTGGCGGATGCGATCCGTGGTGGTGCGCATGGTCGGATCCGATGCAAATATCGGGCCGTCCCGACGCCGGTGTCCCTATAGAGGGGGAGGTCGTCCTCGCTTGCCCGACCATGTGGGAAGCCGGGCCGGAACCGCAACCCCCTTCCGGATCATGCCTTGTAGGCAAGCCGCAAGGAGCCCCAGTGCCGGCCGCGCACGATGATCGGTGCGTCGACCTCCTTCAACCGCACCATCTGCCCGCCGCCCATGTCGCGCCGGTAGGCCTGCAACAGGAAGGGGCGGGTGTTGCGGGCGGCGGCGAGGCCGGCGCGGTCGGCGAAGACGCGGCGGTTGCGGCTGTTCGCGGTGTTCCAGTCGCGTTGGCCCGGCCGCTGCGGCTGTGAATAGGCACTGTTGTGGGTCGGCAGAAAGCCGATCAGATTGACCGCGGCGCAGAACACCACGCGCGCATCCATGCGCAGCACCGGCTCCTGGATGGGCGGGAACAGCCGGTCGGTCAGCGCCAGGAAGGGTGCCATGTGTTGCTCGGGATCGCTGCCGGGGATCGGCGTCAAGCGAGTCGAGAACAGCGCCTCCTCGGTGATTTCGCCTCGCGAAAGAGATTCCTCGAACTCGCGGGCGATGTTGGCGGCGTTCTCCTGCGCCGCCTTGATGAAGGGCCCGTCGGACTCGATCAAGCGGCGGTAAACGACGTCCAACTTCTGCATGCGTGGATCATCCAATTCGTCCAACGCCAGATGCAAGCCTAGGTCGCTGGTTCCCGCAACGAAGGCCGCAACCTCGCCGACATCCCGCAGCACGACGCCAACAGAGTCGCGCTCACGCAACTCCGGCAGTCCCTTCGGATCCACCAGCAGCCCTTGCAGCGAAAGGTCGAGCATGGTGGTGGCGAAACGCTGGCCGGCAATGGTCAGGGTTACCGGCTCCTCGCAGGGGATGCGGTCGGAGGTGCGGCGGTCACCCGCCACCGACTGGCGCAACGCGATGACCAGCCGGCGCTTCAGATCGCTCACCGCCCGGCGCGTGTCGGCCATGCGGCGCTCCACATCGCCGGCAACGTCGGTGATGTCGTCGGCCTGATGGCGGATCTGCAGGACGTTGGCGGAGACCTGCATGGCCGCATCTGCGCTGTTGGACGCGCTGCGGCCGATCTCGCCGTTGGCGGCGGCTTGTTCCTCGACCGCTGCGGCGGTGGCGGTGGCCGCTTCATCGATCTCCTCGATGACCCGTATGACCGACTGGATGGCATCGACGCTGCCATTCACGGCGGCACGGAGCTGGTCGATCTGGGCGGCGATATCGCCGGTGGCGCGCGCGGTCTGCCCGGCCAGCGACTTGACCTCCCCCGCCACCACGGCGAATCCCTTGCCCGCCTCGCCGGCGCGCGCTGCTTCGATGGTCGCGTTGAGCGCCAGCAGGTTGGTCTGCCCTGCGATGTCGGCGATAAGGCCGGCAACTTTGCCGATCTCCTCGGTCGCCAGTTCCATGCGGCGGATGGCGGCGGCGGAATCCCGTGCGCTGTCCACGGCACGCCGGGCAACCGTGCTGGAACGCGAGGCCTGCCGGGCGATCTCGCCACCAGAGGCGGTCAGTTCCTCCGTCGCGGCGGCGACGGACGCGGCGTCGGCGCTCGCACGTTCCGACGCGTCGGCGACCACGACCGTTCTGTCGCGCACCACTGCCAGCGCCTCAAGCAGATGGGAAATGCCCTCGCCGGCGTGCTGGCTGGTCTGTTCGACGCCGATCCAGGTGGCGTCCAGATCGCTTTCGATGGCCTTGCAAGTCTCCAGCAGCGCGATACGGGTGGATTCCTTCTGCCGAGCCTCGAGTTCCTGCTTCTCCTGGGCACTGTAGGCAATCTTCGCCTTGGTGGCGCGCAGCAGCATGCCGAGCCGACGGAACTCGGACGCATCGGGCAGCTCGATCGTGTGGGAAACGTCATTGCGCGCAATGGCATCGAAGTCGCGTTCGAACCGGTCCAGCGGCCGTCGCAAGGCGGCCAGCGTCGCAAACGCACACCACAGCGCCAGCAGCGCAGCGACCGTCACCGTCGCCGCGGTCAGCCAATGGTGGACCGTCAAACGATCGACCAGCGCGCCGATGTCGGACGCCGCCAGCGGCCGTCCTGCCTGCATCCCGGACAGCGCGTCGGCCACACCGCCCGTAACCATGACGCCATGCAGTCCCGCCCCGGCGACCGCCAGAACCATCAGCGTGAAGGCCAGGATCAGCCGCCCGGTCACGCTGCGGCCTAGTCTTGCCAAGCGTGCCATTGCTCCGCGCGCGACAACCGAGCCGTCGTGGATCGCCAGATGAGGCGCACGGCCACCACGGACGGCTGCGTATGTCCGCTCCGCCTCGGCAATCTGGTCGCGCGCTGGCTTTGAGCGGATGGAGATGTAGCCGGTCACCTCCCCGTTCTCCACGACGGGTGTGACATTGGCACGCACCCAGTAGAAGCCACCCGACTTGGTGCGGTTCTTCACCAGTCCTTCCCAGGGCTTGCCGGCCTTGATGGTGGTCCACAGATCGGCGAAGGCGGCCGCCGGCATGTGGGGGTGGCGGATGATGTTGTGCGGTGCGCCGATCAGATCCTCTTCCGTGTAGCCACTGACCTCAACAAAAGCGCGATTCACGAAGGTTATGCGACCTTTCGGATCGGTACGCGACACGAGCAGCGCAGTCTCGTCGAGAAGCACCTCCTCATCGGTGATCGGTCCGTTGTCCCGCATCGCACCCGCGCCCCCACGATTCGTCCACATCCGAAAGATATACGCGTAACAGGTTATCGCGGAAACAACTTGTTTTTGGATGTGCGGCGCATCAACAACCTGATAAGGGCGCGCAACTTCCTTCTATGCGATGCGGATTAGCCTTCATGATGGTAAGCACCATAGTCTCTCCACCCAACGACACGGACGGGTCATGGATTTCATCGATTTCCCCGGCGAAGACGCCCGGCGATTTCCGTTCAGCGCCGGTGTGCGCCATGGTGACCTGTTGTACCTCTCCGGACAGCTCGCCACCGACGACCCGGCTTTCGCCGGTCCCATTGGCGACATCGAGGCGGAAACTCGCGCCGTGATGAACCGCCTCGGTTTGGTGCTCGCCGCTTCCGGTGCCGGCTTCACCGACGTGATCCGCGTCGGCATCTTCATGACCGATCTTGGTGAGTTCGAACGGATGAACGGTGTGTACCGAAGCTTCTTCCCCGGCCCGCGTCTGCCGGCACGCACCTGCGTGGGCATCGCCAACCTGCTGCGCGGTGCCTCCATCGAGATCGACTGCGTGGCACGCATCGCCACATCCGCCCCCCAAGGCTAACGGCCCGTGACGGCCCGGCGGTCACCGCCGGGGTCCGTTCTCGTTGGAGATCGCTGTTCTATTCACTCTGCCGGCTGCGGCAACGGCTCCATGGCCTCCGCGGTGCGCCGACGCGCGATCAGAGTGTAGGCCGCCGGCACAACGAACAAGGTCAGCAGGGTGCCGAACGTCATCCCGCCCACGATAACCCAGCCGATCTGCTGCCGGCTTTCCGCGCCGGCTCCAGTGGCAAGCGCCAGCGGCACGGCGCCCAGCACCATGGCGCCCGTGGTCATTAGGATGGGGCGCAATCTCAAGACGGCGGATTCGATCGCGGCCTGCGTCGTCGTCTGCCCCTGCTCCTGGAGTTGGTTCGCGAATTCGACGATGAGAATGCCATGCTTGGTGATCAGACCGACCAGCGTGATCAGGCCGATCTGGCTGTACACGTTCAGCGTTCCGCCCGCCAGATGCAGGGCCAGCAGGGCGCCCGTCATCGACAACGGCACGGTGACCATGATGATCAGCGGGTCGACGAAGCTCTCGAACTGGGCCGCCAGCACCAGATAGATGAAGGCCAACGCGAGCACGAAGACGAAGAGCAGGCTGGACCCCGCCTCGCGGAATTCGCGGCTCTGCCCGGCGTAATCGGTCAGCACCCCCTGTGGCAGCACCTCGGCCGTGGTCCGATCGAGGAAGGCGAGCGCCTCGCCCAGTGAGGTGCCGGGCGCCAGCGTTGCCGTGATCGTGGCAGAGCGCAGCTGGTTGAATCGGTTCAATTCCTTGGGCGCCACCTTCTCCTCGGCGGTGACGAGGTTGGAGAGTTGGATCATGGTGCCGTCCGCACCACGAACGTAGATCCGGCTGAGATCGCGTGGAGTGTTCCGATCGGCGCCGCCCAAGCGCAGGATGACGTCATACTGTTCGCCATTCTGCTCGAACCGGGTGACCTGCCGTCCACCGAGCATGGTTTCGAGCGTACGCCCGACGGTGGAGACCTGGACACCGGCGTCCGTGACCTTGTCGCGGTTCATGGTCACTTCGACCTGTGGCTTGTTCAGCTTCAGGTCGCTATCGACGCCTACTAGACCTGGGTAGTCCCGTATACGCTCCATCACCCGGTCCACATGCTGCTGAAGCTGTGCATAGGTGCCCGAGGTCTGGATGACGTACTCCACCGGACGGCTGGAACCGCGTTGTCCGAAGGAGGGTGGGTTGACGGGGACGATGGTCATGCCGGCGATGCGCGACATCCGTGCCTGCATCTCGGCAGCGATCTCTTGTTGGCTGCGCTCCCGTTCATCCCAATCTTTCAACCGGGCGAAGGCCACCGAGCGCGTGACCTCCGGCCAACCAGCGACGGCGATGTAGCTCTCCACCTCCGGCACTGACGAGACGATCTTCTCGAGCTCACCAGTGTAGCGGCTGGTGTAGTCGATGGTGGCGCCTTCCGGCCCGGTGCCGAAAGCACGGATCACGCCGCGATCCTCGATCGGCGCGAGTTCCGACTTGATGATTGTGAAGAGCACCCCACTCGCACCCGCGACACCAACCGCAAGGAGCACGACAAGCCACCGGACCCGCAAGGTCAGCCCCAGCGCGCGACGGTATCCGGCCGCCATCCCCTCGAACAGCCGTTCCAGGGCGTTGTAGACCCGACCATGGGATTCGTGCGGCCGGATCAGCTTGGCGCACATCATGGGGGTCAAGGTGAGTGCCACGAAACCCGACACCAGCACCGACCCGGCCAGGGTCAGGGCGAATTCCAGGAACAGCCGGCCGGTGCGTCCCGGCGCGAAGGCAACAGGGGCATACACTGCCGCCAGTGTCAGCGTCATGGCGACAACGGCCAGTCCAATCTCGCGCGTGCCGACGATGGCCGCGTGGTTCGGACGCTTGCCCTCCTCCACATGGCGGTGGACGTTCTCCAGTACCACGATGGCATCATCAACCACGAGGCCGATCGCCAGCACCATCGCCAGCAGGGTCAGCGTGTTGACCGAAAAGCCCAGCGCGTACATCAGCGCGAAACTCGTGATCAGCGACACCGGGATGGTGACGATGGGGATGAGCGACGCGCGGAACGACCGCAGGAAGAACAGGATGACCAGCACCACCAGCACGATGGCTTCCACGATCGTGTGGAAGACGGCGTTGATGGAGCGGTCGATGAACACCGAGCTGTCGTAGGTGATCGCCGCCGTCATGCCCTCCGGCAAACTTTCGATCACCTGAGGAAGCGCTCCCCGCACGCCTTTCGACACGTCCAGCGGGTTCGCGGTCGCCTGCTTCACGATGCCGATCGAGATCGCGTTCCGCCCATCCGAGCGGCTGGCCCGCCGGTCATCCGCGGCGCCCAGTTCGATACCCGCCACGTCCCGCAGCCGCACTGGAAAGCCGTCGGCGCGTTTGACCACGACAGCACCGAACTGCTCCGGCGTGACCAACCCCGTCCGCGAGAGGACCGTGAACTCGCGGTCCCTGCTTTCGATCCGGCCCGATGGTATCTCGATGTTCTGGGCGCGCAGAGCCTCTTCCACATCCTGCACGGTGAGCGCGTAGGCGGCCAGCCGGTCGCGGTCGAGCCAGATCCTCATGGCGTAACGCCGCTCGCCGAGAATCGTGACGTCGGCCACGCCCGGCAAATTCTTGAACCGGTCGATCACCACGCGATCGAGATAGTCGGTGATCTCCAGGGACGACAGCCGGTCGCTGGTGAAGGGCATGAACATCACCGGCTGGGCGTCCGCCTCCACCTTGGCGATGACCGGCTCTTCCAACTCGTCGGGGAGGCGACCGCGCACCCGCCCCACGCGGTCCCGAACGTCGCTGGCGGCCACGTCGGGGTCGACCGTGCTGCGGAAGGTGACCGTGATCCGGCTCGTCTCGGCCCGGCTGACGGAGGTCAGCGTATCGATGCCTTCGATGCCCGCAATGGAGCCCTCCAGCACCTGGGTCACCTGGGTCTCGATGATCTCGGCCGACGCTCCGGGGTAGGAGGACACGACCGAAACGACCGGCTCGTCGATGTTCGGGTACTCCCGAACCGTCAGCCGCTGGTAGCTGACGGCGCCGACAAGCACGAGCACGAGGCTCATCACCGTGGCGAAGACCGGGCGCTGAACGCAGATTTCGGAGATGCGCATCGGCTCAGACCCGCGCGTCGGGATTCTCGCGGTTCACGATCTCGACGGCTGCGCCATCACGCAGCCGTTGCTGACCCGCGGTCACAACGATGTCACCCGCGCTCAGACCATCCAGAACCTCGACCTCCCCCGCGCGCCGCTGGCCGAGCTTGACCTCGACGAGCGCGACGCGGCCGTTCGTCACGCGGTAGACGAAGCGACGGTCGCCCTGCGGGACGATCGCACCTTCGGCCACCACCGGCGCATCATCCCGTTTGGCGACCGCCACGGAAACCCGCACAAACAAGCCGGGCCGCAGTTCATGATCGCCGTTCGGAATGCGGGCGCGAAGCCTGATGGCGCGGCCATTGACGTCGACCTGCGGGTCGGCCGCGTAGATCTCGCCGGTGAAGCTGCGGCCCGGCAGGGCGTCCACCGTCACCGTCACGGTCTGACCCACCCGGATCGCCGTCAGGCTGGTCTCCGGAACGCGGAAATCGACCTTCAGAGGGTCGAGGCTCTGCAGCGTCACCAGGGCCTCGCCCCGGTTCACGTAACCGCCAGGTCCGACCGACCGCAGGCCGAGCACGCCGTCGAATGGAGCGCGGATGGTGGCCTTCTCCAGGCGGGTGCGGGCGAGGTCCGCCGACGCGCGGGCCGATTGCAGGGCGGCCAGGGTTTCGTCGCGGACCCTCAGCGTGCCCGAACGTTGCTGGTAAAGCGTGTCGGCGCGCTCGAAATTGGCCTGCGCCAGGGTCAGGTTGGCCTGCGACTGGGCAAGTTCGCCCTGCAGGATGGCATCGTCGAGCAGCACCAGCGGTTCGCCGGCCTTGACCGGCATGCCTTCCTCGAAGGGAATGGACGCGATGCGGCCGTCGACCTCCGGGGCGATCACCACATACTCGTTCGCCTGGAGCGTGCCCACGGCGCCGATCTCCTCGATCACCGTGGAGCTTTTCACCTGGCCGACTTCCACCGCAACGCCGCGCGATACGGGCTTGGCCACCGATGTGGACTGGGCGAAGGCCGGGTGTTCGCTGAGACGCCAGTACCCGGCAGCCCCGGCGACTCCCAGCCCCGCGACGATAAGGACGGCTATGGCACCCTTTTTCATGGGATCCACGAGGCTCCGGGCCGGGTTCAGGGACATCGCCGGGGCCGGTTCCCGAGCCCCGCCGTTCCATATGTGTCCCGCCGGCGCGCCGGATCAAGCGATATGCGCGCGAACAAGCGTCTCCGCGGTCATGCCCTCCTGTCGGCGAAGATCGTTGTGGATGGCCGTTGCGGCCTTGGCGGCTTCTCCCATGGCTACGGAAATCTGGTTCAGGGTGGACACCACGTCGCCGGCGGCGAAGACACCCGGGACCGAGGCGCGTTGGTGTCCGTCAACGATGAGGCGCCCGCACTCGTCCATGGTGGCCCCGATTTCCGCGGCCAGCGAGGAGCGGGCCAGCGTGCCGAGGGCCGAGTAGAGCGTATCGAAGGCGCGATCCCGGCCGCTGCGCAGCACCACATGGGTGATACGTCCATCGGCGATCGTGACACCGGCGGCTGGCTCCTCCTCCACCGAGACCCCGGCGCGATCCAGCGCGGCCTGCATCTCCGTGGCCAGATCCATCGGCTCTCCGAGGGTCAGGAGCGTGACATGCGGGGTGTATGTCCGCATGAACAGCGCTTCACCCACCGCCTGCGCACCGTGCCCGATCACCCCGATCCGGCGGTCGATGACTTCGTACCCGTCACAGATCGGACAGACGCGGATCAGACCGCGCTGCACGGCGTCGAACAGGTCCGGGACTTTCGGTTGGTCATCGATGACGCCGGTGGCCAGCAGCAGGGTGGATGCCTGGATCCGACGGCCGTCCGCCAGGGTGGCGATGAACCCGCCGCCGTCCAGGGCCATGACCGACCGGACCGATCCGGGCTCGATCCGGGCGCCGTAGCGCCGTGCCTGTGTCCGCATGCGGTCGAGCAGGTCGCTGCCGTGGATGCCGTCCGGATAACCGGGGTGGTTGCGGGTGGTCGGGATCCAGGAACAGCGGCTCTTCCCCTCGTCCAGCACGAGGACCGAGCGGCGGAAGCGGGCCAGATAGATGGCGGCCGTGGCGCCCGCCGGACCTCCGCCGACGACGAGGCAATCGATCATGGGCCCGGCTTCCCGATGACGGAACCTTGATAGCGATCCAGCAGATCCTGAGGATCGCGGTGGATCTCCACGCAGCCGGCCTTGCGCAGATCGGCCTCGGCAAAGCCGCCGCACAGCACTCCGATGATCGGAATGCCGGCCTTGCCCGCGGCCAGCGCGTCCCAGGGGGTATCGCCCACCACGACCGCATCGCGGGCGGGCAGGTCCAGCTTGCGCCGCGCCGCCTCGAAGATGTCGGGGTGGGGTTTGGACCGGTCGACATCGTCCGAGGTGGTCTCGGTCCGGATCAGGTCATCGATGCCGGCCACCCGCTTGTAACGCTGCAGCTCGTCGCCCTTGGCGGAGGAGGCGAGAGCCACGCGCTTGCCATCGGCCAGGAGGCGTTCGATCAGCGAGCGCACGCCGGGAAAGCCGGTGACCCTGTCCATATAGTCGCGGGCGAAGAGGTCGTGGCGGTAGCGGTCGATCTCGTCCTGCCGGCGCTCCAGATCCGCGGGCGGGACGAAGACCGGCATGAGCTGGTCACCGCCCTTGCCGATCTGCGAGCGCACGGCGTCGAAATCCACCTCGTACCCGAAATGGCGGAGCGCCTCGACCCAGGCCTGCGCGTGCAGGTCCACGGAGTCCACCAGCGTCCCGTCCACATCGAAGATCACACCCTTCACCATCGCCTGCTCCCTTTCATCGAAGCCTCAAGAACCGCCGGCGCCGCGGCCGGTTCCGGGAGCATGGGCGAGGGCCAGCGAGAGGGCGGCGCGGATGGTGGCGGTCAGCACGGCGTCGGGCGGGCCGGGAAAGCGGTGCTCTTCGACCACCGTATCTCCCCCGCGGCGGACAAGGCCGATGTAAACGAGGCCCGCCGGCTTGCCGAGGTCGGGGTCCGGCCCGCCGACGCCGGTCACCGACAGGGCCACGGCCACCCCCGGCGAACGGTCCAGCGCCCCCTGCGCCATGCGGCGAGCCACCTCCGGGTCATAGGGGGTACGCTCGCGGATGAGGTCGGCGGGCACCCCCAGGGCTTCGGACTTCAGATCGCTGCAATAGGTGACATAGGCCCCGTGCAGGACCGCGGTGCTGTCGGGGGCGGCGGCGAGGCAGGCGCCGATCAGGCCGGCGGTGCAGGATTCCGCGGTGATCAGGCGCAGCCCGGCGGCGCGGTAGGTCTCCACCACCCGGTGCGCCAGATCCGCGAGGTCGGGGGCGAAGCGGCAGGGTGCGTCGGCGGTCACGGCAATCCTCCCCGGTCTGGTCGGCCCACCGACAACACCCCGGCCCCCGGCAAGGTTGCGGCCACCCACGCCTGCCCCAGCGCCAGCCCGCCGTCGTTGGCCGGCGCCAGCCGGGGGAGCAGGGCACGCACCCCCCGCGCCGCGAATCCGGCGGCCAGCCCCTCGGCCAGCACCGCGTTCATCAGGCACCCGCCGGACAGAGCCACGCTGCCGAGCCCCCGCCCCTCCAGCACCGGCATGGCCCAGTCCACCAGGGCGGCGGCGAGGGTGCCGTGGAAGAGGTCGGCCCCGGCCTGCGCCTCCATGTCCGCCAGCCGGCCCAGCAGCGGCAGCGGGTCGAGCACGCGGGCGCCCCCCTCCTCCCGCACGCTCCACCCACCGTCCATCACGGCGGGGCTGCGGACGAGGGATTCCAGCACCATCGGCGCCTCCCCCTCGAAGCCCGCCACCGGGCGCACGCCGAGCAGCCCGCAGGCGGCGTCGAACAGCCTCCCGCAGGAGCTGGTGGGCGGCGCGCCGATGCCGCGCTCGACCATCCGCCGCACGCCCTCGGCCGGGCCGAAGGCGGCGAAGCGCGGCACCACCTCCCCGCCGCGGCCCAGCGCCACCAGGGCGGCGGCGGCCATCCGCCAGGGCTGGCGGGCCGCCACGTCGCCACCGGGCTGGGCGAGCGTGGCGAGGTGGCCCAGCCGCTGGAAGCCGCCCCCGGCCTCGGCCAGCAGCAGCTCCCCTCCCCAGGACCCGCCATCCGCGCCAAGCCCGAAGCCGTCGAGCGCCAGCCCCACGGCGTCACCCTCCACCCCGTGCTCGGCGAGCACGGCCGCCACGTGGGCGTGGTGGTGCTGCACCGGGACCAGCGGCCGGCCGAGTCCGGCGGCGTAGCGGGTGCTCTGGAAATCGGGGTGCAGGTCGTGGGCGACCGCCGCCGGCTCGACCTCCAGCACCCGCAGCAGATGCTCCACCGTCTCCTCGAGGAATCCCACGGTGGCGGGGTTGTCGAGATCGCCGATGTGCTGGGACAGGAAGGCCTCCGCCCCGCGCGTCACGCACACGGTGGTCTTGAGATGGCCGCCGACCGCCAGCAGCGGGGGCACCGCCCGCGGCAGCCGGATCGGCACCGGCACATGCCCGCGCCCCCGCCGCAGGAAGGCCGGCGCCCCGGCCACCAGCCGCAGCACGGAATCGTCGGCCCGCACCAGGATCTCCCGGTCGTGGCCAACGATGAGATCGGCGATGCCGGCCAGCCGGCGCTCCGCCTCCGCGTCGTCGATCGCCAGCGGCTCGCCACCGGGGTTGGCCGAGGTCATGACCAGGGCCAGATCCTGCGGCTGCTCCAGCCAGCCGGTGCCGGCGGGGCGTCCGGCGGCCTCGTGGAACAGCAGGTGATGGATCGGGGTGTAGGGGAGCATGATCCCCAGCCAGCCCAGATCCGGCGCGATGCCGGGGGCCAGCCGGTCCGCCTCGGCTCCATTGGCCCCCTCCCCGGCCGGGTGGCGGCGCAGCAGCAGGATGGGGCGCGCCCGGTCCTCCAGCGTCAGTCGCTCGGCCTCCCCCAGCTCCACGAAACGGCGGGCGGAGGCAGCGTTGGCGACCATCAGGGCGAAGGGCTTGCCGTTGCGCTGCTTCACCCGGCGCAGCCGGTCCACCGCCCCGGCCGAAAAGGCGTCGCAGGCGAGGTGGAAGCCGCCCAGCCCCTTCACCGCCACGATCCGCCCGGCCCGGATCGCCGCCAGCACGTCCGGGATGGGGTGCGAGAGGCGCGGGCCGCAGTCCGGGCAGGCGGTGGGCTGGGCGTGGAAGCGGCGGTCCGCGGGGTCGTGATACTCCCGCGCGCAAGCCCCGCACATGGGAAAGGCGGCCATGCTGGTCTGCGGCCGGTCGTAGGGCAGCCGCCGCGTGATGGTGAAGCGCGGCCCGCAATGGGTGCAGTTGAGAAAGGGGTAGAGGTGGCGCCGGTCGCCGTGGTCGAACAGCTCGGCCAGACAGTCCGGGCAGACGGTGGCGTCCGGCCCGATCATCGTCGCCGCCCGCCCGCTGGCGTCGCTGGCGCGGATGGCGAAGCCGCCCTCCTCCGCCACCGGCTCCAGCGCCGTCACCTCCACCGCGTCGATGCGGGCGAGCGGCGGCGCCCCGTTCGTCAACAATTCCGGCAGGGCATCCAGGCCCGGCCCCTGCGCCTCCAGCAGCACGCCGTCGGCGTCGTTCAGCACCCAGCCGGTCAGCCCCAGCCGCGCCGCCAGCCCATGCACGAAGGGGCGGAACCCCACACCCTGCACCTGCCCGCGCACCCGCAGGCGCAGGCGCATCCCCTCCGGCCCGGTTCCCATCGGCGGCGGCGTCCTTCCCGTCATCCCGTGCGACATCGTGCGACACTTCCGGGCAGGGTGCGCCGGCTGTCGCACGCCCGTCAACGGGTGTTTCCGCTGGCGGGGCAAGGGGTTGCGGGGGATCGTCGGTGTACGGGCGTGCGACGGGGGTGTTGCACGGGGACAGGGGGAGGGATCGGGTGTGGGCCGGGTGCGACGCCCTGCCCGACTCCTCCATCCGCGCCCACATCGCCCGCTGCCAGTCCGGCACCAGCGCCGCCGGCAGGATGTAGGCGTTGTTCCGCCGCAGCCGGGCGCGGGCCTCGGCGATCATGGAGTGGTATTCCCAGTAGGTGCGGTAGCGGAAATCCTCCGCCTCCTTCCACGCGTTGCGCAGGGCGTCCGGCCCGATGCCCAGCGTCTCCGACACCTGCCGCGGCGTGTAGCCGGCGGCGAGCGCGCGGGCGGCCCGCGCCCACACGCGGTCGGGGGTGCGGGAGCGGGGGACCAGCCGCCCTTCCGGCGCGCGGATGGCCGGCGGGCCGGGGATGGCGTCCGGCCCCGACTCCGGCAGGCGCCGGCCGCGCTTGGCGTGCCCGGCCTCCGCACTCGTCACCCGCGGGTCGTTGGTGAGGAAGGCGATCTGCGTGAAGCTCTGGAAGAAGCCGAGCGCCGCCAGCCCCTGCGAGCGGTCGCGGGGGACGGCGCGGGGGCCGCGGCGCAGGCCGGGGGCGACGGGCATGGCGGCCTCAGCGCATCAGGGGCATGTCGGGGTTCCACTCGTCCAGCGGGTCGAGCGGCGTGGGGTCGAGCTCGTCGGGTGGTATGGCGGGCGGTGTGGCGGCGGTCAGGACGCCGGTCCCATCATCGGGGGATGGGGGGACAGGCGGCGGCGAGCCGACCGCCTCGTCCGCCACGTCGGGGCCGGGCGGCGGCGGCAGGCCGGCCGCGCGCTCCTCCCCCGGCAGCCGGCCGAGCGCGATGCGGTCGATCACCCAGCGCGCCGTCGCCAGATCGCCCTGGGCCAGCGCCATCTCGATCCGCGCCACCGCCATCGCCCCCAGCGCGCGCACCCGGTGGAGCGCCTCCCGCTGCTGGCACGCCCGCTCCCACTCCACCCGCGCCCGGAAGGCCGGCGCCGCGTGGTAGGCCCGCCAGATGGTCGAGCGGTGGCACCCCATGGCCCGCGCCACCTGCACCACCGCCCACCCCGCCGCCATCCGATGCGCCGCCATCGCCCAATCGGAGTCGGGATAGGCCGATCCGGGCACGAGCTGCCCCTCGGGGGACAGCGGCGGCTCCTCAAGCTCGACGGCGCGGGGGGCGGGGGGTGCGGTGGGGAGCATGGTCGTGCCCTCGGGAAGAGTGATAGGGATTTAAGCCTATCATGAGGGCGTGGGGTGGGGGAAGGGATCCGGCAATGGAAAACGCGTGCAGAGAAGACACCGCCGCCGGATAATAGGGGTCGGCGCCTTGATCACAAGTTTCAGGAATGCGCCACTGGGACCGACGCAACCCTGGACGGAACCTTGGACGATTTCGCCGAACTCGTTGAGCGGTTCCTTCAGGCGCCAAAGCGCTGCGTGAACCGCAGCATCCGGTGGCGCACCGGGAACCATCCCGACTACGCCGTCGCCCGCCTGCGCCTGCTGGCCGATGGCTTCGAAGGATATCGGACACGGGTCGAAATGGCGGCCCATCTCAAACGCGATCCCAGAAAGTTCCAATTTGCTCTTCTTTTCAACAACACAAGAGTCCTCGCCCTTGATGTGGGGCCGGCAAGGTCTCATAAAAATTTACTGACTGGAAAGTCCATCTCGTGCTCGCATTGGCAAGTTTATCCGCTTTATGAAGCGGAGGCGGACGACAGAACTCTGACGCATCGAATATGGCTTGACGAATTCTGTAAGAGAGCGCATATTGACTTGGAGGCTCCGTATCGTCAGCCGCCCTTTGATAAAGTCCAGTTGGGGCTGTCACTGAAATGAACAGGCTTTCGGCAGAAGAGATCGAATTCGCCGCCCGGTCGCTCATTGAAGCATCGGAGACGAGCCTTGGCATCGAGGTGAACACTCCGATCGTGTATCCCAACGGCGATTGCGTGACGGTCGTTGTCGAACAGGACCGGTCCGACTTCGTGGTGCATGATGGCAGCTTTGGCGCTATGTACCTGGCGGCGGAGGGTATCGACCTGAGCAAGTCGCTGTCGACAAGGCTATCGAACGCGGTTGGCCGTTATGGTTGCGAAATGAAGGGTGGCCGTGTCGTGCGCCGGGCCGGTGCGGACGAATTGCCCATAGCCATCGCTCTCGTCGCCAATGCGTCGCGACTGGTGGGCGATCAGGTGCTGGAAATGCGGCGGCAATCGGAAAGTGAGTTCCGCGTTGTCGTGACGGAAAAACTTCGCAATTTCGTTGGTGATCGCCTGCGTGAGAATCAGGAATTCAAAGGAAAGAGTGGTCGTCTTTATCGGGTGGCAAACGTCATTCTCGATTCATCCCGCAGCAAGCCGGTGGCGTTCGTGATGGCGATTACCGGTCGTCATGCCATTCCGGCGGCTTTTTCCGAAATGTTCGATTTGAAGCAGGCGTTGCCGGCGGTGGCGAACGACAGCGTTTACCCGGACGACAGTGGCGTGCGCATCGAGGACGCCAATCTGTTGAACGAGGTCGGCCGGGCGTTCGCTTACAGCAAGGCGGCGGAAGAGTTTTCACGGTTCGCTCAGGCAGCGGAATAAGAGCGCCTAACAGAACCATCCCTGGACGAATTTCCAGCCGATGAGGCTGGCGGCGATGCGGTGGAAGGCTGTGACGATGTCGGCGCGCCGACCTTCGGCTGTCGGGCGTTCCCTTCGGCACGTCGCCCCCGGTCCGCTCGACCGCTCCAGCCCATGTCCCGGACCTTGCGGGCACATGCACATCGCGCGCCGCTATTGCCGGTCGGGCGGCGTGATGCGCAGGGTCGTCCCGTCGGGACGGTGAAGCTCGGTGATGGTTTCCAGGCGGATCAGGCGCTTCTCATGATCCGCCACCGCGGCGGTCGCTTCGCGTCCCAGTGTCGCCAGGCTTTCGTCGAGCCGCTTGACCCGCTCCTCGATCGGCACGATCGATCGCAGCCCGCCCAGGACCCTGTCGCCGAAACTCATGGCGCACGCCGCTCCCGCAACGCGGCGGTCAGCGCCTCCGTCTCCGCAAGGGCCGCGTCGAGGCGCGCGAGGATGCCCGGCTCGGCCGCGGACAGGGCGTCGAGCAGCGATTCGACCTCCTGCCGGTGCTCCGCAAGATCATCATCGGTGATTCGTCGCCGGACGAACTCCGCCGTGGAAACACCGGCGGATTTCGCCCGGCGTTCGAGCCGGCGCTTCTCCTCGGGCGTCATTAGCACCACAAGACGCGCGGTCGCAGCCATGGTGTTGTCCGCATTGGACATGGACATGCCATGCACCGTGGGACCTCTTCGGCTCATGGTCAGTCAGCCTTGTGGCTTCGGGGCGCATGGCGGCCGTCGCCCCCGAGGCGAAGGGGCTCATCGCCGACCGGGGCTGTAATTCCGACCGTCCGCGCGACGCACCGCAGCATCGGATTACAAATCAAATCATTCGCTTTCCAAGCGAAAACGCTTGCGCGCGCGTTCGTTCGCGGCCATGGTGTTTCCCGGAAGGAAACACCCAGGAAACAGGCGGGACGCCAGGCCGTGGACGATTTGGGGACGACGCTGCGGCGCATCCGCACGGAGGCGGGGCGCAGCCTTGCCGAGGCGGCGGAGCTGGCGGAGGTCACCAAGGGCTATCTGTCGAAGGTGGAGCAGGGCAAGGCCGTGCCGTCCATCGCCATCATCCAGCGGCTGGCCGCGGGCTATGGCGTGCGGCCGGGCGACATCTTCAACGAGGCCGGCGACAACGCGCATTTCTCGCTGGTCCGGGCCAACGACCGCCGCGCCATCAACCGTGACGGCACGGAGCTGGGCTATGTCTTCGAATCCGTCGGCTTCCGGCTGCCCGACCGGCTGGCGGAGGTGTTCGTGCTGACCCTGCCGCCGGTGGACGACCGGCCCAAACAGTTCTACCGGCACAAGGGGCAGGAGATCTTCTTCATGTTGGAAGGTCAGTGCCGCTTCTTCTATGGCGGGGCCGAGCATGTGATCGGCCCCGGCGACTGCGTGTATTTCGATGCCGCCATCGACCACCGGGGCGAAGCGGCGGGCGAGGAGCCCGCCAAGGCCCTGGTCGTCATCCTGCCGCAGCCCCAGCCCCAGCCTTCACCGGCCGGCTGAGCCGCGGAACGTCTTCACCCGTCACCAAGAAACACTGTGGAGGGATCATCCATGACGTCGTTCGTCACCCGTCGCGCCGCCCTGAAGGCCGCCGGCATCGGCACCGCGGCGGCCGCCGCGTCCACCCTCGCCGCCCCGGCGATCGCGCAGGACACCGTGTCCTGGCGCATGCAGTCGCTGTGGGACGGCGGCACCACCCCGCAGAAGTTCGAGGAGCGCTTCGTGAAGCGCGTCGCCGAGCTGACCGGCGGGCGCTTCAAGATCGAGCTGTTCTCCGCCGGCCAGATCCTGCCCGCCAACCAGATGTTCGACGCCGTGCGCGGCGGCGCCTTCCAGATGATGAAGACCTTCGACGGCTACGAGGCCGGCAAGATCCCCGCACTCGCCTTCACCAGCACCGTGCCCTTCGGCTTCCCGGAGTCCGACCAGTACGAGGCGTGGTTCTACGAGCTGGGCGGCATCGACCTTGCCCGCCAGGCCTATGGGCAGGCCGGGCTGTTCTACATCGCCCCCACAGTCTACGGGCCGGAGCCGATGCATTCCAAGTTCCCGATCCGCAAGATCGCGGATTGGAACGGGAAGAAGGGCCGCTTCGTCGGGCTGGCCTCCACCGTCATGGGGGCGCTCGGCGTGTCGGTGGTGCCGCTGCCGACCGGCGAGGTCTACTCCGCGCTCGACAAGGGGCTGATCGACTTCGCCGACCGCGGCGACCTGACCGCCAACTTCGAGGCGGGGCTGGCCGAGGTGGCGAAGCACATCGTGATGCCCGGCGTGCACCAGCCGACCACGGCCACCAGCTACGTCGCCAACCGCGCGGCCTACGAGAAGCTGTCGGCGGAGAACAAGGCGGCCCTGGCGGTCGCCGCGCGCGAGGTGTCGGCCGCGCTGCGCCAGCACATCCTGGTCGCCGACGGCAAGGCCATCGAGGGCTACAAGGCCAAGGGCGTGGAGATCGTGTCGCTCGACCCGGCCGACGTGCAGCAGGGCCGTGTCAAGGCACGCGAGGCCTGGGTGACCGCCACCAAGAACGAGGCGCTGGCGACCAAGGTGCTGGACAGCCAGGTCGCCTTCATGAAGCAGCTCGGGCTGCTGGCGTAACCAAGCCCTCTCCGTTCCCGCCTCCCCCTCCCCGTCACCGGGAGGGGGAGGACCGTTTCGTATAGGCCCCGCCATGCCAACCGCCTTCCTTCTCTACGTGCGGGGGATCACGGCCGTGAACCGGCTGCTGTTCCGGATCGCCGCCGCGCTGATGTTCGTCGTCGTGCCGGTCATGATGTACGAGGTGATCGCCCGCTACGCCTTCGCGGCGCCGACCACCTGGGGCATGGAGCTGGCGACGCTGCTGTTCGGCCCGTATTTCCTGCTGGGCGGCCCGTACCTGCTGCATCTGCGCGGGCACGTGAACCTGGATCTGGCGCGGCGCGCCATGTCGCCGGGCTGGAACCGCTTCTTCGAGCTGGTCAACCAGCCGGTGATCGTCGCCTTCTGCGCGATCCTGCTCTACTACTCCTGGCCGCTCGCCGTGCAGGCGTGGGAGTTCAAGGAGACCTCCTTCTCCGCCTGGAACCCGCCGATCTGGCCGGTCAAGTTCGCCGTGCCGCTGGCCGTCGTGCTGATGGCGGCGCAGAGCATCGCGGAGTTCCTGCGCGTGCTGTTCCGTGACCCCACGGCCTTCGAGCCGGCATCCCACGACACGCCGGAGACCGCGGCATGACGCCCACCGCCATTCTCGTCACCATGTTCGGCGGCCTGACCCTGTTCATGCTGACCGGGCTGCCGATCGCCTTCGTGCTGGGCGGGCTGTCGCTGCTGTTCACGGTCACGCTGTGGAACGCCGACGCCGTCGTCATCCTGGCCCTGCAGATCTTCGACACCATGCGGTCGGAGGCGCTGCTCGGCATCCCGCTCTACATCCTGATGGCCAGCATCCTGCAACGCTCCGGCGTCATCGAGGATCTGTACCGGGCGATGGAGCTGTGGTTCGGCCGGGTGCGCGGCGGGCTCGCCATCGGCACCGTGGTCATCTGCGTGATCATGGCGGCGATGACCGGCGTGGTCGGGGCCGCGGTGACCGCCATGGGCGTGCTGGCGCTGCCGGAGATGCTGCGCCGCCGCTACGATCCGGGGCTGGCGACGGGGACCATCTGCGCCGCCGGCACGCTGGGCATCCTGATCCCGCCGTCGGTGCTGACCATCGTCTACGCGGTGACCGCGCAGATCTCCATCGGCAAGATGCTGATCGCCGGCATCGTACCGGGCGCCATCCTGGCCGCCCTCTACATCGCCTACATCCTGGCCGTGTCCTACCTGAAGCCCGGCAAGGTGCCGGCGGCGGCGGTGGAGCGGGTGCCGCTGGGCGCCAAGCTGCGCAGCCTGCGCTCGCTGGTGCTGCCGGCGCTGATCATCGTGATGATCCTGGGCTCCATCTTCTTCGGCGTCGCCACACCGACGGAGGCCGCGGCGGTGGGCGTGGTGGGCGCCATGATCGCGGCCGCCCTGCGCCGTCGCCTCACCATCGACAACCTGTCGACCGCGGCGGTGGAGACGCTGAAGGCGACCGCGATGATCCTGTGGATCACCATCGGGGCCAAGGCCTATGTGGCGATCTTCACCGGGCTGGGCGGGGCCGACACGCTGATGGGCTTCATCCGCGATCTGAACGTCCACCCCTACATGGTGCTGGCGGTGATGATGCTGGTGCTGATCTTCCTCGGCACCGTGCTGGACGAGATCGGCATCATCCTGCTGACCGTCCCCGTCTTCCTGCCCATCGTGCGGCTGCTGGGCTTCGACGAGGTGTGGTTCGGCGTGCTCTACGCCATCACGATCCAGATGGGCTACATCAGCCCGCCCTTCGGCTACACGCTCTTCTACATCAAGGGCACGCTGCCGAAGCATCTGGGCATGGACACCGTGTACCGCGGCATCGTGCCCTTCTTCCTGCTGCAGGTTCTGGGCCTGCTGATCTGCGCCGCCTTCCCCGGGCTGGTCACCTGGCTTCCCCGCCTGATGGTGGGTGGCTGAGCCCCCTGCCCTGCCCTGCCCGTTCTCGCACGCGTTCCTTTGGAGACGACACCCGTGACCAGCAACCAGCTCAAGAGCTCCCGCATCTCCGGCTTCCACAAGAAGTCGCCGCAGGAACGCCTCGACCTCGTCGCCGCCTTCGCCGGGCTGGACGAGGCGACGGTGGCGCACCTCGCGAACATGGGGAACCTCGACCCGCACCTCGCCGACCACCTGATCGAGAACGTGGTCGGCACCATGAACATCCCCGTCGGCATCGCCACCAACATGCGCATCGACGGCGAGGACATGCTGATCCCGATGGCGACCGAGGAATCCTCGGTCGTCGCCGCGGTCTGCAACGCGGCGCGCCAGTGCTACGACGTTGGCGGCTTCGTGACCTCCTCGTCGGGCACGCTGATGATCGCGCAGATCCAGCTCGTGGATTCGCCCGACCCGCACAACGCCCGCATCAAGATCCTGGAGCGCCGTGACGAGATCAAGGCGGTCTGCGACGAGTGCGACCCCATCCTGGTCAAGCTCGGCGGCGGCTTCCGCGACGTCGAGGTGCGGATCATCGACACGCTGGGCGGGCCGATGGTGATCACCCACCTGATCGTCGACACCCGCGACGCCATGGGCGCCAACGCCGTGAACACCATGGCGGAGAAGCTGGCCCCCAGCATCGCCGCCTGGACCGGCGGGCGCACCTACCTGCGCATCCTGTCCAACCTGGCCGACCGCCGGCTCGCCCGCGCCCGCGCCACTTGGACCTGCGAGGCCATCGCCGCGTCGGGCATGGCGGGCGAGGCGGTGCGCGACGGCATCGTCAGCGCCTACCAGTTCGCGGCGGCCGACCCCTACCGTGCCGCCACCCACAACAAGGGCATCATGAACGGCATCACCGCCGTGGTGCTGGCGACCGGCAACGACACCCGCGCCATCGAGGCGGGCTGCCACGCCTACGCCGCCAAGGACGGCCATTACGGCAGCCTGACCCGCTGGGAGGTGACGCCGGAGGGGCATCTGGCCGGCAGCATCGAGGTGCCGATGGCCGTCGGCCTGATCGGCGGCGCGACCAAGCTGCACCCGACCGCGCGCGCGAACCTGAAGATCCTGGGCGTCACCACCGCCGACCGTCTCGCCCGCGTCATCGCCGCGGTCGGCCTCGCCCAGAACTTCTCGGCGCTGAAGGCGCTGGCGACCACCGGCATCCAGAAGGGCCACATGGCGCTGCACGCCCAGAACATCGCCATGATGGCCGGTGCGGTGGGCGAGGAGATCGACCGCGTCGCCCGCGTCCTGGTCGAGCGCGGCACCGTCCGCGTCGATGTGGCGGAAGCCGAGCTGAAGCTGATCCGCGGGTGAGCCCTCGCACCCGCTGACACGGCGTGGCAGCATGGGGCGTCCCTGATCGGAACGTCCCATGCCCCGCGCCGAGCGCCTGTTCGACCTGTTGCAGATCCTGCGCCGCCACCGCCAGCCGGTGAGCGGCGCTTCGCTTGCCGGGGAGCTGGGGGTCAGCCTGCGCACGCTGTACCGCGACATCGCCGCCCTCCAGCGGCTGGGGGCCGAGGTGGATGGGGAGCCGGGTGTCGGCTATGTGCTGCGCCCCGGCTTCCTGCTGCCGCCGCTGATGTTCGCGGAGGAGGAGATGGAGGCGGTCATGCTCGGCATCCGCTGGGTGGCGGAGCGCGGCGATCCCCGGCTGGCCGCCGCGGCGCGCGACGCGCGGGCCCGCATCGGCGCCGTGCTGCCGGCGGAGCTGCGCGACCGGATCGGCACCCCTTCCCTTCTGATCGGGCCGGAGTCCGCGGGCTCCGCCGACACGGTGGACCTCGCCTTGCTGCGCGACGCGCTGCGGCGGGAGCGCAAGTTGGCGCTGGTCTACCGCGACCAGTCCGGGGCGGAGACCGAGCGCACGGTGTGGCCGGTGGCGCTGGGCTTCTTCGACCGCATGCGCATGCTGGTGGCGTGGTGCGAGCTGCGCGACGGCTTCCGCCATTTCCGCACCGACCGCATGGTCTCCGCCACCGTCACCGACCAGCGCCCGCCGCGCCGCCGCGCCGCCCTGCTGACGGCATGGCGGGAGAGCGAAGGCATCCGCTGCATGGACTGCTGACAGGAACTGACAGTGGGCCGGTCCACACTGCGGTCATCCCAACCAAGGAATGGACCCGCCAGCATGGACCGCACCACCACCGTTCTCTACGTCGCCGACGTGGCCGCCAGCGTCGCCTTCTACCGCGCCCGGCTCGGGCTGGAGCCGGTCGAGAACCACCCCGGCTTCGCCATGTTCGCCCTGCCCTCGGGCGGGCTGATCGGGCTGTGGTCGCGCGCCGACGCGATCCCGCCGGCCGCCCCCGGCAGCACCGGCTTCGAGCTGCTGTTCCCGGTCGCCGACCGCGACGCGGTGGAGACCGCCCACCGTGAGTGGAGCGAGGCCGGCGTGCCCATCGCGCAGGCACCGCGCTCGCTGGACTTCGGCCACAGCTTCGTCGGGCTCGACCCGGACGGCACCCGGCTGCGGGTGTGCTTCCTGTCCGGGATGTAATCGTCAGTTTACTGACGAAATTCCACCCTTGCCCGCCTCCGGCGGGAGAGGGAAGGGGCCCGCGCGAAGCGTGGGAAGGGTGAGGGCTAGGTCCCCCCGGGAATCCCTGCCCTCACCTTCCCGCTTCGCGGGCCCCTCCCTCTCCCGCCGGCGGCGGGCGAGGGATTTTGGCATGCGGTGCCCCCGCCGCGGTCATTCGCCCAACAATGAAGCATGCGGCGGTATGACGCAGCGGCGCAACGCCGCGCGTTCCCTGCCCCAGCCCCGCCGCCGCCCCTGGCACGCCATTTGCTCATAACACTGAGCAATAAGAGCGAGAGGCAGGGGCTATGGGTCTGGAGGGCAAGGTGGCCGTGGTCACCGGCGGCGCCCGCGGCATCGGTGCCGCGGTGGCGCGCGGGCTGGCCGAGCGCGGCGCCCGCGTGGTGATCGCCGACCTCGACGGTGCGGAGGAGGCGGCGCGGACCCTGCGCGACGCCGGGTTCGAGGCGGCGGGCCTGCGTGTCGACGTGTCGTCGGAAGCCGACACAGCGGCGATGGCCGCCGCCGCCGAGGACGCGTTCGGCGGGCTCGACATCCTCGTCAACAACGCCGGCATCTACTCCAGCCTGACGCCCAAGCCCTTCGCGGAGATCGATCCGGCGGAGTGGCGGCGGGTGATGGAGGTCAACACGCTCGGCATCTTCCTGTGCTGCCGGGCGGCGCTGGCGCCGATGACTCGGCGCGGCGGCGGGCGGATCGTCACCATCTCCTCCGGCGTCGCCTTCAAGGGCAACCCCTTCATGGCGCATTACGTGGCGAGCAAGGGGGCCGTCGTCTCGCTGACCCGCGCGCTCGCCACCGAGCTCGGCCCCCGCGGCATCCTGGTCAACAGCGTCGCCCCCGGCTTCACGCTCAGCGACGGCGTTCTCGGCAACCCCACGCTGGTGGCGGGGGTGAAGGAGCCGTCGCTGCGCAACCGGGTGCTGGCGCGCGACATGCTGCCGGAGGATCTGGTGGGCGCCGTCTGCTTCTTCGCCGGGCCGGATTCGGCCTTCATCACCGGCCAGACCCTCGTGGTCGATGGCGGTGCCTATTACCACTGAGCCGGGGGTTACAGCATGACCAAGGGCATTCCCGTCATCGACATCGCCCCCGCGCTCGCGGGATCGCTGGAGGACCGCAAGCGGGTGGCGCGGGAGATCGACCACACCTGCACCGAGACCGGCTTCTTCACCATCACCGGCCATGGGGTGGACACCGCGCTGATCGACGCGCTGCGGTCGACCGCGCACGCGTTCTTCGCCCTGCCGCTGGACGAGAAGCGGCGCGCCATCCACCCGGTGGCGGACACGCCGCGCGGCTACCGCGCGCTGGGCATCGAGGCGCTGGCGCACGGCAACGACCGCCCTACCCCGCCGGACCTGAAGGAATACTACCATTTCGGCCGCGAGCGCTGGCCCGACGAGCCCTACTACACGTCGGCGGAGGGGCGTCGCTACTTCATCCCCAACCTGTGGCCGGAGCGCCCCGAGGGCTTCGCCGCGGTGGCCGAGCGCTACTACGCGGAGATGGAGCGTCTCGTGCTGTGCATGATGCGGCTGACCGCGTTGGCGCACGATCTGGACGAGACTTTCTTCGACGACAAGATCGACCGCCACATCACCGCGATGCGCCTGAACTTCTACCCCGAGCAGACCGGCGCCCCGGCCCCGGACCAGATGCGCGCCGGCGCCCACACCGATTACGGGCTGCTGACCATCCTGAACGGCGAGAATGTGCCGGGCGGCTTGCAGGTGCTGACCCGCGGCGGCGAGTGGATCGACGTGGAGACCGACCCCGGCAACTTCGTGGTCAACATCGGCGATCTGCTGATGCGCTGGACCAACGACCGCTGGGTCTCCAACACCCACCGCGTGATCAACCCGCCGGCGGAGCTGGCGGCCAAGACCAAACGGTTGTCCATCGCCTTCTTCCACCACCCCAACTACGACGCGCGGGTGGAGTGCATCGCCCCGCCGGGCAAGGCGAAATACCCGCCCGTGCTGTCCGGCGAATACCGCGACCTGAAGTACCGGCAGACCCGCGTTTCCGCGGCGTGAGCCCCCTGCCCTCCCCTTTCCCCCCTGTGACGATCAACAAGGAGACGATGCCCATGGTGCGATTGACAGCCCTGGCCGCGCTGGCGCTGGTCCAGGCCACGGCGGCCCAGGCCCAGGACACCGTGAAGATCGGCGTGACCCAGCCGCTGACCGGCGCCGTCGCCGCGTCCGGCAACTACATCACCGACGGCGCCCGCATCGCCGAGGCGATGTTCAACGCCCAGGGCGGCGTGCTCGGCAAGAAGATCGAGCTGGTCATCGAGGACAACAAGAGCAACCCGAAGGAGGCCGTCACCACCGCGGAGAAGCTGGTCCTGCGCGACAAGGTGCCGGTGATGATCGGCGCCTGGAGCTCCACCTTCACCCTGGCGGTGATGCCGAAACTGCTGGAATACGGCGTGCCGATGGTGGTGGAGACCTCGTCATCCAGCAAGATCACGACCGCCGGCAACCCGTGGGTGTTCCGCATCGCGCCGACCTCCGCCATGGAGGCGAAGGCCTTCGCGGAGAAGCTGTCGCACTTCGACCCGCCCATCAAGAAGGTCGATTTCCTGAGCGTCAACAACGACTTCGGTCTGGGCGCCGCGCAGGCCTTCAAGAAGGAGCTGGGGGCCAAGGGCGTCGCGGTCGGCGTCACCGAGACCATGACCCCCGACGCCACCGACCTGTCGGCCCAGCTCACCCGCATCAAGCAGTCGGGCGGCGACACCGTGATCGTCACCTCGGGCGTCGAGCAGATCACGCTGGCGGTCAAGCAGGCGGCCGAGCAGCGCGTCACCCACCGCATCCTGACCACCGGCGGCTCCTTCCCCGGCGAGTTGATGGCGAACCCGGTCGGCGCCGGCAGCTACCACCTGCTGTTCTTCCCGCCCTGGAACCCGGAGAAGGCCACCCACGCCGACCTCGCCACCACCTTCGTCGCGGAGTGGAAGAAGCGCAACCTGGAGTTCGCCGGCCTGACCGAGGGCTTCCGCGGCTACGACGCCGTCGCCACCGTGGTGGAAGCCGTGAAGCTGGCCGGCAAGGCCGAGCCCGCCGCGATCCGCGACGCGCTGTGGAAGGTCAAGGTGAAGGGCATCAACGGCGACATCGCCTTCATGAAGGACGGGCCGGAGGGCAAGGAGAGCGGCCAGAACATGCCCAACGTCTATGTGGTGATGCTGAAGGACGGCAAGGTGTCGATGCCCTGACCGGACGGACCGGGCGATGCACGGGCGGGGGGCTTTCCCCCGCCCTTTTTGTTTCTGCCCAACTTTTGATCAGGGCTGACGCGCTTATCGGTCATAGCGACTGACCCTTCCCCGTACCGTACCATCGCCCCCGCGGCGGGTGTCGCGGGGAGGAAACGGAATGCAGCGGACGCGCGTCTTCTTGGTCTTTTCGCTGGGCTTCTTCATATCCTACATATTCCGCGGTGTGAATCTCGCCCTGGCGCCCGACCTGATCGCGGCGCTGGGGCTGTCCGCGTCCGATCTCGGCTTGCTGACCAGCCTGTTCTTCGTCGCCTTCGCCGGCAGCCAGATCCCGCTGGGCATGCTGCTCGACCGGTTCGGCCCACGGCGGGTGGAGGCGGCGCTGTTGCTGGTGGCGGCGGCGGGGTCGGTGCTCTCGGCCCTGGCGACCGATCCGGCGACGCTGATGGCCGGGCGGCTGCTGGTCGGGATCGGCGTGTCCGCCTGCCTGATGGGGGCGTTGAAGGCGCTGCTGCTGTGGTTCCCGGTGGACCGGCTGCCGGTGGTCAATGGCGGGCTGTTCGCGCTGGGCGGGCTGGGGGCGGTGGCGGCCGCGGCCCCGGTGGAGTGGGCGCTGACCGTCACCGACTGGCGCGGCGTGTTCCTGGGCATGGCGGCGGCGACGGTGGCGACGGCCGTCCTTCTGATGGCGCTGGTGCCGGAACGACAGGGGAACCAACCGGACCAGGGCATCCGCGCGCAGCTCGCCGGACTCGCGCGCATCCTGCGCGATCCGTTCTTCTGGCGGCTGGCCCCGCCGACCATGGTGCAGCAGGGCACCTTCCTGGCGGTGCAGGGGTTGTGGGCCGGACCCTACCTGATGGATGTGGAGGGGCTGGACCGGCAGGCGGCGGCCAACACGGTGTCGCTGGTCGGGCTGGCGATGGCCGCGGGTTTCGGGCTGACCGGCACCGCGGCGCGCGCCCTGTCGCTGCGCGGCGTGCCGCTGGCGATGACCAGTGCCGCGACCATGGCCGGGTTCCTGGTGATGCAGGTGGTGATCCTGTCCGGCCTGCCGCTGCCGCTGTGGCTGTCCTGGGCGCTCTACGGCTTCTTCGGGGCGAGCGGGGTGATCTCCTACGCCACGGTGACCGCGCAGTTCCCCCCTCACCTCTCCGGCCGGGCCAACACGGCGATGACGCTGACCATGTTCGGCTGGGCCTTCCTGACCCAGCTCGGCATCGGCGCGGTGCTGGACGCCGGCACGGCCGCGGGCTACGCCGCCGCCGACCTGCACCGCGGCGTCTGGGCGGTGCTGGCCGCCATCTTGGCCGCCACGTTGCTCCCTCTGTTCGCCGTGGCACGCCGCGCTTGAGAATTTTCAACCGGCCCCTGCCCGCTTGAAAATTCTCAAGTCACCCGCCGCCCGGCCCCGTCTGTTGCCCGCGGGCCACCCACCATCAACAAAGCATCAACACGCTGTTGATCCGGGGTTGACCCGACCTCCCCTGCCCCGTAGCGTCCGCCGCAACGCAACGGGCAAAGCGGGGGGCTCAATGGGTGCGACCATGGGCGGCGAGGATCTGAAGGCGCTGCGCGCGTCGCGTAAGCTCAGCCAGGACGGGCTCGCGAAGCTGCTGAACGAGCGGTTTCGCCGCTCCTACGACCGCGCCAAGGTGTCGAAGTGGGAGAACGGCGTCGACCGGGTGCCGGATGACGTCGCCGCCTTCCTGACGCCGGCCGATCCGGCGCCGGCGCCGGGCATCCCGACCGCCAACACCGGCCCGGCGACCGTGCTCTGCGTGGTCAACCAGAAGGGCGGCGTGTCGAAGACGGGCACGGTGGTGAACCTCGCCTGGCTTCTGGCGCGCTCCGGCCACAAGGTGCTGGTGGTGGACTGCGACGCGCAGGGCTCCGCCACCATCCATCTCGGCCTCTACCCGCCGGAGATGGAGCTGGAGGGGCGCACGCTGTTCCATGTGCTGCTGCGCAAGCGCCCGGTGCAGGAGGCGATCGTCAGCGCCTGCGACGGCATGATCGACCTCGTGCCGTCGGGCATCTCGCTGGCCAAGGCGGACACCGAGATCTCCGCCATGCCGCATGGCGAGCTGCTGCTGAACAAGGTGCTGTCGGCGGTGCGCAGCGGCTACGACGTGATCCTGCTCGACTGCCCGCCGCATCTGGGCAAGATGACGACCTCGGCGCTCAGCGCGTCCAACAAGGTGCTGATCCCGTCCAACGCGGAGATGCTGAGCATCATGGGCATCCCGGCGCTGCTGGAGAGCGTGGAGCAGGTGCAGACCATGGTGAACCCCGGCCTGTCCATCCTGGGCGTGCTCCCCACCCGCTTCGACGCGCGGCGCAGCCAGGACAAGGCGCGCATGCAGGACCTCGCCAACATGGCGGCGGAGAACCGGCTGCGGCTGTTCCAGCCCGTGCGCAACGCGGTGATCTATGTGGAGGGGGTCAACGCCGGCGTGCCGGCGCTGAAGCTCGACCCCAACGCGCCGGGTGTTGAGGCCTTCGTCGAGGTGATGGAGGCGCTGCTGGCCCCGGCAACCCCCAAGGCGGAGGCGACCCATGGCGCGTAACCGGCCGCAAGGCAACACGTCGATGATCGCGCGGGCGTCCTCGCGCGCCGCGGAGCAGGTCCTGGCGGGGGAGGGCGGGCGCAAGCTGCGCGAGGTCCCGGTCGACCAGATCGTCCCCAACCCGCACCAGCCGCGCCGCCATTTCGACGAGGGCGGGCTGGAACGGCTGGGCCAGTCCATCGCCGCCAAGGGGCTGATCCAGCCGATCAGCGTGTGGCAGGTGGGGCTCGACCGCTACCAGCTCATCGCCGGGGAGCGGCGCTGGCGGGCGTCCCGCATGGCCGGTCTGCCCACCGTCACCGCCATCGTCCGCAGCGAGCGCCCGGACGAGGCCACCGAGGCGCTGATCGAGAACCTCGTCCGCGAGGATCTGGACGTGCTGGAGGAGGCGCACGCCATCGAGCGGCTGCTGGAGGAGCAGGGCGTGCAGCAGGACGAGCTGGCCGCCATGCTGGGCAAGGACCCGGCGGAGATCACCCGCTCCCGCAAGATCCTGCGCCTGCCCAAGGCGGTGCTGGAGGAGTACCGCGACCACCGCGCCATGGTCTCCCGCGCCCAGATGGTCGCCATTGCGGAGGCCGCGGACGTGGGCACCCAGATGCAGCTCTGGGGCATGGCGAAATCCGGCGTCAGCTCCACCGCCATCCGCGCCGCCCGCAAGGGCGGGGCAGGGGAGGGGGGTGCCGTCCCGGTGCCGGCGCTCACCCGCTCGCTGCGCTCGTTGGGAAAGCTGGTCGACGGGCTTCCGTCCGAACCGGTGCCGCTGGGGGAGGAGGAGCGGCGGCTGCTGGAGGCGGCGCGGGCGCGGATCGACTCGCTGCTGGGCGGTTGAGAATTCGCAACTGGCCATCGTTGCAGTTCATGCAACAATCTGATCCAACAAGGCCGGATTGTGCCGAACCCTGATCGGCCGCATCTTCTCCCCCAGACGCGGACCACCGCAAACCAGGGAGATACGGAGATGATCACGGTTCGGCATCGCGACAATCGCGGCGTGGTGGAGATGGGCTGGCTGAGCAGCCGGCATTCCTTCTCCTTCGGCCACTACTACGACCCGGCGCACATGGGCTTCCGGGCGCTGAGGGTAATCAACGAGGACCGGGTGATCCCCGGTGCCGGCTTCCCTACCCACCCCCATCGGGACATGGAGATCGTCTCCTATGTGCTCGACGGCGGGCTGGCGCACAAGGACACGCTCGGCACCAGCTCGACCATCCGGCCGGGCGACGTGCAGCGCATGAGTGCCGGCACCGGCATCCGCCACAGCGAGTACAACTCCTCCGCCGAGGCCCCCGTCCACTTCCTGCAGATCTGGATCCTGCCGGAACGTGAGGGGATGCCCGCCGGTTACGAGCAGAAGACCTTCTCCGAGGAGGAGAAGCGCGGTCGGCTGCGGCTGGTCGGCTCGCGCGACGGCCGGGACGGCAGCGTCACCATCCACCAGGACGTGGACCTCTACGCCACGCTGCTGGAGGAGGGCGACGCGGTGACCCACAGCCTGAACCCGGACCGCCACGCCTGGGTGCAGGTGGCGCGCGGCACCGCCTCGCTGAACGGCATCGAGCTGCGCGCCGGCGACGGCGCGGCGGTCAGCAAGGAGACGGCGCTGACCATCGCCAGCAGCACCGGCGCCGAGGTGCTTCTGTTCGATCTGGCGTAGTTTTCTGTCCACCCCGCGATCAGCAGGTGCGGAGCACGAAAAATCCGTTATGCTGATCGTCGGGGCAGGAAGCGATTGCGCGGGTCTGCCCCCGTCCCTATAGTGGGACCGCTGATATGTTAGCGGTATTTCTATGGGGCGGGGCACTCGCGACACAGGATCGGGATCAACCCGGCCACCTCCTCCCCCCGATAGGGACGATTGGAAGCGGAGAGGGAGGAGAGCATGAGGGCGCAGTCGGACGCCGTCCGATCCGGGGCAGGCCGATCCGGAGCAGGGCAGGGCGGCACCCGTGCCCCCACGCCGAATGCCCCGAATCTGGACGCGGCCGGGGCGTTGCTGTCGGTGCGCGACCTGCACGTCCATTTCGTCACCTCGCGCGGGGTGGTGAAGGCGGTGGACGGCGTCAGCTACGACGTGAAGCCGGGCGAGATGGTGGCGATCGTCGGCGAATCCGGCTGCGGCAAGTCGGTCACCTCGCTGACCGTCATGCGGCTGCTCGCCAAGCCCGCCGGCCGCATCGTCGGCGGCAGCATCCAGTTCGACGGGCGCGACCTCGTGACCCTGCCGGAACCGGAGATGCGGGAGCTGCGCGGCCGCGACGTCGCGATGATCTTCCAGGAGCCGATGACCTCGCTCAACCCGGTGCTGCCCATCGGGTTGCAGATCATGGAGCCGTTGTTCGTCCATCTGAAGATGGACAAGGCGACGGCGCGCGCGCGGGCGCGGGAGTTGCTGGAGCTGGTCGGCATCCCCGACGCCGAACGCCGGCTGGACATGCACCCGCACGAGTTCTCCGGCGGCATGCGCCAGCGGGTGATGATCGCCATCGGGCTGGCCTGCAACCCAAAGCTGCTGATCGCCGACGAGCCGACGACCGCGCTCGACGTCACCATCCAGGCGCAGATCCTGGAGCTGATGAAGGATCTGTCGAGCCGGCTGGGCATCGCCATGGTGGTGATCACCCACAACCTCGGCATCGTCGCCCGCTACGCCGACCGGGTGAACGTGATGTACGCCGGCCGCATCGTCGAGCACGGCACGGCGGAGGAGGTGTTCTCGCGCCCCCGCCACCCCTACACGATGGGGCTGCTGCGCGCGGTGCCGCGGCTGGACAAGCCGCGCGACGCCCGGCTCTACACCATCGAGGGCATGCCGCCCAACCTGATGAACCCGCCGACCGGCTGCCGCTTCGCCGAGCGCTGCGAGCACCGCATCGACGCCTGCGTGCAGTACCCGGCCGTCGTCGATGTCGGCCGCGGCCATACGGCGGCCTGCCACCGCGCCGCCGAGTTCGAGGCGGCCGACCGCGGCCATCCCAACCTGCGGCTGGTGCGCAACGACCAGCCGACGCCCCGCCCGCACCACGACGATCCCATCCTGAACGTCGCCGGCCTGTCCAAGCATTTCCACCTCAGCCGCCGCACCGGCCTGTTCGGGCGGGAGAAGGTGGTGGTGAAGGCGGTGGACGACGTGTCCTTCAACGTCCAGCGCGGCGAGACGCTGGGGCTGGTCGGTGAGTCCGGCTGCGGCAAGACCACGCTGGGCCGGCTGATCCTGCGGCTGGAGGACCCCACCAGCGGCAGCATCCAGTTCGACGGCCGCGACCTCGGCAGCGCCACCCCGTCGGAGATGCGGGCGTTGCGCCAGAAGATCCAGGTGATCTTCCAGGACCCCTTCAGCTCCCTCAATCCCCGCATGACCATCGGCCAGATCATCGCCGAGCCGCTGTCGGTCTACCGGCTGGAGCCGAACGCCCGCGCGGTGCGCGATCGGGTGGCGGAGCTGCTGTCGCAGGTCGGCCTCCACCCCTACATGTCCGAGCGTTACCCGCACGAGCTGTCGGGCGGCCAGCGCCAGCGCGTCGGCATCGCCCGCGCGCTCGCCATGAAGCCGTCGCTGATCGTCTGCGACGAGCCGGTCTCGGCGCTCGACGTCTCGATCCAGGGCCAGATCATCAACCTGCTTGAAGATTTGCAAGAGCGGCTGGGGCTGACCTACCTGTTCATCGCCCACGATCTGGCCGTCGTCCGCCACATCTCCCGCCGCGTGGTGGTGATGTATCTGGGCCGGGTGATGGAGATCGCCGACCGCGACGAGCTGTACGCCCACCCCGCCCACCCCTACACCCAGGCGCTGCTCGCCGCCGCCCCGGTGCCGGACGTGGTGGTGGAGCGGGCCCGCGCCAGCCGGCCGCTGCAGGGCGAGCTTCCCAGCCCCCTCAACCCGCCCAGCGGCTGCGTCTTCCGGACCCGTTGCCCCAAGGCGACCAAGGCCTGCGCGGAGGTGGTGCCGCCGCCCGTCGAACTGCGGCCAGGGCATCTGGCGGCCTGCATCCATCTGTGAGGAGGGGAGGGGGGTGCCAACCACTGGTCGCGTCCGGCCCCCACCCGTCAACGAACGACCACCGCGACGCCTCAACCGGCCTGAAGAGCCGGCGTCGCCGAACAGAGGAGGAAACGGAGTTGGGTATCCTGCATCGCACCGGGCGCCTTGCCGCACTCGCCACAACCGGATTGGCCACCACGGCCCTGACCTTGGGCCTGGCAACCGCCGCCGGGGCGGCGGAGACGCCGCGTAGGGGGGGCACGCTGACCTTCGCGGTCACGGCGGAGCCGCCGAACTACGACTGCCACGCCAACACTTCCTTCGCCTTCATCCACCCGGTGGCGCCGCATTATTCGCTGCTGCTGAAGTTCGATCCGGCGAACTACCCGAAGATCACCGGCGATCTGGCGGAGTCCTGGACGGTGTCGGACGATGGGCTGACCTTCACCTTCAAGCTGCACCCCAACGTCAAGTTCCACGACGGCAGCGCGCTGACCGCGCGCGACGTGAAGGCCAGCTACGAGCGCATCATCAACCCGCCCAAGGGCGTGGTCTCCGCCCGTCAGGCCACCTTCGACGCGGTCGCGTCGGTGGAGACGCCGGACCCGCAGACGGTGGTGTTCAAGCTGAAGGGCGCCGACGCGTCCTTCCTCGCCAACCTCGCCTCGCCCTGGAACTGCGTCTACAGCGCCGACAAGCTGGCGGCGGACCCCAAATTCCCCGAGAAGAACGTGATGGGCAGCGGCCCCTTCAAGTTCGGGGAGCATGTCTCCGGCTCGCACTGGACCGGGCAGCGCTTCGACGGCTATTTCCGCCAGGGCGAACCCTATCTGGACGGGTTCCGCGCCGTCTTCATGTCGTCGAGCGCCGTCACCAACGCCTTGCAGGGCGGGCAGGTGCAGGCGGAGTTCCGCGGGCTGGCCCCGGCCGACCGCGACCGGGTGAAGAACGGCGCCGGCGACAAGGTGCAGGTGCACGAGGCGCCGTGGCTGGCCAGCCTGATCCTGGTCTTCAACGCCAAGAAGAAGCCCTTCGACGACCCGCGGGTGCGGCGCGCCCTGTCGCTCGCCATCGACCGCTGGCAGGCGTCGACGGCGCTGGCGAAGATCTCCATCCTCGGGCCGGTCGGCGGCATCCTGCGGCCGGGCTACGAGCTGGCCGCCAGCGAGGCCGAGCTGACCAAGATGCCGGGCTTCGGCAAGGACATCAAGGCGGCCCGCGACGAGGCGATGCTCCTGCTGCGCGAGGCCGGGGTCACCGGGCTGACGGTCAACCTCACCAACCGCAACGTCAACATGCCCTACACCATCGGCGGCGTGTACGTCATCGACCAGCTCCGCCAGATCGGCGTGACGGTGAAGCACGAGCAGTTGGAAACCAAGCTGTGGCAGTCCGCCATGTCCAGCGGCAACTACGACATGGCGATCGACTTCACCGGCGACTTCATGGACGACCCGAGCCTGAACCTGACCAAGTACCTGTCCACCGAGATCTCGCCGGTGAACTACTCCGGCCAGGCGGACCCGCTGCTGGACAAGCTCTATGCCCAGCAGCGCGGCGAGACCGACAAGGCCAAGCGCGCCCAGCTCGTGCGCGAGTTCGAGCGCCGCGCCATGGAGCAGGCCTACGTCGTGCCGATCCTGTGGTGGAACCGCTCGGTCGTGCTGTCCACCGACGTGAAGGGCTGGGAGATGACCCCCAGCCACTACCTGAACCAGGACCTCGCCGACGTCTGGCTGGCGAAGTGATGTGGTCGGCAAGCCCTCTCCCCGCCGGGGAGAGGGCTGGGTGAGGGGGAAACGCCGCCACCGGTTTCCCTCTCGGTCAACAGAGTCTTGTCCGGCCATCCGGCCGTAATGCCCCCTCACCCTGCCCTCTCCCCCGGGGGGAAAGGGTTCAAACCAGGGACCACGCCATGCTGTCCTACATCGCCCATCGTCTCGGCATGATCGTGCCGACGCTGATCGGTGTCGCCGTTCTCTGCTTCTTCATGCTGCGCATCATGCCCGGCGACATCGTGGAGCTGAAGCTGCGCGGCGACGGGGTGGCGGTGACGGAGGAGGTGATCCAGCAGGAGCGCGCGCGCCTCGGCCTCGACAAGCCGCTGGCGTCGCAGTTCGTGGACTGGATGACGGGGCTCGCCACGCTGGATCTCGGCCGCTCGCTGTGGACCGACAAGCCGGTGGTGGAGGAGATCGGAACGCGCGTCTGGGTGTCGCTCCAGGTCGCCTTCATGGCGACGATCATCGCGGTGCTGATCGCCATACCGCTCGGCACCCTCTCCGCCCTCTACAAGGACACCTGGATCGATTATGTGGTGCGGGTGGTCGCCATCGCCGGGCTGGCGGTGCCCAGCTTCTGGCTGGGCATGCTGGTGATCATGGGGCTGCTGCTGCTGTTCCGCTGGCTGCCGCCCATCGAAACCGTGTCCTTCTTCCACGACCCGATCCGCAACCTGTCCATCCTGATCTGGCCGGCGCTGGCCGTCGGCTACCGCTACGCCGCGGTCGCCACCCGCATGATGCGCTCGTCGCTGCTGGAGGTGCTGAAGGAGGACTACATCCGCACCGCCCGCGCCAAGGGCCTGTACGAGCGGCTGATCGTGGTGCGGCACGGGCTGCGCAACGCGCTGCTGCCGGTGATCACGGTCATCGGCGTGGAGTTCGCCTTCCTCATCGGCGGGCTGGTGGTGACCGAGCAGGTCTTCAACATCAACGGCATCGGCAAGCTGTTCGTGCAGGCGGTGGGGCGCGGCGACTTCACCATGGTGCAGGGGCTGGTGATGCTGGTCGCCGTCATCTTCATCCTCGTCAACCTCGCCGTCGATCTCCTCTACGGCGTGCTCGACCCGCGCATCCGGAGCAAGGCATGACCACCGTCACCGGTCCAATCCCCTACCGCATTCCGAAGCGGCGCGGCCCCGTCCTCACCTTCATCGTCCAGCAGCCGCTGGGCGCCATCGGGCTTGTCGCCATCGTCGCCATGGTGCTGGCGTCGGTCTTCGCGGAGGTGGTGGCCCCCTACGACCCGCTGGAGGTCAACTACGCCGCCATCCTGGCGGCACCGTCGGCGGATTACTGGTTCGGCACCGACGCCTTCGGGCGGGACATCCTGTCCCGCGTGATCTACGGCGCGCGCACCGCGCTGGCCGTCGGCGTGCTGTCGTCGCTGATCGGCTGCGTTCTCGGCACGCTGCTGGGCACCGCGTCGGCCTATTTCGGGAGCACCACCGATCTGGTGATCCAGCGCTTCGTCGACATCATGCTGGCCTTTCCCATCGTGGTGCTGGCGCTGGTGGTGGTGGCCGCACTCGGCAAGAACGTGATCGGCGGCATCGACGTGAACCTGATCATCGCCATCTCCATCCCGATCGTGCCGAAGGTGGCGCGGGTGGCGCGCTCCGCCGCGCTGTCGGTGCGGCAGATGCCCTACATCGACGCGGCACGGGCGGCCGGCTTCTCGCACAGCCGCATCGTGATGCGGCACATGATCCCCAACATCATGGCCCCGGTGCTGATCCTGTTCACCGCCTTCATCGCGCAGGCGATCCTGCTGGAGGCGTCGCTGTCCTTCCTGGGGTTGGGCGTCACCGAGCCGACGGCGGCCTGGGGGCTGATGCTGTCCGGCAATTCCGCCGATTTCTACGAGCAGGCGCCGTGGGTGATCATCTTCCCCGGTCTGGCGATCAGCTTCGCCGTCTTCGCCTTCAACCTGTTCGGTGACAGCCTGCGCGACTGGCTCGACCCGAAGCTCAAGATCTGACGAGGGATTGCGCGTGGACGGTGATTTCACCACGGCCCGGCGGGCGTGGAACACGCTGGAGACGAACCATCGCGAGCGGCTGGCGCGGGCATCCGCCATCACCGGCGGCAAGGTGGTGGATGCGGCCGACACGGTGGCGCTGCTGGAGGCGGTGATCGAGCCCGGCGACCGCGTGTGCATCGAGGGCAACAACCAGAAGCACGCGGATTTCCTGGCTAAGTGTCTGTCGCAATGCTCGCCGGAGCGGCTGCACGGGCTGCACATCGTGCAGTCCAATCTGGCGCTGCCGGCGCATCTCGACGTGTTCGAGCGTGGCATCGCCGACCGGCTGGATTTCTGCTACTCCGGCCCGCAGGGGCTGCGGATGGGGCGGCTGGTGGACGAGGGGAAGATCAAACTCGGCGCCATCCACACCTATCTGGAGCTCTACAGCCGCTATTTCTGCGACCTGACACCGCGCGTCAGCTTCATCGCGGCGGAGGCGGCGGACGCCGACGGCAACCTCTACACCGGCGCCAACACCGAGGACACGCCGGCCATCGTGGAGGCGACGGCCTTCAAGTCCGGCATCCTGATCGCCCAGGTCAACCGGCTGGTGGACCGGGTGCCGCGGGTGGACGTGCCGGGCGACTGGGTCAGCTTCGTGGTCCAGGCGCCCAAGCCGCACTACATCGAGCCGATCTTCACCCGCGACCCGGCCGTCATCTCCGAGGTGCAGATCCTCATGGCGATGATGGTGATCCGCGGCATCTACGAGGAGTACGGCATCACCCGGCTGAACCACGGCATCGGCTTCGACACCGCCGCCATCGAGCTGATCCTGCCGACCTACGCCGAGGACCTGGGGCTCAAGGGCAAGATCTGCCAGTACCTGTCGGTCAACCCCTGCCCGACGCTGATCCCCGCCATCGAGTCCGGCTTCATCGAGGGCATCCACTGCGCGGGGTCGGAGCTGGGGATGGAGGCGTACGTCTCCGCACGCTCCGACGTGTTCTTCATCGGGCGGGACGGGACGATGCGCTCCAACCGCATCTTCTGCCAGCTCGCCGGGCATTACGCGGACCTGTTCATCGGCTCGACGCTCCAGATCGACCTGGAGGGCAACAGCTCCACCGCCACGCTCAGCCGCATCACCGGCTTCGGCGGGGCGCCCAACTTCGGTTGCGAATCCCGCGGGCGCCGCCACGCCAGCCCCGGCTGGCTGAAGGCCGGGCGGGAGCAGCCGCGGCCCGGAACCATGCCGCGCGGGCGCAAGCTGGTGGTGCAGATCGTCGAGACGTTCGGCGACGGCATGGCGCCGACCTTCGTGGAGCGGCTGGACGCCTGGACCCTGCAGGAGCGGTTCGGCCTGCCGCTGCCGCCGGTGATGGTCTATGGCGAGGACCTGACCCACATCGTGACCGAGGAGGGCATCGCCAACCTGCTGCTCTGCGAGACCATGGAGGAGCGGGAGCAGGCCATCCGCGGTGTCGCCGGCTACACCCCCGTCGGCCTCGCCCGCGACCGCGCCATGGTGGAGCGGCTGCGCGAGAAGGGGGCCGTGCGCTACCCGGAGGACATGGGCGTCGACCCCAGGCTCGCCACCCGCGACCTGCTGGCCGCCCGCTCCATCCGCGACCTCGTGCGCTGGTCCGGCGGCCTGTACGACCCGCCGGCGCGTTTCCGGAACTGGTGAGATCCCATGGAACATCTTGAGTTCGACATCGCCGGGTGGGCCGGCGTGAACCCCGCGCGGGACCATGTGCTGGTCGGCGTCGTGGGCTCCGGGAACCTGGAGGTGATGATCGAGCGGGCCGAGCTGGCCGGGCGCTGCGCGGTCGCCATCGACACCTCGATCCACGGCTTCGCGCCCACGTGGCGCCGCGTGGTGGAGGATTTCCTGGCCCGGCACCGGCTGGGCGACGTGCGCGTCTCCATCAACGACGGCGGGGCAACGCCCGCGGTGGTGGGGCTGCGGCTCGACCAGGCGGCGGCGGAGTACACCGGGGGCGTACGGTGAGGCCGGCACGGCACAGTTACTATGAGGCGACGGCGCGCCGCCGCCTCGCCGGGCTGCTGGACGAGGGCAGCTTCCGCGAGTACTGCCCGCCGACCATGCGGCTGACCAGCCCGCATCTGCCCGCACTCGGCGTGCCGGTCGCCTTCGACGATGGTGTGGCGGTGGGGGAGGGCAGGGTGCAGGGCCGTCCGGTGCTGGTCGCGGCCCAGGAGGGCGGCTTCATGGGCGGCGCGGTGGGGGAGGTGCACGGCGCCAAGATCACCGGTCTGCTGGAGCGCGCGCTGGACGTACGCCCCGACGGCGTGGTCCTGCTGCTCGACACCGGGGGTGTACGCCTGCACGAGGCGAACGCCGGGCTGATCGCCATGGGGGAGATCCAGCGGGCGGTGCTGGCGGTGCGGCACGCCGGCGTGTCCGTCATCGCCGCCATCGGCGGGCGCAACGGCTGCTACGGCGGCATGTCGATGGTGGCCCGCTCCTGCGACCGGATCGTGATGAGCGAGGAGGGGCGGCTCAGCATCTCCGGCCCCGAGGTGATCGAGACGGTGGAGGGCATCGAGGAGTTCGACAGCCAGGACCGCGCGCTGGTCTGGCGCACCATGGGCGGCAAGCACCGCCGCCTGCTGGGGGAGGCGGACGCGCTGGTGCCCGACGACATCGGCGCCTTCCGCACCGCGATCGCCGGCTTCCTCGACCGGCCGCG
The DNA here is from genome assembly GCF_013423485.1 of Azospirillum oleiclasticum. Lineage (GTDB taxonomy): Bacteria > Pseudomonadota > Alphaproteobacteria > Azospirillales > Azospirillaceae > Azospirillum > Azospirillum oleiclasticum. The sequence goes on from NZ_JABFFR010000005.1 coordinate 116,106, forward strand.
CCCGATCACGCTGGACGCGCTGATGGCGGAACAGGCGCGTCTCGCCGCCCGTCTCGAGCGCTTCGCCGGCTGCCGCGACGGGGTGGAGGTGTGGGAACGGCTGGGCGTGGCGGAGCCGAAGCGCGTGCCAGACCTTGGGATCGACGCCTTCAACGCCCTGCTTCCATCGCCTGCGGAGGCCGCGGAATGATCGCGCATCCCACCGACCGGCTGCTCGACGCGCTGTTCGAGCGCCACGACGTCCGTCACGAGGACAACATGGTCATCGCCGGGGAGGGGTGGCTGGACGGGCGCGCGGTCGCCGTCATCGGCACCACCGACCGCGCCTTCATCGGGGTGGAGACGGCGCTGGCGCTCGCCGACCATGTGCTGGCCGTGCTGCGCGACCATCCCGGCCGGCCGATCCTGCTGATCGTCGACAACGGCGGCCAGCGCCTGTCGCGCTGGGACGAGCTGATGGGCAACAACGGCGTCATCGCCCATCTGACCACGTGCCTGGACTTCGCCCGGCGCAACGGGCACCGGGTGGTCGGCGTGGTGCACGGGCTGGCGGTCAGCGGCGGCTTCATGGCGACGGGGATGGCGACGGCCGCCTGCCACGCGTTGCCGGGGGCGGAGCTGCGGGTGATGGTGCCCGACGCCATGGCCCGCATCACCCGCATCCCGCTCGACCGCTTGATGGCGCTGTTCGAGACGCAGCCGGTGCTGGCGCCGGGGGCGGAGAACTTCGTGCGCATCGGCGGCCTGCACGGGGTGTGGGAGGGCGACCCGCGCGAGGGCCTGCGCGCGGCACTGGACGCCACGGACCCCGAGGACGACCCGCGCCGCCGCCTGGGCGCCGAACGCGGCGGGCGGGGCAGGGCGGCTGACGTGGCGGCGCTCGTGCGCGCCGGCGCGGGCGCCTGACCGGCATGAGGCTGCCGCGGCATTGTCTGGTCTGGGCGGCCCCGGAATGGGCGGAGCCGGCCGACCCCCGTGACCGGGCGCTGGTCATGGAATGGCTGGCGCTCGGCCGCCCGGCCATCGTCCGACGCCCGCTGCCGGGCGAGGCCGCGAGCCGTGTTCCGCTCGGGATCCCGCTGCCGCTGGCGCAGGGCCGTCGCCGCGTGGCGCTGTCGGTCCCGCCCGCCGCGCTGCGCCGCACCGAACCACCGCCGCGGCTGGCCGACGCGCTGGGGGCGGCCCCCGACCGCTGGAGCCGGCCCTTGGCGGAGCTGGCCGACGCGCTGCCGGAGGCGCGCGTCTACGGCTCGCTGGCCTGGGAGTGGCTGACGGGGGAGGGGTATCTGCGGCCCGGCTCCGACCTCGACCTGTCGGTGCCGGTGGCGGGGCGGGCGGCGCTCGACCGCGCGCTGGCGGTGCTGGGGGAGCGGGTGGCTTGGGCCGACCCGCGGCTCGACGGCGAGCTGGAGCTGCCCGGCGGCGACGGGGTGGCGTGGCGCGAGCTGCTGACCGACGCCCCGCGCCTGCTGGTGAAGGGCGGCACCGACGCCACGCTGCGCCCGCGCGCGGCGCTGCTCGCCGGGCTGGACGCGGCGCCATGACGGCGCTGGCGCTCGCCGCGCCGGCGGTGGACGGCCCGGCGGTGAACGGCCGGCGGGTGGAGCGGGCGGCGCGGCTGGCGCTGCTGGGCGAACTCGCCTGCTTCCCGAAGCCGGGGCTGGTCAGCTTCGTCGATGCCGGCAGCCACGCGGACATGGACGCCACCAGCTTCCTGCGCAGCGTCATCGGGCTGTCCGGCTATTTCCACGACATGGCGGCGGCGGGTGCGGCGGGTGCCGGCTTCGCCGCGCTGAACCGGATCGGGCGCGTCGCGGAGGTCGCCATGTTCCGCGCGACCGGCGGGGTGAACACCCACCGCGGCGCCGTCTTCGCGCTGGGCCTGCTGGCCGCCGCGGCGGGTGCGGCGGGGGAGGGTGCGGGGCCGGACGAGCTCTGCGCCCTGGTCGCGGAGCGCTGGGGTGCGGCCGTCCTGGCGGCCCGCGGCGACGAGCAAAGCCACGGCGCCGCTGTGCGGAAGCGTTACGGCGCCCCCGGCGCGCGGGAGGAGGCGGCGGCCGGCTTCCCCACCGTCACCCGCCACGCCCTACCGGCCTGGCGCGCCGCCCGCCGGAAGGGCGCCGATCCGGCCACCGCCGCGGTCCAGGCGTTCTTCGCCTCGGTGGCGGCACTGGAGGACACCAACCTGCTGCACCGCGGCGGGGTGGAGGGGCTGGCCCACGCCCGCGCCGCCGCCGCCGGCTTCCTCGACGCGGGCGGCGTGCTCGCCCCCGGCTGGCACGCCCGCGCGCTGGCGGTGCACCGTGGTTTCGTGGCGCGGCGGTTGAGCCCCGGCGGTTCGGCCGACATACTGGCCGCGACGCTGTTCCTGCTGGCGCTGGCGGAGGGTTGAGCGGTGGGCCTGTGTCTCCTCTTCCCCGGCCAGGGCACCCAGCATCCGGCCATGTTCGAGCGGCTGGCCGGCGAGCCGGCGGCGGCCCCGGTGCTGGGAGCGCTGGCCGCCCGGCTCGGCGCCGACCCCATGGCCCTGCCCGAGGAACGGCTGGCGGAAAACCGCAACGCCCAGCTCCTGATGGTCGGGCACGCGCTGGCGCTCGCCGCCGTCCTGCGCGACCATGACCTGGAGCTGGAGCCGGTGGTGCTGGCCGGCTACAGCGTGGGGGAGATCGCGGCGCACGGCTTCGCCGGCGCCTTCGCCCCGGCCGACGCGCTCGCCCTGGCGGAGGAGCGGGCGCGCTGTATGGACGAGGCGGCCGCCGAGCCGCAGGGCATGCTGGGGCTGCGCGGCCTGCCGGTCGCCACCGCGCGGGCGCTGGCGGAGCAGGCGGGGGCCGCCGTCGCCATCGTCAACGGTCCCGATCATGTGGTGACCGGCGGCACGGTCGCGGCGCTCGACCGGCTGGAGGCGCTGGCGGGGCCCGCCGGCGCCCATGTCCGGCGGCTGGCGGTGCGCGTCGCCTCCCACACGCCGCTGATCGCCGCCGCCGGTCCGCGGTTCGCGGCGGTGCTGGAGCGCACACCCTGGCGGCCGCCCGCGGTGCCGGTGCTGTCGGGCATCGACGGCCGGGCGGTCGCCGACCGCGCCGCCCTGCTGCGGCTGCTGCCCGCGCAGCTCCACACGGCCCTGGACTGGGCGCGCTGCCTCGAATCGGCACGGGAATACGGCGCCACCCGCTTCCTGGAGCTCGGTCCCGGCCGATCGCTGACGCGCATGGTCGAGGAAACGGCCCCCGGCCTGCCGGCCCGCGCCTGGGAGGATTTCCGGACACCGGCGGGAGTGGCCGCCTGGGCCGGCCGGGGCCGCTGACACGCGCCGCTTTGGACTCCTGCGTCCATTCGACACTGACCATCGACATACCCGGCGATGCAAGATATGCCGTTCATGGGAATGGCGTCGGCGCCGCGCTGTCCGCACTATCGGGTTCGACACACCGACAGTGGCAGCACCGCCGGCACCGGCGGGACAGGATTGACGGAAACATGATCCACGGCAACGACAAGGGTCGGATCGACACCCTTGCCGGCATGCTTGTTCTCTTCGTGCTCGGCTGCATCGCCTTCGCCTTTGCCATGACGCTGCGCGCGTCCTGGCGGGTGGACGGCATCGCGGCCGAGGAATCGCGCACCGAGCTGCGCAAGGCGCTGGACGACGCGCACACCACCCTTGGCAAGCGGGCCATCGAATACAGCGTCTGGAACGACGCGGTCGATCATCTGGTCCTGAGTTTCGACGCCGACTGGGCGACCGCGAATGTCGGCCCCTACGCCGAGCGTCTCTGGCGGCTCGATCGCAGCGTCGCCGTGGATGGCGCCGACCGTTTGCTCTACGCGTCGGCCGACGGCGCCCTGCTGGCCACCGCCGGCGCCGCGATGGAGGAGGTCGCCGCCCTGCGCCCGGTCTTCGAGGCGGCGCGCGGCAGCGCCGGCACGGCGAGCGGGATCGTCGCCATCGGGCAGGAGCTGTATCTGTTCGGCGCCAGCGTGCTGGACCGCGAGCCGGGCTGGACGGGGCCGCCGCTGCCGGCACCGCTGCCGGTCCAGGTGTTCCTGCGCAGCCTGCGGCACGAGCTGGTCCGCATCGGCGAGGACCGCAACATCGCGCGGCTGCATTTCGACCCCGCCGCGGGCGGCCCTCTGGCATCCGAGACGCCCATCCTGCACGAGCCGCTGACCGACATCAGCGGACGCCCCGTCGGATCCGTGGCGTGGGTGCCGGAGCGGCCGGGCAGCTTGGTGATCGCCGACGCGGCCCCCTACGGCGCCGCCTTCTCGATCGCGCTCGCGGCGCTGCTGCTGCTGTTCCTGCGCGCGTTGCTCCGCCTGCGCCGGCAGGACGCGCTGCACCTCAGCGAGGCGCGGCTGGTCCAGGCCCAGCGCATCGCCCGCCTCGCCCACGCCGTGCACCGGTCGGACGGCCGGCTGGAGGCGTCCGCCCTGCTGGAAACCATGCTGGGCGGTCCGGCGGGAGCGCTGACGCGGCTGTCCGACTATCTCGGGCATGTTCCCGAGGACCGCCGGGCGGAGCTGGAGGAGGCCTACCGTGCGGCGTGGGAGCGGCGGGAGCGCTTCGATCTGGAATACCCGCTGCGGTGCGCCGACAACGAGAGCCTGCATGTCCGCGAACTGGGCGAGCCGGTGACGGACGGCAGCGGCCGCGTGCAGGGGATCATCACCGTCATCCAGGACATCACCGACCGCCGCCGGGCGGAGGAGCTGATCCGCTATCAGGCGCGCTTCGATCCGCTGACCAACCTGCCCAACCGCACGATGTTCTTCGAGCGGTTGCAGCAGGAGATCCGCCGCGCCCAGCGCGAGGGCGTGCGCGCGGCGCTGCTGTTCATCGATCTCGACCGCTTCAAATGGGTCAACGACACGCTGGGCCACGGCACCGGCGACCTGCTGCTGCGCGAGGCGGCGGCGCGGCTGCAGGCCTGCGTGCGCGAGACGGACACGGTGGCGCGGCTGGGCGGCGACGAGTTCACGGTCATCCTGTCCGCCATCCGCAGCGAGGCGGAGGTGGACCGCATCGTGCGCCGCATCCTCGCCACCCTCGAGGAGCCCTTCCAGGCCGACGGGCGCACGCTGCACATCTCCGCCAGCATCGGCATCACCTTCGCCCCCGACCAGGGCACCGACCCGCAGGTGCTGCTGAAGAACGCCGACGTCGCCATGTACCAGGCCAAGCAGCGGCGGGCGGAGCACTGGATCCGCTACAGCCGCGACATGGACGCCGACGCGCTGGAGCGGCTGACCCTGGAGGGCGACCTGCGCAAGGCGCTGCGGAGCGGCGCCGAGCTGGAGCTGCTGATGCAGCCGATCGTCGCCATGGACAGCGGCCGGATGACGGGGGCGGAGGCGCTGCTGCGCTGGCACCACCCCGAACGGGGGACGCTGCCGCCCGAGGAGTTCGTCCCGATGGCGGAGACCAGCGGCCTGATCATCCCGCTCGGCAACTGGGTGCTGGCGTCGGCCGGCCGGCAGCTCGCCGAATGGCGGGCGCAGGGGCTGGACGACCTGCGGCTGGCGGTCAACGTCTCGGCCGTGCAGATCATGCACCCCGAATTCGAACGCACGGTGCGCGGCGTGATCGAGGCGAACGGCGTGGCCCCCGACCGGCTGGTGCTGGAGCTGACGGAAAGCGTCATGCTGGACAGCAGCGGCCATACGCTGGAGCGGATGCGGTCGCTGCACGCGCTGGGCGTCCGCTTCGCGCTGGACGATTTCGGCACCGGCTACGCGTCGCTCAACGGGCTGAAGCAGCTGCCGGTCTCGATCGTGAAGATCGACCGCAGCTTCGTGCACAGCATGGAGGAGAACGCCGCCGACCGCGAGGTGATCGGCGCCGTCGTCCGGCTCGCCGCCGCGCTGGACATCGCCACCGTGGCCGAAGGGGTGGAGACGCCGGAGCAGTACAGCCTGATCCGTGCCACCGGCTGCGCCTTCGCCCAGGGGTTCCACATCGATCCGCCCATGCCGGCGGCGCGCTTCACCCGCATGGCCGCCGGCCGGGACGCACCGGCCGCCGTGGTGAATGGCTGAACGGTCCCCGCAAGGGTGCCCCGCCGAAGCCGCGGGTCACCGGCGGCGCCGGTGCCGGTAGGATGCGGCCGCCGCCGGACCCGCCGCCGCGGCGCCGGACGACCAGACCACGGGAAACGCCGCCATGGACCGCGCCACGCCCCCCGACGCCGCGGCCGGGCAAGCGCCGCTGAGCGCGTCCCTCCTGGCGCAGGTGTGGCTGCCCTTCGCGCTGGGCAACGCGGTCTCCTACCTCTACCGCACCATCAACGCCAGCATCGCCCCCTACCTGTCCGCCGACCTCGGGCTGACGGCGGCGGAGCTGGGATTCCTCACCAGCACCTATTTCCTGGGCTTCGCGCTGACCCAGCTTCCGGCCGGCGTGCTGCTCGACCGCTTCGGGCCGCGGCTGGTGCAGGCGGGGCTGCTGATGGTGGCGGTGGGCGGGGCCGTGCTGTTCGCCCTGGCCGAGGGCTGGACCGGGGTGGTCGCCGGGCGCTTCCTGATCGGGGCCGGGGTCAGCGTGTCGCTGATGGCGGGCTTCAAGGCGGCGGTGGACTGGTTCCCGCCGAACCGGCTGGCCCTGCTGAACGCGCTGACCTTCGCGGCCGGGGGCTTGGGCAACATCGCGGCCACGGTGCCGGCGCTGGCCTTCGTGGCGGCCCATGGCTGGCGCACCGCGCATCTGGGGATGGCCGCGTTGACGGTGGCGGTCGCCGCCATCGTGTGGTTCACCGTGCCGGAGCGGGCGGTGCTGCGGCAGGCGGAGAACCCGGGTGCCGAGGCTTGGCGCGGCGTGGCGGCGGTGTTCCGCAGCGCGGCCTTCTGGCGCTTCGCCCCGCACTCGATCCTCGTCCATGGCGGCGGCTTCGTCGCGGTGCAGGGGCTGTGGCTCGGCCCCTGGCTGCACGACGTCTTGCGGCTCGATCCCGCCGGGGTCACCGGGCATCTGCTGGTGGGGGCGGTGGCGGTGGTCGGCGGCTATCTGCTGATGGGCACGCTGGCGGGGCGGGCGGAGCGGCTGGGCATCGACGGGCGCGCCCTGGCGGCGCTGGTCAGCGCCGCCTTCATGGCGGTGGAGACGGCCATGGCCTTCGCCGGCCCCGGCTTCGCCCTGGCCGCCCTGCTGCTCTACGGGCTGACGGCGCCGAACGGCACGCTGCACTACGCCACCCTGTCCCGGCTGTTTCCCAGGGAAATGGCCGGGCGGGTGAACACCGCGCTCAACCTCGCGGTGTTCACCGGTGCCTTCCTGATGCAGTGGCTTCTGGGGGTGCTGATCGATCTGTGGCCCCGCGACGCGCTGGGCCATTATCCCGCGGAGGCCTACCGGGCGATGTTCCTCACCCTCGTCGCCCTCCAGCTCCCCGCCACGGTGTGGCTGGCGCTGGGGCGGCGGGGGTGAGCGGCCCGCCTCACGCCCCCACCCCGAAGGTGAACAGCAGCACCAGCCCCCCGACCAGCGACGCCGCCCCGGTCAGCGGATGGCTGGCGCCGCCGATGGTGGCGTGGCTGACCAGCACGGTGCCGGCCATCACCTTGACCGCCGCCAGCACCGCCAGCAGCGGCGTGGTGCCGAGCAGCAGCAGGGCGGGGTTGGCGACCATCGCCAGCGGGATGATGTAGAGGCCGATGCCGATGCGCATGGCGTGGGCGGCCACCGTCAGCCACGGCGCCCCGGCGATGCCGGCGGCGACGAAGACGGTGCCGCAGACCGGCGGGGTGATGGTGCAGAGCAGCGCGTACCAGAACACGAACATGTGCCCGTGCAGCTCCGGCAGGCCGAGCTGGGTCAGCGCCGGCCCGGCCACCGCGATGCAGATCAGGTAGGCGGCGGTCGTCGGCAGCTCCATCCCCAGCACCAGGCACGCCGTGGCGGTCAGCAGCAGCGCCACCCACAGCCGGTCGCCCGACAGGCTGACGATGAGCGAGGTGATCTTGACCCCCAGCCCGGTGGCGTTGAACACGCCGACGATGATGCCGGCGCAGATCAGGATGGCGGCGATGAAAGCGATCTGCCGCGCGGCGTCGATCAGCCCCGCCTGCGCCCGCACCCACCAGCGCCGCACCGAGTGGCCGAGGCTGGCGTCCAGGCCCAGCGCCGCGATGGTGACCGCCGTCGCCGCCAGCGCCGACCAGGCCGGGGAATGGTCGAGCACCATCATGGTGATGATCAGCACCACCAGCGGCGCCAGGAAGAAGGGGGCGGCGCGCGCCACCGCGGCCCAGCCCGGCAACTCCGACGCCGGGATGCCGGCGAGGTCGTAGCGCCGCGCGAAGAAATGGATGCCGGTCCAGGCCGCCGCGAAGAACAGGACCGCCGGCAGCACGGCGGCCACCGCGATGTCGGTGTAGGGGACGCGCAGCAGCTCGGCCATGATGAAGGCGCCCGCCCCCATCACCGGCGGCATGATCTGCCCGCCGGTGGAGGCCACCGCCTCCGTCGCCGCGGCGAAGGCGGGCGGGTAGCCCATGCGCTTCATCGCCGGGATGGTGATGGTGCCGACCGAGGCCACGTTGGCCGACGCCGAGCCGGAGATGGTGCCGTAGAGCGCCGAGCCCAGCACCGCCACCTTGGCCGCCCCCGCCTGGAAGCGGCCGGCGAGCTGCGTCGCCACCGCCATGAAGCCGGTCCCCGCCTCGCCCGCCGAGACGAAGGCGCCGAGGATCATGAAGGGAACGATCAGGTCGATGGAGGTGCCGGTGAGCATCCCCCACAGCCCGGCTTCCGCCAGCACGAGGTTGCCGAGGAAGTAATCCACCGGCATGCCGCCATGCCCCAGCGACCCCGGCAGGAGGTCGCCGAACAGCCCGTAGGCGAGCACCAGAAGCGCCACCACCGGCAGCACCGGCTGCACCGCGCGCCGCGCCATTTCCAGCACCACCAGGATCAGCACGGCGGAAAGGCCGTACTGGAACAGGCTGCCGTCCAGCGACCCGTACTGGTCGACGATGGCCGACCGGTTCAGCATGATGTAGAGGCAGCCGGCCATGCCGAGCCCGCAAGCCACCCAGCCCCCGACCTTCGAGGCCGCCCCGCGCGGGGCGGCGAACAGGAAGATCCAGGGCAGCGACACCAGCAGATGCAGCGGCCGGCTGATCAGGTTCGGCACCAGGCCGGAGACGATCAGCCAGACATGCGCCCCCACCGTGACGGCGGCGGCCAGGACGAGCCCGGCGTGGCGGAGCGCGGCACGCTCGGGCAGGGAGGCCCCGCCGGCCGTGGCTTCGGTCATACGTTGCTTCCGCTCACTGCAGCGCCGCGTCGATGGCGACGCCGGCTTCCTTGTAGTAGCGCAGCGCGCCGGGGTGCAGCTTGGTGCCCATCAGGTTGACCTGGGTCGGCTCGATGCCCTTCCACCACGGGTTCTTGTCGGCCATCGCCGCCCGCTTGGTCCAGAAGGTCTTGGTGATGGTGTAGGCGGTCTCCTCGTCCATGGCGTCGGTGGTGAAGCCGCCGACCGGCACGCCCACCGTCTGCACGTCGGTGTCCACACCCTTGTAGGTGCCCTTGGCGATGGTCACCGGGCCCGACGCCGGGTCGAGCGACAGCACGGTCTTCAACTGGTCGGGCGTCAGCGGCAGGATGCGGATCGGGGTGCCGGTCGCCAGCTCGGTGATGCCGGGGGTGGGGTGGGACGAGCAACTCGTGTAGCCCACGACCTTGCGGTTGCGCACCGCGTTGTCGGCCGAGGCCAGCTCGACATCGACCATGTTCACCTTGTCGGCGAGGTTGAGGGCGGAGAGGATGGCCTTGGTGCGCCCCTCGCAGAAGGTGCCCTTGCCGCCGCCGATGAAATCCTTGCCGGCGAGCTGGGCGAGGTCGGTGATGCCGCTGTCCTCGCGCACCACGAAATGCACGGTCACGAAGGGCATGACGAACAGCGTCCGCACGCGGTCGTAGCCCTTCTCCCCTTCGAACGGCTTCTTGCCCTCGCGCGCGGCGGCCAGCAGGTTCGGCGGGGTGGTGAAGATGAAGTTGCCGGGGCGGCGCGCCGATTCCTTGACGTTCTGGACGGAGCCCTGGCTCTCCTCGATGGTCGCCTGGATGGTGCCGCCCGACGCCTCCTTCAGCGCCTCGCCGATCTGCACGACCATGACGTAGTAGGACGACGACGAGGTGGCCGACTTCAGCGTCACCCGCGTCTGGGCGAGCGCCGGACCGGCGGCGGCCAGGGTGAAGGCGGCGAGCGCCGCGGCGACGAGGCGTGACGACATGGGGTTCCCTCCCGTTCTGCGGCACCCCGCGCCGCCCGGCGGGCCGCATCCCCCCGTGACCGCTCGCGTTTCCGGGCGCCCTTTGCGATTGTGCGCGGGACAATAGGTGGTGCGGACGAAGGGTGTCAACGGGATGGGGGGCCGCTCCCGACGGACGGCGGATCACCCGCCCCGTCCGATCGGGTGGGCCGTCGGGGTCACGCCGAAGCTGCGGCGGAACAGGGCGATGAAGCCGCTGACGCTGCTGTAGCCGAGGTCGAGCGCGATGGTGGTGACGGCGTGCCCCTCCGCCAGCAGTTCCAGCGCCCGCAGCATCCGGGCGCGCTGGCGCCAGTCGGTGAAGCTGAGGCCGGTCTCCAGCGGGAAGCGGCGGCTGAGCGTGCGCGGCGTGCTGTGCGCCAGGGCCGCCCACGCCGCGATGCCGCGGTCGTCGCCGGGATGCTCCAGGATCGCCCGCGCCACCCGTTGCAGGCGCGGGTCGCGCGGCATCGGCAGGTCGAGCCCCTCCGCCGGAAGCCGGCCGATCTCATCGACGATCAGGTCGGCGATGCGCTGGCGCGCCTCGTCCCAGCCTTCGTCCCCCCATTCGGCGGCGCGCAGGACCGCCTCGCGCAGCAGCCCCGGCACCCGCACCGTGCGCGGCCGGTCCGGCAGGCCGCGGCAGGCCCGCGGCGCCACATAGACGCTCCAGCCGGCGCCGGGGCCGAAGCTCTGCCCGCCGTGGAGCTGGTCGGGCGGCAGCCAGATGGCGTGGCCGGCCGGCACCACCCAGGCGCCGAGCTCCGTCAGGATGGTGACCGCGCCGCGGCTGCACCCGACCAACTGGCCGCGCGGGTGCCGGTGGGCGGGAGCCGAGAATTCCGCCTTCAGCGCCACCGTGAAGACGGCCACCGTCGGCCCGTCGATGGCGTGGCCGATCGCGGTGGAGGGCTGGAGCTCCGGCATGGCGTCATCATGGTATCGAATGGCGCCGATAGCTTAGCAGCGCCAACGCCGCGGCGGTAGAGTACGACCCTTACGCCGCAGGAGGCCGCCCATGCCCGACACTCCCCCGTCCCTTACCGGAGCCGATCTCGACCGACTCTACGCACCGCCCGCCGAGGCGATCCAGCGCGCGGTGCTGCCGCACCTCATCCCCTTCCACGAGGACTACATCGCCGCGGCGACCTTCTTCTGTCTGGCGAGCGGGCGGGAACAGGGGCTGGACGCCTCGCCGCGCGGCGGCCCGCCCCGGCTTCGTCAAGGTGATCGACCCGAGCCATGTCGCCTTCGCCGATTGGCCGGGGAACAACCGCATCGAGACGCTGCGCAACCTGGTCGAGGACGACCGTCTCGCCATGCTGTTCCTCTTTCCCGGGCTGGAGATCTTCCTGCGGATCAACGGCCGCGGCCGTGTCTCGACCGCGCCGGACCTGCTGGACGCGCTGAAGGAAGGCCCGAAGACGCCGAAGGCCGCGGTGGTGGTGACGGTGGAGCAGGTGCTGTTCCACTGCGGCAAGGCGGTCAACCGGGCGCGGCTGTGGGAGGAGGGGTCGCGCATCGACCACACCCGCGTTCCGTCGATCGGACGGATGAAGGCGGTCCTGATGGGCGGCTCGCCGGACGAGGCGGACGCGGTCGATGCGCACTACCGCGAGGCCGTGCGCAACGATCTCTACTGATCGGCCAGCACCTGCTGCAAATGGGACAGGAAGGCCCGCAGGGCGGGGTTGGCGCGGCGGCTTTCCGGCCAGACGGCGGTGACGTTGTGCCGCTCGACCGCGAACGCCTCCAGCACCGGCACCAGCTCGCCGCGAGCGACATAGGGTGCGGCCACGAAATCCGCGCTGATGCCGATGCCACCGCCGGCGACCAGCGCCGCCATCAGCGGCTCGCTGGCGTCCATGACGATGGCGGACGGGGGCAGGATCTCGATCTCGCGGTCGCCGACGCGGAAGGGCCAGCGCAGCAGCTGGCCGCTGCTCTGGTAGCGCAGGTTCACCGTGTCGTGCGCCGCCAGTTCGTCCGGGTGCGACGGCGTCCCGCGCGCCGCCAGGTAGGCCGGAGCCGCGTAGCAGCCGAAGCGATGCGGTGCCAGCCGGCGCGACAGCAGCCGCGAATCCGCCGGATCGCCGATCCGCACCGCGAGGTCGATCCCCTCCTCCACGATGTCGACGAAGCGGTCGTTCAGCCGCAGGTCGATCATCACCCGCGGGTGGAACGCCCGGAAGGCCGGCAGGGCCGGCGCGATCAGGTGGATGCCGATGGGGAGCGAGGCGGCGATCCGCAGCGTGCCCGACGGCTCCGCGCGCGCGGTCGCCGCCATCTGCTCGATGGCCTCCGCCTCGCGCAACAGCCGCAGCGCCCGCTCGTGCAGCTCGCGCCCCTCCGGCGTCAGCGTCAGCGAGCGGGTGTTGCGGGTGACCAGCGTCACGCCGAGCGTGCGCTCCAGCCGCTGGACGCTCTTGCTCACCGCCGAGGGCGAAAGCGACAGCGAGCGGGCGGCGGCGGTGAAGCTGCCCGTCGAGGCGACGCGGGCGAAGGCGATCAGCCCGGTCAGCCGTTCCAGGGTGATTTGTTCCGTCATGGAACGAGTAAAGCGACGTTCGACCCGATTATCAACGACAGCGCCGTTCGCCATGTCTCCCCTGACCGCGATGTCCGACGGAGGGACCCATGAGCGACACGATGAAAGCGATCCGCCTGCACCGGTTCGGCGGCCCCGAGGTTCTGCGCTGGGAGGACGCGCCGCGGCCCGTTCCGGCCGCCGGCGAGGTCCTGGTCAAGGTGCACGCCGCCGGTGTCAACCCGCCGGACTGGTATCTGCGCGACGGCTACCGGTCGCTGCCGCCGGAGTGGCGACCGGACCCCGCCTTCCCGCTCATCCTCGGGTCGGACCTGTCCGGTGTCGTCGCCGGGGTCGGCGACGGCGTGACGGATGTCCGGGTCGGCGACGAGGTTTTCGCCATGGTGCGCTTTCCCGAGCACGCCACCCGGGGCGGCGGGGCCTATGCCGAGTATGTCGGCGTGCCGGTGAACCAGCTGGCGCGGAAACCGGCGGGCATCGACCATGTCCACGCGGCCGGCGCGCCGATGTCGCTTCTGACCGCCTGGCAGTTCCTGATCGATCCCGGCCATGACGCGCCGAACCCGTTCCAGCCGAACCGGCACGCGCCGGTGCCGCTCGACGGCCGGACGGTCCTCGTCAACGGCGCCGGCGGGGGCGTCGGGCATCTGGCGGTGCAGGTGGCGCGGTGGAGGGGGGCGCGGGTGATCGCCGTGGCGTCCGGCCGGCACGAGGGGCTGATGCGCGATCTCGGCGTCGACCGCTTCATCGACCACACCCGGACGGCGGCGGCGGAGGTCGTGCGCGACGCGGATCTGGTGCTCGACACGGTGGGCGGTCCGGACACCGGCCGTTTCCTGCGCAGTCTGAAACCCGGTGGCGCGCTGTTCCCGGTCTTCCCGCTGGGCTTCACCGGCCATGACGAGGCCAAGGCGATGGGCATCACGGTGTCCACGACGCAGGTCCGGTCCAACGGCGCGCAGCTCGCCGAGGCCGCCCGCCTGCTCGACGACGGCACGCTGCGCGTCGTCATCGACAGCACATTCCCGCTCGCCGGGGCCGCGAGCGCGCATGAGCGGGCCGCGCGCGGCAACATCCAGGGGAAGATCGTCCTGACGGGGGCATGACGGGGCGCGGCGGCCGTTGCCGACCGCGCCCCGCACCGCCCGCTCAGCCCGCCAGCGCGTCGGCGCCGGCCTTGGCGATGATGCCGTCCTGGGAGGACTGCACGCCGGAGATGCCGATGGCGCCGACCACCTCGCCCTCGTAGACCAGCGGCAGGCCGCCTTCGATGGGGGTGGCGCCGGGCATGGACAGCATCACCTGCCGCCCGCCGGCCACCATGTCCTCGAACGTCTTGCTGGGGCGCTTGAAGCTCACCGCGGTGCGGCCCTTCTCCTGCGCCACGACGATGGACCCGATCTGGGTCCCGTCCATGCGCTGGAGGTAGAGCAGGTTGGCGCCGTCGTCGAGGATGGCGATCACCACGTTCCAGCCGTTCTTCACCGCTTCGGCTTCCGCCGCGGCCGCGACCCGCTTCGCATCTGCGAGGGTCAGGGCAGGCTTGTTCCGCATTCTCCGTACTCCCTTTCTTGCTTCGGACCATCCGGTCCGCGGGCAAACTAGTACAGGGTGAGACGGATAGGCTCATTTTTCCGCCCCCGGACACGCCGTCGCACTGGACGGGCGTGGATCAGGCGCTACAAATACCGCCTACGGAACGGACGCTGCACACGCGAAGCCCACAGGGCGGCATGTGCGAAGCACATTGGGAGGACGGAATGAGTGAGTGGACCCAGGTCGGCAACCTGCAGGTCGCGGCTGAACTGCGCGCCTTCATCGAGACCGAGGCGCTGCCGGGCACCGGTGTCGATGCGGCGGCCCTGTGGTCGGCGCTCGATTCGATCCTGCACGACCTGACCCCGCGCAACCGCGCGCTGCTGGCCCGCCGCGACGAGCTGCAGGCGAAGATCGACGGCTGGTACCAGGAGCATCGCGGCAAGCCCGCCGATTTCGAAGGCTACAAGGCCTTCCTGACGGAGATCGGCTATCTGCTGCCGGAGGGCGCGCCCTTCACGGCGGAGACCGCCAACGTCGATCCGGAATTCTCCACGGTGGCCGGGCCGCAGCTCGTGGTTCCCGTGATGAACGCGCGCTACGCGCTGAACGCGGCCAACGCCCGCTGGGGCAGCCTGTACGACGCGCTCTACGGCACCGACGCCATCCCGCCGTCCGACACGGCCGTGAAGGGCTACGACCCCGCCCGCGGCGCCCAGGTCATCGCCTACGCCCGCAAGTTCCTGGACGACGCCGCCCCGCTGGCCGACGGCTCGCACGCCGACGCCACCGGCTACGCGGTTGACAACGGCGCGCTGGTGGTGACGCTGGATGGTGGGAAGACCACCGGCCTGAAGGACCCCGCCCGCTTCGCCGGCTACCAGGGCGACGCGGCGTCGCCGTCGGTGGTGCTGCTGGTCAACAACGGCCTGCACGCCGAGATCCGCATCGACCGCGGCCACTTCATCGGCAAGGACGACAAGGCCGGCGTCGCCGACGTGGTGATCGAATCGGCGCTGACCACCATCATGGACTGCGAGGATTCGGTCGCCGCCGTGGACGCGGAGGACAAGGTCGTCGTCTACCGCAACTGGCTGGGCCTGATGAAGGGGACGCTGACGGCGTCCTTCGACAAGGGCGGCAAGACGGTGGAGCGCACGCTCAACCCCGACCGCACCTACACGGCACCGGATGGCGGCAGCCTGACGCTGCACGGCCGCAGCCTGATGCTGGTCCGCAACGTCGGCCACCTGATGACCAACGACGCGGTCAAGCTGAAGGACGGCAGCGAGGCGCCGGAAGGCATCCTGGACGCCGTCTTCACCGTGCTGATCGCCATCCACGACCTGAAGGCGACCGGGGCCATCCGCAACAGCCGCGCCGGCTCCGTCTACATCGTGAAGCCGAAGATGCACGGGCCGGACGAGGTGGCCTTCGCCGACGAGCTGTTCGGCCGGGTGGAGGAGGCGCTGGGCCTCGACCGTTACACCGTGAAGCTCGGCATCATGGACGAGGAGCGCCGCACCACGGTGAACCTGATGGAGTGCATCCGCGCGGCCAAGAACCGCGTGGCCTTCATCAACACCGGCTTCCTCGACCGCACCGGCGACGAGATCCACACGGCCATGGAGGCCGGGCCGATGATCCGCAAGGGCGACATGAAGGCCGCCGCCTGGATCAAGGCCTACGAGGACTGGAACGTCGACACCGGCCTGCTCTGCGGGCTGAAGGGCCGGGCGCAGATCGGCAAGGGCATGTGGGCCATGCCCGATCGCATGGCGGAGATGCTGGCGGTGAAGATCGGCCACCCGATGGCTGGCGCCAACACCGCCTGGGTCCCGTCGCCCACCGCCGCCACGCTGCACGCGCTGCACTACCACAAGGTCGACGTCGCCGCCCGCCAGGAGGAGCTGAAGTCCCGCACCCGCGCCAGCCTGGACAGCATCCTCACCATCCCGCTGGCCGACCGCCCGAACTGGTCGCCGGAGGAAATCCAGCAGGAGCTGGACAACAACGCCCAGGGCATCCTCGGCTACGTGGTGCGCTGGATCGACCAGGGTGTCGGCTGCTCCAAGGTGCCGGACATCAACAACGTCGGCCTGATGGAGGACCGCGCCACGCTGCGCATCTCCAGCCAGCACATCGCCAACTGGCTGCGCCACGGGGTGTGCACGGCCGAGCAGGTGACGGAGACCATGAAGCGCATGGCCGCCGTGGTGGACCGCCAGAACGCCGGCGACCCGCTCTACCGCCCGATGGCCCCCGACTTCGACTCGAGCATCGCCTTCCAGGCCGCCTGCGACCTCGTCTTCAAGGGCCGCGAGCAGCCGAACGGGTATACGGAGCCGGTCCTGCACCGGCGCCGGATCGAGCTGAAGAAGGCGGCGGGGTAAGGGGATAGGCGAGGGGGCGGGTCGCCGGGCCCGCCCCTCCCGTCACCGCAAAGGCTTCAGCGGCGCCGTCGTCCGGCGGTGCGGCACCTCGAACATCTGGCCCGGCTTCGCCTGGGCCGCCGTCGCAACGATGGCTGGCCACCAGCCGATCAGCAGGGCGGCGTGCCCCCATAACCCTTCCTGGTTCCAACCCTTGGCCAGGAAGAACCCGATCAGGCGGGACTCGCGAAGCGCCGCCAACTCATGGGGGCGCCGACGGATGCGCCGGTCCTCGCTGACGAAGGCCCAGCCGCCCTCGGCGGCGAGGTCACCGAGCCATGTGACGTCCGTCGTCCCGTGGGGAAAGCGGTCGCGAAGGTGCTGCACCGCATAGGGCTCGCCCGCCGCGAGTTCGGAGAGTGCCCGCACCAGCCGGGGTGCGATGTGCTCGTCGAACAGGAACCTCATGCGGCGAGCTTCAGTTCGAAGGCGACGGCCCGGCGGACCGCGTCGGACGGTAGCTCGAACCATGTGGCCACCCGCTCCAGGGATCCCTCGGCCGCATAGGCGTCGGCCAGCGTCGCGGTCGGCACGCCGGACGCGTCGTCGATGGGGCGTCCGAAGGAACGGACCGGGTCCAGGATGATCGCCCGCTCGCCCTCCGCCGGCCGCCAGCCCGCGGCGACGCCTTGCCGGTCGAAGTCGATGCCGTCGCGGAAGCTCTGCTCCAGCACGTCGTACATGGCGAAGTTGTTGCGGACCAGATCCAGCAAACGACGGTCGTCCGTGTCGCGCTGGGTCTCCAGGAAGATGCCCTTGCCGTCGGTGTGGAACCGCGCCAGCGCGAAGGGGTGTTCATGGCCGAGGGCGTCGCGCGCCCGCTCCGCGGCGGTGCGGATGGTCCGCCAGCCAACGCCGGAGCCGATCAGCCAGTTGACGAAGCGCACCTCGATCAGGTCGAGGAAACCGAGCGCAGATTTTCCGGCGATCACCGGAAGCTGCCGGTGGATCACCGGGGCCCGCCGGTCCCCGCCCCGATAGCCGTTGATCCAGCCACGGATCCTGGCCGCGGGCACGCGGGTGAGGCGGGCCGCTTCCGGCACCGTGTACAGCCCCACCCCAACCAGCGATCCCGTCGACCCGTCCATCGGCCCTCCGACCGTCCTGCCCACTCCCCCACAAGATGACAAGCTGCGGGCGCCCCGGCAACCGGCATGCGTGCGGCGTACCGTCCGGTCGGCGGCGGACGCTCCATCCTACCCCCCGGCCCGCCGCATGGTCTGGGACGGCGGTTCGCCATAAACCGCGGCGTAGGTGGAGGAGAAGCGGCCGAGGTGCCAGAAGCCCCATTTCATGGCAATCTCGGACACGGTGGCGCCCCGGCCGCCGGCGGCGAGGTCGCGGTGGGCGCCGTCCAGGCGCATGTGGCGCAGCCACACCGCCGGGCCGACGCCGACCGTCGCCATCACGGCGCGGCGCAGCGCCTCCGGCGACACGCCGAGGCGGGCGGCGAGCCCGGCCGGGGTGTGATCCTCCGCCTCCTCGGCCAGCACCAGCGCGCGGGCGCGCTGGAACAGGCGGTATTCGTCGCGGGTCGCCGGATCGGGCGACCGGCCGCGCTGGGCGATCATGCCGAACAGGGCGGCCAGCCGGTCGACCACGAGCTGCCCCAGGATC
Organism: Azospirillum oleiclasticum; assembly: GCF_013423485.1. Lineage (GTDB taxonomy): Bacteria > Pseudomonadota > Alphaproteobacteria > Azospirillales > Azospirillaceae > Azospirillum > Azospirillum oleiclasticum. The sequence goes on from NZ_JABFFR010000005.1 coordinate 134,493, forward strand.
GGCGCGTGGTCGGGCATCGCCATCATCAGGCCGGTTTCCTGCCCCAGGATCAGAGACAGGAACCAGGCCGTCGCCAGCTCCGCCTGTTGAAAGCCGGGTGAGAACAGCAGCGGCGGCGAGCGCGGCGGCGGCTCCCCCTCCGGCAGCGCCCGCGTGTCCACCGTGGCGATCAGCAGATCGGTGGCCTCGTCGGTGGCGACGTGGATCTCCTCGCCGCCACGCAGCATCATCACACCGCCGGTCGGCACCCGGCAGGCGTTGGTGACGCAGGACGGCGCCGGCCCCAGCGACTGGACATAGACGAGCGTGCCGGCGGGTGCCGCCACCCGCTCCTCCACCGCCACGTTGATGCGCTCGCGCGCGATGGTCACGCCCGGAAGGCCCAGCGTTTCGATGCAGCCCTGATAGCCACCCGGCTTGAGCTGGGTGTAATGCTGCGACCAGCGGTCCAGCCCGCGCTCCTGCTCGCACGCGTCGACGTACACCTGACGACTGAACGTCATGGCCCCCTCGCCCCCTGCACCCCGCAGGCGAATTGAAGAAGTTGCCTCAATGTCAGTCAAGCCAATTCTTTGCCTGCGTTCTGTGCAAACTTACCCGGCAAACTGGATAGCCCTGGCCGCGGTTGCCCGCTTAGGCTTCACATCAGTTCAATTACGGAGGGTTGCCCGTGGTCCAGCTCGACAAACTCGCGCTGTGCGCGGTGCTCGCCGTCGTCGCGGCACCGGCGATGGCGCAGCAGGCCGATTTCAAACCGGAGACTCTGACGGTCAAGGAGACCATCGACCCCGGCCCCAACGTGCTGGTCTACCAGCAGGAGTGGAAGGGCGCCGGATCCATCGCCGTGTTCGGCAAGGACGATCTGGCGTTCAAGGGCCTGATGGCGTCGGGCAGCATGGGGCAGATGCTGGTGTCGCCGGACGGCAAGACCGCCTATTCCCAGTCCACCTTCATGAAGCGCATCACCTACGGCGACATCGAGCATGTCGTGCAGGTCTACGACGTGGCCAAGCTGACCCCGGTGAAGGAGGTGAGCCTGCCGGCAAAGGCGGCCATGACGCTGGGCTACCAGCCGATGTTCCAGGCCAGCGCCGACGGCAAGTTCCTCTATGTGCAGAACGGCACGCCGGCGGCCTCGGTGACGGTGGTCGATGTGGCGAAGGGCAGCGTGACCGCCGAGATCCCGACGCCCGGCTGCTGGGGCATCTATCCCTCGGCCGCCGGCGCCTACAAATTCTCCACCATCTGCGGCACCGGCATCTTCCAGACCTACGCGGTGACCGCCGACGGTGCCCCGGCCGGCAAGACGGACAGCGCCAGGATCTTCGACGTCAACAGCGACCCGATCTTCATTTCGGGCGTGCGGGTGGGCGGCGACCTGCTGTTCGCGTCCTTCAACGGCACGCTCTACCGCCTGTCCGACGCCGAGGCGGCGGTGAAGACGGTCGAGACCATCAAGATCACCGACGGGGTCGACGGCAAATGGGCGCCCGGCGGCTACGCGATGATGGGTTACGCCGAGAAGGCCGGCGTGCTGTTCGTCGCCATGCACCCCGACGCCGGCAACGGCAGCCACAAGAACCCGGCCGAGGAGATCTGGGCCTACGACCTGAAGGCCAAGAAGATCCTGTCGCGCTCGGCGGTCGAGCATGTGGCCTCCTTCGCCATCAGCGCGGATGAGGCGCCGGTGCTCTTCGGGCTGACCGAGGACCCGAAGATGATCCGCTACACCAGCGACCCCAAGGCCGGCTTCGCGCTGACCAAGACGGGGGAGGCGAAGGTGACCGGCTTCCCCTTCGTGGCGCAGGTGACGCCGTGACCGGTGGCGCCTGGACCGAAATGGCGGCCGGCTCCGCGGTGGCCTTCACCGCGCTGCTGTTCGCCCAGGCGGCCCTGCACAAGCTGACCGACTTCACCGCCTTCACCGGCTATGTCGCGGATTACCGGGTGGTGCCGGAGAGCTGGTCGCGTCCCGCCGCCGGGGTGGCGCTGGGGCTGGAGCTGCTGACCGTGGCGGCGCTGGTGGTGCCGGGCGGGCAGGCGGCGGGATCGCTGCTCGCCATCGCCCTGCTGCTCGGCTACGCGGCGGCGATCGGCATCAACGTGGCCCGCGGCCGCGACCGCATCGAATGCGGGTGCGGCGGGGCGGTGCAGCCGCTGGGGCCGGCGCTGGTGGTCCGCAACCTGGGGCTGGCGGGGATCGCGGCCTTCGGCCTCGGCACCGTGCCCGGAAGCCTGCTGGCGCCCGAGGCGCTGACCGCGCTGCTGGTCGGCGTCACGCTGTGGATCGGCTACGCGCTGGTCGATCAGCTCCTCGCCAACGCCGCCCATCTGCGCCGCCGCGCCTGACGGAAAAGGAAGCCTGTGCAATGGACACCGTGGATATCCTCCTCTTCGCCCTGGCGGTGCTGTGGCTGGTGGTGATCGCCCTGATCGTCGCCCTGTTCGCGCTGGCCCGTCAGGTGGGCGTGCTGTTCGAGCGCATCTCGCCGATGGGCGCCTTGATCAACGACAGCGGCCCCAAGGTCGGCGACACCACCCCGGTCTTCACACTGGCCAGCCTGACCGGCGGCGAGGTGGCGATCGGCCCGCGCCCCGACCGCTCCATGCTGGTCTTCTTCGTGTCGCCGACCTGCCCGGTCTGCAAGAAGCTGCTGCCCGTGCTGCGCTCGGTCCGGCAGGCGGAGGCGGGCTGGCTCGACGTGGTTCTCGCCAGCGACGGCGAGCGCGACAAGCACGAGCGCTTCGTCCAGACCGCCGACCTGTCGGCCTTCCCCTATGTGCTGTCCACCGAGCTGGGGCTTGCCTACCGGGTGTCGCGCCTGCCTTTCGCCGTGCTGATCGACAGCGCCGGCGTGGTGCGCGCCAAAGGGCTGATCAACAACCGCGAGCAGCTCGAAAGCCTGTTCAACGCGCACGAGATGGGTGTCGGTTCGATCCAGAGCTTCCTGGACGGCCCCGCGCCCGCTCAACACTGACACCCGCAAAGGAGGACCGACGTGATCTCTCTTCTCGATGCGCTCATGGAACGGCTCGACCGGTTCGCCGAGCGGAGCGCCCGGACGATGGCCAAGACCAACGGCCGGCGCAGCTTCCTCGCCAAGACCGGGGCGCTGGTGGTGGGCGGCGGGCTGCTGCCGCTGCTGCCCTTCGACCGCACCTTCGGGCAGGCCCACGCCGCCACCCCGGTCACCGACGGCGACGCCGTGTCGTGCGAGTACTGGCGCTACTGCGCGCTGGACGGCAACCTGTGCAGCGCCTGCGGCGGCTCACTGACCCAGTGCCCGCCGGGGTCGGAGGCGTCCAAGGTGTCGTGGGTCGGCACCTGCCGCAACCCCAACGACAACAAGGACTACCTCGTCTCCTACAACGACTGCTGCGGCAAGCCGATCTGCGACAACAGCCCCTTCTGCCTGAAATCCGTCGGCGAGCGGCCGGGCTACCGGATGGGCCTGCACAACGACATCAATTGGTGCATGGCGAACGCCTCCAAGGGCTATCATTGCACGGTGGCCCTGCTGGTCGGTCTGGCCGAATGAGGGCGGCGGCCGGGGTGTTCGCGCTGGCGGCGCTGACCGCGTCGCCGGCCCTGGCGGCGGATGGGGGCGCCGAGGACGGCAAGGCGGTGTTCGAGCAGGTCTGCGCCGCCTGCCACCAGGCCGGGGGCGTCGGCGCGCCGGGCCTGGCCCCGCCGCTGGTCGATCCGGCCCTGTGGGGCCGGCTCGGCGACACGGCCCCCCGCTATGTGGCGGGGGTGCTGCTGGGCGGGCTGTCCGGCACCATCGAGGCCGGCGGGGAGAAATACATGGGGCTGGTGATGCCGCCGCAGGACGGGCTGGACGACGCCGCGCTGGCGGCGGTCGGCAGCTATGTCCTGAAGGATCTCGCCGGCACCGCCCACACGCTGACGCCGGCTTTGCTGGTCGAGGTCCGGGGTGCCGTGCCCTCGCACGGCGCCCTGCGCACCCTGCGCAAGGGAGGTGGGTGATGGCGCGCGGGATGATGGCGGTGGCGGTGCTGGCCGCCGGGCTGGCGACGGGCGCCGCGGCGGCGGGGGAACTCCAGCCGCGGACCAACTACATCCTGCGCTGCACCGGCTGCCACGGCATGGACGGGGCCGGCAGCCCGGTCGGCGGCATCCCCGACTTCCGCAACTATGTCGGGGCCTTCGCCGGCGACGACGAGGGGCGGACCTACATCCTGCATGTGCCGGGCGTGATCGGGGCCAGCCTGACCGACAACGAGATCGCCGGGGTGATCAACTTCATCATGGCGAACTGGGCCGGATCGTCGCTGCCCGCCGGCTACACCCCCTTCACCGCGGCGGAGGTGACCGAGCGGCGGGCGCGGGCGGTGGACGACGTGGTGGGCTTCCGCCGCACCATCGTCGCCCGCCTGGCGGCGGCCGGGGTGCAAACGGCCGGCTACCCCTGGCCGTGAGGGAGCGGGGCATCAGGCGGCTTGGTGTTGCGTGGACGAACGGGTAATCTCGGCCTCGGTCCACAATCCGGATGCCGAACCATGAGCGCGCCACGCACACTTCTCCTGAACCCCGCCGACACCGTCGCCGTCGTCGTCGATCCGGTGGATCCCGGCAGCGAGGTCCGCGGCGTCGTGGCGGCCGTGCGCATCCCGCGCGGGCACAAGATGGCGCTGCGGCCGATGGCGAAGGGCGAGCCGATCCGCAAGTTCGGCCAGATCATCGGCTTCGCGTCCGAGGACATCGCGCCGGGCCAGCATGTCCACACCCACAATTGCGCCTTCGCCGCCTTCGAGCGCGACTACGACTTCTGCGCCGACGCCGCGCACGAGGAGCCGCTGCCGCCGGAGCTGCGCGCCACCTTCGAGGGCTTCCGCCGGCCGAACGGCAAGGTGGGCACCCGCAACTACATCGGCATCATGACCAGCGTGAACTGCTCCGCCAGCGTCGCCCGCTTCATGGCGCGGGAGGTGGAGCGGTCGGGCATCCTCGACGAGTTTCCCCATGTGGACGGGGTGATCCCGCTGGTGCACGGCACCGGCTGCGCCATGGACACGGAGGGGCTGGGCTACGACGTGCTGAAGCGCACCCAGTGGGGCTACGCCAGCAACCCCAACATGGGGGGCGTGGTGATGGTGGGGCTGGGCTGCGAATCCTTCCAGATCAAGCGCTGGATGGACGCCTATGGCATGGCGGAGACGGACACCTTCCGCACCTTCACCATCCAGGAGCAGGGCGGCACGAGGAAGACCGTGGACGCCGGGGTGGACGCCATCCGCGCCATGCTGCCGCTGGTGGACCGGGCGCGGCGGGAGACGGCACCGGCCTCGGAGCTGATGCTGGCGCTCCAGTGTGGCGGCTCCGACGGCTATTCCGGCATCACCGCCAACCCGGCACTCGGCATGGCGGTGGACAGGCTGGTGAAGCACGGCGGCACCGCCATCCTGTCGGAAACGCCGGAGATCTATGGCGCCGAACATCTGCTGACCCGCCGCGCCGCGACGCGCGAGGTGGGGGAGAAGCTGGTCTCCATCATCAAGTGGTGGGAGGACTACACCGCCCGCAACCACGGCACCATGGACAACAACCCCTCGCCCGGCAACAAGGCCGGCGGGCTGACCACCATCCTGGAGAAGTCGCTGGGGGCGGCGGCCAAGGGCGGCACGACGACACTCCAGGGCGTCTACCACTACGCCGAGCCGGTGGACGGGCGCGGCTTCGTGTTCATGGACACGCCGGGCTACGACCCGGTGGCGGCGACCGGGCAGGTGGCCGGCGGCGCCAACATCCTGTGCTTCACCACCGGCCGCGGCTCCGCCTACGGCTGCAAGCCGACGCCGTCGATCAAGCTCGCCACCAACAGCGACGTCTACCGCCGCATGACCGACGACATGGACATCAACTGCGGCGATGTGCTGGACGGCGTGCCGCTGGAGGAGAAGGGGCGGGAGATCTTCGACACGATCCTCCGCGTCGCGTCCGGCGAGCGCAGCAAGTCCGAACAGCTCGGCTACGGCGACGCGGAGTTCGTGCCCTGGGTGATCGGCGCGACGATGTGAGGGGGGCAATAACCCTCTCCCCGGCGGGGAGAGGGCAGGGTGAGGGGGCTACCCTCACCCGGCGCTGCGCGCCGACCTTCTCCCCGGTGGGGAGAGGTTTCTTGAACCGCTACACCGACCGCGTGATGCCGCCGTCCACGCGGATGTTCTGGCCGGTGATGTAGCCGGCGCCGTCCGACGCCAGGAAGGCGATGGTGGCGGCGACCTCGGCGCTGCGGCCGTAGCGGCCCATGGGGATGCGCTGGCGGCGGTCCTCCTTCTCCGGCAGGCTGTCGATGAAGCCGGGCAGCACGTTGTTCATGCGCACGTTGTCGGCGGCGTACTTGTCGGCGAACAGCTTGGTGAAGGCGGCCAGCCCGGCCCGGAAGACGCCGGACGTGGGGAACAACGGGTCCGGCTCGAAGGCGGCGAAGGTGGAGATGTTGATGATCGCCCCGCCGCCCTGCGCCACCATCGCCGGCGTCACCAGCCGGGTCGGGCGGATGACGTTCATCAGATAGACGTCGAGGCCGGTGTGCCACTCCTCGTCGGTCAGCTCCAGCACCGGCGCGCGCGGGCCATGGCCGGCGCTGTTGACCAGCACGTCGATGCGGCCCCACCGCTCCAGCGCAAGGTCCACCAGCCGCTTGAGATCGTCGTTGGAGCGGTTGGAGCCGGTCACGCCGACGCCGCCCAGCTCCGCCGCCAGCGCCTCGCCCTTGCCCGAGGAGGACAGGATCGCCACCGCGAAGCCGTCCGCCGCCAGCCGCCGGGCGGCGTCCGCCCCCATGCCGCTGCCACCCGCGGTCACCACCGCCACCTTCCGATCCGACATTCCGGGTCTCCTCCCATTCCTGGCTTTGTGGGCCCTGGTCTTGCGGTTTTCACCTATCGGCCGCGCGGTGCCGCGACGTCAAGCCGCGCGATCAAAGCTTGACAACAGCGGTCAAGAGGATAGTAACTGCGACTTAGTCGCACTTGCAGCCCAGGGAGTTCCTCATGAGGAAGCGCGTTGTCGGTCTTGCCGCCACCGCCATGGTCGCCCTTCTTCTTCCGTTCGGTGTCGCCTCGGCCGCACCCGCAGCGAAGGAGGTGCTGAAGACCTACGCCGACATCGCCCAGGCCAGCTACGAGGACTCGCTGAGTTCGGCCAAGACGCTGCGCACGGCGATCGACGCGCTGCTCGCCAACCCCACGGCCGAGACGCTGGCCAAGGCCCGCGAGGCGTGGATCGTGGCGCGCGTGCCCTACATGCAGACCGAGGCCTTCCGCTTCGGCAACCCCATCGTCGACAAGTGGGAGGGCAAGGTCAACGCCTGGCCGCTCGACGAGGGGCTGATCGACTACACCGACCCGTCCTATGAGGCGGGCGACGAGAACCCCTACGGCAAGGCGAACGTGATCGCCAACCCGAAGGTGAAGGCCGCCGGCAAGACCATCGACGCGGCCAAGATCACCAAGAAGCTGCTGGCCGACAAGCTGCAGGAGGCCGGCGGGGTCGAGGCGAACGTCGCCACCGGCTACCACGCCATCGAGTTCCTGCTGTGGGGCCAGGACCTGAACGGCACCGGCCCCGGTGCCGGCAACCGCAAGGCGACCGACTTCTCCAAGACCGACTGCACCAACGGCAACTGCGACCGCCGCGCGCAGTTCCTGAAGGTCGCCACCGACCTGCTGGTCGAGGATCTGGAGGAGATGGCGAAGGCCTGGGGGCCCAAGGGCAAGGCACGGGCCGAGGTGCAGAAGGCCGGCGAGAAGGGCGGCATCGCCCGCATCCTCACCGGCATCGGCAGCCTGAGCTACGGCGAGCTGGCCGGCGAGCGCATGAAGCTCGGCCTCATCCTGCACGACCCGGAGGAGGAGCACGACTGCTTCTCCGACAACACGCACAACTCGCATTATTACGACCAGGTCGGCATGATGAACGTCTGGTCCGGGAAATACACCCGCACCGACGGCACCGTGGTGACCGGCCCGTCGCTGTCCGAATACGTCGCCGCCAAGGCGCCGGAGGCGGACGCCAAGGTGACCGCGGCGATGGGCCAGACGCTGAAGGCCTTCCAGGTCATGAAGGACACCGCCGACGGCGGCAAGATGGCCTACGACCAGATGATCGGCGCCGGCAACGCCGAGGGCAACGCCATCGTCTCCACCGCCGTGGACCGTCTGGTCGACCAGAAGAAGGCGCTGGAGACCGTGGTCGCGGCGCTGGGCGTGAAGATCGAGATCGAAGGTTCCGACAGCCTGGACGATCCGTCCAAGGTCGGGAAGTAAGCGGGGTCAAGGTGACACCGGGCCGGCGCCGCACCCGGGCCGGCGCCGGCCCGGTGTCACCCACCCGCCACCGCAGCAAGGGTCGCGAACGATCACGATGGCATCGCTCCCGAATCGCCGCAGCATCCTGGCCGGTGGTGCCGCGTCGCTGGCCGGCGGGGTGCTGGCGGCCGGCGCCGGCTGGGCCGTGGCCGCCCCCGCCTTCCCGCCGCCCGGTCCGCTCGCGACCGGCACCGTCGGGGTGACGCTGGTGGCGAAGCAGCGCGAGGCGCGCATCCTGCCGGAGCCGGCGGGCCCGTCGCCGGTCATCACCTATTCCGACGATTTCCCCGGCCCGGTCATCCGCATGAAGCGCGGGCAGCGGCTGCGCGCCACGCTGGTCAACGGGCTGGACGAGCACACCTCCATCCACTGGCACGGCATCCGCCTGCCCAACGCGCAGGACGGCGTGCCCTGGCTGACGCAGAAGCCGGTGCAGCCGGGGGAGAGCTTCACCTATGATTTCGTGCCGCCGGACAGCGGCTCCTTCTTCTTCCATTCCCATTGCGACACGGTGAAGCTGCTGGGCCGCGGGCTGGCCGGGCTGCTGATCGTGGAGGACACCAACGGCCCCGTCTTCGACGCCGACCTGCCGCTGATGGTCAAGGACTGGCAGTTGGAGGCGGACGGCCGCTTCGGCACGCTGACCAGCGACCGCGGCGCGGCGCGCGCCGGGACCTTCGGCAACGTCGCCACGGTGAACGGCCGCATCGACCCGGTGATCGAGGTGCCGGCCAACGGCGACGTGCGGCTGCGCCTGTACAATGTCGACAGCACCCGCGTCGTCGATCTGCGGCTGGACGGGGCGGAGGCCTTCATCCTGGCGGTGGACGGGCTTCCCCTGGCCCCGCGCCCGCTCGACGGCTGGGTGATGGGACCGGCCATGCGCATCGACGTGGTGTTCCGGGCCCCCGCCGAACCCGGCCGCGACATCCGGCTGGTCAACGCCTACGCCGCCGAGCCGCGGCCGCTGGCGACGCTGCGCACGGCCGGCGCGCCGCGCCCCAACGGCCGCTTCACGCCGCGGCCGCTGCCCGCCCACGACATACCGCAGCCGGATCTGAAGCGGGCCGAGACGCACCGCTTCGACTTCTCGTCCACCGCGGTGGCGCAGTCCTTCGCGCCGGCGGTGCTGGCCGGGCTGCCCTACGCCGACTCGCTCTGCCTGTCGGAAAAGACCTTCTGGGCCATCGACCAGAAGAGTTGGCCGCAGGACGGGCACGAGCGGCTGCCGCCGCCGCTGGTGACTCTGACCCGCGGCAAGAGCTATGTGTTCGAGCTGGTGAACCTGACACCGCACCTGCACCCCATCCACATCCACGGCTACGCCTTCCTGGTGCTGGGATCGGACAAGCGCGACCTGCCGCGCCACCACGCCGACACCGTGCTGCTGGAGCCGAAGGAGCGCATGCGCGTCGCCATCAAGGCCGACAACCCCGGCGACTGGATGTTCCACTGCCACATCATCGAGCATCAGGAGACGGGGATGATGGGCTATCTCCGCGTCGCATGACGGCCCGTCTGCTCCTTCTCCTGCTGCTGTTGCTGGCCCCCGCGGCGGCGCTGGCCGACCGCGGGCTGGATCTGGAGATCGGCAAGGCGCTGTTCGAGCGGCTGTGGGTGGAGGCGCCGGCCTCGACCCGCGCCGCCGACGGGCTGGGGCCGCTCTACAACGCACGCTCCTGCGCCGCCTGCCACCCCGCGGCCGGACGCGGGCGCCCGCCCGCCGGTGACGACCCGGAGGATCAGGGGATCGGTTTCGCCATCCGGCTCGGCAACGATCCCGTCTATGGCCGGCAGGTGCAGATCCACGGCGTCACCGGGCACACCGCGGAGGGGCGCGTCGCCGCGACGTGGCAGGACGAGAAGGTGGCCTTCCCCGACGGCCATGTGGTGGTGCTGCGCCGCCCGACCTTCACGGTGACCGGCCTGGGCTTCGGCCCGATCACCGCCGCCGTCTCGGCGCGGGTCGCCCCGCCGGTGCGCGGGATGGGGGCGCTGGAGGCGATCCCGGAGGCCGCCATCCTGGCGCTGGCCGACCCCGAGGATCGCGACGGCGACGGCGTCTCCGGCCGGGCGGCGCGGGTGCCGGCACCGGGCGGCGGCATGGCGCTCGGACGCTTCGGGCGCAAGGCCAGCCACGCCACGCTGGAAAGCCAGGACTCCGACGCCTTCTTCCTGGACATCGGCATGTCCACGCCGCTCCACCGCGATCCCTGGGGCGACTGCACCCCGACCCAGACCGCCTGCCGCGCGGCGCCGCACGGCGACCAGCCGCAGTTCGGCGGGCTGGAGATTCCGGGCGAGGTGCTGGCGCTGGTCGATGGCTATCTGCGCGCCCTGCCGCCGCCCGGCGACCGCAAGCCGGAGGGGGAGGGTGCGGCCCTCTTCACCGCCACCGGCTGCGCCGCCTGCCACACCCCGCGTTTCGACACGGGCCAGTTCGACACAGGCGGCGGCCCGGTGCACCCCTATTCCGACCTGCTGCTGCACGACATGGGCCCGGATCTGGCCGATGGGCTGGACGAGCCGGGCGGCACCGGGGCGGAATGGCGCACCGCGCCCTTGTGGGGCCTGAACCGGCTGGCCGCCGACGAGGGGCGCCTGGCCCTGCTGCACGACGGCCGCGCCCGCGGCGTGGAGGAGGCGATCCTCTGGCACGGCGGCGAGGCGGCCCGCGCCCGCGAGCGGTACCGCGGCCTGTCCCGCGCCGACCGCGACCGCCTGCTGCGCTTCCTGCGCTCGCTGTGATTGCTGCGGCAAGCCCTCTCCCCGCCGGGGTAGGGTTGTGAAACGCTCCGACACCCGAGACCGACCATGAACCGACGAACCCTGCTCACCCACGGCCTCGCCTTCGGCGTCGGCGCCGCCGTGCTGGCGTCCCTGCCCCTGCCGGCGCTGGCGCGCACGGCCGACGGCGACCGGGCCTTTCTGTCCGCGCTGCTGTCGAGCCACATCACGCCACGAATCGGCACGCTGGCCGCCACCACCGCCGGGCTGCACACGGCGCTCGACCGGTTCTGCGCGGCCCCCGACGCCGCCGGGCTGACCGCGGCGCGCGCGGCCTTCGCCGCCGCCATGGACGGCTGGGCCGGCGCCCAGCACCTGCGCCCCGGCCCGCTGCTGCTGGAGACGCGCACCGACCGTTTCGCCTTCTGGCCGGAGCGGCGGAACATCGTCGCCCGCCAGCTCGGCCAGATCCTCAACGCCCGTGATCCCAAGCTGCTGGAGCCGGGTGCGATCGCCAAGCAGAGTGCGGCGGTGCAGGGGATGACCGCGCTGGAGCGGCTGCTGCACGACGACGGCGTCACCGCCGCCTCCTTCACCGGCGGCGAGGCCGGGGCCTTCCGCTGCACGCTGGCGGTGGCCGTGGCCCGCAACGCCGCCGCCATCGCCACGGAGGTGCGCGACGGCTGGGCCGGGCTGGCGCCGAAGTTGACGGCGGGGGAGGCGACGCCGGTCGGCGCCAACCCGACGGAGGCGGTGAACAACCTCTACGCCTCGGTCGTCACCATGACGCAGATCGTGGTCGATCAGAAGCTGCTGATCCCGCTGGGCGCCTCGGCGGCGGAGGCCAAGCCGGGGCTGGCGGAGGCGGTGCGCGCCGGCCGGTCGCTGGCGATGATCGCCGGCAATCTCCAGGCCATCCGCGCCATCATGCTGGGCGAGGCCGGCGGGCCGGGCTTCGCCGCGCTGGCCCCGGACAACGCCGCCGGCAACGCGGCGCGCGCCGACGCCGCCAAGGCCTTCGACGCCGCACTGGCCGCGGTGAAGGCCATCGACCGGCCGCTCGACCGCGCGATCGCCGAGACGCGGCCGAAGGTGGAGGTCGCCTTCAAGGCGGCCAAGGCCGCGCAGACGGTGGTGAATTTCACCCTTCCCCCCCTCATCGACGTGACGTTGGGATTCAATGAACTCGATGGCGATTGACCCGATGGCGACGGATCTCATCCGGTTGACGCGGCGCGGGCTGCTGGCGGGTGCCGGCGGCGGACTCGCCCTCACGCTCCTGAACCCGGCGCCGCTGCGCGCCGGCGGCCAGGGTCCGCTGTACCTCAGCGCCTACGCCACCGCCGGGCAGCCGGCGGGCTACGGCGTGGCGGGGCTGCGGCCCGACGGCACGCTCGCCTTCACGCGGGAACTGCCGGGCCGCGCGCACGCGGTGGTGCCGCGGCCGGGTGCCGCGCAGGCGGTGGTGTTCGCGCGCCGCCCCGGCCGCTGGCTGGCGCCGCTGAATCTGGCGACCGGCGCGCTGGGCGCGGTGGTGGCGGTGCCGGACGGGTTCCGCTTCACCGGCCATGGCGCCTTCGACCGTGACGGCCGCATTCTCTACGTGGCCGAGGACGATGTGGAGGCGGAGGCCGGCTCCATCGGGATCTACGACCCGCGCGACGGCTACCGCCGCACCGGCGCCCTCCCGGCGCACGGGCTGGGGCCGCACGAGTTGCTGGCGCTGGAGGGCGGGCGGGTGCTGGTGGTCGCCAACGGCGGCGTCATCACCCACCCCGACACCGGGCGGGCCAAGCTGAACGTCGATGAGATGGACGCGTCGATCACCTATGTGGAGGCCGCCACCGGCGCGCTGCTGGAGAAGGTCCGGCTGCCGGAGGATTTCTCCAACCTCGGCATCCGCCACATCGCGGCGATGGCCGACGGCGCCGTCGCCTTCGGCGCCCAGGACGAGCGGCCGACCGGCGACGTGCAGCCGCTGGTCGGGCTGCATCGGCGGGGATCGCAACCGCTGCTGTTCGACGCGCCGGAGGGCGTGTGGGCGCGCTTCGACGGCTACATCGGCAGCGTCGCCAGCGACGGCCGGGTGGTCGCCGCCAGCTCGCCGCGTGGCGGGGTGGTCGGCTTCTGGGACGGGCGCGACGGCCGCTGGCTGGGCCTTGCCGAACTGCCCGACGGCTGCGGCATCGCCCCGGCCGAGGGCGGTTTCGAGGCCACCAACGGGCTGGGCGCGGTGGGCACCTTCACCGTCGCCGGCACCCCCGCCGACCCGCCCCACGCCACCCCCGGCTACCGCTGGGACAACCATTTGACGCCGGTGGGGTAGGGCAGGGCGCCGACGGCCCCCTTGACGAATTGTTCCGCCCCGCGCATTTTGGATCGATCCAACAATCGCGCTGGCAATTACGCGGGACGATCCCGCAACGCGTGGAGCGGTCGGGAGGGCCGGGCATGGGGGAGGGGGCCGGGGACTGCGGGCGGGGGCGGGTGACGTTGCAGGACGTCGCGGCGCACGCCGGCGTGTCGCGCTCCACCGTGTCGCTGGTGCTGCGCGAAAGCCCGCTGGTCGCGGCGGAGACGCGGGAGCGGGTCACGCGCTCGATGGCCGCGCTCGGCTATGTCTACAACCGCGGTGCGGCGACGATGCGCGGCGGGCGCACCCGCACCATCGGGCTGCTGGTGTGCGAGATCACCAACCCCTTCTTCGCCGAGCTGACGGCGGGGGTCGATCAGGTGATGGACGCGGCGGGCTGCGCCACCTTCCTGGCCAACACCGGCGAGTCCGCGGACAAGCAGGACCGCGTTCTCCAGCGCATGCGCGAGCATGGGGTGGACGGCGTGATCCTCTGCCCCGCAGCCGGCACCCCGGCTTCGCTGGTCGGGCGGATGCGCGACTGGGGGCTGCCCTGCGTGCAGGCGTTGCGCCACCTGTCGGCGCGCGACGGCGACTATGCCGGCTCCGACTACCGGCTGGGCATGGAGCTGGTGACCGAGCATCTGGTGCGGCTGGGGCACGAGCGCATCGCGCTGGTCGGCGGCACGCTGAACCACTCCGCCTGGGCCGACCGCCGCGCCGGATTCGCCGCCGCGCTGAAGCGGCACGGGCTGCGGGCCGACATCGTGCTGCGCATCCCGCTGACCCGCCGCGCCGGGATGGAGGCGGCGGCGGCGCTGCTGGCGCGGTCCGAACGGCCGACCGCGGCCATCGCCTTCAACGACATCGTGGCGATCGGGCTGATGCTGGGGCTGTCCGACCGCGGGGTGCAGCCGGGGCGCGACTTCGCCGTCGCCGGCTTCGACGACGTGCCGGAGGCGGCCATGGCCCGTCCGGCGCTGACCACGGTCGCCACCCAGCCCTTCCAGATCGGCGGCGAGGCGGCCTCCCTCCTGCTCCGCCGCATCGCCGATCCCCACGGCGCGCCGGAACGGGTTATCGTGCCGACCCGGCTGATCATCCGGGAGTCCTGCGGCGCCGTGCCACGACGCGAGCGTGGCCGTGCGCCCCGATCCGCGTGAACCGGTTTTTTTGCGAAAGGAACCTTCGTGACCACCACCGACAGCCTCGCCCCGCACCTCGTCCCCGCCGTGGAGTGCCTGCTGGCCGCCCGCCGCGGCGGCAAGCGCCCCGACGCCCTGCCCGAGGGCGCGCGGCCCGCGGACTGGGCGGAGGTCTACGCCATCCTCGACACGGTGCAGCGCAAGCTCGGCCCCGTCGCCGCCTGGAAGGTCGGGGCGCCGTCGCCCGACGCCGAGCCGGCGCGCTCCGCCATCACCGCCGCCACGCTGCACGAGGGGCCGGCCCGGCTGCCCGCATCCGCCTTCAACGTGATCGGCATGGAGGCGGAGCTGGCCTACCGCTTCGCCACGCCGCTGCCGCCGCGCGACGAGCCCTACACGGAGGAGGAGGTGGCCGCCGCCATCGCCTCGATCCACCCGGCCATCGAGATCATCGACACCCGCTACGCCGCCTGGGGCGTGGTGGACAAGCTGAGTGCCGCCGCCGACCAGATGAGCCACGGCGCCCTGATCGTCGGCCCGGCGCTCACCGACTGGCGCCGCGTCCGCCCGCTGGAGCAGCCGGTCAGCCTGCGCATCGACGGCCGCGAGCCGTTCGAGACGGTCGGCGGCAACTCCGCCGGCGACCCCATGCGCATGCTGGTGTGGATGGCCAACACCGGCGCCCGTGCCTTCGGCGGGCTCCAGGCCGGCACCATCGTCACCACCGGCTCCACCAGCGGCACCATCTTCACCGAACCCGGCCGCCGCACCGTGGCGAGCTTCCCCGGCGTCGGCGAGGTGGAGGTGGTGGTGGCGTGAACACGCGACCGTAGGCAAGGCTCGCAGCGCCCGCACCCCGCGGTTCAGGAAGCGATTGACCGCGCCTGGATTGCCGATGGTAGCCTTCCCTGTCCTGACGGATGGGGGCGGGTTCCATGGGGTACGGGATGCGCGCGTCGGTGGTTCTGGCCCTCGCCGGGCTCCTGCTACCGGCGGCGGCCGGCGTGGCGACCGCGGCCGACCGGCAGCGCGTCGACATCCATGTCGTCGCCAACCACGCCAAGGCCAGCGGGCAGCCGTGGGACGGGCCGGGCGCGGTCATCATCGGGCCGTTCCTGCCCGATGCCGGCGGCCCGCCGGACATGGTGGCCTGCGTGTTCGGCGCCCGCGGCCTGGAACGCTGCCTGACCCACCCGCGCGACCCCAACCGCTCCGCCTGCCACGACTCGGCCGACTGCGACTGGAACGACGTCGATGTGCCGACGTCCGTCTTCGGCATCGCGGTGATCGACCTGGACATGTCGCAGCACGACTTCGTCGATGCGGTCGTCCTGGTGGAGCGGGCGGAGCTGAAGCGCAGCCCGGAGGCCGACCGGATCGAGGCGGCGATGCGCGACTTCATCGCCGTCCGCGCGCCGGCCGTCACCCCCGGCGAGCAGGCACGGCGCGACCGCCCCTTCCAGCGGATCACCCTGTCGGTGTGCGAGAGCGCGCCCTGCGACCTTCGGCAGTCGCGGATCCTCGTGGAGCGGACGGACTGATGGGCGCGGCCCTGGTCCGCGGCATCGGGCGGCCCGCCGCCGCCGCGCTGGCCGCATTGCTGCTGGTCACGGCGCTGGCAGCACCGCCGGCCTCCGCGGAGCGGCGGGCGCGGGAGCCGGCGCGCGAGACCGGCAAGGAGGACAGCCGCGGGGCCCGCGAGAGCGGCCGCAGCGGCAGCGATCCGCTGGAGCAACGCCAGCGGGAGCGCGAGGGCGTCGAGGGTTCGCGGACCACGGACGGCCCGCTCGGCCAGCGTCAGCGCGAGTCGGAGGCGATGCGGCGCGACGGCATCAGCCCGTCGCGCCGCACCGAAATCCACCAGCAGGCCGACCGCGCCATCGCCAACGGCGAGTGCTTCAACCGGAACGGGATGTCCGCGGAACGGCGGCAGCGGCTGGACGCCTGGCAGGCCGGCGGGCCGGAGGGGCGGGAGGCCTCGCGGCTCGGCCGGCAGCTGGGGGAAATGCGGGGCGAGGAGGTCGTCCGCCACATGGAGAGGGAGGTCGCCAGCGGCCGGGTGCGCGAGGGAGCCGAGCGGCAGATCCCCGCCGCCACCGAGGGCGGGCAGCGGATGCGCGTGTGGGAATATCCCGACGGCACCGTCATCCGCTACAAGCCCAAGGGCGACAGCTACCGCCGCGGCCCCACCCACAGCGTCGAGGTCAAGATCGACCGCAACGTCCGCGACGGCGACGCCAGGGACCAGGGCATCGCCTTCAAGGTGGACGGCAAGGGCCGCGCCGTGCCGCGCGGCCCCGCCGACATCCGCATCCCCGACCGCCTGACCGGCAACGAGATCACCGAATACCAGAACCGCATCATGGACGCCGGCCACATGGGCACGCCGCGCGGCGGGTGACGGCCGCCACCCGGCGCGGCACCCGGGATCAGGCGGCGTGCACCGTCCGCAGGAACGAGGTCACCTCGCGGTTCAGCGTTTCGGCATGGCCGCCGAGATGCTGGGCGTGGTCGAGGATCTCCCGCGCCGCCCGGCCGCTTTCGCCGGCGGCGTCGTTGACGCTGGTGATGCGCACGGACACGTCCTGGGCGCCGCGCGCGGCCTGCTGGACGTTGCGGGAAATCTCCGCCGTCGCCGCACCCTGCTGCTCGACCGCGGCGGCGATCCCGGAGGCGATGCCGTTCACCCGCTCGATCACCTGCACCACGGCCCGGATCTCGTTCACGGCGTCGCCGGTGGCGGTCTGGATCGCGGTCACCTGGCTGGCGATCTCCTCGGTGGCCTTGGCGGTCTGGGTCGCCAGCGTCTTCACCTCGCTCGCCACCACGGCGAAGCCCTTGCCGGCCTCACCGGCGCGCGCCGCCTCGATGGTGGCGTTGAGGGCGAGGAGGTTGGTCTGGCTGGCGATGTTGTTGATCAGCTCGACCACCGTGCCGATGCGCTGCACCGCGTCGGCCAGCCCGGCCACCTTGCCGTCGGCGTTCTGCGCCAGCGACACGGCCTCGCCCGAGATGCGGCCGGATTCGTTCACCTGGCGGCCGATCTCGGCGATGGTGGCGGTCAGCTCCTCCGACGCCGACGCCACCTCCTGCACGTTGGCCGAGGTCCGGGCGGTCGCCGAGGCGACGGCGGTCGCCTGCTCGTTGGTGAGGTCGGCGGCCCCGACCATGCTGCGCGCCTGGCTCTCCATCGCCGCCGCCTGTTCGGAAACGGTGCGGACCACGCTGCCGACACTGCCCTCGAAGGTCTCGGCCAGACGGCGCAGGGTGGCGCGACGCTCCTCCTCGGTCCGCCGGACGGTCTCCGCCTGCTCCGACTCCAGCCGCTGCTTGGCCTGGGCGTTGCGCTGGAACACCTGGACGGCGCGGCCCATGGAGCCGATCTCGTCGCGGCGGGCGGCCTCCTCGATCTCGCCGTCCAGGTGACCCTCGGCGAGCCGGTGCATGCGCGCCTCCAGGCTGGCGAGCGGGCGGCTGATGCTGCGTCCGACAAAGACCGCGACGACCGCCGCCGCGACCGCCAGACCCAGAACGGTGGCCGCCAGCGTCCAGGCGATGGTGGCGAAGCGGCGGTCGATGTCGTCGATGTAGACGCCGGTCCCGATCAGCAGGTCCAGGCCCGGAAACATCTTCGTGAAGCTCATCTTCGGCGCCGGCACGGTGGTTCCGGGGCGCGGGTAATCGTAATGGATCACCGACTCGCCGGTCGCCTTGGCCCCCTCGAACATCTCCCGCACCAGATAGCGGCCGTTGGTCGCCACCTCCAGCCGGCTGGTCCCCATGATCTTCGGGTTGGGATGCGCCACGGTGACGCCATTGCGGTCGTAGGCGAAGATGTAGTCGTTCTCACCGTAGACGAACCCGCCGATCACGCGGCCGAATTCGGCAACCGCCGCTTCGCGGGTCATCTTTCCGGCATCGACCTCCTTCTGGAGCTTGGCGGCGATTCCACCGGCGCCCTCGACGATCGACCGCAACTGGCTCATCCGGTCCTCGACGAGCTGGCCATGCATCATCCGCGCGGACAGGGCGCCCGTGACGGCCACCGCCAACACCGCCATGCCGACCAGCAGAGCCAGCCGCACGCGCAGGGTCATCCCTTTGAAACCACCAAACATGCTCAATCCTCCAGTGTTCAAGGCCAGCCGACAGCCTCGTCATGTCTTTCCTGCATATCCATGTATGAAGCACGGTCGTTTAAGAAGAGTTTAAAGAGAAGCTTTGGATCTGATTCTTACCTTCCGCCGATTTATGGCATGACGATTGACGCAAATTGCTGTGCTTGAATCATCTTGCGGGCAGTTATGTCGATTATTACAAATTGTTGCATGGCGAACCGGCCGAACGAAGGGCCGTGGCAAGGCGTCACAGGGCCGTGGCAGGGCGGAATCTCCGTCCAACGGATGATCACTCATCGCACAATTCGGCCTTGCCTTTTTGGATCGATCCAAATAACGTGGCCTCCGTACGCACACGAAACGCCCGCCGCAAGCTCGCCGCTGCCGCAAGGGCGTCCCGGCCGCCGCTCGATGAGCCGCCACGAAGGGTGGGAGACAGCCCGTGGGATATTCCTTCCAGTTCGGACCGGTGTTCGAGCAGACGGACGCGCTTCTGGCCGGGGCCTGGCTGACGGTCCAGCTCTCCATCGGCGCCATGGTGCTGGGGCTGGCGGTCGCCATCCTCTGCGCGCTCGGGCGCACCTCGGGGCCGAAGCCGGTGCGCTGGCTGATCACCGCCTATGTGGAGGTGGTCCGCAACACGCCCTTCCTGGTGCAGATCTTCCTGGTCTTCTTCGGGTTGCCGGCGGCGGGCATCCGGCTGTCGCCGGACATGGCGGCGCTGTTCGCCATGGTGGTCAATGTCGGCGCCTACGCCACCGAGATCATCCGCGCCGGCATCGAATCGATCCACAAGGGCCAGATCGAGGCCGGGCTGGCGCTGGGGCTGAAGCGGCTGCAGGTGTTCCGCTACGTGGTGCTGAAGCCGGCGCTGCGCACCGTGTACCCGGCGCTGACCAGCCAGTTCATCCTGCTGATGCTGGGCTCCAGCGTGGTGTCGGCGATTTCGGCGGAGGAGCTGACCTCCATCGCCAACAACATCCAGTCGCAGACCTTCCGCAGTTTCGAGGTCTACATCGTCGTGACGGTCATCTATCTGGGGCTGGCGCTGGCCTTCTCGGCCGCCTTCGCCGCCATCCAGCGCGTCGCCTTCGGCTACGCCGACCGCCGGTGAGGGGAGGGGGCCCGCCATGATCCGTCCGTTCGGGTACAACGAGTTCCTGTTCATCCTGACCGCCGCGCAATGGACGCTGGCGCTGTCGGCCATCGCCTTCCTGGGCGGCGCCATCGTCGGGCTGGGCATCGCGCTGGCCCGCACCTCCACCATCAAGCCGCTGCGGCTGGCGTCCACCAGCTACATCCAGCTCTTCCAGGGCACGCCGCTGCTGATGCAGCTGTTCCTGGTGTTCTTCGGGGCCACGGTGCTGGGCTTCGACGTCAACCCCTGGGCCGCGGCGGCGCTGGGGCTGACGCTGAACGCCAGCGCCTTCCTGGGCGAGATCTGGCGCGGCTGCATCCAGGCGGTGCCCAAGGGCCAGTGGGAGGCGGCGGGGGCCTTGGGCCTGCGCTACCCCGGCCGCATGATGTACGTGATCCTGCCGCAGGCCGCGAAGATCGCCCTCCCGCCGACGGTGGGCTTCCTGGTGCAGCTCATCAAGAGCACCTCGCTGGCCGCCATCATCGGCTTCACCGAGCTGACCCGCGCCGGCCAGATCATCAACAACGCCACCTTCAAGCCCTTCCTGGTCTTCAGCATCGTGGCCGCGATCTATTTCGCGATGTGCTGGCCGCTGTCGCTGTTGAGCACCTACCTGGAACGCCGCCTGTCCGCGCCGGCGCGCTGACCGGGCCACACCCAAGAAACCGCCATCATCAACCGAGGAAACCACCATGCACCGTCGCGCCGTTCTCCATGGCATCACGCTCGCCGCCGGCCTCAGTCTTCTGTCCGCCCTTCCCGCCGCCGCCCAGACGGTCGAGGAGATCAAGGGCAAGGGCAAGCTGACCGTCGGCATGCTGGTGGACTTCCCGCCCTTCGGCATCACCAACGCCGAGAACAAGCCCGACGGCTACGACGCCGACGTCGCCAAGCTGATGGCCAAGGCCATGGGCCTGCCGCTGGAGATCGTGCCGGTCACCGGCCCCAACCGCATCCCCTACCTGCTGACCGGCAAGGTGGACCTGCTGATCGCCTCGCTCGGCATCACGCCGGAGCGCGCCAAGCAGGTCGCCTTCTCCGCCCCCTACGCCGCCATCGAGATCGGCGTGCTGGCCCCGGAGAAGACCGCGATCAAGGCCGCCGCCGACCTCGCCGGCAAGCGCGTCGGCGTGGTGCGCGCCAGCACCCAGGACCAGGCCGTCACCAACGCCGCACCCAAGGAGGCGCGCATCATGCGCTTCGACGACGACGCCAGCGCGGTGCAGGCGCTCTTGTCGGGGCAGGTGGACTCGATCGGCGTCAGCAACGTCGTCGCCAAGGAGATCAAGGCGATGGCGCCGTCCGCCAACTACGAGATGAAGTTCGTGTTCCGCCAGCAGCCCAACGCCGTGGCGCTGCGCCAGGGCCAGGATGCGCTGATGGCCTGGGTCAACGACTTCATCGGCACCATCAAGAAGAACGGCGAGCTGAACGCCATCCACAAGAAGTGGCTGGGCACCGAGCTGCCGGAGATCAAGGCGCCGTGACCTTTGAACAGCCCTCTCCCCGGCGGGGAGAGGGCTCCTTGACCAGAGAGGGAGGCCCCATGCAGCCGGTCGCGGTCAATCCGGAACTGGACCACGTCCCCGCCCACCACATCGGCGATCGGGTGATCATCGCCATGGAGGGCGTGCAGAAATGGTTCGGCGATTTCCAGGTGCTGAAGGACATCGACCTCCAGGTCCGCGCCGGCGAGCGCATCGTGGTGTGCGGCCCGTCAGGCTCCGGCAAGTCGACCCTGATCCGCTGCATCAACCAGTTGGAGCAGCACCAGAAGGGCCGAATCACGGTGGACGGGGTGGAGCTTGGCCGTGACCTGCGCACCATCGACACCGTGCGGCGCGAGGTCGGGATGGTCTTCCAGTCCTTCAACCTGTTCCCGCACCTGACGGTGCTCGGCAACTGCATGCTGGCGCCGATGAAGGTGCGCGGCGCCTCCAAGGCCGAGGCGCGCGCCATCGCCATGAAATACCTGGAGCGGGTGCGCATCCCCGACCAGGCCGACAAGTACCCCGGCCAGCTCAGCGGCGGGCAGCAGCAGCGCGTCGCCATCGCCCGCGCGCTCTGTATGAACCCCAAGATCATGCTGTTCGACGAGCCGACCTCCGCGCTGGACCCCGAGATGGTGAAGGAGGTGCTCGACACCATGATCGGGCTGGCCGACGACGGCATGACCATGCTGTGCGTCACCCACGAGATGGGCTTCGCCCGCTCGGTCGCGGACCGCGTGATCTTCATGGACCGCGGCGAGATCGTCGAGCAGGCGCCGCCCGAAGAGTTCTTCGCCAACCCGAAGTCGGAACGCACGCGCAACTTCCTCGGCCAGATTCTCCCGCACTGAACGGTCCACACCCATGAAGCCCGAGATCATCCTCGTCGAACCCATGATGGCCGCCATCGAGGCGAAGCTGGACGCCGCCTACACCGTGCACCGGCTGTCGGCGGCCCCCGACCGTGCGGCGCTGCTGGCGGAGGTGGGGCCGCGCGTGCGGGCGATCGCCACCGGCGGCGGCACCGGGGCCGGCCGGGAGCTGGTGGAGGCACTGCCGAACCTCGGCATCATCGCCATCAACGGCATCGGCACCGACGCCGTGGACCTCGTCCACGCCAAGGAGCGCGGCATCCGAGTCACCACCACCCCCGGCGTGCTGACCGACGATGTGGCCGACCTCGCCATGGCGCTGCTGCTGGCCGGCATGCGCCGGCTGACCCAGGCCGACCGCTTCTTGCGGGCCGGGCGCTGGCCGGCTGAGCGCATGCCGCTGGCGCGCAAGGCGACCGGCAAGCGGCTGGGCATCCTCGGCCTTGGCGGCATCGGCCGGGCGGTGGCGCAGCGGGCCGCCGGCTTCGGCATGGAGATCGCCTACACCAACCGCAAGCCGGCCGATGGCGCCCCCTGGCGCTTCGTGCCCGACCCGGTTCAATTGGCGGCCGAGAGCGACATCCTCGTCGTCGCGGTCACCGGCGGGGCCGGCACCCGCAACCTCGTGGACCGCGCGGTGCTCGACGCGCTGGGGCCGGAGGGGCTGCTGGTCAATGTGGCCCGCGGCAGCGTGGTGGACGAGGCCGCGCTGATCGACGCACTGGCCGAGGGCCGGCTGGGCGGGGCGGCGCTCGACGTCTTCGCCCACGAGCCGCATGTGCCGGAGGCCCTGTTCGCCATGGACCAGGTGGTGCTGGTGCCGCACCAGGCCAGCGCCACGCTGGAGACGCGCACGGCGATGGGGGAGCTGGTGCTGGCGAACCTCGCGGCCTATTTTGCCGGCGAGCCGTTGCCAACCCCCGTGGTGTGAGTGTGAGTGGAATGACCGAGCGCCCGTTCGACGGAATCGTCTTCGACTTCGACGGTGTGATCCTGGATTCGGCGACGCTGAAGCTCGACGCCTTCGTCGACTTCTACGCCGACGAGGGGCCCGAGGTGCGCCGCGCCGTCGCCGATTACCAGCGGGTCAACGGCGGCGTCTCCCGCTTCGTGAAGTTCCGGTATTTCGAGGAGACGCTGCTCGGCCGCCCGTTGAGCGAGGAACGGCTGCGCGAGCTGGCGGAACGCTTCGCGGCGCTGGTGGAGGACCGGGTGGCGGAAGCCCCCGCCATCCCCGGCGCCATCGGGACGCTGGAGCGCCACGCCGGCCATGTTCCCGTCTTCGTCGTCTCCGCCACGCCGGAGGACGAGCTGCGCCGCATCGTGGATCGCCGCGGCCTCGCCCGCCTGTTCACCGCGGTGCGCGGCTCACCGCTGACCAAGAAACAGATCGTGCCCGGCCTGCTGGCCGACCATGGCCTCGACCCCGCCCGGACGCTGTTCGTCGGCGACTCCACCCATGATTCCGACGCCGCGGAGGCCTGCGGCCTGCCCTTCCTCGGCATCGTCGCACCGGGGGTGGAGAACCCGTTCCCGGCGGGCACCGTCACCATTGCGGACCTGACGGATTTCGAGGACGGGGCGCGGCGGGCGATGGGGCGGGGTGCGGGTCAGCCCACGCTGGCGGCGAAGACGCGGGCGTAGTTGCCGCCCAGGATGCGGCCGATCTCGTCCGGACGGAAGCCGACCTCCAGCAGGCTCGCGGCGAGGTGCGGCAGCCGTCGGTAGCTCGGCAGGGCCGACGGCGACAGCAGCCCCATCATGTCGCTGCCGATGCCGACATGGTCCACCCCGACGGCGTCGGCCATGCGGGCGACGCCGCCCGCGTAGGCGGTTAGATCGGGGAATTCGGAGGTTGGCGGCCACACGCCGACCACCCCGCCGGTTCCGGCGACGATGCGCGCGTGGTCCGCGGTGATGCGGCGGCTGCGCCGCGGCGGCCGGCCAGACAGTGATGTGACGGCCAGCGACGTGTGGGACAGCACCAACGGTTTCGTGGTGACGGCCGCGGCCCGCTTGACGAGATCGGTGGTGCCGTGCGCGACATCGACCACGATGCCCAGCCGGTTGCAGCGGCGGACGACCTCCGCCCCGAACGCCGTCAGCCCGCCATGCACCGGCGTCTCGGTCTGGATGTCGCCCAGCTCGTTGACGCGGTAGTGGGTGAGCTGCAGGTGCCGCAGCCGGTACCCGGCGTGCGCCTCGTCGAGCCGGTCGGCGACCCCTTCCAGGAAATCGGCCCCCTCCGCCGCGACCACGACCGCCGGCCCGGCGGTGCGCGCGGCCCGCAGCGTCGCGGCGTCGGTCACCACGGCGAGGCGCTGTTCGGCGATCAGGCGGTGGAGGCGGTCGAGGGCCGCCCGGCCCCAGGCGTGGAGCTCGCCCGGCTCCGGCTGCCGGACGGCCCTGATGCGGCGTTCGGGCGTGATCTCCGTCGTCGGGCTGTCGGCGACGATGGCGAGGCAGGCGACGGACAGGCCGCCGTCGCGCATCGGCTCGGCCAGTGCCTCGAACGGCCGCGGGCGGGAGGCGTCACGGCCCGGCAGCACCCGTCCGGCGTGGCTGTGCAGGTCCACGGTCAGCGTGTCGGCGAGAATTCGACGCGCCGCCGACCGGCTGTCCTCACCCGCCGCGCCATAGGCCCGGCCGGAGCCGAAGGCCGACAGGCCGATCGCGGCCCCCGCCGCCAGCATGCCGCGCCGGGTGAACGCGAACGCGGTCGGGGGTGCGGCTTCGGCGGGGATCGGCACGGCGTCACGCAACTGGAAGAGCCATCCGGCGGCATCGTCGGTCACCCGCCGCCACTGCCCCGCCACGCGCAGCTCCGCCCCCGGATGACCGATCGGGTGCGACGCGAACACCGCGATGGTCGTCAGCGGATCGGTCGGCGGGCAGGCGGCGCAGCAGGGCGGTTCCGGCGCCAGCAGGAAACAGCCGTGCTCCTCGCGGTCATCGACCGGCACCATCCATCCCGTGACCTCGACCCGGACACCATCCAGGGCATCGGCGGCACCGGACACCAGATCGGACCATGTGATGTGCATGGGCAGCTCCCGACCGTCCGGTGGATCGTGGAAGCACGGGGGTCATGGCGTCAAGACCGTCGGCCCCCGTCAGATCTGCTTCAGATACGCGCAGAACATGTCGGCCATGGAGTCGGCGAAGTGCCGGATCCCGTCCTCGGATGGCGCGGTTTCGGAGAAGGTCTTGCCGACCTGGCTCATCGTCGTCTTGATCAGGGTGCCGGCCAGCGCGCGCTGCTCCTCGGTGGCGTGCGGCAGAACCTCCTCCAGGAAGTTGCGGATCACCCGCGAGCCCGATGCCTTGGCGGCGTGGGCTTCCGGCGCGTTGCGGTAGAAGGGGGCGGCGTCGTCCAGCGCGACGCGCAGCGCCGCCTCCTCGCACTCCGACCGGATGAAGGCGTGGACGACGGCCCGCAGCCGGTCGAACGGAGGCCGCGCGCGGTCTTCGAGGATGCGGCCGAGCAGGTCGCCGGTTTCCCGCCATTCGTCGCTTTGCAGCCGGAACAGCAGCGCGGCCTTGTTCGGGAAATACTGGTAGAGCGACCCCACGCTCACGCCGGCGGCCTCGGCCACCCGCGCCATGGTGAAGCGGGGCGTGCCCTCCCTCGCCAAAACCTGAGCCGCCGCCTGCAAAACCGCCTCCACCAGCGCCGTCGAGCGCGCCTGTTTGGGGGCTTTTCGCGAGGAAATCCGGGGACTTGCGGGAGGTGCCATGCGCGGTCTGCCCAATGCGAATTGGAAAGCTGACGGATTGTTCGTATTTTTACCGCGACGACACCCCCCACACAACGGACATTCCCGATGACCACCTTCACCACGGCGCCCGTGGCGCCGCTGCTCGACCGCCTGTTCGCCGAGGACGACGCGCTGGATCCGGCGACCATCCCGTCCATGGCCGAGTACTGGAACGGGCTCACAGCGGACGAACAGGCGCGGCTGCTCGGCAGCCGCACCGACTACGGCGCGCTTTACAGCCGGTTGAAGGACATCCCGCTTGCCGTGTCGCGCGAGACCGGCACGCTGCTCTACACGCTGGCGCGCAGCCTCCGCGCGACCTCGATCGTCGAGTTCGGCACGTCGTTCGGGCTGTCGACGATCTGCCTCGCGGCGGCGCTGCGCGACAATGGTGGCGGGCGGCTGATCACCAGCGAGTTCGAGCCCTCCAAAGTCGCCCGCGCCAGGGCCAACCTCGACGCCGCCGGCCTCGCCGACCTGGTCGAGTTCCGCGAGGGCGACGCGCTGGAAACGCTGGCCCGCGACCTGCCGGTGACGGTCGACCTGCTGCTGCTCGACGGGGCCAAGGGGCTGTACCCCGACATCCTCGACCGGGTGGAGAGCCGGCTGCGGCCCGGCGCGCTCGTCGTCGCCGACAATGTGGATTTCTGCCCCGGCTATGTCGCCCGCGTGCGGGACCTCACGCAGGGCTACCTGTCCGTCCCCTTCGCCAACGACGTCGAGCTGTCCATGAAGCTCGGGTGAGACCCTTTCTTTTCTCGGAGGAACGCCATGCGCGTCTTTGTCACCGGTGCCACCGGGTGGGTCGGGTCGGCCATCGTCGCCGACCTGCTCGCGGCGGGGCACCACGTCACCGGCCTGTCGCGCAGCGCGGAGAAGGCGTTCGCGCTCGAAGTCCTGGGCGCCCACGCGCTGCTGGGCACGCTCGCCGATCTCGACAGGCTCGCCCGGGCGGCCGATGAGGCCGACGCGGTGATCCACACCGCTTTCGACTTCGCCAACTTTCCCGCCGGTGCGGCCGAGGACCGCCAGGCGATCGAGGCCATGGGTGCGGCGCTGCGCGGATCGGATCGCCCGATGCTCGTCACCTCCGGCCTCGCCAAGCTCGCCCCGGGCCGGCTGGCGACCGAGGATGATGCGCCCGACGCGGCCTTCGCCCGGCAATCGGAAGCGGCGGCGCAAGCCGTGCGGGACCGGGGCGGGTGCATCGCCACCGTCCGGCTGGCGCCGTCGGTCCACGGCGTCGGCGAGACGCACGGCTTCGTGCCCCACCTGATCCGGCTGGCGCAGCGGACCGGCGTGTCGGCCTTCCTCGGCGACGGCGCCAACCGCTGGGCGAGCGTCCACCGGCAGGACGCGGCGCGGCTCTACCGGCTGGCGCTGGAGCAGGGGGTGACCGAGACCGCCTACCACGCGGCGGCGGACGAGGGCGTGCCGTTCCGCGACATCGCCGCCGTCATCGGCGGGGTCCTGGGCGTGCCGGTGGAACCGCGGGGCCGCGAGCATTTCGGCTGGTTCGCCGACTTCGCCGGCGGCGACATGGCGGCCACCAGCGAGCGCACCCGCCGGCTGACCGGCTGGAAGCCCACCGGGCCGGGCCTGCTCGCCGAAATCGCGCAGGCCGGCTATTACGCGCCGGTGGTTGGTGCCGGGGCGGGGCTGCCGGCATGAGCCGGCGGCGGAGCGTCAGGGCGCCGGCACCGCGGCGCCGATGCGCTTGAGGTTGCGTTCGGCAATCGCGATCTCCCGCGCCATCCCGACCTGCCGGAACAGGGCCAGCGCCTTACGGAAATGCTCCTCCGCCCGCACCCGGTCACCGCGGGCTTCGAACACGACGCCGAGGATGCCGTACTGGTTCGCCATCCCCTCCTTGCGGCCGAGTTCCTCATCCAGCGCCAACGCCTTGCGAAGGAACTCCTCCGCAAGGTCGAGATCGCCGCGCCTCCGGTGGATCAGGCCGAGGTTGCCGTACTGGTTCGCCATCCCCTCCTTGCGGCCGAGTTCCTCCTCCAGCACCAACGACTTGCGGAAGAACGCCTCCGCACCGTCGAGATCGCCGCGCGCCTTTTGGATCAGGCCGAGGTTGCCGTAGTCGCTCGCCATCCCCTCCTTTCGGCCGAGCTCCTCATTCAGCGCCAACGACTTGCGAAGGAACTCCTCCGCACGGTCGAGATCGCCGCGCGTCTGGTGGATCAGGCCGAGGTTGCCGTACTGGTTCGCCATCCCCTCCTTGAGGCCGAGTTCCTCATTAAGCTCCAACGACTTGCGATGGAACGCCTCCGCACCGTCGAGATCGCCGCGCGCCCGGTGGATCAGGCCGAGGTTGCCGTACTGGTTCGCCATCCCCTCCTTGCGACCGAGTTCCTCCTCCAGCGCCAACGACTTGCGATGGAACGCCTCCGCAAGGTCGAGATCGCCGTGCGTCTGGTGGATCAGGCCGAGGTTGCCGTAGCCAGCCGCGACCGTAACCTTGTCGCCTGCCCGTTCTCCCAGCTCCACCACACGGCCATAGGCACGCTCGGCCCCGTCGAGATCCCCGACGCGCATCAGCAAATGGCCGAGCAGATTCCACCCGTCCGCGTTCTCCGGGTCCAGTTCCACTGCCTTGCGGTAGGCCGCCAGCGCCTTCCCCGTATCATGCAAGAAGGCCAAAGCGCCCAAGTGGCGGGCGGCGGCGGCGGCTTCGCGGAATTGTTCGCGGCCGGCGGCCTCGCGGGCGGCGAGTACCATGGTGAACAGGGACTCCGCGTCTGCCGCGCGGCCCTCGCGGAGAGCAGCAAGGGCGGAGTCGATGCCAGGGGCCTGGGCGGGGAGGTCGCGCCGCAGCGCGTCGAGCGCGGAAACGGCGGCGGCTAACTCCTTCTGTGTTTCCTCCAGTCGCGCTGCCTTATCCGCCGCCTCGCGCTTTGCATCCAGCGTGGCCGCTTCGGCATGGGCCTTGGCCTCCATGGCGGCGCCGTATTCCCGAACGATCTGCATCGGGTCGATTGGCGGTGCGCCGATGTTGGTGGTGATGGTCACAGGGCCGCCCCCGGTCACCCCCTGAACGGCGCCGGCCGAGTGGCTTATGGTGTTCTGCGGCGTGGCCGGGACGAGTGTCGGAACGCTTGGCGGAGGACGCCGGAACAGCCTCCAGAGCAATCCGGCCACGGCAACGGCAAGGGGCACGCCGATGCCGCTCCACGTCACTCCTGGATTGCCGATCAGCCAATTGAGCGCCTGCCCAATCCAGCCTTCCCCCAGCATGCGCGCCCCCACGATCCCGATCTACCACCGCGAGTATAGACGCCGCCCAACAATGCAGCAACGCCGCCAACGACCGCCGCGGTTCCCGCAAGGTGCTTGAAAGCCTAGGACGAAGTGCACTGGCGGGTAGGATATTGAACAACTGCACCGCGTGGTCGCTGACGCGATACGATGATCGCGTAAGGTAAGCCCCCTCTCCCGCCGGGGGCAAGAGAGGGTTGGTTTGCCGGGGTCAGCCCACGGCCGCGCGGCGGTCCACCCGCGCCACGCGGGACAGCAGGTAGTCGACCTCGGCCTTTGCCGCGGGGGTCAGTTTGCCGGCGGGGGTGCGTTGGGCGTCGGAGGTCAGGATGCCGCGGCGGTGCATCACGTATTTGCGCACCGCCAGACCCACCCCTTGCTGCTGCTCGTAGCGGACCAGCGGCAGATGGGCGTCGAACAGGTCGTGGGCGGCGTCGCGTTCACCGGCCTTCTGCAGGCGGACGACGTCCACCAGCATCTCGGGGAAGGCGTAGCCGGTCATGGCGCCGTCGGCGCCGCGCTCCATCTCGAAATCCAAGAACAGGCCGCCGTTGCCGCAGAGGATGGAGAGCGGGCGCAAACTGCCGTCCTTCTGGAAGCCGCGCAGGGCCGAGATCTTCTCCAGACCCGGCCAATCCTCGTGCTTCAGCATCCGGCAAGAGGGGCTGTCCATGACGATGCGGCGGATCACGGCGGGGGTCATCACCACCGACAGGGTGAGCGGGTAGTCCTGGAGCACCCAGGGGATGTCGTCGCCGATGGCCTCCACCGCCTGCCGGAAATAGGTGACGATCTGGTCGTCGGTGCGCAGCGACGGCGGCGGGGCGATCATCACCCCGGCCGCCCCCATCTCCATCACCCCGCGCGCCAGCGAGCGCATGGCGGCGAAGCCGGGCGACGACACGCCGACGACGATGGGCAGGCCGGCGCGGCGGATGATGCGGCCGGCGATCTCCAGCGATTCCGCAGGCTCCAGCTTCGGCGCCTCGCCCATGATGCCGAGCACGGTGATGCCGGTGCAGCCGGCAGCGACGTAGGCGTCGGTCATGCGGTCGACGGAGTCGTGGTCGATGCGCCCGTCGGGGTGGAAGGGGGTGGGGGCGATGGCGTACACGCCCTCGGCCGTCTCGTCGAGCGGCATGGGCCGCCTCCTTGCGCGTCTGGTGGTCGTTGGTGCGCAGAGTATAGGGCGAGCCGCCGCGCTGTCAGCCCTTCGCCGCCAGATGCCCCTCGATCAGGCGGGCGAGGCGTTCGCGGGCGGGGGACAGCAGGAAGCTGTGGTCGGCGCCGGGCACACACTCCAGCCGCGTGCGCGCCAGACCTGCCAGCCGCCGCGCGCCGCGGCCGAGATGGGCGTCGCGCTCGCCCAGCGTCACGTCGTCGGCGGCGTAGACCAGCAGGGTGCGCACGCCGCGCGCGTCCAGACGGCGGAACGCCTCCAACACCCCGGTGGCCGCAACATCCGCCCCGTCACCGCGGGTCGCCAGCCGGGTCCACCAGCGCCGCACGCCGCCCGCGGCCCGGCCGCCCAGCGTGCGCGCGACCTGGAGCACCCGCGGGTCGCCGCGCAGCAGGGCGCGCCACGCCTCGGGCCGCGTCAGCATGCCGGCGTAGCGGTCGGCGGCGCGGGCGGCGGAGCGCACCGCCATCTCCGCCGTGATGCCCTCGCCCAGCACGAAACGGCCGGGGTTCACCACCACCTGCCCGACGATGCGCTCGTCGGCCAGCGCGGCGTTCAACGCCAGCGCCGCCCCGGCGCACAGCCCCACCGCGACCACCCGGCCGAAGCCCTGGGCGGCCAGCCAGTCCACCGCCGCCAGCACGTCGGGCAGGGAATCGCGGCGGTAGAGGCGGTTGTCCACCCCGTCCGGCGGTGACTCGCTGTCGCCGATCCCGGCCACGTCGATGCGCAGCGAGGGAAAGCCCTGGACCGCCAGCCGCCGCGCGAACTCCACCGCCGCCCGGCCGGAGCCGACATGGTGGGTGATGCCGCTGTTGAGGAAGAGCAGGGCGGGGCGGTCGGTGGGTGCGGCCGGCGTGCACAGCACCCCGAACAGCCGCCCCATGGCGCCGAAGCGCACCGGACGCTCCACCGCCTGCGGCAGAGGCAGCACCGGCTCCGTCAGGGCCGACAGGATAGCGGCCGGAGCCGCGGGCGGCGCGTCCGCGGCCAGCCAGGAGACGGCGGCGGCGAAGGGTGCCGCGGGCGCGTGCCCGGTCTCCGCGCTGCGCATCAGGCGGGCGAAGTCGGGGAACCCCTCCTCCGCCAGCTCGGCGCCGAGTTCCGTCAGGCGGGACGCGAGGCGGTCCACGCCGCGGAGGCCGCCGGGGTTCAGCAGCAGCACGCGCGGCGCCGGACGGGCGGGCAGGGCGGCCAAGTCGATGCGGGCGAGATCGGCGAGGGTGGCGCCGGTAAACAGGAAGCCGAAGCCCTCGATCCCGTCCGCCCGTTCCGGCGGGCGCGGCATCTCCGCCCCGTTGGAAGCGCGGTCCTCCGCCAGCGACAGGCGGATGAGCGCCTTCACCTCCTGCACATAGGCGCGGCCCGACACCGGGGGGGCCAGCAGGACGAGGCGGTCCACGCCGCCCATGCCGGCCGCCGCCACCGCCGCCAGCGTGGCACCCAGCCGCAGGCCGACCAGCGCCACCTCCGTCACCCCGGTCTCGGCACGCAGCCGCTCCACCGCGGCGCGGATGTTGGCGAGCCAGACGGCGACGCGCTCCGGCTCCTCCTCGCCGCCGGCGCTGTCGCCGGTGCCGTGCCAGTCGAAGCGCAGGGTGGGCAGGCCGGCGGCGGCGAGATCCCGGGCGAAGCCCCGCCACGCGCGGTGCACGCTCCACTCCTCGTGGCTGTGCGGCGCGCACAGCACCACCCCGCGCCCGCCGGATGTCCCACCGGATGTCGGGTGCAGCCAGCCGAAACAGCCGTCGAAGACGATGGGGGTCATCGGAGACGCGCTCATCGGACGCGTACGGGGCCGTACGCGTTCAGCGCGTGCAGCTCGCCATCGGGTCGGGTCGCACCCCCATGGCGCGGCAGCAGGCGCACGCGGCGCTCCGCGCCGGGGGGCAGGTGGAACCACTCGTCGGCCATGCGGAAACCGTCGTCGTCGAGATGGACGGAGCGGGCGAGGCGGCGGCTGCGCAGGACCAGCGCCCAGCCGTCCCCGTCCGGCACCGGCTCCGCCGACAGGCCGAGGTCGGCGCGCTCCGGGGTGGAGCCGTCGGGGAAGTGGAAGGCGTCGGCCAGCCGGTCGCCGGTCGCGGCGTCCGTCAGGGTCGCCACCGTGGCGTCATGCTCCGGCGGGCCGAAACGGTAGGCGCGGGTGGTGTCGAAGAAGCGGCCGAGCAACGCCGCCGCCGGGATCGCTTGCGCGCTGCGCGGCAGCAGCTCGACCGCGCGTTCGGCCTGCGCCACGGCGCGTTCGCCGCGGGCGAGGCAAGCGAAGGACAGGGTGGCGGCCACCGGCCGCGGCGTCTCGTTGATCAGATGCACGGCCAGCCCGTTCACCCCCTCGTCGGTCAGCAGAACCTGCACCGGGCGGAAGGCGCGCTTCAGCGCGTGCCACGCCGCCTTGGGCACACCGTCCGCCCCGACCACGCCCCAGCCGGCCCCCGGCCAGAGGTCCTGGAACAGCCAGACGAGGCCACCGGCGCAGGTGGAGCCGACACGGCGCCACTCGGCGAAACTCGCCTCCATCGCCTCGGCCGTCACAGCGCGGGACAGGCGCCGGTAGCGGTCGGGGTCCTCCGCCCGCAGTGCGGTGGGATCGACGCCGAAGAGACGGGCGAGGTAATGGTCGCGGATGTCCTCGAAGTCCCAGGGGGCGCCCAGGTCGCGGGGCACCCGCTCCTTCCAGCGGGGGTGGTGGACGGGGGGCACGCCGCGCAGGGTCTCCGCGTCCGGCAGGTTGGCGAAGGCCAGACACTCCGACGCGAAGCGCACACCGGCCCGCCGCGCGTCCTCCAGCGGCCGGCGGTAGGCGCCGACGCCGTAGTAATGGGCGACGCCCGCGTCCGCCGCGAAGGGCAGGGCGCCGCCGGTGGGGGAATTGGTGACGTACGGCACATCGGGGCGCGTACGCGCCGATTCCTCCCGCAGCACGGTG
Source organism: Azospirillum oleiclasticum (assembly GCF_013423485.1). Taxonomy (GTDB): domain Bacteria; phylum Pseudomonadota; class Alphaproteobacteria; order Azospirillales; family Azospirillaceae; genus Azospirillum; species Azospirillum oleiclasticum. Next base: position 167,804 of record NZ_JABFFR010000005.1, read on the forward strand.
TCGAACAGGGGCTGGCTCCAGGCTTCCGCCGGCAGGCCGAGCATGGCCGCCTGCTGCTCCGCCTCGCTGCCGCCGCACAGCACGGCGAGGCTGGGGGAGGACTGGGTGCGGTCGAGGAGCTGCGCCGCCTCCCGCCGCACGCTCGCGGTGAAGAGCTCGTCGGTGGGGTAGTCGAAATTGGCGAAGGCGAAATCCTGCCAGATGAGGATACCCAGCTCGTCGCACAGCTCGAAGAAGGCGTCGTCCTCGTACAGCATGGTGCCGCCGACGCGGATCATGTTCATGCCGGCGTCGCGCGCCAGCGCCAGCCACGAGACGTACGCGTCGCGCGTACCGGGCAACGCCACGATGTCAGGGCTGCTCCAGCAGGCGCCGCGGGCGAAGATCGGCACGCCGTTGACACGCAGGGCGAAGCCGTCGCCGGGATCGCGCTCGATGCGGCGGAAGCCGGTGCGGCCGAGGTCGATCGCGGTGTCGCCGACCGTCGCGGCGATGGCGTGCAGCGCCGGCTCGCCGTGGGTGTGCGGCCACCAGGGGGCGAGGCCGGGGGCGCGCAGCCGGCCGGCGAGGGTGTGCGGGTCGGTCCAGGCCAGCGGCGCCTCGATGCCGGCGACACTCACGCGGCCCGGTGGGGGCGGGCCGCCGCCGGTCCAGGCGACGGACAGGGACAGGTCCAGCACCGCCGTCCCGTCCTCCACCAGCCCCGTGCGCAGGTCGGCGGCGTGGACGGTGAGCGGCCCGGTCTCCTCCACCAGCTCCACCCCGCGCCAGGGACCGACCGCGTGCACCGGCGGGCACCAGCCGGGCATGTGGCCGAGCAGGGTGGCGCGCACCGCGCGCATGCCCGGCGACGCGATCATCGTCGGCCGCCAGCGCCCCCGGCCGCGCTGGCGCTTCAGCACCGGCTCCAGCGCGCGGAAGGCGATGTGCAGCGTGCTGGCGCCGGTCAGCCGGACGGGCAGCGCGTGCGCGTGGAACATGTTGTCGGAGGAGAGGATAGGTTCGCCGTCCAGCCACAGCTCCGCGATGGTGGCGAGGCCGCGCAGGCGCAGGGTGCGGGTGCCCTCGCCGGGGAGGGGGACGCGGTACCAGACGTCACGGTCGTGCAGGGGGGTGGGGGCGTCGAGGCTCCACAGGCCGGCGTCGCGCAGCGCCTGCGCCGCGGTGCCGGGGACCGGGGCGGGGATCCAGCCGGGCAGCCGGTCGGCGTCGGCGGGGGTGGCGGCGGCGCCCGGCGGGGTGAGCGCGCAGGTCCAGTCGCGGTCGAGCGCGACCACATGACGGCCGGTGGCGTGGTGGACGCGGGCCATGGTCAGGGCGGGGGGCTGGTCGGGGAGGTTGTCGCGTCGGGGCCCCACCCAACCCTCCCCCACTGGGCGGGGGAGGGCTTTTCTTCTCCCTCCCCCGTCGAAGATGGGGGAGGGCCGGGGTGGGGGGCCGGGGTGGGGGCCCGACGCGAACACGACGCACACCATCCGCCACCTACCCGCAGCGCGCCGCGAGGGTGCCGAGCGCCGTGTCATAGGACCGCTCCATGCGGTCGAACAGGGCGTCGGCGTCGAAGGGGCGGCGGCGGCCGACGGCGCGGGCGAGCTGGAACTGGAAGGTCTTGGCGTCCTGGGCCAGGGCGTCGCAGGCGGCCGTCACCGTCTCCATTCCGTCGTCGCCGAGCCAGCGGACGTGGCTGCCCAGCAGCTCGGCGTTGGCGCCGAGCTGGCGCAGGATGTTGAAGGCGTAGGCGTGGAACGCCTCCAGCGGCCGCTCCGTCAGCGCCGCCAGATGCTCGGGGAAGACCGCCCGCCACGCCGCCACCGGGTTCTCCCGCGGACGGCGGGCGAGGTGCCCGGCCAGCAGCGTGCGCGCGGCGTCGGTCAGCGCGCCCCCGTCCAGCGCCGACCGGTCCCGTCGCACGAACTCCGCGTAGGGGAAGAGGGCGCCGGGCGGGCGGGCGAGCAGGGCATCGACCCCGTCCCCCTCCAGCGTGAAGCGGCCGGCGTTGTGGAAGTAATCAAGCCGGCGGCCGGCACGGTCCAGCCCGGCCACGGCGATGGTGGTCTTCTCGTGCCGGGTGCCGAAGGTGGTGCCGGCGGTGTCGGGCAGGTGGAATCCATCGACCTCCACCAGCACCAGACGGCCGCGGCCGAGCTGCACGGCGATGTGCCCGGCGAGGTCGTCGTAGAGCGCCAGCTCCTGGAGCCGCAGCCCGTAGAGGACCAGCAAATCCTCCGGCGGCGGCTTGAAGAAGGTGAACTGGTCGCCCTCGAAATCCTGCGCCGCCGTGAAGCCCAGCATGGCGGCGGGATCGTGCCCCAGCGCGTGCAGCACCCCGATCCACAGGTCGACGTAGCAGTTCGTCTCCGGCCAGACTCGCCCCGGATCATGCAGCGGGTGCCGCGCCCACCGGCCGGCGGGCGGGATGCAGCTTTCCATGGCGCTACCCCCACAGCACCGAGCGCACGGGGGCCGGCCAGCCCTGCGGGTCGAAGCCGAGGTGCCGGAACAGAGCCAGCGCCACCCGCTCCAGCCCGAAGCCGACGCAGGCGGAATGGGCAAGATCGCCGTCGGCCGTGCGCAGGTCCCAGGCCAGCCCGAAATGGTCCTGGTGGTAGTTGAAGCTGAGGCAGGCCGTCGGCTTGTCCGCGCTGGTGATGGGGATCAGCAGCTCGAACTTGAGGCCCTGGTCGCGCTGGTTGGCGGCCAGCATGCGCCCGGCCCGGCCGAAGAAGGGATCGTTGGCGAGATCGACCGTCACCGGCACGCCCAGCGAGCGCATCAGCGCCTCGCCGCGCTCCAGCCAGTCGCTGCGGAAGGCGGTCACCTGCTCCGGCGTGCCGATGCGCACGTATTCCCGCATGCGGAAGAGCTGCATGCGCGCGGGGTCCAGCGACGGCTCATGCCGGAAGCAATAGGAGTAGACGTCGACCAGCGCGCCCTCGGCCGGCAGCGGCCCGCGGGCGGCCAGGGTGGGGTAGATGGGGTAGCAGGCGGCGGGGGTCATCACCACGCCGGTCGCCGTCTGGCCGGCGGTCCAGTCCTCCCCCGCCGCCACCCGTTTCAGGAGCGCGCGGTGGTCCGCCTCGCCGCCGGTGAAGCTGTGCACGGTGCCGGCGAGCTGCGGGAAGCTCTCCAGATAGCCGCTCTCCTCGAAATGGCGGCGGTTGAGCGCGGGGGGGAAGCGCATCACCTCCGCCCGGTCGCGCTGGCCGGCCGCGGTGACCAGCGCGTTGAAGCGCTCCACCACATCCTCGAAGACGCCGCTGCGGCCGTACAGCCCGTCCACCCCCATGGGGATCAGCAGCCCGTGCCGGATCAGCGCGTCGCGGAAATCGTCCGCCCCTGCGGCGGCGGTGGTCATGATCGTGGTCATCAGCCGAACAGCCCCGTGTCCTCCTTGTCGACCAGCAGCAGCCCGGCGCTGTTCGCAAGGATTCGGTCGTTGTTGATCATCAGCGCGGCGGAATGGGCATCGCGCAGCAGGCGCCCCAGGCTGAAGGGCCCGTCGTTGCGGTAGCCGGCCAGCCCGCAGACCAGCAGCGCCCCCTCCACCGCCCGCACCGCCGCCGTGGCGCTGTTGACCTTCAGCGCGTTCATGGCGACGGCGAAGGACAGGGAGGACAGCCGGTCGGCGTCCGCCGCCGCCTCGAACTGGCGGATGGCGTCGGCGACCCCGGCGCGCGTCTGGTGGAGCCCGGCGACCGTCTCGGCCAACCGCACGGCGCCCGGCGGCATGGTGCCCGGCGTCTTGCGCGCGGCGGCGCGGATGAAGGCGCGGGCACGCGCCACCGCCTCCGTCGCGATGCCCAGCCACACCGCGCTCCACAGGATGTGGGTCACCGGCAGCATGGTCTGGGCGGAAATCTCGGCGTAGGGCTGCGGGAGGATCTGGTCCAGCCCCCCCGACCCCACCAGCCGGTAGCCGACGGAGCAGGTGCCGCGCATGCCCAGCGTGTCCCAGCCGTCGGAGGGGACCAGCCGCGCATCGTCCTTCATGACCACGGTGATGACCTGATCGGACGGCGGCGCGTCGGCGGCGCGGCGGGCGGTCGCCAGAATCCCATCGGCGTCGGCGCCATAGGAGATGACGCTGGCCTGCTTGTCGATGGCGAAGCGGGCGCCGTCCGTGCCCAGCGCGCAGACGCTGCGCCGCACGTCGCCGCCGACTCCGGCCTCGGTGGTGGCGGACCCGAGAAGCAGTTGCTCCGCCGCCAGCCGCTCCAGCAGCCCGCGGTGCCACGCCGATCCCTGGCCGTGGCGCACGATGCAGGCGACCTGGATCTGGTGCATGGCATAGATCAGCCCGGTCGAGCCGCAGGCGCGGCCCAGCGCGTGGCAGGCGCCGGCGATGTCGGCCAGCCCCGCCTGCTCGCCGCCGAAGTCGCGCGGCACCATCGCACCCAGCAGGCGGGCTGATTTGAGGGCGGCGAAGGACTCGTGTGGGAATCTGGCGTCCCGGTCCACCGCGTGCGCGCATGCACCGGCGACCTCCGCCGCGATGGCCGCGGCGCGTTGGACGAGATCGCTCACGCGGCGGCGGTTCCGTCGATGAGCCCGGCGACCGCCTCGCGGATCGCGGCGACGCTGGAGAAGGTGCGGCGGCGCAGCAGCCGCTCCGGGAACTCGATCCCGAACCGGTCCTCCAGCGCCAGCATCAGGTGCACCGACCCCTGCGAGGTCAGGCCGAGCCCGTAGAGGTCGTCGTCGTCGGCCGGCGCGGCGGCATCGGCCGCCAGACAGCCGCAGTCCGCCAGCACCGCGCGGATCGCCTCCGTCAGGTCCTGCGGGGTAACCGCGCTATCCCGGAAAATGGCGTCACTCATTCGTTTCATCCCAGCTCGCAACGAGCACGTCCGTGCAGGCACGCGATACAACGGCGGCGGCAGCACGCCCGTGCCGTTACTGTATCGAATGCAGCCGCAAGCGGCAGGATGCACACGATGTAACCCCATGGTCGGGGCTTCAACGCGATCCGGTGGGTGGGTGGTGCGTTCGGGGATGACGCTTGACGAGGGGAAGGTCCGCCTCACTCCGGCAGGGAGGCGAGGTTGGTGGCGAACTCCGTGCGCAGGGGGTCGAGGTCGGCGGCGCGCTCGAACATGGCGCGGGCACCGGCGAGATCACCGGTCTGGCGCAGCAGCTCGCCATAGCCGTTGTAGGCCTCGGCGAAGCGGGGGTCGGCCTGCATGGCCTCGCGGTACAGGACGGCGGACTCCTCCGGCCGGCCCAGCGCGCGCAACGCGGTCGCCCAGCCGGTGTAGGCGTGCGGCGTGCGCTGGCGGCTCTCGCCGTCGAGCGCCAGCACCTCGCGGAACCTGGCGATGGCCGCTTCGTGCTCGCCCTTGGCGAGCAGCGCGTTGCCCCAGTTGTGCAGCGCCGGCACGAAGTCCGGCCGCAGCCGCAGCGCCTGCCGGAACCGCTCGATCGCCTCGTCCGGCCGCCCCTCCTGGAGGAGGACGAGGCCCCACAGATTGTGCGCCCAGTGCCGCTCCCCCTCCGGCATGGCGGCCGCGCAATGGCGCAGCTCGCGCAGCGTGTCGGCGTAGTCGGTGCCCTTCCGGTCGCGCGTCGTCTCGTAGTGATAGGAGGCGACGATGTAGGGATCGACGAAGCGCACGATGTCGATCGCCATGCGGCGGACCAGATCCTCCGGATCCCGGGCGCCGACGGTGGCGAAGAAGAACTGCTGGGTGCGGTTGTTGCGGCCGCGCACGCTCAGCCGGTATTCGTTGTCGCGGGTGACCACGTCGCCGACGAAACTGAACTCCACCAGCCCCATCAGCTCCTGGGTGGCGCGCACCGGGGTCAGGAAGTCGAAATAGCCGCCCAGCGTGTAGATGGCCGATTCGTCGTCGGGCAGCAGCATGCGGCGCTCGTCCTTGGCCGTGCGCGCCTTCAGCTTGATGAGCCGCACCTCGTTCGCCAGCCGGGCCGACATGACGCGGCGGCTGTAGCCCTGCTGGTCGAGCGTCAGCGGCACCTCGATGGGGTGGAACAGCACCGCGCTGACGTCGAAGAAGACGGAATAACCGAACAGCAGCGACAGGGTGATCACAGGCAGCGAGAGAAACCCGAAATCCATGCATCACCCCGGCGCGAAACCCCGTTCGGCAATGCCATAAACGAGGGAAGTCCGCGGCGTCGCGCGGCGTTGTGTCGCAGGTGCGAAGAGTCCGGCACACGGATCATGCGTCCGTGTGCGCCGGCTCCCGCACCGGTGCGCTTTTGCCGTCCTTGGTCAAACCGGGGTCGCGGGCGAGGTAGGTGGTGGTGGACGGGAAGGCGAAGCCGGACCCGGCCTTCTCCACCACGTCGGTGAAGGTGAGGAACAGCTCCTCCTGGACCTTCAGGAACTCCGGCCAGGCGGTGGTGGCGACGTAGGCGAACACCTCCACGTCCAGCGAGTGGGCGCCGAAGCGGATGAAGCGGACACGGGGGTCCGGCTTGATCATCGGATGATCGGCGAGCACGCGCTGGAGCTGCCGCAGCACCTCGCGGAGCTGCTCCGGCGTGGTCTCGTAGCGAAGGCCCAGCACGGTGTGCAGGTGGATGCTGGCGCGGCGCGACAGGTTGACGATCTGCATCTTCACCAGATCGGCGTTCGCCACCGTGATCAGGGTCTGGTCCACGGCGCGGATGCGGGTGGAGCGGATGCCGATCATCTCCACCGTACCGGTCAGGGTGCCGAGCCTGCAGAGGTCGCCGACCCGCAGCACCTGGTCGGCGTAGAGGATCATGCCGCCGATCAGGTTCTCCATGGTCGGCTGCGCCGCCAACGCGATGGCGAGGCCGCCGATGCCGAGGCCGGCCACCACGCCATAGACGGGGATGCCCACCTGCGTCGCCCCGTAGCCCAGCACCAGCACCGACAGGCAGAGGCCGAACACCCGCACCCCGGTGCGCAGCAGGCTGACGTCCAGCGCCTCGGTCCCCGGCCGGCGGCTGGTCAGCAGCCACGCCGACAGGGCGTTGCTGACCTGGTAGACGGACCAGGCCGCCACCGTCCAGATGATCACCTCGGTCACCATGGAACCGGCGAAGGTCCAGGACCCGGTCAGGTTGATCTCCTCCCGCACGATGTGGCGGAAGGCGTAGATGCACAGAATGATGACCATGGGGAGCAGGATGCGCCGCAGGCTGCGCGCCGCCTCCCCATCCGGCAGCGGGCGGCGGCGGAGCCAGAGGTGGAACAGCACGGGGATCGCCACGAAGACGATCAGCGCCACCAGCCGGCCCAGCCATTTCCAGACCGGCTGGCCGTTGTGGTCCGCCATCAGCCAGGACGGCCCGTTCTCCACCAGGGTGAACCAAGCCGGCGGCATCAGCCCGCCGGGGCTGCGCCGCTGGTATTCGAAGAGGTCGACGCCCTCGTCCTTGCGGACCGGGTTGTTGACGATGATCCGGTAATCATTCTCGATCCGGTCCACCGTGCGCGCCGACACCAGATAGCGGCCGATCTGGTCCCCGGCCTCCTGCCGCACGATGGTCAGGTCGGTGTAAGGGATCGTCCAGGACCCCGGCAGGACCTGCTGCGCCTTGGCGTCGGCGAAGGTGCCGGCGGCGGCACCGGGGATATCGCCGAGATCGGGCAGGGCCACGCGGTCCAGGATCTCTTTGAATTGCAGGACCGCGACCAGTGAATCCGCCTCCAGCGAGGATTTCGGGATCCGGCTGAAGTCGAACACCTCCATCGCCTTGTGCAGCAGCACGTCGGCAAGCGCTATGGCGCGCTGCTCGGTCGCGTTCGGCTGAGAGCCCGGCCGGCTGGCGAGGCTGCCGCGGGCACCCACCCACAGGCGCTCCGCCTCCTGCATGATCAGCAGGAAGCTCTCGATCGTGGCGCGAGGGCTGGAGGTGTCCGGCGGCGAGATCGGGAACCGCTCCAGATAGCTGGTCGCGTTCAGCGCCCCGCCGGCGGCCGGCGCCCCGGCCGCGGTGCCGGCCGCGGACTGGGCCGCCGCCGGAAGGGACCACAGCACCAGCACCGCCAGCAGGGCATGGGCCAGCATACGGACGCGAGCAACCGTTCCCCACATGGTCCCACCCCTGGTCGGGCCGCCGTTCGGACGTCTTCGATCAGCCGTTGATGAGCGCCAGGCACTTGCCGGCCGGCTCGGCCGCCGCCTGGGCATCGGAACGGCTGAGCTTGCCGCCCATGACCATGGGACGCACCACCGACTTCAGCTCGTCAGCGACCGTCACGCCCGGTTTGATGCGCGGCTTGGTCGCGTCGTAGATCATCTTGGAGTTGGCGTTGAGACCCGCCGCGCACTTGTCGCCCGCCGCGACATCGGCAAGGGCCGGACCCGCCGCCAGACCAAGGGCGAGCGCCGCGAGCAGAATGCCGGACCGCACCATCATCACCGTATCTCCCCTACCACGATTTCGTATGCGCAACAGTTAGCTGTTTCAGCCATTCCGCGCAATGGCCGGATGAGAGGAACGCCCCGGCCCCGCCCCCCGCAGCGGGGCCGGGGCCGGGCGGGGAGGGCGGTCAGGGTTCGCCGGGAACGGTGCCGCTCTGCGGCGTCAGGCGCTTCGCCGCCGACTGTTCGGCCAGCATGGCGGACAGCGTGTCCCGGGCCGCCACCGATTCGGCGTCGGTGGCGGCGGCGCGGTTGGTCAGCTCCATCGGGTCGTCGGTGACGCAGTACATTTCGTACTCCTCCGGGGCCGGTGTGAGCTTGATCGTTTGCTTGAACAGCACGACCCGCGTCCCCTCGTCGTCGGAGGGCTGGCGGATCTGCCGCTCGATCAGATCCTGCACGCCGCTGGCGCCGGGATCGCCGGGCGAGCTCCAGAACTGCGGGTTGTCGAAGTAGCGGGAGTATTTCCACAGCTTGCCGTCGTCCAGCACCGCGACCACCGTCTCGATGTGGTTGGGCTGGATCACCGAGTCGTACTCGCGGCCGGTCCAGCCCGTCTGGTTCATGCCGCGGCTGGGGTCGTCGTCGGTCATGAAATAGACGGGGTCGCGCACCGCATCGGGCGTCACATCGCCCAGCACCAGCCCCGACAGGTTGCGGCCGACCAGCGGCAGCGCGTCGGTGTAGCGCGGCGCGATGCGCTGGCGGATCGCCTCGGCGTCCAGCCCGGCAAGGCCCAGCAGGGTCGGCACCAGATCCACATGGCTGGTCACCGTGTCCACCGCCGCCGGCTGGGGGAACAGCTTCGGATTGGCGACGATCATCGGCACATGCACCGACTCCTCGTAGGCCTGATACCATTTCTGGTGCAGGTAGCCGTGCGCGCCCAGCAGGTCGCCGTGATCGGAGGTGAACAGCACGATGGTGTCGTCGGCCATCCCGTTCGCCTCCAGCGCGTCGAGCACCCGCGCCATCTGCGCATCGACGGTCTTCTGGAGCTGGTAGTAGAGCCGGAAGTAGGTCTTCCAGTCCGTGATCGGCTGGATCCACTGCTTGTAGCTGGTCTGGTAGCTCTTCTGGCAGCTCGGCTTGCCGTCCAGATCCTCCTTCGCCGACGCCTCAAAGGCGTCGTCGAACAGCTCGTCCGGCACCGTGTCATCGACCGAGAAGTCGAAGGCCGGCGACGCCCCGCCCAGCAGCCCGTAGAGCGTGATGTCGTGCGGGTTCAGGAAGGACACGATCGACAGCCACGGCCCGCCCTCCCGCTGGGCGCCGAGCTGGTCGAGCAGCGCGACCGCCTGGTCGGCGAAGCCCTGGTCGCGCCCCGAGCGCGCATCGGCCGAGGCGTTCGGCGGGATGGCGGCGGAGGACGCGCTGTTGTTGGGCGCCGTGCCGTGCGGCTCCGGCCCGATCCAGCCGTCGAAACCGTACTCGTCCAGCCGGTTGGCCTCGCGGTAGAGCGCCTCCTTCTCCGGATCGGGGGCGCCGTCCGGCTGGTAGCTGACGAGCCCCGTGTGGGTGCCGGGAACCACCAGATCGGCGAAGGACGCGTGCCATTTGCCGGTCCAGTGGGTGCGGTAGCCGGCCGCGCGGAAATAGGCCCCGATGGTCGGCACGCCGTTGGGGTCGAGCCAGAAGCAGTCGGGGTCCGAATCCAGCTTGGCGGCGCCTGGCGTGTTGCTCACCCCGTGCAGCGACGGGTACTGCCCGGTGTAGATGGTGGTGCGGCTGGGGGCGCAGGCGGTGGAGGCGATGTAGTGCCGCCTGAACTCCATCCCGTGCCGGCGCAGCCGCTCCTGGGTCGGCAGGTGTTTGGCACGGAAGGCCGCCAGGGCCTCGTTCTCGTAGACCGGCGGGTAGCGCATCTCGTCGCACATGATGACGAGGATGTTGGGCCGCCGGCCCAGCCGTTCGGTCGCTGAAGGGTTGCCGTCGCTCATGGGTGCGTTCCTCCGGGTGACCGGCCGGGGCCGGCGTCGGAGGAACGCTAGGGATGCAACTCAGGATTATCTACAGTTTTAAATGAACACCGCAGTAATCATCCTTGTCGTGCGCATCACCAACTCCAAAGCGTGCCATCGGCCAGACGCGCCACCGGGAGATAAGCCGGGTTGTAGGGGTACTTGGCGGCCAGCTCCTCGTCGATGTCCACGCCGTGGCCGGGCGTCTCGCCGGGGTGCATGTAGCCGTCCTTGAAGCTGTAGGCGTGCGGGAAGACGGCGTCGGTCTCCGGGTTGTGCTCCATGTGCTCCTGGACGCCGAAGTTCGGCACCCACAGGTCGAAGTGCAGCGCCGCCCCCATGCACACCGGCGACAGGTCGGTCGCCCCGTGGCAGCCGGTGCGCACATGGTAGAGCGAGGCCAGGTCGGCGATGCGGCGCAGGTGGGTGATGCCGCCGGCGTGCACCACCGAGGTGCGGATGTAGTCGATCAGCTGCTCCTCGATCAGGTCCTTGCAGTCCCAGATGCTGTTCAGCACCTCGCCCACCGCCAAGGGCGTGGTCGTGTGCTGGCGGATCAGGCGGAAGGATTCCTGGTTCTCCACCGGCACCGGGTCCTCCATCCAGAACAGGCGGTAGGGCTCCAGGCTCTTGCCGAGCCGTGCCGCCTCGATGGGGGTCAGGCGGTGGTGCACGTCGTGCAGCAGGTGGAAGTTCATGCCGTGCGCCACCCGCACCGCCTCGAACAGTTGCGGCGCGAAGTCCAGATAGGCCTCGGTGGACCAGACGGACTCCTCCGGCAGGCCGCGGGTCGCCGGCTCGTAGAAGGCGCCCTTGCCCTTGGCGACGCCGTAGACGCCGGCCACGCCGGGGATGCCGGACTGCGCCCGCACCGCCTTGTAGCCCTTCTCCAGATAGGCGCCGACGCGGTCCACCGTCTCCGGCACGTCGCGGCCGTTGGCGTGGGCGTAGACCATCACGCCGGTGCGGCTCTTGCCGCCCAGGAGCTGGTAGAGCGGCATGTTCGCCGCCTTGGCCTTGATGTCCCACAGCGCCGTGTCCACCGCGGCGATGGCCGACATGGTGACCGGCCCGCGGCGCCAGTAAGCGCCCTTGTAGAGATACTGCCAGATGTCCTCGATCTGGTGCGGGTCGCGGCCGATCAGGCAGGGGATGACGTGCTCGTTCAGGTAGGCGGCGACCGCCAGCTCGCGCCCGTTCAGGGTGGCGTCGCCGATGCCGTACAGGCCCTCGTCGGTGACGATCTTGAGCGTGACGAAATTCCGTCCGGGCGAGGTCACGATGACGGAGGCGGATTGGATCTTCATGGAAGCGGACTCCGGAAGGAAAGTCGGGCTCAGGCCGCGCGCACGGGTTCGGCGGCCGGGACCGTGTCGTCGTTGAACAGGGCGGGGAAGCGCTGCTCCAGCTCGGGCAGCGAGGTCAGGATTTCGCGCAGATGCACGCACAGCGCGGCCTCCGCCGCGTCCGCGTCGTGCGCGGCGATGGCGTCGACGATGCGCTCGTGCTGGGCGATCAGCCGGTCCACCGGCGTGGCGTGCGGCAGGCTGAGGTAGCGGACGCGGTCCATCTGGGCCTTGGTCTCCTCCACCACCCGCCAGGCGTAGTCGCAGCCGACTCCGAGCGCGATGGTGCGGTGCAGCGCCTCGTCCAGCGCCAGGAAGCCCTCCGCCTCGCCCTGCCGGGCGGTGGCGCGCTGGGCCATCAGGTTGTCGTGCAGGGCGGCGATCCCGGACGCCGGCATCTCCGCCGCCGCCTTGCGGACGACGGCGACCTCCACCGCCTCGCGCACGAAGCGGGCGTCGAGCACCTGACGGACGGAGATGCGCACCACGAAGGTGCCGCGCTGCGGGCGGATCACCACCAGCCCGGCCTCGCCCAGCTTGATGAAGGCCTCGCGCACCGGCTGGCGGCTGACGCCCAGCCGGCTGGCCACGTCCTTCTCCGACAGGGCCTGGCCCGGCTCCACCTGCATGGTCACGATGGCGTGGCGCAGCGCCTTGAAGACCTGGCGCGCGATGGGCTCCGCGGAGTCCGGTTCGATCCTGGTCAGCATTCCGGTCCTTGTCCTCCCCGACGCCCGCGCGGCCGTTCCGGCCGTCACGCTTATGGGCTGATTGTGCCCCATGCGCAAAGTCGTTGCCAACACCATTCTTACATACTACCATACCAGTCACAGTTCAACACCGGCCGTCCAACGACGGCAACATCCCTTGGGAGGGAACGAATGAGCTTCATGACCCGCTCCTGGCGCGCCGTCGCCATCTCCGCAACCGTGGCCGGAGCGATGCTGGCCGGAACGGCCTCGGTGGCGCTCGCCGCCGACTACAGCCTGAACATCAACACGGCACTCACCACCCAGGACCCGCTCTACAAGGGGCTGGAGGCGTTCAAGGCCGACGTCGAGAAGCAGACCAAGGGACGCATGGTCGTCCGCCTGTTCCCCGGCTCGCAGCTCGGCAAGGACGAGGACGTGATCGAGCAGGCGCGCTACGGCGCCGGCGTCGCGGTGGTGGTGGACGGCGGCCGCCTCGCCAACTACGTCAAGGAATTCGGCGTGCTGTCCGGCCCCTACCTGGCGTCCGGCTATGACGGCGTGCGCAAGGTGGTGACCTCGCCCATGTTCGAGGACTGGGTGAAGAAGCTGCACGACACCGCCGGGCTTCAGGTGCTGTCCTTCAACTGGTGGCAGGGCGAGCGCCATCTGCTGACCAACAAGCCCATCACCAAGCCCGCCGACCTCTCCGGCGTGCGCATGCGCACCCCCGGCGCGCCGGTGTGGATGGAGACCATCCGCGCCATGGGCGCCACCCCGGCCCCGATGGGCTGGGCCGAGGTGTACCCGGCGCTGCAGCAGGGCGTCATCGACGCGGTGGAGGCGCAGCACCCCGCCAGCTACAACTCCCGCCTGTACGAGGTCACGAAGTACGTGACCAAGACCGGCCACTTCAACCTGATCACCGGCATCGTCGGCAGCGCCAAGTGGTTCGACGGGCTGCCCGCGGAGTTCAAGCCGATCCTGCGCAACGCCGCACTCGCCGCCGGCGACATCGCCTCGCGCGGGACCGAGGCGTCGCTCGCCCAGATCGAGAAGGACATGGCCGCCAAGGGCGTCACCATCACCGAGGTGGACACCAAGCCGTTCCGCGACGCCACCGCCGGTGTCTACGCCAAGCTGGGCTACACCGAGCTGAAGGCGCAGATCGACGGCATGATGGCGAAGTGACGCTGCCAGCCGTGGGGGGCCGGCCCTCGCGGCCGGCCTCACGCCGGAATTGATCGAAGGGGGGCGGCCGGTTCGCCGCCCCCGATCCTTTCGTACATCCACGACGCTTCGAGACACGCTCCGGGAGCCGCGTCATGTCGTCCTTCATATTCCAACTGGAGTCGATCGTCGGCCGCATCCTGCTGGCGACGATCGTCCTCCTGGTCTTCTTCGCCGGCATCCTCCGGTCCTTCGGCCATCCGGTCGTGTGGTCGGTGGATGTGGCGCAGCTCCTGTTCGTCTGGACCTCCTTCATCGGCGCCGACATGGCGATGCGCAAACGCAACCTGATCGCGGTCGACCTGTTCGTGCGCTGGGTGCCGGCGCGGTCGCGGGCGCTGCTCGACGCGGCGCTCAGCCTCGTCATCCTGGCCTTCCTGCTGACCATGGTGGTGCTGGGCTACGAGCTCACCCTGTCCAACCTGCCGCGCGAGTTCGGCGACAGCGGCATCAGCTACGGCTTCGTCACCGCGGCGGTGCCGGTCGGCTGCCTGCTGCTGGCGATCACGCTGGCGGGTCAGCTCATCGCCACCCTGCGCTCGCTGCGCCACGAGCCGAAGCTGGTCTTCACGGAACTGCGCGCCCCCGCCCCGAACTTCGAGGAGACCGCGCTGTGACCCTTCTGGCAGCCCTGTTCTTCGGCCTGATGATGCTCGGCGCGCCGGTCGCCTTCGCCATCGGCATCTCCGGCTTCTCCTTCTTCGTGATGAGCGACGTGATCCCGACGGCGATCGGGGTGCAGCAGGTCGCCACCGCGTCGCAGAGCTTCCCGCTGCTGGCCGTGCCGTTCTTCGTGCTGGCCGGGCACATGATGAACAAGACCGGCATCACCTCGCGCCTGATCCGCTGTTCGGAGGTGCTGGTCTCCTGGATGGCCGGCGGCATGGCGCAGGTCTGCATCGTGCTGTCCACGCTGATGGGCGGCGTGTCGGGCTCGGCCGTCGCCGACGCGGCGATGGAGGCCCGGATCCTCGGCCCCGACCTGATCCGCAACGGCTATTCGCGCGGCTTCACCTGCGCCACCATCGCGGTCGGCTCGCTGATCACCGCGACCATCCCGCCCAGCCTCGGCCTCATCCTCTACGGCTTCGTCGGCAACGTGTCGATCGGCCGGCTGTTCCTGGCCGGCGTGATCCCCGGCCTGCTGATGATGGTCGGGCTGATGTTCACGGTGTGGCTGATCTCCAAGCGCCGCGGCTACCGCTCGGCGATGGTCGAGCGGCCGAGCTGGCGGTCGGTCGGGGCGGCCGTCTACGACGCCAAATGGGCGCTGCTGTTCCCGGTGGCGCTGCTGGTGGCGATCCGCGGCGGCTTCTTCACCCCGTCGGAGGTCGGCGCCTTCGCGGTGGTCTACGCGGTCATCGTCGGGGTTCTGCTGCACCGCGAGCTGACCTGGGCCGGCGCCATGGAGGCGCTGCTGCACGGGCTGCTCGACAACGGGCTGATCGTGCTGATCATCATGTTCTCGGGCATGGTCGGCTACGCCATCATCTTCGAGCAGGGGCCGCAGACCATCGCCGCCGCCATGCTGGAGCTGACCAGCAACCCGGCAGTCATGATGCTGATGATCGTGGTGTTCCTGCTGATCGCCGGCTGCTTCGTCGAGGCGACGGTGCTGGTGCTGCTGCTGACCCCGATCTTCCTGCCGATCGTCCGCCAGCTCGGCGTGGACGAGGTGCATTTCGGCATCGTCATGATGACCATGGTCACCTTCGGCGGCATGACCCCGCCGGTGGGCGTGGCGATGTTCGCGGTGTGCAGCCTGCTCGACTGCCCGATCGAGGAATACTTCCTGGAGTCCCTGCCACTGGTCGCCACCATCCTGGCGCTGGTCGGCGTGCTGATCTTCGTCCCGCAGATCTCGCTGTTCCTGCCGAACCTGCTGATGTGAGGGAGTGGTTGGCGCCGGTTCAAGATGGCATCATGACAGTGACGCCGGGATGGAGGATGCGATGGGGCGGGAAACGGAGCCATACTCCGAGACACTGGAACGGGTCCGCGCCCAAATCCGCACCTACGTCCCGGCGGACGTCAGCCTCGTGGACGAGCTGATTCACGACCGCCGCGAGGAGGCGGCGCGGGAGGAGGAGGAGGGGGGGCGACACCACCCGGCTGAACGGTTCTCCCCGCCGAAGCCCCCACCCGCCCGCGTCGCGGGCGACCTCCCCCGCTGGGCGGGGGAGGTTTTTTTATGCCCTCGCCCGCCTCCGGCGGGCGAAGGTCTTTCATCAGTGACCCTTGTGGCCCGTGGGGGCGGCGGCGCCGGCGGATTGGACGGCGACGGGGACGGTCACCTTGCCGGCCTTCTCGAAGGTCAGGTTGACGTCGAAGCTGGAGCCCTGGGCCAGCGGGGCGGTCAGGCCCATCAGCATCACGTGCAGGCCGCCGGGCTTCAGGGCCACGGTGCCGCCGGCGGGCACGTCGATCGCTTCCACCTGGCGCATGCGCATCACGCCGTTGTCGTGGATGTGGGTGTGCAGTTCGGCGGTCTTGGCCGCGGGGGTGCTGGCGGCGATCAGGCGGTCCGCCTCCTTGCCGCTGTTGGTGACGGTCAGGTAGGCCGCACCGGCGGGAGCGCCGGGGGCGGTGGCGCGGGCCCAGGGCTGGCTGACGGCGATGGCGCCGGCCTTCGCCTCGTGATGGTCGGCGAGGGCGGCCGGGCTCCAGGCGAGCAGGGCGGCAGTGGCAGCGGTGATGGCGGCGGCGAGGACGAGACGCTTCATGGATGATACTCCGTGGGGATTGGTCAGGCGAAGGCCCGGCGCGGCCGGGCGCGGGTGAGGACGAGGTCGAGGGCGAGCATCACGACCAGCGAGGCGCCCACCAGCGGGAACAGCAGCCCGACCGCGGCCATGATGGCGAGCAGCCCGCGCATCACGCGGCGATCGGACGGGGCGGGGGGAATGCCGAGCGAGCCGCGCGGGCGCCGCTTCCACCACATCACCGCCGCCGAGACCGACAGGGCGACGATGGCGAGGCACACCGCGAGCATGAGGAGCTGGTTGGCCAGCCCGAACTCCTGCCCCATGTGGACGTTGATGCCCCATTCCATGGCCTTGGCGGCCGGGCCGTAATCGGCGTAGGACAGGTCGATCAGCGGCTTGCCGCTGTACTGGTCGAGATGCACGACGCGCTGGCGCGACAGGTCGTCGGGGTAGACCGAGGCGGAATAGACGCCCTTCGCGCCGGAGGGCAGGGCCACGGTGTAGCCGCGCGCCACCCCCAGCCGGTCGAAGGCGGCGACCGCCGCGTCGACACCGACCGGCCCGCCGGCCGTGGTGCCCACCGATTCCGGCAGCCTGGCCTGCTCTAGCGACCATGTGGCGCCGCCGGCGGCGTGGGCCAGATGCTCGTCGGACATCGGCACGTCCACATAGAGGCCGGCGGGGTAGCCGTAGTTGCTGCCGTTGGCCCATTCGTTGACGGTGGCGCCCCAGAACACCGACCAGGGCATGCCGGTCGCCGCCAGGAAGACGATGAACAGCCCGGCGAAGGCCCCGGTCACCGCGTGCAGGTCGCGCCAGAACAGGCGGCGCCGCGGCGTGCCGCGGACACTGACCACCCCGCCGCTCTGCCCGCCCGTCCTTCCGCGCGGCCACCACAGCCAGACGCCGGTGCCGACCAGAAGCAGCGTCCAGCCGCCGACGATCTCGATCACCCCGTTGGCGATCGGGCCGAACTCCGCGAGGCTGTGCAGGCGGCGCACCACCCACATCACGGTGCCGCGGTCGGGCAGGGTGCCCAGCACCCGCGCGTCGTAGGGGTCGACATAGACGGCCAGCCGCTCGCCGGCGGCGGTCCTCACGGTGACCTCGGCCGAGGCGGTGGGGGTCGCCGGGGTGGTGATCTTCAGCGCGGTGCCGGGCTGTGCCGCCAGCGCCGCGTCGATCAGGCGGGCGGGCGGCAGCTCCGCCGTCCGGCGCAGCTCCACCTGCTTCAGGGAGCGGTGGACGAGGCCGTCGACCTCGTCGCGGAACAGATAGGCCCCGCCGGTCACCGCCAGCAGGATCAGGAAAGGCAGGACCATCAGCCCGCCATAGAAATGCCAGCGCCACACCGCCCGGTACAGGTCGGTGGCAGGGGCGCCGGCGCCGGCCGCATCGCGGCCGTACGCATGGGTCGTCATCGGTGGTCTCGGCAATCGGGTGTGCGCCGAAGGGTCACGTCCGGCCGCGATGGACGCGCCGGGGACCGTCAGCGGAAATCGCGAAGGGCGGACCCGCTGCGGGGTCCGTCAGCCGGCGACCGGGGGTGCGCGCGCCTGGAGGGTGGAGTGGAACCAGCCGGCGGCGATCCGGTCGCCCGGCAGCATCGTCGGCCCGTGCCGCAGCACCTCGGCGGGTGTGACCGGGGCCAGGACCGGCGGCGGCATCGACAACCCCTGCACCAGCGGGCAGAGCGGGCAGCCCATGGCCTCGTGGTCGGCCCCCTGGTCGGGTTTGTCGGGGGCCGGCTGGCCGTCGGGCCCGAAGAGGACGAGTTGCACGCCGTCGGTGGTGCAGACGGGGATGGTCATGCCGGCGGCGGCGGCCGGCGCGCCGACCGTCCAGGCGGTCACCTGCAACAGGAAGGCGACGGCGCCGATCAGCAACGCGATCCGCCGCAACGTACCCGGTCCCGTGGTGAAGCTCCGCCGCATGGCGCGGACTATACACGAACGGAAGTCGTCGGGAAGGGCCGGCGTGCCGGCTTGAATTTTGGTCTCGCCCTCAAACGGCGGGCGCGGCCATCCGGCCGCTTGCCTTCGCGGGCATGTGCCCGCGGGGCCGCGGTCGCGGCCCTTGCCCGCGTGCCGGGCCTAGGTGCTGGTCTCATCCTTGTGCCGGAGCAGCGGCGCCAGCCGCGCCCGCACCACGCGGCGCGCCCGCACCAGCAGGCTTTCCATGGCGGAGACGGAGATCTGCATCACCTCCGACGCCTCGGCGCAGCTCATCTCCTCGTAATAGCAGAGGCTGAGGGCGGCGCGCTGGCGGTCGGGCAGGGCGGCGATGGCGGCATCGACCTCGGCGCCGATCTGGCGCTCGCCCACCAGCGTCTCGGCCCCCACCGCCGGGTCGGGAAACTCCATGGCCTCGTCCATCGGCTCGAAGCGGCGCTTGCGGCGGTAGTCGATGGCGCGGTTGACCACGATGCGGTAGAGCCAGGTGGTGAAGCGCGTGCCGTCGCCGCGCCAGCGGTCGGCGTTGGCCCAGACCTGGAGGAAGGCGTCCTGCGCCACCTCCTCCGCGTCGCTGGCGTTGCCGACGACGCGCTGCGCCACGGCGATGCTGCGCCGCAGATGCCGCCGGGTGAGCACGCCGAAGGCGGCACGGTCGCCCGCGGCCGCTTCCGCCATCAGCTCCTCGTCCGTGGCCTCGCCGTCGTCGCGCGACCGTTCTCGATTGGGAACACCCAAGCCCGTCAGCCCATCTGATCCGGGAACCCCACCCGGTCTTGGAGCCTTATACGCGACCCGCGGGCCTCTCCTGCGCCGCGGTGCGGCGATTTCAGCCGGTGCCGCCGCCGGACCGGCGGGTGAAGCGCTCGAAGGCGGCCAGCGTCTCCTCGCTGACATGATGCTCGATGCCCTCGGAGTCGGCCTCCGCCGTGCGTTCGTCCACCCCGATGGCGAGCAGGAAGGCCATCACCACCTGATGGCGCCGCCGCGCGTCCGCCGCCATGCTGCGGCCGCTGTCGGTCAGGAAGATCGAGCGGTAGGGGCGGCTGTGCAGCAGCCCCTCCCGTTGCAGGCGCTGGATCACCTTGGCCGCGGTGCCGTGGGTGACGCCCATGTATTCCGCCACATCGACCAGCCGCGCCTCGCCGTTCGACGCGATCAGGTCCTCGATCAGCTCGACATAGTCCTCTGCCACCTCGGTCTGGTGGGCGTCGCGGATGCGTTGGAACGCCGCCGCCCGGCGGGTCGCGGCGTTGTCGTCTTCGGTCACTGGGCTGCTCACGGCTGATCGATCGGCCGACGCACCTTAAGAGAGTCGGTGACCCCTTGACAACAGACAGGCATCGCACAAGAGTTTAGCCAAGGCATAACTCTGAGGGCAGGGGACAGGATGACGCACAGCCGCACTCCGGCTTTCTCCCGCCGCGCCATGCTCGCCGGTGGTGCTGCGCTGTCGGCCACGGCGCTGCTTCCGCTGCAAAGTGCGGCGGCGCAGGGGGGATTCACCGCACTCGCCACCACCGGAATGGTCGGCGACATCCTGCGCCATCTGGTGGGGGACCGGGGGCGGGTGGAGGTGCTGCTGGGCTCCGGCGTGGACCCGCACACCTACAAGCTGACCCGCGCCGACATCGGCCGGCTGATGGGCGCCGACATCGTCGTCTACAATGGCCTGCTGCTGGAAGGAAAGATGACCGACGCGCTGGTCCGGGTCGCCTCGAGCGGCCGGCCGGTGCTGGCGGTGACCGAGGATCTGGGCGACGACTATTTGCTCTCGCCCAAGGAGTTCGAGGGCCAGTACGACCCGCATGTGTGGATGGACGTGGGCGGCTGGATCCGCGCGACGGCCAAGGCGCTGGAGCGGCTGACCGCCTTCCGGCCCGCCGACGCCGACGCCTTCGCCGCCAACGCCGCGGCCTACACCGCCACCCTGCGCGATCTCGACGCCTACGCGCGGCGGGTGCTGGGCTCGGTGGAGCCGCAGCGGCGTGTGCTGGTGACGGCGCACGACGCCTTCGGCTATTTCGGCCGCGCCTACGGCTTCGAGGTGCTGGGCATCCAGGGCATCAGCACGGAGAGCGAGACCGGCCTGCGCCGCATCCAGGAGCTGGTGGACACCCTGGTCACCCGCAACATCCCCGCCGTCTTCGTCGAGACCACGGTGTCGGACCGGAATGTCCGCGCGCTGGTTGAAGGCAGTGCGGCGCGCGGCCACAGGGTGGCCATCGGCGGCGCCCTCTTCTCCGACGCCATGGGGGCGCCGGGCAGCTACGAAGGGACCTATGTCGGCATGATCGACCACAATGTGACGACCATCGCCCGCGCGCTGGGCGGCGCGGTCCCGGCCCGCGGCATGGCCGGCCGGCTTGCGGCGCTGTGAGGGGGATGACGGGCATGAGCTTCCTGCAATCGCTGACCCGCTTCCGCACCGAACCGGCCGGAACCAGCGCCACCGGGGCCGCCACCGCCATCGATGCCGACGCCGCGTCGCCGCTGAGCGTGCGCGGCCTGTCGGTGGCGTACCACCACAAGCCAGTCCTCTGGTCCATCGACTACACCGCGCCGCCGCGCGGGCTGGTCGCGGTGATCGGTCCCAACGGGGCGGGGAAATCCACCTTCATCAAGGCCTGCCTCGGCCTCGTTCCGGCGCTGTCGGGGGAGGTGCGGGTGTTCGGCCGGCCGGTCGCCGCCATGCGCGGGGAGATCGGCTACATGCCGCAGCGCGGCAGCGTCGATTGGGACTTTCCCGTCTCCGCGCTGGATGTGGTGGCGATGGGCCGTTACGGCCGCATCGGGATGCTGCGCCCGGTGCGCCGCGCCGACCGCGAGCGGGCGCTGGCCTGCCTGGAGATGGTGGGGCTGGCCGACTTCGCCGGACGGCAGATCGGCCAGCTCTCGGGCGGCCAGCAGCAGCGCGTGTTCCTCGCCCGCGCCCTGGCGCAGGAGGCGAGGCTGTACTTCATGGACGAGCCCTTCGCCGGGGTGGACGCGGCGACCGAGCGCGCCATCCTGGACGTGCTGCACACGCTGGACCGCCAGGGGCGCACGGTGATCTGCGTGCACCACGACCTGCAGACCGTCACCGACCGCTTCCACCACGCGCTGGTGCTGAACGTGGAGAAGATCGCCGACGGACCCGTCGCCCGCACCGTGACCGAGGAGACGCTGGCCCGCGCCTACGCCACCGCGCGCCAGGACGGGGATCCCCGGCTGCTGTCGTTCCCGGCGCGCCGCGCCGGGGCGGCGGAGTGACGCCATGCTGGCCGATCTGCTCGCCGCGCTGAGCTTTCAGGCCGGCTACAACACGCGCATCGTGCTGATCGGCGCCGTGCTGCTGGGTACGGCGGCCGGGCTGGTCGGCACCTTCACCCTGCTGCGCGGCCGGGCGCTGGTCAGCGACGCGCTGGGGCATGCCACGCTGCCGGGCGTGGTGCTGGCCTTCATCGCGGGCTCGGCGCTCGGGCTGTCCAGCCGCAACCTGCCGCTGCTGCTGGCGGGGGCGGCGGCCAGCGGGGCGCTGGCGGTGTGGCTGGTGCACCTGCTGTCCCACCACACGCGGCTGACCGAGGACACCGCCATCGCCGCGGTGCTGGGATCCTCCTTCGGGCTGGGGGTGGTGCTGCTGTCGGTGGCGCAGCGCCTGCCGACCGGCGGACAGGCGGGGCTCGGCACCTTCATCCTGGGCCAGACCGCGGGCATGACGGAGGGGGAGGTGTGGACCATGGCGGGGCTGGCGGCGCTCGCCATCCTGGCGTCGGTGGCGCTGTTCAAGGAATTCCGCCTGATCTGCTTCGATCCCGACTTCGCGCGCGGCATCGGCTGGCCGGTGCAGCGGCTGGATCTGCTGCTGCTGGCGCTGGTCGTGGTGGTGACGGTGGCCGGGTTGCAGACGGTCGGGCTGGTGCTGGTCGTCGCCTTCCTGGTCATCCCGCCGGTGGCCGCCCGCTTCTGGTCCGACCGGCTCGACCGCATCCTGCTGCTGGCCGGGCTGTTCGGCGGGGTCAGCGGGGCCGTCGGGGCCGCCCTGTCGGCGGCGCTGCCGGGCCTGCCGACCGGCGCCGTCATCGTGCTGGTCGCCGGCACCCTGTTCCTGCTCAGCCTGCTGTTCGCCCCGCGCCGCGGCGTCGTCGCCACCCTGCTCCGCCAGGGCAGCATGGGCTTCCGGCTGGCGGTGGTGAAGGCGCTGTCCGACCGCCGCCGTGGCCCTGCCGCTCCGGTGTCGGGCACGGTCGCCCTGTGGCTGCGCGCCCGCGGACTGACCACCCGCGACGGCGCCCTGACGCCCAGGGGCGAAGCGGCGGCGGAGCGGGCCGACCGCAACCTCGCCCTGTGGGAGCGACTGACCCGCACCGACCCCAACGCCATCCCCGACACCGCCCTCTGGGGCATCGACGACGCCACCCGCGTGCTGCCGCAGGCGACGCTGGCGCGGCTGCGGGAGGGAACCGCCCGATGACCCTGCTCGACTTCCTGCAACTCGACCTGCCCGCCGGGCTGACGGCGGTGCTGGCCTCCTCGCTGTGTGCGATGCTCGGCAATTTCCTGGTGCTGCGGCGGCAGGCGCTGGTGGGCGACGCGATCTCGCACGCGGTGCTGCCGGGGATCGTCGTCGGCTTCGTGCTGGCGGGCAGCCGCGACACCGTCACCGTGATGCTGGGTGCCACCGCGGCGGCGGCGCTGGCGGCGGTGCTGATCGAGGCGGTGCGGCGGCTGGGCCGGGTGGAGGCGGCGGCCAGCATGGGGGTGGTCTTCACCGTCATGTTCGCCGGCGGTGTGGTGCTGATCGAACAGGCCGCCGCCCACGCGGTCGATCTCGACGCCGACTGCGTGCTCTACGGCCAGCTCGAGGATGTGCTGTGGCTGGCGCCGACCGGGCTGGCCTCCCTGCTCGACCCCGCGGCGCTGGCCGAGCTGCCGCGCGAGCTGGTGACGCTGGCGGCCATGAACCTGGCGGTCGGGCTGCTGATCGCGCTGTTCTGGAAGGAGCTGCGCATCACCTCCTTCGACCCGGCGCTCGCCTCGGCCATCGGCATCCCGGCGGGGCTTTTCCATTACGGGCTGGTGCTGCTGCTGGCGCTGGCCGCGGTCGCCAGCTTCGAGGCGGTGGGTTCCATCCTCGTCGTCGCCATGCTCGCCTGCCCGGCGGCGGCGGCGCGGATGCTGACCGACCGCTACGGCCGGCAGTTCGCGCTCAGCCTCGCCATCGGGACCGGCAGCGGGCTGCTCGGCTACACGCTCGCCGGACCGCTGCTGCTGCTGTTGGGGATGGACTGGTCGCTGAACGCCGCGGGGATGATCGCGGTGGTCGCCGGTGCGGTGCTGGTGCTGGCGGTGCTGTTCGGCCCGCATCACGGCGTGCTGGCGAAGCGCCGGGCGCGCCGCATGGCGGGAGCCGTCTGACCGGGCCGGTCGGTGGATTCCCACCCGGTCGGCAGAGTCCCAGCGCCAGCGACGGTCGCCAGACTCCCAACCCGTCACATGATCCCGATCCGCTCCCGTGCCTTGGCGATGGGTGGACGCGAGGGGTGGAGCACCACGCCGGCCTCCTCCACGTCGATGCGCGCGTCGGGGTAGGCGGCGAGTGCCGTCTTCAGGCTGTCGATGAAGGCCGGCTTGAAGTGCTTGAGCAGCGCGAAGCCCGAACCGAACTGCGAAAACAGCGCCGGCCAGCTCACCTTGGTGGTCTTGGTCAGGGCGTGCAGGCGGTAGGCGGTCCAGATGTAGACGTCGATCGCCATCGACTTGTTGGCGAGGTGGCGCAGCGCCGTCTCCGACACCGGCACCGGGTGGTCGATCAGCGAGCGGTAGAAGGCCTCGTTCAGCCGCACGCACTCCTGCCACAGGGTCGGCTGGTTGTCGTTCATCGTGCCGGCGAGGCTGAACTCGTTCTCCACGAAGGCGCCGTTGGTGCGCAGCTCGCCACCGGCCACGTCGGTGAAGAAGGTCAGGCGGCAGGCGCCGATGCGCCGGGCCTGCTCGGTGACGAGGCGGTAGGTCGCCCCGCCCGTCGTGCCCATGCCCATGGCGGTCATCCACGCCTTCATCGACCGCCCGAGCTCGACTTCGCGCGAGCTGGTGCGCACCGCCTGCGTCTGGAGGTAGATCAGGATCATCCGGGCCTTGGACCCGTAAGGAATGCCGATCGGCTTGGCCTGCCGGTCGCGGCCGGATTCCACGAGGAGGGTGACGCGGTGCCCCTCCTTGCGCCACACTTCCTCGTGCGTGTCCTTGTGGGGCAGCGAGGTCAGCGCGAAGCCGGCGTGGCAGATGCCGAGCTGGTGCTCCTCCTCCGCCATCACGGCGGCGGCGATGTCCAGCCGCTGCCGCTCGGCCTTGTCGAGGACGAGCTGACGGGCCTTGTCGAGGCCATGTTCGAGGAGAAGTTCACGGACGTCGGTCATGGCCGTATTAACCGTTTCCGCGAAGGAATGGTCAAATGGGAATCTGCCGACGTTGGGAATCCGCCGACGGAACTAGTAGCTGTTATTCGTTTCTATTTGCTTGGTCGGCAGACTCCACGGGAAAGCCCGAGTCGCGGTCGCCACATTCCCATATCCGGTCGGTGGACTCCCAGCGAAGGGACCGCGCCGGACGGCCTCTCCCTGGGACTCCACCGACCGGAACCGCGAATCGCCGCGGCTCGTCGGCGGCGTGATTCGGGCCTGGGAATCTTCCGACCGGGCCGCCGCCGTCGGAGGTCGGGAGATTCCCAGGCCGGTCGTGTTAGGCTGGCGCCGCCCGCGAACCGCATGGGACTCTGCCGACCATGACCACCCCGCCCGCCAGCTTGCCTGTCGTCGAGATCGAGTATTGCCGCCAGTGCCGCTGGCTGCTGCGCGCCGCCTGGATGGCGCAGGAGCTGCTGACCACCTTCGAGGACGAGCTCGGCGGCGTCACGCTGGTGCCCGGCACCGGCGGCGTCTTCATCGTGCGCACGGCCGGCACGGTGGTGTGGTCGCGCAAGGAGGAGGGGCGGTTCCCGGACATCACCGAGCTGAAGCAGCGCGTGCGCGACGTCGCCGCACCCGACAAGCCGCTCGGACATGCCGACCGGAAGAAGGGGGAGGCGGTCGCATCGGGCCCCCACCCCAACCCTCCACCATCTCCGACGGGGGAGGGGGCATAAGAAAGCCCTCCCCTGCGAAGTGGGGGAGGGTTGGGTGGGCGCGCAACGCGGGGGCTTAAGCCCCCGCCAGCCCCAGCAGCGCCCGCGCCTCCGCCGGCGTCGCCGGGCGGCTGCCGTGGCGGGCGCAGGCGGCGGCCGCGATGCCGACCAGCTCGGCGTTGCTGGCGGCCAGACGGTCGGTGCCGACGCGCAGATTGTCTTCCAGCCCGGTGCGCAGATGGCCGCCCAGCTCCAGCGCCCAGTCGTGCACCTCCGCCTGATGGCGCCCGACGCCGGCCAGCGTCCAGGTGGAGCCCGGCAGCAGCTCGTTCAGCTCGGCCAGCATGAATTCCACCGCCTTGCGGCGCGCCGGCATGGCGTTCTTCAGCCCGACTACGAACTGCACGTGCAGCGGCGTGCGCAGCAGCCCGCGCTTCACCAGCGCCTGCGCGGAATAGAGCATGGACAGGTCGAAGATCTCGATCTCCGGCTTGATCCCGTGCTCGAGCATGGAGCCGGCGAGGCTGTCGATGAGTTCCGGGTGGTTCTCGTAGATCATGCCGGGGAAGTTGACCGACCCGGTGGACAGCGACGCCATGTCCGGCTTCAGCGGCAGGGCGCTGCCGCGCAGGCTGGCGTCGCGCCCGCGGCCGCCGGTGGAGAACTGCACGATCATGCCGGGGCAGGCCGCCCGCACCCCCTCCTGCACCGCCGCGAAATAGGCGGGGTCGGAGGAGGAGGTCTCGTCGGCGTTGCGGGCGTGCACATGCAGCACCGTCGCCCCCGCCTCGAACGCCCCGCGGGCGGACTCCACCACCTCCGCCGGGGTGATCGGCACCGCGGGGTTGTCCTTCTTGCGCGGGACGGACCCGTTGACGGCGACGGTGATGATGGTGGGCGTCACGGCTGTGTCTCCTTGGCTTTCCCATGCGCGGCGAGCGCGCGGTCGATGAAATCCCCGGCCGAGCCGACATAGCCCAGCGGGTCGAACAGGCGGTCCAGCGCGTCCGCGTCGAGCGCGCCGGCGATGACGGAATCCTCGGCCAGCACCGTGCGCAGCGGGCGGCCCGCTGCGGCGGCGCGCTTGGTGGCCTCGGACACCCGGCCGTGCGCCGCCATGCGGCCGAGCCGTTCGCCCAGCGCCATGGTCACCGCCTCCGCCATGATGGCGCCGTGGGTGAGGTCGAGGTTGGCGCGCATGCGCGCCGCGTCGATTTCCAGCCCGGCGACGGCCGTGGCCGCATGGCGCGCCGATCCGGCGACGATGCGGCACAAATCCGGCAGCGCCTGCCATTCCGCGTGCCAGCCGCCCAGCCCGCGCTCATGCTCCTGCACCATGCCGGCCAGCAGCCCGCCGACCAGCCCCGGCGCGCGCACGGCCGCCTGGAGCATCACCGCCGCCGCCACCGGGTTGCGCTTGTGCGGCATGGTGGAGGAGCCGCCGCGGCCGGGGGCTGCCGGCTCGAACGCCTCCGCCACCTCCACCTGCATCAGCAAGGACAGGTCGCGCCCGATGGTGCCCAGCGTGCCCGCCAGCAGCCCCAGAGCCGTCGCCAACTCCAGCACACGGTCGCGGGTGGCGTGCCAGGGCAGGGCGGGCAGCGGCAGGTCCAGCTCGTCGGCCAGAGCCTCGGCCACCGCCATACCGCGGTCGCCCAGCGCCGCCAGCGTCCCCGCCGCGCCGCCGAACTGGAGCGCCAGCCGGCCGCGTGCGGCGGCGATGCGCGCGCGGTCGCGGCCGACCGCGTCCAGCCAGGTCGCGGCCTTCAGGCCGAAGGTGGTGGGCAGCGCGTGCTGCAGCCAAGTGCGCGCCACCACCGGCGTGTCGCGATGCCGCCGCGCCAGATCCGCCAGCGCGTCGGCAAGGCGGGACAGGTCGCCGTCCAGCCCGCGCAGGAAATCGCGCAGTTGCAGCACCAGCCCGCTGTCCATGGCGTCCTGGCTGGTGGCGCCCCAATGGACGAAGCGCGCGGCGTCGGCGTCCGTTTCGGCGACCCGGCGGGTCAGGTGCTTGACCATCGGGATGGCGGTGTTGCCGGCCAGCGCCGCCTCCGCACCCAGGGCCGCGAGGTCATAGAGCGACGCGTCGCAGGCCGCGGCGATGGGACCGGCCGCCGCCGCCGGGATCACGCCCGCCCGCACCTCCGCCCGCGCCAGCGCCGCCTCGAAATCCAGCATGCCCTGGAGCCGGCGCGAAGGCGCGAAGGCCGCCGCCGCCTCCGCCGTGGTGAACAGCGGGTCCAGAAGGGGATCGGGCAGGGAGTCGGGCAACGGGCCGCCGCCGGAGCCGCCGGTCATGGGTGTCTCATCCTCCGCATTCGTTGAGCGGACACTGCGCGCGCTCGACCCCCTTGTCAAGGGCGAAAAACGCATGTATCGTTCGGTTATCGCCCATAACGGGGCAGGCGCGGAGGAAGCGGATGATGGCGGCGGAGCCGAATGCGGGTGTGGACGCGCCAATAGACGCCGACGATCCGAACTTCATGACTTCGTTGGCCCGCGGCCTGTCGGTCATCCGCGCCTTCACGGAGCGGGAGCCGAACCTGACCATCGCCGACGTGGCCCGCATCACCGGCCTGCCGCGCGCCGCCGCACGGCGCTGCCTGCTGACGCTGGAGCGGCTGGGCTACGCCGGCACCGACGGGCGAACCTTCTTCCTGCGCCCGCGCATCCTGGCGTTGGGCTACTCGTTCCTGTCCTCGGCCCCGCTCGCCACCATCCTCGGGCCGGTGCTGGAGGGGGTGAGCCGGGAGCTGCAGGAATCCTCCTCCGCCGCCGTGATGGACGAGGACGAGGTGCTGTACATCGCCCGCTCCGCCACCAAGCGCATCATGTCGGTGGGGCTGAACGTCGGCAGCCGGCTGCCCGCCTACTGCACCTCCATGGGGCGCGTCCTGCTGGCCCATTTGCCGGAGGCCGAGGTCGCCGCCTATCTCGACCGCGTGACCCTGCGTCGATTCACCAGCCGCACCATCACCGACCGGGCGCTCCTGCTGGAGGAGCTGGATCGGGTGCGCGCCCAGGGCTGGTCGATGCTCGACCAGGAGCTGGAGATCGGCCTGTGCTCGCTGGCCGTGCCGGTCGCCAACACCGCCGGCACCGTGGTCGCCGCGATCAACGTCAGCGCCCAGGCGGCGCGGGTCGACCGCGCGGAGATGACCGGCCGCTTCCTGCCGGTGCTCCAGGCCGCGGCGTCGGACACGCGCGCGTTGTTGGTGCGATAACCGCACGCGCGGACCAATAATCGCCCTTGACGCGACGATCCGCCACACGGTAGGTTCGGGTCGGAACAATTCCAAAAAACAACGACGGCAGGGTCGGCCGCGAGCGGCGGCGACGGCCCGCCAGAGGCTGGATGGGAGAGAGACATGAGCCCAGTGCTGCGCACCGCCCTGTTCGGGACCGCGGTCGGTCTGGCCCTGATGGCCGGGCCGGCGCTCGCCGCCACCATCAAGGTCGGCGTCATCGCCCCCTTCTCCGGCCCCTTCGCGACGGCCGGCCAGACCTTCAAGCAGGCGATCGAGGTCTATCAGGCGCAGCACGGCAAGACGGTGGGCGGCGACACCATCGAGTTCGTCTTCAAGGACCTCGACCAGGCCAACCCGGCCCAGAGCAAGGCGCTGGCGCAGGAGCTGATCGTCAAGGAGAAGGTCGGCTACCTCGCCGGCTTCTTCTTCACCCCCGACGCGCTGGCGGTGGCCCCGCTGATCGACGAGGCGAAGATCCCCTGCGTCATCTTCAACGCCGCGACGTCCGCCATCACCGAGAAGTCGCCGCTGTACGTGCGTACGTCCTTCACGCTCTGGCAGGCGTCCGTGCCGCTGGCGGACTATGTGCACAAGCAGGGCGTGAAGAAGGTGATCACCGCGGTCAGCGACTACGGGCCCGGCATCGACGGCGAGACCGCGTTCAAGACCACCTTCGAGAAGGCCGGCGGGCAGGTGGTGGACACCATCCGCATGCCGCTGAAGTCCACCGACTTCGCCCCCTTCATGCAACGCATCAAGGACAGCGGTGCGGAGGCCATCTACGCCTTCCTGCCCGCCGGCCCGACCACGCTGGCCTTCGCCAAGGCGTTCAACGACACCGGGCTTAAGGCCGCCGGCATCAAGTTCTTCGGCCCCGGCGACATCACGCAGGAGCCGGACCTGCCGGCGCTGGGCGACGCCGCTCTGGGCATCGTGACCTCCTTCCACTACAGCCAGGCGCACGACAGCGCCATGAACAAGGCCTTCGTCGCCAAGCACAAGGAGCTGTTCGGCTCGACCCAGACGGTGACCTTCACCTCGGTCGGCGCCTATGACGGCACCCACCTGATCTACAAGATGGTGGAGGCCACGGGCGGCAAGTCCGACGGTGCCAAGGCGGTGGACGCCATCAAGAACCTGAGCTGGGAAAGCCCGCGCGGGCCGCTGAAGCTCGATCCCGCCTCGCGCACCGTCATCCAGACCATGTACATCCGCGAGACGGTGCGCGGCGCCGACGGCCTGATCAACAAGGAGATCGCCGCCATTCCCGACCAGCCCGACTACGGCTACAAGGGCGGGAAGTAAGGGTCTCGCAGGGGGCCCCGCCGCGACCCCGTCCCATCCGGAGCCCGACCCATGCAGACCGTCTACGGGATCGTCATCGACGGCATCGCCTACGGGATGATCCTGTTCATCATCTCGGTCGGGCTGTCGGTGACGCTGGGCCTGATGCGGGTGGTGAACCTCGCGCATGGCGCCTTCGCCATGGTGGCCGGCTATCTCGCCTCCTACGCCGTGCAGGCGATGGGGGTTCCCTATCTGGTGGCGCTGCTGGCGGTGGTGGCGCTGACGGTGGCGCTGGCCCTGCCGCTGGAGCGGCTGCTCTACCGCCGCATCTACGGCTCCGCCAACGAGCTGGCGCAGGTGCTGCTGACCATCGGGCTGACCTTCGTGGTGGTGGCCTCCGTCAACTACATCTTCGGACCGACCCTGAAGCGCATCCCGCTGCCGGAGTTCCTGACCGGTACGGTCGATCTCGGCCCCAAGGAGATCCCGGCGCACCGCGCCTTCGTGATCGTGGTGGGGGTGGCGGCGTTGCTCGGGCTGTGGGGGCTGCTGGAGCGCACGGATTTCGGCATCCGCCTGCGCGCCGCGGTGGAGAATCCGGAGATGGCGGCCGCACTCGGCATCCGCACCGAGCGGCTCTACGCGATCACCTTCGGGCTGGGGGTCGGGCTGGCGGCGCTGGGCGGGGTGCTGGGGGCGGAGCTGCTGCCGCTGGAGCCCTATTACGCGCTGCGCTACATCGTGCTGTTCCTGGCGGTGGTGGCGGTCGGCGGGGCCGGCAGCATCTTCGGGTCGGCGGCGGCGGCGCTGTCGCTCGGCATCATCGACACCGCCGGCAAGTATCTGTACCCCAGCTTCGGCGAGTTCTTCTTCTACGCCGCCATCATGATCATCCTGTTCCGCTGGCCGCACGGCTTCTTCCAGGGGAAATCCGCATGACCGCGGCCGTGACCAAGGCACCCGCTGGCGCCACCGCCGCAGCGATCACCGCCATTCCGCCGCGCCCGTCGCGGGCGTTCCGGGATGCGGTGGCGGTGGCGCTGATCGCCGGGGGCGGACTGGCCGCCTATTGGATCTTTCCCGAGGATCTGGGGCTGCTCACCCGCATCCTGGCGACGTGCCTGTATGTCCTGTCGCTCGATCTGGTGCTGGGCTTCTGCGGCATCGCCACGCTGGGGCAGGCGGCGCTGTTCGGCACCGGCGCCTACGCCGCCGGCATCGCGGCGGTGCATCTGGTGGCCGACCCCATCCTGCTGCTGGTCGTCGGCGGCGTGGCGGGCGGGCTGATGGCGCTGGCGACCGGCGCCCTGGTCCTGCGCGCGCACGGGTTGACGCTGCTGATGCTGACCATCGCCGTCACCCAGCTCCTGCAGGAGCTGGCGAACAAGCTGCGCTGGCTGACCGGCGGCAGCGACGGGCTGTCGGGCGTCGAGCCCGACCCGGTGCTGGGGCTGTTCCGCTTCGACATGTACGGGCGCACCTCCTACCTGTTCGCGCTGGCGGTGCTGGTGGTGGGCGTCGTGGTGGCGCAGCGCATCGTGCGCTCGCCCTTCGGGCTGGCCTGCCGCGGCGTGAAGGAGGACCCCTTGCGCGTCGCGGCACTCGGCGGCTCGCCGCGGGGGCATCTGGTCGGCATGTACACGGTGTCCGGCGTCTTCGCCGGGGTGGCGGGGGCGCTGACCGCGGTCACCAGTGGCATCGTCGGGCTGGACAGCCTGAGCTTCACCTGGTCGGCGGAGGCGCTGGTCATGCTGGTGCTGGGCGGGGCCGGGCATCTGTATGGTGCCGTGGTGGGCACCGTCGCCTTCATGGGGGTGCATCACGTGCTGGCCTCCACCAACCCGTTCCACTGGATGCTGTTCATCGGGCTGTTCCTGATGGCGATCGTGCTGTTCGCCCCCGGCGGCATCACCGGTGGGGTCGCGCGCATCGCCGGGCTGGTCCGCCGGAGGGCGCCATGACCGCCGCGCTGCTCCAGGTCGAGCGGCTGTCGAAGAATTTCGGCGGCCTGCAGGTCTCGGCCGACATCGACATGGAACTCCACCCCGGCGACCGCTGCGCCTTGATCGGGCCGAACGGGGCGGGGAAGACCACCTTCGTCAACCTCGTCACCGGGGTGCTGAGCCCCACCGCGGGGACCGTGCGGCTGGAGGGGCGGGACATCACCGGCCTGTCGGCGCAGGCGCGGGTGCGCCTCGGCCTCGTCCGCAGCTTCCAGGTGGCGCGGCTCTTCCGGTCGATGACCGTGCGCGAGCATCTGGAGCTCGCCATACTTCAGCGCGAGCGGCGGACCTGGGCGCTCTTCGCGTCGGTCGGGCGGACCAGGGGGCTGGCCGGAGAGGTGGCCGGGCTGCTCGCCACCATGGGGCTGGGGGCGGTGGCGGACACCGCGGTCGGCCAGCTCGCCTACGGCCAGCAGCGCCTGCTGGAGATCGCGCTGGCGCTGGCGCTCAAACCGAAGGTGCTGATCCTCGACGAGCCGGCGGCGGGCGTGCCGCATTCGGAAAGCCAGCGCATCCTCGACGCGCTCGACCGGCTGCCCCCGGATCTGGCCGTGCTGATGATCGAGCACGACATGGACCTCGTCTTCCGCTTTGCCCGGCGCATCATCGTGCTGGCGCAGGGGCGGCTCCTGTGCAGCGGCAGCGCCGCCGACATCGCCGCGGACGAGCGCGTCCGCGAGGTCTATCTGGGGAGCCGGGGCCATGCCGCCCATCGCGCCTGAAACCGCCACGCCCAAATCGGCCGCGCTGGAGATCGACGGCCTGATCGCCGGCTACGGCCAGACGCGGATTCTGGAGGGGGTCGGGCTGACGGTGCCGGCCGGCGGCCGGCTGGCGGTGCTCGGCCGCAACGGGGTGGGCAAGACCACGCTGATGGCGACGCTGGTCGGCCAGACCACCCGCCACGCCGGCACCATCCGGCTGGGCGGTCGCGACATCACCGGGCTGGACAGCGCGCGCCGCGCCGCCGCCGGTCTCGGCTATGTGCCGCAGACGCGCGACGTGTTCCGCATGCTGACGGTGGAGGAGAACCTGATCACCGGGCTGAAAGGCGGGCCGCGCGACCGCATCGAGACCGCCTACGCCCTGTTCCCCCGGCTGAAGGAGCGGCGGCGCAACGGCGCCGGCAACCTGTCCGGCGGCGAACAGCAGATGCTGTCCGTCGCCCGCGCCCTGCTGGGCGAGCCGGCGGTGCTGCTGCTCGACGAGCCGCTGGAGGGGCTGGCGCCGGTCATCTGCGACCAGCTCATGGAGGCGCTGACGGGCCTGTCGATGACGGTGATCCTGGTGGAGCAGCAGATCGACCGGGCGTTGGAGTTCTGCCGCGACCTCGTCATCCTCGACCGCGGCCGCGTCGTCCACAGCGGACCCGCCGCAGCGGCCCGCGACGATCACGCGCTGCTGGAACGTCACCTGGGCGTGGCCCTGATGGCGTGAGGGCGATGGCGTGATGGCCGGTCAGCCGCACACCCCGTCCAGCCGGTCCATGCTGTAGGCGTTGGGGCAGATGCGGGCGTGCTCGGCGGCGTTGCCGTCGGCCAGGAAGCGGCGGCAGGCGGCGGTGCTGCGGCAGCCGGAGCAGACCCGTTGCATGTCGCGCAGCAGGTCCAGCCGCTCGTGCGCCAGCGCGTCCGCGTCCACCCCGTGCAGGGTCAGGGCGGCGGGCAGCAGAACCCCCACCTGCCGGGCGTGGTCCAGAACGCTGGGCAGATCCGTGTGCGACAGGCCGGCGTCGCCCAGCATCCGGTCCAACTCGCCCGGTGCCATGGCCGCCAGTTCGCGGCGGTCGCGCCAGGCATCGATGAAGCGGGCGATGGCGCCCTTGTCGGGTTTGGCTGCTCCGGGTTTCGGCACGGCGGCGGCGGTGTTCATGGCGGGCTCCCCTGAAGATTGGCCAAGTTTACGGAAGGTCCCGCGGCGCCGGCGTTGATCCGCGTCAATCCTCCGCACCGCGCACGTGCCGCTGCCGGTAGGCGAGCGGCGTCATCCCCTCCCGCTTGGTGAAGAAGCGGGAGAAATAGGCCGGGTCCTCGAAGCCCAGGTGGTAGCCGACCTCGCTCATGGTCATCGCCGTGTAGATCAGGTTGCGCTTGGCCTCCAGCAGCAGCCGGTTGTGGACGAGCTGGAGCGTGGAACAGCCGGCGACGCGCCGGCAGGCGGTGTTCAGCCGCCCCGCCGTCACCCCCAGCGCGTCGGCGTAGGCCTCCACCGCCCAATGCTCGCGGAAGCGCTGCTCGACGAGCTGGCGCAGCCGTCCGACCAGCCGCAGGTCCGGACCCGCGATGTCGGCCGCGGCGCTGCCGTCCTGCCCCAGCCGGGCGACGGTGACCAGGATCAGGGCGACATGGGCGGCGATGGCGCTGGCCCGCCCGACGCCCGACCACAGGAATTCCCGCTCCACCGCCGCGAAGGCGTGGGCCAGATCCGGCAGCGCGCGATCGCCGGGATCGAGGTCGTGCAGCAGCGGCATCTCCAGCGCCGTGCGCAAGGCCGGTTCCCGCACCCCGGCCAACGCGTCGGACACGAAGCCGTCGGACATGGTCAGCACCTGTCCCTGCGTCTCCGGCTCGAAGTCGAAGCCGTGCACCACCCCGACCGGCACGGCGAGGAAGGCCGGCGCGCGGAAGGGGCGCACCGCCTCGTCCACGCGGAACAGCCCGCCACCGCCCGACACCAGCAGCGCATGGCGCAGGCCGGTGTGCCGGTGTGGACGGATTGTCCAATCCACCAGCCGCCCGCGGGTCGGGATGGACTCCACATGGACGAAGCCCGGCTCCACCTCTCCCGGCGGTTCGCCATACAGCATGAAGGTCGGGATCGGGGCGGTCATCGGTCGTCGGTGGCGGATCGTCCTGGTGAAAAGTGCAAGAGTTCGCCGGCTTCGTCCATTTCAATGTTGGGTCAGCCAATCATATGGTTCGCCGGGAGACAACGGCCATTTCCGGGACGAACGAGGGAGAGGGAAGGGGCATGGGCACCACGGTCGAACGCACCCAGGTCGGCATCGTCGGCGCCGGGCCGGCGGGGCTGTTCCTGGCCCACATGCTGCACCGCCAGGGCATCGCGTCCGTCATCGTCGAGAGCCGCACGCGCGAGGAGATCGAGGGCACGATCCGCGCCGGCGTGCTGGAGCAATGGACGGTCGACCTGATGAACGCCATGGGGCTGGGCGACCGCATGATGCGGGAGGGGCATTTCCACAGCGGCATCACGCTGCGCTTCGACCGCCGCAGCCACCACATCGACATGGCCGGGCTGACCGGCGGCAAGCGGGTGACGGTGTACGCCCAGCACGAGGTGATCAAGGATCTGGTGGCGGCCCGGCTGGCCGACGGCGGGGACATCCGCTTCGGGGTGTCCGGCACGTCGCTGCACGGGCTGGACGGCGACCGCCCGTCGATCCGCTACCGCCGCACGCCCGACGGGCCGGAGGAGGAGCTGCGCTGCGACTTCATCGCCGGCTGCGACGGCTTCCACGGGCCGAGCCGGCAGGCGATCCCGGCAGCACTCCGCACCGAGTACCAGAAGATCTACCCGTTCGGCTGGCTGGGCATCCTGTGCAACGCCCCGCCCTCGCACCACGAGCTGATCTACGCCAGCCACGAGCGCGGCTTCTCGCTGCTCAGCACCCGCTCGCCGGAGGTGCAGCGGCTCTACATCCAATGCGATCCCACGGACGACATCGCCAACTGGTCCGACGACCGCATCTGGGCCGAGCTGCACACCCGGCTGGAGACGGTGGAGGGGTGGAGCCTGAAGGAGGGGCCGATCTTCCAGAAGGGCATCATCGCCATGCGCAGCTTCGTCTGCGACACCATGCGCCACGGCCGCCTGTTCCTGGCCGGCGACGCCGCCCACATCGTGCCGCCGACGGGGGCCAAGGGGCTGAACCTCGCGGTGGCCGACGTGCTGGTGCTGGCCCGCGCGCTGGACGCCTTCTACCGCGAGGGCCGCAGCGACGGGCTCGACGGCTATTCCGCCACCGCGCTGCGCCGGATTTGGAAGGCCGAGCGCTTCTCCTGGTACATGACCACCATGCTCCACCGCACGGAGGAGGAGACCCCCTTCGAGCGGCGCATCCGGCAGGCGGAGCTGGACTATGTCACCAGCTCCCGCGCCGCGGCGACCGCGCTGGCGGAGAACTATGTGGGGTTGGCGTTCGACTGATACGGGGCGTAGCGCCTCCCCCGCTGCGGAGCGGGGGAGGCGCTGGTTCCTATTGGTAGCCGCCTTCCTTGCGCTCCTCCGCGGCCTCTTCCTGGGCCTTCTCGTCGATCTTCTGCCCGGTCTTCGGTCCGGTCTGGGGCTTGCCGTCCTCCGCCTTTTCCGGCTTGCGGGTGTCGTCCGGCTGGTCCTTGTCCATGCGTGCTCTCCATCCTGCTGCCTGGGTGGACAACAGGCGGGGCGGGCGGATCGTCGCGTGGGTCAGGCGGGGCGCGACACCGGGTTGCCGATCAGGTCGAGGAATTCGCGGCGGGTCGAGGGATTGTCGCGGAAGACGCCGAGCAGGCGGCTGGTCACCATGGTGACGCCGGTCTTGTGCACGCCGCGGGTGGTCATGCACTGGTGCGACGCCTCCACCACCACGGCGACGCCTTGCGGCTGGAGCACGTCGGCGATGCTGTTGGCGATCTGCGCGGTCATCCTCTCCTGGATCTGCAGGCGGCGGGCGAAGGTGTCGACGACGCGCGCCAGCTTGCTGATCCCCACCACCCGCCCGGCCGGCAGATAGCCGATGTGGACGACGCCGAGGATGGGCGCCAGATGGTGCTCGCAGTGGGAGGTGAAGCGGATGTCGCGCAGCACGACCATCTCGTCATACCGCTCCACCTCCTCGAAGGTGCGCTGGAGGTCGGTGACGGGATCGGCGTCGTAGCCGCCGAACCACTCCTCGAACGCCCGCGCCACCCGGCCGGGGGTGCCCAGCAGCCCCTCGCGCGACGGGTCGTCGCCGGCCCAGCGCAGCAGGGTCCGCACGGCCTCCTCGGCCTCGGCCCGGCTGACCGTGCGGCGGCGGCTGTCGTTGGCGTGCTCCATGGCGTCGTCCTCCTTGCGAACCGTGTCGCAGGGAGGAACAGCGGCGGGGGGGCCAGGGTTGCCCCGGGGAGATGGACGCGCCGTCAGAGCGCCGCCACCGCCTCCCGGTGGCAGGCCGTCGGCTGCCACGCGATGCCGCGGCCGACGATGCCCGCCTCCCCGGCGAGGTCGAGCGCGCCGAGGCAAACCGGGGCGGCGGCTCCGCCCGCCACCACCGCCCGCGCGTCCAGCCCGACGCGGCGGCCGAGAACGGGGTGGTCGATCAGCAGCAGCCGGGCGCCGAGGTCGGCGGGCACGCTGTCCGCCGCGGCGCCGAGGTCGGCGCGGAGCGCCGGGGCGGCGTCGAGCGCCAGGGCGCCGAAGCCCATGGCGTCCACCACCGCGCTGTCGCCGATGGCGGGAAGACGGGGACGCTTCGGTGCTCCGGGCGGCCCGGCGTCGGGTCCTTCCGGCACGCCGGCGGGGGCGCTGGTCCAGCCCTGGCCGCCGGACAGGCGCAGGCCGAACTCCACCCCGTTGCCGCCGGCTGCGGTGACCAGGGCGGCCCCCGGAACGCCATCACCCGCCATCATCATCGCCTTGCAGGCCGCCATCCACAGATTGAGGAAGAACTGGCCGGCCCCGTCGAGGAAGGCCAGGGCTTCGCCATGCCCCGCGAGGCGCGGGCGCAGCAGCTCGACCAGACGCAGGGTGGCGGCCCCGGTGCGGGCATGCAGCTCGTCCCCCTCCGCCAGGGCGATGCGGGCGATGGAGCACAAGGCCACCGGTTCGGCCAACGCCGTCGCCAGCGCCGTTCCCACCACGTCGCGCAGCAGGACCAGACGTTCCACGACCGCCGGTCCGGCAAGCCCGAAACGCAGGGCCGGCCCGGCGCCCTCGTTGAGCGGGCTGTACGCGCGTACACCGGGCGTACGCGGGTCCGCCACCACCTGGAGCCATGTGGAGGCGGACACCACGGACGCGAGCGGCGTGACCACCCCCAGATCCTGCGCCGGGCGCAGCGTGACGGCGCCGTTCCGCACCATGGCGCGCGCCGTGACGAACCCGTCCGCCAGCCCCTCGAACACCAGCGCCGACGCGGCGGCGTTCAGGATCGGGGCGCAGACGGCGGCGGGGTCGCGGAAGGCGGGGCCGGCGTGCAGCAGCACGCCGGGCTCCAGCCCGATCAGCGCGGCCGCCCGGCCGCAGCCGGTCCACAGCGGGACGGCGGCGGCCATGCGGCGGGCGGCGACCAGGGTGGCGGTGTCGGCGACGGGCGCATTGGCGGCGAAATCGGGGGTCATGGCCGGTCCTCCCGGCCGCATCCCCTGCCCAGGGCCCTGCCCAGGGCCCCGCTCAAGCCCCCGCTCAGGGCAGGTGCAGCGAGGTGCGGCCGTAGTCGTTGCAGGCGTCCACCAGATGGGCGAGCGAGCGCAGGAAGGCGGCGCGCTCCTCCTTCGGCAGCGGGGCGATGGTGCGGTCGTGGGCGCGCTGGGCCTTGCGGTCCATCCGGCGCAGCAGCTTGCGCCCCTCCGGCGTGATCGCGGCCAGCCGCATGCGGCGGTCCACCGCGCTCGCCCGGCGGGTGATCAGGCCGCGGTCGGCCAGCCGGGCGAGCACCCCGGTGATGGTCGTGCGGTCAATGCCGATCTGCGCCCCCAGCGTCACCTGGTCGATGTCGGGCATCGAGGCGAGCACGGTCAGCACGCTGTACTGCACGGGGGTGATGTTGAACTCCGCGCATTCCTCCATGAACATCGCCACATGGATCTGGTGCAGGCGGCGGATCAGGAAGCCGGGGCGCTGCGCCAACGAATGGTAGGAGTCGTCGGACAGCGTGTCGTCTGTGGGCATGGGGCGCTACCGTTTGGTCCATCGGGTGTCGCATCCTAATCGGAAC
Source organism: Azospirillum oleiclasticum (assembly GCF_013423485.1). Taxonomy (GTDB): domain Bacteria; phylum Pseudomonadota; class Alphaproteobacteria; order Azospirillales; family Azospirillaceae; genus Azospirillum; species Azospirillum oleiclasticum. Next base: position 206,606 of record NZ_JABFFR010000005.1, read on the forward strand.
GGGACCGTTTCCGCCACGCCCGCCCCCACCCGCTCGTGTGGGGGCCGGCATGGTCAGGGCGCCGCGCGGCGGCCGGCGAACAGGCCCTTGACCCAGTCCTTGACCATGGCCCACAGCAGGGCGCCGGCGTTCAGCTCCCCGGCGGGAGCGGGGGCGGGAGCCGGGGCCGGGATGGCGGCGGCGGGGCCGGCGGCGGCTTCCAGGGCCGGTTCCGGCGCGGCGGCGGTGGGCGCCGGAGTGGTGGCCGGTGCCGTCGCCGCCAGCCGGGCCTCAAGGTTGCGGGCGAACTCGGCGGTCAGGCGCTGCACCAGCTCCTGCACGATGGCGCCGCGGCTGAACTGGGCCAGCGTGCCGGACAGGGTGTAGTCCACCGTCAGCGCGATGGTGGTGGCCGCACCGCCGTCGGCCTCCGTCACCGCGAAGGCCGCCTCCCCCTTGGCGCGGGAGTTGCTTTTGGCGTCGTTGCCCTGGCCGCGCAGCACGCCGGTGTGGGTGGCGTCGTCCATGACCAGCTCGCCCTGGCCGCCGAACTGCGCGGTGATGGGGCCGAGCTTCACCCGCATCTGGCCGGCGATGCTGCTGCCCTCCGGCGGCTTGGTGAGGGAGGCGCCGGGCATGCAGGGCACGACCTGTTCGGCGTCCGCCAGCATCGCCCACACCTGCGGGCGCGGGTATTGGACGACGAGGCTCTGGGTGATCTGCGGCATGGGTGGGGTTATCCCGCGTTGGTCTTGCGCGCGTCGAGCACGCGCCGGATGGCGTTGACGATCCCGACATAACCGGTGCAGCGGCAGAGATTGCCGCTCATCTCCACACGGATCTGGCGGTCGTCCGCGTCGGGCTTGCGCAGCACCACGTCGCGCGCCGCGACCAGCATGCCGGGGGTGCAGAAGCCGCATTGCAGGCCGTGTTCGGCGGAGAAGGCGTCGCGCAGCTCGGCCGCCGTGGGGTCGGCGTCCAGCCCCTCCACCGTGGTCACCGCCCGCCCGTCGCAGGCGACGGCGTAGGTGATGCAGGAGCGGGCCGGCTGCCCGTCGATCAGCAGTGTGCAGGCCCCGCACACCCCATGCTCGCAGCCGAGATGGGTGCCGGTGAGGAGCTGTTGTTCGCGCAGGAAATCGGCCAGATGGGTGCGCGGGCTGACCTGGGCCGTCACGCGGCGGCCGTTGATGGTGAGGGTGATGGTCTTCGTCATGGATTCACCTGGGCGATCGCGCGGGCGAGGGCCACCATGTGGGTGCGGATGGCGGCTGGGTCGCCGGCGATGGAGCTGGTCGCCAGCCGGTCGGCGGCCACCGCGTCGCGGCGGGCGGGGTCGGTGAAGACGGCGGGATCGTCGATCACCAGCGGCGGGCCGGAGACGGCGCCGATCACCGCCCGCGCCACCCCGCGCGGCGGGTCGAGCAGCACCGCCCCGGTGGCGTGCGAGAATTCCCCGGTCTTGCGGCAGACCTTGTAATAGCCCCAGCGCGCGGCGGGCGAGAAGGCCGGCACGCGGACCTCCGCGATCACCTCGCCGGGCTGCAGGGCGGTCTCGAAGACGCCGAGGATGAAGCCGTCCATGGGCACGGTGCGGCGCCCGGCGGGGCCGGCCAGCACCACGGACGCCCCCATGGCGGTCAGCGCCGACACCCAGTCCGCCGCCGGGTCGGCGTGGGCGAGGCTGCCGCCGATGGTGCCGCGGTTGCGCACCGGGCGGTAGGCGATGCCCGCCGCCACCCGCGCCAGCGCGCCGCCGGTCACGTCGGGATAATCGCCGTCCTCCAGCCGCGCGTGGGTGACGCTGGCGCCGATGACGAGATGGTCGCCGTCGCGCCGGATGCCGGTCAGCTCCGGCAGGCGGGAGACATCGACCAGCAGGTCCGGCTGCACCAGCCGCAGATTCAGCATCGGCCCCAAGGACTGCGACCCCGCCACAGGCCGCACCGACAGGTCGTCGCGGGACAGCAGGGCGAGCGCGCCGTCCAGCCCGTCCGGCCGCTCGTAGTCGAAGAGTGCCGCCTTCATCGTCCGGCCTCCGCGATGGCGGACAGGATGGCGTCGGGCGTCATGGGGGAGCTGGTGACGCGCGCACCCAGCGGGCGCAGCGCGTCGTTGATGGCGTTGCAGAGGGCCGCCGGGGGGGCGATGGCGCCGCCCTCGCCGATGCCCTTCACCCCGAACTCGGTGTAGGGGGATGGGGTCACCATGTGGATGATCCGCACATGCGGGACCTCCGTGAAGCCGGGGATGAGGTAGTCGGCGAAGGTGGAGGAGAGCGGCTGCCCCGTCTCGTCGTAGGGCACCCGCTCGTACAGCGCGGTGCCGATGCCTTGGGCCACGCCGCCGCAGATCTGGCCGTCCACCACCATGGGGTTGACCATGGTGCCGGCGTCCTCGACGACGACGTAATCCAGGATCTCGACGGTGCCGAGATCGGGATCGACGGCCACCGCCACCGCGTGGGTGGCGTAGGAGAAGGTGCCGTGGTCGCTCTTGGGCTTGTAGCCGGCGGTCAGCTCCAGCCCGCCACGGTCCACGTCGGCGGGGAGGAGCTGGGGTGCCCGGTACCAGGTGTGGGCGATCTCCTTGATGGAGACGCTGGCCGCACCGGCGTGCACGGCGCCACCCCGAAGCACCGTGTCCTCGACGCGGGCCTGGAGCAGGTGGGCGCCGATCTTCCGCAGCCGCTCGGCGATCTGCCGGCTGGCCGTGGCGACCGCACCGCCGGCCATCACCATGCTGCGCGACCCCCAGGTGCCGGTGGAGTAGGGGGTCAGGCCGGTGTCGCCATGCACCAGCTTGATCTTGGCGATCGGGATGCCCAGCACCTCGTGCGCGACCTGGGCGAAGGTGGTCTCCATGCCTTGCCCGTGCGACTGCACGCCGACGCGCAGCTCCAACCCGCCGTCCGGTGTGACGCGGGCCTGCGCCTGCTCGTGCCCCGGCACCATGGGGATGCCCCAGCCGTGATAGACGGCGGTGCCGTGCGCCGCCTGCTCGCAATAGGTGGCGAAGCCGACGCCGATCATGCGGCCGTCCGGCTCCCCCTGCGTCTGGCGCGCGCGCCAGCCCTCCAGCCCGATGGCGGCGACCGCCTGCCGGACGGATTCCGGGTAGTCGCCGCTGTCGAAATGCTTCTTCGTGATGTTGTCGAAGGGCATCTTCTCCGGCGGCACGAGGTTTTCGGCCCGCACCTCCCACGGCTCGCGGCCCACGGCCTCGGCGACGGCGTCGATCATCTGCTCCATGGCGAAGCAGACGCCGGTGCGCGCCACCCCGCGGTAGGGGACGATGGGCGGCTTGTTGGTGGCGACGGAGAAGGTGCGGCAGCGGTAATTCTGGAAATCGTAGGGGCCGGGCAGGATGCTGCCGACCTGCGCCGCCTCCAGGCAGGCCGAGAACGGGTAGACGGAGTAGGAGCCGGCATCGACCCAGGCGTCCGCCTCCAGCCCCAGCAGCTTGCCGCGCTCGTCGGCGTAGGCGGTGATCTCGTAATGGTGTTCGCGGCAGTTGGCGGCGGCGACCAGATGCTCCCGCCGGTCCTCGGTCCAGCGGATCGGGCGGTCGAGCTTCATGGCGAGCCAGGCGGCCACCACCTCCTCCGGCTGCAACAGCCCCTTCCAGCCGAAGCCACCGCCGACGTCGGGTGCGATCACCCGGACGAGACCCTGCTCGATGCCCAGACATTCCGCCAGACCGGCGCGCACGATGTGGGGAAGCTGGGTGGAGGCGGTGAGCACGATCTGCTCCGCCTGCCGGTCCCAGTGGGCCAGCACGCCCTTGCCCTCCATCGGCACCATGCATTGGCGCGCGGTGCGGATGCTGCGGGACACCTTGATGGGGGCGGTGGCGGCGACGTCCGCGATGCTGCCGCCGACGTTGGTCTCCAGGAACACGTTGTCGGCCCAGTGCTCGTGCACCTTGGGCGCGCCGGGCTTCACCGCCTCCAGCATGTCGGTGTTGACGGGAAGCTCGTCCACATCGACGAAGATCTGCGCCGCGATGTCCTCGGCCTCCGCCCGCGTGGCGGCGACGCAGACGGCGACCGGCTCGCCGACGAAGCGGACCTTGCCGTCGGCGAGTGCGGGCTGTTCCGACACCTTGAAGCCGGGCAGGCCGGAGACGGCGCGGATCGGCCTGATGCCGGCCGCGGCCATGTCGGCCCAGGTGAAGACCGCGTCCCGGTGCTCCTCGGGGATCTCGAACCCGCGGATGCGGGCGTGCGCGACCGGGCTGCGCACGAAGGCCAGCTCCAGCATGCCGGGCATGGCGATGTCGCCGACGAAGCGCCCGCGCCCGCGCAGCAGCCGCTCGTCCTCCTTCCGCCGGACCCGGGCGCCGACGCCGGCCGCCGTTGGTGGGGTGTCCATGATTGTCGTCTCCGCTCCGCTCGGCGCGCTTACGCGCCCAGATAGGCCTTCTGGATGGATTCGTTGGCGAGCAGCGCCTGACCGGTGCCGTGCTGGACCACCTGCCCGCTTTCCAGCAGATAGGCGCGGTCGCACATGTCGAGGGCCGCGTAGGCGTTCTGCTCCACCATCAGCACGGTGGTGCCTTCGCGCCGGATGTCGGACACGATGGCGAAGGTCTGCTCCACGAGGTTGGGGGCGAGGCCCAGCGACGGCTCGTCGAACAGCACCAGCTTCGGCCGCGACATCAGCGCCCGCGCGATGGCGAGCATCTGCTGCTCGCCGCCCGACAGGGTGCCGGCCGCCTGCTGCAACCGCTCCTGGAGCCGCGGGAAGCGGTGGAACAGCCGCTCCATGTCCGATTTCACCGCGGCGTGGTCGCGGCGCAGATAGGCGCCCATCTCCAGATTCTCGCGCACGCTGAGCTGCGGGAACACCCGCCGCCCCTCCGGGCAATGGGCGATGCCCTGGCCGAGGACGACGCGCGGCGCCGCCCCCCCGATCGACTGGCCGCGGAAGGTGATCGAGCCCTCCGTCAGCGGCAGAAGCCCGCTGATGGCGCGCAAGGTGGTGGTCTTGCCGGCGCCGTTGGCACCGATGAGGGTGACCAGCTCCCCCTCCTCCACCGTCAGCGAGACCCGGCGGAGCGCCGGGATCTGGCCGTAGCAGACGGTGATGCCGTCAAGCTTGAGCACGTTTCACCCCCTGTCCCAGATAGGCGCGGATCACGTCGGGGTTGGACTGGATGGCCTCGGGCGGCCCCTCGGCGATGATGCGGCCGTGGTTCAGCACGACCACGAGGTCGGAGATGGACATCACCATCCGCATGTCGTGCTCGACCAGAAGCACCGTCACGCCGCGGTCGCGGATGCGCTTGACCACGGCCATGAACTCCTCCGTCTCCGACGGATTCAGGCCGGCGGCCGGCTCGTCGAACAGGATCAGCTTCGGCGAGGCGGCGAGCGCGATGGCGATGCCGAGCAGCCTCTGCTCGCCATAGGCGAGGTTGCTCGCCAGCTCGTCCGCCCGGTGGGTCAGCCCGACGAATTCCAGGATCTCGCGGACCGCCACATGCTGGCGCTCCGTCTCCCGGCGTGCGGACGGCAGGCGCAGCAGCGCTGCCCAGGTCTCCGCCTTGCCCTGCAGGTGCATGGCGGTCAGCACATTGTCGAACACCGTGCAGCCGGCGAAGATGCTGGTCCGCTGGAAGGTGCGCACGACGCCGAGTGCGGCGATGCGGTCGGGCGTCAGCCGCGTGATGTCGGTGCCGCGGAACAGCACCGACCCCTTGGTCGGCCGCAGGAAGCCGGTGATGACGTTGAAGGCGGTCGTCTTGCCGGCCCCGTTGGGGCCGATCAGGCTGACGATCCGCCCCTCCGGCACCCGGAAACTCATCGAGGCGATCGCGACCAGCCCGCTGAAATGCACGGCCACCTCGCGCACTTCGAGCGCGGGTGCGGCTTCGAGCTCCAGGGCGGCGCTCATGCCGAGGTCTCCTTGCCGGCGACCAGCGTCGCCGACGCCGGGCGCTCGCGCTTGGCCACGGTGCGCGCCCACAGGCCGCCGACGGCGGGCACGATGCCGCGGGGCACGAAGAACACGACGACGATCATGGCGACGCCGTAGACGATCCACTGCACCTCGGGCCGCGCCACCTCGCGCAGCAGTTCGGGCATGATGCCGAAGAGCAGGCCGCCGACCACCGGGCCGGCCAGCGTGCCCTTGCCGCCGGTCAGCACCATGATCACCATGGTGACGGTGTAGATGAACAGGAACACGTCGGGATCGACGATGCGGATGTAGTGGGTGTAGAGGCCGCCGGCGGCCCCCGCCATGCCGGCCGCGATCACCGTGGCGACCACCAGATAGCGCGTCACGTCGATGCCGACCGAGCGGGCCAGCGGCTCGTTCTCGCGCAGCGCCACGAAGGCGCGGCCGACCCGGCTGTCGACCAGCCGCTGGATCACCAGGAAGCTGATGACGGCCACCGCCAGCACGATCAGATAGTTGTATTCCTTGGCGTAGAGCGGCACCACGCCCTGTCCGGGCAGCCAGACCGACAGCGGCGGGATGCCGCTGAGCGCCATCGGCCCCTCGGTCAGGTCGACCCAGTTCAGCGCCACCATCCGCGCCACCTGGGCGAAGCTGATGGTGACGATCACGAAATAGGCACCGCGCACGCGGAAGGCCAGCTTGCCGATCAGGAAGCCAAAGAACGCCGCCACCAGGATGCCGCCGAGGAAGGCCACCCACACCGGCTTCGGTCCGAACACCACCGGTTCCGACCCGCCGAGATCGAGGTCGAAGCCGAGCGCCAGCAGCGCGCTGGTGTAGGCGCCGATGCCGAAGAAGGCGATGTGTCCCAGGCTGAGCTGGCCGGTGTAGCCGAGCAGCAGGTTCAGGCTCATCGCCCCGATGATGAAGATGCCGGTGGAGGTCAGCACGTGCAGCACATAGAGGTCGCCGAACCACAGCGGCCCCACGGCCATCACGAGGACGAAGAGCCAGCCGAGGAGGGGGCCAGTCATCCGGTCGGTCGTCATCCGGTCGGTCGTCATCCGATGCGCTCCTTCGCGGCGAAGAGGCCCTGCGGCCGCAGGATCAGCACGGCGATGATCAGCAGGAAGCCCATGGCGTCGCGGTAACCCGACGACAGGTAGCCGGCCCCGAACTCCTCCACGAAGGCCAGCACGAAGCCGCCGATGCTGGCGCCTGCGATGTTGCCGAGCCCGCCCAGGATCACGATGGCGAAGGCCTTCAGCGACACCAGATCGCCCATGGTCGGGTAGACCAGGAAGATCGGCGCCAGCAGCGCCCCGGCGATGGCGGCAAGGCCCGAGCCGATGGCGAAGGTCAGCGTGTACATCAGCCCCTTGTTGACGCCCATCAGGGCCGCGGTGTCCGGATCCTGGAAGGTGGCGCGCATGGCGACGCCGAGGCGGGTGCGGTTGATCAGCAGGTAGAAGGCGACCAGCAGCGCCACCGCCACGCCCAGCACGAACAGCCGCACCGGCGCCACCGCCACCGGCCCGAACACCAGCGGGTCGGGCGGGAAGGGGTGCGGCACCATCTTCGCGACCCCGCCCCAAGTGAGCTGTTCGGACGCCTGCATGGCGATGCCGGCGCCGATCATCACCAGCATGGTGGTGTCGATGTCCGCCCCCTTCAGCGGGCGCAGCAGCACGAACTCGATCACCGCCCCCAGCGCCACCCCCAGCGTTGCCGCCAGCAGCAGCGACAGGAAGAAGTCCAGCCCCAGCAGGCTGCCGAGCACGAAGGCCATGTAGGCGCCGAAGGTGTACAGCTCCCCATGCGTGAAGTTCACCACGCGCATGATGCCGAAGATCAGCGTGAGGCCGATGCCCAGCAGCGCGTAGGTGCCGCCCAGGACGAGCGCGTTGACGCAATGCTGGAGGAATTCCGCCATGGCGGGTCTCTCCTGTCTCTTTCCCTGTGTGCCTGGATCCGGCCCCGTGCTCCGGGGATGCCGGCCAATCCCTGCCCGGAACTTCAGCAAGCGGCGTGCCAGCGGCGGGAATCCCGTGGGCGCAGGGGTCCGGCAGTGTCGCGCGACCACATGCCGCATGGACACTGCCCACGGCGCGGGCATTTGTCAGCATACTGAGCATTAGCCTGTGCCCAACGCGTGGGCGCATGGTGGCGCCAATCCATCGGCCGCCCGCGGGGTTCGGCGGAATCCCTCAGTGTGCGGAGGGTTGACGGGCCCAACACTCGCGTGGCACGGGGATTGCGAACCATCCGCAAAAGGCGTTTCGCCGCATCGGGAACCCTCGCTCAGCAAGGCCAGAGCATGTCAGAACCGCACAGCTTCGATCTCATCCTCCGGGGTGGGCGCATCCTCGATCCCGCCAGCGGGCGCGACGCGGCCGGCGACGTCGGCATCCAGGGGGGCCGCATCAAGGCGGTGGCCGACCGGTTGCCGGAGGAGGCCGCCGCGCGCGTCATCGACGTGACCGGCCGCCTCGTCGCCCCCGGCCTGATCGATACCCACGCCCATGTGTACGAGGGGGTGACCGGCCGCTTCGGGCTGAACCCCGACATGGTGGGCGTGCGGTCGGGCGTGTCCACGCTGGTGGACCAGGGCGGCCCCAGCCTGATGACGCTGCCGGGCTTCCGCCGCTTCATCGCCGAGCCGTCGCGCTCGCGCACGCTGTGCTTCCTGTCCGCCTATCTGGTGGGCGGTCTGGAGGGGCATTACTACCCGCAGCTCTACCGCCCCGACTGCGTGGATGTGGAGGCGACCATCCGCGTCGGCCTCGCCAACCGCGACCTCGTGAAGGGCATCAAGGCCCATTGCGAGATGGGCGGAGCGTCCCGCTGGGGGCTGGAGGTGATGAAGCTCGCCAAGAAGATCGCGGTCGGCGTCGGCGTGCCGCTCTACGTCCATCTCGGCCGTCTGTGGCCGGACGCGGAGGACGGCGAGGCGGTCGACCCCGACCTGCTGGTGGAGGAGCTGATCCCCATCCTGGAGCCGGGCGACATCCTGGCCCACCCCTTCACCCGCCACCCCGGCGGCTTCATCTCCACCAAGACCGGCGAGGTGCACCCGATCATCCACAAGGCGCTGGAGCTGGGGCTGACGGTGGATGTCGGCCACGGCTCCCACTTCAGCTTCGAGATGGCGCGCCGCACGCTGGCCGCCGGCATCCTGCCGACGACGCTGGGGGCGGACATGCACGGCTACAACGTGAAAGCCCCGAGTGCGGCCAACGACGCGGACCGCAGCGCCAACCCCTTCTTCGGCGTCGCCCCCTTCAGCCTCGCCCACGCGATGACCGAGCTGCTGGCGCTCGGCGTGCCGCTGATGGAGGTGATGAAGACCGTCACCACCAACCCTGCCCATATGGTGGGCATGTCCGACGAGATCGGCGCGCTGACCCCCGGCATGGCCGCCGACGTGGCCGTCCTCGACCTCCTCCCCGGCCGCTGGCAGCTCAGCGACAACAGCGGCGAGACGGTGACGGCCGACCAGATGTTCGTCCCGGCGTTCTCGCTGCGCGCGGGCGAGCTGATCGAGGTGGACAGCCCTCTGCTGCCGAAGCCGATTGCGGCGGTGGCGTGATGAAAGAACCCTCCCCCGCCCAGCGGGGGAGGGTGGCGCGCAGCGCCGGGTGGGGGGGGTAACCCTCTCCCGCCCCGGGAGAGGGTGGACGGCGTCAGCCGTCCGGGTGAGGGTCCTCGGCAGCAATCTTGGGCGGAGCCCCGGCGCAGACCCTCACCCGGCGCCTGCCGGCGCCGACCTCTCCCGGGGCGGGAGAGGTTCCGTAGCGCCCGACAGCCGCGGCGCAGCCCCCTCACCCGGAGCCTCCGGCTCCACCCTCTCCCCGGTGGGGCGAGGGTGCTATGGCGAGAAATGATATGGATCTTGCCGCCAAATAATAGCCCCTTTTAGAAGGCTGCTACGATGCTGGAGTGCTTCTTGATGCGGTCAGGCAAGAGGATCATTCCCTCTCGATCAACTCACCGGTGCTGATGGGGTTCGCACTGATATTGCTAGCCAGCCTCGCTACATTTTATGGGGAGGTGTGGAAGCAAATCTCCTCAAATAGCCCTGAGAGTGGCAGGCTCGCTTGGAGTGCTAGAGTTAAACTTGATTGGAATTTTAACCGAAAAATTTATACCTTACGCGCAGTCAGCAGAAGCTGATAAATGAATGAGGCGATGTATGCGATATGCGATCGTAGATGGCAAAAAGTCGGAAGCACAGCCAAAATTAAAAGGGCACTGCCCTAATTGTGATGCTGAAATGGTTGCCAAATGCGGGCGCGTGAAAATTTGGCACTGGGCTCATAAAGGCTGTCCACCTTGTGATCCATGGTGGGAAACCGAGACTAATTGGCATCGTGCATGGAAAAATTGCTTCCCAATGGATTGGCAAGAGGTAAGCCATATCGACCCCTATTCCGGAGAGAGACATATTGCCGATATCAAAACTCCCTATGGATTTGTAATCGAATTTCAGCATTCCATCATTCATCATACTGAAAGATATGAGCGAGAAGCGTTTTACAAAAATATGATTTGGGTGGTTGATGGATTGCGAAACTCGTTTGATTTGACTTACTTTAACATTGGTATCAGCGGGCCGGTTCAGAATAATCCGCTTGCTTATAAGATAAATTGGTGGGGGCGAAGTCGTCTTCTCCATAACTGGGCCGATTCTGGCGCTAAGGTCTATCTAGATTTTGGTGGGGAAAATCTTTGGCGTTTGATAATTTTCGACTCTGAAAAAAATGTGGGAGCAGTTGGGCCAATTTCAAAAGAAATTTTCATTCAAAACTGCAAGAACGGTGAGCCTATAAGTGTTTCGTATATTGATGAAGAGGAGAAATAGATGTTTGTTAAATTCTTCCGAAACAATCTTGCGGAAATTACCGCAATTGGAATTACGAGTCTGCACCAGGAAGCATTCTTAGTTGGGTATTGGCCGGGTCAGTTCATCGCGTAGACCCGGCCGTTGACCTCGGCGTCCCTACCGCTCCGTCACCATCCCAATGAACTGCGCCAGTTCCGGCGTCGCTGGCTTCGTGAAGACCTCCTCCGGGGCGCCCTGTTCGGCGATGCGGCCCTTGTGCATGAAGACCAGGGTGTCGCAGACCTCGCGGGCGAAGCGCATTTCGTGGGTGACCAGCAGCAGGGTCATGCCCTCCTCGGCCAGTTTGCGGACGACAGCCAGCACCTCGTTCACCAGCTCGGGGTCGAGGGCGGAGGTGATCTCGTCGCAGAGCATCACCCGCGGCTTCATGGCCAGCGAGCGGGCGATGGCGACGCGCTGCTGCTGGCCGCCCGAGAGCTGGTCGGGGTAGGCGTCGAACTTGTCGGCCAGCCCGACCTTGGCCAGCGCCTCCTCCGCGATGGTGCGGACGTCGGCCTTGGACTGCTTCTTCACCACCACCGGGGCCAGCATGACGTTCTGGCCGGCGGTCAGGTGGGGGAACAGGTTGAACTGCTGGAACACCATGCCGACCTTGAGGCGCAGGGCCCGCAGGTCGGACTGGCCGGGATCGACGCAGGCGCCGTCCACCTCGATGGAGCCCTGGTTGATCCGTTCCAGCCCGTTGATGGTGCGCAGCAGCGTGCTCTTGCCGGAGCCGCTGCGGCCGATCAGGGCGACGACCTGACCCTCGTTCACCTTCAGGTCGATGCCCTTCAGCACCTCGTTGTCGCCGTAGGACTTGTGGATGCCGGTCAGCTTAACGAGCGACATGGAGCGTCCTTTCCAGGCGCTTGGCGTACACCGACAGCGGGTAGCACAGCGCGAAATAGAGCAGGCCGACGAGGCCGTAGACGAGGAAGGGCTGGAAGGTGGCGTTGGTGATCATGGTGCCGGCCTTGGTCAGCTCCACGAAGCCGATGATGGACGTCACCGCTGTGCCCTTGATCACCTGCACCGAGAAACCAACCGTAGGCGGCACCGCCACGCGCAGCGCCTGCGGCAGGATCACGTAACGCATCTGCTCGGTGAAGCTCATGGCGAGGCTTTCCGACGCCTCCCACTGGCCCTTGGGCACCGATTCCACGCAGCCGCGCCAGATCTCGGCCAGATAGGCGCTGGTGAAGAGGGTGAGGGCCACCACCGCCGCGGTCCAGGCCGTCGTCTCCACCCCCATCAGCGGGAAGGCGAAGAAGACGATGAAGATCTGCATCAGCAGAGGCGTCCCCTGGAACAGCTCGATGTAGAGGTTCATCGTCCGGCGCAGCCAGGGGAGCGGCGACACGCGGCCCAGCAGCACCAGAAGCCCGGCGATGCCGCCGCAGATGAAGGCCAGGATGGACAGCACCACCGTCCAGCGCGCCGCCAGGATCAGGTTGTAGAGGATGTCCCAGGTCGTGAATTCAGGCACGGGCAGCCCTCCGCGCGAACACCAGGTTTCCGAACCGTGCCAGCAGCCAGCGCAGCAGCACCGCCAGCCCCAGATAGAGGGCGGTCACCACGAAATAGACCTCGAAGGGCCGGAAATTGCGGGATTGGATGAAGTTGGCGGCGAAGGTCAGCTCCTCCGCCGCGATCTGCGAGCAGACGGACGAGCCCAGCATGACGATGACGATCTGGCTGGACAGCGCCGGCCAGATCTTCTTCATCGCCGGCTTGATGACGATGTGGCGGAAAATCTCGGCCCGCGTCATGGCGAGGCTCTCCCCCGCCTCGATCAGGCCCCTGGGCGTGGCCTGGATGCCGGCGCGGATGATCTCGGTGGAGTAGGCGCCGAGGTTGACCACCATCGCCAGCACCGCCGCCTGCCACTCCGGCAGCCGTATCCCCAGGGTCGGCAGGCCGAAGAAGATGAAGAAGAGCTGCACCAGGAAGGGCGTGTTGCGGATCACCTCCACATACACGCCGACGGCGGTGTCCAGCGCCTTGACGCCGGAGGTGCGGGCCGCCGCCCCGGCGATGCCGATCGACACCCCGGCGACCGTGCTGACCACGGTCAGCGCCGCCGTCAACACCACGCCGTCCACCAGCACCGGCGTGTAATCGAACACGGCGGGGAAATCGAAACTGTAGGCCATGGGGTATCCCGTCGCCGGTGGAAATCGCCAGTCCCGTCATCCCCGCCGTCGCGGGGATGACGGGGACGGGGGTGTCAGAGGTCCTTCGGCAGGGGGGCCTTCAGCCACTTCTGGGCGATGGCGTCGAGCGAGCCGTCGGTCTTCGCCTTGGCGATGATGGCGTTGACCTTTTCCAGCAGCGCCGTCTCGCCCTTGCTCACGCCGATGAAGCAGGGGGAGTTCTTGATCAGGAACTTTGACACCGGCTTGCGCGGCGGGTTGCGCTCCAGGATGGCGGCGGCCACCACGTTGCCGGTGGCGATCAGCTCCACCTGCCCCGACAGGAAGGCGGAGATGGTGCCGTTGTTGTCCTCGTAGCGGCGGATGTTGGCCGACGCCGGTGCCACCTTCGACAGCTCGATGTCCTCCACCGAGCCGCGGGTCACGCCCACCGCCTTGCCGGCGAGATCGTCCACCTTGTCGGCCTTCACGTTGTCCGGCCCGAACACGCCGTTGAAGAAGGGGGCGTAGGCGACCGAGAAGTCGATGACCTTCTCGCGCTCGGCGTTCTTGCCGAGGCTGGAGATGACGAGGTCGGCCTTGCCGGTGGTCAGGTAGGGGATGCGGTTGGTGCTGGTCACCGGCACCAGCTCCACCTTCACGCCCAGCTCCTTGGCGATCAGGGTGGCGGTGTCGATGTCGTAGCCGAGCGGCTTCAGGTCGGGGCCGACCGAGCCGAAGGGCGGGAAGTCCTGCGGCACCGCCACCTTGAGCACGCCCGCCTTGGTGATGGTTTCCAGCGCGTCGGCACGCGCGGGTCCGGGTGCGGCGGCGGCGAACAGGGCGGCGGCGAAGCCGACGGCCCCGAGGAACTTGGCGAAACGCATGACAGTCTCCAACGGGTGGTTTGCCCGGCCTTATTCAAGCGCTGTGCCACCATCGGGAGCGCGCTGCGGCGCAGACCGTGGCATCATGCCGCTGCCAGCGGCGGCGCCAGTTGCCCAATTCCTGGGCAAACCGGTGTCCCGCACGGTACCGCACACATGAGGGACGGAGACACCGGGTATGGATCACGTGATGTTCATCGAACTGGGCATGGGGGCCGACCTGCACGGGCAGGACGTGACCAAGGCCGCCTGCCGCGCCGTGCGCAACGCCATCGAGCGCAACTCGCTTCCCGGCATGCGCACGCTCGTCGGCGGCGACAGCAGCCGCATGAAGGTGCATGTGCGGCTGGCCGTGCCCGACGACGCGGACAAGGTCGATCACGACGCGGTGCGCGCCGTCTTCCCCTACGGTCAGGTGACGGTCGAGGTGGTGCCGGGCGGCATGGTGACGCCGAGCGGCGTGGTTCTGCCCGACAAGGGCGACCGCAACGACCTGATCTACATCGTCAACGCCGCGGTCACCGTCGGCTACTGAGCCGCCGCGGCGCGCTTCGCCAGCGTCATCAGCACCTCATCGACCGAGATGGGGTCGAAGCTGCGGACATCCTCCAGCAGGTCGCGCAGGCGGATGGTGATGATCTCCCCGGTCTGGTGCTTGTCGAAGACCGGGGTGTCGCCCAGCGCCTCGGCCATCCGCCGCAGCGTCGTCTCGTCCATGAAATCGCCTCCCTTCCGGTGCTTCCTGGGGAACACCGGGCGGGGACGATCGTCCCGCCGCCGCGTTCAAGGGTGGGTCGGGGACGGCAGGGTGAGGGCTTGATGGGGCGGTTGCTGCGCTGGGTGTCGCTGCTGGTGCTGGCGGGGCTGGCCGTGCTGGCCCCGCTGGTGTGGCAGGGGGTGATCGTGCTGCCCGAGGCGTACGACCCCTGGGCGCCGCTGCGCATCGACGCGGAGCCCGGCCTGCTGACCCGCCACAAGCTGCACCGGCTGGAGGAGGACGGGGTGCTGTGCCGTCTGGTGCTGCACGGCGCCGGCCAGCCCTTCACCCCCGTGCCCGACCGGCAGACTGCAGAGGGCTGCGGCTTCACCGACGCCGTGCGCGTGGAGCGCACGGGTGTACGCTTCAACGACGGCGTCACCGCCACCTGCGCCGTCGCCGCGGCGTGGCTGCTGTTCGAGCGGCACGCGCTGCAGCCGGCGGCCGAGGCGCATTTCGGCAGCCGGGTGGTGGGGGTGCGGCATCTCGGCACCTATTCCTGCCGCAACCTGTACGGCCGGGCGGAGGGGCGGCGCAGCGAGCACGCCACCGGCAACGCCATCGACATCGCCGGCTTCACGCTCGCCGACGGCACCCGCATCGCCCTGCCCGCCGACTGGGACAGCGCCGACCCACGCAAGGCCGCCTTCCTGCGCGACGCGCGGAACGGCGCCTGCCGCTTCTTCGACGTGGTGCTCGGGCCGGACTACAACGCCGCCCACCGCGACCACTTCCACCTCGACATGGGGCGCTTCCGCGCCTGCCGGTGAGCGGTCACCAGCGCCGGCTGACCGTCGCCATCACCGTGCGCTGCTCGCCGTAGTAGCAGCTTCCGTAGGAGCAATTGGCGATGTACTCCTTGTCGGTGAGGTTGCGGGCGTTGAGCGCGAGGTTCCAGTCCTCGAACTCGTAGCCGATCATGGCGTCGAACAGCGTGTAGGACGGCACGGCGGCCACCGTGGTTTCCCCCATACCGTGGTTTGAGCCGTTGTAACGCACGCCGGCACCGAACTTCAGCCCGCCGGGGAGCCGGTAGTCGGCCCACAGCGAGCCGCGGTGCTTCGACACGGCGTTCAGTTGCTTGCCGACCTCGTCGGGGTTGCTGCTGGCGGTGACGTCGGCCTTGGGCGTCCACGCATAGGCGGCCGTGAGGGTGAGGCCGGGCAGGGGCTGCACCACCGCTTCCAGCTCCACCCCGCGCACGGTGACCTCGCCGGTCTGGCGCGGCATGGCGTCCAGATCGTAGGTGACGTAGTTCCGGCGGCGCAGGTCGAACACGGCGATGCCGTAGGTGTCGTCGGTCCCCGGCGGTTGGTAGCGCAGACCGGCTTCGTACTGGCGGCCGGTCTCGGGCTCCATCAGCTTGCCGGTGGCGGGGTCCACGACCGCGCTCGGCACGAAGGATTCCGAATAGCTCACATAGGGGGCGAGCCCGCTCGGGTGCAGATAGACCAGCCCGGCCCGGCCGGTCAGCCGGTGGACGGTGTCGTCGATATCGGTGCCGTCCACCTCGTTGACCGCCTGGACGCGCGCGCGGTCGTAGCGGCCGCCGACGGTCAGCACCCAGCGTTCGTCGAACTTGAGCTGGTCCTGCAGATAGACGCCCAACTGCGACACCGTGGTCCGCCCGTCCCAATAGGGCGCCGCCGGGATGACGGGGGAACCGTAGACGGGCGCGTAGAGGTCGAGCGGGGCCACGCTGCCGCCGGACACGGTGACCTGATCCACCCGCGTGCGCTGGTAATCGAGACCCCCCAGCACCCGGTTGGACCACCGTCCGAAGCGCTGGTCGAACTGCGCCTGGTTGTCGATGGTCAGGCTGCCCAGCGTCTCGTCGCTGGTGAACACGCTGCGCCGCACCGTCCGGTAGTTGGCCGGGTCGGTCTCGTCGCCGTTGACGGCGATGAAGTTGCGCCCGTTGACCTGCCGGTAGTCGATGTCGAGATGGTTGTAACGGGCGTTCTGGCGCAGGGTCACCGCGTCGTTCACCCGATGCTCCAGCAGATAGCCCAGCGACCATTGCTGCTGGAAGACATGGTTGTAATCGGGCTCCCCGTTGTAGGTGGAGGACGGAACCTTGGTGCCGGCCGGTGTGGCGATCAGCGACCCGACCTCCGGGGCGTTGCGGGTCAGGGTGCCGGACCAGCTCTTGCTGTACTGCGCCAGCAGGGTCAGCGTGGTGTCGTCGTTCGGGCGCAGGGTGACGGACGGTGCCACGAACACGCGGTCGTTCGGCATGCCCTCCGCCGCCAGTTCGGCATCCTGGAGCAGCGCGATGAAGCGGTAGAGCACACGCCCCTCCGCATCGACCGGACCGGAGACGTCGCCGGCGAGCTGGCGGTGGGCGTCGGTGCCGAGCTGCAACCGCAGCTCGCCCTGCGGCGTGGCGGTCGGGCGCTTGCTCACCACATTGACCAGCCCGCCCGGCCCGCTCTGCCCGTAGAGGACCGAGGAGGGGCCGCGCAGCACCTCGATCCGCTCCGCGCTGTAATTCTCGACCCGCCACACCGACCAGGTGTCGATGTTGCGCAGTTGCAGCCCGTCCAGGTAGAAGCCGGGCGTGTAGACGTCGAAGCCGCGGAGCTGGACCCAGTCGAAACGGGAATCGGTGCCGTAGGGGGCGATCTCGATGCCGGGGGTGTAGCTCAGCGCCTCCTTCACGTTGGTGGCGCCCATCGCCTCGATCCGCGGGGCGGTGACCACCGAGATGGACTGCGGCGTCTCCAGGATCGGCGTGTCGGTCTTGGTGCCGGCGGCGCTGCGGCGGACGGTGTAGCCGCTGTCGGGACCATAGGGGCCGGCCCCGGCACCCCGCACCATGACCGGATCCAGCGTGACGCTGCCGTCGGTGCGCAGCTCCACCAGCGTGACCGAGGTCGGCCCGGTCATCCGGTAGGAGAAGCCGGTGCCGGCCAGCAGCCGGGCCAGCGCCTCGGTCGCCGGGAAGCGTCCGGTGACGCCGGGCGAACGGGCGGTGCCGGTCATGCCGGCGGGGTAGACCACCTCCAGATTGGCGGCCATCCCGAAAGCGGTGAGGGCGGAGGCCAGCGGCTGCGGCGGGATCGCGAAGCTCCGCACCGCGGCCGTTTCGGCCGGGGCCGACGGCGTCGGTGTTTGCGCCTGCGCCCCGGCAAACCCCGGCGCTGACAGCGCCACCCCCGCCAGCAGCGCCCCGCACAGCCGCCGCACCCCGCGTCCCCGCACCCGAACCGCCATCGTCATCCCCCGTTCTCGCCATCATGCGAACGACTTGCAGTCGCATATTGGCTAGGACGAAAGCCGCGGCGGCGCCCCACACCCCGCTCATGAAAAAAAGTTCGGAACGGTCAGGCGCGGTGCAGCAGGGTCAGGTAGGGGCCGAAGCTCTGCAGGCGCACCGGCAGGGTGCCGACGATGGCGCGCAGCGCGCGGTCGGGGTCGCGCCCGTCGACCACGCCGCTGACCCGGCGGCCGGCCACCGCGTCGTCGGTGATCAGGATGCGGCCGGGGTGGTAGCGGGCGATCTCCTCCACCACCTCGGCCAGCGGGCGGTCCTCGAACACCAGCTTGCCGGTGCGCCACGCCTGCGCCACGGCGGGGTCGACCGCGGCCATGGCGGCGAAGCCGTCCGGCCCGTAGCGGCCCCGCTCGCCGGCCGACAGCCGCCGGGTCGGCGCGCTGTCGGTCGCGGTGTCCGTTGCGGCGTCGAGGGCGACCGCGACGGTGCGGGCGCCGACGGTCACCTCGACATCCGCCCCCACATGGCCGACCGAGAATTCGGCGCCGACGGCACTGGTGGTGCCGGCCCCCGCCCGCACCAGGAAGGGGCGGTCCTGATCGGGGGCGACGGCGAACCACGCGCGCCCGCGCAGCAGCTCCACCCGCCGCCCGTCGCCGGTCATGTCGATCGACAGGGCGGAATCGGCGTCGAGCGTCAGGACGCTGCCGTCGGCCAGCCGCCGCGTCGCCACCTCGCCCACCCCGGTGGCATGGTCGGCCCGCCAGCCGCGCAGCAGCGCCGGCCCGATCGCGACGCCCAGCAGCCCGGCGGCCAGCGCCCCGCCGGCCAGCGCCAGCGCACCGCGGCGGTTCGGGCGGCGGATGGCCGGGGTTGCCGTGGCGCGTTCCAGCCGCCGCGCCTCGGCGGCCAGATCCTCCAGCCCACCCAGATCGTCCCACGCTGCGGCCAGCGCCTCGTAGGCGCGGCGGTGGGCGGGGTCGGCGGCCAGCCACGCGGCGAGGGCCGGGTCGGCGTGGCCGCCGGCGTCGCGCGCCAGGAACCAGCGCAGCGCCTCGGCCTCGACCGCGTCGGCTGTGGCGGCGGCGGGGGAGGCTGGTCCGGAAGCCGGCGCGGGGGCGGGCGGATGGTCGGTCATCAGGGTGCCGTCAGCCGTCGAGCCGGCGCAGATGGTCGCGGCACTGCGCCATCGCCCGCTGGACGTGCTTCTCCACCATGCTGACGGAGATGCCGAGGCGCCGCGCGATCTCCGGGTGCGACAGGCCGGTGAAACGGTGGAGCAGGAACACCTCGCGGCAGCGCGGCGGCAGCGCGTCGATGGCGGCGCGCAGGGCCAGCAGCCGCTGGCGCTGGTGCAGCACGTCGTCGGCCGCCGGCCGGTCGCAGGCGAGAGCGTCCGGCACCGGGTCGGGGCTGAGGTGGCGCTGGATGGCGCGGGCGCGGCGCTGGTGGTCGGTGGCGAGGTTGCCGGCCATGCGGAACAGATAGGCACGGGGGTTGGCGATGGCCGCCGAGGCGTCCCCGCCCAGCTCGCGCAGCCGCACGCACAGGTCCTGCACCACGTCGGCCGCCAGCGAGGCGCAGCCAAGCCGGCGGGTGAGCAGGCGCAGCAGGTCCTGGTAATGCACCTGCACGAGGGCGAGGAGGTCGCTGGAGGCGGCGTCGGACATGACGGGGGCGGGTGGGGAAAGCGAATGCGAAGCGTTCTTAGCATTTCCACGGCGTGCCGTCACCAGCCTCCGTCGCTCCGCTCATTCGGGGGCCGTGCCCACCACGTCGGACGCGGTTCCGAAGCAGGCGATCAGCATCTCGATGAGAATCCGCACCTTGCGGGTCGGATGCTGGCCCGGCGGACGGACCACATAGATGCCCGCCGGCCGGATCGGGTGGCGCGTCATCACCGGCACCAGCGCGCCGGAGGCGAGGTGCTCCCGGATCAGGCCCTCGGGCAGATAGGCGATGCCGAGCCCGGCCAGGGCGGCGGCGACCAGGGCGGTCCCGTTGTCGGCCTTGAAGCGCCCTTGTGGGCGCAGCGTGACCGTCGTCCCGCCGTCCAGGAACTGCCAGCTCTCGGTGCCCTGCATCAGCGCCTGATGGGCGATCAGCGCGTCGGGCGTTTCCGGTGCCCCGTGCTCGGCGATGTAGTCGGGGCTGGCCACCAGGGTTCCATGGATCGGGCCGATCCGCCGCGCGATCAGGTTGGAGTCCGGAAGATGGCCGAGCCGGATGGCGCAGTCGTAGCCCTCGGCGATGAGGTCCACGAAGCGGTCGCTGTAGCTGGTGTGGATGTGAAGATGCGGATGGCGCCGCGCCATCTCGGCGAACACATGCGCGAAGTGGGTCGGGCCGAAGGTCAGCGGCACGGCGACGCGCAACCGGCCGCGAAGCTCCCCCTCCGGTAGTATCGCTTCACGGGCGGCGTCAACCTCCGCGCAAGCTCTGGCGGCGTGATCCCGCAATGTGACCCCCGCCTCGGTCAGTGCCGCGCCGCGTGTGCTTCGCGCCAGCAACTGGACGCCAAGGTCCTGCTCCAGCCGCGCCAGCCGTCGGCTGACGATCGACTTGGAAAGACCGAGACGACGCGCCGCGGATGTCAGGCCACCGGCGTCGGCGACTTCCACGAAGGTTCGGAGATCTTCGATGTCCACGCGGCGTTCCCGGTTCGGCGACACAGTGTGCCAAGGGCCGCGGCTACCGTACCACACACCGGAATGGCACTGTCCACCCGGACGACGTCGCGGGAAGCGCAGGTTTCCCGGCGCGTCGATCCCATCCAAAGACAACAGGGAACAGAGATGACCTTCCGCAACGGCCTCGCGTCGCTCCTCCGTCCCGAGGATTCGGTGCTCGTCCTGATCGATCACCAGCCCTACCAGCTTGCGAACGTGAACAGCCACGAGCCGCAGATGGTGATCAACAACACGGCCGGCCTGGCGAAGGCCGCCAAGGCCTTCGGCGTGCCCACCATCCTGACCACGGTGATCGCCGCCCGCGGCGGCCTGCTCTTCCCGCAGATCACCGACGTGTTCCCCGGCCAGGAGGTGATCGACCGGACCTTCATCAACACCTGGGAGGATCCCAAGGTGGTCGACGCCGTCAAGGCGACCGGCCGCAAGCAGCTCGTCATCGCCGGTCTGTGGACCGAGGTGTGCGTCGCCATGCCGGTGATCCAGGCGCTCGGCGAAGGCTGGGACGTGACGGTGATCACCGACGCCTCGGGCGGTGTCTCGGTCGAGGCGCACCAGATCGCCATCCAGCGCATGATCGCGGCCGGCGCCAACATGATGACGTGGCTGGCGATCGCGGCGGAATGGCAGCGCGACTGGGCGCGGATGGACACGGCCGTGCCACTGACCGACGTGATCGTCCAGCACGCCGGCGGCAGCGGCATCGCCTATCTGTGGGAGCAGCAGCTCCTCAACACGCCGGTGGAGGGCGCGGCACGCTGATCCGGGCGTAGCCGGCAACGGACCAGGCTGCCGGGAGGCGGCGGGGATCACCAGCACGACGGCGCCCCCGCCGCCCCGGCCTTTTCTGAGAAGGTACGAACATGACCGACACCATGAAGGCGATCCTGCTCGTCAAATTCGGTGGCTTCGACGCGTTCGAGATGCGCGAGGTTGCCGTACCGGTCGTCGGACCACGGCAGATCCGGGTGCGTGTCCACGCCACCGCCATCAATCCTTTGGACTATCAGATTCGGCGTGGCGACTACACCGACCACGTGCCGCTCCCCGCCATCATCGGCCACGACATTTCCGGGGTCGTGGAAGAGAGGGGAGCGGCCGTGACCGAGTTCGACGTCGGCGACGAGGTCTATTACACGCCCAGGATTTTCGGCGGCCCCGGCTCCTATGCGGAGCAGCACGTCGCCGATGTCGAGCTGGTCGGGCGCAAGCCGAGCACCATCAGCCATCTGGAAGCCGCCAGCCTGACGCTGGTCGGCGGGACGGTCTGGGAAGCCCTAGTGACCCGCGCCCAGCTTGCCGTCAGCGAGACCATTCTGATCCATGGCGGTGCCGGCGGCGTGGGGAGCGTGGCGATCCAGCTTGCCAAGGCGATGGGCGCGCGGGTCATCACGACGGCGCGCCGCAGCAACCATGAGTTCGTGCGATCGCTCGGGGCGGACGAGGTGATCGACCACAGCGCCGACGACTACGTCTCGGCGGTGGCGGACCTGACGCACGGGCACGGGGTGAACGTCGTGTTCGACACCATCGGCGGCGACACCCTGACGAGGAGCGCTCGGGTCCTTGCGGATGCCGGACGGCTGGTCAGCATCGTCGACATCGCGCAGCCGCAGAACCTGATCGAGGCCTGGGGAAAGAACGCCGCCTACCATTTCGTGTTCACACGCCAGAACCGGGGCAAGCTCGACGCGCTGACCAACCTGGTCGAACGCGGCCTGATCAAGCCGGTGATCGGCGCGGTGCTGCCACTGGCCCGCATCGGCGACGCGCATGAACTGCTCGAAAATGGGGGCTCCCGCGGGCTTCGCGGCAAGGTGGCGATCGACGTCGTGGGCCAGACGGTGGAGCTTCCCGTCCCGCGATAGACGCGGTGGCGGTTGGCGTCACCGCCCCTCCGCCGCCTGCCGCACCGCCTCCATGAACAGGCGCAGCGGCGGGGAGGGGTCGGTGTCGGCGCGGGTGGTCAGGCCGACGGGGCCGCTGGTGTCGCTTGTGTCGGCGGGCAGCTCCACCAGGGTGCCCTCGCGGAGGTCGGGCTCGGCCACGCCATACGAGATGATCCACACCGCGTCGGTGGCGCGGGTGAAGCTGCGGCCGAAGGTGGTGGACACCGTCTCGATCCGCCGCGGCAGGTCGCCGACCCCGCCGGCGATCAGCAGCCGCTCCACCGCCGGGCGGGTCACCGCGTCGCGGTCGGGAAGCAGCACCGTGTAATCGGCGATGCGCGCCAGATCCAGCTCCGCCACGCGCGTGAGCGGGTGGCCCGGCCGCACGACGACCGACACGCGCTCCGAATAGAGATGCACGAAGGCGAGGTCGCGCATCTGCTCGGGCGCGCCCAGCCGGCCGATCACCAGATCCAGGTCGCCGCCACGCAGCCGGTCCAGCAGATGGCCGTTGGGGCCGCTGGCGAGGTTGACCACCACGCCCGTGCGCGCTTGCTGGAAGCGCAGCACCGCGTCCGGCGCCAGCTTTGCGGCCACCGTGGGCAGCACGCCGATGCGGATGGTCGCGGCCCCCCCCATGCGCACCTGCGCCACGCTGTCCACCGCCTGCCGCAGCGCCACCATGCTGGCGGCGGCGTGGCGCTGGAACACCTCCCCGAACTCGGTCAGCGTGACGCCGCGGCGGCTGCGGTCCATCAGCGCCACGCCCAGGATCTCCTCCAGCTCGATCAGCGTCTTCGACACCGCCGGCTGGCTGAGCGCCAGGGCGTCGGCCGCCCGGCCGACGCTGCGCCGCCGCGCCACCTCCAGAAAACACTGGATGTGCCGGTGCCGGAGGCGCGGGTCGAGCATCGGATTTCCCCTGATTCATAACCTGAGGGAATGAATCTATCAGGAACGACCATTTTCGATGACGGGAATCTTCGTATAAAGTCCAGCATTCTGTGGGAGGAGCAGAGCCGATGAAGGCCGTCAGCAACAACGACATCGTGATCCGCTACCGGGAGGACGGGCGCCGCGACGGGCCGGTTCTGCTGTTTTCCAACTCGCTCGGCACCGATCTCCAGGTGTGGGACAAAGTGGTGCCCGCCTTCACCGGCGATTTCCGGGTGCTGCGCTACGACACCCGCGGGCATGGCCTGTCCGACGCGCCGGCCGCACCCTACAGCCTCGACGACCATGTGGGCGATATGCTCGCGGTGATGGACGACGCCGGCGTCGAGCGCGCCATCCTGGTCGGCCTGTCGGTCGGCGGGCTGATCGCGCAGGGTGTCGCGGCGCGCGCGCCAGAGCGGGTGCGGGCGCTGGTGCTGAGCAACACCGCGCACCGGATCGGCAGCGTGGAGAGCTGGACCCAGCGCATGGACGCCATATCCGCGGGCGGCATCGCGTCGATCGCCGACGCGATCCTGGAGCGCTGGTTTTCCGCCGCCTTCCGGCGGGAACGGGCGGCGGAGCTGGCGGTCTGGCGCAACATGCTCGTGCGCACGCCGGCGCAGGGCTATCTCGGCACCTGCGCGGCGCTGCGCGACGGTGACCTGACGGCGGCGGCGGCGCGCATCGCCGTGCCCACCCTGTGCCTCGCCGGGTCGGAGGACGGGGCGACCCCGCCGGACCTCGTCCGGTCCACGGCCGGACTGATCCCCGGCGCCCGCTTCCACCTCATCGACGGCGCCGGCCACATCCCCGGCGTGGAGAACCCCGAGGCGGTGATCGCCGCCATCCGGACGTTCCTGAAGGAGAACGACCTTGTCTGACGAACAGCCGTTGCCGAACCGGTACGATCAGGGCATGGCGACCCGCCGCTCCGTGCTGGGCGACGCCCATGTCGACCGGGCCGAGACGAACAAGTCCCCCTTCGACGTGGATTTCCAGCGATTCATCGTGGAGGGGGCCTGGGGCTCCGTCTGGTCGCGGCCGGGTCTGACCAAGCGCGAGCGCAGCCTGATCACCATCGCCCTGCTGGCCGCCGGCGGCCATCACGAGGAGGTGGCGATGCACATCCGCGCCACCCGCAACACGGGCGCCACCCCCGACGACGTGAAGGAAGCGCTGCTCCACGTCGCCGTCTACGCCGGCGTGCCGGCGGCCAACAGCGCCATCAAGGTCGCCAAGGACGCCTACGCGGCGATGGACGCCGCCGCGGCCGAGGGAGGAAAACCATGAGCACGGCACCGCGCGACTGGACCGCGCACCCGCCCTACCTGTACGCCGGGTACAAGTCCACCACCCTGCGCGGCCCCACGAAGCCGCTGATCCCGCTGAAGCAGAGCCTGTCGGAGATGACCGGCCCGGTGTTCGGCCAGGACTGCCTGGGGCCGCTCGACCACGACCTGACCCGCAACGGCCGCAAGAACGGCGAGCCGCTGGGTGAGCGCATCGTCGTCACCGGCCGGGTGCTGGACGAGGCCGGGCGCCCGGTGCGCAACACGCTGGTCGAGGTCTGGCAGGCCAACGCCGCCGGCCGCTACGTCCACAAGGTGGATCAGCACGACGCCCCGCTGGACCCCAACTTCTTCGGCGGCGGGCGCTGCGTGACCGACGAGGAGGGCAACTACCGCTTCCACTCGATCAAGCCCGGCGCCTACCCCTGGGGCAACCACCACAACGCGTGGCGGCCCAACCACATCCATTTCTCGCTGTTCGGGCCGACCATCGCCACCCGGCTGGTCACCCAGATGTATTTCCCCGGCGACCCGCTTCTGCCGCTCGACCCGATCTTCCTCGGCACGCCGGAAGGCGCGCGGGAGCGGCTGATCTCCAACTTCGCGATCGACGTGACGGAACCCGGCTTCGCACTCGGCTACGTCTTCGACATCGTGCTGCGCGGCCCGGCGGCGACGCCGATGGAGGCTTGAGCCATGGCCCTGAAACAGACGCCCTCGCAGACCGTCGGCCCCTACTTCGCCTATGGGCTGACGCCCACCCAGTACGGTTACGATCTGCCCAGCATCGCCGGCCCCGAGCTGGCGACCGAGGAGACGGACGGCCAGCCGATCCGCATCGTCGGCCAGGTGTTCGACGGGCAGGGCCAGCCCATCGGCGACGCCATGATCGAGATCTGGCAGGCCGACGCGCAGGGGCGCTACGCCCACCCGGCCGACAGCCGCAACCCGAACGCGACGTTTCGCGGCTTCGGCCGTTGCGGTACCGGAACGGATCCGCGCAACCGTTTCGTTTTCGAAACCGTCAAGCCCGGCCCGACCGGCGACGGCAGCGCCCCGCATACGACGGTGATCGTCTTCATGCGCGGCATGCTGACCCACGCCTACACCCGCCTCTACTTCTCCGACGAGGCCGAGGCCAACGCCGCCGACCCGGTGCTGGCGTCGGTCCCGGAAGACCGCCGCGACACCCTCATCGCGAAGCGCGAGGACACGGCGGCCGGCGTCGTCTACCGCTTCGACATCCACATGCAGGGCGACCGGGAGACGGTGTTCTTCGAGGTGTGAGGCACCCACCCCTCACCGCGCCATCGCCACCGGCCCGCTGCCTTCGCGCAGGAAGCGGCGGATCGGGTCGGTGGCGAAGGCGAAGTTGGTGCGGGTGGGGTGGTTGCTGTCGAAATAGATGGGCAGGCCGTTGGCCGCCGCCTCGCAACGGCCGTCGGCGCACAGCGTTCGCCACAGGGTCAGTCGGGAGGCGAGGCGGTCCCGCACCGACTCCACGGCGGCGAAATAGTCGCGGTTCATGGCGTGGTATTCCTCCGCCGTGAAGCGCGGGTCGATGGGGCGGTTCCAGGCGAGGGCGGCGGCCAGGGCGCGCGGCGCGTTGACGCGCACGCCCGGCAGGCTGTCGGCCAGATGAACCCGGATGCCGCGGTCGGCCAGGGTGGTGACGGTGGAGACGAGGCCCCGGTTCAGCGCGGCCGCCGTCTGCTCGCGGTCGTGCCGGGTCGTCCGCACGTCCGCCTGGATGGTGTCGCGGTAGTAGCCTTCCCAGAAGGCGACCATGGCGACGTCGCGGATGCCGCCGCCCTCGACCAGCCGGGCCACCGCGTCGGCGAAGGCGCGGCACGGCCCGGCATAGCCGACGCGGGTGATCCCGAACAGCGGCGCGCAGCCGTCGTAGCTCGCCACCACCGCGCGGACGCCAAGGCTGCGGAACGCCTCGTCGTAGAGGTGCTGCATCGCCCAGGCGTGCGAATCGCCCCACAGCAGCCAGGTCTCCGGCGCGCCGTCCGCGCCGATGATGCAGAGCCGGCCGGCCGCCACGTCCTCGGGGGGGCGGCTGTGGCAGGGCAGCAGCGCGTCGTTGCGGTTGCCGCTCATGGCGTCCACGGCGACCACCTGCGGGCTGAAGCGGCTTTCCCAGCCGCCGGTGACGTGCCCGGCCGCCCCCACCGCGATGAACAGCACGGCCGCCACCGAGGCGAAGCCGAAGGCCCGCCGCCCGGCGATGGGAGAGCCGCCGCGGCGCAGCGGCGTTTCCACGAAGCGCCAGGACAGCACCGCCAGAACGACGCACACCGCCAGCGCCGCCGCCGTCTCCCCCGCACCCAGCGGCGCCATGGTGTGGTAGTTGGCGAAGACCAGCACCGGCCAGTGCCAGAGATAGAGCGAGTAGGAGATCAGCCCGACGAACACCAGTGGCCCCGTCGCCAGCAGGCGCGCGGTCAGAGTCGGGGCGGTCCCGGTGTGGATGACCAGCGCGGCCCCAAGGCAGGGGTACAGCGCGTTCAGGCCGGGGAAGGGGGTGTGGTCGCCGAAGGTGAGGACGCTCCACCCGATCAGCCCCAGCCCGAGCAGCCCGCCCAGCTCGTTCGCCAGCCGGCCGCGCAGCGCCGGCACCGCCCCCAGCGCCAGCAGCGAGCCGACCAGCAACTCCCACGCCCGCGTCGGCAGGAGGTAGAAGGCGGCGTCGGGCTTGTGGGCGACGCCGTACACCGACAGCGCCAGCGACAGCAGCGCCACCGGCAGCACCGCCGCCACCCAGCGCCCGCGGCCCCAGCGCAGCACCGCCATCAGGTAGAGCGGGAAGACCAGGTAGAACTGCTCCTCCACCGCCAGCGACCAGGTGTGCAGCAGCGGCTTCATCAACGCCTGGTCGTCGAAATAGCCGGACTGGCGCCAGAAGAAGATGTTCGACACCGACAGCACCGCCGCGGTCAGGCTGTTCGAGAATTCCTGGAAATCGACGGGCAGCAGCAGGATCGAGGCGGCCACGCCGCTGACCAGCAGCATGACCAGCAGCGCCGGCAGGATGCGGCGGATGCGCCGCTCGTAGAAACCGGCGAGCGAAAAGCGCCCCTGCCGCATCTCCTCGGCGATCAGCGCCGTGATGAGGTAGCCGGAGATGACGAAGAACACATCCACGCCGACGAATCCGCCGCCGACGCCCGGGATCTCGGCGTGAAACAGGAGCACGGGAATGATCGAGACGGCACGCAGGCCGTCGATGTCGCTGCGATGCTTCACCGTTCACCTCGGTCACTGATCGAATGCGGGACAGAAAGGAGAAGTGCGGTGCCGATGCCGTATCGCTTCACGAGAATCGCCGCTCCGCTGGTCATGGTGACGTGCTCGCTGCTCGAAGTCGCCGGGCAGCATAGCGGCCGGCGGGCACGGCCGCCCGTGCTTGAACGGCGATGCGGCACGATGCTTGGGGTTACACGGATCAGCCGACTGCTTAAGCCGGCGACCTATGCACCCGGAGTCATATGCCAAAAGCTCGCGCGCGCAGGGGGAGGTTTGGAGATACAACCAGTGGGGGCTGGAGGCATGCATGGGGCTGTTCGGACGGCTGGTTGTCCTGGTGGCGGTCGCCGTGGCTCCGGCCGTCGCCATCCAGGCCATGAACGAGATCGACCTGCGGCGCGAGCGGCAGGCGGAAATCCATGGCGTGGCCGTACGCCTCGGACGCCTCGCCGCGTCCGAACTGGACCGCATCATCGACGGAACGCGGCTGCTGCTGGGCGCGGTGCTGGAGGGGCCGTCCGTCCGGACCATGGATTCGGCGCGCTGTTCGGCGTACCTCGCCGATCTCCAGGCGCGCTTTCCCCAATACCTGCGGCTGGGTGTCTTCCGGGCGGACGGAACGGCGATCTGCGCCTCCCGGCCGGTTCCGCCGGGATTCGACATCACCGCCCAGGCGCATTTCCAGGAGACGCTGCAGACCGGTGAGTTCGCGATCGGCACCTACCAGTTCGCCGAGCGGCTGAACCGGCATGCGTTGCCGATGGCTCTGGCGGCGCACGACGACGCCGGGCGTGTGATCGCCGTCGGCACCGCGGCACTCGACCTCGGCTGGCTGACCGATCAATTGGAAAAACGGTCGCTGCCGACCGGCGGCTCGCTGACCATCGCGGACCGCGAGGACACGGTGATCGCGCGCACCCCCTTCCCGGAGCGTTTCATCGGCAGCAGCATTCCGAACACCTTCATCCATCTGCTGCACGCCCCCGACATCGGGTCGCTGGAGATGCAGAGCCAGGACGGCACGCGGCGGGTGCTGGGCTATGTGCCGCTGACTTTTGGGCC
Organism: Azospirillum oleiclasticum; assembly: GCF_013423485.1. Classification (GTDB taxonomy): domain Bacteria; phylum Pseudomonadota; class Alphaproteobacteria; order Azospirillales; family Azospirillaceae; genus Azospirillum; species Azospirillum oleiclasticum. The sequence continues at coordinate 235,484 of NZ_JABFFR010000005.1, forward strand.
GCGCGAACTGTATGTCAGCGCCGGCGTTTCCACCGAGCACGAGTTCGAGGCGATCGACCGCGCCACCCAACGCGGGGTCGTGCTGATCGCGGTCGGGGCCACGCTGGCCCTGCTCGCCGCCTTCATCGGCGGACGGCTGTTCCTGATGAACCCGATCCTGCGCATCCTCACCGCCGCCAACCGGCTGCGCGACGGCGACAGTGGCGCCCGCACCGGGTTGACCGACGGAACCACCGAGCTGGGGCGGCTCGGGCTGGCCTTCGACGCCATGGCCGACGGGCTGGAGCGGCGCTCCGCCGACCTGCGGGAGGCCCAGGGACGGTTGCTGAAGCACGAGCGGGACTTCTCCCGCTTCCTGGTGGAAAGCTCGACCGACGGCATCCTGGCCTATGACCGGGACGGGCGGGTGACGCTGTGGAACCCGGCGGTCGCCGCGGTGACCGGTCTGGCGGAGGGCGACGCGCTGGGCCGGCATCTGCTCGACCTCTACCCCACCGGCCGCGGCGACGATCTGGAAGCCGCCATGGCGGCGGCGCTGTCCGGGCGCCCGCACGCCATCCCCAGCGCCCCCTACCACCCCGAGACCGGGCGCGAGGGGACGGTGGAGACGCAGCACAGCCCGCTGCTGGACGAGGACGGACGGGTGATCGGCGGCATCGCCTTCCTGCGCGACACCACCGAGCGCGAACGCATCGCCGCGCGCCTGCGCGAGACGCAGAAGCTGGAAATCCTCGGCCAGCTCACCGGCGGCGTCGCGCACGACTTCAACAATCTGCTCACCGCGATCATCGGCAGCGTCGAGATCGCCAAGCGCAACCCGCAGGACCACGAAAAGGCCGCCCGTTTCCTGGACAACGCCATCACCGCGTCGGAGCGCGGCGCCCGGCTGGTGCAGCAGCTCCTGGCCTTCGCACGGCGCCAGCATCTGCAGGCGGCGCCGACCGATGTCGGGGACCTGCTGACCGGGATGGAGGACTTGCTGGAGCGCAGCGTCGGCCCCCAGGTGAGCATCGAGCGGATCGTCCCGGCGGACCTGCCGCCGGCGCTGGCCGACCCAACCCAGCTCGAACTCGGCATCCTCAATCTGGCGATCAACGCGCGCGACGCCATGCCGGAGGGCGGGCGGCTGACCATCGTCGCCGGTCTGGTCGGCGTGGCAAACGACGGCGACGATACCGGCGCCGACCTGCCGGCCGGCGACTATCTGTGCATCACCGTGACGGACACGGGGGAGGGCATTCCGCCGGCGCTGCTCGACCGCATCGTCGAACCCTTCTTCACCACCAAGCCCGTGGGCAAGGGCAGCGGGCTCGGCCTCAGCCAAGTGCAGGGTTTCGCCAAGCAGTCGGGCGGCGGCATGCGCATCGAGAGCCGGGTCGGGGTCGGCACCACGGTCCATCTCTACCTGCCCCGCGCCACGAGCGCCGTGGCCCCCGCCCGCGCGCCGGTGCGCCCGCGGGCGGCGCGCAACCGGTCCAGCGCCCTGATCCTGCTGGTGGACGACCAGCCGGAGGTGCTGGCCGGCCTCGCCGGCACGCTGCGCGACGCCGGGCATCGGGTGGTGGAGGTGGCCGGCGGCGAGGAGGCGCTGGCCCGCATCGCCGCCGACGGGCCGCCCGACCTGCTGCTCACCGATCAGGCGATGCCCGGCATGAGCGGCGCCGAGCTGATCCGGCGGGCCCGTGCGGAGCACCCGGCGCTGCGCGCGCTGTGCATGACCGGCTACGCCGAGGGGCAGGATTCGCCGACCCTGCCGGACGGTGTCCGTGTCCTGCACAAGCCCTTCGACACTGCCACCCTGCTCGCCGCGATCGACGCGGAGCTGGGTGTCGCGGTGTCGGTGTGAGCCCGGCGGGGTGACCGCCGGGGGTGGCCGCATCCGTCAGTAGGGCCGGTCGGGGAAGGTCACCGTCTCGCCCGGCAGGCGCGGGCCCATCAGCACATTCTCGTGGTAGGTGCCAAGGATCTCGCGGCGGCGCAGCACGTTGCCCTCGGTCAGGCCGGGTTCGGGCACCGGCTCGTGGCCGAAATGGTTCCAGTGGTCCACCCCGCGCACGAGCTGGCCGGAGCCGCGCCCGACATTCTGCCGCGCCGCCGCCGGGGTGTAGTCGTAGAGCAGCGCCATCCGGCGGCTCTGGCTGAGGTTGGGGGCCGAGCCGTGCACGAGGTTGCTGTGGAAGATGGCGGCCTCCCCCGGCTCCAGCACGAGATCCACGGCCTGGCTCTCGTCCACGTCGATGACGCGGGCGACGAGGCGCTTGCGCTGCCCCGGCCCTTCGGTGAGGGAGAAGGGGCGCACCCGGTCCTGGGTGCCGGGGATGGCGCGCAGGCAGCCGTTCTCCGAGGTGGCCGGTGACAGGGCGACGTAACAGATGACGAAGGTGGGATCGACCTGGATGCGGGCGCTGTCCTGGTGCCAGCCGTAATCCACGGCAGAGCCGGGATTCTTGTTCCGGTAGACGCCGTTGGTCATCAGGATGTCGGGACCGATCAGGTCCTCCACCGCATCCAGCAGCCGCTCGTGGCGGCCGAGCTCGTAGACCCAGTCGAGCAGCAGGTTGCACTTGATGTCGAAGGCCCAGGACACGTCCTGCGGGCGTTCGGCCTCGAACGCTTCCGTCCTGGCGACGAGCTCCGCGACCTCCGCCGGCGTCAGCACCGGGATGCGGGTGACGAAGCCGTTCGCGTGGAAGCCGGCGATCTGCTCGTCGGTCAACAGCTTGCCCATTCCAATCTCCTTAACCCGTTTCGCCGGTCCGCAGCTCGCCCGTGGGGGCGAGGGGCCGGCTGGAAAGCCACAGGAAGCGCGCGAAGAGGAGGACGGTGGCGACGACGCTGGCGATGGCGATGGCGAGCACGAGGCCCATGGCCCCCAGCCCCGCCGCCACGCCGAGCAGCCAGCCCGCCGGCACCATCACGAAGACGTAGGAGAACAGGTGGCTGCTGGTGGGCAGCCACGCCTCGCCATAGGCGCGCAGCACGTTGGCGACCACCCGCTGCGCCCCGTCCACCAGATTGACGAAGCCGACGATCGCGACCAGCGGCAGCGCCACCGCCGCCAGCGCCGGGTCGTTGGTGTAGAAGCCGAGTGCGGCGGCCGGGAACACCGCCAGAAGCAGGGCGATGACGCCGGTGGCCCCGGCGAACACGCCGTAGCCGCTCCACGCCGCCGCCGCCATGCCGGCCGGGTCGCCGCGGCCGCGGGCGCGGGCCGCCAGCACCGCCGTGGCGCCGCCGACCCCGACCGCGATCATGAACAGCAGCATGTTGATGTTGATGGCGATGGTGTAGGCGGCCAGCTCCAGCGCGCCGAAACGGCCGGCGAAGACCGCCATCATGGAGAAGGAGCCGCTCTCGATCCCCATGCTCAGCCCCTCCGCCACCCCCAGCCGCCGCTGGCGCCGCCCGGCGGACCAGCGGTGGTCGGCCAGCCGCGGGCGGCCGAGCGCCCGGCGCTCCGGCAGGATGCGGACGATGTAGGCGACGATGGCGACGGCGATGCACACCCGCACCGCCAGCGTGCCCAGCGCCGCCCCCTCCGCCCCCAGGGCCGGCAGGCCGAAGGGGCCGAAGACCAGCAGCCAGTCGAGCAGCAGGTTGGCGAGGTTGGCGCCCAGCATGATCCACACCGCCACGAAAGGCCGCCCCATGGATTCCAGCAGCATGACGCTGGCGATGTAGACCAGCATCGGCGGCAGCGACCAGCCGAGGATGCCGACGATGCCGCTCGCCTCCATCGCCAGATCGGGCGCCAGTCCGGTGGCGAGGAACAGGTCCCCCGCGAAGGCGCCGAGCCCCACCGCGATCAGTCCGATGGCGAACGCGTAACCGAGCGAGCGGCGCCAGATGGCGCCGGCGTCGGCCGGATCGCCGCGGCCGATGGCGGCGGAGATCTCGACCAGCCCGCCGGTCAGCAGGCCGAGTCCGACCGTCTGCGCCGTCTGCACGAACACCGATGCGAAGGCCAGCCCGGCAAGGTCGCCGGTGCCGAAATGGCCGACCATCATGTTGTCGACCACCAGCATCATCGTCAGCCCGATGCGGGCCGCGCTGATCGGCAGGGCGAGGCGGGCGAGTTCCAGAAGCCCGCCACCGGAAAACGGCAAGATCAGTCTCCGTAATAGGGCGTGTCGCGCGCCAGCACCCGCTCCAGCGCCGCGAAATGCAGGGCGGATTCCTTCTCCGCCAGCTCGGCGAACTGGCGCGCGGTGTGGACGGCCACGTCGCGCGGCACCTCGCGCACCGGCTTGCCGGTGGAGGCGGCGAGCACCTGCACCTGGCAGGAGCGTTCGAGGTAGTAGAGGTCGTGGAACGCCTCCGCCACCGTGCGGCCGTGCACCACCACGCCATGGTGGGCCAGGAACACGATGTCGCCGCCGTTGGCGCCGGTGGAGATGCGCGCCCCTTCCTCCGCGTCCATGGCGAGGCCGTTGTAGGCGTCGTCGTAGGTCACCCGGTCCCAGAAGCGCAGGGCGTTCTGGTGGGTGAAGAGCAGCCGCCCGTCCTCCACGCAGGTCAGCGCGGTGGCGTAGGGCATGTGGGTGTGGAAGATGGCCAGCGCGTCGGGGCGCGCCTTGTGCCCCTCGGTGTGGATGAAGAAGGCGGTCGGCTCGACCACGCCGTCGCCCGCCAGCAGCGTGCCGGCGCCGTCCACCATCAGCAGGCGGCTGGCGGTGATCTCCGACCAGTGCAGGCCCATGGGGTTGATCAGGTAAAGCTCCGCGTCGCCGGGGATGCGCACGCTGAAGTGGTTGCACACCCCCTCGTGCAGGTCGAAACGCTCCGCCAGACGCAGCGCCGCCGCGAGCTGGCGCCGGAGTTCCGCGATTTCCTGCGGGTTGGCCATACCGCCCTCCTGGTTGATAAAACGGCAAAGAGACTAAATAATAAGCTGGTCATCGGCGAGACCTGAGAGGATGGTAACAGCGTTTCGCAGCCGCATCAATGGCGGCTGTAGCGGCAATGTGGAAACTGTTCTTTGACGTTATTCAAACGATGTTGCAACGCTGGGCCGATCTGGCATTCTTGGGATTGACCATGGAGCTGCGTTGGGGACGACGTCATGACCAGCACGCCCGAATACCGACATCTGGAGTTGAAGCCGACCGGTGCCAGCTTCGGCATCGAGGTCACCAACATCGACCTCGCCCGCCCGCAGTCCGACGCGGTGTGGGAGGAGATCATCCGCGCCTATCTGGACCACCGCGTGATGGTGTTCCGCGGCCAGGAGCTGGAGCCGGAGCACATCGTCGCCGCCAGCAAGCGCTTCGGCTACACCGAGGCGCACATCGACAGCGGCTACCTGCTGGACGGCTATCCCGAGATCATCAAGATCGGGAACCTGAAGGTGGACGGCGTGATGCGGTCCCTGTTCGTCAACGCCCGGGAGGAGTGGCACTTCGACTACTCCTATGTGAAGACGCCGTCGATCGGCGCCCTGTTCTACGCGGTCGAGATCCCGCCCGAGGGCGGGGACACCCTGTTCGCCGACAGCACCGCCGCCTTCGACGCGCTCGACGACGCGGAGAAGGAGTGGCTGCGTCCCCTGGTGGCCGTGCATTCCTGGGAGGAGCTGCACCGCCAGCTCGAGGCGATGGACCCCACCCGCAAGCCGCTGTCCGCCGCCGCCAAGGCCAAATACCCGCCGGTGCGCCAGCCGCTCGTCCACAAGCACCCGGACACCGGCCGCGAATCCCTGTGGCTCTGCCCGCAGGTGATCCTGGAGATCGAGGGGATGGAACGGGAGGAGACCCGCGCCCTCGTCGACCGGCTCCAGGCCCACACCATCTCGGCGCCCTTCCACCTCCGCCACAAATGGCGCAAGGGCGACCTCGTGGTCTGGGACAACCGGGCGGTGCTGCACACCGCCACGGTGTTCGACTACGAACGCCACCTGCGCCTGCTCTACCGCACCACCATCCTGGCCGAGGCGCCGGCGGCGGCGGCGTAACACGCTGGCCCCCACCCGGCCGCGCGAGCGGCCGGGTGGGGGCCCGCCGCGACCGCCCCCGCCTCAATACCCCCGCGTCGGGTCTACCATGTTGAGCAGCGGCTTGCCGGCCAGCGCGCGTTCGTAGTTCTCGATCAGCGTCGGTGCCGCGGTCTTCGGCGAGATGCCGCCGGCAACGTGCGGCGTCACCAGGATCTGCGGCAGCTCGTAGAAGGGGTGGTCCTCCGGCAACGGCTCCTTGGCGAAGACGTCCAGCGTCGCCCCGGCGATGTGGCCGTTGCGGACGGCCTCGGCGAGGTCCGGCTCCACCACATGGCCGCCGCGGCCGATGTTGATCACATAGCTGCCGGCGGGCATGGCGGCCAGCGTGTCCTTGTTGAGGATCCCGGCGGTCTGCGGGGTCAGCGCCAGCACGCAGACGAAGGCGCGGGCGGATGCCAGGAAGGGCGGCAGGCCCTCGTCACCGGCGTAGACCTCCACCCCGTCGGTCGGGCGCGGGGTGCGCGACCAGCCGGTGACCGGGAAGCCCACGGCGCGCAGCCGCGCGGCGACGGCACCGCCCAGCACGCCCAGCCCCAGCACGCCGACCGGGAAGTCGGCCTTGTGCGGCGGCTCCTCGTGCTGCCAGTGGCGGGCGCGGGTGTTGCGCTCGAAACGGTCGAGGCCGCGGAAATGGCGGTAGACGGCGGCGACCGCGTAATCGACCATCGACTCCGTCAGGCTGGGATCGATCATGCGGGCCAACGGCACCGGCGGCAGGGCCGACAGGTCGAGCTGGTTGATGCCCGCCCCCAGCGTCTGGATGCCCTTCAGGTTGGTGTAGGCGCCGAGCCCGCCCGGCGGCGGCTTCCACAGCAGCGCGAACTCGAACTCCGCCGGGTCGGTGGCGTCCGGCCAATTCACGATGTCCAGGTCCGGCCGCAGGGCGCGCACCGCCTTGCCCCACCCGATGGGATCGTCGATGTCGCTGGAAAACAGGATCTTCCGCACCACGCCCGCACCTCCCTCCGTCGTCGTCCCGTCCGAAAATCGCAGCACCGCCGCCCGCGGCGTTTACAAATTTTTCAAACTGATCTTTGGCTGAATGGAAAGCACATTTATTGAGCGTGTCAACCCCAAGTCCTCCGCCAAGATGCGCAGCGAACAGGCAGCAAAGCATCGTTTTTAATCAGTTGCCGCCAAGTTGACAGCGCGTCCCGCCGTCAGTGTAATCGAAGGCGGCTGCGGCCCCCGATAAAACCGATGGGAGTAGGGACGGCGTCATGACGACGATCCTGGAGACGGGCCGGGTGCATTCCGGGCCGCAAGAGACGGTTCGTACCGATTTGTCCGTCGCACACAGGGTTGCGGAGCGTTTCGGGATGACGGACCTGATCTACACCCACTTCTCCGCGCGCGATCCTTTGGACGAGGATCTGTTTTACATCACGCCCTACGGGCATCTCTTCCACGAGATCGACCACGACACCCTCTCCCGGATCCGCATGGCCGACGACGGGATGGTGGTGGAGGGGCGGCTGAATCCGGCGGGTGCGGTGATCCACGAGGCGGTCTACGCCGCCCGCCCCGACGTCGGCGCCATCTGCCACACCCACACGCGGGCCGGCGTGGCCGTGTCCTGCCTGAAGGACGGGCTGCTGCCGATCAGCCAGTTCTCGCTGCGCTTCCACGGCCGCGTCGGCTACCACGACTACGAGGGCGCCACGCTGGTGCCGGGCGAGCGCACCCGGTTGCAGGAGAGCGTGGCCGGCGTCGACGTGGTGATCCTGCGCAACCACGGGCTTCTGACCATGGGCCGCAGCATCCGCGAGGCGCTGTCGCGCATGTATTTCCTGGAGCGCGCCTGCCAGGTGCAGATCGACGCGCTCGCCACCGGCCGCGACCTCGTCGTTCCGACCGAGGAGATCGCCGCGGTCACCCGTGACCAGTACGCCGGCTTCGGCGAGGAGGACATGGAGGAGCGTATGGACCTGGAATGGGCCGCCCTCTGCCGCCTCGCCGCCTCGCAGGGAGGGTATCGCCATGCATGATCACGTCGGCTGGCGCGCGCGCCTCGGCCTCGTCTACATGGCCTCCAGCATCGTCATGGAACCGGAATGCTACGCCATGGCGCCGGAGGGGGTGTCGATCCACACCGCGCGCATGCATCTGCCGGCGGTGACCGCCGACGGGCTGCGGGCGATGATGGACCATGGGCCGCTGGAGGACGCGGCGCGGCTGCTGGGCTACGCCCCACTCGACGCCGCGGTGTTCGGCGGCACCAGCGCCAGCTTCCTGGAGGGGCTGCGCTACGACCAGTCGGTGATCCAGCGCATGCGCGCCCTGATGGGGCCGATCCCGATAACCACCGCGTCCACCGCCGGGCTGGCGGCGCTCAAGGCCGTCGGCGCCAAGCGGATCACCTTCGTCGGTCCCTATGTGGAGGAGGTGACCGCCCGTGGCCGCGCCTTCTTCGAGGCGAACGGGGTCGGGGTGCTGGACGCGGTGGGGCTGGGCATCGCCGGTGACCACGCCATCGGCAGCGTGCCGCTGGAGGAGGTCTACCGCTTCGTCAAGCGCAGCGCCGTTCCCGGCTCCGACGCGGTGTTCATAAGCTGCACCAACTTCCGCACGGTGGGCGCCATCGCCACGCTGGAGCAGGATTTGGGCGTGCCGGTGGTCAGCGCCATCCAGGCGAGCTTCTGGCACGTGCTGCGGCTGGCCGGCGTGGCCGGCGGCAAGACGGAGTTCGGCAGCCTCTTCGCGCAGGGGCTGCCGCAATGACCGCCGTACCTTCACTCCGTCTCACCCCGCTGACCGACGCCGTCGGCGCCGAGGTGCACGACGTGGATCTGGCGGCAGAGCTCGATGATGGGCTGTTCGCCGCCATCGAGCGCGCCTTTCTCGACCATGGGCTGCTGCTGTTCCGCGGCCAGTCGCTGACGCCGGAACGCCATGTGGCGCTGAGCCGCCGCTTCGGCGGGCTGGAGCACCATGTGCAGAAGCGGTTCCTGTATCCCGGCCATCCCGAGATCCTGGTGATCGGCAACGACCACGCGCCGGACGGCACGCCGACGGGATACTTCATCCCTGGCGACGGCGACTGGCACACCGACATGTCCTATGTGGCGAGGCCCAGCCTGGGCTCGCTGTTCCACGCGGTCAAGGTGCCGCCCGAGGGCGGGGACACGGTGTTCGCCGGCGCCACCGCCGCGTACGACCGGCTGTCCGACGCCGACAAGGAGCGGCTGGCGCCGCTGCGCGCGGTGCACGACTACCCCTATTTCGACGCCAAGATGTGCGCCACGAACCCCCGCCGCACGCCGCTGGACGACGAGCAGCGGGCGCGGGTGCCGCCGGTGGCCCACCCGATCCTGCGCACCCACCCCGTGACCGGCCGCAAGGCCATCTATCTCAGCCCCGAGGTGATCAGCGGGGTGGTCGGGATGGAGGATTCGGCGGGCCGGGCGCTGTGCCAGGAGCTGGCCGACTACGCCACGTCGGAGCCCTTCCTCTACCGCCACCGCTGGCGGGCCGGGGATCTGGTGATCTGGGACAACCGCTGCACGCTGCACAAGGCGACACCCTACGACCATCACCGCCACGTCCGCACCATGCACCGCACCACGGTCTCGGGCGACGTGCCGTACTGACCACCGCCTACCCGCACGGGGGCTGTCCCGCGTGCCTTGAAACCTTGAACAGGAAGGGGTGCTTCCCATGCGCAACACGCTGTTCGCTCTCGCCGGTCTCGTCACCATGGCCACTCTGCCGGCGCTGGCCGCCGACAAGCTGGTCATCGGCAACGAAGGCACCTACCCGCCCTTCAGCATGGTCCAGCCCTCGGGCGAGCTGATCGGCATCGAGCCCGAGATGGCGCGCGAGATGTGCAAGCGGATGGGCGTCACCTGCGAGTTCGCGGTGATGGACTTCAAGGCGCTGATCCCGTCGCTGCTCCAGGGCAAGGTCGACGTCGTCGGCTCGCAGATCAAGCCGCTGGCCGAGCGCAAGGAGAAGGCGCTGTTCGGCATGCCCATCGTCTTCAACCACGACACCTACGTCGTGCCGAAGGCCAAGACCTACACCTTCACCAAGGAAGGTCTGAAGGGGGCGAAGATCGGCGTGCAGCGCGGCTCCTCCCAGGCCAAATACATCACCGAGACCTTCGGCGACGCGGTGAAGCCGGTGCTCTACGACAACCCCGACCAGATCCGGCTGGACCTGCTGAACGGCCGCGTCGACATGGCCTTCGGCGCCAAGCTGAACTGGACGGTCGAGCTGATCGACAAGCCGGAGGGCAAGGACTGGAAGCTGGCCGGCGGCGACGTGTGGACCGGCGACCCGTCGATGCCCGAGGCGGAGCGCGGCTCCTCCTGGATCGTGCGCAAGGGCGAGACAGCCCTGATCGCCAAGATGGACGCGACGCTCAAGGCGATGATCGCGGACTGCTCGGTGACCAAGATCCGCAAGAAGTACCTGTCCGTGCCGATCGTGCCGGGCGAGGAGGCCTGCGAGGCCAAGAGCGGCTGATGAATTCCCCCTCTCCCGCCTCCGGCGGGGGAGGGGATTGAAGCAAGCAGGAGTCGGGTGTGCTCGAACTGATTTCCTTCGGCGAGAAGGGTTACGGCTGGCTGCTGGTGCAGGGCGCCTGGATCACCCTGCAGCTGTCCTTCGTGGGCTTTGCGGCGGCGCTGGTGCTGGGCGTGCTGATCGCCATGGCGACGCTGGAGCGGCGGGGGCTGCGCTGGATGGCGTGGCGGGTCTACGCCTCCGTCTTCATGGGGGTGCCGTCGCTGCTGGTGATCTTCCTGCTGTTCTTCGGCGGGGCGGAGATCGTGCGGGGGCTGCTGGCGCCCTTCGGGATCAAGGCCAAGCTGGACATGACGCCCTTCACCGCCGGGGCGATCGGGCTCGCCATCGTCTATTCCGCCTACATGGCGGAGCTGGTGCGCGGCGCCATCCAGAACGTGCCGAAGGGCCAGCTCGAGAGTGCCGCGGCGCTGTGCATCCCGCGCACCCACATCTGGACCAAGGTGATCCTGCCGCAGGCCGCCCGCCTCGCCCTGCCGGGGCTGGTCAATCTGTGGATCATCCTGCTGAAGGATACGGCGCTCGTCTCGCTCGTCGGGCTCAACGACATCATCGCCCAGGCGAAGATCGCGGCGGGATCGACCAAGCAGCCCTTCGTCTTCTACACGGCCGCGGCCGTCTTCTTCATCCTCTTCGGCGCCGTCACGGTGCGTTACAGCCGGTACCTGCGCGAGCGGCTGGAGCGCGGGCAGCGCACCGCGCAAACCTGAGGTCCATCCATGTCCTTCGATTTCGCGCTCGCGTGGGAGAATCTGCCGGCCTTGCTGGCCGGGGCGGTGACCACGCTGTCCCTCACCTTTCCGGTGATGGCGCTGGCGGCGCTGATCTCCCTGCCCATGGTCCTGGCCCGGCTGTCGAAGAACCGCCTGCTGTCCGGTTTCGTGGTCCTCTATGTGGCGCTGTTCCGCGGGGCGCCGTCGCTGATCCTGCTGTACCTGATCTACAACGGCATGGCGCAGATGGACGCGGTGCGCGACGGGCCCTTCTGGTTCCTGTTCTCCAGCGCCTATTTCTGCGCGGTGGTGGGCTTCACGCTGAACCACTCCAGCTACGTCATCGAGATCCTGGCCGGTGGCCTGCGCGCCGTGCCGGCGGGTCTGGTGGAGGCGGCGCAGGCGCTGTCGCTGACGCCGCGGCAGGTCTTCCTGCGGGTCAAGCTGCCGCTCGCCATCCGCTACGGGCTGAAGGCCTACCAGAACGAGGTGCTGATCTTCATGAAGAGCACTTCGGCGGTCAGCGCCATCACACTGGTCGACCTGATGGCGGTCGCCAACGAGGTCTTCTACTTCACCTACGACCCCTTCACGCCGCTGCTGTCGGCGGCGGCGATCTATTGGGCTATGACCAACATCCTGCGGCTGGGCTTCGAGATGATCGACCGCCGCCTCAACCACTACCTGCACATCGCCGGGCTGTCCGACCGGGCAGGCGCGTCGGCCGCGGCGGCGGAGATCCCCGTCCGCCAGAACGGCCTGACCCGCATGTTCGCCCGCCTGCGCGTGTGACGACGAGGAACATCCCCGAGGAATTGCCCATGTCCGACCTGTCCGCCACCGTCGCCGTCAAGACCACCGCCGTGCGCAAGCGCTACGGCACCTTCGAGGCGCTGAAGGGCATCGACCTGGAGGTGCACAGCCGCGAGAAGATCGTGATCTGCGGCCCGTCCGGCTCCGGCAAATCCACCTTCATCCGCTGCATCAACGGGCTGGAGCGGCACGACGGCGGCACCATCACCGTCAACGGCATCACCCTGACCGACTCCCCCGGCAGCGTGCTGGACGTGCGGCGTGAGGTCGGCATGGTGTTCCAGCAGTTCAACCTGTTCCCGCACATGACCATCCTGGAGAACTGCATGATGGCCCCGCGCCTGGCGCTCGGCCTGAACCAGGAGCAGGCGCGCGAGCGGGCCATGAAGTATCTGACCCGCGTGCACATCGCCGATCAGGCGAAGAAGTACCCGAGCCAGCTTTCGGGCGGCCAGCAGCAGCGCGTCGCCATCGCCCGCGCGCTGTGCATGGAGCCGCGCATCATGCTGTTCGACGAGCCCACCTCGGCCCTGGATCCCGAGATGATCAAGGAGGTGCTGCAGGTGATGGAGGAGCTGGCGGCCGACGGCATGACCATGATCTGCGTGACCCACGAGATGGGCTTCGCCCGCACCATCGCCGACCGCTGCGTCTTCATGGACCGCGGCGAGGTGGTGGAGGTCGCCGATGCGGATCGCTTCTTCACCCAGCCCGACAGCGGGCGGCTCCAGGCGTTCCTCAAGCAGATCCTGCATTGACGGGGCTGTCCATCGCGGAACACCATCGCGCGGCGGGGCGTTGAACCGGCGCTGTCGACCGTTGGATGGTGGAGGTGCGGCATGGACCGTGTCACCGGTGGGTGCCGGTGCGGCAACGTGCGTTTCGTGGCGTCGGGGCGCCCGGACCGCGTCGGCGTCTGCCATTGTATGGACTGCCGCAAGCACCACGGCGCGCTGTTCTACGCCGCCGCCATCTTCCCGCAGGACGCCGTGACCATCGAGGGCGCGACCGCCGATTACGCCGGGCGCCATTTCTGCCCCCGCTGCGGCTCCCCCGTCTTCGCCCGCTTCGCCGACGAGATCGAGCTGCATCTGGGCGCGATGGACGAGCCCGACCGCTTCACCCCGACCTACGAATGCTGGACCATCCGGCGCGAATCCTGGCTGCCGGCGTTTCCGGGCACGACGCGGTACGAGCGGGACCGGGAGGGGTAGGGCTGGTCCGAGCCAACCAGTAGAATGGACAGCGGGTGGCTGGTTATGACACTGTCATACAGAAACCGTCGCGAGGATGGCCATGAGAACCAGCAAGCCGATCACGGTCACATTGGGTCCGCAACAGGCGAGTCTCAATGCCCGGCTCGAATCCGGGGCCTACGGTTCGGCGAGCGAGGTCCTGCGGGAGGCGTTGCGGGCGCTCGACCGGGAGGATGCGGCTTTGGACGAGGTGCTGCGCCGGAAGGTGCAGGCCGCACTCGCCGATCCGCGACCGAGCATCCCGGCGGACGAGGTGTTCGCCAGCCTTGAACAGGTCGCGCAGGAGTGGGAGAAGGGCGGGGGGAGATGACACGCCGGATTGTCTTCCGGCCGAGCGCCCAATCCGATCTGCTCGCGCTTTTCCAGTACATCGCCCGCGACTCCGGGGTGGCGCGCGCACGCGCCTACGTGGCCCGGATCAACGCCGCCTGTCAGTCCCTTGCCTTATTTCCGGAGCGGGGCACACGCCGCGACGACCTGTCGCCCGGCATGAGGACGATCGGGTTCGAGCGGCGGGTGACGATCGCGTTCCGGGTCATCGGGGATGCAGTGGAAATCCTCGCCGTCGCCTATGGCGGGCGCGCCTTCGAGGACGAGGTGCGGGACCAGTGACCCCCTCCCGCGTCCTGCGGGAGAGGGTCACGGCGGTCACGTTCAGAAGCGCAGCAGCTCCACCCGCACCACGCTCGGCAGGGCCGAGATGCGTTCCAGCAGGGGGCCGTCCACCGGCTGGTCGACGGACACCAGGCACACGGCATCCACGCCGGGGGCGACGCGGCCGAGGTGGAAGGAGGCGATGTTGACGCCGGCGTCGCCCAGCGCCACGCCCAGCCGGCCAATGAAGCCCGGCTTGTCCTCGTTGCGGATGTACAGCATGGTCGGCGTCAGCTCGGCTTCCACCGGCACCTCGTCGATGGCGACGAGGCGCGGCTTGTCGCCGCCGAACAGCGAGCCGGCGATGGTGCGGCTGCGCGATTCGGTCTGCACCGTCACCTTGATCAGCGTGTGGTAGTCGGCCGCCTCGCCGCGCTTCACCTCGCTGACCTTGATGTCGCGCTCGCGCGCGATGGTCGGCGCGTTGACCATGTTGACCGATTCCATCAGCGGGGTCAGCAGGCCCTTGAGCAGCACGGCGGTCAGCGGCCGGGTGTTGAGGTCGGCCACGTCGCCCTCGTACTCCACCGTCACCGCGCGGATGGACGAGCGCACCACCTGCCCCAGGAAGCCGCCGAGCTGTCCGCAGAGCGCCATGTAGGGCGTCAGCTTCGGCGCGTCCTCGGCGGAGACGGACGGCATGTTGATGGCGTTCACGATGGCGCCGGTCAGCAGATAGTCGGCCATCTGCTCGGCCACCTGCAACGCCACCTTCTCCTGCGCCTCGGTGGTGGACGCGCCGAGATGCGGCGTGCAGATCACCTGCTCCATGCCGAACAGGATGTTGGTCTTCGCCGGCTCCACCAGGAACACGTCGAAGGCGGCACCGGCCACTTGGCCGCTGTCGAGTGCGGCCTTCAGGTCCTCCTCGACCACCAGACCGCCGCGGGCGCAGTTGATGATGCGCACGCCGCGCTTGCACTTGGCGAGTGCCGCCGCGTCGATGATGTTGCGGGTCTGGTCGGTCAGCGGGGTGTGCAGGGTGATGAAGTCCGACCGCGCCAGCAGCGTGTCGAGGTCGGCCTTCTCCACGCCCAGATCGGCGGCGCGCTCCGGCGTCAGGAAGGGATCGAAGGCGACCACCTTCATCTTCAGCCCCAGCGCGCGGTCGGCGACGATGGAGCCGATGTTGCCGCAGCCGATCACGCCCAGCGTCTTGCCGGTCAGCTCCACGCCCATGAAGCGGTTCTTCTCCCACTTGCCGGCGTGGGTGGAGGCGTTGGCGGTGGGGATGTCGCGGGCCAGCGCCACCATCAGCGCGATGGCGTGCTCCGCCGTGGTGATGGAGTTGCCGAAGGGCGTGTTCATCACCACCACGCCGCGGGCGGTGGCGGCCGGCACATCGACGTTGTCCACACCGATGCCGGCGCGCCCGACCACCTTCAGGTTGGTGGCGGCGGCCAGGATGTCCTTCGTCACCTTGGTGGCGGAGCGGATGGCGAGGCCGTCGTAGCCGCCGACGATGGCGGCCAGCTCATCCGGCTTCAGGCCGGTGCGCACGTCGGTCTCGATGCCGCGCTCGCGGAAGATCTCCACGGCGCGCGGGCTCAGGCTGTCCGAAATCAGGACCTTGGGCATGTGCGTGTCTCCGTTCCCAAGGGGCTCAGGCGGCCGGCTTCAGGGCGTCGGCCTTGACGGTGGCGAAGGCCCAGTCGAGCCAGGGCAGCAGGGCGTCGATGTCCGACCCCTCCACCGTGGCACCGCCCCAGATCCGCAGGCCGGCCGGCGCGTCGCGGTAGGACGCGATGTCGAGCGCCACGCCCTCCTTCTCCAGCAGGGCCGCCAGCTTCTTCGCGACGTCGGCCTGGGCCGCCGGCTCCAGCGCGGTGATCGCCGGGTCGATGATGGTCAGGCAGATCGAGGTGCAGGAGCGGGTCGCCGGGTCCTTCGCCAGGAAGCCGGCCCAGCCGGCAGCCTCCTGCCAGCGCGCGATGCGCTCCAGATTGCCCTCCGACCGGGCGATCAGGCCGGACAGGCCGCCGACCGACTTCGCCCACTTCAGCCCGTCGATGGCGTCCTCGACCGCGAGCATGGAGGGGGTGTTGATGGTCTCGGCCTTGAAGATGCCCTCGTTGAGCTTGCCGTCCTTGGTCATGCGGAAGATCTTGGGCATCGGCCAGGACGGCTTGTGGCTCTCCAGCCGCTCCACCGCGCGCGGGCTCAGCACCAGCATGCCGTGCGCCGCCTCGCCGCCCAGCACCTTCTGCCAGGACCAGGTGACGACGTCGAGCTTGTGCCACGGCAGGTCCATGGCGAAGGCGGCCGAGGTGGCGTCGCAGATGGCCAGACCCTGGCGGTCGTCGGCGATCCAGTCGCCGTTGGGCACGCGCACGCCGGACGTGGTGCCGTTCCAGGTGAAGACCACGTCGTGCGTCCAATCAACCTGGGTCAGGTCGGGCAAGCTGCCGTAGCCGGCCTGGAGCACCCGCGCGTCGGTCAGCTTGAGCTGCTTGGTGACGTCGGTCGCCCAATCCTTGCCGAAGCTCTCCCACACCAGCATGTCGACGGGACGCGGGCCCAACAGCGACCACAGCGCCATCTCCACCGCGCCCGTATCCGAGGCCGGGACGATGCCGATGCGGTAGCCGTCGGGCAGGCCGAGGATCGCGCGGCTGAGGTCCAGCACCTCCTGAAGCTTCGCCTTGCCCGGCTTGGAGCGGTGGGAGCGGCCGAGCAGCGCGCCGTCGAGCGCGGCCGGCGTCCAGCCCGGCCGCTTGGCGCAGGGGCCGGAGGAGAAGTTGGGGCAATCCGGGCGGATGGAAGGCTTCATGGCGATGACCTCGCGCTTAGCGTTGCGGCCGGTTGGGCGGCCGCGGCCCGCCGCGGACCTTAGGGAAGGTGGTTCGCCCCGTCAACGAACCGCGGGGCATGGCAGCTTGTCGCAGGGGGCGCTTTGCGGATTCGCAAAGCCGGCCTTTCCGCGCCTGGGTAGCGTCGTCGGAATGCCGTCGGCGGAGCGCCGACCCTCCTTGCCCAGCGAGCGACGATGACCGTCTCCAGCTTCGAGTCCGCCGCGGCGGATGTGTCCCCGCGCAAGACCTCCCTCTACGCCGAGCACAAGAAGATCTACCCGAAGGGCGTCAAGGGGCCGTTCCGGCGCCTGAAATGGGCGGCGCTGATCGCGCTGCTGGCGATCTACTACATCACGCCCTGGCTGCGCTGGGACCGCGGGTTCGGAGCGCCGGACCAGGCGGTGCTGGTCGATATGCCGGGCCGGCGGCTGTATTTCTTCTTCATCGAGCTGTGGCCGCAGCAGGTCTATTACCTGACCGGGGTGCTGATCCTGAGCGCGGTCGGGCTGTTCCTGGCGACCGCGCTGGCGGGGCGGGTGTGGTGCGGCTACGCCTGCCCGCAGACGGTGTGGTCGGACCTGTTCCTGTGGGTCGAGCGGCTGATCGAGGGCGACCGCGGCGACCGCATCCGGCTGGACAAGGCGCCGTGGTCGGCGGGCAAGCTGGGGAAGAAGGCCACCAAGCACGGCGCGTGGCTGCTGATCTCCGCGCTCACCGGCGGCGCCTGGATCCTCTATTTCAACGACGCGCCGACGCTGGTGCGCGAGATGGTGAACCTGGAAGTGTCGTCGAACGTCCTGATGTTCATCGGGCTGTTCACCGGCACCACCTACCTGCTGGCCGGCTTCGCGCGGGAGCAGGTCTGCATCTACATGTGCCCGTGGCCGCGCTTCCAGGCGGCGATGCAGGACGAGGAGAGCCTGATCGTCACCTACGAGGATTGGCGGGGCGAGGGCCGCGCCCACCTCAAGCGCAGCCAGAGCCGCGACGAGCGGCAGGCCCAGGGCCATGGCGACTGCATCGACTGCGCCGCCTGCGTTCACGTCTGCCCGACGGGGGTGGACATCCGCAAGGGGCCGCAGCTCGCCTGCATCGGCTGCGGTCTGTGCGTGGACGCCTGCAACGAGGTGATGGGCAAGATCGGCTTCCCGGCCGACCTCGTGCGCTTCGACACCCTCAACGCACAGGTGGCACGCGCCAAGGGCGAGAAGCCGGTGTTCCGGCTGGTGCGACCGCGCACCATCATCTACACGCTGATGCTGCTCGTCGTCGGCGGGCTGATGACGGCGGGGCTGGTGTTCAAGCCGCGGGTGGACGTGTCCATCCTGCGCGACCGCGCGCCGCTGTTCGTCACGCTCGCCAACGGCGATGTGCAGAACGCCTACACCGTGAAGATCCTGAACATGACGCGGGTTGCGCGGAGCTACCGCGTGACCGTGGCCGGCGTGCCGGGTGCGGCGCTGGCGCTGGCCGGCGAGGGCGGCGGCCCGGCGGTGGAGCTGATCGTCGGGGCCGATGCCGACAGCGTCGCCACCCATCGCATCCTGGTGCGCGCCCCGGCCCACGCCGTAAGCCAGCCCTCCACCCCCACCACCTTCACCGTCACCCCGGTGCCCGAGGGCGATTCCGTCCGCTACGACACCGTGTTCATGGCGCCCTGATCCCCCGGACGCCGCATCGCAAGGAGGAAGCCCCCATGAATTTCGACGCCCCCACCTACATCGCGCTCGTCGGTGCCGCCAGCGTGATCGTCGTCACGCTGGGCGTGTTCATTTTCCTGCTGACCCGGCGCAACAAGTAGCGGCCGGTCACCCGCCCAGCGCCACCTCCCCCAGCGCGTCGAGGTCGCACTCGAAGCGGTTGGGGGAGGGTTCGCGGATCAGGCGGGCACGCTTGAATTCGGCGACCGTGCGGCTGGCGGTTTCCATGCCCAGCCCGATCATGGCGCCGATGTCCTCGCGGCCCGACAGCACGACCGGGCCGTCGCGCCCCTCCGCCAGCTTGAGGAACAGGCGGGCGAGGCGCTGGCGGGCGCTGCCGGTGGACAGCTCGGTCAGCCAGACGTCCGCCTGCTGCAGGGCCTGGTCCCAGCGTTCCATCAGCCGGGCGTGCAGGCGCGGCGTCTCCTTGCTCAGGCGCTCCACCACCGTGCGGGGGATGCGGCAGACCTCGGTCTCCTGCAGGGCGACGGCGGTGTGGCCGTAGGGGCGGCCGACCAGCACCTCCAGCCCGGCGACGGCGCCCGGCCGCAGCAGCCGCACGATGCGCTGCGTGCCGTCGGGCAGGAACTGCACCAGCTTGACCAGCCCGGCGCGGATGGTGAACAGGCTGCCCCCCTCCTCCCCCGCGGTGTAGAGGGTGGCGCCGGGGGCCAGCTTCAGCTCGTCGATGGGGGTGTGGATCAGCGCGAAATCCGGCTCGCACAGGTCGCCGAACAGGACGAGGTCGCGCACCGCGCAGCGGCGGCATTCCGCGAAGCCCTGCCACGCGGCGTCCCAGGCGGCGTTGATGCGGTGGCTGCGCAAGGCGGCGGATCTCCCGGACCATGCAGTGTGGGGGAGACGGATGATAGCATCATCCACCGCTCACACGCAGCGCCCGTCCACCAGATGCAGGCGGCGGTCGGTCTGGGCGGCCAGATGCTCGTCGTGGGTGACGGTCACCACGGCGGTGCCGGTGTCGGCGGCGAGGCTGCGGAAGATGTCGAACACGGTCTGGGCGTTGCGGGTGTCGAGGTTGCCCGTCGGCTCGTCGGCCAGCAGCACCCGCGGCGCGTTGGCGAGCGCGCGGGCGATGGCGGCGCGCTGACGCTGGCCGCCGGAAAGCTGGTCGGGCCGCTTGCGCGCCTGATCGGCGAGGCCGAGACGGTCGAGCAGATCCAGCGCGTGCTCCGTCATGGCGGCGCGGGGCAGGGCGGCGCGCTTGCGCATCGGCACCAGCACATTGTCGAGCACGGTGAATTCCGGCAGCAGGAAATGGAACTGGAAGACGAAGCCCAGCTTCTCCAGCCGCAGCCGGGCGAGCTCGTCGCCGTCGAGCGGGGCGGTGTCCCGGCCCTCCAGCAGCACCGTTCCCGATGTCGGGCGGTCGAGCAGGCCCAGCAGGTAGAGGAGCGAGCTCTTGCCCGAGCCGGACGGGCCGGTGATCGCCACGAACTCCCCCGGTGCGACGGCCACATCGACGCCGTTGACCAGCGTGACCGGCACCGGGCCGGGCAGGACGCGGGACAGGCCGCGCGCTTCGAGAACCGGGGTCGGAACCGGCACCGTCACGACACGCCCCGGATGATGTCCACCGGGTTCAGCCTCGCGGCGCGCCGTGCCGGCAGCCACGCCGCGACCATCGCCGAGACCACCGAGAAGGCGCCGCCGGCCAGGTAGTGGTACAGCGACCACGCCAGCCGCAGCCGGTCGCTGCTCATCGCCCCGCCGCCGCCGCCGAAGCTGAAGCGCAGGCTGGACAGCCCCGCCACCAGCGCGTAGCCGACCAGCCAGCCGGCCAGCGCGCCGATCACCCCCACCGCCAGCCCCTCCATCAGGAAGATGCGGGTGATGTCGGCCTCCGCGAAGCCCAGCGACTTCAGGATGCCGATGTCGCGCGTCTTCTCGAACACCACGGTGGAGATGATGTTGAAGATGCCGAAGGCGGCGACGATGGTGATCGCACCGACGGTGGAATACATGATCGCGTTCTGGATGACGAAGACGTTGAAGATGCCCTGGTTCGCCTCCTGCCAGGATTCCGCCTTGTAGCCGTAGCGCGCCTCCAGCCGGGCGGCGACGGCCGGCGCCTCCGTGGGTTCGGACAGGCGGACGCGGATGCGATTCACCACATTGTGCCGGTCCTGGAGGATCTGCGCCTGCTTCAGCGGCATGTAGACGGTGCCGTCGTCGAAGGCGGTGATGCCGGTGCGGTAGATCGCCGACACGGTGACGCTGCGCATCACGCCCGACGGCGCCACCGCGGTCAGCCGGTCGCCCAGCGACGCCCCCAGCCGCTTGGCGAGCGCCACGCCCAGCGCTATGCCGTCGCTGCGCGTTTCCAGCGCGTGCAGGCTGCCGGCGACCATGTCGCGCTCCAGCCGGGTCAGCCGCGCCTCCGCCGCCGGGTCGATGCCGATCATGGTGGCGTTGCGCTCCGCCGAGCCGTAGCGCAGGAAGAGCTGGCCTTGCAGGCTGGGCGCCACCTGCACGCCGGGCAGCCGCGCGATCTCCGCCGCGATGGCGAGACCGCGCTTCACCCCGCGCCGCTCGTCCCGCGGCTTCACCCCCTCCACGCTCACCGCGCCGAGGGGGTAGGCGACCAGCGCCGGCTGGCGCGTCGGCTCGCGGTGCTCGTCGCTGAGGGTGATGTGCGGCGACACGTCGATGACGCTGCTGATGAAGAATTGCTGGAACCCCTGCATCAGCGCCGACATGGCGATGAAGAACCCGACCCCCAGCGCCACCCCCAGAACCGACACCAGCGTCTGCCGCCGCCGCCCGGCGAGGTGGGTGAGGGCGACGGTCAGCAGCAGGGGCATCGCGTTCAACGCTCCGCTCCCCGCACCCGCACGGCGGCACCATCGGTCAGGCCGGCGGGCGGGTCGGTGACGATGCGGGCGGCGGGGGGGAGGCCGTCGCGGATCTGGACGCGGCCGTTGCCGCGCACGCCGGTCGTCACCTTGCGGGCCTGCACGGTGCCGTCGTCCATTGGCACGAAGACGTGGCCGTCGATGACGGCGCTGTCGGGGACGAGCAGGGAGTCGTCGTCGCGGTGGAGGACGATGTTGGCCTCCACCGTCATGCCGATCATCAGCGGCGTGTCGTCGGGAAGCGCCACGCGCACGCGGTAGCTCTTGTCCACCGGGTCGCCGAGCGGGGTGATCTGCGCCACCGTGCCCTCCAGCGCGCGGCCGGGGAAGGCGTCGGCGGTCAGCAGGGCGGTCTGGCCGGCGCGCACGCGGGGCACGTCCTCCTCGTCCACCTCCAGCACCACGCGCAGCGGGGTCAGGCGGCCGATGGTGAAGAGCACCTGTCTGGAGGTGGTGCGGGCGGCGTCCCCCACCTCCGCGTCGCGGCGCAGCACAACCCCTTCCATGGGGGATTTGAGGATGTAGAGGTCGAGCCGTTCGCGGGCACCCGCCATGGAGGCGATGACCTGGGCCAGCTCGCTTTCCGCCCGCTCGCGCGCGGCGGGACTTGAGACGCCGCGGCAGGCCAGCTCCTCCTGCCGGGCGAGGTCGGAGCGCAGGAAGCGGGCGCGCGCCTCAAGCTCGGCGAGGCGGGAACGCTGGTCCTCGTCGTCGAGACGGGCCAGCGGCTGGCCCTTGTGCACGGCGTCGCCATCCTCCACCAGCACCTCGACGATGCGGGCGGACACCAGCGGCTCCACCCGCGCCCAATGCAGCGGCTCCACGCTGCCGGTGGCGTAGACCGCCTCCACCGCCGGACCGCGGGTGACGGGGGCGACCGTCACCAGGGGGGGCAGCCCGACCGGCCAGCGCCACCACGCGGCACCCGCCACCCCCGCGGCCAGCAGGAGGATCAGCGCGGCCCGGCCCCAGCGCCGGCGGCGGCGGGCGCGGGTGGCCGGCGGGTCCAGCATGGCGCGGCCGGTGACGGCGGTCAGCGTCGGGCCTCCCCGCGTCAGGTCTCGACCGGGCCGCCGGCGGCGACCCAGGCGCCAAAGCCGCCGCGCAGCCGGTGGATCGGCCCGGCATGGCCGGCGGCGCGCAGCTTCTCCGACGCCGGGCCGCAGCGCATGCCGCCCTGGCAGTGCAGCACCAGCGCCCGCCCGCCGGTGTCGGGCACGGCGGCGGGATCGAAGCGCGACAGCGGGTTGGACAGGGCGCCGGGGATGTGGCCGGCGCGGTGCTCGTGCGGCTCGCGCACGTCGATGATCACGGCGGAGGCGTCGCGGTGCCACGCAAGCGCCGTCGCGGCATCGACGAAGCGCACGGGGGCGTCGTCGGCGTTTTCCGCACCGGACAGACCGACGCGGGAGAGGAGGGAGGAGAGGAGGCCTTGACTCATGGTACGGGTTTACCCTGCTGGGACGACGGCAGGCCCATACATAAGCTGTTGCTAATTTTTGGTCAAGCGCATGGGCCCCTTCCCTCTCCCGCCGGAGGCGGGCGAGGGTGCTTTTAAGACATGGCGCCGGCGGGACGGCCGGTGACCACTGTGGCCGGCTTGCTGCGGCCGTAGCGTGCGACGGTCAGGCCCTCGGTGTCGATGGCGGGCTGGCGGTGGCCGACGAGGTCGGCGACGAGCTGGCCGGAGCCGCAGGACATGGTCCAGCCCAGCGTGCCGTGGCCGGTGTTGAGGTGCAGGTTCGGGTAGCGGGTCGGGCCGACGATCGGGGTGCTGTCGGGGGTCATCGGGCGCAGGCCGGTCCAGAAGGTGGCCTGCGACACGTCGCCGCCGGCCGGGAACAGGTCGGTGACGGAATGCTCCAGCGTCGCCCGGCGGGCGGGGCGCAGGGTCAGTTCGAAGCCGGACAGCTCCGCCGTGCCGCCGACGCGGATGCGGTCGCCCAGCCGCGTGATGGCGATCTTGTAGGTCTCGTCCATCACGGTGGAGACCGGGGCGGCGTCGGCGTC
This sequence comes from Azospirillum oleiclasticum, assembly GCF_013423485.1. GTDB lineage: Bacteria > Pseudomonadota > Alphaproteobacteria > Azospirillales > Azospirillaceae > Azospirillum > Azospirillum oleiclasticum. The sequence continues at coordinate 258,814 of NZ_JABFFR010000005.1, forward strand.
GGTGATCGGCACGGTGATGGAATAGCCCTTCACCGGGTAGACCGGCAGGGTGATGCCCAGATCCTTCGCCAGGAAGGGCGAGTAGCTGCCGAGCGCCAGCACGTAGCTGTCGGCGGTCATCAGCCCGGCGTCGGTCTGCACGCCGGTCACGCGCCCGCCCTCGCTGACAATGCGGTCGATGCGGGTGCCGTAGCGGAAGGTGACGCCCAGCCCCTCGGCGATGGTCGCGAGGCGCTGGGTGAAGACGTGGCAGTCGCCGGTCTCGTCGCCCGGCAGGCGCAGGCCGCCGACGATCTTGTCGCGCACCCGCGCCAGCGCCGGCTCGGCCCGCACGCAGCCGTCGACGTCCAGCACCTCGAAGGGCACGCCGTACTCCTTCAGCACGGCGATGTCGCCGGCGGCGGCGTCCACCTGCTGCTGCTTGCGGAAGAGCTGGAGCGTGCCCTGGGTGCGCTCGTCGTAGCGGATGCCGGTGTCCTCGCGCAGCGCCTTCAGGCAGTCGCGGCTGTACTCGGCGATGCGCACCATGCGGCCCTTGTTGACCGCGTAGCGCTCCGCCGTGCAGTTGCCCAGCATCTGGAGCATCCACTGGTACATGCGCGGGTCGGTGGTGGGCCGGACAACCAGCGGCGAATGCTTCATCAGCAGCCACTTGATGGCCTTCTTGGGGATGCCCGGCGCCGCCCAGGGTGAGGAATAGCCCGGCGACACCTCGCCCGCGTTGGCGAAGCTGGTCTCCAGCGCCGCGCCCGGCTGGCGGTCGATCACGGTGACCTCGTGACCGGCCTTGGCGAGGTAGTAGGCGGTGGTGACGCCGATGACGCCGGCACCCAGAACGATGACCTTCATGCGGGCAACCCTTCCGTCGAGAGGTAGCGGCGGGCGTAGCGCCGGCCGAGGCTGGTGAGGATTTCGTAGCCGATGGTCCCGGCGAGCGCAGCGACGTCATCGACCGTCTGGTGGGGACCGATCAGATCGACGGCGGTGCCGTGGCCGATCAGCCCCTCCGGCACCGCGGTCGCGTCGAGCGTGATGGTGTCCATCGACACGCGGCCGAGGATGGGCAGGGCCACACCGTCCAGATGCGCGGCCCCGCGGTTGCCCAGGCTGCGCAGGAAGCCGTCGGCGTAGCCCACCGACACGGTGGCGATGCGCGTCGGCCGTTCCGTCGTGAAGGCGCCGCCATAGCCGACCGCGGTGCCGGCCGGCACGTCGCGGAGCTGGATCACCCGGCCTTGCAGCCGGACCACCGGCCGCATCGGGTTGGCGGCCCCGGCCACCGGCGCCACGCCGTAGAGCGCCGCACCCGGCCGCGCGAGGTCGGCGTGGAACTCCACCCCCAGGAAGATGCCCGAGGAGTTGGCGAAGGAGCCGGGGGCCGGGGGCAGCCGCCGCCGCGCGTCGCGGAAGCGGGCGAGCTGGGCGGCGTTGGCCGGGTTGCCCTGGTCCTCGGCTGAAGCGAGATGGCTCATCACGGCGCGGAGTGCCACGCCGTCCAGCAGCGACGGGTCGTCGGTGATGCGGTCGAGTTCGGCGGCGGAGAGGCCCAGCCGCGCCATGCCGGTGTCGACCTGCACCACCGCCGGCAGCGGCCGCCCGGCGCGCCGCGCCGCGGCGTGCCAGCCGGCGATCTGCTCCAGGCTGTTGAGCACCGGGGTCAGATGATGGGCGGTGACGTCGCGCTCGGTGCCCGGCGGCGGGCCGTGCAGGACGAAGATCTCGGCGCCGGCCGGCAGATGCGGGCGCAGCGCGATGCCCTCGTCCAGATGGGCGACGAAGAACTGCCAGCAGCCGGCGGCGGCCAGCGCCGGCGCCACCCGGGCGGCCCCCAGCCCATAGGCGTCGGCCTTGACCACGGCGGCGCAATGGGCGCCGGTGAAGCGGGCGCGCAGAAGCCGGTGGTTGGCGACGATGGCGTCCAGGTCGATGGTGAGGACCGCGCCGGCGCGGTCCAACTCCCGGGCCGCCGCGTCAGCGGTATCCGACGACCGAACCTCCACAGCCAGCATCCCGCACCCCGCTCAATCCGTTTGACCACGAACTGGTCCGAGGATAGCGGAGGCGGCGGTGCAGGTGCTTGCCTTCACCCGTTGTTTGTTCGGTTCGCGAGCGGGCCTTCGAATCTTCTGTGGCGCGAACGAAGGATGTTGCGTTGCGGGAGGGAGGCCACCTCCCGCAACGCGTCGGAGCTCACGTCTTCCCCAGCACCCGCAGCGGCTCCACCGCACGGCGGAAGGCGGCGGCGTCGTCGGGATGGGCGGCGGCGTAGCGGGCGATGCGCGCCTCGATCGTCGCGGTGGCGTCCGCGGTTTTCAGGGCGGGCAGCGCCTCCTTCAGCGTCGCGACCATGGCGGGCGTGAGACGGTCGAGCGTCGGGCGGATGGAGGTCGCGAGGTCGGGCACGTCGGCGAACTTGCCCTGGCCCGCGGCCTTCCAGGCGGTGATGCGGCTGTTCTGCATGATCTTCGAGGCGTCGATCTGCGCCTGGAAGAAGGCGGCGGCGAGGTCGGGGTCGATGCCGGCCTCCTTGGCGCGGGCGGTCACCGCGGCGATCACCTGCGCCTCGCGTGGCAGATCCTCCACGGCACCGCCGGTGTTGTGCTTGTGGCGGGCCACGTCGGGCATCACCGCCATGCGCTGTTCGACCAGATCCAGCAGCGTGTCGACCGCCGCCGAGGCGCTGGCCATGACGATGCCCGCCAGCGCCCGGCCGCCGGGCAGCGCCAGCACCACGGCGGTGGCGGCCATGCCCGCCAGAACCGCGCGCCGCGTCGGCGCCCACATGAAAGTCCGCATCCGTTTCCTCCCCGGATTTCAATCGTTCGGCGCGCATCATGCCGGGGCACCCGCCGGAAAGCGAGTGCCGCGTGGACCCGCCCGATCGGGCAGGGACCGACCCGCCCGGCGGCGCGTCCGACCCTGCCCCGGCGGGCGTTCCGGGGCCGGGGCGGGGCGTCCTAGGCTTGGCCCGAGCATCCGGACCAGCAAGGAACGCCGCCATGGACAGCCTGCACGCCGCCAGCCCCGCCGCCGTCACCACCGCCGAAGCCCCCGCCGGCCGGCCGAGCCACGCCGAACTGGCGAACGCCGTCCGCATGCTGGCGGTGGACGCGGTGGAGGCGGCGAAGTCCGGGCATCCGGGCATGCCGATGGGCATGGCCGACGCCGCCACCGTGCTGTTCACGCGTTTCCTGAAGTTCGACGCGCAGGCCCCGGACTGGCCGGACCGCGACCGTTTCGTGCTGTCGGCCGGGCACGGCTCCATGCTGCTCTACGCGCTGCTGCACCTGACCGGCGTTCCCGGCCTGGACATCGACCAGCTCCGTCGCTTCCGCCAGCTCGACAGCCTGACGCCGGGCCATCCCGAACACGGCCACACGCCGGGGGTGGAGACGACCACCGGGCCGCTGGGCCAGGGGCTTGCCAACGCGGTCGGCATGGCGCTGGCCGAGCGCATGATGCAGGCCCGCTTCGGGGCGGAGCTGGTGGACCACCGCACCTGGGTGATCGCCGGCGACGGCTGCCTGATGGAGGGGCTGAGCCAGGAGGCGATCACGCTGGCCGGGCATCTGCGGCTGTCCAAGCTGGCCCTGCTGTGGGACGACAACGCCATCACCATCGACGGTTCCACCGCCGTCTCCACCTCCGACGACCAGCTCCGGCGCTTCGAGGCGGCGGGCTGGGCGGCCATGCGGGTGAACGGCCACGACCCGCAGGCGGTGGCCGCGGCGCTGGCCTGGGCCCGCACCAACGACCGGCCGACGCTGATCGCCTGCCGCACGATCATCGGCTACGGCGCGCCGACCAAGGCGGGGACCGAGGGGGTGCACGGCGCCCCGCTGGGGCCGGAGGAGACGGCCGGCGCCCGCCGCGCGCTGGGCTGGACCGCGGCACCCTTCGAGGTGCCGGAGCCGATCCGCGCGGCGTGGCGCGCCGCAGGGTCCCGCGGGGCGGCGGAGCGAGGGCGCTGGCTGGACCGGCTGGCCGCGGCCGAGCCCGCCCGGCGGGCGGACTTCGAGCGGGCGCTGTCCGGCGACCTGCCCGAGGGTTGGCGGGAGGTGGTGGCCGCGGTGAAGCGGCGCGCCAGCGCGGCTGGGGCCGCCGTTGCCACCCGCAAGGCGTCGCAGGACGCGCTGGAGGCGCTGACCGCCGCGATCCCGGAGCTGGTCGGTGGCTCCGCCGACCTCACCCACTCCAACCTGACGCTGACCAAGGCGCTGCGGCCGGTGACGGGGGCCGACATGTCCGGCCGCTACATCCACTACGGGGTTCGCGAATTCGCCATGGCCGCGGTGATGAACGGGCTGGCGCTGCACGGCGGCCTTGTCCCCTACGGCGGCACCTTCCTGGTCTTCGCCGACTACATGCGCAACGGCATCCGGATGGCGGCGCTGATGGGGCTGCGGGTGGTGTATGTGCTGACCCACGACAGCATCGGGCTGGGCGAGGACGGGCCGACCCACCAGCCGGTGGAGCAGGTGGCGGGCCTGCGCGCCTCGCCCAACCTGCTGGTCTTCCGCCCCGCCGACGCGGTGGAGACGGCGGAATGCTGGGAGCTGGCGCTTGGCAACGAGGGCGGCCCCAGCGCGCTCTGCCTGTCGCGGCAGGCCCTGCCCACCCTACGGCGCGAGCATACGGAGGAGAACCGCTGTGCCGCCGGCGCCTATGTGCTGGCCGAGGCGGAGGGGGGCGAACGCCGCGCCACCCTGATCGCCACCGGCTCGGAGGTGGCCATCGCCATGCAGGCGCGGGAGCGGCTGCAGGCCGACGGCGTGCCGACCGCCGTGGTGTCCATGCCTTGCTGGGAACTCTTCGCCCGGCAGGCGACGGAGGTCCGGCGCGCCGTGCTGCGCCCCGGCACCGTGCGGGTGGCGGTGGAGGCGCTGGGTGGCTTCGGCTGGGAGCGCTGGGTGGGGGAGGAGGGCGCCGTCGTCGCCATGCCCGGCTTCGGCGCCTCCGCCCCCGCCCCCGACCTCTACCGCCGCTTCGGCATCACCGCCGAGGCGGTGGTGGAGGCGGTGCGGGCGCGGCTGTGACGCCCTACTTCGCGGTGAGCAGCACCGTCTTCATGAAGTCGGCGACCGCCACGGTCACCGCCTGCGTGGCCTCCGGGTCGGCGCCCACGGTCGGGCCGATGCGGACGCACTCGTCGGTGTAGCTGAAGGGCTTGCCGGTGGCGTCGTTGATCAGGGTCGCCTTGTCATCCTCACGGATGCGGCAGTCGCGCACGGACTGGTCCGCCTTGGTGGCGACCGGTGGGTTGGCGCCCAGCGGGTTGTCGAAGCCATGGGGAGCGTTCGGGTATTCGGTCAGCGCCACGTCGGCGCCGGCCTTCTTCAGGCGCTCGACATAGGCTTTGCAGGTCGCCACCGGGTTGTAGTTGTCCGGGGTGCCGTGGAAGATGCGGATCGGGCGGGCCGCCACCGCCGTGTCCTCGCGGTAGGTGGTGGCGCAGTCCGGGTAGAAGGCGATGTAGCCGGCGAAGGCCACGCCGCTCTTGTTCCACTGCTTGTGGAAGCGGTCGAGGCTGGCGTAGAGCGCCGCCTGCCCGCCGCGCGAGAAGCCCATCAGCGCGATCCGGCTGGCATCCACCCGCGGGTGCTTCGCCAGGATCTCCAGCGACCGGTAGATGTCGAGGATGAAGGCGAGCCGCCCGAGCGAGGCCTGCTTGTCGCCGACGCCGGTGAAGCCGCGCCCCGTCACCCCGTCGATGGTGAAGGTGGAGATGCCCATGCCGTTGAGCTGGCGCTTCCAGTAACCGACGTTGCCGCCGATGCCGCCGGACCCGTGCATGAGCACGACGAGCGGCAGCTTGCCGCTGCCCTGGGCGAGGCTGAGCTCGCCGGCGAGGGTCACCTCCTTGCCCGCGGCGTCGCCGGCCAGGAACTGGCTGTCGGTGATGGTCATGGTGGGGATGGTGTGCAGCTCGACCCGCGGCGGCAGATCCTTCGGGGCGGGCGTTTGGGCGGTGGCGGTGCCGGCGAGCACGGTGAGCGCCGCGGCGACCGCGGCGCCGATCAGATGATGCATGGGGTTCCCTCCTTTGTCGTTGTGGTGGATCGGCGGGGGTGTATCCCCCCGTCCGTCTGCTCTGCGTGCCGGGTCCCAGACCCGGCACGGTCACATCAGCGTGGTGGAATCGGAGACGCGGGACGCGAGCTGCGCCTGCGCCGCCAGCCGCACCGGGGCGTTGGCGGCGCCGTAGCCGCTGTAGGAACGGCGTTCCACGATCTCCACGCTGAAGCGTTCCTCGAAGGGCTCGGTGTAGGCGTGGAAGAATTCCGCCTCGCCCTCGCGGTCGTAGAGGATGCTGGCGGCGGCGAGCCGGTCCACGAACTCGTCCTCCAGCCCGAACTTGGCGGCCAGATCCTCGAAATAATTGGCGGGAATCGGCAGGAAGCGGGCGCCGCGGGCACGCAGCGCCGCCACCGTGCCGAAGATGTCGCCGGTGGCGAGCGCGATGTGCTGCACGCCCACGCCGCTGTAGGCGCTGACCGAGCGGGCGGTGGCGGTGTTGCGGCTCTGCGAGATGTTGAGCGGCAGCCGCACGCTGCCGTCCGGACTCTGCACCGCCTTGCTGCGCACCAGCCCGTGCGGGTCGGGCAGCACGAAGGTGGCGTCGGCCTCGAAGCCGAAGGCGGCCTTGAAGAACAGCACCCAGCTGTCGAACTGCCCGTCGGGCAGGGCCAGCGACACGTGGTCGATCCTGAGGTCGCCGGCCGCCGGCGGCGGCGGGGCGGCGGTCGTCACGAAGTCGGTGTCGTAGATGGTGGTGCCCTCGCGGTACCGGTCCACGAGGTAGATCAGGCTGCCGTCCGGCGCGCGCACGGCGGGGATCAGCAGCTCGTTGGGACCGATCGGCCCCTCGAACGGCTTGCAGCGGTAGAGGCGGGCGCGGTTCAGCCCCTGGCTGGCCGCCTCCACATGGAAGGCCATGGCGCAGACCGACGGCCCGTGCAGTAGGTAGTAGGCCTGGGCGAAGGAGTCCGGCTCGGCGTTGACCAGCAGGTTCACCGCCCCCTGGCGGTAGAGCGTCACCCGCTTGGAGCGGTGCTGCCCGGCGACCGCGAAGCCCAGCGTCTCCAGCCAGGCACCCAGCCGCACCGCGCTGCCGTCGTCGGCGGCGAACTCGATGAACTCGAAGCCGTGGCAGGGGCTGGCGGCCGGCGGCGTGAACAGGTCGAGCGGACGCTGTGGCGCGGCCGTCGCCGGGGCGGGTGCGGCGTCGGCCTCCGCCGTCAGGCGGGCGCGGGTCCGCTCCTCCAGATAGAGCAGCGAGCGGGCGCCGTCGGCGGCGGACTGGCGGGCGCTCATGGCGCGCAGGTCGTCGTTGAACACCTCCAGCGACAGCGGCCCGCCATAGCCGCTCTTCAGGATCGGCGCCAGGAAGCCGGCAAGGTCGAACTCCCCCTGGCCGGGGTAGCAGCGGAAATGCCGGCTCCAAGGCAGCACGTCCATCGGCAGCTTGGGCGCGTCGGCCATCTGCACGAAGAAGATGCGGTCGCCCGGCACCTCGGCCAGCCCCGACGGGTCGTCGCCCAGCGCCAGCGTGTGGAAGCTGTCCACCAGCAGCCCCAGGCTCGGCTGATCCACCATCTGCACCAGCTTCCAGGCGTGCCCCCAGGTCTTCACATGGCGGCCCCAGGACAGCGCCTCGTAGCCGATGCGGATGCCGCGGCGGCCAGCGCGCTCGGCCACCGCCGCCAGATCCTCCGCCGCCGGCCCGTCCTCCAGGATCGTGTCCGCCGACACGTTGGAGCAGAGCAGCAGAAGGTTGACGCCCAGATCCCCCATCACGTCGAACTTGCGCTCGGCGCGGTCGAGATTGCGGGCGAGGCGTTCGCGCGGCAGCCCCTCGAAATCGCGGAATGGCTGGTAGAGCGTGATCTCCAGCCCGAGATCGGCGGCCATGCTGCGGACCTCGCGCGGGGAGCCGCCGTACCAGGTCAGGTCGCTCTCGAAGATCTCCACCCCGTCGAAGCGCGCCGCGGCGGCGGCCTGGAGCTTGTCGGGAAGGGTCCCGCTCAGGGACACGGTGGCGATGGAATGCAGCATGGCGTCACCTCGGGGAAAGGGCAGTCAGCCCGCGAACCATCGGGCTTTCAGCCCGCGAACCATCGGGCCGGGACGGTCACCAGACCGGGGAACAGCACCAGCAGGAACAGCACGCCGAGCTGCGCCAGCATGAAGGGCCAGACGCCGCGGATCAAATCCTCCATCCGCAGCTTCGACACCCCGCACACCACGTTCAGCACCGTGCCGACCGGCGGCGTGATCAGGCCGATGGCGTTGTTGATGATGAACAGAACGCCGAAATAGACCGGATCGATGCCGGCCTCCTTCACCACCGGCACCAGCACCGGGGTGAGGATCAGGATGGTGGGCGTCATGTCCATGGCGGTGCCGACCACCACCACCAGCGCCATGATGGCGAGCAGCAGCAGCGTCGGGCTGTCCATCAGCGGCCGGAGCAGGTCGCTGACCATGCCCGGCAGGTCGGCGATGGTGATCAGCCAGGCCGACACCATGGCGGCGGCGACCAGGAACATCACCGCGGCGGTGGTCTTGGCGGCGGTGACGAACACCTCGTAGAGCTGCGTCACGTGCAGCTCGCGGTAGATCACCGTGGCCACGAACAGGGCGTAGACGGCGGCGACGACCGCGGCCTCGGTCGGCGTGACGACGCCCGCCTTCAGCCCGACGATGATGATCACCGGCAGCATCAGTGCCCACACGCCCTCGCGCAGGGCCGACAGGACCTCGGCCATGGAGCGGCGCGGCGGCGGGGTGATGTTCTCGCTCCGCGCCACCAGCCACCAGGTGAAGGCCAGCGCCAAGCCGAGCAGCAGGCCGGGGAAGATGCCCGCCAGGAACAGCTTGGTGATCGAGACGTTGCCGGCCACCCCGAAGATGACGAAGCCGATGGAGGGCGGGATGATCGGGGCGATGATGCCGGACGCGGCGATCAGCCCGCCGGATCGGGCCGGGTCGTGGCCGGCCTTCACCATCATCGGCACCAGCAGGGCGGCCAGCGCCGCCGCGTCCGCCACCGCCGAGCCGGACAGGCTGGCCAGGATGCAGGCGGCGAGGATGGCAACGAAGCCCAGCCCGCCCTTGACGTGCCCGACCAGTGTCAGGGCCAGATCGACGATGCGCTTGGACAGGCCGCCGGCGTTCATGATCTCGCCCGCCAGCAGGAAGAAGGGCACCGCCATCAGCGGGAAGCTGTCGGCGCCATTGATGACGTTCTGGGCGATGATCTGCGCGTCGAACAGGTCGAGGTGCATCATCAGCGCCACGCCGCAGACCAGCAGCGCGAAGGCGATGGGCATGCCCAGCGCCATGGAGCCGAGAAGCGAGCCGAGGAAGATTGTGATGGTCATGTCCGGGTCCTCTCCTCAGTGCCCGTTGCCGGCGCGGGTGCGCGGGGGGTGTTGCTGGGCGCCGGCCTCGGCGGCGAAGGCCGGGGAGGCGTGGGCGGGATCGACGAGCTCCACATGCTCCTCGGATTCCTGGACCATCACCAGCTCGTCGCCCTTCAGCCGGCCGGTCACCACCTGCCACAGCGCGTGCAGCAGCAGCCCGGCGGCGGAGACGCCGAAGACCAGCCCGACCCCGTAGAACAGTCCCATGGAGTAGCCGACGGCGGGGGAGGCGACGTGCAGGTTGATCTGCGTCTGCAGCCAGCTTCCCTGGAGCAGGAGCCACGTCACGTACAGCATCAGCAGGTGCGAGACGACGAGGCAGACGCGGCGTCCACCGTCGGGCAACAGCCGCACCAGCATGTCGACGCCCAGGTGCCCGCGCTCGCGCATCACCACGATGGCGCCGAGGAAGCTGAGCCACACGAAGAGCAGCCGCGACAGCTCCTCCGACGCGGTGATGCCGGAATTGAAGACGTAACGCAGCACCACGTTGCCGAAGACCAGCACGCACATGCCCAGCAGGCACAGCGCGATCAGGATCTTCAGCAGCGTGAAGTAGGCGTCGGCGAGCTTCTTCATGGTCGTTTCCTCCACGGCCCCCGGCCAGGGGGTCGGATCAACCCGCGGCTCGCGGCCACGGGGACCGGATCAGCGCGCACCCATCGACGCGAAGTGGCGCAGCATGCGCTCGGCGTCGGGGGTGATGCCGGTGAACAGGCGGAAGGCTTCCACCGCCTGGAAGACCGCCATGCCGCCGCCGTCCAGTGTGCGGCAGCCGAGCGCGCGGGCTTCGCGCAGCAGCTCGGTCTCCAGCGGGAAATAGACGATCTCCGCCACCCAGTGGCGGGGGGCGAGAAGCTGCGCTGGCAGCGGCAGGCCGGGATACTTCGCCATGCCGGTGGGGGTGGCGTGGATCAGGCCGTCGGCCTCCGCCATGCTGGCGGGCAGGTCCAGCCCGGCGACGGCGCGACCCTCGCCGAAATGGCGGTTCAGCGACCGCGCCAGCGCTTGGGCGCGCGCGGCGTCCACATCGAACAGGGCGAGCCGCTCCACCCCCAGCTTGAGGGCGGCGTGGGCGACCGCCGCACCGGCCCCGCCGGCGCCGAGCTGCACCACGCGGCCCAGCGGCGCACCGGGCAGGCCGCGGCGGAAGCTCTCGGCGAAGCCCCACCAGTCGGTGTTGTGGCCGATGGCTCCATCGGCGCCGAAGACCACGGTGTTGACCGCGCCGAGCGCGCGGGCGTCGTCGGACAACCCGTCCAGCAGCGGCACCACCGCCTGCTTGCAGGGGTGGGTGATGTTGAGGCCGGCGAAGCCCATCTCGCGGGCGGAGCGCAGCAGGTCCGGCAGCGCCTCGACCCCGCGGCCGAGCCGTTCCAGGTCGATGAGCTTGTAGACGCAGCGGATGCCCTGCTCGTCCGCCTCGCGCTCGTGCATGGCCGGCGTGCGCGACGCCTGGATGCCCGAGCCGATCAGGCCGACGACGAAGGAGCGCGGGTGCGCGCTGGACATGACGGGGGCTCCGGGAATGGTGGTTGGACTCCCTCGCCCGCCTCCGGCGGGATAGGGAAGGGGCCCGCGCACAGCGTGGGAAGGGTGAGGGCGAGGTCCCTCGAGAATCCTGGCCCTCACCCTCCCGCTGCGCGGGTCCCACCCTCTCCCGCCGGGGGCGGGAGAGGGTGATTGGCGGTTTACTTCCGCGCCTTCTCCAGCTCGGACTCCAGCAGCTTCACCAGCTCCGGGTTGGCGGCGGCGGCGTGCTTCTCGAACACCGGCTTGGCCTTGGCGCGCAGCTTGGCGGCCTCGTCGGCCGAGAAGGTGGTGACCTGCATGCCCTTGCTCTTGATCTCCGTCAGCGCCGCCTCGTCCTGGGCGCGCGAGGTCTGGCGCTGGAAGGCGCGCGCTTCGGCCGCGGCCTCCTGGATCACCTTGCGCTCGTCGTCGTTCAGCTTGTCCCAGGCCGGCTTGCCCATCAGCACGATCTGCGGGTTGTAGACGTGGCGGGTGACGGCCACGTGCTTCTGCACCTCGTAGAACTTGGCGCTGAGGATGTTGGCGTAGGGATTCTCCTGGCCGTCGACGGTGCCGGTCTCCAGCGCCGTGTAGACCTCGGGGTAGGGCATCGGCACGGCGTTGGCGCCCAGCGCGTTGAACAGGTCGATCAGCACCGGCGTCTGCACCACGCGGATCTTCAGCCCGGCGATGTCGTCGGCCTTGGCGACGGCGCGGCGGTTGTTGGTGAGGTTGCGGAAGCCCAGCTCCCAATAGCCGAGTCCGACCAGCTTCATGTCCGGAAGCTGCTTGGCGAGCGCGTCGCCGAACGGGCCGTCCATCACCTTGTCGGCCTGCTGCGGGGTCTCGAACAGGAAGGGCAGGTCGACCAGCGAGAAGTCCTTGGACTGGCCGGCGAGCAGCCCGACGTTCAACACCGTCAGCTCGACCGTGCCGCCCTGCAGCGCCGACAGCGTCTGGAGGTCGCCGCCCAGCGTGCCGCCGGTGAACAGCCGCACGGTGATCTTGCCGCCGCTCTTCTGCGAGAGCAGCTCGGCGAACTTCTCCATGCCGGCGACCTGCGGGTGGCCCTTCTGGTTCTGCGCGGCGAATTTCAGGGTGTGGCTGCGGATCTCCGCCGCGGCGGGGCCGGAAGCCAGCAGGACGGCGGGCAGGGCGAGTGCCGCGAGGGACGTGGCGAAGCTGCGGAACATCGGGTTTCCTCCTGTTTTCGGGGCTGTTTCGTGGACCGTGGTCAGCGGGTGGCCTCGCCCGTCAGGCGGGCGAGGCGTTGCAGGGCGAGCGGATAGCCCTGGGTGCCGAAGCCGGCGATGACGCCCGTGGCGACCGCCGAGACGTAGGAATGGTGCCGGAAGGGCTCCCGCTTGTGCACGTTGGAGATGTGCACCTCGAAGATCGGGAACTCGCAGGTGTTGAGCGCGTCGAGGATGGCGACGGAGGTGTGGGTGTAGGCGGCCGGGTTGATGACGATGCCGCAGGCCGTCTCGCGCGCCTCGTGGATCCAGTCGATGATCTGGTGCTCGGCATTGCTCTGGCGGAACACGATCTCCAGCCCCAGCTCGGCGCCGGTGCGGCGGCACTCCGCCTCCACGTCGGCCAGCGTCTCGTGGCCGTAGATGGCGGGCTGGCGCTTGCCCAGCAGGTTCAGGTTCGGTCCGTTCAGGACCCAGGCGGTGCGGCTCCTTCGGCCGCCCTCCGCGGGCGTTCCGGCATTCATCGTCTCAATCTCCCTCCACGCGTTTCCCGGATGGTTCCGGGCGCTTCCGGCAGGCCGAACGTACCGGCCGGTGCGAACATTGAGGAGAAAATGTACGAACCGGTGCGTTCGGTCAATAACTTTCTGCGGGACTGCTGATGATTCATTGGTCCAACCGCCCTGCAATCAAACCGCTCCGGGGCCAAACAAATTCTTGCAATGAACCGCAAACCCGTAGATTCATAAGTTCGACGCCAACCCGCGAAGCAGGACCGATGGCACGCAAGCCGCAGTTCACCGACGAACTTATCCTGGCGGCCGGGGATCGGCTGGCGGCGGCGGGGGCGGAGGTCAACAAGACCGCGCTGCGGCGGGCCGTGGGCGGCGGCAACCCGGCGCGGCTGTGGGAGGTCTGGCAGCGCCGCGGCAAGCCGCCGCGCGGAGCGGTACGGTCACCGGTGGCGGCGCAGGCGGCGCTTCCGGTGTCCCGGCCGCCGGCCCCGCCGCGCGCCGCCGGGGAGCCGCGCAAGCGCGATCCGGAGCGCACCCGGCGCGACATCCTGGAGGCCGCCATCGCGGAGTTCGCGGACAAGGGGCTGAGCGGCGCGCGCGTCGACGCCATCGCGGCGCGCACGCGCACCACGAAGCGCTCGATCTATTATTATTTCGGGAGCAAGGACGGGCTCTACATCGCGGTGCTGGAGGCGGTCTACGCCTCGATCCGCTCGGTCGAGCGCACCTTCTGCCTGACCAGCCTGGATCCGGTGGAGGCGATGCGCAAGCTGATCGGCTTCACCTTCGACTACCACAACGACCATCCCGACTTCAGCCGGCTGGTGGTGGTCGAGAACATCCACCACGCCCGCCACCTGAAACGGTCGAGCTCGATCCGCAACCTGAACGTCAGCGTGATCGACGACCTGCGGGAGGTGCTGCGGCGCGGGCGGGAGACGGGTCAGTTCACGCGCGACATCGATCCCGTCGACCTGCACATGATGATCAGCGCCTTCTGCTTCTTCCGCATGTCGAACCGCTACACCTTCTCCGCCATCTTCGACTGGGATTTGACCTCGGCCGCGGCGATGGCGAAGCACAAGGGGATCATCGCCGACATGATCCTGTCCTACCTGGCGAACGCCGACGCCGCGCCCCCGCTGCCCTGAAGCGGGGAGGCGGCGGCGGTGTCCGGTCAGCCCGCGGCGATACCGCCGGCGGCGAGCTGGGCGGCGGTCGGGTCGCTGGTGAGGCGCCAGGCCTGCCGGCCCTCGGCGCGGCCGTTGTTGACGTAGTGTGCCACCAGCGCGTTGGCGTCGGTGCCGAAGGCGGCCTGGACGTCGGGGTTGAGGACCGCGTAGGCGTTGGCGTCGAAGCCGGTGGCGGTGCGCCCTTCCGCCCGTCCGTGCTGGACATAGTGGGTGACCAGCGCCGTCACGTCGGTGCCGACGGCGGCGAAGACGTCGGCGTTGTTGGCGGCGTAGGCCAGCGCGTCGAAGCCGGTGGCGGTGCGCCCCTCGGCGCGGCCGTGCTGGATGTAGTGGTTCACCAGCGCGTTGGTGTTGGTGCCGAAGGCGGCGAAGAGGTCGGCGTTGTTGGCGGCGTAGGCATCGGCGTCGAAGCCGGTGGCGGTGCGCCCCTCGGCCTGACCGTGGCGGGTGTAGTGGCCGACCAGGGCGTTGGTGTCGGTGCCGAAGGCCGCGAAGAGGTCGGCGTTGTTGGCGGCGTAGGCCTCGGCGTCGAAGCCGGTGCTGACGCGTCCCTCGTTCGCGCCGTACTGGATGTAGTGGCCCACGAGCGCCTGCGTGTCGGTGCCGAAGGCTTGGTAGAGGTCGGCGTTGCGCGCGGCGTAGGCGACCGGATCGAAGGTGATCTGGTCGTAGGGGATCGAGCCCGCCTTCAGGATGTCCGACCCGTGGAGCTGCAGGTCGCCGACCTCCCACTGGCCGTCGATCTGGAAGGTGACGTCGTAGCCCGGCGTGGTGTTCAGCCCGACATAGACGCGGGTGTTGATCGAGCCGCCGCCGCTGGCCTCGTGCGCGATCTGCACCTGACCGGCGGTCAGGGTGGTGCCGGTGCCCATGGTGATCGGGCCGGACAGGTCGGCGCCGGGGATGCGGATGGCGTCGTTGCCGGCCTGGAAGCCGTTGACGAAGACATTGCCGTTGCTGCGCGGCCCGATGACGAACAGATCGTCCCCGTGATAGCCGGCGAGCAGGTCGTTGCCGCGCGTGCCGGCGATCATGATGTCGTTGCCTTCGCGGCCGAACAGGTAGTCGTTGCCGGCCGAGCCGACCAGCACGTCGTTTCCGCCCTCGGTGTGCACATAGACTCGGTCGAAGGCGGTGGTCGACAGGCCGGAGAGATTCACGTACTCGGCCCCGGCCTCGCCGTAGACCTCCAGCATGTCGAAGTCGCCGCCCTCGGCGGTCGAGCGGAAGGTCATCAGCCCGGCGGCAAGCTGCGCCGTGGTGACCTTCAGCGTGGCGCTGCCGGGGGCGTTCACCTCGACGGCTGTGTAGCCGCTCATGTCCACCCGGCGCAGGTCGGTTACGTTGGTGGTGGTCACATAGGTCGCCAAGTCCATCCTCCCTCGATCCCGCCGGCCCCGATCCCGCCGGAGTCCGGTGCGGACCCCGGCGGGATGTGGTGGGGCGGGCGTGCTCAAGGTCGCGACGGCGGCGGCTCTCCACAATTCCGGCAACGGGTCTAGACCGCCCGCGCCGGAGCGTTCAGCCGTTGGGCGGTCCTACGCCTGATCCCGGCGGGTTAGGCGGTGTCGGACCCCGGCCGGGTCTTGCGGGGTCGCCCGTCGGGGATGGAGGTCGGACCCGGACCGAGTGAATCGTTTCGACGCCTCTCCAAGCATGGTTTGAGAAAACGGGCTTCCCCGCGGCGGCGCGGCACGGGACGATCACGGGGCCGGCGGATCGCCGCCGGCCGCAGGACGCGCCCCCTCCACCGCCCGAATCCCGCCGACATGCCCGATTCCGTACAGACGCACGCCGCTCCCAACCCGCAGCCGCAGGACGCCTTCCGCATCCCGCGATTCGCCGGACTGCCCACCTTCATGCGCCTGCCGATGGTCGAATCGCCCGTCGGCATCGACATCGGGCTGGTCGGCGTGCCCTTCGACGGCGGCACCACCAACCGCGCCGGCGCCCGCCACGGCCCGCGCGAGATGCGCAACGCGTCGAGCCTGATGCGCCGCGTGCACCACCCGTCGGGCGTCGCCCCCTACGACCTCGCGCGGATCGCCGATCTCGGCGATTCGCCGGTCAACCCGATCGACGTGCTGGACAGCCTGCGGCTGATCACCGGGTTCTTCGGCACGCTGAAGGCGGCCGGCACCATCCCGGTGACGGCCGGCGGCGACCACCTGATCTCGCTGCCGATCCTGCGGGCGCTGGCCGCCGACGGGCCGGTCGGGATGATCCATTTCGACAGCCACTCCGACACCAACGACCGCTATTTCGGCGACAACCGCTACACCCACGGCACGCCCTTCCGCCGGGCGGTGGAGGAGGGGCTGCTGGACCCGAAGCGGGTGGTGCAGATCGGCATCCGCGGCTCGCTCGGCACCGCCAACGACTTCGACTTCGCCCGCGCCGCCGGCTTCCGCATCGTCTTCATCGAGGAGTTCGCGGAGCGCCGGCCGGAGGAGATCATGGACGAGGCGCGCGCCATCGTCGGCGACGGCCCGGTCTACATCTCCTTCGACGTCGACGGCATCGACCCCTCGCAGACGCCCGGCACCGGCACCCCGGAGATCGGCGGCTACACCACCGCCGAGGCGCAGCGCATGGTGCGCAAGCTGGCCGGGCTGAACATCGTCGGCGCCGACGTGGTCGAGGTCTCGCCCCCCTTCGACATCGGCAACATGACCTCGCTGGTCGGCGCCACGCTGATGTTCGAACTGATGTGCGTGATCGCCGGCAACATGAAGCGGTGACGGGAAGAACCCTCTCCCGCCGGGGGCGGGAGAGGGTTCTTCGAACCGCGATCCGTGCTATCCATACCGGCGTATTCGCGGTCGCGGCAACGGTGGGCCATGAATGTCGATAACATCGACCTGCGTCTCCTGCGCGTGTTCCACGCGCTGGCCGAGAATGGCGGGTTCGCCGGGGCGCAGGCGGAGCTGGGGCTGACGCCCTCCACCCTCAGCATCCATCTGAGCAACCTGGAACAGCGTCTGGGCATGACGCTGTGCGAGCGCGGGCGCGGCGGCTTCCGCCTGACCGACAAGGGCGAGCGCGTGCACATGGCGACCAAGCGCCTGTTCCTGGCGCTGGAAGGATTCCGCGCCGAGACGGCGGCGCTGCGCGGCCGGCTGGTGGGCGAGCTGTCCATCGGGCTGGTCGACAGCACGGTGTCCGACGCCCGCTCGCCCATCGCCGCCGCCATCCGCCGCTTCGAGCAGCGCGACAACGACGTGCACATCCGGCTGGCTGTCGACCGCCCGGCGGCGTTGAACCACGCGCTGCTGGACGGGCGGCTGAACGTCGCGGTGGGGGTGTTCCCGCGCCACGTCACCGGCGTCACCTACGAGACGCTCTACACCGAGGGCAGCCTGCTCTATTGCGGACTCGGGCACCCGCTGTTCGACCTGAAGCCGGGCGAGCCGGCCGACATCCAGCGCTGCCGCTACGTCGCCCGCGCCTACAACCTGGACCGCGATCTCGCGGCGATGGGGCAGGTGGTGCACAAGGCCAGCGTCGAGAACATGGAGGCCGAGGCGCACCTGATCCTGTCCGGCCAGTTCATCGGCTTCCTGCCCGAGCATTACGCCGCCCAGTGGGTGGCGGCCGGCCGCATGCGCACCATCGACCCCGAGCGCTACCGCATGGAAAGCGACATCGCGCTGGCGGTGCCGTCGGTCGGCAAGCCCAACCTCGTCGTGCGCACCTTCTGCGACGACCTGCTGGCCGCCAGCGCGGCGCGGCTGGCGGCTGTCTGACGGCCGCTACGCCGCCGCCATCGCCCGCTGTTCCGCCTTCGCCAGCCGGTCCTCGCGGATCATCGCCGCCGCCTTCTCCGCGATCATGATGACCGGGGAGTTGGTGTTGCCCGACGTGATGGTCGGCATGATCGAGGCGTCGACCACCCGCAGGCCCTCGATGCCGTGCACGCGCAGCCGCTCGTCCACCACCGCCATCGGGTCGCTGCCCATCTTGCAGGTGCCGACGGGGTGGAAGATGGTGGTGCCGAGGTCGCCGGCCGCCCGCACCAGATCCTCGTCGCTGACGAGCGCCGGGCCGGGGCGGAACTCCTCCGGCCGGTAGCGGGACAGCGCCGGCTGGGCGGCGATGCGGCGGGTCAGCCGCAGCGCGTTCACGGCGGTGCGCCGGTCCTCCTCGGTCGAGAGGTAGTTGGGGCGGATCAGCGCGGTCTGCCGCACGTCGGCGGAGCGCAGCCGGACATGGCCGCGGCTGGTCGGGCGCAGGTTGCAGACGCTGGCGGTGAAGGCGTCGAAGGGGTGCAGCGGCTCCCCGAAACGGTCCAGCGACAACGGCTGCACGTGGTACTCCAGGTCGGCCGTCGCCAGCCGCGGGTCGGACCTGGTGAAGACGCCGAGTTGCGAGGGCGCCATGCTCATCGGGCCGGAGCGGAACAGCGCGTATTCCAGCCCGATCCGCGCCTTGCCGACCAGCGTGGCGCTCATCCGGTTCAGGGTCAGCACGTTGGTGACCTTGTAGACGCCGCGGATCTGCAGGTGGTCCTGCAAATTCTCGCCGACGCCCGGCAGCTCGTGCCGCGGCTCGATCCCCAGCCCGCTCAGCAGCTCCCCCGGTCCGATGCCGGTGCGTTGGAGCAGGACGGGCGAGGAGATGGCGCCGGCCGCGAGGATCACCTCGCCGCGGGCGGTGGCGGTGTGGCGCAGCCCGTCCTGCTCGTATTCGACGCCGACGGCGCGCCGCCCCTCCAGCACCAGCCTTGTGGTGGTGGCGCCGGTGACGACGCGCAGGTTGGGGCGGTGGCGCACCGGCTTCAGGAAGGCCTTGGCGGTGGTCCAGCGGATGCCCGAGCGCTGGTTCACCTCGAAATAGCCGACCCCTTCGTTGTCGCCGCGGTTGAAATCGTCGGTGGCGGGAATGCCGGCCTCCACGCAGGCCTGGCGGAAGGCGTCCAGGATTTCCCAGCGCAGGCGCTGGCGCTCCACCCGCCATTCGCCACCCGATCCGTGGAAAGCGTTGGCGCCGCCGTGGTGGTCCTCCGACTTGCGGAAGAAGGGCAGCACCTCGTCCCACCCCCAGCCGCGGTTGCCGAGCTGGCGCCAGTGGTCGTAGTCGGCCGCCTGCCCGCGCATGTAGATCATGCCGTTGATGGCCGAGCAGCCGCCCAGCACCTTGCCGCGCGGGTATTTCAGCGCGCGGCCGTTCAGGCCCGGCTCCTCCTCGGTGGACAGGCACCAGTCGGCGCGCGGGTTGTTCATGCAGTAGAGATAGCCGACCGGGACGTGGAACCAGATCCAGTTCGGCTCGCCCCCCGCCTCCAGCAGCAGCACGGTCACCGACGGGTCCGCCGACAGCCGGTTCGCCAGCACGCAGCCGGCCGAACCGCCGCCGACCACCACGTAATCATAGTCCCCGTCCAGCCGCATCCTGCGTCCTCCCCCCGGTGAGGCGTCGTCGTGTTTCGCGCATGATACGGCAGGGTTGCACCGGCGGGGAAGCGCGCAGGCGCCGTGGGGCGCGCGTACGGCCACGCTGATGGTTAACCGTGCGTTCACATATCATCAGCATCCTGACCAAAGCGTCGGGTTCCGTCACCGCCCGGCGCATCCGGAGCCCTCCGCCCATGACGCCGACCGCGCCCGTCGCCGCCCTGTGTCTTGCCCTCGCGCTGACGGGGGTGGCACCCGCGGCGCTGCGGGCGCAGACCGTCGCGGCCGAGGAGGCCGCCCCCTTCGGCGAGGCCGAGGCGGTGGAGCTGTTCACCAAGGCGCTGCGCCGCATCCGCGGCAGCTATCTGGAGCCGATGAGCGACCGGCAGCTCGCCGAGATCGCCATCGCCGCCATGGCCGAGCGCGACCGCTATTCGAAATACCTGAACCCCGCCGACGTGAAGCAGCTCGACGCGGAGACGCGCGGCGAGATGACGGGCATCGGCATCCGCTACCGCAAGGAGGGCGAGCGCGTGCGGGTGTCGGAGGTGCTGCCGGGCTCGCCGGCGGACAAGGCCGGGATGCGCACCGGCGACGCGCTGGTGCAGGTGGAGGGGCGGCTGGTGGGGTCCCTCGACATCGCCGAGATCGGCCGGCTCGTGCGTGGGCGGGACGGGGTGCCGGTGCGTCTGACGCTGGAGCGGGCCGGGGCGCCGGCCCTGATCGAGCTGATGGTCGCGCGCGCCTCGATGACGGTGCCGTCGGTGCGCTGGGGCATGGCGGGCCGTGTCGGCTACATCCGCATCAATCGCTTCGACCGCCGCACCTACCCCGGCGTCGGCGAGGCGCTGGCGGCGCTGCGGGCCGGCGGTGGTGCGGGGCTGCGCGGCATCGTGCTGGACCTGCGCGACAACCCCGGCGGGCTGGTGCGCGCCGCGGTGGATGTGGCCGACGCCTTCCTCGGCGGCGGCACCATCCTGACCTCGGTCGCGCGCGACGGCTCCGCCAGCCGCGTCCACACCGCCCGCCCCGGCGACGAGAGCGGCGAGGCGCCGCTGGTGGTGCTGATCAACAACCGCAGCGCGTCGTCCGCCGAGATCCTGGCCGGCGCCCTGCAGGACCATGGCCGCGCCGTGCTGGTGGGATCGAAGAGCTTCGGCAAGGGCGTGATCCAGAACATCTACCCGATGCCGGGCGGCAGCGCCCTCAAGCTGACCGTCGCCCGCTACCAGACCCCCGCCGGCCACGCCATCCACCAGATCGGCATCGCCCCCGACGTGATCGTGGACGGGCCGGAAAGCCCGACCCTGACCACCGCCGGGATCCCGGACGTGGCGACCGACCAGCCCTTCGCCCGCGCGCTCAAGCTGCTGGACGCCGCGCCAGGCCGGCCGGGGGCCGGCACCGTGGCGTCGACGCCACGGCCGGCGGCGACCGCGGCGGGGCTGGGGACGGGGGGGTAGGAGTACCTATATCAATACTTATGAAATTAACCAGATCGAAATATTCAACCTATGAACGGGGTATCAGATACTGTGATTTCGAGAGAATTTCCGACCAGATCGCGCACTTTATTTTTCAGATCATTCTTTCGAAAAGAGGGGCCAACAATGATCCGTCGGATGGGAAGCTGGCGGACTTCTCGCATCTCGGCAAATAGCTTCAGATAATGTATTTTCTCACCTTTTCTCTCTCCGTCCTCTCGTTCTCTGACATAAATTTCTTTGGCGAAAACACGCGAATCCCTCGAGTTGGTTGAATAATATCTATTAACGAACTCCTCCGTAAAAGGATAGGCAATAATACGAACTTCTTGCTCTTCTTCAAATGCGCGATGCTTAAGAGTTGAAGCCATACTTGGAAACGATGACACAACCTTCAGCATCTTTCTTTCGTTCTCATGCTCCCGATTTATCCAGATTTCGCAAATCGCATTGATCAATTCGGAGTTTTCTTTCAAGAATTGAGCGTCGTTCATGTTATATTTTACTTTATCCATTATAAGTCCTTGATACCGGCCCGTAGTCATTTCCGAACAAATCACCCTTTGTAGCTCGAATGTATCGAACACGATACAATATCGCTCAATCCCTCCGTAGCCTCGCCATTGACTCAGCAATCCATTCTTTACCTCGTATTCCCGACTCGCGCCATGAGCACAAAGCGATACAATAAAAGGTAGGCTTATCACTCCATTCCCGCCATTAAGTCCAAGAATATGTTTGGAAAAAACGTCTCTTATCTGATTGGTTGCGTTTCGAGATGCAATTGCAGGCCCCCTTGATTCCGCAACAAATTCCTTAATCTCTTTTTCATAGTTCGGTTGTTCTTTCAGAAGCTTATAAATCATCCTCTGAATTTCAGTAAAGAAGGGGTCGCTGAAATGCTTTATCTCCGTTGTATCATTCAGGCAATCAGCTCGCGACGCCCAAATAGTTTGACTATTCCATATTCCTGAAAGACCACTCCAATTGGTGTAATGGTGTAGCTCTGGAAACCTCTCGTGCAGCGGCCCACCTGTCGGTTGGTATGGAACGTACACCATTCCCAAGCCCTTATTGTATGGTTTACCGCGTAAGTGCATCAGAGCCGCCATTGAACTTACCCAAATTGTAACAGATCCCGACCGCCGGGCCAACGACGATGTACCCGATCAAGGTGCAGTCCAGATCATTTGTAGAAGGGCCGTACCATTCCCTTTTGGTTGCCCATAGCGCGCCTTGCAGCCCAAGTTAAGAAAGCTCGTTCGCAGACACTTTTCGCCGTCCCTGGCCGGACAGGGGAACCAAGCCAAGCGATAAGCTCTTGAGGAAAATGGCTCTCCGCATTCTTCGCAGAGGTGGTCTCAGGGATACGGAAGCACACGTTGATGGTTGTCAAGCCGCCTCTGAGGGAATCCGGACAATAGCTCTCACGTCAGCCGCTTCAACAACCCCAGCAGCACCCCCCGCTCCTCCTCGCTCAGCGGGGCCAGCGTCTCGGCGGTGATGCGGCGGGCGGCGGTCAGGGCCTTGGCGATGACGGCCTCGCCGTCCTCGGTCAGGGTCAGCAGCAGGCGCCGCGCGTGGGCGGGGTCGGGGGTGCGGGCGACCCAGCCGCGTTCGAGAAGGCGGCGGATGACGCCCATCATGGTGGCGGCGTCCATGGCGGACAGACGGCCGACATGGTTCTGCGACTGCGGCCCCAGCTCGTAGAGCTTGACCATCACCGCGAACTGCATGGGCGTCAGGCCGGATGGTTCGATGCCCTCGGCGAAGATGGCGGCGTGGCGCTGGAAGGCGCGGCGCATGACGTGGCCGATCTGGTCCTCCAGCACGTAACCGTCGATGCCCGGGCGCTCGGCCCTGGACGGGTCGTCGGGTACGGGTAGGCGGTCGGCGTCCGGCATCGGCGGCATCCCGTCAGTGCGTCGTGTCCGCCGGGGCCGTTGCCGCGAGGCAGTGGCGGATCCAGCGGACGGTCAGCTTCTCTTGCACCGCGTTCTGCTTCAAGCGTTGATTCAGATTGTCGAAATCGACGCGGTCCAGCTCCTGGTCCTGGTTGAAGCAGGAGAAGACGATGCTTTCCTTCCCCGTCGCCGGGTCCAGGTGCCGTTGCAGGCACTGGGCGCAGACCTCCTTCATCATGCACTGCATAGGGCTGTTGATGGAGCCGATGGCGGCGTGGCCGGGCTTGAGGAAGGGCTTCAGCACGCCGTGGCGGGCACGCCCCACCGCGGCCATCATCCGGTCGGAGCCGATGGCGACGATGCGGTCCACCTCCGACAGCGGGATGTCCACCGGCCCCAGCTCGCCCGCGGCGTAGGCGCGGATGGCCTCCACGATGTTGCCGGTGAAGGTGGCGTCGCCGGGGCGGGAGGGGGCGAAGCCCGGCGCCTCGTCGCAGGCCCACACCACGCGGTCGGCGGCGGCCTCGATCTGCTCGACCTTGTAGCGGTCGGCCAAAGCCTTGTAGCCGGCGAAGTAGACGACGCGGCAGCCCTTGGCGCGGGCCGCCTGCCCGATGGAGAAGAGCACGGCGTTGCCGAGCCCGCCGCCGACCAGCATCAGCGTCTCCCCCGCCGGGACCTCGGTGGGGGCACCCGTCGGCCCCATGACGACCACCGGCTCGCCGGGCTTGAGATGCGCGCACAGGCTGGAGGAGCCGCCCATCTCCAGCACGATCATCGACAGCAGCCCGGCCTCCTTGTCCACCCAGGCGCCGGTCAGCGCCAGCCCCTCCATGGCGAGCGTCGTGCCGAGCGCCTTCGGGGCCAACGTCTCGAAATTCTGCAAACGGTAGAACTGGCCCGGCTCGAATCGGCGGGCGGCGGCGGGGGCCTTCACCACCACCTCCACGATGGTGGGGGTCAGCCGCTCCACCCGGTGCACCACCGGGCGCAGCTCCTCGTTGATCCGCGCGGCGAGGTCGGCGGCGGTGACGGCGGTCGGCTCCACCGTGCCCATCACGCGGGTGACGGTGGGATAGCCCTGCTTGGCCCCGCCCATCGCCTTCACCACGTTGCCGGCGAAGGAGGGGTGCAGGTCGCCGAAGAAACTGACGAAGCGGCCGTCCGGCGTGCGCGTCATCAGCACCTGCGGCACTGCCGGCTTGGCGGATTTCTCCGGGGTGACCGGGTTGCCGTCGGCGTCCACCGCCTGGAAACAGCGGCCGTCGAGCTTGACCCAGCCCGGCTCCTCCCGCGCCAGCACCGTGTTGGGCTGGGTGCCGGCGGCGACCAGGATCGTGCGGGCGGGCAGGGTGACGCCGATGCCGGCCGGGGCCACCACCCCGTCGGGGCCGGCGGGGTTGTGCACGAGGTGGATGGCCATCGCGTGGCCGGCGGCGTCGATCTCCACCCCGCGCGGGGTGACGCATTCCAGGAAGCGGATGCCCTCGGCCAGCCCGTGCGCCACCTCCTCGTGGTTCAGGGTGTAGGACGGGCTGTCGATCAGTCGGCGGCGGTAGGCGACGGTGGACCCGCCCCAGCCGGCCAGCAGTGCGCCGATGTCGGCCGGCCGACCCTCCGCCATCGCCTGCACCCGCTCCCGCCGGATGGCGCGGGCGTGGGCCAGGAACTCCTCCGCCGTCTCCGTCTCCTCCGGCGTCCAGCCGGCGCGCACGGCGGCCTCCCCCATGGCGTCGCACAGCGTCTCGAAGCGGTCGAGGAACTTGCCCACCTGCACCGGGTAGTAGGCCAGCGCCTCGGTGGCGGTGTCGATGGCGGTCAGGCCGCCGCCGATGACCACCACCGGCAAGCGCACCTGGAGGTTCGCCAGGCTGTCGGGCTTGGCGGCACCGGTCAGTTGCAGCGCCATCAGGAAGTCCGACGCCTGCCGCACCCCGCGCGCCAGCCCGTTCGCCATCGGCACCACGGTCGGCCGCCCGGCCCCCATGCAGAGCGCAACATGGTCGAAGCCCATGGCGAAGGCGTCGTCGATGGAGAGCGTGCCGCCGAAGCGCACGCCGCCGACCATGGTCATCGCCGCCCGGCGTTCCAGCAGCAGCCGGATCAGTTTCAGGAAATTCTTGTTCCAGCGCACGGTGATGCCGTACTCGGCCACCCCGCCGAAACCGGCCATGGTGCGCTCGCCCAGATGCTCGTACAGCTCGGCCACGTCGCGGACGGGGCGGAAGGGCACGCGGGTGCCGTCGGGCCGTACGCCGGACAGGTCGGCGGGCAGCGGCTCGATCTTCAGCCCGTCGATGCCGACGACGCTGTGCCCGTCGTTCATCAGATGGTGCGCCAGCGTGAAACCGGCGGGGCCGAGCCCCACCACCAGGACCTTGCGCCCGCTGTCCGGGCGCGGCAGCGGGCGGCGGAGGTCCAGCGGGTTCCAGCGGGTGAGCAGGCTGTAGATCTCGAAGCCCCAGGGCAGCTCCAGCACGTCCTTCAGCGTGCGCGTCTCCGCCTGCGGGATGTCGACCGGTTCCTGCTTCTGGTAGATGCAGGCCTTCATGCAGTCGTTGCAGATGCGGTGGCCGGTGCCGGCGATCATCGGGTTGGCGACGACCGCCACCGCCAGCGCGCCGACCGGCACGCCCTCGGCCTTCAGGCTGTGCATCTCGGAGATGCGCTCCTCCAGCGGGCAGCCGGCGAGCGGCACGCCGAAGGGGCTGCGGGCGAAGCCGCCGGCCTTACGGTCGGGCAGACCCTTGGAGCAGCTGTCCTTGCCCTGGTTGTGGCACCAGATGCAGTAGTTCGCCTCATCCAGCGCGCCGGCGAGGTCGGTGCCAGCGTCGGTGAGGCCGAAGCCCTCGCGGTTGCGCCGGTGCCCGTCGGCGCAGCGGAAGGTCGGTGCGCCGTGCCGCTCCTCCGTCACCAGTTCGACGAGATGCTCCGGGTCGGTCTTGTGGGGGATCTGGAAGAGCAGCCCGTCGCCGTGCTTCGCCCAGCCGTCCGGCGCGTACAAGGCCCAGGCGGCGTAGCGGGCGGCGGTGTCGAGCCGCTCGGCGTTCGCGGCCTCGTCCGCCATCCAGCCTTCGGCCGCGTGGGCGAAGGACAGCTCGTCCAGCGGGGCGCCGGTCCAGCCCTCCAGCGCCGCGGCCAGGGCGGCGCCGTCCAGGCCGGCGGCGGCGTCCGGCTTCACCGCCTTGGCGGCGCGGCGCTGCACGAACAGGCGCTTGACCCTGTAGAGGGCGGCCAGCGCGTGGTGGCGGTCGCGCAGGCCCGTCAGGGCGTCACCGATGCCGAACAGCTCACCCAGGAAATCCTCCAGCGGGCGGGCGAGGTCCAGCAGCAGCGCGCTCTCCGCCTTGGCGTCGAGCGAGTCGGGGGCGGAGCGCGCCGCGATCAGCGCATCGGCAAGCGCCGCATCGGTGGAGCGCAGCCGGTCGAGGAAGGCGGCATCGACGGCCGCCAGCCCCTCCCGCCCGTAGAGATCACGAAACGTCAGGCCAAAACCAAGCGCCAGCGCGGTGGTGGTCATGGGCACACTCCGCTATGCGAAATCCGCTTGACAACCATGCATATCACGGCGGATCGTATATGTACACACACAATGGCCGCGCAACGGCCGGGCGGGAGAGGCATGGGACGGTTCCACAGGCCCGAGAAGGTGGATGCTGCGCTCAACCTGCTGGCGGCGTCACCGCTGCTGGTTGTCGCAGGGGGTACGGACGTGTACCCGGCCCGCATCGGCCGGCCGCTGACCGAGGATGTGCTGGACGTCAGCGCTCTGCGTGAGCTGCGGCGGATTTCGGCGGAGGACGGCGGCCACCGGCTGGGGGCGCTCGCCACCTGGACCGACCTCGTGCGCGCCGACCTTCCCCCCTGGTTCGACGGCTACAAGGACGCGGCCCGTCGGGTGGGCGGCATCCAGATCCAGAACACCGGCACGCTGGCTGGGAACCTGTGCAACGCATCGCCCGCCGCCGACGGCACGCCCAACCTGCTGGCGCTCGACGCGGTGGTCGAGCTGGCCTCGGCCGAGGGGGGGCGCCGGGTGCCGGTTGGCGATTTCGTCACCGGCAACCGCCGCACGGTGCGCCGGCCGGACGAGATGGTGACCGGCCTGTTCGTACCGGACTGTGCGCCGGGCGCCCGCTCGGTGTTCCTGAAGCTGGGAGCGCGCGCCTACCTCGTCATCTCCATCGCCATGGTGGCGGCGGTGCTGGAGCCGGCGGCGGACGGCACGGTCGGACGGCTGCGGGTGGCGGTCGGCGCGTGCAGCGCCGTGCCGTTGCGACTGACGGCGCTGGAGACGGAGCTGGTCGGCGTGCCGGTCAGCCGCGGGCTGGCCGACCGCGTGCGCCCCGACCACCTGTCGGCCCTGACACCCATCGACGACGTGCGCGCGTCCGCCGACTACCGCCGCGACGCCGCCCTCACCCTCGTCCGCCGCGCCATCGCCCAGCTCGTGGAGGGGCCATGACCACCCGTTTCGCCATCCCGGCCGACGACACGACCGACATCGCCTTCACCCTGAACGGCCGGCCGCAGAGCGTCGCCGTGCCGCCCGGCCGGCGGCTGTCGGACGTGCTGCGCGGCGATCTCGGCCTGACCGGCACCAAGGTCGGCTGCAACGCCGGCGACTGCGGCGCCTGCACGGTGCTGCTGGACGACGAGCCGGTGTGCGCCTGCCTCGTCCCCGCCGCCCAGGTGGCGGGGCGGCGCGTGCGCACGGTGGAGGGGCTGGAGGAGGCGGACGCCACGCGCCGGCTCCAGCGCGCCTTCCACCACGCCGGGGCGGCGCAGTGCGGGGTGTGCACCCCCGGCATGCTGATGGCGGCCACGGCGCTGCTGGAGCGCACCGCGCGGCCCGACCGTCGGGAGGTCGAGGACGCGCTGGGGGGCGTGCTCTGCCGCTGTACCGGCTACCGCAAGATCGTGGACGCGGTGCTGCGCGCCGCGGACCCGGTGCTCGACGCCGTGGTGCCGCGCGCGGGTGCGGCGGTGGGGGCGGCCATCGCCAAGACGGACGGTCTGGCCAAGCTGACGGGGCGCGAGCGCTACGGCGACGACGTGGCCCCGGCCGACGCGCTGTGGCTGCGCGCCGTACGCTCCCCGTACGCGCGGGCGCGCTTCACCATCGGCGATCTGACGGCGCTGCGCGCGGCGTGGCCGGGGCTGGCCGCCGTGCTGACGGCGGCCGACGTGCCCTTCAACCGCTACGGCGTCATGCCCCACATCAAGGACCAGCCGGTGCTGGCCGAGGGGGAAGCGCGCTACCGCGGCGAGGCGGTGCTGGCGCTGGTCGGCGACCGTGCCACCATCGAGGCGCTGACCGACGACGTGCTGCCCATCCTGTGGGAGGCGCTGGAGCCCGTCACCTTCACCGCGGCCCAGGCTGGCACCGGTGCGGCGGTGCATGCGGAGAAGCCCGACAATCTGCTGGTGCGCGGCCGGGTGGTGCGCGGCGACGTGGAGGCCGCCTTCGCCGGCGCCGCGGCCACCGCGTCCATTGCGGTGGAGACCAGCTTCGTCGAGCACGCCTACATCGAGCCGGAGGCCGGTTACGCGCAGCGCGTCGGCGACCGCATCGAGGTGGTGGCCTGCACCCAGAGCCCCGGCATGGACCGGGAGGATGTGGCCGCCGTGCTCGGCCTGCCGCTGGACGCCGTGCGCATCGTGCCGACCGCGGTCGGCGGCGGCTTCGGCGGCAAGCTGGACCTGTCGGTGCAGCCCTTGATCGCGCTGGCGGCCTGGCGGCTCGGGCGGCCGGTGCGCTGCGTCTACACGCGACCCGAATCCATGGCGTCCACCACCAAGCGCCACCCCGCCCGCATCACCGCCAAGGCGTCGGCGGACGCCGACGGCCGGCTGACCGGTTATGATTTCGCCGGGGATTTCAACACCGGGGCCTACGCGTCCTGGGGGCCGACGGTGGCGAACCGGGTGCCGGTGCACGCGACCGGTCCCTACCACGTCACCGGCGGCGTGCGGGCCTTGAGCCGGGCTTTGCTGACCAACGACCCGCCGGCCGGCGCCTTCCGCGGCTTCGGCGTGCCGCAGGCGTCCATCGCCGGCGAGGCGTTGATGGACGAGCTGGCCGCGACGCTCGGCATGGATGCGCTGGAATTCCGCCACATCAACGCCATCCGCCCCGGCCAGCCGACCGCGACCGGGCAGCGGCTGGAAGCGAGCTGCGGGCTCGCCGCCTGCCTGGACGCGCTGCGCGGCCCCTGGGCGGAGGCGCGAGCCGCGGCGGTGGCGGCCAACGCCGATGGCGGCGTCACCCGCCGCGGCGTGGGCATCGCCTGCATGTGGTACGGGATCGGCAACACCTCGCTGTCCAACCCGTCCGCCATGCGGATCGGGCTGAAGCCGGACGGGCGGGTGACGCTCTACAACGGCGCGGTCGATATCGGCCAAGGCTCCAACACCATCATGGCGCAGATCGTCGCCGACGCGCTGGGCGTGCCGATTGATGGCATCGACGTGCTGATGGGCTGCACCGATCTGTGCGAGGACGCCGGCAAGACCTCGGCGTCGCGCCAGACCTTCGTGTCGGGCAAGGCGGCGGAGCTGGCCGGGCTGGATCTGCGCGGGCAGCTTTTGCGCCGGCTGAACGCCGGGCCGGACGCGGTGCTGGGCTTCGGCGACGGGCGGGTCACCGTGCGCGACGCCGCCGGGGAACGCAGCCTGCGCCTGACCGAGCTGGAGCGCGACGCCAACGGCGACGTGCTGACCGGCCGCGGTCAGTTCGACCCGCCGACCAGCCCGCTGGACGCGGACGGGCAGGGCATCCCCTACGCCACCTACGGCTTCGCGGCCCAGATGGCGGAGGTGGAGGTGGATGTTGAGCTCGGCACCGTGCGGGTGCTGCGCATCGTCGCCGCCCACGATGTCGGGCGCGCGGTGAACCCGTTGCAGGTGGAGGGGCAGATCCAGGGCGGCGTCGCCCAGGGCCTCGGCCTCGCCCTGATGGAGGAGTATGTGCCGGGGCGGACGGAGAACCTGCACGACTACCTGATCCCCACCGTGGGCGACGTGCCGGACATCCACTGCATCCTCATCGAGGACCGCGAGCCGCTGGGCCCGTACGGGGCCAAGGGCATCGGCGAGCCGGCGCTGATCCCCACCGCCCCCGCCATCCTGAACGCCATCCACCACGCCACCGGCGTGCGCATCACCCGCGTGCCGGCGACGCCCGACCGCGTGCGCGCCGCGTTGAAAGCCGCAGGTGTCCGCCCATGACGACCACGCTTACCGAAACCGCCGCGACTGATATCGTCACCTGCGACGCCTGCCCGGTGCTCTGCCGCATCCGGCCGGGCAAGACCGGGGCCTGCGACCGCTACGCCAACGAGGGCGGGCAGCTCACCCGCATCGACCCGGTGGTGCTGGCAAGCCGGACCATCGACCAGAACGGCGCCATGGTGCCATTCCTGGCCAAGGAATGGACCGGCAACCCCATCGACAGCGGCTCGCTGTTCGTCACCGGCGTCGGGGCGGGGACCACCTACCCCGACTACAAGCCGGCGCCCTTCATCGTGTCGTCCAATGTCGACGGGGTGGATCTCGTCACCGTGGTGACGGAGGGGATCTTCAGCTATTGCGGCGTCAAGGTGAAGATCGACACCGACCGTTTCGTCGGCCCCGAGCAGGCCGCCGTGCGCTGCAAGGGCGAGCAGGTCGGCCATGTCACCACCGCCGAGTACGGCTCGCAGATGCTGGCGCTGGGCGGTGTGCGCCACCTGACCGGCGGCAGCAAGAAGGAGGGCGTGGTCGCCTGCGACACGCTGCTGGCGCTGTGCAACGGCGGGGCGGTGGAGCTGACCGTCGATGGCGGCGCCAGCCTGACCGTGCAGGCCGGCCAGCCGCCGGTGATCGACGGGAAGCTGGAGCACCGCATGCGGGTCGGCTGCGGCAGCGCCACCATCGGCATGTTCGCCCAGCAGTGGCACGGCCATGTCGACGAGGTGATCGTGGTGGACGACCACATCACCGGCGTGCTGACCGAGCATCAGGCCGGCAAGTTCCTGGGCATGGCCCCGGCCGGCATCCGCGTGCGCGGGCGGCGCTCCACCCCCGGCCGCTATTTCCAGGTGGCCGAGCCGGGCTCCGGCTGGGGCGGCACCGACGTGACCGACCCGCTGACCATCATCGACAGCATCGACCCCAAGCTCGCGCGGCCCGGCATGCGGCTGCTGATGGTGTCCACCACCGGCGAGGATTCGCTGTGGGCGGTGCTGGACAACCAGCTCCGCCCGGTGCCGACGGAGATGCCGGCCCCCGTGCGCGACGTGGTGGAGCGCATCGGCGAGAATTGCGAGCCGGCGCTATCGACCGTCCTGTTCATGGGCGGGGCCGGCGGCAGCCTGCGGGCGGGGGTGACCAGCAATCCCGTACGCCTCACCCGCTCCGTGCGCGACACGCTGACCCGCGTCACCTGCGGCGGGGCGCCGGTGTATGTGTGGCCGGGCGGCGGCATCACGGTGATGGTGGACGTGCTGCGCATGCCCGCCAACTCCTTCGGCCATGTCCCGACCCCGGCCATCGTGGCGCCCATCGAGTTCACGCTGCGGCTGGACGATTACGCCGCACTCGGCGGCCACATGGACCGCGTGCGCTCCATCGGGGACGTGGCGTCCGCCGACCGCATGCGGCTGGCCGGCTGGCACGCCGCCAATCCATGGCCATTGCAGGAGCCGGGGCGATGAGCGGCCCCCTCGCCGCAACGCTGCCCGACGGGCGGCTGCACCTCCAGCACGGGCCGATCGACCTGATCGTCGCCGTGGACGGCGGGGTGTGGGAGGTGCGCGCCGCCTACGCGGCGGCGGTGGCGCGCTTCGCCGACATCCTGCCGACCCTGTGCGGGGAGCTGGCCTTGCTGCGCGCGCCGCTGGGCGCGGAGCCGCCGCCGCTGGCCGGGCCGGTGGCGCGGCGCATGCTGGCCGCCTGCTGGCCGCACCGCGAGGTCTTCATCACGCCGATGGCCGCTGTCGCCGGGGCGGTCGCCGACGAGATCCTGGCGGCGATCCTGGCCGCCGCGCCGCGCGTGCGCCGCGCCTCGGTCAACAACGGCGGCGACATCGCCCTGCATCTGACTGACGGGGAGACGCTGACGGTGGGGGTTGCCACCCCCTCCCCCCCCCGGGGAGAGGGTCGGGGTGAGGGGGAAACGCCACTGTTCCCCGCGCGTGGCGGCATGAGGGGCCTTTCCCCCTCACCCAACCCTCTCCCCGGGGGGGAGAGGGCTGTCTGGATGGACGGTACCTTCCCCCTCACCGCCGCCCTGCCGGTGCGCGGGGTCGCCACCTCCGGCTGGCGCGGGCGCAGCCAGAGCCTTGGCATTGCCGACGCGGCCACCGTGCTGGCGCGGTCGGCGGCCGAGGCCGACGCGGCGGCCACCATGGTGGCGAACGCGATCGATGTGGCGCACCCGGCGGTGATGCGGCTGCCGGCACGCGCGGTGAAGGACGACAGCGACCTGGGCGAGCGGCTGGTGACGGTCGCGGTCGGGGCGCTTCCGGATGCGGCCGTGCGCGCGGCGCTGGACAATGGCGTCCGTGTGGCCGAACGTCTGCGCACCGAAGGATTGATCTGGGGCGCGGTGCTGGTGCTGGCCGGCGCTGTGCGGGTGGTCGGGCCGCTGCCCGGCCTGATGACGGATAAGAACCGGGAGGCGGCATGATCGAGGTGCGGCGTATCCACCTGACGGTGGAGGACATCTTTCACGAGGGCGGCCCGCCGGCCGCGGTGCCGCCGCGCCGGGGGGCGATCTGCGCCGTGCTGCGCAACCCCTACGCCGGCCGCTACGTGGCCGACATCCTGCCGATGATGGAGGCGCTGAACCCGGTCGGGGTGGAGATGGCGCAGCGCCTGCTGACCGCCATGGGCGGCGATCCGGCGACGATCGAGGGCTACGGCAAGGGTGCCATCGTGGGCTCGGCCGGCGAGATCGAGCATGGGGCCCTCTGGCACGTCCCCGGCGGCTACGCGATGCGCGAGGTGCTGGGCGGGGCCAAGGCCATCGTGCCCTCGACCAAGAAGGTGGGCGGCCCCGGCTGCCGGCTGGACGTGCCGATCACCCACGTGAACGCGTCCTACGTGCGCACGCATTACGACGCGATGGAGGTCGGGGTGCCCGGGGCGCCTGCCGCGGACGAGCTGGTGTATGCGCTGGTGATGACCCGCGGCGGGCGCGTGCACGCGCGCATCGGCGGGCTCCAGGCGCACGAGATCAAGGGGGAGGACGGGCTGCGATGACGGGCGCGATACGCAAGCTGGTGACCATCGTCGACGAGGTGCGGCGCGAGATGGGACGGGACGTGGATCCCCCCTCCCGCCGGGCCGTCGCCATCGCCGTGGTCGAGAACCCCTTCGCCGGCCGCTACGCGGAGGACTTGTCGCCGCTGGTGGCGCTGAGCGAGGATCTGGGCGGCATGCTGACCGGCCGCTGCCTGGAGGCGCTGGGCATCGACGGGTCGCGGGCGGAGAGCTACGGCAAGGCCGCCATCGTCGGCGAGGCCGGTGAGCTGGAGCACGCCGCCGCCATGCTGCACCCCAAATTGGGCACCCCGATTCGGTCCACGCTGGGCAAGGGGGCGGCCCTCATCCCCTCGGCGAAGAAGATGGGGGGCCTCGGCACGGCCATCGACGTGCCGCTGGGGCACAAGGATGCCGCCTATGTGCGCAGCCATTTCGACGCCATCGAGGTGCGCGTGCCCGATGCGCCACGGGCGAACGAGATCCTGCTGGCGGTGGCGGTCACCGACAGCGGTCGGCCCTTGCCCCGCGTGGGCGGCCTGACCAAGGATCAGGTCAAGGGCGAGGACGGGTTGCGCTGAACCGTTTGCGCCCACCATTCGGGTTGACGACGACAGGAGAGACGCGATGAACCGGTTTGCGCGCACGGCGAAAAGCGCCGTTCTGGGGGCGGTGCTGGCCGCGACGGCGACGACCGCATGGGCGGCCGACCCGATCCGCATCGGCGAGATCAACAGCTACACCGGCCTTCCCGCCTTCACCATCCCCTACCGCAATGGTTGGGAGCTGGCGGTGGAGGAGGTCAACGCCAAGGGCGGGCTGCTCGGCGGCCGCAAGCTCGAGGTCGTCTCCCGCGACGACAGCGGCAAGCCGGAGGACGCCGTCCGCATCGCCAGCGAGCTGGTGAACTCCGAGAAGGTCGTGGCGCTGGCCGGCACCTTCTTCTCGCACATCGGGCTTGCCGTGTCGGACTTCGCGGCGCGCAACAAGACGCTGTTCATCGCCGCCGAGCCGCTGACCGACGCCGTCACCTGGGAGAAGGGCAACCGCTACACCTTCCGCCTGCGCCCCAGCACCTACATGCAGGCGGCGATGCTGGTGGAGGAGGCGGCCAAGCTGCCCGCCAAGCGCTGGGTCACCGTTGCCCCCAACTACGAATACGGCCAGTCGGCCGTCGCCTCCTTCAAGGCGCTGCTGAAGGCCAAGCGGCCGGACGTGGAGTTCGTGTCGGAGCAGTGGCCGGCGCAGGGCAAGATCGACGCCGGCTCCACCGTGCAGGCGCTGAACGCCGCCAACCCCGACGCCATCTTCAACGTCACCTTCGGCCCCGACCTGTCGAAGTTCGTGCGCGAGGGCACCACCCGCGGCCTGTTCGACAACCGCGCCGTCGTCAGCCTGCTGACCGGCGAGCCGGAATACCTCGACCCGCTGAAGGGCGAGGCGCCGGAGGGCTGGATCGTCACCGGCTACCCGCAGGAGCAGGTCGACACCCCCGAGCACAAGGCGTTCCGCGACGCCTACATGAAGCGCTTCAACGATTACCCGCGCCTCGGCTCGATCGTTGGCTACTCGACCTTCCAGGCGCTCGCCGCCGCCATCGAGAAGGCGGGATCCACCGACACCGAGAAGCTGGTGGACGCCATGAAGGGCCTGAACATCACCAGCCCGCTGGGCCCGGTGACCTTCCGCGCCATCGACCATCAGGCGACCATGGGCGCCTATGTCGGCAAGGTCGCGCTGAAGGGCGGCAAGGGCGTGATGGTCGATTGGCGCTACGCCGACGGCGCCAAGTACCTGCCGGCGGACGACGAGGTCGCGAAGCGCCGTCCGAAGGAGTGACGGCGGTCCGGACGGAAGCGCCGGCTCCCGGCCCCCCCCGACCCTCCCCCATCTTCGACGGGGGAGGGAGTGTCGAAGCCCTCCCCCGCCTCTCGCGCAAGCGCAGCTTGCGCTGGCGGCGTCAGGCGAAGCTCCGCTTCGCCGAGAGCGAAGTGGGGGAGGGTTGGGTGGGGGCGCTGTGCATGACTTTCCCAGTAGGCCGCCAGGAGTCCACGTCTTGGGTTTCTACGTCACGCAGTTCATGAGCGGTCTGGCGCAGGCCGCGACGTTGTTCCTGGTCGCGTCGGGGCTGTCGATCATCTTCGGCGTCACCCGGATCGTGAACTTCGCGCACGGCTCCTTCTACATGCTGGGCGCCTACATGGCGTACACGGTGTCCGATGTCGTCGGCGGCTTCGCCGGCTTCTGGGGCGGGATCGTGGCGGCGGCGCTGGCCGCCGGCGTGATCGGCGTGGTGATGGAGATGGTGCTGCTGCGCCGCCTCTACCGCTCGCCGGAGCTGTTCCAGCTCCTCGCCACCTTCGGGGTGGTGCTGGTGATCCAGGATCTGGCGCTCACCATCTGGGGGCCGGAGGATCTGCTGGGGCCGCGGGCGCCGGGGCTGGAGGGTCGCGTGCGCATCCTGGGCCAGGCCTTCCCGCAATACGACGTCTTCCTGATCGTTCTGGGGCCGGTGGTGCTGGCGCTGCTGCTGCTGCTGTTCAAATGGACGCGCTGGGGTACGCTGGTGCGCGCCGCCACCCAGGATCGCGAGATGACCGGCGCGCTCGGCGTCAACGAGCGGCGCCTGTTCACCTCGGTGCTCTTCGTCGGCTGCGCGCTGGCCGGACTGGGTGGTGCGCTTCAGGTCCCGCGCGAGGCGGTCAACCTGCAGATGGACGTGTCCATGGTGGTCGAGGCGTTCGTCGTCGTCGTGGTTGGCGGCATGGGTAGCCTGATGGGCGCCTTCCTCGCCGCCCTCCTCATCGGCCAGCTCCAGGCCTTCGGCATCCTGATCTTCCCGCAGATCACGCTGGTGCTGGTGTTCCTGGTCATGGCGGTGGTGCTGGTCGTGCGGCCCTACGGCCTGCTCGGCAAGCCACCAGCCGCCGCGCGCGGTGCGGCGCACGCGCCGGAGGCGCCGCTGCGCCCGGCCGGTCTGCCGGCCAAGCTGTTCGGCGTCGCGGTGCTGGCCGTGCTGCTGCTGCTTCCCGTCGTCGCCGGACAGTATGCGCTGGTGGTGTTGACGGAGACGCTGGTGCTGGTGCTGTTCGCGGCCAGCCTGCATTTCATGATGGGGCCGGGCGGCATGGTGTCCTTCGGGCACGCCGCCTATTTCGGGCTGGGCGCCTACGCCGCCGGTCTGCTGACCAAGCACATGGACGGCGGCATGCTGGCCGGGCTGGTGACGGCGCCGGTCCTGGGCGGTCTGGGCGCGCTGCTGTTCGGCTGGTTCTGCGTGCGGCTGTCGGGCGTCTACCTTGCCATGCTGACTCTGGCCTTCGCGCAGATCGTCTGGTCCGTCGCCTTCCAGTGGACGGCGGTGACCGGCGGCGACAACGGCATCCTCGGCGTCTGGCCGGCGCCCTGGGCTTCCGCCAAGTGGGTCTACTACTACCTGACGCTGGCGGTGGTGACGGGGGCCGTGCTGATGCTGCGCCGCGCCATTTTCGCGCCCTTCGGCTACGCCATGCGGGCGGGGCGCGACAGCCCGCTGCGGTCGGAGGCCATCGGGATGGACGTGCGGCGCCTGCAATGGCTGGCCTTCACGGCGGCGGGGGCGATGGCCGGGCTGGCCGGCGGGCTCTACGCCTACGCCAAGGGCAGCGTTTTCCCGACCTTCCTGTCGGTGCCGGCGTCGGTCGATGCCCTGGTCATGGTGCTGATGGGCGGCGTGCAGACCATCGCCGGGCCGCTGGTGGGGGCCGCCGTGTTCCACGGTCTGGAGACGGAGGTGGTGCGCTACACCGATTTCTGGCGCCTGATCCTGGGCGGCATCATCATCCTTCTGGTGCTGGCCTTCCCCAAGGGGATCGCGGGGGCGGCGGACGCGTGGTTCGGTTCCGGCCGCAGCGCCGAGGGGAGGGCCTGAGATGGCGGCTCTCGTGGTCGAATCGCTGGTCAAATCCTTCGGCGGCGTGCGCGCGGTGAAGGGCACCAGCTTCACGGTGGACCGGGGCGAGCTGCTGGCCCTGATCGGTCCGAACGGTGCGGGCAAGACCACCACCTTCAACATGGTGGGCGGCCAGCTCCACCCCGACAGCGGCTCGGTCAAGCTGGAGGGGCGCGAGCTGGTGGGCCTCACCCCACGCGCCATCTGGCGCATGGGGGTGGGGCGCACCTTCCAGATCACCGCCACCTACCCGTCGATGACGGTGGCGGAGAATGTGCAGATGGTGCTGCTGTCGCACCACAAACGGCTGCTCGGCTGGTGGACGCCCGCCGCCCGCCAGTTCCGCGCCGAGGCGCTGGAGCTGCTGGCGCGTGTCGGCATGGCGGTGCAGGCCGACCGGCCGTCCAGCGTGCTCGCCTACGGCGACCTCAAGCGGCTGGAGCTGGCGATGGCGCTCGCCAACGAGCCGCGGCTGCTGCTGATGGACGAACCCACGGCCGGCATGGCCCCGCGCGAACGGGTGGAGCTGATGGCCCTGACCGCCGATCTGGTGCGCGAGCGCGGCATCGCCGTGCTGTTCACCGAGCACGACATGGACGTGGTGTTCGCCCACGCCCATCGCATCGTGGTGATGAACCGCGGCGAGATCATCGCCGACGGCACCCCCGACGCCGTGCGCAACGACCCCCACGTGCAGGAGGTCTATCTGGGCAGCGGCGCCATGTTCCACGGCGAGCCGCAGGGAAAGGCGGTGGTGTCGTGACGTCCCCGCTCCTGACCGTGAACGGTCTGAACAGCTTCTACGGCCGCGCGCACATCCTGGCCGACGTCGATCTCCAGGTCGGCGCCGGCGAGGTGGTGGCGCTGATGGGCCGCAACGGGGCGGGCAAATCCACCACCTTCCGCTCCATCATGGGGCTGGTGGAGCAGAGGCGCGGCGCCCTGTCCTTCGGCGGCGCCGACATCTCCACCGCCGAGCCCTTCGAAATCGCCCGCCTCGGCCTCGGCTATGTGCCGGAGGACCGGCGCATCTTCACCGAGCTGACGGTGATGGAGAATCTGGAGGTCGGCCGCCAGCCGGCCCGTGCGGGAAGCCCCACCTGGACTCCCGAGCGGCTGTTCGACCTGTTCCCCAATCTGGCCGAGATGCGTGACCGCCCCGGCGGGCGGATGAGCGGCGGCGAGCAGCAGATGCTGACCATCGCCCGCACGCTGATGGGCAACCCGCGCATGATCCTGCTGGACGAGCCGTCCGAGGGTCTGGCCCCGCGCATCGTGGAGATGATGGCGAACGCCATCGTCGCCCTGAAGTCGCAGGGGCTGACGGTGATGCTGTGCGAGCAGAACCTGCATTTCGCCGCACTCGTCTCCGACCGCGCCTACGTCATCGAAAAGGGCCGCATCCGTTACCAGGGCACCATGGCGGCGTTGCAGGCCGACGACGAGGTGCGGCGGGCGTATCTGACGATGTGACGGATGCTTCCCTCTCCCGCCACCGGCGGGAGAGGGAAGGGGCCCGCGCGCAGCGTGGGAAGGGTGAGGGTAGGATTCTCGGGCAGACCCAGCCCTCACCCTCCCGCTGCGCGGGTCCCTCCCTCTCCCGCCGGAGGCGGGCGAGGGTTTGAACAACGAGGAGGGACCACACCATGGCCGTAGAGGCTTCCGCCGGCCCGGCGAAGGGCAAGCTGGTGATCCGCAACATCGGCATGATGCTGTCGGGCGATCTGGACCGCCCGCTGCTCGACGCCGACGCGCTGGTCGCCATCGATGGGAAGATCACCGCCGTCGGCCGGCTGAACGAGCTGGACACCGACCACGCCACCACCGTCATCGACGCCAAGGGAACGGCCCTGGCCCCCGGCCTGATCGACAGCCACGTGCACCCGGTGTTCGGCGACTGGACGCCGCGGCAGAGCCAGCTCGGCTGGATCGACAGCTTCCTGCATGGCGGCGTCACCACCATGGTCTCGGCGGGGGAGGTGCATCTGCCCGGCCGGCCCAAGGACATCGTCGGGCTGAAGGCGCTCGCCATCACCGCGCAGCGCAGCTTCGACGCCTTTCGGCCGGGCGGGGTCAAGGTGCTGGCCGGCGCCCCGGTCATCGAGAAGGGCATGGAGGAGCACGACTTCGCCGAACTGGCCGCCGCCGGCGTCCGGCTGCTGGGCGAGGTGGGCCTGGGCAGCGTCAAGGCCGGCGACGAGGCGCGGACCATGGTGGCCTGGGCGCGCAAGCACGGCATCCAGAGCACCATCCACACCGGCGGCCCGTCCATCCCCGGCTCCGGCCTGATCGACAAGGACGTGGTGCTGGAGGCCGACGCCGACATCATCGGCCACGTCAACGGCGGCCACACCTCCCTGCCGGAGGCGCATGTCTGCGAGCTGTGCGAGCGGTCGTCCCGCGCGCTGGAGATCGTGCACAACGGCAACGAGCGGACGGCCATCGCCTGCGTCAAGGCGGCGCGCGACCTGAAGCAGCTCCACCGCGTGATCCTCGGCACCGACAGCCCCGCGGGATCGGGCGTGCAG
Organism: Azospirillum oleiclasticum; assembly: GCF_013423485.1. Taxonomy (GTDB): domain Bacteria; phylum Pseudomonadota; class Alphaproteobacteria; order Azospirillales; family Azospirillaceae; genus Azospirillum; species Azospirillum oleiclasticum. The sequence continues at coordinate 298,137 of NZ_JABFFR010000005.1, forward strand.
CCGCTGGGCATCCTGCGCATGCTGGCGCTGCTGTCGGGGCTGGGCGGGTTGCCGGCGGAGCTGGCGGTCTGCTGCGCCACCGGCAACACCGCGCGCCTGCGCAACCTGCCCGGTGGCCTGATCGAGCCCGGCCGCAGCGCCGACTTCGTCTTCCTCGACCGTCCGCAGCACGGCGCCGGCAAGACCGTGCTGGAGGCGCTGGAGCTGGGCGACATCCCCGGCGTCGGCATGGTGGTCATCGACGGCATCGTCCGCGCCGGCCGCAGCCGCAACACCCCCCCGGCGGAACGGGTGCCGGAGCTGGTGGGGTAGGGGGCATCCCCGGCAGACACTGTCCATGGGCGTCTTGACCTTCCGCCGGTGATGGCGATATCAACAATCGGCTGGTGGGTTTCGATGTCCCGCCACTGACCGGCGGAGGGTCGGATGGGCAATCTCATGAAGCGGCTGTTCGGGGTGGCGGAGCCCCTGCCGACCATACCCTTGAAGATGCCGGCCGAAGCCACGCTGCCAGCCGTACGCACCGTCGTCATGCCGAACGGCAAGAAGGTGCGTGTCATGCGGGACGACGTCTTCCAGAAGGCGATCCGTCCGAAGACCGATCGCGCCGCATGACGACGGATGATGACACACGGGCCGCCGCGCGGCCCGGTTCGTACAGCAGGGCCTTCGAGAACATGGTGCAGGGACCGGACGATACCGCCGGGCTTCTGGCCTATGCACTCTTCAAGCAGGCCGTCCGTGAAGACGCGATGAATGGCACGGGCAGTGTCGCCAATCCACGGAACCCGTCGGTCACGACGGTGAAAGTGTTCAGGGATGCTGCCGAACAGATGCTGGCAGAGGTGGCGACCCGTGCGATCACGGCGGCAAAGCCCGATCTCCAGCGATCCTCCATTGCCAATGCGATCACCGCGTTAAGGGACAATCTTCAGACAGTCCAGGCGAACATCACCAACCACGTCACCAATCAGACGCGATACCGCCACGCGATCATCACCGGCGTGATCGCGTGGCTGATCACGATCATCATCACCGCGGCCGTTCTCTATAATTTTGCTTTGCCGAATTGGCAGGACAGGATCGTGGAGGCCGTAAGGGAGGCCCAGGTTCCGACCGCAGGAAGTCCGGCAGGGACGCCGCAACGCTGAACCATGAAGCGCCGGAAGCCCCTGGCTGGGACGATTTGCCCCACGCCGATGCGAACCATTGTCATTGTCGAGTCGCATGCCGGTGCGATACGAATCCCTCCCGTCGCCGCGCCGCATCCACTCCGGTGCGCGGCGCCGAGGGAGACCCGATCCCCATGCGCGCGTCCATCCTGCGCCGGCCGCCTGCGCCCGCGGCGGCCCTGCTGTGCCTCGTCCTTGCCGTCCCGGTGTCCGCCGCGGAGCTGTCGAGCCCGGAAAAGCTGGGCGAGGCGCTGTATTTCGACAGCAACCTGTCGGCCAACCGCACGCAGTCCTGCGCGACCTGCCACAACCCGGATTTCGGCTTCGCCGACCCGCGCCAGGGGCCGGGTGGCGGGGCGGCGTCGCTGGGGGACGACGGGCGGTCGCTGGGCGACCGCAACGCGCCGACCGCCGCCTATGCCCGCTTCAGCCCGCCCTTCGCGCTGGGCAAGGACGGCAAGGCGGTGGGCGGGCAGTTCCACGACGGCCGCGCGGCGACGCTGAAGGAGCAGGCCGGCGGCCCGCCGCTCAATCCGGGGGAGATGGCGATGCCCTCCAAGGCCGCGGTGCGGGAGCGGCTGCGGGAGAATCCGGCCTATGTCCGGGCGTTCGACGCGCTCTATGGAGCCGGCACGCTGGACGACACGGAGCGCGCCTACGACGCCATGGCCGACGCCATCGCGCGGTTCGAGAGCACCGGCCTGTTCGCCCCCTTCGATTCCAAATACGACCGGGCGCTGCGTGGCGAATACCGGATGACGCCGGAGGAGGAGCTGGGCCAGACGCTGTTCTTCTCCACCCAGTTCACCAACTGCAACCAGTGCCACCAGCTCCGCAAGATGCCGGGGGCGGCGGACGAGACCTTCACCAATTACGAGTTCCACAACATCGGCGTGCCGGCCAACACGGAGCTGCGGGCCATCAACGGCAAGGGCAGGCGGCACATCGACCGCGGCCTGCTGGAGAACCCGGCGGTCAAGGCGGCGACCGAGGACGGCAAGTTCAAGACGCCGACCCTGCGCAACGTCGCGGTGACGGGGCCATACATGCACAACGGCGTCTTCAAGGACCTGGAGACGGTCATCCGCTTCTACAACACGTACAACAGCCGCAGCGACGCGTCCCGGATCAACCCGGAGACCGGCAAGCCCTGGGGCCAGCCGGAAATCGCCAAGACCCTGTCGCTGACGGAGCTGGAGTTCGGCCCGGCGCTCGACACCCGTCGCATCAAGGCCCTGGTCGCCTTCCTGAAGACCCTCACCGACGCGCGCTACGAACACCTGCTGGACCGCAAGTGACGCGACGATGCTTGCGCCGGGCCGCGGTCGCGGTGTAGCCTCTGCCCCGGTCGGCAGTTCACCGAGGCGTCGCCATCCCGTGAGGGAAGCTAAACCTGCCGCAGCATCGTTCCCGTACCGACACCTTGTCCCGTGCCGGGTCGGAAGTGGCGACCACCGACAATCCCCTCGCGGATCGGCACTTTCCTGGGGATGAGCATGTCGAGACCAGCCTTTCCGTTCGCCGCGGGCGATATCTCCGCGGTCGCCCGGTCCCTGAAGGACCAGATCGCCCAGGGCGGCCACACGCCGCCGGGCCATGTCGAATTGCTGAACATGCTGGCACGGTCCGCCGGCTACCGCAATTTCCAGCATTTCCGGGCGCAGGCGGTGGCCCAGGGTGCGCTGGACGCCCCGGCCGAGCCGACGGCTCCGGAGGAGCCGGTGGATTTCGTCAAGGTCCGCCGGCTGACCCGCTATTTCGACCCTGCCGGCCGGCTGCTGCGCTGGCCGTCCAAGGCCAGCCACCAGCAGGCCTGCCTGTGGGTGTTGTGGGCACGGCTGCCGGGCGGCACGGTGATGGACGAGCCGGGCATCAACCGCCACCTGACCGCCGGTCACCTGTTCGGTGACTACGCGCTGCTGCGTCGCTGGATGTGCGACCTCGGCATGGTGAAGCGCACGACGGACGGGCGCGAGTACCGCCGGGTGGAGCAGAGGCCGCCGGCCGAGGTGCTGGCGCTGATCCGCCATCTCGGCAACCGCCACATCGGCAACCGGCCGACGACGTCGGTCAGCGCCGCCGGTACAGCCACAGGGTGACGGGGGCCAGGGCGAGCGTCAGAGCCAAGGGGGCGACGAGGGCCAGGGCCACGTCGCCCGCCGCGGCCTGTCCGCTCATCAGCCCGCGCACCGCCGTGGTGATCAGCGACACCGGGTTGACGGCGACGATGCTGCGCAGCCAGTCCGGCATGGTGGCGGGCTCCACCATGATGTTGGAGGCGAAGACCAGCGGGAACAGGACGGTGAAGCCTGCCGTCATCACCGTGGTCGGCGTGCGGATGATCAGCCCCAGCACGATGAAGATCCAGCCCATGCCGAAGCCGATGGCGATCAGCATCAGGAAGGCGCCGACGACGCCGGGGATCCCCGCTTCCGGCCGGTAGCCGAGGATCAGGCCCACGGCGAGGATGATCCCGCCGGCGATCACGTGGCGCAGCACGTCGCCCACCATCAGCCCGGCGAAGGGCGCCAGCGACCAGATGGGCAGCGACCGGAAGCGGTCGAACAGCCCCTGGCCGAGGTCGGTGCACAGACCCATGCCGGAATAGACGGCGTTGAAGCACACCGTCTGCACCAGGATGCCGGGGAGGAAGAACTGGAGATAGTCGGCCGGCGATCCCGCCAGCGCGCCGCCGAACACGAAGGTGAACAGCAGCGTGAACATGATCGGCGTCATCACCAGATCGAACAGCTGCTCCGGCACATGGCGGAACTTCAGCACCGCCCGCCAGCCGAAGACGAGCGCGTTCGACAGCGCGGACGGGGCCGGCGGGCGCTGCACGTTGCGGAAGGCCGGGCGGAAAGGGGGCGTGCTGCTGGTCATGGCGTGTCGGTTCCGGTGCCGCCGGTGAGCGCGAAGAACACCTCGTCCAGGCTGGGGCTGCCCATGGAGAAGTCGGCCGGCTCGATGCCGGCGGCGATCAGCGCCGCGACCGCCCCGTTCGCCTGCGCCGCGTCCCCGGCGACGACGGAGAGGGTCGCCCCCTCCGGGCTGCGCTGGCAGGGGTGACCCAGCAGCACCTCCAGGATGCGCGCGGCCTCGTCCAGCCGGGAGGGATCGGCGGGGGTGACGTGCAGGTAGCCGCTGCCGGTGGCGGCCTTCAGCTCGCGGCTGGTGCCCTCCGCGATCTTGCGGCCGTGGTCGATGACCGCGATGCGGTCGGCGAGCTGGTCGGCCTCCTCCAGATACTGGGTGGTCAGCAGCACCGTGACGCCGGAGCCGGCCAGATCGCGGATCATGCGCCACACGCCCTGGCGCGCCTTGGGATCGAGGCCGGTGGTCGGCTCGTCCAGGAACAGCAGGCCGGGGGTGACGACCAGCGAGGCGGCGATGTCCAGCCGCCGCCGCATGCCGCCGGAATAGGACTTCACCTGCCGGGTCGCGGCGTCGGCGAGGTCGAAATCCGCCAGCAGCTCGTCCGCGCGCGCCTTCGCCGCCCGCCCGCGGAAACCCCACAGGCGGGCCAGCAGGATCAGGTTCTCGCGCCCCGTCAGATCCTCGTCCAGCGAGGCGAACTGCCCGGTCATGGAGATGGCGCCGCGCACATCCCGCGGCGCCGCCACGAGGTCGTGCCCCATGACGGTGGCGGTGCCCCCGTCCGGCGCGGTCAGCGTCGCCAGCATGCGCATAAGCGTCGTCTTCCCGGCGCCGTTCGGCCCCAGGATCGCGAAGATCATGCCACTCGGAACGTCGAGGTCGATCCCATCGACCGCCGCCACCCCGCCGAATCGCTTGACGAGACCGCGGGCCACCACGGCATGCGACGACTGTTGATCAACCATCATCCGAACAAGCGAACCCGCGCCGCCATCCCGTTGATCGGCGAAGGGAATTCGCCCATTCTTTTTCGCGTCGGACGGGCAGTGCCCTGAACGACAGGAAAGGGAGTGACGCGCTTGAAAAACATCCTGACGTGGCTCCGCCGCTTCTGGTTCACGTTGAAGATCGAGGTTGCAGCCGGCTTCAACGACAAGAATCAGGATCGGTAGGACCAACAGGTGGGGCCGGGAAACCGGCTCCACCGCCAGGGATCGGACAGAGCGCGTCACCCCCTGCCCCTCACATTACCATGTCTCCGGCCGAGTTCAAGGACCGGCCGAACCGCCCGGCCCCGCTACCCCTCCCCCTCGATCACCAGCAGCTCCGCTCCCTCCGACACCTGGTCGCCGGCGGCGAAGTGCAGGGTGGTGACGGTGCCGGCGGAGGGGGCCTTGATGACGTGCTCCATCTTCATGGCCTCCAGCAGCATCAGCGGCGTGCCGGCCTCCACCGTCTGGCCCGCCTCGACCAGCACGCGCACCACGGTGCCCGGCATGGGGGCGGTCAGGCGGCCGCCGCCACCGTCCTGCTCGGCGGCGCGCGCGGTCGGGTCGTCCAGGCGCAGGCGCCAGACGGCGCCGTCGCCGAGGATGGTGAGGTCGAGGCCCTGGAAGACCACGGCGGCCCGCGTGCGCAGCCCGTCGATGGATGCTGTCAGGCTTTCGCCGTCGAAGGCGACACCGGTGGCGCGGATGGCGGCCCGGCCCTCCACCTCCACCTCGTAGCCGTCGGGGCGGAAGTGGAGCGTGACGGGACGCGCCGTCTCTCCGTCCTGGAAGCGCAGGTCGTGGTGGTTGTCGTCGTTGAGGCGCCAGCCGTTGGCGGTCATCCAGGGCGAGTGGGGGTCGGACGCGGCGCGCCGCGCCTTCCGCGTCTCCGCGTCCCGGCGCAGCAGCACGGCCATGGCGGCCAGGGCGAGGCCGCGGTCGGGCACCGGGGCGGGCGGCGGCAGCAGTTCGGCGCGGTGGCGCTCGATGAAGCCGGTGTCGATCTCCACCGCCTTGAAGGCGGGATGCCCGGCGATGGCGCCGAGGAAGCCGACGTTGGTGGTGACGCCCACCACCTCGTACTGCCCGAGCGCCACCCGCAGGCGGCGGAGTGCGGCGTCGCGGTCCTCGTCCCACACGATCAGCTTGGCGATCATGGGGTCGTAGAACATGGTGACCTCGTCGCCCTCGCGCACGCCGGTGTCGACGCGGACATGGGCGCTCTCGGCCGGCGGGCGCAGGCGGAGCAGCCGGCCGATGGCGGGCAGGAAGTCGCGCTGCGGATCCTCCGCGTAGAGCCGCGCCTCGAAGGCGTGGCCGCGGCGGGTCACCTGCTCCTGGCGCAGCGGCAGGGGTGCGCCGGCGGCCACCCGGATCTGCCACTCCACGAGGTCCAGCCCGGTGATCATTTCGGTCACGGGGTGCTCGACCTGCAACCGGGTGTTCATCTCGATGAAGTAGAAGCCGCCGTCCTCGTAGAGGAACTCCACGGTGCCGGCGCCGACATAGTTCACCGCCTTGGCCGCCGCCACGGCCGCCTCGCCCATCCGCTTGCGCAGCTCGTCGGGCAGGGCGGGGGCGGGCGCCTCCTCGATCACCTTCTGGTGGCGGCGCTGGACGGAGCAGTCGCGCTCGAACAGGTACACGCCGTTGCCGTGGGTGTCGCAGAAGACTTGGATCTCTACATGGCGTGGGCGGCCCAGATACTTCTCCAGCAGCACGCTGTCGTCGCCGAAGGCAGCCTTGGCCTCGCGCTTGGCGCCGGCCACGGCGTCGGCGAACTCGCCCGCCGCGCGCACGACGCGCATGCCCTTGCCGCCGCCGCCGGCCGACGCCTTGACCAGCACGGGCCAGCCGATGCGTTCGGCCTCCGCGGTGAGCACGTCCATGTCCTGGGCGGCCCCATGGTAGCCGGGAACCAGCGGCACGTCGGCCCCGGCCATCAGCCGCTTGGACTCGGCCTTGGAGCCCATGACGCGGATCGCCTCGATGGGCGGGCCGATGAAGACCACGCCGGCCGCGGCGCAGGCCGAGGCGAAGCCGGCATTCTCGGACAGGAAGCCGTATCCGGGGTGGATGGCCTCAGCACCCGTGCGGCGGGCGGCCTCCAGGATCACGTCGCCGCGCAGGTAGCTGTCGCCGACCGGCGCGGGGCCGATGCACACCGCCTCGTCCGCCATCTCCACATGGCGGGCCCGGGCGTCGGCCTCGGAATGGACGGCCACCGTGCGGATGCCGAGGCGGCGGGCGGTCTTGATGACGCGGCAGGAGATTTCGCCGCGGTTGGCGATGAGGATCTTGTCGAACATGGCCGTCCTCACATCCGGAAGACGCCGAAGGGCGTCGGTTCGATGGGGGCGTTCAGCGAGGCGGAGAGGCCGAGCCCCAGCGCCATGCGGGTGTCGGCCGGGTCGATGATGCCATCGTCCCACAGCCGGGCGGAGGCGTAATAGGGGTGCCCCTGCTCCTCGTACTGGCGGCGGATGGGGGCCTTGAACGCCTCCTCCTCCTCGGCCGGCCAGCTCTTCCCCTGTCCCTCCAGCGCGTCGCGGCGCACCTGCCCCAGCACGTTCGCCGCCTGCTCCCCGCCCATGACGGAGATGCGGGCGTTCGGCCACATCCACAGGAAGCGCGGGCTGTAGGCGCGCCCGCACATGCCGTAATTGCCGGCCCCGTAGCTGCCGCCGATGATCACGGTGAATTTCGGCACGCGGGCGCAGGCGACGGCGGTCACCAGCTTCGCCCCGTCCTTGGCGATGCCGCCCGCCTCGTATTTGCGGCCGACCATGAAGCCGGTGATGTTCTGCAGGAACACCAGCGGGATGCCGCGCTGGCAGCACAGTTCGATGAAATGCGCGCCCTTGAGCGCGGATTCACTGAACAGGATGCCGTTGTTGGCGATGATGCCCACCGGATAGCCGAAGATGTGGGCGAAGCCGCAGATCAGCGTGGTGCCGTAGAGCGGCTTGAACTCGTCGAGCACGGAGCCGTCGACCACCCGCGCGATCACCTCGCGCACGTCGAAGGGGCGGCGCGGGTCGTCGGGGATGACGCCGTAGAGTTCCTTGGCGTCGTACAGCGGCTCCTGCGGCTCGCGCAGGTCGAGCCCGACGCGCTTGGAACGGTTGAGGTTCGACACCACCCGGCGCGCCATGGCCAGCGCGTGCGCGTCGTTCAGCGCGTAGTGGTCGGTCACGCCCGAGGTGCGGGAATGCACGTCCGCCCCGCCCAGATCCTCGGCCGACACCACCTCGCCCGTGGCCGCCTTCACCAGAGGCGGGCCGCCCAGGAAGATGGTGCCCTGGTTGCGCACGATGATCGCCTCGTCCGACATGGCGGGGACGTAGGCGCCGCCGGCGGTGCAGCTTCCCATCACCACCGCGATCTGCGGGATGTTGGCCGCCGACATGTTGGCCTGGTTGAAGAAGATGCGGCCGAAATGGTCGCGGTCGGGAAAGACCTCGTCCTGGTTGGGCAGGTTGGCGCCGCCCGAATCCACAAGATAGACGCAGGGCAGGTTGTTCTGTTGGGCGATCTCCTGCGCGCGCAGGTGCTTCTTGACGGTCAGGGGGAAGTAGGTGCCGCCCTTCACCGTGGCGTCGTTGGCGACGACCATGCATTCCTGGCCGGCGATGCTGCCGATGCCGGTGATGATGCCGGCCGCCGGGATGTCCTCCCCATAGACGCCGTGCGCGGCGAGCTGCGACAGCTCCAGAAAGGGCGAGCCCACATCGAGCAACTGGCGCACCCGTTCGCGCGGCAGCAGCTTGCCGCGGCCGAGGTGCTTGTCCCGCGCCTTCGCCCCGCCGCCCTGCTTCACCGCGGACACCTTGGCGCGCAGGTCGGCGACCAGACCCGCCATCGCCTCCGCGTTCTGTTGGAACTCCGCCGAGCGCGGGCTGAGCGCACTCTTCCACACCGTCATCGCGCGTGTCCTCCCCTGGACATTCCGATAAAAATGAACATACGTTTATTTCGGTCGGGACGCAAGGGGGGGAATTGTTGTAGGATCGGCAGACGGGATGCAGCACAGGGGACGCGCGGGGTGCGGAAGGTCGGGTCGCATGGGCCGAGCACGATGGCCGCCATCCGGGAGGCGGGGCTGGCGCTGATCCACGCCCATGGCTACGAGGCGATGAGCCTGCGCGAGCTGGCGCGGGAGGTCGGGCTGACCGCCGGCGCGCTGTACAACCACATCGACAACAAGCAGACGCTGCTGTTCGACCTGATCGACGAGCATATGGATCAGGTGCTGGCCCATCTCGAGGAGGCGCTTGCCGTCGACGCCGACCCGCGCGGCCGGATGGCGGACTTCGTACGCTTCCACCTGCTCTACCACATCGACCACCGGCTGGAGGTCTTCATCGGCCATTCCGAGCTGCGCAGCCTGACGCCGGAGAATCGCGACGTGATCCTGGCGAAGCGCCGGCTCTATGAGGACCGGGTGACGGCGGTGATCGAGGACGGTGTCCGCGGCGGCCTGTTCGCGGTGGCCGACTCCCGCGTCGCCGCCTATGGCATCCTCGCCATGCTGACCGGCGTGTGCACCTGGTTCGACCCGCGCGGGCGGCTGGACGCCGACGCGGTGATCCGGATCTACACGGACATGGTGCTGAAGGGGCTCGCCGCGCCGTCCCGGCCATGACCGGGCACGCTATGACGAGGGGTTGACCTTTCGGGGACTATCGCGGCCCGCGGCGCACCGGCACCTTCCGCACAAGGGATATGCACGCGGGGGACACCATGCGGGGGCTGAGGGGTGCGGCGGCGGTGGCGCTGCTGCTGGGGGCGGTGCCGGCCGCCGCGACCGAGTACGACCGCATCTTCAATTTCGGCGACAGCCTGTCGGACACCGGGCGGGTGTACGCGCTGACGCTCGGCCTGTTGCCGCAGAGCCCGCCCTATTACGCCGGGCGCTTCTCCAACGGGCCGGTGTGGGCGGAGAGCCTGCCGGGGCTGGTCGGCACCGACGCGGGGGCCGGCATGAACTACGCCTTCGGCGGGGCGGAGACGGGGCTGGTCTCGCGCATCGGCGTGCCGGGGGTGCTGGGGCAGGTGACGGAGTTCGCGGTCACCACGCCGTCCGGACGCTCCTCGGCGCTCTACACCGTGTGGGGCGGCGGCAACGACTACCGCAACGGGGTGGCGGCGGGCGCCGACCCGACTCCGCTGGTCGCCAGCACCGTGTCCAACCTGACGCGGTCGGTGGAGTCGCTGGCGGCGTTGGGCGGGCGCAACTTCCTGGTTCCCAACCTGCCCGACCTCGGCACCATCCCGGAGGCCGCCGGCTCGCCGCGCGCCTCGACCCTGACCGCGGCGACCGACGCGCACAACGCCCGGCTCGCCGCGGCCATGGCGGAGCTTGAACAGCGGCTGGGCGTGCAGATCGTGGTGGTGGACGTCAACGGCTTCTACCGCGCGGTGGCGGCCAACCCGGCGGCCTACGGCTTCACCAACACCGCCACCCCCTGCATCCTGAACAACGCCCCGACCGGCGCCTGCCCGACGGCGGAGGCCACCAACGCCAGCCTGTTCTGGGACGAGCAGCACCCGACCGCGGCGGCGCACGCGCTGCTGGCGCAGTTCGCGGCCGGCTCGCTGCTGGTGCTCAACGACGCGGCGGAGGAGGTGGCGGTGCAGCCGCACCTTGCCGTCCGGGCGGCGGAGAGCTGGCATCGCTCGGTGCTCGCCAACGCCGGGGGCGAGGCGGGGGAGGGAGGCCTGGGCGTCTTCCTGATCGGCGACGCGTCCTGGGCGCGCGACAGCGCCGACGACGGGCAGGCGGGTTTCCGCAGCAACACGCAGGTGGCCGGGGTGGGCGTGGAGCTGGCGGTCAGCGACATCGCCCGCGCCGGCCTGTCGCTGGGCTACGCCCGCGGCCATGCGGAGCTCGACGGCGACGCGGGTTCGGTGGATCTGCGCAGCGTCATCGTCGGCGCGCACGCGGTGGCTTTGTCACTGGGTTTCCATGTGGCGGCGGCCGGCAGCGTGTCCATCGACCGCTACGACGACATCGACCGCCGCACCGGCTTCTCCCCCTTCCCGTACGCGTCGGCGGACACGGACGGGCGTACGGTCGCCATGTCGATGGAGGGCGGCTACACGGCGACGCTCGGGCCGCTGTCGCTCGGCCCCCGGCTCGGGCTGCGCCATGTCCGCGCGCGCGCCGAGGGCTACACGGAGACGGGCGCCGGGCCTCTGTCGCTGACCACCGAGACGCAGACGCTCCGCTCCACCGTCGGCAGCGTCGGGCTGGAGGCGTCCGGCCGTCTGGCGCTCGCCGGCTGGGCGGTCGAGCCCTCCGTGAGCGTGGCGTGGGAGCACGAGTTCGCCGACGACGACCGCACCGTCACCGTGCGCCTGCCCGGCGGGCGGGCCAACACCGCCCGGCCGGAATACGGCAACCGCAACGCGCTGGTGATGGGCGCGGGTCTTTCCGCGACGCTGGCGTCGGCCGTCACCGCCACCGTGGCGTACGAGGGCGAGTTCCAGGGGGCGGACGGGCACGAGCACGCCCTGTCGGCGCGGGTGCGGATCGGGTTCTGACGGGGGGCTGAAGCTCCCTCGCCCGCCTCCGGAGGGAGAGGGTATGCATGAGGTCCCGCCGGAGGCGGGCGAGGATGTCCATCCGGTCTTACCATTCGACTTTCGGACCAAGCGGCGGCATGATCGGGTCCAGGTCCTATCGAATGTGTCACGAAAATTAAGGGGGGTGCGGTGAGTTTCATCAGCAAGACGCGGCGGCTGGCGTTCGGGGCGGTGCTCGGGGCGGTCGCCATCGGGACGACCCTGGCCGTTGCACAGACCCCGGCCTTCTTCCGCATCGGCACCGGCGGCACGGCCGGCACCTATTATCCGGTGGGCGGGCTGATCGCCAACGCCATCTCCGGCACCGGCGGCGGCGTGCAGGGTCTGGTGGCGACGGCGGTCGCCTCCAACGGGTCGGTCGCCAACATCAACGCCATCAGCGGCGGCTCGTCGGAGTCGGGCTTCTCGCAGTCGGACGTGGCCTACTGGGCCTACACCGGCACCGGCCTGTTCGAGGGCAAGGGCAAGATCGAGCAGCTCCGCACCATCGCCACGCTGTACCCGGAGACGATCCACATCGTCGCCCGCAAGGACAGCGGGATCGCCTCGGTGAAGGACCTGAAGGGCAAGCGGGTGTCGATGGACGAGCCGGGCTCCGGCACGCTGGTCGATGCGCGGATCGTGCTGGGCGCCTTCGGCCTGACCGAGAAGGACGTGAAGGCGGAGTACCTGAAGCCCGGCCCGGCCGGCGACCGTCTGCGGGACGGCGCGCTCGACGCCTACTTCTTCGTCGGCGGCTACCCGACCGGCGCCATCTCCGAGCTGGCGACCTCCAGCGGCATCACGCTGGTGCCGATCACCGGGCCGGAAGCCGACAAGCTGCTGAAGGACTACCAGTTCTTCTCCAAGGACACGGTCCCGGCCGGCACCTACAAGGACGTGGCGGAGACGCAGACCATCTCCGTCAACGCCCAGTGGCTGACCAGCGCCAAGCAGCCGGACGATCTCGTCTACAACATCGTCAAGGCGCTGTGGAGCGAGCAGAGCCGCGCCGCGCTCGATTCGGGCCACGCCAAGGGCAAGCTGATCCGTCTGGAAACGGCGACCAACGGTCTGGGCGTGCCGCTGCACCCGGGAGCGGAGAAGTTCTACAAGGAGAAGGGCCTGCTGAAGTAAGGCCCGCCGGGGCGGTCCCGCAGGGGGCCGCCCCGCTTCGTTGCGCATGACGGGAATGAGAACACCTGTTTCGATGGAGCCGCAATGACCGGAGCGACGGGCGACCGGCCGACCTCCCCCATGGAGCTGGACGAGGAGAAGGCGCGGGAGCTGGAAGAGAAGTTCGATTCCGAGATCCGCTTCCGGCCGCTGGCGCCCCTGGCCGGCACGCTGGTGGGCGGGTTGCTGATCGTGCTGTCGGTCTTCCACTACTACACCGCCGGCTTCGGTCTGCTGCCGGAGATGGAGCATCGCGGCATCCACCTGTCTTTCGTGCTGGGGCTGGTGTTCCTGGTCTTCCCATTCACCCGCAAGGGCTATGACCAGCCCACGCAAAGCACGCTGCTGCGCCCGTTGGGCATCGGGCTGGTGGACTGGGCGCTCGCCATCGGCGCCGTGGTGGCGGTGGCGCATGTGCCGCTGATCCCGCTGGACGATCTGGCCTTCCGCGTCGGCAACCCCAACCGCTGGGACGTGATCCTGGGGCTGGTGCTGATCGTCGTTCTGCTGGAGGCGACGCGGCGGTCGGTCGGCTGGCCGCTGCCGATCATCGCGCTGATCTTCATGGGCTACGCCCTGTGGGGGCCGTCGATGCCGGGCATCCTGGTGCATCCCGGCGCCAGCGTGCCGCAGCTCGTGGATCATCTCTACCTGACGACGCAGGGCATCTACGGCATCGCGCTCGGCGTGGTCGCCACCTACGTCTTCCATTTCGTGCTGTTCGGTGTGTTCGCCACGCGCATCGGGCTGGGCCAGCTCTTCCTGGATTGCGCGGCCTGGGTGGCCGGGCGCTACGCCGGCGGGCCGGCGAAGGTGTCGATCTTCGGCTCGGCGCTGTTCGGCATGATCTCCGGCTCCTCGGTCGCCAACACGGTCACGGTGGGCTCGCTGACCATCCCGGCGATGATCCGGCTGGGCTACAAGCGGCATTTCGCGGCGGCGGTCGAGTCGACCGCTTCCACCGGCGGGCAGATCACGCCGCCGATCATGGGGGCCGCGGCCTTCCTGATGATCGAGTTCCTGGGGCTGCCCTACACCACCATCATCCTGGCGGCCATCGTGCCGGCCTTCATGCATTTCTTCGGGGTGCTGGTGCAGGTGCATTTCGAGGCCAAGCGCGGCGGGCTGCGCGGCCTGCGCCCCGACGAGATGCCGGACCTGAAGGCGGCTTTCCGCCGCGACTGGCCCACGGTCATTCCGCTGATCGCGCTGATCGCCATCCTGATGGCGGGCTACACGCCGTATCTGGCGGCCTTCTGGGGCATCACGCTGTGCGTTGCCGTCGGGCTGTTGAACCCGCGCAAGCGGATGAGCGTCGGCGAGGTGCTGGTGGGCCTGCGCGACGGCGCCAAATACGCGCTGGCGGTGGGTGCGGCGGCGGCCACGGTGGGCATCATCGTCGGCGTGGTGACGCTGACCGGCGTCGGTTTCAAGCTGTCCTTCATCGTGACCTCGACCGCCGCCGACATGGCGGGCTGGATCGGCACCGTCGTGCCGGCCGACTGGTTCGGGCCGAAGACACTGACGTTGCTGTTCACGCTGGTCATGACCGGCATCGTCTGCATCCTGATGGGCTGCGGCATCCCGACGACCGCCAACTACATCATCATGGCGACCATCGCCGCCCCGGCGCTCGGCATATTGGGGGTCGAGCCGATCGTGGCGCACTTCTTTGTGTTCTATTACGGGGTGCTGGCGGACATCACGCCACCGGTGGCGCTGGCGGCCTACGCGGCGGCCGGCATGGCCGGGGCGGACCCGTTCAAGACGGGCAACACCGCCTTCCGGCTGGGGCTGGGCAAGGCGCTCGTGCCCTTCGTCTTCGTCTTCTCGCCGTCGCTGCTGCTGGTGGCCAAGGGCTTCAATTGGCCGGATTTCATCGTCGCCTTCCTCGGCTGCGTCATCGGCATCACCTGCCTGGGGGCGGCGCTGTCGGGCTGGATGCTGGCGCGCACCGCGGTGTGGGAACGGGCGCTGCTGCTGATCGCCGCGGTGCTGCTGGTGGCGCCGGAGCTCTACTCGTCGCTGCTCGGGCTGGCGCTGATCGTGCCGGTGCTGATGCGGCAGTGGTCCGTCTATCGCGCGGCACCGGTTCCGGCCTGAGAGCACCTAGCAGAATCGTCCGACGCGCCTGAAAGCGATGATCGCACAGGCCAAGGTTGAGAAGGCTTGGTGGATGTCGGTCAGAGCTTCACAGTTGCCACCCAGGCGACTGCCATTACTCCCGGCTGGCTTCTCAGGCGGGAGCAATGGCGCGGGGCGGGACCACAGACTGTCGCGGAAAAGAGGAACTGCCATACTCCGTCAACAGCCAAAACACCATTCTGTTAGACGCTCCTAAATCTTTGACTGAGGCCGCTTGGCGGAGCATCGTGCCAGATGTCAATCTCAGCGGCCCCCGAGGCGGAAGATGCCATCGAACTTCGTCGCGAAGGGAGCGGACAACTATGAGGCCAGCATGGGCCGCTGGAGCCAGCGGCTCGCCGAATCGTTTCTCGCGTTCGCCGGCGTTCCCGCGCGGGGCCGCGTCCTGGACGCGGGATGTGGGACCGGCAGCCTCACCCTCGCTCTTGCGACCCGTCCGGGTCTCGATGAGATCCAGGCCTTGGACTTCGCGGAGGACTTCATTACCGCGCTGCTTGGCCGGACGACCGATCCGAGAGTTACGGTGCGTCAAGGCGACGTCTGCGCCCTACCTTATGAGGCCTCGTCCTTCCAGGCCGTCTATTCGCTTCTCGTGCTTCACTTCGTGTCGGACGCAGAGCGCGCGATCGGCGAAATGCGGCGTGTTCTGCAGCCCGGCGCCTTGGCCGCAGCGGCGGTCTGGGCGTGGGGCGGCATGCCTAGTTGGCGGCTGTTTTGGGACGCGGTCCTCGAAGGGGAGCCGGAGGCCGCGAAAGGCATCGCGCCCGTGCGGCGGCCGATGACCGGGCAAGGTGAGTTGCGCGCCGCGTTCGAACGCGCCGGATTCACAGATGTCGCGGAGACAAGGCTCACCATCTTGATGGAATACGCCGACTTCGACGACTTCTGGTATCCAACGGCTTACGGACAAGGACGCTTCGGCGCTTTCTTTGACGCTTTGCCCCGGAAGAGGCGCGATCGACTGCGCGAGGCGGTTAAAGCGTCCTATTGCGCGGGAAGTGGCGACGGACCGCGCAAATTCCCAAGCGCTGCATGGGCGGTCCGGTCTGCTGCATAAAGCACTGTCCGCACGTAGAGCGCCTAACAGAACCGGTCGGCGCGCCCGAAAGCGATGATCGCACAGGCCAGGGTTGAGAAGGCTTGTTGGATGTCGGCGCGTCGCTCGTAGCGGACGGAAAGGTGTCGAAAGCGGCTGATCCAGGCGAGGGTGCGCTCCACCACCCGGCGGTGGCGTCCGAGGCGGTTGCTGTCCTCGATACCTCGGCGGGCGATGCGGGGAATGACGTTGCGATCGGTGATTGAGATGGCGTTAGGTGCCCGGCCGCCCGCGATCCGTCGGGTTGGGCCCGGTCTCCCGGCCCCCTTTTTGCCGGGATGCTGGTGCTGTCCAGCGAAGCTCGGCTCGAATCGATCAGCCTGGCCCAGGCCAGTTCATGGAGAAGCGCTTCCAGCAGCCTGCCCCGCACTCCGGCCAAACGCCAGTCGCGCAGGCGGCGCCAACACTCCCAGCCGGCTTCTCAGGCGGGAGCAAGGGCGCGATGCGGGACCCAGGCGGTCGGGGGGAAGGGGAGTTGCCATACTCCCTCAACAGCCAAATCACCATTCTGTCAGGCGCCCTGAGCCACCAGCCGCGCCCACAGGCGGGCCACGGCGCGGCGCCGGTTGGTGCGGTCGCGGAAGGCGACCACGGTGAGCGGCAGGGTCCAGGCCGCCCCGCCCGCCGGCACCAGCCCGGCGGGGTCGGCGCCCGCCGCCACCGTGCGGTCGGGAAGCCACGCCAGCCCGTGGCCGGCCAGCGCCATGTCGCGCAGCACGTCGGCCATGTCGCTTTCCAGCACCCGCGTGCCGGCGACCGGCTCCCCCGCCGTGTCGAGGATCAGGTCGACGAGCCGGGCGAAATACACCCCTGCCGAATACATCAGCAGCGGCAGGGGCCTGCCCGCCGTTCCGGGCAGCGACGCCCCAAGCGTACGCGACGCGTACGGGCGCAGCGTATCCGTCTCCACCACCGTACGCTCGAACCGCTTGGGATCGGGCAGGATCGGCTGCTGGTCGCTGTGGTAGCAGATCAGCAGGTCCAGGTTGCCGGCCGACAGGTCGGTGACGAGATCGTGGATGTTGCCCAGCACGATGGAGCCGGTGAGCCGCGGATCCTCCGCCCAGCCCGTCCACCAGCGCGGCAGCCCGGCCGTGGCCAGAACATAGGGCAGGCCGATGCGCACCGGCTCCCGGCCCGTGGCGGCCTTGCCCGCCACCTCCATCCGCGCGTCGAGGAGCTGGCGCAGGATCTCCCCGGCGTGCTGGCGGAACTGCTCCCCCTCCGCGGTCAGGCGGGTGGGAAAGACGCTGCGGTCGATCAGCGCCACACCCAGCCATTGTTCCAGCGACTGGATGCGCCGGCTGAAGGCCGCCTGGGAGCTGTTCCGCCGTTCCGCCGCGCGGGTGAAGTTGCCGGTCTCGGCCACGGCGAGGAAGTCCTGAAGCCAGCGCACGTCCATAGGCGGTCTCCGCAAATCCGATGCAAAACTTGCATTGGCCAACCTCGCGCGCAAGCCCCATCATCCCGTCCGACAAGGCTTTTCACCCGCGAAGGACCAGCGCCATGACCATCCCGCAGCCCTACCTCCTCTTCCTCGGCGACGTGCAGGACCGTCTGTCGGCCAAGACCGCCCAGGGCGTGCTGGACTGGCGTCCGGAGTGGTGCGCCGGGCAGATCCGGTTGCCCGGCTGCACCGTCGATCTGGGCCTGCCCGAGATGACCATCGCGGACGCCGCCGCGAAAGGGGTCAAGACGCTGGTGATCGGCGTGGTCAACGCCGGCGGCGTGCTGCCGGAGCGCTGGTCGAGCGTGATCGTGGAGGCTCTGGAGGCCGGGCTGGACGTGGCGAGCGGCCTGCACACAAGGCTGGAGAGCTTCCCCGCGGTGCGCGAGGCGGCGGAGCGCGGCGGGCGGGCCCTGCACAACGTCCGCCATTCCGACCGGACCTTCGCCACCGGCAAGGGCACCAAGCGGCCGGGGCTGCGGCTGCTGACCGTCGGCACCGACTGCTCGGTCGGCAAGAAATACACCGCCCTGTCGTTGGAGCGGGGGATGCGCGCCCGCGGGCTGGACGCTGATTTCCGCGCCACGGGCCAGACCGGCGTGCTGATCTCCGGCCGCGGCGTCGCCATCGACGCGGTGGTGGCCGACTTCATTTCCGGGGCCGTGGAGTGGATCGCGCCCGACGCCGCGCCCGGCCATTGGGACCTGATCGAGGGGCAGGGCTCGCTGTTCCACCCGTCCTTCGCGGGGGTGTCGCTGGGGCTGCTGCACGGCGCGCAGCCCGACGCCTTCGTGGTTTGCCACGAGCCGACCCGCAAGACCATGCGCGGCGTGGCCCACGCGCTGCCGTCCATCGCCGACGTCATCGATCTGACCATCCGCTGCGGCCGGCTGACCAACCCGGCCATCCGCTGCGTCGGCATCGCCATCAACACCCAGGCCTATGGCGAGGACGAGGCACGCGCCTGCCTGGAGGCGGCATCGGCCGAACACGGCCTGCCGGCCACCGACCCCGTGCGCTTCGGCGTCGATGGCATTGTGGATCGGCTGTTGACGGAGTTCCCGGCGGTCTGACGCCTCACCACCCCGCCGAGCGCCGCCGTTCCGCGACGTACGCCACGAAGGCGGCCAGCGCCGGGGGCGGTTGGCGGCGGCTGGGGTAGTAGAGGAAGGGGCCGGGGAAGGGCGGGCACCAGTCGTCGAGCACGGTGACCAGCCGCCCGTCGGCCACCACGTCGCGAACATGGCCCTCGAAGGCCAGAAAGAAGCCGGCGCCGTCGATGGCGGCCTGGATCAGCAGGGCGGTCAGCGTGGAGGACAGGCGCGCCTCCGGCTGGATGCGCAGCGTCTGCCCGTCCTTCTCGAACTCCCACGGCAGTTGCCGCCCGCTGCGGAAGCGGGTGGTCAGGCAGGGGCGGTCGCGCAGATCCTCCGGCGTGCGTGGCACGCCGTGCGCCGCCAGCAGCGCCGGGGACGCCACGATCACATAGCGTTCCGGCGGGCCAAGCGGCACGGCGATCATGTCCTGCGCCAGATGCTCCTCGTAGCGGACGCCGGCGTCGAAGCCCTCGGCCACGATGTCGATCAGGGCGGAATCGGTCACCACCTCCAGCGTCACCCGCGGGAAGCGCTCCAGGAAGCCGGCCACCAGTGGCGCCAGGACGAGTTGGGCGGCCGGCGGCGGGGCGTTGATGCGCAGCCGCCCGGACGGGTCGTCGGCGGCACCCCGCACCTGCGCCACCGCCTCCACCACCTCGCGCAGGGCCGGGGCGAGCCGGTCGAGCAGGCGCTGCCCGGCCTCGGTCGGGGCCACGCTGCGGGTGGTGCGGTTGAGCAGGCGAAGGCCCAGCCGCTCCTCCAGCGCGCGCACCCGTTCGCTGAGGGTGGAGACCGACACGCGCTGCTCCAGCGCCGCCCGCCGGAAATTCCGGTGCCGGGCCACCGCCGCGAAGGCGCTGAGGTCGCGCAGATCCAGATCGTCCATTGTTCGCCATGCCGGACAGTCCATGCGGGTTTGTCCAGCTTATCGCGACGGACGGGGCGGGGCTATGGTTGCCGCAACCGGGGCGCCCGACGGCGCCCGGCATCCAAAAGAGGATCTTCGGCATGAAGACGCGCAGGCTCGCCACCCTTGGCCCCGAAGTGTCCGTGATCGGACTGGGCTGCATGGGCATGTCCGACTTCTACGGCCCGGCCGACCGGGCGGAGAGCATCGCCACCATCCACGCGGCACTCGACGCCGGCATCACGCTGCTCGACACCGGCGACTTCTACGGCATGGGCCACAACGAGTTGCTGATCCAGGAGGCGCTGCGGGGCCGCGACCGCGACCGGGCGCTGATCAGCGTGAAGTTCGGCGCGCTGCGCGACCCGGCCAACGGCTGGGCGGGGTACGACGCGCGGCCCGTCGCGGTGCGGAACTTCGTCACCTACTCGCTGAAGCGGCTGGGCGTCGATCACATCGACATCTACCGCCCGGCGCGCCTGGACCCCGCCGTGCCGATCGAGGACACGGTCGGCGCCATCGCCGACCTGATCAAGGAGGGCTACCTCCGGTACGTCGGCCTGTCGGAGGTCGGGGCCGACACCATCCGCCGCGCCGCCGCCGTGCACCCGATCGCCGATCTCCAGATCGAATACTCGCTGATCTCCCGCGGGATCGAGGACGCCATCCTGCCGGCCTGCCGCGAGCTCGGCATCGGCGTCACCGCCTACGGCGTGCTGTCGCGCGGCCTGATCAGCGGCCACTGGACGAAGGACCGCGACACCGGCCGCGATTTCCGCAGCGTCAGCCCGCGCTTCCAGGGCGAGAACCTCGACCGCAACCTGGCGCTGGTGGAACGGCTGCGCGCGGTGGCGGAGCGGCTGGGCGCCAGCGTGGCGCAGGTCGCCATCGCCTGGGTGGCGGCGCAAGGGGACGACATCGTGCCGCTGGTCGGCGCGCGGCGCCGCGATCGGCTGACGGAGGCGCTGGGCGCGCTGGAACTGACGCTGTCGGATGCCGACCTTGCCGCCCTGGCCGAGGCGGTGCCACGGGACGCCGCGGCCGGTGCCCGCTACCCGGCCGCCCAGCTCGTGCACATGGACAGCGAGAAAGGGCGCTGAGGAGGCGCGGCCGGCATCGGGCGGCGCGCCATCTAGCCGGATCGGCCGGAAGGGGGTAAAGACTTGGAGGCGGGGTCGAGGGTGGTCCGGTCGGGTCATCCTTCCCCGTCTTTTCGTCCAACCGGTATCGTCCCCCACCGCGTCCGCCCGCTCCGGAAACGGGGTGACGGCTCCGCCATCCGACGAAGGAATCCACGACCATGCCCAGCGCTCCACCGATCGCCTGGAAGGATCCGCGTGTGCTGTCCGTTGCCGCGGCCGCCTGCTTCCTCGTCGGCAGCTTCCTGCCGGTGGTGACCATCTCGGTGGCGTTGCTCGGGGTCACGCAGTCGGGCGGGATCACGGCCAACACGTTGGTTGGCGGCTTCCACTGGCTGGTGCTTCTGGCCTTCCTCGGCACCGCCGGCGCGCGCTTCGCCGCGGCGCACCCCTATCAACGCCACGCTGACATGGCGGTGCTCGGCCTGTTCGTCCTGTGGGTGGTGCTCGGCGTGTCCAACGTCGACAACGTCGCCCAGGTGAACGCCGTCTTCGGCGGCACCCAGCCGATGTTCCGCCTCTCCCCGGGGCTGGGCGTGCCGTTCCTGGTTGCGGCCCCGATTCTTCTGGGTGTGGCGCTGGCGCGCGGTTCCGCCGCGCCGTCGGCGTCGGATGCGGGCGGGCTCGACCTGTCCGGCGTGGGCGAGCGGGTGGGCGGCGTCGTCCGGCAGGTCATGGCGGCGATGCCCAGGGCGGCCGCTCCCGCCGCACCGCCCGAGCCGGCGTCCAAGGCCCCGGCGGCACGTAACGTGGATGCCACCGCCACGGTGGTTCCGGGTGCCGAGCGGTCAGGCGATGACGCCGGCGGCCGCCCCTTCCTGACGGTCGTCCCGGCCGATGGCGGCCCCGCGCGCCGGGTGCCGCTGGACTATGCCGAGACGACCATCGGCCGTTCCACCGACTGCGGGGTGGCGGTGGAGGACCAGAAGGCGTCCCGCAAGCACGCGGTGGTCCGGTACGACGGAACCGCGTTCCGCATCAGCGACGCCGGATCCAGCAACGGCACCACCGTCAACGGCCAGCCGGCGACCGATGAGCGGGAGCTGGCCTTCGGCGACCGCATCCAGGTGGGAACCACCGTCCTGACATTCTCGTGCGCGGGCCACGAGCTGCGGGAGACGGATCCGGCCGCCGCGCTCGCAGCGTTCCGTCGCATGCTGGAGCGTGCGCCGGACTTCGCCCTGGCCGCCGAGGCCGCCGGGGAACTGGAGCGGCACGACCCGGACCGGACCGTGCTGATGCACTGATCTCCGGCCGCTGCCTCAGTGCCCGCCGCCCCCCGCACCCGCCGGCCGTCCCGGCTTGCGGATGAAGGGGGTGGCGAGCGCCAGGGCCAGGAACAGGAAGGTCAGCAGCAGGAACACGTCGCCGAAGGCCATCACCAGCGCCTCCCGCCGCACGGTCTGGGCGACGGCCTTCAGCGCCATGGTGGCGGCGTCCACCCCCGGCGCCTGGAAGCCGCGGGTCAGCGCGTCCAGCCGTTCCAGCGCCGCCGTGCTGCTCCAGGTGACGGCCTCGCGCAGCCGCTCCAGATGCAGGTCCCAGCGGTCGTTCATGGTGGTGTTGATGATCGCCAGACCCACGGCACCACCCAGGTTGCGGGTGAGGTTGAACAGGCCGGACGCGTTCTTCATGCGGCTGGGGTGCAGGGTGCCGAGCGCTATGTTGTTGATCGGCACCATGCACATCATCAGCGATACGCCGCGCAGGATCTGCGGCAGCAGCAGTTCCCAGAAATCCCAATCGTGGGTGATGCCGGAGACGATCCAGGTGCCGGCGGCGAAGCCGGTGAAGCCCATCGCCATCATCACCCGCGGGTCCAGCTTCTGCGACAGCCGCCCGGCGATGGGCGCGGTGAGAAACATGCACAGTCCGGTGACGAACATCGTCTCGCCGATCTGCAAGGCCGAATAGCCGCGCACCCGGCCCAGATACACCGGGTAGAGGTAGGTCAGCCCGTACAGGCCGATGCCCATCACGAAGCTGCACAGCGACCCCACCGCGAAGTTGCGGTCGGTGAAGGCGCGCAGATCCACGATCGGCTCCAGCCGCGTCAACGCCCGCCAGAAGAAGACGAGTGCCGAAACGGCGCAGATGGCGGCGGCGATCAGGATCGCCTCGTCCTGGAACCAGTCGTTGGCCGGCCCCTCCTCCAGCACATACTCCAGGCAGCCGAGGAAACCCGCCATGGAGGCGAGGCCCAGCCAGTCGAAATGATCGAACAGGGCGAAATTCGGCTCGTCGAAATCGACCAGCGTCCAGGTGGAGATGGTCACGAAGATGCCCGGCACGATGTTGATCAGGAACAGCCAGTGCCAGGAGAAGAGATCGGTGAGGTAGCCTCCCACGGTCGGCCCGATGGTGGGCGCCAGCGTCGCCACCAGACCGATCATCGGCGACACGAAGGCGCGCTTGCTGGGCGGGAAGATGGTGAAGGCGGCGGCGAAGACGCTGGGGATCATGCCGCCGCCGATGAAGCCCTGCAGCGCCCGCCAGACGATCATCTGCTCGATGTTGGTGGCGGTCGCGCACATCAGGCTCATCAGCGTGAAGCCGGCGGCCGACACGCTGAACAGCCAGCGGGTGGACAAGAGACGCGACAGGAAGCCCGACAGCGGGATCATGATGACCTCCGCGATCAGGTAGCTGGTCTGCACCCACGGGATCTCGTCGGCGGACGCCGACAGCCCGGCCTGGATGTCGGCCAGCGAGGCCGACACGATCTGGATGTCCAGGATCGCCATGAACATCCCGAACACCATGCACAGGAAGGCGAACAGCTTTCGCCGGTCGAACCCCTGTGCGGCGGCCGGGGGGGCCGCCGGGGGAGCCGTGGTGGTCATCGGCGGGGTCCTCAGCCGGCCGGGCCGGCGGGCTCGGCGGCGGCGGTGGAGTGGGTGACGGCGTCGCGCTCGCCGCGGGTGTCGACGCTGACCTCCACCGACAGGCCGGGGCGCAGCAGGCCGCGGGCGGCGACGTCGGCCGGGATCTCGATACGCACCGGCACGCGCTGCACGATCTTGGTGAAGTTGCCGGTGGCGTTGTCGGCCGGGAGCAGGCTGAAGACGGAGCCCGACGCCGGCGCCATGCTGACCACCCGGCCGGTGAAATCGTGCTCGGGGAAGGCGTCGATGCTGACATGCACCGGCTGGCCCGGCCGCATGCGGGCGAGCTGGGTTTCCTTGAAGTTGGCGTCGATGCGCACGCTGCTCATCGGCACCAGCGCCGCCAGCCGCTGGCCGGTCTGGACGTAGGATCCCGTCTCCACCGCCTTGTTGCCGATCACCCCGTCGAAGGGGGCGTGGATCTCGGTGAAGGCGATGTCGCGTTCGGCCTTGCGGACCTGGGTTTCCAGCTCGGTCACCAGACGCTCGGCCTCGACCCGCTGGGCGGCGGTCACCGCGACGTTGGCCTGGGCCTGGAGCAGGGCGGCCTCGGCGCTCTTGACCGCGGCGGCCGACTGGTCGCGGCCGGCGCGCGCCTCGTCGAACTTGGCGCGGCTGGCGAAATCGGCCTGGGCGAGGCGCTGCTGGCGCTCGAAATCGGCGGCGGTGCGGACCTGCTCGGCGCGGGCCGATGCGATCTGCGCCTCGGCCTGGGCGACCGCGGCCTTGGCCGCCTCCTCCTGCCGGCCGATGCGGGCGACGGTGCTGCGCTGGGTCGCCACCTTGTCGCGGGCCGATTCCAGCGCCAGACGGTAATCGCCGTCGTCGATGCGGGCGATCACGTCGCCGGCCTTGACCCGCTGGTTGTTGTCCACCCGCACCTCGGTCAGATAACCGGAGACCTTGGCGGCCAGCACCGTGATCTCCGCCTGGACATAGGCGTCGTCGGTGGAGACCAGATAGCGCCCGACCGTCCACCAGTGCCAGCCGGCGTGCCCGCCGAAGCCGAGGGCGACAAGCAGGACCAGGCCGACGATCACGCGCTTCACCGGCGCCCGCCGCTTTTCCGGCGCGGCCGGGCGCTCGGCGGCGGGCGGGGGCTGGGTGGGGGCTGCCTGACGTGCCGCCGGTTCGTCGGCCGGCACCGGGCGGATCTGGGTTTCCGTCGTCTTGAGCTGAGCCATGAAGCCGTCTTCCCTGCGTCCACCGGCCGCATGACCGAACCGTTCGGTCAATGGCGGGGATGCATCGTTGACATCGCGGGACGCAGCACGCCATATATGTTGACCGAACGGTTCGGTCAACACTTTCGAGCAACGGTCCGCGCATGTCAGAGCTTCAGAAGGCGGAGGGAACAACCGCCGGTATGTCAGCCGCCAACGCCGCCGACGGGAGCGATCCCGGAAAGCGCTCCCAGATTCTGGAGGGGGCCCGCCGGGTGTTCCGCGCGTCCGGCTTCGACGGCGCCAGCATGGGGGAGATCGCACGGGCGGCCGGCGTCTCCAAGGGCACGCTCTACGTCTATTTCCAGAGCAAGGAGGCGCTGTTCACCGCGCTCGCCATCGAGGAGAAGCGCGGGTTGGCGGAGGCGCTGTTCCGGCTCGACAGCGCCGACCCCGACGTGTGGGCGGTGATGCGCCGCCTGGGGCTGACCTTCCTGGCGCTGATGGTGCGGCCGGAGCATGTGTCCACCGTCCGCATGGTGATCGGGGTGGCCGAGAAGTTTCCCGAACTGGGCCAGGCTTTCTACGACGCCGGGCCGACGCACGGGTGTTCGCGGCTGGCCGCCTATCTGGACGCCCAGGTCGCCGCCGGCCGGCTGGACATCCGGGACACGCCGCTGGCGGCCCGCCACTTCCTCGACCTCTGCCAGGCCGGCGCGCTGCGCCGCCTGCTCTTCGCCGCCGGGCCGGAGCCGACGGAGGAGGAGCGCGCCTATCTGGTGGACGAGGCGCTGCGGGTGTTCTTCGCCGCCTATGGGGTGAAGGGCTGAGTTCTTCCCGCCCGCCACCGGCGGGGGGGGGGGGAACAAACCGTTTGCGCACCAACACCCATCGCTGTCACCCTTCCGCCGGTACCGGAACGAAGCAGGGGACGCGAGGGGCGCGATGGGGACGGGGCCTTCCAGGAAGATCGAGCTGTTCGGGCGTGCGGAGTTCATGGACCGCGTGGCCCGCACCAAGGCGCGGATGGTGGAGCAGGGCATCGACCTGCTGCTGGTCGCCAGCCCGGCCAACCAGTTCTGGCTGACCGGCTATGACGGCTGGTCCTTCTACACCCCGCAGATGGTGGTGGTGGCGCTCGACGAGGAGGAGCCGCTGTGGTTCGGGCGCAAGATGGATTCGGTCGGTGCCCGCTTCACCGTCTTCATGGGGGAGGAGCGCATCGTCCCCTACCCCGACGAGTATGTCGCCTCGCGCGAGCGCCATCCCATGCAATACCTCGCCATGCTGCTGAAGCAGCGGGGGCATGGGACCAAGCGGATCGGGGTGGAGACGGATGATTACTACTACACCGCCCGCTGGCACGACATCCTGACGCACGACCTGCCGGACGCCACCTTCGTGGACGCCTTCCTGCTTGTGAACTGGTGCCGGCTGACCAAGTCGGAGCGGGAGATCCACTATCTGATGGAGGCCGGGGCCATCGGCACCGCGGCCATGACGGCTGCGGTGGAGGCGTGCCGCACCGGCGTGCGCCAGTGCGACGTGATGGCGGAGCTGTACCGCGTCACCATCGGCGGCACGCCCGAGATCGGCGGCACTTTCCCCTGCAAGCCGCCCAACGCCATGGTGGGGGAGCTGTGCACCGCCCCGCACCTGAGCTGGACCGACGAGGTCCTGCAGCCCGGCGACCTGTTCTACATCGAGCAGGGCGGCGTGCGGCACCGCTACCACGCGCCGCTGTCGCGCTGCGTCTATCTCGGCACGCCCACGCAGGCCATGCTGGACACCACGGCCGTCATCGTCGAGGGGCTGGAGGCGGTGCTGGACGCCGTGAAGCCCGGCGTCGTGCTGGAGGAGCTGGAGGCGGTCTGGCGCGGCGTCATCGCCCGCCACGGCATCGAGAAGGACAGCCGCATCGGCTACCCGGTCGGCATCGGCTACCCGCCGACCTGGGGCGAGCTGACCTGCTCCATCCGCAAGGGCGACCGCACGGTGATGGAGCCGGGCATGACCTTCCACTGCATCCCCGCCCTGTGGCTCGACCAGTACGGGTTGGTGGTCAGCGAGTCCTTCGTGGTGACCGAGGGCGGGGCCAAGCCCTTCGGCAGCGTGCCGCGCGTTCTGTTCGCGCGCGACGCCTGAGGGCCGGCGGCATGTTCGTCCATCGCCCGATCGTCATGGGTGACGCCGGCATGGTGGTCAGCGGCCACCACGCGGCGTCGGAGGCCGGGGCCGCCGTGCTGCGGGCCGGCGGCAACGCCATGGACGCGGCGGTCGCCGCGTCGGCCGCGCTGTGCGTCGCCATCCCGCACATGAATGGTCTCGGCGGCGACGTGATCGCGCTGCATTACGAAGCCGCCACGCGCCGCACCACCGCCATCAACGGCAGCGGCCGGGCGCCGCTGGCGCTGACGGCCGACGCGGTGCGGGCGGCGGGGCACGCGGCGATGCCGCTGCGCGGGCCGCTGTCGGTGTCCGTCTGCGGGCTGGTGGACGCGTGGGAGCGGGCGCTGGCGCGCTTCGGCACCCGGCCGCTGGCCGGGCTGCTGGAGCCGGCGGAGGAACTGGCGCGCGCGGGCGTGCCGGTGGATCTCGTGCTCCAGACCTTCCTCGACGGGGCGGAATACCGGGAGCTCGCGGTGGAGCATCCGGGGCTGGCCGCCCTTTACGGGCCGCCGGGACTGCGCCCGCTGGGCGAGCGCCTCCGCAACCCGGCGCTGGCAGCGACCATCGCGGCGGTGATCCGCGGCGGGGCGGACGCCTTCTACCGCGGCCCGGTCGCGCGCGCCCTGGCGGCGGACCTCGCCGCCGCCGGCTCGCCGCTGACGTTGGAGGATTTCGCCCGCCACGACACCCGCTTCGACGAGCCGCTGACGGTCGGCTTCGCCGGCCGGCGGGTCAGCGCCGCCCCGCCCAATTCGCAGGGGCTGGTTCTGGCGGTGCTGGCCGGGCTGCACCAGCGCGCCAACCCGGCGGGGCCGGTGCCGCTGGAACCCGCGGCCTATCTGCGCGACAAGGCCGCCGCCTTCCGCCTGCGCGCCCGCGCTGTGGACGACCCGGAGCTGGCGGAGCGGCCGGACGGGTGGCTGACGGCGGAGGGGCTGGACCGGCTGGCGGCGGAGGGCGAAGCCCCACCGGCGCACCGGCCGACCGGCGACACCTCCACCCTGGTCGTCATCGACCGTTGGGGCAACGCGGTGAGCTGGGTGCAGAGCCTGTTCGAGAGCTTCGGCAGCGGCGTCGTCTCGCCGGAGACGGGGCTGGTGCTGCACAACCGGCTGGGGCTCCAGGGCCTCAACCCCGGCGATCCCTGGCCGCTGCGGCCGGGCCGCCGCCCCTTCCACACCCTGTGCCCGGCGCTGGTGGAGGGTGCCGGCGGCTGCGAGGTGGCCGTCGCCACGCCGGGCGATCATGGCCAGCCGCAGACGGTCTTCCAGGTGCTGCTGCGCCTGTTCGCCGAGGGGGCGCATGTGCAGGCGGCGGTGGAGGCGCCGCGCATCCGCCACGACGGCGGGCGGGAGGTGATGGTGGAGGACCGCGTGCCTTCGGCGTGGCTGGACGCCATCCGCGCCGCCGGCTTCGAGCCGCGCGGCGTCGGCCCCTGGTCGCGGCTGATGGGCGGGGTGAACCTGATCCGGCGCCAGCCCGACGGGCTGCTGATGGGTGGCGCCGACCCGCGGCGGGCGGGCTACGCGGTGGCGGCGGGGTAGGGCGTTGCGGCCGCTATTCGAGCCGGATGTCGCCCTCGACCTCGTGCGTGAAGTCGCTGCCGTCGATTGACAGGATAACGCGGGCGTGCAGCGTCTCGGTGCCGGTCAGCCGTCGGGCGGCCATCGCCTCCCCGACGAAGCGCTCGATCTCGCGCTGCGACGAGACGCCGACCGCCTTGAGGAACTTGCGGACATCCATGTTCAAGGTGTCGTCGTTCATGCGGCTCTCCCCGGCTGGCGCAACCGGGGAGTCAACCCGCGGCTAGGCCGGAGGGTTCCGGTGCCGCGGGCGGGCCCGCCACTCCTCGCGCGTCTGGCCCCACACATCGACCACCGCGTCCTCGAAGGGCGGCGGCAGGTTGGTGCGGCGGAGGATGCGGGAGCCGAGGCGGCGGGCCACAGCCTGGGACGCCACGTTCTCCGGGTCGATGCAGTGGATCACCTCGGTCCAGCCGAGCGTTTCGAAGGCCCAGTCGATGGCCGCCGTCGCCCCTTCGGTGGCGTAGCCGCGGCCCGCGAACTCGCGCAGGATGCCCCAGCCGACCTCGGTGCCCGGCCAGCCCTCCGGCTGCCAGGGGCCGAGCCGGCCGACCCAGCGGCCGCTCGCCTTCTCCACCACCGAGAACATGGAGAAGCCCTGCATCGCCCAGGCGCCCGCCATGGTCAGGAAGCCGCGGAAGGCGGCGGCGCGCGGCTGCGGGCCGCCGATGAAGCGGGCCTGCTCCGGATCGGCCATGAAGACGGCCCATCCCTCGAAATCCTCCGGCCGGATGGTGCGGAGGATCAGTCGCTCGGTTTCCAGGATGGGGTGCGGCTCCGGCATCGCGGGGTCGTCCGGTTCAGGCGGCGGCGCGCTGGGTGAACTCGACGCCGAGCCGGTCGAGCTGAGCGATCACCCGCCGGGACAGCTCCTCCAGCTCCACCATGCGGGCCTGCGCGTCGGCGGGCCGGCCGTCGCAGACGGCCTCCACCACCTCCCGTCCCTTGCCGTGCACATGGCGGTGCGGTTCGAGCAGGCCGCGGAAGGCGGGCAGCTCCATCATCACCTCGTCGGTGATGTTGTCGTACCAGCGGCCGAGGCGGCAGGTGTGATGCGTGGTGAGGTCCGCGGGCAGCAGGCGGATCCGTCCCGCGACCGCCTCGGCGATGCGGGCGACGTAGGCGCGGTGGTCGTTCTTGGTGGTCTCGATCAGCCGGTCGATGCTCGCTTTCGACAGCCGGTCGACCTTGGCCGTGGGCACGGTTCCGCCGACGACATGCAGGTGGTGGAAACCACCGGTGCAGGCGACCACCTCCGCCTCGACGCGGATGTCCTCCCCCGGGATGGCCAGCACGACGCGGGTGCCGACCGTGCAGTCCTCCTCGCAGAAGGCCATGGCGCCCTTCTCGGACAGGTCGTAGAGGACCACCTTGCGGGTCCGGCCGCCGGCCTGCACTTCCGCGTCGATCATGGCGGCGCGGCGGCGGTCCTGCCGGCGGTCGGCCATCTCCGACGAGGTGCGCACGGCCTTGATCAGCAGCTTGCGCATGCTGGCCATCGACTCGTCCATCCGCATGGCGCTCTCGCCCACCGCATGGGCGGCGGTGTCGGCGCGCCGGACACTGGCCGACACCGACCCCATCAGGCGGTTCACATCCTCCGCCCGGCCGGCGGTGACGCCGACGTTCCGCGCGATCTCGCTGGTGGCCGCGGTCTGCTCCTCCACCGCGGCGGAGATGCCGGCGGCGATCTCCTCCATGGAGCCGATCGCGCGCGACACCTCGTCGATCATGCCGACGGTGTCGCGGGTCACCTGCTGGATGGTGCCGATGCGGGCGGTGATGTCCTCCGCCGAGCGGGCTGACTGGTTGGCGAGGTTCTTCACCTCGCCGGCCACCACGGCGAAGCCCTTGCCCGCCTCGCCGGCGCGCGCCGCTTCGATGGTGGCGTTGAGCGCCAGCAGGTTGGTCTGGGCGGCGATGCTGCCGATGATCTCGACCACCCGGCCGATCTCCTCGGCGGCGGTGCCGAGGCGGTCGACGACGGCGCGCGTCTCGTCCATGCGGCCGACGGCCTCGCGCGCCGCCATGGCCGACCGGCCCACCTGGCCGGAGATTTCGGCGATGGAGGCGTGCAGCTCCTCCGCCGCGGCGGCGACGGTCTGGGCCGAGGTCAGCGCCTCGTTGGCCGCGCCGGAGGCGGCGTCGGTGTCCTGGCTGACCGATGCGTTGACGCCCGCCATGGTGTCGGCGCTGTTCACCAGGTCGGTGGTCAGGCTGGAGACGCTTTCGACGGTGTCGATCACCTGATGGTCGATGCGCGAGATCATCTTGTTGATCTCCCGCTCCTGCGCCTCGGTGGTCGACTCCCAGTAGGTCGTCAGGGCGTATTCCAGGTCGAGCAGCACCGCCCGGCTGACCGCCGCGGTCGCCTCGGCCAGGGTACGGCGGCTCCCCGCGGTGTTCAGGATACCGGTCCGCCGCTGCGTCAGCACGGCCAGCAGCTCGCCCAGGATGAAGGCGTAACCCGACACGTACCAATGCTGGCTGAGGCCGATCCTGAAATGTGTCTGGCCGATGCGCCGGGCGGACTCGCGGAACGCATCGTCGAACCGCCCTTCGAACAGCACCGCCCAGTGCCGCGACTGCGCCTCCTTGGCGCGGCGCAGCATGTCGGGTGCCGTGAATTTGGCCGCAACGTCCGGTTCCGTCATCACCCGCTCGTAGAAGCGGTCGAGGATCGCGGGCAGCGCCGCCATGATCACCGGCTTGACCGCAAGAAGTGTGTCCGCGGTGCTGGTGTCCATACCCATGAAGGCACGTAGCCGGTCGGAATCGGTGAGCTGGGCGGCCATGTCGGTCACACCTCCGTGATGAACGGGCGCGAAGTAACATGGAGGGCCTTAACAATCAATTTCGGCTTTCGGCCGGCCGGATCCGGCGGAGATCATCCATTACGGCGGCTAAGTAATTTCGTTGACTTGCGTGGAACGGAAATTACCCGTACGGAAACGGAAAAGGGCCGCGAAAGTCGCGGCCCCTTTTCCCGGATCATTGGTCGCCGTGCGGCAATCAGTCGCGCATCAGCTCCGGCAGGTTCATCGCGCTGCGGCCGATGTCCTGGCGGCTGAGGCCGCGGGCGGCGAGGTCGGTACGGCTCATGGCCGACAGCTCCTGGTACACGGCGTAGGCGGCGGTGGCCTCGCCCCAGGCGGTGAAGAAGTCGCGGACGGCGCCCAGCAGGCGGGAGGGGGCGGCGGCGTGTCCGATGTGCGAGGCGGTGAGGGTGGTCATCGTCGGTCTCCTCTTGTCTGGTGAGGAGAATGTAATCTGGTATACCCAATGCCACACGCGCGGAGTCTGCAAGGCCGTGTTGCAGAAACGCATGACTGCTCGACGTTGAGTTGCTGAATTTCCGTTGGGGCGATTGTCAGTTCAGGAAGCAATCCGGCGTCAGCCGGCAGCCCCGCGGTAGCGCCACGGCACCTCCGCCGCCGCGTCGCGGTCGCGCAGTTCGGCAACCGTGCCATGGGCATCGGACAGCTCGCACACTGGGTCGGTGGCGGCGGCGTCACCGGCCAGCGCCAGGGCCTGACACCGGCAGCCGCCCCAGTCCTGTTCCTTGCGGTCGCAGCTTTGGCAGGGTTCGGGCATCCAGGCGGTGCCGCGGTAGCGGGCGAAGGCAGCGCCGTCCCGCCAGATGGCGGCGAGCGGCCGGTCGAACACCGTCTCGAACTCCAGGCCGGGGATGGTCTCCGCCGCGTGGCAGGGCAGGACGCGGCCGGACGGGGTGACGTTCATGAAGCGCCGGCCCCAGCCGCCCATGCAGGCCTTCGGCCGCCGGGCGTAATAGTCGGGCACGACGTAATCCACCACGATGCGGCCCGCGAGCGACGGCAGCCGCGCCCGAACCGCGTGGTCCATGGCGATGAGCTGTTCGCGGGTGGGCAGCAGGGCGGCGCGGTTGGTGAGGCCCCAGCCGTAATACTGCACGTTGGCGACCTCGATCCGCCCCGCACCCAGCTCCAGCGCAAGGTCGATGAAATCGTCCACCCGCTCGATGTTGTGGCGGTGCAGGACGGCGTTGATGGTGAGCGCGAGGCCCGCCTCAACCACCGCCCGCGCGACCTCCAGCTTGCGGGCGTGGCCGCCCTTGAAGCCGCCGATGCGATCGGCGCCCTCCGGCTCCACATCCTGCAGGCTGATCTGCACATGCTGGAGCCCGGCGGCCTTCAGCCGCGCCAGCCGCTCCGCGTCCAGCAGCACCGCCGAGGTGATCAGGTTGCTGTAGAGCCCGACCGCGGTGGCGTGGGCGACCAGCGCCTCCAGGTCGCGGCGCACGCAGGGCTCCCCGCCGGAGAAATGGATCTGGAGCGCGCCGGCATCCGCCGCCTGGTCGATCACCCGCTTCCAGCCGTCGGTGTCCAGCTCCCGGCTCGCCGGGTCGAGCGCCAGCGGGTTGGAGCAGTAGGGGCAGCGGAGCGGGCAACGGTGCGTCAGCTCCGCCAGCACGGCGTAGGGGGCGTCGACGTCGGCGGCAGTGCAGCTCATGGCGCGAGGTATCCCTTGAGGCGCAGGTCGGCCAGCAGTTCCAGCACGTCGGTGGCGATCTCGCCGCGCGGGGCGTCGTACTCCGCGGCCAGAGCGTCGATGGCGCCGCCGATGGTGGGGGCGTCGGGCCCGGTGCAGGCGCGCAGCACCGCCAGCGCGGTGTCGTCCAGCGTCAGCACCCGTTCGGGCGCCATCAGCATCCAGGCGCCGCGGTTGCGGTCGTGGCGCAGCATGACGCCGGGCGCCAGACGCACCCGGCTGTCCTCGGCCACCGTCATCGGCTGTACCGGGTGGGCGTCCTGTCGTCGGGCACGAAGGCGCCGGGCGGGATCAGGCCGGGGGTGACGTAGGCGTGGTGCAGCGCGTCGAGCTGCGCCCACAGAAGCTCCGTCTTGAAGCGCAGCGCGCGGATGCAGGCCTGCTGCTGCTCGCCCGTGCGGGCGTTCTCCAGGACATATGTCAGGCCGAAATCCACGTCGCGCGGCGCCTCGTCCAGCCGCTTGCGGAAGTAGGAGAGGGTGCTGTCGTTGGCGAAGGCGTAGTAGCGCTCGAACCCGGCGATGCGCTCGCGGTGGATGGCCGGCGCGAAGAGCTCGGTCAGGGAGGAGGCGACGGCCTCCAGCAGCGAATGGTCGCGCACGAAATGGACATAGGCGTCCACCGCGTAGCGGGTGGCGGGCAGGATGCCCTCCAGCGAGCGCACATAGTCGCGGTCGAGGCCCAGCCCGTCGGTCAGCCGCAGCCAGCGCTCGATGCCGCCGACCTTGGACTCGTCCGGTTGGCCGTCCTGCCGCAACCCGTCATGGTCGAGCACGCGCTGCATCCACACCCGGCGCAGCGCCGGGTCGTCCATGCGGGCCATGATGGTCAGATCCTTGCGGGGGATCGAGACCTGGTAATAGAAGCGGTTGAGCGCCCAAGCCTGGATCTGGCCCTTCCCCAGCTCGCCGCCGTGCAGGAGTTTGTGGAAGGGGTGCAGGTCGTGGTACTGCCGCTCGCCGATGGCGTTGAGGGCGGCGGTGAACTCCTCGCGCGACAGAAGCGTGCTCATGGCGTCAGCTCCAGCCCGTCATGGGCGATGCACCACCCCGCCGCTTCCGCGGCGCGCCGCTCGGGCGTGTCCTCCAGCAGGACGGGGTTGGTGTTGTTGATGTGGATGAAGACCTTGCGGCGGACACCCAGCCCGTCGAAGGCGGCGATGCTGCCCGCCGGGCCCGACATCGCCATGTGGCCCATCCGGGCCGCGGTCTTTGATCCGGTGCCGGTGCGGATCATCTCGTCGTCGGTCCAGGTGGTGCCGTCGAACAGCACCAGAGCCGCCCCGCGCAGGCGGTCGGCCAGCCAGCCGGGCAGGGCGGCGCAGCCGGGGATATAGAAGAAGCCCTCGCCCCCGTCGGTCGGCGTCACATGGAGCGCCACCGTGTCCTCGGGCTGGGAGCCGAAGCCGGGACCGGCGCCGGCGTCTTCCAGATAGAGCGCCACCTTTCCCGGCACCGCGAAGGCCTCGACCTCCAGCCCCAGCGGCTTGCCGTTGGCGTCGGCGGGGCGGAACGGAACGCCGAGGGTCAGCGGGCGGCGCTCGACCAGCGCCGGGTTCAGCACGTTGAACACGCTGTTGGCGGCCAGCACACCCAGCACCCGCGGCGTGGCGTAGACGGCGAAGGGGTGGGATTCCCGCAGGGTCAGCAGGCCCGCGGCGTGGTCGATGTCGGCGTTGGTCAGCAGTGCCGCGGCGATCGGGTTGCCGCGCACCATCCCCTTGGGGTGCAGCCGCGGCTGCGCCAGCAACTGGGCGCCGAGATCGGGCGAGGCGTTCAGCAGCAGCCAGCGCTTGCCGTCGGCGCTGACCGCGATGGAGGATTGGGTGCGCGGGCGGGCCGCCGGATCGCCCGAGCGGGCGCGGCGGCAGCCGTCGCAGGCGCAGTTCCATTGCGGGAAGCCGCCGCCGGCGGCCGAGCCGAGAACCAGAATGTGCATGATGCGCCCTTGCGCAATCGGGCGCCGCCACCCTGGGGGTAAAGTGGCGGCGCCCGACCGAGGTTCCAGTGAATCAGAGCGCCGCGCAGGCGTAGGCGTTGATTTCGGTGCCGACGGCGATCTCGGTGGTGGTGGGCTTGCGCCAGGTCTTCATGATCGTTGCTCCCTTCGTCTTCCGTGTTGCGGCCGTTTCCCGACCGGACATCAGCGTAACGGTGGGGATCGCTGCCGCGCCATGATACCATGGTTCAATGCCCCAACGGTTCAGGGGACCCCCGGTAGCAAAGGAGGTACCTCCTCCGTCGGAAGGCCGGCTTCGATCCAGCCGTCCATCCCGGCCGGGTACCAGTGAACGTTCCGGTATCCGAGCGAGAGGGCGCGCTTGGCCGCGTTCCACGACATCCAGCAGTCGGCCAGACAATAGAACAGCAGCGCGCGTCCGACGTTGCCGCCGGTCATGCGATGCAGCACGGTCGCGAACCAGGCGGCCGTCCCCGCGTCGGGCGCGCCGGTGCCGACGTTGGGCAGCCACAGGCTGCCGGGGATCTGGGGCCGTGGTGCCGGGAGCAGCCAGGGCGCGCCGGGCAGGGTGCTGCGCTCCAGCTTCAGAACGTTGATGGGGATGGCGTCGCCGCGCTCCAGCAGGGCGCGCACGCCGTCGGTGTCGAGCGTGGTGGCGCCGGCCAGCCCGTCGGGGGTCGGGGCGCGGTAGTCGGACAGCCGGTAGCCCTCCGGCTCCGGCACGCCACCGGCCAGGACCGGCGGGGTGAACAGCAGCAGCGCGGCGCACAGCGCCGCGGCGGTGGGGCGGGGCATGGGACGATCCTTCAGCTCCCTCGCCCGCCTCCGGCGGGAGAGGGAAGGGGCCCACGCCCGCGGCGTGGGAAGGGCGTGGGCTTCGCTTCTCGGGATGATCCAGCCCTCACCCTCTCGCTTCGCAGGTCCCTCCCTCTCCCGCCGGAGGCGGGAGAGGGTATGATTGCGACATCACCGCCGCACGGCGGCGCGGCCGGCGATCACCACCGCCTGGGTGCGGCTGTAGACCTTGAGCTTCTGCAGGATGGCGGAGACGTGGGCCTTCACCGTGGTCTCGGTGATGCTCAACTCGAAGGCGATCTCCTTGTTGAGCTTGCCGGTGCCGAGCAGCTCCAGCACGCGCTGCTGCTGCGCGGTGAGGGTGGCGACGCGGCGCGCGATCTCCGCCGTTTCCCGCTCCTCCGCCTCGTCCTCGGCGCTCACCTCTTCCGCCGTCGGGGGGAGGTAGACGTCGCCCAGCAGCACCTGGCGCAGCGCCCCGGCGATGGCGTCGCGCGGGGTCGATTTGGGGATGAAGCCGGCGGCGCCGGACTGGATCGCGTCGCGCATCAAGCGCCGCTCGTCGTGGGCGGAGACCACCACCACGGGCGTGGCGGGGAAGCGCCGGCGCAGCATGCGCAGCCCCGCCAGCCCGTCCATGCCGGGCATGTTGAGGTCGAGCAGCACGAGGTCGAGGTCGCCGCGCTCCTCCAGCGTGCTGACCACGCCGTCGAGCGCGTCGGCCTCCAGCACGTCGGTGGCCTGGCAGGAATAGAGCACGGCGCTGCGCAGGGCGTCGCGCACCATCGGGTGATCGTCGGCGATCAGAATGCGGGTCATGGCGTGTTGTCCACGCTTTTCCAGGAGAGCGTTTCCTCGAACATGATCATGACAGACCCGGCGATCCGCGGCCAAGGGAAATGCCGGGTGTGCCAACGGTAAGTCCTTCCATCGCGCGTCGGTGTGCTGCGGCGGGATGTCGCAGCGCCGCTCACCAGTCGAACGGGCAGCCGCTGCACCCTTCCATGAAAGCGCTCTGGAAGATCGCGAAGCGGATCTTCGCCCCTTCCATATGGGCGTTCATCATGTTGGCGTCGTAGAGCTTGGCCTCCTGGAGATTGCTGTTGGTCAGGTTGGCCCCGACCAGGCGGATGCCGTTGGCGCGGATCATCTCCAGATTGGCGGATTCGAGATCCGCCCCCTCGAAATCCGCCTTGGCGGCGCGGGCGAATTCCAGGTTCGCGCCGACCATCCGCGCACCGCGGAAGGACGCCCCCTGCAGGAAGGCGAGCCGCAGGTCGGCGGCGGTCAGGTTGGCGCCGGCCAGCTTCGCCCCGGTCAGGTTGGCGTGGCGCAGGTCGGCGCGCGACAGGTCGGCACCGCGCAGGTCGGCGCCGCGGAGATCGAGATCATGCAGGTCGCGGTGGCGCAGGTCGGCGCCGGGGCAGGAGGCCTGCGGCCCGAGAACGCAGCCGCCGGCGGCCGGCGGCTCCGGCCCGTCGTCGATGTCCTCGGCGGTGGCGGGCGTGACGGCGAGCAGCACAACCAGCGCCGCCGGGATGAAAAGACGGTCCAGCAGGGTCGAGACCATGGCGATCGTGTCCTCCGGTGTGGCAGACGGTGGAGGGCGCGGCCGGCGGGGATGCCGCCGGCCGCGCCGCCGGTCGGTCAGTTGGCGCCAGCGACCTTGATGTCGGACAGCTTGAACACCCAGAAGGATCCGCCCTGCGACACGCGGGTGGTCAGGTCGGCCATGTCGCCGCCCCACAGCGGCACCGCCCCGCCGTAGCCGGAGGCCACGCCGACGTACTGCACGCCGTCCTGCTCCCAGGTGACCGGGGAGGAGACGATGCCGGAGCCGGTCTGGAACTTCCACAGCTCCTTGCCCGTCTTGGCGTCGAAGGCCTTGAGGTAGCCGTCGCCGGTGCCGGTGAAGACGAGGTTGCCGCGGGTGGTGACCACGCCGGCCCACAGCGGCAGCTCCTCCTTGTGCTCCCACACGATCTTGCCGGTCTGCGGGTCCATGGCCCGCAGGATGCCGACATGGTCGTTGAACATCTTGTGGATGCGGAAGCCCATGCCGAGATAGGCGGCCCCCTCCTTGTAGGTCACATGCTCGGTCCAGTAGCTCTCCTTCCAATGGTTGGCCGGGATGTAGAAGAGCTTGGTGTCCTCGCTGTAGGCCATCGGGTTCCAGTTCTTGCCACCCAGGAAGGGCGGGGAGACCTCGACCACCTTGCCTTTGCTCTCACCCTCGGCCGGCAGGGGCGGGCGCTGTCCCTCGACCTCGATCGGCCGGCCGGTCTTGGTGTCGAAGCCCTTGGCCCAGGTGATGCCGTCCACGAAGGGATAGGCGGCGATCAGGGCGGTCGGCCGGTTGATCTCGCCGCCCGGTGCCGCCAGCTTGTTGCGGTCGGTGACGAAGAAGAAGCCGTTGCGGTCGGCGTGCGCCGATGCCTTGATCGTCTTGCCCGACGCGTCGGTGTAGTCGAACAGCACGATCTCGTTGTTGCCGGAGAAGTCCCAGGTGTCGTTGGGCGTGTGCTGGTAGAAGCCCTTCAGCTCGCCGGTGGTCGGGTCGACATAGGCCTGGCCGGAGGTGAAGAGGCTGTCGCCCGGCGAGCGCGCCCAGCCGTTCCACGGCGCGGGATTGCCGGCGCCGATGACGATTGTGTTGGTCGCCGTGTCGAAGGTGGCGCTCTGCCACGGCGCGCCGCCGCCGTGGTTCCAGGCGTCCACCAGCTTGCCGTCCTTGTCGCGCGGCCAGGACGGCGCCTGCGGGTTGCCGGTCGGGGTGCTGTCCTTGCCGTTGAGGCGGCCCATGTGGCCCTCGACCAGCGGGCGCATCCAGATCTCGTCGCCGGTGTCCGGATCGCGGGCGTAGAGCTGCCCGACCACGCCGAACTCATCGCCGGAGGAGCCGTGGATCAGCATCACGCGGCCGGTCTTGCCGTCCTTGATGATGGTCGGCGCGCCGGTCATCGTGTAGCCGGCCTTGTGGTTGCCGAACTTCTTGCGCCAGACGACCTTGCCGGTGTCCTTGTTGAGCGCCACGACGGAGGCGTCGAGCGTGCCGAAGAACACCTTGTCGCCGTAGATGGCGGCACCCCGGTTCACCACGTCGCAGCAGGGGCGGATGTCGTCGGGCAGGCGGGCGCTGTAGGACCACAGCTTGCGGCCGGTCTTGGCGTCCAGCGCGAACATGCGGGAGTAGGAGGCGGTGATGTAGATCACGCCTTCATGCACCAGCGCCTGCGTCTCCTGCCCGCGCTGCTTCTCGTCGCCGAAGGAGAAGGACCAGGCGGGGACCAGCTTGGCCACATTCTCCGTGGTGATCTGGGTCAGGGGGCTGAAGCGCTTGCCCTCCAGCCCCATGCCGTACATGAGGACGTCCTTGGTGGTCGCGGCGTCGTCGGCGATGGCCTCCCACGAGACCGTGTCGGCGGCGGCCGGCAGCGCCAGGGCGGCCAGCATGCCCGCGGTGACCAGGGCCAGCGACGCGATGGTCTTCTTCAGCGACGATCCGGCGGTTGTCCGGTTGAGCGTCATGAGCGTGTTTCCTTCCATGGTTGTTCCCGGCAGGTCTGCGGGCTGGGGCTTTGGCGTCGCCGCTGTCGGGGGGCGGCTTGTTCTTGATGGCGGGACGGCGGGGGCCGATCGGGTGGTCTCTGGATTAGGCGTCTTCGCGGGATTCCTCCATTGTCGGATAGTCGAATGGTCAGGCGCGGAATCACCGGATCCGGGGGAGGGTTTCCCGCTCGATGGCCGGCCAGAGATGGGCGACGGAGCGCTGGTACTCCGCGCGCAGCACGTTCATGCGGTGGAAGCGCTCCGGGATGGGGTGGTCCAGCATCTCCGCCATGTCGCGCCCCTCGGCCGCCGCGGCGCGCAGCGTGCCGTCGAGCCAGGTCAGCCAATCGCGGGTCTCGGCGATGGCGGCGTGCGCATCGGCACCGCTGCGGATGCGGCCGTGGTTGGGGACCAGCGTGGTGAATTCCAGCCCCGCCAGCGCGTCGAGCGACGCCAGCCAGGCCGGGATGTCGGCGTGCGGCGTGGTCGGCGTGCGGTCGGAAAAGACCAACCCGCCAGCGAACAGCACCCCCGTCGTCTCGTCGAGGATGGCGAGATCGGCGGCGGTGTGGCCGTGCCGCTCGATCAGGCGCAGCCGGTGCGTGCCGATGACGACGGTGGAGCCGCGCACGGCGTGGCTGGGCGTCACCGGCTCGGTCCCGCGCATCCAGTCGCCGACGAGGCGGTACATGTTGCCGGCGATGGCGGCGCCTTCGTTCCGGATGCCGTCGATGGTGCCGGGCAGGGCGGCGACCGGCACGTCGGGGAAGGCCTGCGCGCCCAGGAAATAGTCGGGGTGGAGGTTGCCGACATAGACGATGCGTATGGGTTCCGCCGTCACCTTGCGGATGGCGGCCCGCATCTCCTCCCCGAAGCGGCGGGAGGGACCGGTCTGGATCACCACCACCCCGTCGCCGGTGACGATGAAGCCCGGATTCAGGATGTTGCCGCCGTTGGCGCGGGTGAAGTGGTCGGTGCCGCCCACGAACACCCAGGTGTCCTCGGCGATCCGCACAGGGGTCAGCCCATAGGTGAGCGCCGAGGCGGGGCGACCGGCCCCCGCGGCCAGCAGCACGGCGAGAAGGACGAGCAGGCGGGTCACGGCGCGGCCTCCGTCATCGGGATGGTCGCGGCGAACTCGATGCCGTTGTTGTCGCGGCCGGTCAGAGCCAGGGCGCGGGTGCCGGGGGCCGGCAGAGCCACCAGCGTGAAGACCGGATCCTCCGACACCGGCTCCAGCGGGTGGATGCGGGCGAGTGGGCGGCCGTCCTCCCCCGCCACCGTCAGCCGGTCGATGAAATAGGCGGGGATGCCGGCGGACAGGCCGGTGTCCATGGGGTGGCGGACACGCAGCTTCAGCCGCGCCGACCCGTCCGCCGCCGGCCAGGCGCGGGCCTGCACCTCGCCCAGATGCCGGGTCCAGTCGCCGGCGGCGTAGGCGCGGGGCGGGGCGGCACAGCCGCCGCCGGCGGCGTCCACCAGCCGGCCGTTCACGTGCCAGACCCCGTCGGCGGTGCGCGCCGCCCCGCGCACGGCGGTCGCCTGCTCCACCTTGATGCGGGTGGCGATGAAGGCGCGGGCCGCCAGCGGCTCGAATCGCAGCACCACCGGGAAGGGGTTGAGGTCGGCCACCAGCACCATCTCCCGCACGTCGGGAAGCGCCGTGGCGTCCACCGCCAGCGGCATGGCGAGCGCGTTCTCCACATCCGCCGGGGCGAGCACGGTCACGCGCTCGTCGAAGACGACCGGCGCATCCCCGAAGACGGCGGGCGCCAGCACCTCCCACATCACGGACCCCAGCGGGTCCGCCGGAACGTCCGCCAGGGCGGGACCCGCGATCACCAGAAGGGCGGCGATGGCGGACGCCGGCGGGGCAGGCCGTGGCGTCGGCATCGGGATCACTCCTCGTGCACGGTTTCCAGCCAGCTGCGGATCGCCCACAGGGCCTCCTGGCCCAGCGCCTCGCCGAAGCGGGGCATGTAGGTCACGCCGTCGCGGATGGCGCCGTTGGTCACCCGCTCCTTGAACCACTCGTCGCCGCTGTCGCCCTTCTCCAGGTAGCGCAGGTCAGGCGCGATGCCGCCGGACACGGCACCCAGGCCATGGCAGCGCGCGCAGTTCTGGTTGAAGGCCGACTCCCCGATGTCGATGGCGCGCTTGTTGCCGCGATAGGGGTTGCTGTCCCGCCAGTCGGTGCCGAGCCGATCGAGACCGGCGGTGTCGACGGCCTGCGGCGCCATGTCGCCGTGGGCGCGGGCCGACGGTGCCTGGACGGCCACCGCGAGGGCCGCGACGGCGCCGAGGGCCAGACCGGCAAGGGCCAGCGTCCGGGGTGTCGTTGGGGTCATTGGGGCGTCCTTTCCATGAACCGGGCTTGTTTGTCGGCCCGGATCATAGAAGGTCGTCCGATCACGAAATAATTGGACGATGGTACAACGGCGGCGGGTGGCCGGCGCGGCTCCTATGGGTCGATGGTCGAAGCCCAGCGTCCGCGGAGGGTTGCGGCGTGTGCCCGTGTGGTGTCGGACCAGCAACCGGCAGGGGCTCGCGACGCCGCGGTCCCACCCCGTCCGACCATAGTATCATTTACCCGAACCATCGAAACGTCGGATGACAGAGCCGGACAAACATTCCGGCGCGGCGGACATCCGGCGGCCGGAGCCAACGACTGAGGAACCGCCATGCTCCACCAAGCCCTGGACACGCTGACGAAGCAACTCGTGCTCCGCTCCCGCTACGACAACTTCATCGGCGGCCAGTGGGTGGCGCCGGTGGAGGGCCAATACTTCACGAACCTGACCCCGATCAGCGGCAAGCCGCTGTGCGACGTGGCGCGTTCGCAGGCCGCGGATGTGGAGATGGCGCTGGACGCGGCGCACAAGGCGAAGGACGCGTGGGGCCGCACCTCCCCCACCGACCGCGCCAACATGCTGCTGAAGATCGCCGACCGGATGGAGGAGCGGCTGGAGGTCCTGGCGCTGGCCGAGACGCTGGACAACGGCAAGCCGATCCGCGAGACCCGCGCCGCCGACGTGCCGCTGGCGATCGACCATTTCCGCTACTTCGCCGGCTGCATCCGCGCCCAGGAAGGCACGATCGCCGAGATCGACCACACCACCTACGCCTATCACTTCCATGAGCCGCTGGGCGTCGTCGGCCAGATCATCCCCTGGAACTTCCCGCTGCTG
The DNA here is from genome assembly GCF_013423485.1 of Azospirillum oleiclasticum. GTDB lineage: Bacteria > Pseudomonadota > Alphaproteobacteria > Azospirillales > Azospirillaceae > Azospirillum > Azospirillum oleiclasticum. The sequence continues at coordinate 340,570 of NZ_JABFFR010000005.1, forward strand.
ATGGCCGCCTGGAAGATCGCCCCGGCGCTGGCCGCCGGCAACTGCGTCGTGCTGAAGCCGGCCGAGCAGACGCCGATGGGCATCCTGGTGCTGATGGACATCATCGGCGACATCCTGCCGCCCGGCGTGCTGAACGTGGTCAACGGCTTCGGGCTCGAGGCGGGCAAGCCGCTCGCCACCTCCAAGCGCATCGCCAAGGTCGCCTTCACCGGCGAGACCTCGACCGGCCGCCTGATCATGCAGTACGCGGCGGAGAACATCATCCCCGTCACGCTGGAACTGGGCGGCAAGTCGCCCAACATCTTCTTCGCCGACGTGCTGGCCGACGACGACGATTACCTGGACAAGGCGCTGGAAGGCTTCGCCATGTTCGCGCTCAACCAGGGCGAGGTGTGCACCTGCCCCAGCCGCGTGCTGGTGCAGAAGTCCATCTACGACCGCTTCATGGAGCGCGCCGTCGCCCGCGTGGGCAAGGTGAAGCAGGGCCATCCGCTCGACCCGAACACCATGATCGGCGCCCAGGCGTCGCAGGAGCAGCTTGATAAGATCCTGTCCTACATCGACATCGGCCGGGCCGAGGGTGCCAACGTGCTGATCGGCGGTGAGCGCGCCCATCTCGGCGGCGAGCTGGAGGGCGGCTACTACGTCACCCCGACGGTTCTGGAAGGCCACAACAAGATGCGCGTCTTCCAGGAGGAGATCTTCGGGCCGGTGGTGTCGGTCACCACCTTCGAGACCGAGGAGGAGGCGCTGACGCTTGCCAACGACACCAGCTTCGGTCTGGGTGCCGGCCTGTGGACCCGTGACGGCAACCGCGCCTTCCGCATGGGCCGCGGCATCCAGGCGGGCCGCGTGTGGACCAACTGCTACCACCTCTACCCGGCGCACGCGGCCTTCGGCGGCTACAAGCAGTCGGGCATCGGGCGCGAGACGCACCGGATGATGCTGGACCACTACCAGCAGACCAAGAACCTGCTGGTCAGCTACAGCCCGAAGGCGCTCGGTTTCTTCTGAGCCGCGTCCTCCTCCCATCGGGTGAACTGGGGCCGGGAGTGTCAAGCTCCCGGCCCATTTTTCGTAAGAGGGACCACCGCCATGACCGACCGCGTGACCGCCACGGACGCGGCCCTCGCCCTCGTCGCGCGGCTGACGGCGAAGCACGGGTCGCTGCTGTTCCACCTCTCCGGCGGCTGCTGCGACGGCAGCGCGCCGCTCTGCCTGCCACGCGGGGAGTTCCGGCTGGGCGGGCGCGATCTCTGCCTTGGCACGGTGGGCGGCGCGCCCTTCTGCATGGCCGACGACACCTTCGTCTGGTGGAAGCACAGCCAGGTGGTGTTGGATGTGGTGACGTCCCGCAGCGGCGGTTTCTCGCTGGAGACGCCGGACGGTGTCCGCTTCATCGCGCGCGCCCGCCTTTTCACCGACGCCGAGCTGCCGGGGCTGGCGGCCCCGCTTCCCGCGCACGACATCGCCTGACCGCCGGGGCCGCATCCGACCATGGTCGCATCCACCACCCCGCGCATCGGGCTTGCCCGCCGCCACCCGTGGAGTACTCTGGCCGTACGCACACCAACGCCGGAGGACGCCGCGATGACGGAGACGGTGGCCGGGGCGCCGCCCCGCACCGCGTTGCCGGACGGCGGGGCGGCGCTGCCGCGGGCCATATCGCGGGCCGACGACCCCGCCGCGGCGGTGCGGGAGCTGCGCCGCGGGCTGGGCGGCGACGCGCTGGAGCTGGTGCTCGTCTTCGTCGCCCCGCGCTATGACCGCGATGCGCTGGCGGCGGCCCTGGCCGAGACGTTCGGCGCCGTTCCGGTGATCGGCTGCACCACGGCGGGGGAGATCGGGCCGGAGGGCTACACCACCGGGGCGATCGTCGCCGTCGGCTTCCCCACCGCGGATTTCAGCATCGTCACCGCGCTGGTGGAGGGGGTGAAGGGATTCCGCTTCGAGGATGGCGGAACCGTCGCGCGCACGCTGCTGGACCGGCGCGACGCCGCGCTGGACGCGCGGTCGCGGCCGCTCGGCGCGCACGCCGACAGCTTCGCCATGCTGCTGATTGACGGGCTGTCGCTCAGCGAGGATCTGGTGGTCAGCGCGCTGCACGGGGCGCTGCTCGACATCCCGCTGTTCGGCGCGTCGGCCGGCGACGACCTGCATTTCGAGCGCACCTTCGTGCTGCACGACGGTGCCTTCCACCCCGACGCCGCGGTCGCCGCGCTGTTCACCACGGCGCGGCCCTTCAGCGTCTTCCGCACCCAGCATTTCGTCAGCGCCGATCGCAAGATGGTGGTGACCGGTGCCGACCCGCAGCGGCGCGTCGTCACCGAGATCAACGCCGAGCCGGCCGGCCCGGAATACGCCCGGCTGGTCGGGCTGGAGGGGCAGGCGTTGACGCCGATGATCTTCGCCAGCCACCCGGTGGTGGTGCGCGTCGGCGGCCAGTACCATGTGCGCTCCATCCAGAAGGTCAACGAGGACGCCAGCCTGACCTTCTTCTGCGCCATCGACGAGGGGATCGTGCTGACGGTGGCCGAGGGGGTGGACCCGCTCGCCAACCTCGACACGCTGATGCAGGGCATCCGGGCGGAGGTGGGGGAGCCGGCGCTGATCCTGGGCTGCGACTGCATCCTGCGCCGGCTGGAGATGGAGCAGCGCGGGTTGGCGGACGAGATTTCCACCCGGCTGGCCCGGCACCGCGTCGTCGGCTTCTGCGCCTATGGCGAGCAGTACAGCGGCATGCACGTCAACCAGACCTTCACCGGGGTGGCCATCGGCGGGAGGCGGTCATGACCGACCGGCAGCGCATCGCGGATCTCGAACGCGAGAACGCCAAGCTCCGCCGCATCAACCGGGTGCTGATGGAGCGGGTGGAACGCTCCATGGACTTCCAGGGCGGCGCCTTCTCCCTGTTCCAGACCGCCATCGTGCTGGAGCACAAGATCCGCGAGCGCACGACCGAGCTGGAGCGCGCGCTGCGCCAGCTCGAGGACAGCCACCGCGACCTCGCCCGCGCCAAGGAGCTGGCGGAGACCATGCGCTCGCGCCTCTACGAGGCGATCGAGTCGGTGAACGAGGGCTTCGCCCTGTTCGACGCCGAGGACCGGCTGGTGCTGTGCAACCGCAAATACCTGTCCTATTGGAGCGGGGTGGCCGACCGCATCCAGCCCGGCATCCGCTTCGCCGACATCGCCGCCATGGTGGCCGACGCCGCCGCCGTGGCCGAGCCGGTGCCGGCGGTGTGGCTGACCGAACGGATGCAGCACCGCCACGGCATGAACGGCCCCTTCATCAGCCGCCTGTCGGACGGGCGCTGGGTCCAGGTGAACGAGCGGCGCACCCGCGACGGCGGCATCGTCGGCGTCTACACCGACATCACCGACGTCAAGCGGGAGGAGGAGCGCCGGCGCGAGTCCGAACAGGCGGAGAAGAGCGCGCTGATGCGCCTCAACGACCAGCTCCAGCAGGAGGTGGGCGAGCGCGTCGCGGCGGAGGCGGCGATGCGCCTTGCCAAGGCCGACGCGGAGCAGGCCAACCTGTCCAAGACCCGCTTCCTGGCGGCGGCCAGCCACGACCTGCTGCAACCGCTGAACGCCGCCCGCCTGTTCGTCTCCGCCCTCGCCGACCTGGAGCAGCCGGACCCCAACGGGGAGCTGGTGCGCAACGTCGATGCGGCACTCGCCTCGGTCGAGGATCTGCTGTCGGCGCTGCTCGACATCTCCAAACTCGACGCCGGGGCGGTGACGCCGGAAGTGACGGACTTCCCGCTGCGCGGCATCCTGGTGCCGCTCGCCAACGAATACGCCGCGGTGGCGATGGAGCGCGGGATCACGCTGCGGGTGGTCGGCACCGGCGCTGTCGTGCGCAGCGACATCCGGCTGCTGCGGCGGATCGTGCAGAATTTCCTGTCCAACGCGCTGCGCTACGTGCAGCGGGGGCGCGTCCTGGTCGGCTGCCGGCGGGTCGCGGACGGCGTGCGCATCGAGGTGTGGGACAGCGGCCCCGGCATCCCACCCGACAAGCTGGACGAGATCTTCCAGGAGTTCCGGCGGCTCGACACGCCCGGCGCCAAGGGCGCCGATCGCGGCATGGGGCTGGGCCTCGCCATCGTCGACCGCGTCGCGCGCATGCTGGAGCACCGCGTCACCGTGCGGTCGGAGCCGGGGCGCGGCTCGGTCTTCGCCGTCACGGTGCCGCGCGGCACCGACCGCCGCGCCACGCGCAGCACGGGTGGCACGACCGCGCGTCCGCGGGTCGACCAGTTGGCCGGCACCTCGGTGCTGGTGCTCGACAACGAGCCGGCGGTCGTCGCCGGGATGGAGGCGTTGCTGCGCGGCTGGTCCTGCGAGGTGGTGAGCGCCACCAACGGTGCCGAGGCGCTGGCCCGCCTGTCGGAACTGCCGCGGGTGCCGGACCTGTTGATCGCCGACTACCATCTGGACGACGGCGCTTTGGGGGTGAACGAGGTGGCGCGTCTGCGCGCTGCCGCCGGGGCGGCGCTGCCGGCGGTCATCATCACCGCCAACCGTACGACGGAGCTGGCCGACGAGGCGCGTGCCGCCGGCTGCCTGCTGCTCAACAAGCCGGTCAAGCCGGCCCAGCTCCGCGCCGTGATGTCGGGGTTGGTGGCGGCGGGGTGAGCACCCGCTACAGGACCAGCTCGACCAGCGCCGGCCCTTGGGTGGCGAGGGCGGCGGCGATGGCGGCGTCGGCCTCCGCCGGGGTGGTGGCGCGGGATGCCGGGACGCCGAAGCCGCGGGCGAGGTCGGGCCAGCCGATGGCGGGGGCGTCGAGGCGGATCATGCCGAGGGCGGACGGGCCGGGGTTGCGGGCGCCGACCTTGGCGAGCTCGCCGGTCAGGGTGGCGTAGGCGCGGTTGGACAGCACCAGCACGGTCACGTCCAGCCCCTCCCGCGCCAGGGTCCACAGCGCCTGCACGGTGTAGAGGCCGCTGCCGTCGGCTTGCAGGCAGACGACCTTGCGGTCGGGGCGGGCGAGTGCCGCGCCCACCGCCAGCGGCAGCCCCTCGCCGGTCGCCCCGCCGGCCATCTGGAGCCAGTCGTGCGGCGCCGCCGCGTGGGTGCCGTCGTAGAGGGCGAAGCCCAGCGACAACGCCTCGTCGATCACCACGGCGTCCTCGGGCAGACGCCGGGCGAGCAGGGCGGCGAGCCCCGGCCCGGTGATCCGCCCGCCCGTGTCGGGTGCCATGGGCGCGGGCTTGTCCGGCGGCGGGGGCACGGCTGGCGCGTCGAGCGCGTCGGCGAGGTCGGCCAGCGCCCGCAGCGCGTCCTCCTCGATCCCCGCGAGCGGATGCAGGGCGCAGCCGGGCGGGGTGAGCAGGCTGGGCTTGTCGGGGTAGGCGAAGAAGGCCACCGGCGGCTTGGCGCCGACCATGACCACATGGCGCAAGCCCCCCATGAAGGCGCAGGCGGCGTCCACCGCGAAGGGAATGCGGGGCACCGGCGGGCGGCCCCGCCCGCGGGTGATGCGGGCGTTGGACATCGGGGCGATCACCCGGCAGCCGGTCGCCGCGGCGATGCGGTGGGCGAGATCCAGCCCGCGGTCGAGCAGGGCGGCCCCGCCGATCAGCAGCGCCGCCGGCTCCCCGGAGCGCAGGGTGCGGGCGGCGGCCTCCACCCGCGCGGCGTCGACGCGCAGCGGGTCCGGCACCGGCGGCAGGGGGGTGGGGGCGGCGTCCCCGGCCTCCGTCCAGGCGGTGTCGGCGGGCAGGATCAGGGTGGCGATGCGGCCGGGCGGGGTGCGGGCGGCGGCGATGGCGGCGGCGCAGTCGTGGGACAGGGTGGCCGCGGATTGCGCCGTACGCACCCAGTCGGAGAAGGGACGGGCCACCGCCTCCACATCCGAATGCAGCGGCGCGTCGTAGGCGCGATGGTGGGCGGCGTGCTCGCCGACGATGTTGAGCAGCGGCACCCGCGCCCGGCGCGCGTTGTGCAGGTTGCACAGCCCGTTCGCCAGGCCGGGGCCGAGATGCATCAGCGTTGCGGCCGGCTTGCCGGCCAGCCGCGCGTAGCCGTCCGCCGCCCCGGTCGCCACCCCCTCGAACAGCGTCAGCACGCAGCGCAGGCCGGGATTGCGGTCCAACGCGGCGATGAAGTGCATCTCCGACGTGCCGGGGTTGCCGAGGCACAGCTCGACCCCGCCGGCGATCAGCGAGCGGACGAGGTGGTCGGCCCCCAGCATCGGGTCCACCCGCCTCAGAAGGGCCGGTCGCCAGCCACCGTCGTGCGGTGCATGACCCGGCGGTAGGCGGCGTCGTCGTAGGGGGTGGCCTTGTGCATGGTGCAGCGGTTGTCCCACACGATCAGGTCACCCTGCCGCCAGACATGGCGGTAGGAGAAGGCGTCGTCGATGGCGTGCGCGTTCAGCTCGGCCAGCAGGGCGGCCCCCTCCTCGGCCGGCAGTCCCTGGATCTCCTTCACGATGTCCTGCCCGACATAGAGCGACAGGCGGCCGGTGACGGGGTGGGTGCGCACGACGGGGTGCACCACGTCGGGCGTCGCCGCCTTCTGCTCCGCGGTCAGCGGCGGGCGGTCGGGGAAATACTTGTCGTAATAGCCGGCGTAGCTGTGCACGGCCTTCAGGTGGCGGATGCGCGCCTTGGTCTCGGTCGGAAGCGCGTCCCACGCCGCGTGCATGCTGGCGAACAGCGTGTCCGCGCCCACCGGCGGCACCTCGACCGCGTAGAGGACGGATCCCAGGCTGGGATTCTCCACATAGGACAGGTCGGAATGCCAGTTCCAGCCCTCCTTGTGGTTGCCCTTGGGCTTGCCGGCCTCGACCACGTTGGAGAGCACGTAGATCTCCGGCAGGTCGGTGGTCAGGTACTGCTTCAGCACATGGGTCATCAGCGACCCGAAGCGGCGGCTGAACTCGACGTGCTGGTGGTTGGTCAGGGTCTGGCCGCGGAACAGCAGCAGGGAATGCCGGTTCAGCGCGTCCTCGATCGCCGCGAAGGTGGCATCGTCGACGGGCTTGCTCAAGTCGAGGTCGCGGATTTCCAGCCCGATCACGTCGGACAGGGGACGGGTGTGCAGCATCTTAGGCTCTCCGGTGGGCGTGATTCAGGATCGGTAGCCGGGGTCGGCGCGGTCGAGGTCGCGGAGCAGGGCGGGCCATTCGCGTTCGCCGGGAATGCGGATGTCGCCCTGCTGTTCCCAGAACTGGCGGGCGGCCTTCTCGCACACCTCCTCGGGCGGCAGCACCAGCGGCCGGCCGCCGGCGGCGGACTGGGCCTTGAGCTGGATGCGGGCGGCGCGCTCGGCGTAGTAGAGCAGCATGAAGGCCTCCCCCACCGTGCGGCCGATGGTGAGGATGCCGTGGTTGCGCATCAGCATCGCCCGGTGGGGGCCGAGGTCGCGCACGAGGCGGCCCCGCTCGTCGGCGTCGATGGCCACGCCCTCATAGTCGTGCCAGGCGAGGCGCCGATGGAACCACATGGCGAATTGGCTGAGCGGCAGCAGCCCCTCCGGCAGGGCCGAGACGGCGACGAGAGAGTCGGAATGGGTGTGCAGAACGCACACCGCGTCGTCGCGGGCACCATGGATGGCGGAATGGATGATGAAGCCGGCGAGGTTCACCGCGTGCGGCGAGTCGCAGAGCTTGTTGCCCTCCACGTCGATGCGCACGAGGTCGGACGCCGTCAGCTCGCTGAACAGCAGGCCGTAGGGGTTGATGAGGAACTGCCCCTCCGCCCCCGGCACCCGCACCGAGATGTGGTTGTAGATCAGGTCGTCGAGACCCAGCCGCGCCACCATGCGGAAGGCGGCGGCGAGGTCGATGCGCAGGCGCCGTTCGGCGTCCGGCACGGAAACTCCGTCCATCGCTGTCATCTCCAGAAGACGAGGCGCCGGTCCAGCCAGTTCACCACCCCGTACACCGCCATGCTGGCGGCGGACGCGACGGCGATGGCGGCCCAGACGCGCAGGAAATCCACCTGCTGGGTGGCCTCGAAGATGGTCCAGCCCAGCCCCTTGTAGGCGCCGATCATCTCCGCGACGATGGCGATGATCATGCTGCGCACCACGGCCACGCGCAGGCCGTTCATGATCGACGGCAGAGCGGCCGGCACCCGCAGCAGCACCATCTGCCGCAACGGCCCCGCGCCGAAGGAGCGCAGCAGGTTGGCGGCACTCTCGTCCACCGCGCGCAGCCCGTGGTGGGCGTTGACGAAGACGGCGAAGCCGACGGCCAGCGTGACCATGGCGATCTTCGACGCCGGCCCCATGCCGAACCACAGCAGCGCCACCGGGGCGAAGGCCACCACCGGAACCGAGTTCAGCGCCACCAGCACCGGCAGCAGGATGCGCTCCAGCACGGGGGCCAGCACGAAGAGGCAGGCGAGCGCCAGGGCGATCGCGGCGCCGATGGCGTAGCCGGCAGCGGCCTCGCCCAGCGTGACGCCGAGGCCGCCGAGCAGCAGCGGCAGGTCGGTCACCACCTGCGCGGCGATGGCGCTGGGGGCGGGCAGCACATAGGTCGGCACGGCGAGGCCGCGGACCAGCGCCTCCCACAGCACCAGAACCAGCAGCGGGCCGGCGACGCCGATCGCGATGTCGGCGCCCAGCGCAGCGGTCTTGTTGCTCACAGCTCCGGCCTCCACCACACCCAGCGGCGCTCGATCGCCTCCATCAGCGCGTAGAGCGCGATGCCGATCACGCCGCAGACCAGGATCACCGCCCACAGCCGGGGCATGTTCTCCATATACATCGCCTGCAACAGCAGGATGCCGAGACCCACCGTGTCGCCGAACCATTCCCCGACGATGGCGCCGATCAGGCCGAGGCTGATGCCGAGCTTCAGCGCCGCCATGATGGAGGGCAGGGCGAAGGGCACCTGCAGGGACCAGAACACCCGCCAGTCGCCGGCGCCGAAGCTGCGCAGCAGCGCCACCCGCTGCGGATCCACCGAGCGCATGCCGCGGCAGGTGTTGACGGTGACCGGGAAGGCGGTGAGGTAGGCGGCGATGGCGACCTTCGACCAGATGCCGTTGCCCAGCCACATCACCACCAGCGCGCCGAAGGCGATGACGGGGATGGCCTGGGACAGGATGAAGAGCGGGAACAGCACCCGCTCCAGCGCGCGCGACCACGCGAAGGCGGCGCCGAAGGCGAAGCCGACCATGGCGCCGATGGCGAAGCCCAGCAGCGTCTCCAGCAGCGTGCGGGCGACGCCGCGGCCGATCAGGGCGGCGCCGGTGCCGATGTCCTGCAGCACGGCGCTGGCCGTCGGCATGACGTGCGCCGGCACGTTGAAGGCCAGCACCACCGCCTCCCACAGGAAGAGGAGGCCCAGCAGCGCCGCGATCTGCGGCACGAAGGTGGAGCGCATGGCCTCAGCCCCCCGTCGCCTGCTGGAAGCTCTTCAGGCTCTCCTCCTCGATGGCGGCGAGCACCTGGCGCTTGATCTGGATGAATTCGGGGGAGGTGACGATCTCCGCGTCGCGCGGGCGCGGCAGCTTCACGTCCAGGACCAGCTTGATGCGGCCGGGACGCGCGGTCATCACCACCACCCGGTCGCCAAGGAAGATCGCCTCGTCCACATCGTGGGTGATGAACAGGATGGTGCGCTGGTGGCGCTGCCAGACCTCCAGCAGCCAGCGCTGCATCAGGCTGCGCGTCAGCGCGTCCAAGGCACCGAACGGCTCGTCCAGCAGGGTCAGGTCGCGTTCGAACAGGAAGGTGCGCATCAGCGCCACCCGCTGCCGCATGCCGCCCGAAAGCTGGTGCGGGTAGTGCTTCTCGAAGCCGGCCAGACCGAATTCCGGGAACATCGGGGCCGCGCGCTTCAGCGCCTCGGCCCGCGACATGCCCTCCACCTGCAAGGGCAGGATGGCGTTGTCCACCACCCGGCGCCACGGCAGCAGCAGGTCGCGCTGCGGCATGAAGGCGACCTTGCCCAGCAGCTCCTTCGCGGCGCGCGGCTGGCCGCCATAGCGGATGCTGGCACCCGGATCGGCCTCCGTCAGGCCGGCCAGGATGTTGAACAGCGTGCTCTTGCCGCAGCCGCTGGGGCCGACCACGGTGACGAACTCCCCCCGCCCGATGGCGAGGCGGATGTGCTCCAGCGCCGACACCTCCTGCCGGCCCTGGCCGAACGTCTTGGAGACGTTGGCCAGTTCCACGATGGGGGGCGCCGTTTCGGGCACCGCCTCCACCGGCTGCGGAATCGTCCGGCCCGGCATCGCTCCGCCTGCCATCATCGGGTCTCCCATTTGCTCATGCGTCTTCGGTGGATGCGCCGTCGCCGGTCACATCTTCTTGTCGGCGGCGGGCACCGCGTCCCAGAACTGCGGGGCGAAGGCGGTGGCGAAATCGACCGGGGCGTTGATGACCTTGGCGTTCAGCAGCAGGTCGTGGGCGCCCTTCAGCCGATCCATGTCGAGTGCGGCGATGCCCTTGGTGGTGCCGGCGTCGGCGATGGTGAGGCGGCCGGCCTCGGCCAGCATGGCGGTCTGGTGCGCCTTGTCCAGGCCGGGGGCGGCGGCCATCACGATGTCCACGGCCTCGCCCTGGTTCTGAATGGCGTATTTCCAGCCGCGCAGCGTGGCGTTCAGGAAGCCCTGCACCGCCTTGGGCTTTTCGGCGATCATCTTCTCCGAGGTGATCAGCACGTCGCGCGGCACGCTGATGCCGTAGTCGTCGGGCGCGAAGACGGTGACGTTGGTGATGCCGCGCGCCTTCAGCACGTTCAGCTCGTTGTAGAGCGTGACCGTGGCGACATCGACCTCCTTGCTGATGAAGGGGGTCATGGAGACGGCCTGCGCGGTGATGGTCACGTCGGCGGGGTTGACCCCCTCCTTCAGCAGCATGGCGTTCAGCGTGTGCTGGGCGCCGGTGAAGAAGGTGGTGACCTTCTTGCCCTTGAAGTCCTTCAGCGTCTTGATGCCGCTGTCGTTCATGGTGACGAAGACGTAGGGCGTGCGCTGGTGCATCATGCCCAGCCCCACGATCGGCAGCTTCTTGTCGCGGCTGGCCATCAGGCTTTCGATGCCGCCGCCGACGGCGAAGCTGTCGCTGCCCGACGCCACCAGCGATTCCGCGTTCAGGTTGGGGCCGCCGGGGTTGATGGTGACGTCCAACCCCTCCGCCTCGTAGAAGCCCTTGGCCTTGGCGACGTAGACGCCGGCGAACTGCGCCTGCGCCACCCACTTCAGCCGGACCGACACCGTCTCCAGCGCCGCGGCCGGCGTGGCGATGGCCGCCGCCGCGGCGAGCGTGCCCAGCGCCAGCGCCGCCCGGCGCACCGTCTTCACCACTCCCATCATCGTTCTCGTCCCCTGCCGGTGAATGCTCCGGTAATCTCCAGCAAGCCGCGTGCCAGCCGATCGACGGCGGATTCCCGTGGGGCATCCGATGGTATGGCCACGCGATGGGCAATCGTGTGCACATAATTTGCGCTTACGTATGCAAGCTCTTGCGACGGATCGCCGCGAGGTTTCATAGTGCGGGAAGGGGCTTGCGGGCGAGGGGCGGAATGGAACACACGTCTGTGCTGAATGCTGCGGTGCGCACACAGCGGTCGGGGGCTGGATTGGACACGGAACGCACGGTGACGCTGGCGGAAACCCTGCGCCGCACGCTGGAGACGCGGATCGTCGCCGGGGCGCTGGAGCCGGGCACGCGGCTGGACGAGGTGGAACTGGCCGAAAGCTTCGGCGTCTCCCGCACCCCGGTGCGCGAGGCGCTGCGCTCGCTGGCCGCTGGCGGGCTGGTGGAGATGCGCTCGCGCCAGGGTGCTGTCGTGTCCACCATCACCGTCGCCATGCTGATCGAGATGTTCCAGGTGATGGCGGAAATGGAGGGCCTGTGCGCCCGGCTGGCCGCCCGGCGCGCCACGCCGAACCACCGCCGCGCCATGCAGGAGGCGCACGACCGCCTGATCGAGGCGCTGCGCCAGGGCGATCCCGGCACCTTCTACGACGTGAACCGGGAGTTCCACGAGGTCATCTACGACGCCTCCCAGGCGGAATTCGTGGCCGAGCAGACGCGCAGTTTGCGCAACCGCGTCGCCCCCTACCGCCGCTACGTCACCTTCCAGCCCGGCCGCATGGCCGCCACCATTGGCGAGCACGAGCGGATCTTCAACGCTATCAAGGCCGCCGACGCCGACGAGGCGCAGCGTGCCATGCGCGACCATGTGAACCTGCTCGGCGACAACCTCACCGACTTCATCGCCGCCCTGCCGCGCACGATGCTGCGCGCCCGTTAGGCGCGGCTGCGCGTTCTGTATGCAGAAATACGATTTACGGATACAAATTGCCGGATTGCCGACTCCCCACTGCGCGTGTCGCCCTCTCCCCACCGGGGAGAGGGTTGGGTGAGGGGGAAACGCCACCATCCGGTTTGCTCCCCAAGCAACGTCGTCTTCTTCTGCCTCTCCAGGCCGTAATCGCCCCCTCACCCGGCGCTGCGCGCCACCCTCTCCCCGGAGGGGCGAGGGTTTGTGGCACGGAACTTGTAACGACAACCCTGGACCGTCGGCGTCGAGTGCAGCCTGCCCATCGTTTGTGCATGCACACGCGCCGCTCATGCATTCAAGACAGCGGAGGCTGGGGCGTGAAACTGGATCTCGAAGGAAAGTCGGTGCTGATCACCGGCGCGTCGAAGGGCATCGGGCTGGCGGCGGCCTGGGCCTTCGCGCGGGAAGGCTGCGCCCTGCACCTCGCGGCGCGCGACGGCGCGGCGATGGAGGCGGCGCGCGACGCCATCGCCGCCGATTGCGGCGTGCCGGTGACCGTCCACGCCATGGATTTGTCGACCGACGCCGCCATGGTGGATCTGGCCGACCGCGTCGGCGTTCCCGACATCCTGATCAACAACGCCGGCGACATCCCGTCCGGCCCGCTCGATGCGGTGGGCGACGCGGCCCTGCGCCGCGGCTTCGACCTGAAGGTGTTCGGCTACATCAGCCTGACCCGCGCGCTCTACGGCAAGATGTGCGAGCGCGGCAGCGGCGTCATCGTCAACGACATCGGCAATTCCGGCGAGAACTGGGACGCCAACTACATCATGGGCTCCACCGGCAACGCGGCGCTGATGTCCTTCACCCGCGCGCTCGGCGGCGTCAGCCTCGACAAGGGCGTTCGGGTGGTGGGCGTGAACCCCGGCCCGGTGGCGACCGACCGCATGGTCAAGCTGATGAAGCGCCGCGCCATCGACATGCTGGGCGACGAGGCGCGCTGGCAGGAGCTGTTCTCCATGTACCCCGGCGGCCGTCCGGCGACGCCGGAGGAGGTGGCCGACCTGATGGTGTTCCTGGCCTCGCCGCGCGCCGGCTACATCACCGGCACCATCGTGACCATCGACGGCGGCATCGCGTCGCGCGGCTCGATCATCTGAGACGGGGCGGGGAGGGGACGACGCCGATGGGCGATCTCGAGGTCAAGAACCGATATTTCGACCGGCTGTTCAACAACGCCGACCTGAAATGGCTGGGCCAGAACACCAACCACCTGCCCATGCACCCGGCCGTGCGCCACGCCATGCACGAGGCGGTGGACGAGGAGGGCTTCCACGCCTACGCGCCGCCCGCGGGGATGGAGGCGCTGCGCAGCGCCATCGTCGCCGACCTGGGGCTGGAGGGGAAGGCGGCGGCGCTGGTGACCGACGGCGGGGTGGCGGCCCTCGGCACCGCCTGCCGCGCGCTGTGCCGGCCCGGCCGACGCTTCGTCACCACCGACCCTGGCTGGAAATGGCCGCTGCTGTTCGCCCGGCAGGCCGGCATGGAGGTGGTGGAGATCCCCATCTACGGCGAGGAGTATGGCTGGCGCCTGTCGCCGGAGCGGCTGGCGGCGGCGATGGACGGCAAGACCGACGTGGTCTATCTCGTCGATCCCAACAACCCGCTGGGCATCTGCTACACGGCGGACGAGATCGCGGCCTTCGCCGACATCTGCCGGCAGGCCGGCGCCACACTGATCCACGATTGCACCTACCGCGATTTCGCCGACCACCACACCCCGGCAGCATCCCTGTGGCCGGAGGGGACGGTGACCGTGGTCAGCTTCTCCAAATGGCTGGGGCTGGCGGGGCTGCGCGTCGGCGCGCTGGTGGCCGCCCCCGACCGGCTGGAATCCCTCGGTGCCTGGTCCATCGCGCCGCTGGGCGCCAGCGTCATCGCGCAGAAGGCGGCGCTGGCCGGCATCGGCGTGAAGGCGGAGTGGATGGAGACGGTGCAGGCGGTGCAGCGCGGCAACCAGACGATGATCCGCGACGCGGTGGAGCGCATCCCCGGCATGTCCGTGCCGGTCTTCCCGTCCCAGGCCAATTTCCTGGTGGTCGAGCTGGCCGGCACCGGGGTGAAGCCGGAGGCGCTGGTCGCGGCCTATGGCGAGGCCGGCATCATGATCCGCCAGGGCGCCTACCACACGCCGCGCTTCGGCGACCGCTTCGTGAAGGTCAGCACCACCGTGCCCACCGCCTGGGCCGCCGATTTCTGCGAGCGGCTGCCGGCCATGCTCGACAAGGCCCGCGGCCTCAACGACCTGCCGCCGCTGTTCTGACGGGGAGAGCCAGACCATGACCCACGCCACCGCCCATGACGGCATCCGCCTCCATCTGGAGGAGGCCGGCAGCGGCACGCCCATCGTGTTCGTGCACGAGTTCGGCGGCGACCACCGGAGCTGGGAGCCGCAGATGCGCTTCTTCGCCCGCCGCCACCGCTGCGTCACCTTCGGCGCCCGCGGCTACCCGCCGTCCGACGTGCCGGAGGATGTGGAGGCCTATTCGCAGGCGAACGCCGTCCGCGACATCCTGTCGGTGATGGACCATCTGGGCCTCGCCAAGGCCCATGTGGTGGGCCTGTCGATGGGCGGCTTCGCGGCGCTGCATTTCGGGTTGATGGCGCCGGAGCGGGCGCTGTCGCTGACCGTGGCCGGTGCCGGCTATGGCGCCGAGAAGCAGTACGAGGAGTATTTCCGCAACGTCTCGCTGGAGGTCGCCCGCCAGTTCGAGACCCACGGGGCGGCGGAGTTCGCCAAGACCTATTCGCTGGGCGCCAGCCGCGTGCAGTTCCAGAACAAGGATCCCCGCGGCTGGCGGGAGTTCGCCGACCAGCTCGGCCAGCATTCCACGTTGGGCTCGGCCAACACCATGAAGGGTGTGCAGGCCCGCCGCCCCTCCCTCTACGACCTGGAGGACGGCTTCCGCGCCATGGCGGTGCCGACGCTGGTGGTGGTGGGCGACGAGGACGACCATTGCCTGCAGCCCGGCATCTTCCTGAAGAAGACCATCCCGGCCTGCGGTCTGGCCGTGCTGCCCAAGGCGGGCCACACCCTCAACATCGAGGAGCCGGACGCCTTCAACCGCCTGCTGGCGGAGTTCATCGCCATGGTCGAGGCCGGTGCCTGGACGCCGCGCGACCCGCGCGCCAAGCCCGCCGAGATCATGAAGACGTCATGACCGCGGCTCCCATGAGCGGCGACCTCGGCGAGCGCGCCGCGTCCCATGTCCGCGAGGCGCGGCTGTGGGATCGGCACATGGAGCTGGCGCGCTTCGGCGCCACCGCGGCCGGCGGCGTCGACCGCCCGGCCCTGTCAGCGGCGGAGGCGGCCGCCCGCGGCCGGCTGCTGGAATGGGCGGCGGCGCGCGGGATGACCGCCCACACCGACACCGTCGGCAACCTGTTCCTGCGGCTGGAGGGGCGGGACCCAGGGCTGCCGCCGCTGCTCACCGGCTCCCACCTCGACAGCCAGCCGACCGGCGGGCGCTTCGACGGGGTGTCCGGCGTGCTGGCCGGCTTCGAGGCGGTGGAGGCGCTGCTCGACGCCGGGATCCGCCCGCGCCGCGCCATCGAGGTCGTCGCCTGGATGAACGAGGAGGGCAACCGCTTCGCGCCGGGCATGATGGGCTCGGAGGTGTTCGCCGGCTGGCGCATGGCGGACACCGTGCTGGCCGCGCGCGACGCCGACGGGGTGAGCGTGGCGGACGCGCTGGCCGCGATGAACGCCGCGCTGCCGCCGCTGCCCGTCCGCCCGGCGGGCTTCCCGGTCGCCGCCTATCTGGAGGCGCACATCGAGCAAGGGCCGGTGCTGGAGCGCACCGGCGCCGTGATCGGCGCCGTCACCGGCATCCAGGGCAAGCAGACCTGGCGCGTCACCGTGACCGGGGAGGAGGGCCACGCCGGCACCCAGCCGATGGCCGAGCGGCGCGACGCGCTGATGGCGGCGGCGGCGGCCATCCTGGCGCTGCGCGCGGCTTGCGCCGGGGCCGGGCCGGACGTGATGCTCACCGTCGGCCGGCTGGTGGTGGAGCCCAACGCGCCGTCGGTGGTGCCTGGCCGCGTCACCTTCACCATCGACCTGCGCCACCCCGACACGGCGCTGATGCGCGCGCTGGGGAGCCGCATCCAGGACATCTGCGCCGACCGCGCAGCCCCCTGCGCGGTGGAGGCGGTGCCGCTGATCGACGCGGCGTCGGTGGCCTTCGACGAGGGCCTGCGGCGGCGCACGCTGGAGATCGCCGGACGGCTGGGGCACCCGGCGATGGAGCTGCCGTCGCTGGCCGGCCACGACGCCCGCCCGCTGGCCAGCGTCGCCCCCGCCGCCATGATCTTCGTCCCCTGCCGCGCCGGCATCAGCCACAACGAGGCGGAATGGGCCGAACCCGCGCATCTGGCGGCGGGAACGCGGGTGCTGGCGGCGCTGCTGGCGGAGTTGGGGGAGGGCTGATGGCGCCAACTCGTTCGCTAGGACGGTGATCGGAGGGATGTGTGCTCCGCATTGGACTCCGTCGGGCGCACCCGTCGGGCCCGGTGCCCGGCTCCGCGCGGGGCATCAGGCCGGGCAGGTAGCGGCGATCCTGTCACCGTCGAGCTTGAGCATCAGCCGCACCGGCTGGAGGCGCTCGGCCGACATCGCTTCGGCCGCCCGTATATCCTCGCCGATCTGTTCTTTGCAGGCGACCACCTCGGCCATCAATCTCCCGTTCCACGCGAGGAGGTCGAGTTTGCGCTGGTTCAGTGTCGCCGCCGAATTCCAGAACGAGGAGAGGGTTTTCACCTTGTCCCGCATCGACCGATCCGTGTCTCGGAGCAGATCGCCATTCCGGTCCAGGGTCCCCAGCGCCTCCAGGATACTGCGCCGGCGGCTGTCCTTCAGGCCCGCCTCGCCTGGGAAGACTTGCAGAAGCTGCCAGCCGCAGGCGCGGGCGCGGATGCAAAGAAACAACTGGCCGTACAGATCGGCGAGCAGGTCCTGGTGCGCCCGAATGGCGTCCTGCATTCCCTTGGACCCGAGGCCGCTGTCCTTGACCATCCGGATGGCATGGCTCTCATGGCGGATGTCCTCCAGCAGATGTTCCTGCACCTGGAGCAGTTGCGCCTCATGACGCTCGATCTGATGCCGGATCCCGTCCGACAGTTCGCCGGCCAGCACGGATGGCGCGATCTGTTCGAAGTACCGGATGGCCCCGGTCAGAACCGATCGGCGTTCGTTGTTCTGGAAACGCTGGATGCGGTCGACCGCCGCCTTGATCGCGGAGAGCTTCCGGCTGATGTCCGCAAGATGCTTCTGCGCGACGGCGACCGAGGCGATCTGGAAAAGGGCCGTCGCGTTCACGAGGTTCGATAGGGTTGACGCATCGAAGAGCCGCGCCTGCTCCACGATTTTGCCATCGGCTCCCTGCACCCACCCCCGGAAGCCGCCGCCGTTCGCCTGCACGAGCGAGCCATCGACCATGACCTCCATGTAGTGGGTGCGTGCCATCTCAAGCGCCGTCGCGAGAGACGGAACGGCCGGGAGCAACGGGTTCAGCCGGGCGATGCTGTCGTCCGATTCGCCGATCGGGTGCCATGTCCTGGGCGACGGTTCGGAAACGCGGGTCAGCGACAGAACCGGCTTGCCCGCCGACGCACCGATGATGAGCGCCGTGCCGGGCGACTGATCGGACGCCGCCGCCACCGCGGTTGCCGTGCCATCGGCACGGACTGGCCGCGTCGGTGTGGCGGGCGTTGTGTCCGCGGCGGCGGCCAGCCGATCCAGGTGCTTCTTGCGGAGGAAGGCGATGTGCAGGACGCAGGGAACGGTCGCCTTGAACAACGGTTCGGTCAGCCGGAAACCCGACACGGCCTGCTCAAGTTGACCGGAGACCGCGCGCGACAGGAACGAGGCGGCGCCGGCCGCCGCCCCGGCCGCGGCCTTCGCGACGATCGCCGGTTCGCCACCGGGTGCCAGCGTGGTCATCCGCCCCCCCAACCGGGAGAGCAGAGCGTTGGCGGCGCCGGTCGCGGTCGTTGCCGCCGCCGACACTTTGTCGGTGACCTCCCGTGCCTTGGTGAGAGCCGGTGCCACCTCGTCCGGATTGAGCGCCGCGAGTCGGCCGCGGAGATGACGCGCATGGGACAGCAGGGCGCTTGCGCCTTCCCGCGCCGCGCTCCCGACGGTGGCGGCGTTGCTGGAGGCCTCGTTCCGCGCTCGCGCCAAAGCCGCCGCTTCGTCACCGGGCTCCAACGCAGCCATCGGCTGGCCAAGGTAGAGGGTCAGCAGGTTGAGTTCGTTTTCCGCGGTGTTCCCGGGCACATGCGGCACATCGAGCTTCCGGCAGACGTCGATGACGAGCGCATCGTAGGTGGGGCCTTCCCCTCGAACCGCTCCGACGTCCGGGCTGTCGCCGCAACGACGGAGCGCATCGCCGATCAGACGATGGTAGAGGGAATGCCGGGGCCGGTGCCGGCGGTATGTGTCTTCGGCTTCGAAGGCGTCCGGCAGCGCCTCGGCTATGCACGCGACCAAGGGATCGAGATCCGCGTCGGAGCACAGCGCCAGAAGCGCGTAGAGGTCACCCCGGCGAATCGCCGCCACCGTGTTGCTCACATGGACCTCCCCAGTCTTCGAATGTGCCGGATCCACAGGATGTCCGGAGAGTTTATCCCGTTATGCGTGAATTTTGAAACCAACTCTACGTCCGGTACGCCCCGGAGCCGTCCTATGCACCCAGTGGCGACGAGCCGAAGGGACGAAGCCGCCGCCGCAGTCGGGAGATGCCCGTTCCAAGGCTTCGGCAATGCGGGTGGGATCCGGACGCCGCGGGAACCATGGGCTCCACCGGCGACGCGGCGCTGCTGGCGGAGTTGTCGGAAGGGTAGGATCGGGGAACCGCGTTCGCCCGTTGCCGGTTGTCGGGCTTGAGACACTTCAGGCAGCGGAAGCGACGGGCATGGAATTGACGGGCAGGGTGGCGCTGGTCACGGGTGCGGGGTCGGGGATCGGCAAGGCGGCGGCGTTGCGGTTCGCGCGCGAGGGGGCGGCGGTGGGCGTGCTCAGCCGCACCGCGGACGAGATCCGGCGGACGGCCGACGAGATCACGGCGGCGGGCGGCAGGGCGGTGCCGCTGGTGGCCGATGTCGCCGACAGCGCGGCGGTGAAGGGGGCGGTGGAGGAGCTGGTCGGCGCCTTCGGACGGCTCGACATCGTCTTCGCCAACGCCGGCATCAACGGCGTGTGGGCACCCATCGACGAGCTGACGCCGGAGGAGTGGGACCGCACGATCGCCATCAACCTGCGCGGCACCTACCTGACCATCCACCACACGGTGCGGCATCTGAAGCGGTCCGGGGCCGGGGCGATCCTGGTGACCGCCTCGATCAACGGCACGCGGGTGTTCAGCAACGCCGGGGCGACCGCCTATTCCTGCACCAAGGCGGCGCAGGTGGCGATGGTGCAGATGCTGGCGCTGGAGCTGGCGCAGCACCGCATCCGCGTCAACGCCATCTGCCCCGGCCGCATCGACACCGAGATCGACGAGAACACCCAGGCCCGCCACACCGAGGCGGCGCGCGAGCCGGTCGACTACCCCGAGGGCAAGATCCCGCTGACCGACGGCAAGGCGGGGACCAGCGACGAGGTCGCCGAGCTCGCGCTGTTCCTGGCGTCCAACCGCGCCCGCCACATCACCGGCACGCCGGTGTGGATCGACGGGGCGCAGTCGCTGCTGGTCGGGTAGACGGGCGCCGACGGGCCGCGGCCGGCGCCGGGACGCTCACTCCTCCGTCTGGATGCTCAGGGTGACGCGGCGGTTTCGGGCGAGCGAGAGCGGGTCGCTGCCGGGCGCCAACGGACGGGTGTCGGCGTAGCCGACGGCGGACAGGCGCTGCGGCTCGATGCCCAGCTCGATGAGCCGCCGGACGACGCCGGAGGCACGCGCGCCCGACAGTTCCCAGTTGCTGGGGTAGCGCCCGCCGGTGACCGCCGTGACGTCCGTGTGCCCTTCGACGACGATGCCGCCGCGCGCCGCGGCCAGCGCTGGTGCCAACCTGAGCAGGAGGTCGCGGCCGGGCTGGGTCAGTTCGGCGCGGCCGGTGGCGAACAGGATGGACTCGCCCACGGTGATGGCGACCCGGTTCCGCGCCACGCTGACCGTCACACCCGGCGGCACGCCGAGTGCTGCCAGCCGGGCCAGCCAGCGTTCGGCCAGCCGCTCGGGGGCGGGTGCGGCGATCTCGCCGTCGTCCAGCCGCGGACGGTCGTCGTCCAGCAGCGGTGCCGGCTCCACGGTGGGCGCCTCGGCCGGAGACGCGGCGCCGGGCCGGGTGATGGCGGGTGGGTCCGGCGTCCGGGGTGTGGTCGGCAACTCGTCCCGGATGGTGGTGATGGCGAGCAGCATGACGAAGACCGACATCAGCAGCGTGACGAGGTCCGAGTAGCTGAGCAGCCAGATCTCCTGGTCATCGTCGGCGCCGGCGGACGGCGCCCGGATCGTCACCGTCCGGCGGGGCGGGGCAAGGATGCCATCCGCCCCCGGCCCCCGCTCCGAATCACGCGGCGCCATGGAGTTCGTCCCGGCTTTCGCGGATGAACTCCGCCAGCGCGTCGGCGATCACCGTCGGCGAGCGCCCGAGCCGCAGCAGCAGAATGCCCTCCAGCAGCACGTTCAGCATCGCGGCCCGCCGTGCCGTGCGCTGTTCCAGCTTGATGGCGATGGGCTTGAACACGAGATTGGCGAGCACCACGCCGTAGAGCGTGGCGACCAGCGCCACCGACATGTGCTCACCCACCTGCGCGATGGTGGCGGTGCCGAGCTGGGCCATCATGCCGATCAGGCCGATCAGCGTCGCCAGCAGCCCGAAGGCCGGTGCCAGCCCGGCCAGCGTGCGGAACAGCCGGACCTGCACCGCTTCCTGATCCACCATCTTCTGGATGCGCCAGTTCATCACGTCCAGGATGTCGTTCACCGGTGCCGCGTCGGCGACCAGTTGCAGGCCCAGGCGCAGGAAGGGGCTCGCCGCCTTGTTGCCCTGCACCTCCGCCTCCTGGATGCGCCCGCGCTGGTGCAGGCGGGCGAAGGCGACGATCTCGGCGATGTCGGTGGCGATCGACTCCTCGTCGCGGAAGATGGCGAGAAGGGCCGACAGGGCGGTCCGGAGTTCGCTGATGCGGAACGCCAGCAGCGCGGCCACGGTGGTCCCCGCCCCGATGATCACCGCGCCGGTCGGGTTCCACAGCGCGTGAAGTCCCTGGTCGACACCGATGTAGGAGAAGAGCCCGATCGCCCCGGTGATCCCGAGGACGGTGGAATTCAGGACGGCAAGGCGCCCACCCGTGGAGGCCACGATGATCCTCTGCCGTTCGTCATGCGATCATATGCCCATCGGACATGCATCGCGGGTCCCTGTCAATCGCGAGGATTGCAACGCTCAGCCGCGCCCGAACAGACGACCCAGCAACCCGGCAACGGCGGGCTCCGCGGCGGTTTCGGCAGCGCTGTCCGCCTCCTCCGCTCCGACCGTCGCCGGCGGCGCTTCGGACGGCGGGCGGGTGGCCCTTGTGGCGGTGTCCGCGGCGTGTCCCTGGAAGAGAATCACCCCGGCCGCGCGCCCGGTCTCCAGCGCATCCGGCGTGTCGCAGCGCCACAGGACGAGCCGGTCGACGCCGAAGCGCCGGACGCCGTCGGCCAGCCGTGCGCCGGCGTCCGGCGCATCCGGGCGCCACAGCGCCTTCACGTAGGTCGGCGTGACGGCGCCGAGGTCCAGTGTCGCCAGGGTCTCCAGCGGGACGTGATCCGCCGCCACAGCCATGCCGAGATCGGCCAGCCGGGCGGCGGCGGCCTCGACACGCGGCAGCGACAGGCCGAACTCCCAGCACGCCAGCTCCGCGGTGAGCCGTTCCCGCTGCTCGCCCGGTATGGCGCGCGCGATGGCGGGGAAGTCGTCATCGAGGATGGTTCCGGTGTGCAGGTCGATGGCAAGCCGGCGGTCGTCGGCGGCACGATCGATGCGCAGGTGGCGCAGCAGCCCGCGGTCCATCAGCGCGGCCGCCTCGTGCCGCAGCCAGGAATTCCGTCGCAGCGGAACGCCCAGCCGCGCCTCCAGCTCGTCGATCGCCACCGCCAGCTCCACCCGGACGGGTTCCGGCTCCCCTCCGGCGACGAAGGACCAGATCGGCTGTTCGCGGACCAGGCTGCCGAGGTCGGCACCCTGCAGCGCTCGCTCGACCTCCAGCAGGTCGCCCAGCGCGGCGGTTGGGACACGCGCGGCCGTGGCGAGCACCCCGGCCCGGGCAATCAGATCCGGCGGCAGGATGTCGCCGACCATGCGGACAGCTTCCGTCGCCACGTCGTAGACGGTGAAAGCGAGCTGGCCGAAGCCGTGATGGCGCAACACGCCGCCCAGCGCCTCGGCGCTGCCGCGCAGCAACGCCGGGGCGTCGGCCGGGGCCAGGATCAACAGACGCGGACCCGGCAGGCGGAACATCTCGCGCTTGCGGGTGCCGAGCCAGCTTTCGAGATAATGGTCGAGCGTGCGGACGAAGTGCGGATCGTCGGCGTGCTCGACTCCGCGAAGATCGACCAGCAGCGCCGCCAGCGGCTCCGGCGTCTCGCGCAGGGCGCCGAGACGGGTGAGAACCGCATGGCCCGGCATTTGGGACATGTGACCGCCTCCTGCCCGGGTACAGACGGAGTCTGCACCCGGAACACGCCCGGCGCCACCGGTCGATGCCTGCGCGGACCGCGGGTCAGCCCTTGATGAAAGCCAGGAGATCCGCGTTGAAGCGGTCCGCCTCGACGGTGGTCAGGCCATGGCCGCTGCCGGCATAGACCTTCAGCGTCGCGTTGGGCGCGATCTCCACCGCACGGCGGGCGGCGGCGTCGATCGGCACGATCTGGTCGTCGTCGCCATGAATGAACAGGGTGGGGATGGTCATCTTCTTCAGGTCCTCGGTGTAGTCCTGCTCCGAGAACTGGGCGATGCAGTCGTACAGGCCCTTGATGCCGCCCATCATGCCCTGCATCCAGAAGGACAGGCAGACGCCTTCCTGCACGGTGGCGCCGTCGCGGTTGAAGCCGTAGAAGGGGATGGTCAGATCCTTGAAGAACTGGGCGCGGTTGCCGGCGGTGTTCTTGCGGATGCCGTCGAACACCTCCATCGGCAGGCCGCCGGGGTTCGCCTCGGTCTTCAGCATGATCGGCGGCACGGCACCCACCAGCACCGCCTTGGCGACGCGCGCCGTGCCGTGGCGGCCGATGGTGCGCGCCACCTCGCCGCCGCCGGTGGAATGGCCGACCATCACCGCGTCGCGCAGGTCGAGCTTGTCCATCAGCTCCGCAAGGTCGTCGGCGTACTGGTCCATGTGGTTGCCGTCCCACGGCTGGTCGGAGCGGCCGTGTCCGCGCCGGTCGTGCGCGATCACCCGGTAGCCCTGCTGGCCCAGGAACAGCATCTGCGGATCCCACGCATCGGCGCTGAGCGGCCAGCCGTGCGAGAAGACGACGGGCTGGCCGGTGCCCCAATCCTTGTAGAAGATGCGCGTGCCGTCGCGTGTGGTGATGGTGCTCATCGAACCCTCCTCGTTGGCGCTGTCGGCGGGTGCTCCGCCAAACGCACCCCAAAGTGCCCGCAGTGGACGGGAAGCGGAAATCACACTCTCGTATAGGGTTAGCTTTTTTCGCTTGTGGTGCTGGATCATTATCGGATTTGAGACACTTACGATTCTTTTAGCATCCGGTGAGGCAAGAGTTAGCAAGCGCCGCCGCCACTCAAGGCGTAGCGTCCGGCCCCAATCGAGGCCATTCGGAACCCACGACCATGAGCAACCACCATCGCGGCGTCGAGGCGCTGGAGCGGATGATGCTGATCCGCGCCTATGAGGAGACGCTGGTCGACCTGCACGGCCGCGGCCGTGCCGCCGGCACCTGCACCTCCGTCGGGCAGGAGGCCGCCGCGGTCGGCGTCGTCTCCGCCCTCGGTCCCGACGACCAGATCCTGACCAACCACCGCAGCGCCGGGCACCTGCTGGCCCGCGGCGCCGACCCGCGCCGCATGCTGGCGGAGGTGACGGGCAAGGCGGACGGTTACTGCAAGGGGATGAGCGGGTCGCTGCACATCGCCGCCAAGGAGCTCGGCGTCATCCTGACCTCCACCATCGTCGGTGGTGAGCTGGCGCTGGCGACGGGGGTGGGGTTGTCGCGCTCCATGCTGGGCGGCGACGGCATCGTCACCTGCTTCTTCGGCGATGGCGCCGCTTGCGAGGGGCGTTTCCAGGAATCCCTCAACCTCGCCGCCGTGTGGAACCTGCCGGTCCTGTACGTGTGCGAGAACAACCAGTGGCAGGCCTTCGTCCACCGCAAGGAGACGACACTGGCCGACGGCGTGACAGCGCAGGCCGCCGCCCTCGGCGTGGCCGCGGCGACCGTCGATGGCAACGATGTGGAAGCCGTCCACGCCGCCGCGGCCACGGCCGTCGAGACGGTCCGCCGCACCCGCCGGCCGTATCTGCTGGAGGCCCGCACCTACCGCCTGCGCGGCCATTTCGAGCCGGATGACCAGAGCTATGTCGACCCCGCCGAACTCGCCCACTGGCGCGACCGCGACCCCATCCTCCTGCAACGGGCGCGGCTGGAGCGCGACGGGCTGCTGAGCGCCGACGAGGTGCTGCGGATGGAGGGGGCGGTGC
Organism: Azospirillum oleiclasticum; assembly: GCF_013423485.1. Lineage (GTDB taxonomy): Bacteria > Pseudomonadota > Alphaproteobacteria > Azospirillales > Azospirillaceae > Azospirillum > Azospirillum oleiclasticum. The sequence continues at coordinate 365,474 of NZ_JABFFR010000005.1, forward strand.
GGCGGACGATGGACGAGGCCGTCGCGTTCGCCGAGGCCAGCCCCTATCCGGGCTTCGACCAGATCACCGCTGCCGTCTACGCCTGAGCCCCGAGGCATCCCATGACTTCGATGACCGTGAACGACGCCATCTCCGCAGCCCTGGCCGAGGAGATGCGGCGCGACCCGACCGTGCTGATGTTCGGCGAGGGCACCGCCACCAAGCGCCGCGACCTGCTGGACGAGTTCGGCCCGGCCCGCGTGCGCAACACCCCGCTGGCCGAAGGCATCCTGGCCGGCACCGCGGCCGGGGCCGCGGCCACCGGCCTGCGCCCGGTGGTGGACCTGCTGTTCGCGCCCTTCCTGTGCTACGCGATGGACGAGATCGTCAACAGCGCCGGCAAGCTGCGCGCCATCTCCGGCGGGCAGTTCTCCTTCCCGATGGTGGTGATGGCGATGACCGGGGCCGGCTGGGGCGTCGGCGCCCAGCACAACCACAATCTGGAGGCCTGGTTCGTCCACGCTCCGGGGCTGAAGGTGGTGATGCCGTCCAACGCCGCCGACTTCAAGGGGCTGCTGAAGGCCGCCATCCGCGACGACAACCCGGTGCTGTTCTTCACCGACATCGCGCTTGGCTATGCCGAGGGCGAGGTGCCGGACGGCGAACTCGTGGTGCCGTTGGGCAAGGCCGCGGTGCGGCGCGAGGGGGCCGACGTGACGCTGGTGTCCTACGCCAAGACGGTGAACCACTGCCTGGACGCCGCCGGCCGGCTGGCCGAGCAGGGCATCGAGGCCGAGGTGGTCGACCTGCGCACCCTGAAGCCGCTGGACGAGGACACCATCCTGGCTTCGGTGCGCAAGACCGGCCGGCTGGTGGTGGTGCACGAGGCGAGCCGGCTGTGCGGGGTCGGGGCTGAGATCGCCGCACTCGTCTCGGAGAAGGCGTTCCGGTCGCTGCGCGCCCCGGTGCTGCGGCTGACCGGGCCGGACGCGCCGGCCCCGGCCAGCTACCCGCTGGAACAGGCCTTCGTGCCGCAGGCCGGCGCCATCGCCGAGGCGGCGGCGGGGCTGGTGCGCGGCGCCTGACGGAGGTTCGCGCGGCGGGTCGCGTCAGCCCGCCGCGCGCGCCGTGTTGCGGGCGGCGGCCATGGCAAGTGCCGCCACAGCCAGCAGCAGCGGCACGAAGGACACCCACAGCACCGTGTTCCACCCGTAGGCGGTCAGCAGGCCGCCGGACGAGAAGGAGCCCAGCGCCACCATGCCGAAGACGGCGAAGTCGTTGAGCGACTGCACCCGCGTCCGCTCCTCCGGCCGGTGGCACTCCAGCACCATGGCCGAGGCGCCGACGAAGCCGAAATTCCAGCCCAGCCCCAGCAGGATCAGACTCCACCAGAAATACTCCACCTCCAGGCCCAGCAGCCCGACGGCGGCGGAAGCGGCGATCAGGGCGAGGCCGGCCGACACCACCCGGTCGGCGCCGTAGCGCGTGATCAGGCGGCCGGTGAAGAAGCTGGGCCCGTACATGGCGATCACGTGCCATTGCAGGCCGAGATTGGCCGACTCCTGCGACAGGCCGCACAGCCGCATCGCCAGCGGGGCGGCGGTCATGATGAAGTTCATCAGCAGGTAGGACACCACCCCGCAGATCACCGCGGTGACGAATCGCGGCTGACGGGCGATCACGCCGAGGGGACGGCCGCCGGCGACCTCCGCCGCCGTCGGCTTCGGCAACCGCACGCCGGCCAGCACGCCGGCGGCCAGGACGGCCACCGCCGCCTGCGCCAGGAAGGTGGCGGCGAACAGGTAGGGTGGCCACAGATTCATGGTGTACGTGACGAGCTGCGGGCCGATGACGCCGGAGAACACGCCGCCCGCCATCACCGCCGACAGGGCCCGCGGGCGCCGCGCCGGCGGCGCGCAGTCCGCCGCGGCGAAGCGGAAGGAAAAGACCACCGAGGCGTAGGCGCCGCCCAGGAAGCTCGCCGCGCAGAACAGCCAGAAGGAGCCCGCCACCACCGCCAGTGCCGACAACAGCCCGACGAGAACGCCGCATCCCGTGCCGGCCAGGAAGGCGGCGCGACGGCCGTGGTGCCGGGCGATGACTCCGGCCGGCAGGGTGCACAGCGCCATGCCGACCACGAAGATGGAGATGGGCAGGGTCGCCAGCGCCGGGGTGGGCGCCATGGTGTTGCCGACGATGGCCCCCGTCGCGAAGACCACCACCGCATTGGCGCCGGCCAGGGCCTGCGCGACGGTCAGACGCAGGACGTTTCCAAGCTCGTGGTCGTAGTGGTGCGCCGGCGCGGAGCCGGCGGTCGTGGTGGCTTCGGCGTTCGACATGCGTTTCCCCCGGCTGGGCGGGCGGGGTGGCGCCGCCGCGTCCTTGGCGCGACCATGCCGGTCGGGAACACGGCCGTCGATACCGCCTTGCGCATGGAAGCCCCCCGGATTCGTGGGGGCGCCGAACAGTGGTAGGCAGAAAGTCCGTTGCAGAATATTCAACAGGCACATTCGCTACGAATGCATGGAAATTCGGGCCATGCTGATTTTTCATCTTGCGGCACGGGCGGTGCGGTGATACTAGAACACTGAGCGTGGCGCGAAGCCCTGACCGGGACGGGCCACACGGAATTCAGCTATCGACAGCCGGGAAAGCGTCACCGCCATGTCCGCCGCCATCGCCATCAACCAGGGTTCGCAGACGGCCGTTTCGGCCGCGCGCGCGGTCCTGTCGGCGCGCGGGGCGGAGGGGCTGGCCGCTGCGCCGGCATCCGTCGGTGTGTTCGTCGCGTTTGCCACGTGGTGCAAAGCCGCCCGAATTCCGGCCCGGATCATGGGTTGCCAATCGTACGTTCGTCATGATTCGCAGTTTAAAGTCACCCTCACCGGCCGGCTTCCGGCCTTCGAGGGGTTTCCGGGACGGGTGGGGCGACAGGGAAGCGGTTGAGGCCGCATCCAAAGCCCAGTGGGAAGCCACAACCCCTCCCGGATCCCGGCGAGGGGTTTTTTGTTGCCCTGATGGCAAGTGCCGCGGCTTGGCGGTAATAGGACAGTGCGCCTATCAACCCGGCCGGCTTTGCTGCGGTGCGAGTAAACCGTAAGTAATGACAAGAAAAAGCCCGAATTACAGGGCCGCTCTGGCGTAGAGGGTCTGCGCGCCTGGCTGAAGACCAGGAGGTCACCGTTCGATCCAGTGGGGCGGCACCACACTTCGCGCGCTGTGCGCAACCATTCGACGCGGAAGGAGGATCCGATCATGAGCGCATCACCCGTGATTCCGGCGTGGCGCCTGCGTGTCGCCGAACTGCTCGACGACCCCGTCGGGCAGGCCGTCCTGCGGCGCGACCGGCTCAGCCGCGACGACGTGCTCCGCCAGATGGCGGTGGCGGCCGAGCGCCTCAACGGCCGGGAGGAACTGCGCAAGGCAGCCTGATCCATCCTCCCCGATCGCATGGGCCCCGATTGCACGGGAGCTGTTTCGGATTCGCCCATTGACTTTCGTTTCCCGCTTCGAAATTTTCGAATTGCGCTTTCGCGTGCGCCGGCGTATGGTTTGTCCAACAAACATCGCCGGCGCTTTGTGATCGGTGATTCGGGGAGGACGAACATGGCCGGGGTCTACGACCTTGCCATCATCGGGGGCGGCATCAACGGTTGCGGCATCGCGCGCGACGCGGCCGGGCGGGGCTACAGCACCTTCTTGTGCGAGCGTGACGACCTTGCGTCGGGCACCTCGTCGGCATCCACCAAGCTGATCCACGGCGGCCTGCGCTACCTCGAATACTACGAGTTCCGTCTGGTCCGGGAGGCGCTGCGCGAGCGCGAGGTGCTGTGGCGCATGGCGCCGCACATCATTTGGCCGTTGCGCTTCGTGCTGCCGCACAGCCCCGACCTGCGGCCGGCCTGGCTGCTGCGGCTGGGCCTGTTCCTCTACGACCATCTGGGCGGGCGGGAGCGGCTGCCGGGCACGCGCACGCTGGATCTGCGCACGGATGCGGCGGGCGAGCCGTTGAAGCCCGTCTTCTCCAACGGGTTCGAGTACTCCGACTGCTGGGTGGAGGACGCGCGGTTGGTGGTCCTCAACGCCCAGGACGCCGCCCGCCGGGGAGCCGACATCCGCATCCGCACCCGCTTCGTCTCCGCCGAGCGCGGGGCCGACCGCTGGATCCTCACCTTGGAGGACACGCGAAACGGCCAGCGCAGCGTCGTGCAGGCGCGGGCCGTGGTGAACGCCGCCGGCCCCTGGGTGGCGCAGGTGATGGGCAGCGGCCTGCCGGCCGGCGACGCGGTGCGCCGCATCCGGCTGGTTCAGGGCTCGCACATCGTGGTGCCGCGCCTTTACGACCACGACCGCTGCTACATCTTCCAGAACGGCGACGGGCGCATCGTCTTCGCCATCCCCTACGAGACGGATTTCACGCTGATCGGCACCACCGACCAGGATTACAAGGGCGACCCCGGCGCCGTCCGCGCCTCCGAAACCGAGATCACCTACCTCTGCGCCGCCGCCAGCGAGTATTTCCGCCGTACGATCGCGCGCACCGATGTGGTGTGGACCTATTCGGGCGTGCGTCCGCTGGTGGACGACGGGGCCACGGCGGCGCAGGCGGCGACCCGCGATTATGTCTTGGCGCTCGACGCCGCCGCCGGGTCCGCCCCGTTGCTCAGCGTCTATGGCGGCAAGATCACCACCTACCGCAAGCTGTCGGAGGCGGCCTTCGCCAAGCTGGGCCCGCATCTGCCCCCGGCGCCGGTGCCGGGCTGGACGAGCCGGCAGCCGCTGCCGGGCGGCGACTTCCCGGTGGACGGGGTGGAGGCGCTGGTCGGGCGCGTGCGCACCCGCTACCCGTTCCTTGCCCCCGCCCACGCCCTGCGTCTCGTGCGCGCCTACGGCACCCGCGTGCCGGAGGTGCTGGGCGACGCCACGGCCATGGCCGACCTTGGCCGCGCCTTCGGCGCCACCCTGACCGAGGCCGAGGTGCGCTGGATGATGCGGGAGGAATGGGCGGAGCGGGCGGCGGACGTGGTGTGGCGCCGCACCAAGCTGGGGCTTCGCCTGTCGCCGGCCGAGATCGAGGCGCTCGACGCCTTCATGGCCGAGGCCGGGCGCGAGGGGCGGTCGGTTGCGGCACCCGGCGCCGCGGCGGACTGAACGGGCGGCCAGAACGGGTCGATGGAACGGCTGGACGGATCGGCAAGGGGAGGCAAGGCGTGTCGCTGGTGCTGGAACGGGTGGGGCGGAGCGTGGGGGCGGAGCGGCACATCGACGATGTGTCGCTGACGCTGGAGCGCGGCTCGCTGAACGTGCTGCTGGGACCCACCCTGTCCGGCAAGACCTCTCTGATGCGGCTGATGGCCGGGCTCGACCACCCGACCGAGGGGCGCGTGATCGTGGATGGCACCGACGTGACCGGGCAGCACGTCCGGCGCCGCTCGGTCGCCATGGTCTACCAACAGTTCATCAACTACCCTTCGCTGACGGTCTTCGAGAACATCGCCTCGCCGCTGCGGGTGTCCCGCCGCCCACGCGAGGAGATCGAGCGCAAGGTGCGCGAGGCGGCGGCTCTGCTGAAGCTGGAGCCCTATCTGAAGCGCACCCCGCTGGAGCTGTCGGGCGGCCAGCAGCAGCGCACCGCCATCGCCCGCGCGCTGGTCAAGGGCGCCGACCTCGTGCTGCTCGACGAGCCGCTGGCCAACCTCGACTACAAGCTGCGCGAGGAGCTGCGCGAGGAGCTGCCGCGCATCTTCGCGGAGTCCGGCGCCGTCTTCGTCTACGCCACCACCGAGCCGATGGAGGCGCTGCTGCTGGGCGGCAATACGGCGACGCTGTGGCAGGGGCGGCTGGCGCAGTTCGGGCCGACGCCGACCGTCTACCGCCGGCCGTCCACCATCACCAGCGCGCGCGTCTTCTCCGACCCGCCGCTCAACACCATGCGGCTGCACAAGCGCGGCGGCCAGGTGGTGCTGCCGACGGGCGAGCACGCGACCGCCCGCGGCATCCTGGCCGGCCTGCCGGACGAGACCTACACGGTTGGTTTCCGGGCCGAGCAGCTCCGGATCGGCCGCGGCGAGGGGGAGGCGATGACCATGACCGGCACCGTGGCGGTCAGCGAGATCACGGGCTCCGAGAGTTTCGTGCATGTGGATGTGGGGGCCGAGCGCTGGGTCGCCGTGTGCCCCGGCGTGCTGGAGGTGGAGCCGGGCGAGCGCATCGACGTCGCCATCGACCCGCACCGGGTCTTCGCCTTCGGCCATGACGGGGCGCTGATCGCCGCCCCGCCGCTGGTCATGGCGGCCTGAGGGGAGGAGAAGACGCCATGGCGCGCATCGAGCTGGCGGACCTCGCCCACCACTACCGCCCCAACCCGGCGACCGACGCGGATTACGCGCTGAAGCCCATGCACCATGTGTGGGACCAGGGCGGCGCCTACGCCCTGCTGGGGCCGTCCGGCTGCGGGAAGACGACGCTGCTGAACATCATCTCCGGCCTGCTGATCCCCAGCCGTGGCCGGGTGCTGTTCGACGGCAAGGACGTCACGCATCTGCCGACCGAGAGCCGCAACATCGCCCAGGTGTTCCAGTTCCCGGTCGTCTACGACACCATGACGGTCTACGACAATCTGGCCTTCCCCCTGCGCAACCGCGGCCTGCGCGGGCCGGCGGTGGACGCGCGGGTGCGCGAGATCGCGGCGCTGCTGGACCTGACGCCGGATCTGACGCGCCGCGGCGGCGGGCTGACCGCCGACGCCAAGCAGAAGATCTCGCTGGGGCGCGGGCTTGTGCGGCCGGATGTGGCGGCCATCCTGTTCGACGAGCCGCTGACGGTCATCGACCCGCACCTGAAGTGGGAACTGCGCAGCAAGCTGAAGGCGCTGCACCGGGCGCTCGACCTGACCATGATCTACGTGACCCACGACCAGACGGAGGCGTTGACCTTCGCCGACACGGTGGTGGTCATGCATGACGGGCGGGTGGTGCAGATGGGGCGGCCCGACGAGCTGTTCGAGAAGCCCGCCCACACCTTCGTCGGCCACTTCATCGGCTCGCCCGGCATGAATGTGCTGCCGGCGGAGATCGACGGTGCCACCGCGCGGGTCGGCGGCGTCGGCATCCCGCTGGCGCGCGGCTACACGGCACCGGCGGCGGGCATCCGGACGGAGATCGGGGTGCGGCCGGAGTTCGCGCGGCTCGCGCCCGCCGGCACCGGGGTGCCGGTGCGGGTCCGCCGCATCGAGGATCTGGGACGCCGCCGCATCGCCCGCGTCGAGCTCGCCGGCCACCCGATGGCGGTGACGGTGCCGGACGGTCTGTCGGTCTCCGGGGAGGCGTCGGTGCTGATGGAGCCCGCCATGGTCCATGTCTACGCCGACGGGCGTCTGGTGGAGGCCGCGTGATGGACAAGCCCTTGAACCAGAAGGCGTGGCTTTTCGTCCTGCCGGTGCTGCTGATCGTCGCCTTCTCCGCGCTGATCCCGCTGATGACGGTGGTCAATTATTCGGTGCAGGACACCTTCGGGAACAACCAGTTCTTCTGGAACGGCATCGGCTGGTACATCGATCTTCTCGATCCTACCACCGATCTTGGCGGCCGTTTCCTCGACGCGCTCTGGCGGAACCTGCTGTTCTCGGCGATCATCCTGGCGATCGAGGTGCCGCTGGGCATCGCGGTGGCGCTCAGCATGCCACGCGACGGCTGGCGGGTGGCGGCGACGCTGGTGGTTCTGGCCCTGCCCATGCTGATCCCGTGGAACGTGGTCGGCACCATCTGGCAGATTTTCGCGCGCGAGGACATCGGGCTGCTTGGGTATGTGGTGAACCGGCTGGGCATTCCCTACAATTACACCGCTGACACGCTGTCGGCGTGGATCACCATCGTGGTGATGGACGTCTGGCACTGGACGTCGCTGGTGGCGCTGCTGTGCTACGCGGGCCTGCGCTCCATCCCCGACGCCTTCTACCAGGCGGCGCGCATCGATGGCGCCTCGCGCTGGGCGGTGTTCATGAACATCCAGCTGCCCAAGATGAACCGGGTGCTGCTGATCGCGGTGCTGCTGCGCTTCATGGACAGCTTCATGATCTACACCGAGCCCTTCGTCGTCACCGGCGGCGGCCCCGGCAACTCCACGACCTTCGTCTCCATCGACCTCGTCAAGCTGGCGCTGGGTCAATTCGACCTGGGCAAGGCGGCGGCGATGTCGATCGTCTACAACCTGATCATCCTCGCGATCTGCTGGGTCTTCTACACGGTGATGACCCGCCTCGACGCGCGGAGGGGGTGAACCATGCCACGCTCCCGCACCATCGTGCTGACGCTCTACATCCTGTTCCTGCTGCTGCCGATCTACTGGCTCGTCAACATGAGCTTCAAGACGAACACCGAGATCGTCACCGGCATGACCCTGTGGCCGGCCGAGCCGACGCTGGAGAACTACGCCCGCATCTTCACCGACGCGAGCTGGTATTCCGGCTACATCAACTCGATGCAGTATGTGGCGCTGAACACGGTGCTGTCGATCGCGCTGGCCCTGCCGGCGGCCTACGCCTTCTCGCGCTTCCGCTTCGTGGGCGACAAGCACCTGTTCTTCTGGCTGCTGTCCAACCGCATGGCGCCGCCGGCGGTGTTCGCGCTGCCCTTCTTCAATCTGTATTCGGCCATCGGGCTGTTCGACACGCCGCTGGCGGTGGCGCTGGCGCATTGCCTGTTCAACGTGCCGCTGGCGGTGTGGATCCTGGAAGGCTTCATGTCCGGCGTGCCGCGCGAGATCGACGAGACGGCCTATCTGGACGGCTACAGCTTCCCGCGCTTCTTCGTGCGCATCTTCATGCCGCTGATCGCCAGCGGCATCGGGGTGACGGCCTTCTTCTGCTTCATGTTCTCGTGGGTGGAACTGCTGCTGGCGCGCACGCTGACCTCGGTCGACGCCAAGCCGATCGCCGCCACCATGACCCGCACCGTGTCCGCGTCCGGCATGGATTGGGGCCTGCTCGCCGCCGCCGGGGTGCTGACCATCGTGCCGGGCGCGCTCGTCATCTGGTTCGTCCGCAACTACATCGCCAAGGGCTTCGCCCTCGGCCGGGTGTGAGGAGCCGCAACCCATGGACCATTTCGCCTGGATGGCCTGGACCTGGCCGACCGCGGCCTTCTTCGCCGGCATCGCCGTGGCGCTGGCGACCATGACGGTCCTGGCGGTGCGGCGGCCGGAGACGCCGCGGCACGGCATCCTCGGCCTCGACACCACGCGCGGCGACCGGCTGTTCCTGTCGCTGCTGGGCAGCGCCTTCATCCATCTGGGGTGGCTGGGGCTGGTCGGACCCGACCTGACCGTCGCCTCGATCCTGTCCCTGCTCTACGCCGCGGCGGTCTTCCGCTGGGTGTAGACGGCACTTTTTCGCAACCATTACGATTCTTGGGGGAGGAAACAACCGTGAAGAAGTTCTGCCTGCTCACCACTTCGGCCGTGGCCCTGTTGCTCGGCACGGTGTCGGCCAAGGCCGACATGGAGGCCGCGAAGCGCTGGATCGATTCCGAGTTCCAGCCCTCCACGCTGTCCAAGGAGGAACAGCTCAAGGAGATGGAGTGGTTCATCAACGCCGCGAAGCCCTTCGCCGGCATGGAGATCAACGTCGTCTCCGAAACCATCACCACCCATGAGTACGAGGCCCGCACCCTCGCCAAGGCCTTCAGCGAGATCACCGGCATCAAGCTGCGTCACGACCTGATCCAGGAAGGCGACGTGGTCGAGAAGATCCAGACGCAGATGCAGTCGGGCAAGAACATCTACGACGCCTGGATCAACGACAGCGACCTGATCGGCACCCATTTCCGTTACCAGCAGGCGATTCCGCTCACCGACTGGATGGCGGGGGAGGGCAAGGACGTCACCTCGCCGACGCTCGACCTCAACGACTTCATCGGCAAGTCCTTCACCACCGGGCCCGATGGCAAGCTCTACCAGATCCCCGACCAGCAGTTCGCCAACGTCTACTGGTTCCGCTACGACTGGTTCCAGCGCGCCGACCTGAAGGAAAAGTTCAAGGCCAAGTACGGCTACGACCTCGGCGTTCCGGTGAACTGGTCCGCCTATGAGGACATCGCCGAGTTCTTCACCAACGACGTCAAGGAAATCGACGGGGTGAAGGTCTACGGCCACATGGACTACGGCAAGAAGGATCCGTCGCTGGGCTGGCGCTTCACCGACGCCTGGCTGTCCATGGCCGGCAACGGCGACCGCGGCATCCCCAACGGCAAGCCGGTGGACGAGTGGGGCGTGCGCATGGAAGGCTGCCGCCCGGTCGGCTCCTCCGTCGAGCGCGGCGGCGACACCAACGGCCCGGCGGCCGTCTACTCGATTGCCAAGTATGTGGAGTGGCTGAAGAAATACGCCCCGCCGCAGGCCGCCGGCATGACCTTCTCCGAATCCGGCCCGGTGCCGGCGCAGGGCAACGTCGCCCAGCAGATGTTCTGGTACACCGCCTTCACCGCCGACATGGTGAAGCCCGGCCTGCCGGTGGTGAACGCCGACGGCACGCCGAAATGGCGCATGGCTCCGTCGCCCAAGGGCGCCTACTGGAAGGAGGGCATGAAGCTCGGCTATCAGGACGCCGGTTCCTGGACCCTGCTGAAGTCCACCCCGGTGGATCGCCGCAAGGCCGCCTGGCTCTACGCCCAGTTCACCATCGCCAAGTCGGTCAGCCTGAAGAAGAGCCACATCGGCCTGACCTTCATCCGCGAGAGCGACATCTGGGACAAGTCCTTCACCGAGCGGGCGCCCAAGCTGGGCGGGCTGATCGAGTTCTACCGCTCGCCGGCGCGCGTGCAATGGACCCCGACCGGCGTCAACATCCCCGACTACCCGAAGATGGCGCAGCTCTGGTGGCAGAACATCGGTGACGCGTCGTCGGGCGCCAAGACCCCGCAGCAGGCCATGGACGCGCTCGCCGCCCAGCAGGACGAGGTGCTCGGCCGTCTGGAGCGGGCCGGCGTGCAGGGTGATTGCGGGCCGAAGCTGAACAAGAAGGAGACGGCAGAGTTCTGGTTCGCCAAGTCCGAGAAGGACGGCAACGTGGCGCCCCAGCGCAAGCTTGCCAACGAGAAGCCGAAGGGCGAAACCATCGACTACGACACGCTGATCAAGTCCTGGCCGGCGAACCCGCCCAAGAAGTGACCGGCGGCCGGGGGCGGGCGGGGGAATCCCTCCGCCTGCCCTTTGCTTGCGAACGACAACCATCGGGAATTTGCCGCCATGGCCGCGACCGGCTTCGTGCTCGCCATCGACCAGGGAACCACCTCCACCCGCGCCATCGTCTTTGATCGCGATGGAAAGCCGATCTCCGTGGCCCGGCGGGAGTTTCCGCAGCATTACCCGGCGGATGGCTGGGTCGAGCACGACCTGGAGGACATCTGGCGCGACACGGTGTCGGTGCTGCGCGAGGCGGTGGCCCAGGCGGGGCTCCAGCCGTCCGACATCGCCGCCATCGGCATCACCAACCAGCGCGAGACCACGGCACTCTGGGACCGCCGCACCGGCGAGCCGGTGCACCGCGCCATCGTCTGGCAGGACCGCCGCACCGCCGACCATTGCCGCCGCCTGATCGCCGACGGCGCCCAGCCGCTGGTGCGGGAGCGCACCGGCCTGCTGATCGATTCCTATTTCTCCGCCACCAAGCTCGCCTGGCTGCTGGCCCGTGTGCCGGGCGCGCGGGAGCGGGCGGAGCGGGGCGAGCTTGCCTTCGGCACCATCGACAGCTTCCTGCTGCACCGGCTGACCGGAGGCGCGGTGCACGCCACCGACGCCACCAACGCGTCGCGCACCATGCTGTTCGACATCCGCCGGCAGGTCTGGGACGAGGAGCTGCTGCGCCTGTTCGGCGTGCCGCGGGCGGTGCTGCCGACGGTGCTGGACAGCAGCGCCGAGTTCGGTGCCACCACGGCCGACCTGCTCGGCCGCCCGATCCCGATCGCCGGCATCGCCGGCGACCAGCAGGCGGCGATGTTCGGGCAGGCCTGCTTCGAGCCGGGCATGGTGAAGTCCACCTACGGCACCGGCTGCTTCGCCCTGCTCAACACCGGCGACCAGCCGGTGGACAGCCGCGCCAACCTGCTGTCGACCGTGGCCTGCCGCTTGGACGGCAAAACGACCTACGCGCTGGAAGGCTCCATCTTCATCGCCGGGGCGGCCATCAAGTGGCTGCGCGACGGGCTGGGCATCATCACCCACGCCTCGCAGACCGACGATCTGGCGACCCGCGTGCCGGACAGCCACGGCGTCTATCTGGTGCCCGCCTTCGTCGGGCTGGGCGCCCCGCATTGGCAGCCGGACGCCCGCGCCGCCATCACCGGCCTGACGCTCGACGCCGGCCCCGCCCACATCGCCCGCGCGGCGCTGGAAGCGGTGGCTTTCCAGACCCGCGACCTGCTGGAGGCGATGAACGCCGACTGGCCGCAGCCGCTGAAGGCGCTGCGGGTGGACGGCGGCATGGCCGCCAACGACTGGCTCTGCCAGTTCCTCGCCGACACGCTGGACACGGTGGTCGAGCGCCCGGCGGTGATCGAGACGACGGCGCTGGGTGCGGCGGCACTCGCCGGGCTGAAGGTCGGCGTCGTCGCCGACCGCGCGGCGTTGGCGGCCGCCTGGAACTGCGAACGCCGCTTCGAGCCGCGCATGGACCCGGAGAAGCGCGCGCGCCTCTACGCCGGCTGGCTGGACGCGGTGGAGCGGGTGAAGGGCGCGCGGGGGGCCGGGGCATGACCATGCAGGATTGGCCCGCCACCACGCTGGGCGACGATTTCCGCGGCCGGCGGGTTCTGGTCACCGGCAGCAGCCGGGGCATCGGGGCGGCGGTGGCCGTCGCGCTGGCCGGGCTGGGCGCGCGGGTGGCGCTGCACGCGGGCGCCAGCCGGGAGGCGGGGGAGGCGTTGCGCGACGGCATCGCCGAGGCGGGCGGCGACGTCGTGCTGCTGACCGGCGATTTCCGCGATCCGCGCGCCGTGGAGTCGGTGGTGGATGGAGCCGTCGAGGCGCTCGGCGGGCTGGACGTGCTGATCAACAACGCCGGCACCATGGTCGCCCGCCAGCCGCTGGAGACGATGCCCGATGAGTTCCTGGACGAGGTGGTCGACCTGAACCTGCGTTCGGTCGTGGTCGCCTGCCGCCGCGCCTTGCCGGCGTTGAAGGCGGCGGAGGGGGCGGCCATCGTCAACACCGTGTCGATCTCGGCCCGCACCGGCGGCAGCCCGGGATCCTCCATCTACAGCGCGTCCAAGGCCTTCGTGTCGACCTTCACCCGCTCGCTGGCGGCGGAGCTGGCGCCGCACCGCATCCGGGTCAACGCCGTGTCGCCCGGCACCATCGGCACCGATTTCCACCAGCGCTACTCCACCCCGGAGAAGCTGGCGGCGACGGCGGCGCGCATCCCGCTGGGCCGCATCGGCACCGCGGACGACTGCGTCGGCGCCTATCTGTTCCTGGCGTCGGAGCGGCTGGCCGGCTACGTCACCGGGCAGGTGGTGGAGGTCAACGGCGGACAGTTGATGGCGTAGTCGAGGAACGCGCCGCAACTCTCTGAGACAATTACCGGATCGGTGGCGCCCACAAGAGTCCGCCGTTCTTCCACAGGCGGTTCGGGCCGCGCTCCAGCCGCAGCGGCGAGCCGCGGCCGAGGTGGCGTTCGAACAGCTCGCCGTAGTTGCCGGCGGCGGCGATGGCGCGGTAGGCCCATTTGGGGTCGAGGCCCAGCGCCTCGCCCAGCCGGCCCTCGCTGCCCAGCAGCCGGCGCGTCTCGGCGTCGCCGGTCCGGCTCAGCCGCTCCACGTCGGCGCCGCGGATATCCTTTTCCTCCGCCGCGACCAGGGCCAGCAGCACCCAGCGCACGATGTCGATCCAGACCGGATCGTCGTCGCGCACCACCGGGGCCAGTGGCTCCTTGGAGATCACCTCGGGCAGGATGACGTAGGCGGCGGGATCGGGGCCGCGGGTGTGGCGCATGGAGGCCAGCGCCGAGCTGTCGTCGGTCACGGCGGTGCAGTGACGGTTGAAGAACGCCGTGTAAGATCCGTCCACCGTTTCGAATTCCAGGATCTTCAGCCCGAGCTTCTGGATGGAGTCGAGGTCGCGGAGGTTGGCGATGGTGGTGGTCGCCGTCTGCACGCAGATGGTGGCGCCGCGCAGGTCGGCCAGGCGGCTCGCCCCGGCGGAGCGGTGCACCATGAAGCCCTGGCCGTCGAAGAAGGCCAACCCGGTGAAGGTGAGCTTCAGCTCCGCGTCGCGGCCGAGCGTCCAGGTCGTCGCCTCCGACAGCAGGTCGACGGCCCCCTCCGCCACCGCCTCCAGCCGGTTGCCGACGGACAGGTTGAAGAACTCGACCCGTTCCGGTTCGTGCAGCACCGCCGCGGCGACGGCGCGGCAGATGTCCGGAAAGAAGCCGATCCAGCGCCCGCTGTCGGCGATGGTGGCGAGGCCCTGGCCGTTGTCGGTGGTGCCGCAACGCAGCACTCCGCGCTCGCGCACGGTGTCGAGCGTTCCGGCGGCGACCGCGTCGGCCCAAAGCAGCGGCGCCCAGAGCAGGAGGGCGGTGACGAGGGCAACGGGTTTCCACTGCATCGGCGGCCCCTGTTCTTCCTTGGATCGCGTTCTTCCTTGGATCGTGGCCCCGCCGGGCCTTGACCATCTGACCGCATTCCGGGACCGCGGGCAAAGGAAAACCCGCTATGATGGGAGCGGAATGTCCGCGGACGCCGCGGGGTGCGAACGAGGCGTGGATGATGGGCTTTGGACGGGTGGGGGTGTCGCACCGGCTGACCGCCGGGCTGATGGCGATCACCCTGCTGACCGTGCTGGCGGCCGGTGTGGCGCTGTATGGTGTGGACCGCTTCCGTGACGGCTTCGACCGCATCGCCAAGGTGCGTGTCGGCGATCTGGTCGGGGTGGCGCGGCTGGCGCAGCACGCCCAGGCGATCGCCGTCACCGCCCCGCGACTCGCCGCCACCATCGATCGTTTCGAGCGCGAACGGGCGATGCGGCATCTGGACGACCTGTTCGGGCAGCTCACCGTGCTGTTCGACGAGCTGCCCGGCCTCGATCGCGACACCGCCGCGGTGCAGGCGCTCCTGCGCTACCGGCAGGAGTTCATCGACAACCTGCGCCGGCTCGACCGGCTGGTGGGCGACCGCCACACCGCCGAGCAGAGGCTGCGCGAGCGGCTGGAGGCGGTGAACACGGTCGGGCGCGACGCGCGGGCGGTGCTGCGATCGCTGATGGAGGACACCGACCGCCGGTTCGAGGAGGGGGGCGACCCCCACGCGCTCTACACCGAGGTCCGCGTGGGGCAGGATTGGCTGGCGGCGTTCGACGAGGGCGTGACGTCCGCGCTGGTCGGGGCGTCGGCGGCCAACGAGGGGGCGCTCGACCGGCTGATTGCGGCGCATGGGGCGGCGATGGGGCGGACGGCGCTGGCGCTGGAGCGGCTGCCCGCCGCCGCCGCCAGCCACCTGCGGCCGGTGGTCGGGCGGCTGGCACAGGCGGCGGACGCGGAGGACGGGGTGTTCGCCACGCGTCTCGCCCTGCTGGTGGGGCAGCGCCAGATCCAGGGGGCGCTGAACCGCATCACCACCGTGTCGGGACAGTTCGTCGCCGCCTCCTCCAACCTGTTCGTGGACGCCCGCACCGCGGTGGAGAAGGACCGGGCCGAGTTCGCGGTGCTGATGGACCGCGGGGCGGAGCTGCTGATCGCGTTGGTTCTGGTCAGCCTCATCGCCGCCGGGCTCGTCGTCGCGCTGCTGCGGCGGCGCGTGATCGCGCGGCTGCTGGAACTGCAGCGCTGCATGCGCGCCCGCGCCGACGGCTATCCGGTGCCGATCCCGGTGGAGGGCAACGACGAGCTGGCCGACATGGCCGCCGCCTTCGCCTTCTTCGCCCGTGAGATCGACCGGCGGGAGGCCGATCTGCGTGCCGCCAAGGAGCAGGCCGAACGCGCGCTGGACGACCTGCGCGAGGCGCAGGACCAGCTCGTGAGCACGGAAAAGCTTGCGGCGCTGGGCGGGCTGGTGGCAGGCGTGGCGCACGAGATCAACACACCCATCGGCGTGGCGCTGACCGGCGCCTCCTTCGTCCACGATCGGGCGGAGGAGCTGCAGGCTCAAGTGCTGGAGGGGCGGCTGAAACGGTCGGAGTTCGAGCGCGGCGTGACCCAGCTCACCGAGACCTGCCGGCGGGTGCTGTCCAACATCGAGCGCGCGGCATCGCTGATCCAGAGCTTCAAGCAGGTCGCCGTCGACCAGACGAGCGGCGATCGCCGCCGCTTCCAGATCGGCCGCTACATCGGCGACGTCGCCGCCAGCCTGGAGCCGAAACTGCGCTCCGCCAACGTCCGGGTGCGCGTGCTGTGCCCGCAGGATGTGGAGATCGACAACCACCCCGGCGTGCTGTCGCAAATCCTCACCAACCTGATCATGAACAGCCTGACCCACGCCTTTCCCGCCGGCGAGGACGGGTCCGGCCGGGGCGGGACGGTGGAGATCGCCGTCGGCGCCGAGGGCAACGGCCAGATCGCGCTGCGCGTCAGCGACGACGGCCAGGGCATGACGCCCGACGTGCTGGCCCGCGTCTTCGACCCTTTCTTCACGACGCGCCGCGGCAGCGGCGGCACCGGACTGGGGTTGCACATCGTGCACAATCTGGTGTCGAAATCGCTGGGCGGCCGCATCACCGTGACCAGCACACCCGGCGCCGGCACCAGCTTCAGCCTGAGATTCCCGGCCGACGCGCCGGCCGCGGCGGATACGACGGCGGAGCCGGCATGAACGGCGGCCCGCCCGTCAGCGGTCGCCGCCGGCGTGCAGGCGCCGGATGGCGTCCAGCCCGGTGGACGACAGGTCGGTCAGCACGGCCAACGCTCCGGTGAAATCGTCGCCCGCCGTGTAGGCGCTCTCGGTCACCAGCGTGGGGATGCCCGCGGCGAGCGCGGCGCTCAGGCCGTTCACCGAATCCTCGATCGCCAGACAGGCGGCGGGCGGCAGCGCCAGGGCGTCGAGCGCGCGGTGGTAGACCTGCGGGTCCGGCTTCTTGGCGGGCGCGTCCTCCGCCGTCATCACCGCGGCGAACGCGGCCAGCGGCGGGGAGTCGCCGTTGCCGGCGAACAGCGCCTCCACATTCACGCGGCTGGTGGTGGTGGCGATGGCGAGGGTGATGCCGGCCACAAGCGCCTGCGTGATCAGGGGCGCCACGCCGGGCCGGAAGGGCACATCACCGCGCGCGACGGCGGTGGTGTAATGCGCGGTCTTGCGGCGGTGGAGCGCCGCGACCAACGCATCCGTGGCACGGCCGGGCTCCTCGCGCTCGAGGAAGGCGCGCAGCCGCTCCTTGCCGCCGGCCACGCCCAGCAGATCGCGGTAGAGCGGCTGGTCCCAGCGCCAGGGCAGGGCGAGCTCCGCGAAGGCGTGGTTGAAGGCGGTGCGGTGCGCCTCCTCCGTTTCCGCCAGCGTGCCGTCGACGTCGAGGATCAGTGCGCGCAGCATCGCCGGTTCAGCCGCGCAAGTTGCGGATGTTGGCGGCGTAGGCGTCCGGTCCGCCGGCGAAGGTGGCGGTGCCGGCGACCAGCGTGTCGGCCCCGGCCTCGATTGCCAGCGGTGCCGTCGCCGCGGTGATGCCGCCGTCCACCTCCAGCGCGATGGGCCGGCCCAGCTCGTCGATGGCGCGGCGGAGCGCGCGGATCTTGGGGAGCTGGCTGTCGATGAAGCTCTGCCCGCCGAAACCGGGGTTCACCGTCATCACCAGCAGGAGGTCGATGTCGCCCAGCAGATGCTCGACGGCGGCGAGCGGGGTGGCGGGGTTCAGCACCACACCGGCCTTCTTCCCCTCCGCCTTGATGAGCTGCACCGTGCGGTGCGGGTGCGGGCCGGCCTCCGGGTGGAAGGCGATCAGGTCGGCCCCGGCGCGGGCGAAGGCGGGGATGAAGGGATCGACGGGGGCGATCATCAGATGCACGTCGAAGGGCTTGGCGCTGTGTGGGCGCAGCGCCGCAACGACCGCCGGGCCGATGGTGATGTTGGGGACGAAATGGCCGTCCATCACGTCGATGTGGATCCAGTCGGCCCCGGCCTCGTCCACCGCCCGCACCTCCTCGCCCAGGCGCGCGAAATCGGCGGACAGGATGGACGGGGCGATGCGGATGGCGGGCATGGCGGGCCTCCAGGGTGGGACTGCGGGGGAAGACAAGGCCCCCTCCCCGGACGCCGGGGGGCGCCGCGGGGAGGGGTAGGAACGGCGCGCCGGCCGAGAGGAGCGCCGAGGGGAGGGAGGGTCAGGCGCCGGGGCGGTGGCCCGGACGATGGATGGTCACGCAGGTCCCCTGCGTCTGGCGCCGGTTGTCGTAGCCCATCAGCCGGATCATGTGGCCGGGATGCTCGCGGTGGCAGGCCTTCACCTCGTCCAGCACGGCATCGACGGAGCGTTCGGCGAACAGCGGCAGCTTCCACATGTACCAGTAGCTGCCGCCGGCGTGCTCCGGTTCCGAATGCTCGATGGCGGGGGTCCAGCCCTTGGCGATCACGTAATCGACCAGCGTGCGCAGCCGCGCGCCGTCCATCTCCGGCAGGTAGGAGAAGGTGCCGTAACGCCGGCTGCGCGCGTCGTCGAGGCTGGAGCGGTAGTCCTGGATGGCGGTCATGGGGTCGTCTCCTCGGAAGGGGTCACACCGCGGCCAGCTTGTCCACGGTGTCGAAGTCGAAGCGGATTTCCTGCCAGGTCTCCATCGCCACGCGCAGCTCGCTGCTGTGCTGGCTGGCGCCGGTCAGGATCTCGCGGGCCTCGCGCTCCAGGTTGCGGCCCTCGTTGCGGGCCTCGACGCAGGCTTCCAGCGCCACGCGGTTGGCGGCGGCCCCGGCGGCGTTGCCCCAGGGGTGGCCCAGAGTGCCGCCGCCGAACTGGAACACCGCGTCGTCGCCGTAGATCGCCAGCAGCGCCGGCACGTGCCAGACATGGATGCCGCCGGACGCCACCGGCAGCAGGCCGGGCATGAAGCCCCAGTCCTGGTCGAAGAACAGGCCGCGGGCGCGGTTCTCCGCCACACGCCGCTCGCGGACGAGGTCGATCCAGCCGAGCGTCGCCTCGCGGTCGCCCTCCAGCTTGCCGACGACGGTGCCGGTGTGCAGGTGGTCGCCGCCCATCAGCCGCAGCACCTTCGCCAGCACGCGGAAATGGATGCCGTGGTTGGGGTTGCGGTCGAGCACGGCGTGCAGCGCCCGGTGCACGTGCAGCAGCATGCCGTTCTGGCGGCACCAGTTGGCGAGCGAGGTGTGGGCCGTGAAGCCCGCCGTCAGGTAGTCGTGCATGATGATGCGCATGCCGAGCGACTTGGCGTGCTCGGCGCGCCGGAACATCTCCTCCACCGTGGGGGCGGTGACGTTGAGGTAGTGGCCCTTGCGCTCGCCGGTCTCGGCCTCCGCCTTGTGGATGGCCTCGGCCACGAAGTCGAAGCGCTGGCGCCAGCGCATGAAGGGCTGGCTGTTGACGTTCTCGTCGTCCTTGGTGAAGTCCAGCCCGCCGCGCAGGCATTCGTACACCGCGCGCCCGTAATTCTTGGCGGACAGCCCCAGCTTCGGCTTGATGGTGCAGCCGAGCATGGGGCGGCCGTAGACGTTCATCAGGTCGCGCTCGACCGTGATGCCGTGCGGCGGGCCGCCGCAGGTGGTGACGTAGGCCAGCGGGAAGCGGATGTCCTCCAGCCGCAGCGATCGCACCGCCTTGAAGCCGAACACGTTGCCGGCGATGGAGGTCAGCACGTTGACGACCGAGCCCTCCTCGAACAGATCGAGCGGGTAGGCCACGAAGGCGAACCAGCTGTTGGTCTGGCCCGGCACCTTCTCGATGCGGTAGGCGCGGCCCTTGTAGTGGTCGAGGTCGGTCAGCAGGTCGGTCCACACGGTGGTCCAGGTGCCGGTGGAGCTTTCCGCCGCCACCGCGGCGGCGGCCTCCTCCGCGTCCACACCGTCCTGAGGAACCACTTTGAAACAGGCCAGCAAGTCGCTGTCCCGCGGGGTGTAATCCGGTTCCCAGTAGGTCGAGCGGTAGTCCTTGACGCCCGCGCTGTAGGCTTTGCTCATGGCGGCATCTCCTTGAAGATTTTCAATGGACCGTGGGCGCCAGCGCGCCGGCCTTGTAGCGCTTCGCCATCTCCGGCAGCGGGATGGGCGTGATGCGCGGCGCGTTGCCGGCGGTGCCGAACTGTTCGAAGCGCTGTTCGCACAGCGCCTGCATGGCGGCCATGGCCGGCTTCAGAAAGGCGCGCGGGTCGAACTCGGCGCGTTTCAGGGCCGCGACCTTGCGGAACTGGCCGGTCATCGCCATGCGGCAGTCGGTGTCGATGTTGATCTTGCGGACCCCGAAGCGGATGCCGTTGACGATCTCCTCCACCGGGACGCCGAAGGTCTGGGGCATCTCCCCGCCATGCTCGTTGATGATGTCCTGCAGCTCCTGCGGGACGGAGGAGGAGCCGTGCATGACCAGATGCGTGCCCGGCAACCGCTCGTGGATCGCCTTCACCACATCCATGGCGAGGATGTCGCCATCCGGCCGGCGGGAGAATTTGTAGGCGCCGTGTGAGGTGCCCATGGCGACGGCGAGCGCATCGACCCGCGTGCGCGCCACGAACTCCGCCGCCTGCACGGGATCGGTCAGCAGCTGGTGGCGGCCGAGCGCGCCCTCGAAGCCGTGCCCGTCCTCCGCCTCGCCCTTGCCGCTCTCCAGCGAGCCGAGGCAGCCAAGCTCGCCTTCCACCGAGACGCCGACCATGTGCGCCAGTTCGGCAACGGTGCCGGTGACGGACAGATTATGGGCGTAGCTGGCCGGGGTCTTGGCGTCGGCCTCCAGCGAGCCGTCCATCATCACCGAGGTGAAGCCGTTGGTGATGGCCGACAGGCAGGTGTCCACGTCGTTGCCGTGGTCGAGATGCAGGCAGACGGGGATCTCCGGGTAGAGCTCCACCGCCCCCTCCACCAGCCGCCGCAGGATGGGATCGCCGGCGTAGGCGCGCGCCCCGCGGCTGGCCTGGAGGATGACCGGCGAGGCGGTGCGCCGCGCTGCGTTCATGATCGCCAGGAGCTGTTCCATGTTGTTGATGTTGAAGGCCGGCACCCCGTAGCCGCGCTCGGCGGCATGGTCGAGGAGCTGGCGGAGCGTGATCGTCGCCATGGGTCGGGTCTCCCGCGGGCGGTGGCTGGTTACGAGCGCCAGGCGCGGCGCTTCTCGTCCATCAGGCGCCAGATGAAGGGGGTGAAGATGAGCTGCATCGCCATCTCCATCTTGCCGCCGGGCACCACGATGGTGTTGGCGCGCGACATGAAGCTGTCGTGCAGCATGTTCAGCAGGTAGGGGAAGTCGATCCCCTTGGGGTTGGCGAAGCGGATCACCACGAAGCTCTGGTCGGCTGTGGGAATGTGCCGCGCGATGAAGGGGTCGGAGGTGTCCACCGTCGGCACCCGCTGGAAGTTCACGTGGGTGCGGGTGAACTGCGGGCAGATGTAGTGCACGTAGTCGTGCATGCGCCGCAGGATGGTGTCGGTGACGGCTTCCGTCGAATAGCCGCGGGTGGCCTTGTCGCGGTGGATCTTCTGGATCCACTCCAGATTGATCACCGGCACCACGCCGATCAGCAGGTCGGGGTGGCGGGACACGTCCACCTCGCCGCAGGCGACGGCCCCGTGCAGCCCCTCGTAGAAGAGCATGTCGCTGGCCGGCAGGTCCTCCCACGCGGTGAAGGTGCCGGGGGGCTGGTTGTAGGGGGCGGCCTCCGCCGCGTCGTGCAGGTATTTGCGGTAGCGGCCGGTGCCCGTCTCCGCGTAGGTGCGGAACATCGCCTCCAGCTCGGGGAACAGGTTCGATTCAGGCCCGAAATGGCTGAATGTGTGATCGCCCGCCGCCAGCCGCTGCGCCAGCTCCGCCTTCATCTCCACGCGGTCGAAGCGGTGGAAGCTGTCGCCCTCGACGATGGCGGCCTTCACGGCCTCGCGCCGGAAAATCTCCTCGAAGGTGCGGGTGACCGAGGTGGTGCCGGCCCCGGACGAGCCGGTGATGGCGATGATGGGGTGCCGTGCCGACATCCTGGGGCCCTCCGTGGCGGTTGCGATGGAGGAAGCCTACGGGGGCGGCGCCTTGCCCGGAACGCCCGGGCAGGCAGGGGTGGGAACTCTCCGGGGTGGGGTCGCACCTAGCCGGTCGGGCAGGGCGGCGACCGCTACCTTGGCGGGAACGGTGTGTTCGGCTTGTTCAAGGCGTTCTTGAAAGCGTTCATCATGGCGGTCATTTGGTCAAACGACTGTTGCTTCTTGTCCATCAGCGCCTGAAGTCTCAGGAGAGACAGCTGCAAATTGGCGGTCACCGTATCGATCTTCGTTTTCAACCAAGTCGTGGCATCGCTGAATTGCTGCTGATTCCACGGCGTGGCCGTGTTGCCGGAGAAACCCGCGTCCTTGAGGAAGGCGTCGAGCTTTGCGGTGTTGCCACTGTTCGAAAAGGTGAGCTGTCTGACATCGACCGTAACGGTCGGCGACGATGGGCGTTTCTGCTCAAGCAGGTTCAAAGCCGGCTTCGCAAGCGACAACCAATTGTTCATGTTTTGTATATTGGTCAATTCGTCCTGAATGCTTTTATCCAGTGCGGCGATGCGCTCGGCATAAACCGCGGCGATCTGGTTGGCCAGATCGCCGCTGCTTCCCGAGGACTGCTGACCGTTCGTCGCATGGGACACGGTGGTGGTGATCTTCGAGCTGAGAACGGCGGGCATGCGGACGGTCCCTTCCATCGTCTCACGGTCGCGCGATCCCCACCCGCTGGCATCGTCCCGATCTGTCCAGCCGCCGGTCGAATTGACCTGTCCCGTGATTGTTGAAAAGGCAATCTAACATACCCCGCTGTGCAGAACCATCCCGCCGTTCCTGCCGTTCCCGTGCCGGTCAGCACCGGCTGTTCGCCCCTCAGGTGCTGCGGCGGCGCAGGTGGTGGGCGATCTCGCCCACGATGCCGCGGCGGAAGAGCAGCACGCAGACCACGAAGATGGCGCCGATCACCACCGGCACCGGCAGGCTGGTGGCGGCCAGATAGTTGCCCAGCGCCACCACGAAGCCTGCGCCCACCACGGGACCCAGCAGGGTCCCCATGCCGCCCAGAAGCGTCATCAGCACCACCTCGCCCGACATCTGCCACGTCACGTCGGTCAAGCTGGCGAGCTGGAAGACCAGCGCCTTGGTGCCGCCCGCCAGCCCGGCGAGCGAAGCCGACAGCACGAAGGCCAGCAGCTTGTAGCGTTCCGTGCGGTAGCCCAGCGACACGGCGCGCGGCTCGTTCTCGCGGATCGCCTTCAGCACCTGGCCGAAGGGGGAGTGCACGGTGCGCCAGATCAGCGCGAAGCCGGCCAGGAACACCGCCAGCACGAAGTAATACATCACCAGCGGCTGGTTCAGGTCGAACAGCCCGAACAGCCGGCCGCGCGGCACGCCCTGGATGCCGTCCTCGCCGCCGGTGAAGGGCAGTTGCAGCGCCAGGAAGAAGACCATCTGCGACAGCGCCAGCGTGATCATCGCGAAGTAGATGCCCTGCCGCCGGATCGCCAGCGCCCCGAAGACGAGGCCCATCAGGGCCGCCGATGCGGTGCCCAGCAGGATGCTGAGCGCCGGCTCCAGCCCCCACACCTTGGCGGCGTGCGCGGTGACGTAGGCCGCCCCGCCGAAGAAGGCCGCATGCCCGAAGCTGAGCAGCCCGGCGAAGCCGATCAGCAGGTTGAAGGCGCAGGCGAACAGCGCGAAGCACAGCACCTTCATGACGAAGACGGGGTAGAGCAGGAAGGGTGCGGCGACCGCCACGCCGAGGCCGAGGAGGATCAGGGCGATGCGGGTGCCGCGGTCGCGGTCCGCCGTGTGCGGTGCCGCGGCCGGAAGGACGGCGCTTGAAATCTTGCTGGTCATGGCTCAGCGCTCCCGCCCGAAGAGGCCCGCGGGCTTGATGAGAAGGACGATCGCCATCACGACGAACACCACGATGTTGGACGCCTCGGGGTAGACGACCTTCGCCAGCCCCTCCAGCAGCCCCAGCCCCAGCCCGGTGACGATGGCGCCCAGGATCGAGCCCATGCCGCCGATCACCACCACCGCGAAGACGACCACGATGAGGTTCGAGCCCATCAGCGGATTGACCTGATAGATCGGCGCGGCCAGAACGCCGGCCAAGCCGGCCAGCGCCACCCCGAAGCCGTAGGTCAGCGTGACCATGACCGGCACGTTGATGCCGAAGGCCTGCACAAGCGTCGGGTTCTCGGTGGCGGCGCGCAGGTAGGCGCCGAGCCGCGTCCGCTCGATGGCGTACCATGTGCCCAGACAGGTGATCAGCGAAGCGACGATCACCCAGCCGCGGTAATTGGGTAGGAACATGAAGCCCAGATTCTGGCCGCCGCGCAGCGCGTCGGGGATAGGGTAGGGCTGGCCGGAGGCACCGTACCAGTGGCGGAACGCCCCCTCCAGGATCAGCGCGACGCCAAAGGTCAGCAGCAGGCCGTAGAGATGGTCCAGCTTGTACAGCCGGCTCAGCATCGTCTTCTCCAGCACGACACCGAACAGCCCGACCAGCAGCGGCGCCAGCAGCAGCGCCGGCCAGTAGCCGATTCCGAAATGCTGCATCAGCAGCCATGCGGCGAAGGCGCCCACCATGTAGAGGGCGCCATGCGCGAAGTTGATCACGTTGAGCATGCCGAAGATCACGGCAAGCCCAAGGCTCAGCAGGGCGTAGAACGACCCGTTGATCAGCCCGAGCAGCAGTTGCCCGAACAGCGCCTGCGTCGGGATTCCGAACAGCGTGACCATGCGGCCAGCTCCTCCCTGGTGTTTCTTGACTCAGACCCCGAGATACGTGTGCAGCTTCTCGCTGTTGGCGGCGAGCTGGTCGTTGGGGATCATGTCCACGACGTGGCCCTCCTCCATCACGTAGTGGCGGTCGGCGATGGTGGCGGCGAAGCGGAAGTTCTGTTCCACCATCAGGATGGTGAAGCCGCGCCGCTTCAGCGCGTGGATGGCGCGGCCGATCTGTTCGATGATGACGGGGGCGAGACCCTCGGTCGGCTCGTCGAGCAGGATCAGGTCGGCGCCGGTGCGCAGGATGCGGGCGACCGCCAGCATCTGCTGCTCGCCGCCGGACAGCCGGGTGCCCTGCGTGGAGCCGCGGCCCACGAGGTTGGGGAACAGCTCGTGAATCTGCGCGACCGTCATGCCGCCGGGCTTCACCACCGGCGGCAGCGTCAGGTTCTCGTCCACCGACAGGCTGGAGAAGATGCCGCGCTCCTCCGGCACATAACCGATGCCGAGCCGGGCCACCCGGTGCTGCGCCATGCCGACCAGCTCGGTGCCGCGGAAGCGGATGGAGCCGGTGCGCTTGGACACGATGCCCATCACCGCACGCATGGTCGTGGTCTTGCCCGCACCGTTGCGGCCGAGCAGCGTGACCACCTCGCCCTGCCGCACCTCCAGCCCCACCCCGTGCAGGATGTGGCTTTCGCCGTAGAAGGCGTGCAGGTCGGCGATTTCCAGCATGGGGGTGTCAGGCATGACCCGCCCCGTGGGTTCCGGTGCCCATGTAGGCCTCCATGACCTCGGCGTTGCGCGACACCACCGCGTAAGGCCCCTCCGCCAGGACCTCGCCGCGGCGGAGCACGGTGATGGTGTCGGACAAATGGGCGACGACCGACAGATTGTGCTCCACCATCAGGATGGTGCGGTCGGCCGCGACGCGCTTGATGAGGGCCGCCGTGCGCTCGATGTCCTCGTGCCCCATGCCGGCCAGCGGCTCGTCGAGCAGCATCACCTCAGGATCGAGCGCCAGGGTGGTGGCGATCTCCAGCGCGCGCTTGCGGCCGTAGGGCAGTTCCGCCGCCGTGTGGCCGGTCCAGGGGGTGAGGTTGACCGCCTCGATCAGCGCCGTCGCCCGCTCGTGCAGCGCGTGCAGGGAGGATTCCGCCTTCCAGAAATGGAAGCTGGTGCCCTGGTGCCGTTGCAGGGCGACCCGGACATTCTCCAGCACCGTCAGGTGCGGGAACACCGCCGAGATCTGGAAGGAGCGCACCAGCCCCAGCCGCGCCACGTCGGCCGGCCGCATGGCGGTGATGTCGCGGCCCTTGAACAGGATGCGGCCCGCCGTGGGCGGCAGGAATTTGGTGAGCAGGTTGAAGACGGTGCTCTTGCCGGCCCCGTTGGGGCCGATCAGCGCGTGGATGGTGCCGCGGCGGACCTGGAGGTTGACCTCCTTCACCGCCGTGAAGCCCTTGAACTCCTTGGTGAGTCCGACGGCCTCCAGGATCGTGTCGTGCATCGTCGTGGGTCCGGTTGCCGGCCAGGATGTGGAAGGGCGAGCGTGTGGAAGGGCGAGGAGAGGGGCGGGGAACCCGTCGGCTCCCCACCCGTCGCGCCGTCACTTCACAAGCGGGCAGCCGCTCTTCTTCGGGTCGATGTAGGCCTGGTCGCCGGGGATGTCCTTCAGCACCTTGAAGTAATCCCAGGGATGCTTGCTCTCCGCCGGGGTCTTCACTTGGAGCAGGTACATGTGGTTCATGACGCGGCCGTTGTCGGCGATGCGCACGTCCTTCATCATCATGTCGTTGACCGGCATGCCGCGCATCTTGGCGGCGACCTTGTCGGGATCGTCGGTGCCGGCTTCCTGCACCGCCTTCAGGTAATGCTTGACGGAGGAATAGACGCCGGCCTGGTTCATCGACGGCTTGCGCCCCGTCCGCTCCTCGAAGCGCTTCGACCAGGCGCGGGTCTCGTCGGTCATGTCCCAGTAGAAGGAGTTCGCCAGCGTCAGGCCCTGCGCGATGGGCAGGCCCAGCGCGTGCACGTCGTTGATGTTCAGCAGCAGCGCCGCCATCGTCTGGCCGCCCTGGGGCAGGCCGAATTCGGACGCCTGCTTGACCGCGTTGATGGTGTCGCCGCCGGCGTTGGCGAAGCCGACGACCTGGGCGCCCGACGACTGCGCCTGCAACAGGAAGGACGAGAAATCCGAGGTGCCGAGCGGGTGGCGCACGCCGCCCTTCACGGTGCCGCCGATCTCCTTCAGGGTGCTGGCGGCCTCGGCCTCAAGCGAATGGCCGAAGGCGTAGTCGGCGGTGAGGAAGTACCAGCTCTTGCGGCCCTGCTCGACCAGCGCGCGGGCGGTGGCGGAGGCGACGGCGTGGTTGTCCCAGGTCCAGTGGAAGCCGTAGGGGCTGCACTCCTTGCCCGTCAGGTCGGTGGAGCCGGGGCCGGACATCAGGAACAGCCGCTTCTTGTCGCGGGTGATCACCTGCACCGCCAGCGCCGCGGCGGAGTTCGGCACGTCGGCGACGACATCGACCTTCTCGGTGTCGATCCACTGGCGGGCGAGGTTGGCGGCGATGTCGGCCTTGTTCTGGTGGTCGCCGACGATGATCTCGACCTTGGTGCCGTTGACGGCGTTGCCGAACTCCTCGGCCGCCAGCCGCGCCGCGATGGCCGAGCCCTCGCCGTTGATGTCGGCGTAGATGCCCGAACGGTCGGACAGCATGCCGATCTTGATGACGTTGTCCGACATCTGCGCGTGCGCCGCGCCGGAGGCCAGAGTGGCGAGGGCGGTGCCGGCAAGAAGGATGCTGCGCATGGTTCGCTCCCTTGGGTGGTGTTTTCTGTGGTTGGGACGGGCCGGCGGTTCGGCCGGCCCGGCTGTGTCAGTGGGCCGGCTCAATGGGTGGTGTAGCCGCCGTCCACCGGGATGGCGGCTCCGGTGACCGACGCCGCGGCGTCGGAGCACAGGAAGGCGATCATCTCCGCGACCTCCTCCGGCTGGACCGGCTTGCCGGTCGGCATCCGCTGGAGGAAGACGGTGTTGAGGACCTGATCCTCGGCCAGGCCGGTCACCTGCGCCTGCTGGGCGATCTGCCGCTCGATGATGGGGGTCATCACCGTGCCGGGGCACACGGCGTTGCAGGTGATGCCGTGGGGTGCCGCCTCGATCGCCACCGCCTTGGTCAGCCCGACCAGCCCGTGCTTGGCGGCGACATAGGCCGGCTTGTGCGGCGCCCCGACCATGCCGAGGACGGAGGCGGTGTTGACGATGCGGCCCCAGCGCCGCTCCATCATCGACGGCAGCACCGCCTTGATGGCGTGGAAGGCGGCGCTGAGGTTGACCGCCAGGACGAGGTCCCACTTCTCCTCGGGGAACTCGTGCAGCGCCGCGACATGCTGCACCCCGGCGTTGTTCACCAGGATGTCGATCGGCCCCAGCGTGGCGGCGGCCTCCGCGATCAGGCCGCGGGTCTCTTCCGGCCGGCTGAGGTCGGCGGGGGAGAAGACGACCGTGGAGCCGGTCTCCGCCGCGATCCCGGCGCAGAGACGCTCGATCTCCTCCCGGTCGCCCAGCCCGTTCAGCACAACGTTACAGCCGCGCGCGGCCAGCAGGCGGGCCGTCGACAGGCCGATCCCGCTGGTGGCCCCGGTCACGACCGCGTTTCTGTTCTTCATCTCGTTCACTCCGTTGGCGCCGGGTCCGGCTCAGAAGGCGGTCTGGTCGCCGCCCTTCAGGCCGAGCCGCGCGCGCGCCTCGGCGGGGGTGGCTATGGTGAGCGACAGTTCCTCCAGGATGCGTCTGATCTTCGCGACCTGCTCGGCGCTGTTGCGGGCCATGCGGCCCTTGCCGAGGTACAGGCTGTCCTCCAGCCCGACGCGGACGTTGCCGCCCATCACGCCGGCCATGGTGACGAAGGGCATCTGGTGGCGGCCGGCGGCCAGCACCGACCATTCGTAGGCGTCGCCGAACAGATGGTCGGCGGTCTCGCGCATGAAGACGAGGTTGCGGTGCTCCGCCCCGATCCCGCCGAGGATGCCGAAGATCGTCTGCACGAAGAGCGGCGGTTTCACCAGCCCGCGGTCGAGGAAATGGGCGAGGTTGTAGAGGTGGCCGACGTCGTAGCACTCGAACTCGAACCGCGTGCCGCAGCCTTCACCCAGATGCTCAAGAATGTAGGCGATGTCGCGGAAGGTGTTGCGGAAAATGAAGTCGTCGGTGCTCCGCAGATAGGGCTCTTCCCAATCGTGCTTCCAGTCCTTGTAGCGGTCGGCCAGCGGGAAGATGCCGAAGTTCATCGAGCCCATGTTGAGCGAGCACATCTCCGGCTTGGCCAGCAGCGGGGCGGCCAGCCGCTCCTGCACCGTCATGGCGAGGGAGCCGCCGGTTGTGATGTTGAGCACCGCGTCGGTGGACTGCTTCAGCCGCGGCAGGAACTGCATGAACACTGCCGGATCGGGCGACGGCTGCCCGGTCTGCGGGTCGCGGGCGTGCAGATGCAGGATCGCGGCACCGGCCTCGGCGGCGCCGACGCCCTGCTCGACGATCTCGTCCGGCGTCACCGGCAGCGCGTCGGACATGGTCGGGGTGTGGATCGACCCCGTCAGCGCGCAGCTTATGATGACCGGTTTCGATGATGCGGCCATGCTGTGGCCCTCCTGTGTGCCCGGCGCGTTGGGCCGGGGATCGTGGTGTGTGTCTCGGGTGGGTGCGGCGGTCAGCCGCCTGCGGGATTATCCAGGCGGCGGAGATGGGCCGCCAGACGGCTGTGGGTTTCAACCGTCTGCGCCTCCGTCCAGGTCCGGAAGCCAGCGCCCGTCTTCATGCCGAGCCGGCCGGACGCGACCAGCTCGCGCAGCAGCGGCTGCGGCTCGGCGGAGCGGTCGAGATCGCCCAGCAGATAGCCGTGCACCGCCAGCGTCAGGTCGGTGCCGACGAGGTCGGCGTTCTCCAGCGGCCCGAGGACGGCGAGGCGGCGGCCGAAGCTGGCCTTGACCACCGCATCGACGGTCTCCGCGTCGCAGACCCCGTTCTGGACGAGCGCGATCGCCTCCCGCCACAGCGCGTGCTGCAGGCGGTTGCCGATGAAGCCGGGAACGTCCTTGCGGACATGCACCGGCGTCTTGCCGATGGCGGTGAGCAGCGCGATCATCGTGGCGATGGCGGTCTCGGCGGTGTCCGGCGTCTGCACCACCTCGACCAGCGGGATCAGGTGCGGCGGATTCCACCAGTGGGTGCCCATGGCGCGGGATTTGTTGCGCAGCGGCTCGACGATTTGGGTGATCGGGATCACCGACGTGTTGCTCGCCAGCAGCGCGTGCGGCGGCGCCACCGCCTCCATCGCCAGGAAGACGCGCCGCTTGAGGTCGAGATCCTCCGGCACCGCCTCGATCACCACATCCGCCTCGGCCGCGGCCTCTTCCATGGTCGCGCAGGCGTGCACGCGGCCGGCGGCGCCGGTGTCGCGCCCCAGCTCCTCCAGGTTCCGGCGGATACGGTCGGTGATCCCCGCCCGCCGGGTCGGATCGGGCTCCAGCACATCGACGCGGTGCCCGGCCTCCGCGAAGGCCTGCGCGATCCCGTGCCCCATGAGCCCGGCGCCGATGATGCCGATGCGACGGCCTGTCATGTATCCTCCCCTCGGTCCCGGACGGCGGTTCTTTGTCGCCAATCCTCCGGTTGCCAATACTGTTAGCAATGTGTGTGCCAAACTAAAATTCCGTTCTTTTTCAGTGGTTTGATTGGGAGAATGGGGTGCGTGCCGGGGCATCCGTCCCGGATTTGGCACACGCTCGGATGTCGGGGCGGCCTGCACCCCGCAAATCAGGCCTTTCCAACCGTCCCGGATTTTGACACACACTGTCCGGAATACTGACAGACGGGCAGGGGAGGGACACGGCCATGCGGATGGAGCTGAACGGGCATTTCGCCGCCGCCCGCGACCTGATGACGATGATCGACGAGATGATCGACGGCGCCATCCTGGTGGACAAGGACGTCCGCATCCTGTGGTCCAACGACAAGCATGTCTGGTTCACCGACCAGCGGATGGCATCGCTGGGCCTGCGCTCCCCGGCGGATCTGGTCGGCCGGCCGGTCGAACAGGTGATCCCGCACAGCCGCATGCGGGAGGTGGTTGAGACCGGCCGTTCGCTGCCGCTGGACATCATGCGCTACGGCGACCACACGCTGCTGGTCAGCCGCCTGCCGCTGCGCGACGGCGATGGTGCTGTCATCGGCGCCATCGCCTTTGCCCTGAAGAACAGCCTGACCTATCTCCGCCCGATCGCCGAGCGCTTCAACACGCTGCAGACCCGCCTGGCGCGGATGGAGCAGGAGCTGGCCGCCAGCCGGGCGCCGAAATACACGGTGGAGAATCTGGTCGGCTTCAGCCCGCCGATGCTCCAGGTGAAGCGTCTCGTGCGCAAGGCCGGGCAGAGCGGGTCGGGCGTGCTGCTGCTGGGCGAGACGGGGACCGGCAAGGAGCTGGTGGCGCACGCGATCCACGCCGCGTCCGAGCGCGCCGACCGGCCCTTCGTCGGCGTCAATGTGGCCGCGGTGCCGGAGAATTTGCTGGAGGCGGAGTTCTTCGGCGTCGCGCCCGGCGCCTACACCGGTGCCGCCCGCCAGCCGCGCCCCGGGAAATTCCAGCTCGCCCATGGCGGCACGCTGTTCCTGGACGAGATCGGCGACATGCCGCTGCCCCTGCAGGCCAAGCTGCTGCGCGTGTTGCAGGAACGGGAGGTGGAGCCGCTGGGGTCAAACCAGATCGTCACGGTCGATGTGCGCATCATCGCCGCCACCAGCCGTTCGCTGCCGGACATGGTGCGCGCCGACGCCTTCCGCGCCGATCTCTACTACCGTCTCAACGTCTTTCCCATCCAGCTGCCGGCGCTGCGCGACCGCAAGGAGGATTTGGAGATCCTGGCTTCCCTGTTCTCCGAACGGGCCGCCGCCGGCATCAACCAGCCGATGCGCGAGCTCACGCCGTCGGCGCTCGACCGGCTGCACGCGCACGACTGGCCGGGCAACGTGCGCGAGCTGGCGAACGTCATCGAGCAGGTCTATGTCCGCACCGACGGGCCGCGCATAGAAGGTGCCGATTTCGCCGACATCCTGCCGGCCGCGAGCCGCCCGACCCAACCGGCCCGCAGCCGCCCGCTCGCCGAGGCGGTGGATGAGCTGGAACGCACCCTGATCCAGAAGGCGCTGGAGGAGTCCGGCGGCAACAAGCTGGAGGCCGCCCGCGCGCTGGGCCTGTCACGCACGAACCTGTACGCCAAGCTCCAGAAGCACGGGATCGGGTCGGCCAGTCCAAAGGCATAGGTGCGGATTGGCCTGTAATACCAACTGCACGAGAGCTTGACTCGTGCCGTTGGAGGGCCGCGACCGCGGCCCCACGCCCGCATGGGCGTGAAGGCAAGGGGCCGGATGGCCCCGCCCGCCGTATGAGGGTGCCTTGGACGTGTCAACGTCCATGGCCGATGGTATGAGCCCTCGGCCGGCGTGCGTCAGCCCAGGCAGCGCCACGGCGTGCCGTTGTCCCGATCCCCGACAACAACGGCGCAATCCTGCCCGGCTGGACGGAAGGGTACGCCGACCGGTCGGCGTACCCCTCGTCGCGCTTCGCACCCGCGGGATCAGGTCCGGCGGAACGTCACCACCATGCCGCTGAAGGACCCCGGCAGCGTGACGCCGTACTGCTGGGTGTTCGCCACCACGTTCCCCGCCCGGGTCGGGCCGGACGCCACGGCGTTCAGGCCGTCGTTGGTGGACATCGTCACCGTGACGTTGGTGTTCGTGATCTGCTGGCTATCGGGCTGGTAGTTCCACTGGTTCTGCCCGTCGACCACCATGTATGCCATGTGCTTTCCCCCATGCGCCTTGCGTTCGTGATCGGTGTCAGCCGACGACGAACGTACCGGTGGCCGCGTTGTAGGTCGCGGTCTGGGAGGTCGTCGTGGTCAGGTCGATCGTCGTGGAGTTCGACGACACGGTGGAGACGACCGCACCGTTGTCGACGTTGGACTCCACGAATACGCAGATTCTCTCGTGCGGCTGGAAGATCGCGTGCTGTCCGGGCAGGACCGAGACGGCGTTCACCGGGCCCGTGATCACGCGCGTGCCGTTCACCGATGCCGCCTGCCGAAGGCCGAAGGTCAGGGCACCGCCGTTCTCATTCCCCGTGGCGTACTGGGTCGGCGACACGGTCCAGGTATCGGGCACGGCGGCCGACTGGAACGTGTTGTGTTGGAACGGGTATTCGACGCCGGTCTGGGCCGGATCGACGATCGAGCATTGGGTGATCATCGCGCCGGTCTCGATCTGGCTGGTTGAGGCGTAAATGCCGTACTGCCCGCTCCAGATAACCACGTTTTGTTGAAACGGCGCGAATGTCACCCAGGCCGTCCGACCGCCACCACCGGTCACCGATTTGACCAGAACGACCTTCTGCCCCGCGCGGTTGATTGCGTCCACAGCGGCATGCGGGAAATTGAGAATGAGGGAATAAGACTTCACGGGCAGCCTCCATCTCATTTTTGTTTGCCTACCCTTAGATTCTATTGCGTGCAATCGCATGCAATTCTAATAGTCCAGCCACAAAGACCTACCGATGCACTCGGAACGAGTCAAAGGAGGTTTCTGTCGAAAGAATAAATGATGCCACGAGCCATCCCGACGTGAATCCACCGGAGCTGTGCGGGTCGCTGAAGTCGCTCTCCACCGCCAGCCACATCTCTGTGAGAAGACGGCGTTCCCATGCGGCCATCGCGGCATAAGCCACTGATATCATTAGAGAGTCGCACTTCGACCTTGAATCCACCCGGCCTACAGCAAAAA
This sequence comes from Azospirillum oleiclasticum, assembly GCF_013423485.1. Taxonomy (GTDB): domain Bacteria; phylum Pseudomonadota; class Alphaproteobacteria; order Azospirillales; family Azospirillaceae; genus Azospirillum; species Azospirillum oleiclasticum. Next base: position 399,119 of record NZ_JABFFR010000005.1, read on the forward strand.
GTTTGATAACTAACATTATGGAAAATATCCGCGGCGTTCGGATGGAATGACGCTTCGATCGGGCTGCCGGCCATCCCGAACGAAGCGTCATTCCATCGCCGCTCAGAAGGTGAAGTAACGCACGTCGGACGTCAGCATGAAGTCGGAGACGACCGGTGGACGGGTCGGCTTCACCCCGTCGATCAGGTCGGCCTCGGTCTTGCCGCCGCTGTTGGGCAGATAGAGCGCGCACAATTCCACCGTGGCCCCACCCTGGATCAGGCCCTGCATCATCTGCTGTGGAGTCTTGCCGGATGGCTTCATCGCCGGGCCGGCGTTCGCCTTCAGGGCCAGATCGCCGCCGGGGCCGCACAGCAGCATGCGGACGGGGACCTTCTTCTTCACCGCTTCCGCGGACAGGATCATCGCCATGGCCTGGGTCTGGGCGTCGGGGCTCGTAACGACGACGAACAGCGGGTGGTCGCCGTCGGCGCGGGCAGGAACCGTGGCGACCGCCGTGGCGGCAAACAGCAGCGCCGTGGCGAGGATGCGGGCTTTCATGGTGGAACTCCTATGCGGGTGACGATCGGGGCCGTTCGTCACCCGCATGTTTATATTAGAATAATATCATATTCAACCGGTGGCGCGCTGGTCGCGAGTGGATCGGGTGAGGCCGTCAGTACCGCATGGTGACGGTGATTTGGGCACGACGGACAAAGGCGCCCCCACGGGGCGCTCGGGAACCCTGCCCCGCCGGCTCCGGCGCTTCCTTGCGAATCCGCAAACGTCGCGGTGGAGCCTGGACTGGTTCAAACGACGCGGGCTTCTTTGGCAGGCCGACGAATGACGTCGGCGGTGTGTGCGACTACTGCAAATTTGCGGATCGACATTCAACCCTGATCCGGATACGGTATCGACAATGATACCGGATGCGGACTTTACAATGACTGTATTTGCCATAGAAATACCCGATAATGTCAGGATTTCAGTAAAGGCCGATCTGGAATATTTGACGACGTATATATTGTTGGAGCTTGAAGACTGGTTCGAGGACGAGATCTCGTTTGTGCGTCGCTGCATAGAGCCGGGAATGCTGGCCTTCGATATTGGGGCCAACCACGGCGTCTATACCTTGACGATGGCGGCGTTGATGAAGGATGCCGGGCATGTCTGGGCATTCGAGCCGTCGTCGCAACCCTTGTCGCTGCTGCGCCGGTCGATCCATGAGAACGGCTTCCTTGACCGCATCACCGTCCTCGACTGCGCGCTTTCCGATCGCGCCGGTACGGCGCCGATGGGCGTCTCGACCACGCAGAGCGAGGGCAACTCCCTGCACCGTCTGGCCGGGGAGACCGAGGAGGTGCGGCTCGATACCCTCGATGCCACCTGGCAGCGGCTCGGCGCTCCGGCGATCGACTTCGTCAAACTCGACGCCGAGGGAGAGGAGGAGAAAATTCTGAGGGCCGGCACGCGGTTCCTCACGGAATGCCAGCCGCTCATCATGTTCGAGATCCAGCGCACCAGCGGCGAACAGGCAGCGCTGGCGATCGCTTTCGTGGCGATGGGCTACGGCATCTACCGGCTGGTCCCCGGGCTGGGGCTGCTGGCCCCCGTCGACCTGACCGCCGGATATGACTATTTCCAAGTCAATCTCTTCGCCTGCAAGCCGGAGCGCGCCGCCCGGCTAGCCGCGCGCGGTCTCCTGGCCAGGGAGGTGAACGACGCCTCCACGCTGTCACTGCCGCAGCCCGATCCCGGCACCCTGCTGGGTTCACGGCCCTTCGCCGCCGGTTTGGCGAACGGATGGCTCCGGGGTGCGGCCACCGGGAACGCGCTTGCCTGCGTTCTGGCCGCGGAGGATGAGCAGCGATCACCGGCCGAGCGCATCGGGCTGCTTCTTCGCGGCGTGACCGGGCTCGAGGAGTCCTTGAAGGCGGAGGATCACCCGGCGACACGCCTCAGCCTGCTGCGCGCACTGCGCGCCTATGGCCGTCGTGGCGAGATGATGAAGCATTTGCAGCCCCTGCTTGACCAGGGAGCCGGCACCGTCGCCGCAGCGCTTGCCGAGCGGCCTTTCCTGCCGCCGCTGGCGGCGTGGGACGCGGCACCGGTTCGCGGCGGCGTGGAGGCTTGGACGGCCGCACTGCTGGCCGACACGCTGGCCATCAGCTGCCATCACTCGACCTACTACAGCCTGGACTCGGTGGGCGCCTTGTGGGAGCAGCGCAGCAATCCCAACAGCACCGTCGCGATGTTCCGCCGGCTTTTCCTGATGATCCTGCGCTCCGGCCGGACGGTCCGATTCACCGACGAGCGGAACGACACTCTCCTGCGCGCCAGCGCCGAGCATCGGAACGCCGACATCTGGAAATGGCTGCTGGACCCGAATCGCACGGCGGGCGGCGCGGCGACGGCGGCCGGGTGAGGCCAGGGGTCCGGGAAGCGGCCCTAGCTCCGGAACACCGCGTTCAACTCCGCCACCTGTTCCGCCGTCAGCGGGCGGGTGGGGTGGCCGTGCAGGAGGAAGTGGAGCTTGGCGGTCTCCTCCAGCTCCTCCAGCGCGTAGAGCGCGTCGGTCAGCGATTTGCCGGCGATGACCGGGCCGTGGTTGGCGAGCAGGACGGCGGCGTGCTTCACCGCCACCTCCCGCACCGCCAGCGCCAGCCGCTCGTCGCCCGGCCGGAAATAGGGCACCAGCGCCAGATCGCCGACGCGCATCACGTAATAGGCGGTCAGCGGCGGCAGCACCGGCGCGCCCGGGTCGTGGGCGAGGCAGGAGACGGCGGCGGAATGGGTGGAGTGGGTGTGGATGATGGCACCGGCGTCGGGGCGCACGTCGTAGACGCAGGTGTGCAGGAACGCCTCCTTCGACGGCTTGTCGCCGCCGGTGTGACGCCCCTGCGCGTCAAGCCGGGCGAGCCGGGCCGGGTCCAGCTCGGCGAGGCTGACGTTGGTGGGGGTGACGAGCCAGCCATCCTCCAGCCGCACCGACAGGTTGCCGGTGGCGCCATGCACGAGGCCGCGGGCGTAGAGTCGCTCCCCCATGAGGCAAAGGGCGTCGCGCGCCTTGGCCTCGGCACTCACGGCATCACCCCCAGCGCGTCGGCGAAGAAGTCGGGCCCGCCGAAATTGCCGGACTTGAGCGCCAGGGCGAACGCGCGCTCGCCCAGACCGACCATGGCCGGTACGCCGGGTGCGATCTCCGGCCCGATGCGCAGGGCCTGCACGCCCAGCGCGTCCACCACGGCACCCGAGGTCTCGCCTCCCGCCACCACGAAGCGGCGTGCGCCGGCCCCGGCGAGGGCGGCGGCGACGGCGGCAAGCGCCTGCTCCACGGCGCGACCGGCGGCGTCGCGGCCGTGCGTCTCCTGCACCCGGCGCAGGTCGTCGGGCGTGGCGCTGGAGACGATCAGCATGGGGCGTTCCCCAAGGTGGCCGCGCGCCTCCGCCGCCACCCGCGCCACCTCGTCGCGGCCAGAGAGCACGGCGTCCACGTCCAGCCGGATGACCGGGTAGCGCGCCGCGGCGCGCTCCACCTGCGCCAGCGTGGCGGGGGAGCAGCTTCCGGCGATCAGCACCTCCGGCCCCGCGACCGGCGGCAGGTCGGTGCTGCCCTGCCCGGCCGCGGCCCCGGCCTTGATGAAGTTGGCGGCCAGCCCGGCGGCGAGGCCGGAGGCGCCGGTGACCAGCGGGTGGTCGTGGCAGGCCGCACCGATGACGGTCAGGTCGTCCAGCGTGATCGCATCGACGATGGCGGCACCGATCCCCTGCCCTTGCAGCGCGGCCAGCCTTGCGCGGATCGCTTGCCCGCCGGCGGCGACATCCTGCCAGGGCACCAGCCCGACGCGGGTGCCGCTCTGCGCCTGGAGCACGCGCACGAGGTTGGCGTCGCGCATGGGGTTGAGCGGGTGGTCGCGCAGCGGCGATTCGTCCAGCGGCTGCGCCCACACGAACAGGTGGCCCTGGTAGACCGTGCGCCCGTTCTCCGGGAAGGTCGGGCAGGCCACGGCCATGGTGGCCCCCGTCTCCGCCATCAGCGCGTCGGTGACGGGGCCGATGTTGCCGCGTTCGGTGCTGTCGAAGGTCGAGCAGTATTTGAAATAGCACTGGCGGGCGCCGCGCTCCTTCAGGTGCCGCCACGCCTCAACCGACAGGCGCACGGCGTCTTCCGGCTCGATGGAGCGGCTCTTCAGCGCGACGACGATCGCCTCGGCATCGTCGGGAGCAAGGGCCAGCCCGTCCACCCCGATGGTCTGCACCGTGCGCAGCCCGGATTTCGCGAGCGTGTTGGCGAGGTCCGACGCGCCGGTGTAATCGTCGGCGACGCAGCCCAGCAGCAGGCGCCCTGTCATCGTACCGTGTTCCCTCCCGTTACCGTCGCCTTGGGCTGGCGGCGGCGCATGATGCGATCCCGCGCCGCCGGCGCGCAAGGTCGGATCGCCGATTCCGGCTTTCCCGACCAATTCCTTCAAATACAACCGGCCAAAGGCCGGCACGGCAACCGATTTCGCGGTAGGAGCCGGTGATGGGCGGACCGGAACGCGGGGTGGCGCTGGTCAGCGGGGCAGGGGGCGGCATCGTCGATGCGCTGCTGGCGACGGGCCGCCTGCCCTTCACCACCGGCATCCGCACCGACGGCGGCTCAGCGCCGCCGCTTCCACAGCGAGGCCACGGGCGTCTGCGCCAGCAGCAACGCCGCCAGAGCCAGCGTCAGGGCCGCGGTCAGCGGGTTCGATACGAGGTCCCAGAGGAAGGCCGGGAAGCTGTCCTCCACCGAGATCACGGCGCGGCGGTAGGACACGTCCATCAGCGGACCGAGGATGATGCCGAGGATCACCGGCCCCACCTCGAACCCGTACATCTTCAGGAAATAGCCGAACAGCCCGAAGCCCAGCATCCAGTAGATGTCCACCGGGTTGTTCTGGATGGCGTAGGTGCCGACGGCCGACAGCACCAGGATCAGCGGCAGCAGGATGCCCTTCGGACATTCCACGATGCGCGTGAAGAAACGGATGCCGGTCAGCCCGAAGATCAGCAGGAAGATGTTGGCGAGCGTCAGGTTGCCGACCGTGTACCAGAACAGGTGCGGCGTCTCGATCATCAGCATCGGGCCGGGCTTCAGACCATGGATGAACAGCGCGCCGATGATCACCGCGGTCACCGCATCGCCGGGGATGCCCAGGGTCAGCATCGGGATGTAGGCGCCGCCGACCGCCGCGTTGTTGGCCGATTCCGGCGCCACCAACCCCTCGTACGCCCCCTCCCCGAAGGGGCGCGTCGGGTTCTTCACGGTGCGGCGCGCTTGGTCGTAGGCCATCAGCGCGGCGATGTCGCCGCCTGTGCCCGGCAGCGCCCCGATGATCACCCCCAGCGCCGAGGAGCGCAGCGACAAGGGCAGGAAGCGCTTCACCAGCTTCCAGGACGGCACGATGCGCGAGACCTGCTGCTTGATTGCCGGCATGTGCAGGGTGTGGAGCTGGACCAGCGCCTCCGACACCCCGAAGAAGCCGATCATCGCCGCCACATAGGGGATGCCGCCCAGCAAGTTGACCGAGCCGAAGGTGAAGCGCTGCTCGGCCGTCATCGGGTCCAGCCCGACCATGCCGATCAGCACGCCGAGCGCGCCGGAGAACACGCCCTTCGCCAGCGATTCGCCGGACAGGCTGCCGACCAGCAGGATGCCCATGATGGCGAGCAGCAGATAGTCGCGCGGCGCGAACATCAGCGCGAAGTCGGAAATGGCGGGCGCCGCCACCGCCAGCGCCAGGATTCCGACGAAGCCGCCGATCACCGACACCACCGTGCTGATGCCGATGGCGATCCCCGCCTCCCCCCGCTTGGCCAGCGGGTAGCCGTCGAGCGCCGTGGCGATGGCGCTGGGCGCACCGGGGATGTTCAGCAGGATCGCGGTGCGCGAGCCGCCGTAGACCCCTCCCATATAGATGCCGGCCATCAGCGCCAGCGCGTCGTTGACCGGCCAGGTGAAGGTGAAGGAGATCAGCACCGACACCGCCATCGTCACCGACAGGCCGGGAATGGCGCCGATGTAGATGCCGGCGAAGGTGCCGGCCGCGGTCAGCATCAGCAGCCACGGGTCGAGCCAGCCCATGGCGAAATAGGACAGCGCGTCGGTCACTGGAACAGCCTCCCCGCCGGCAGCACCACCGAGAAGACCAGCCGGAACACCACGTAGATCGCCGCCAGCGACGCGGCGCTGATCAGCAGCCCGCTGACCAGCCCGCGCCGGTGCAGCAGCGTTATGCCGCCGAACAGGAAGAGGCCGGAGCCGACGACGAAGCCCAGCCAGTCCAACGTCAGCATGTAGAGGACGACGAGCGCGATGAAGGCCAGCACCGCCGGCGGGGCCACGTCGGTGAAGAAGCGCCGCGCCACGCTCTCCGCCCCGCCGTGGTCGGTGGGCGGACGCATGCGGCGGTTGCCGGCGATCACCGCCGCCGCCGACAGCACCATGGCCCCGGCCGCCGCCATCGGGAAGACCCCCGCCGAGCTGATCGAGGAGAAGCCGGAGATCCGGTAGGCCTGGACGAAGGCCAGTACGCTGAAAAGCAGCAGCAGGACCCCGAACACGGACTCCCCCGCCCGCCGCCGCCGCAGGACGTTCATGTGACGATCCTTATCACCGATTCATCGGCAGCCTTCGGCCCCCACCCAACCCTCCCCCCGCCCAGCGGGGGGAGGGTTGGGTGGGGGGTGCCGGCTATGCCTTACGGCCGTGCGATGCCGAACTTCTCCGGGGACTGCTTGGTGGCGCCGGCGTCGTGCAGGACCCAGGTGGTCACCGCCTGCCACTTCTTCAGGAAGGCGTCGGCCTCGGCACCCGAGATGTTCATCATGACGTTGCCGCGCTCGACCATGAGCTGGGTGAACTGCGGGTTCTCGGCGCCCTTGCGGAAGGCATCGACCAGCGTCTTCTTCGCCGCGTCCGGCACGTCCTTCTTCACCCAGATGCCGTAGAAGGGACCCCAGGGCAGGTATTTGGAGAAGCCGGGGAAGTCCTTGGTGATCGGCGCCACGCCGGGCAGCGACGGCACCTCCTTGTCGTTGACCACGCCCAGCACCTTCACCCGGCCGGCCTTGATGTGCTCGCCGGCGGCGCTGAGACCGACCGGCATGAAGTCGACATGGCCGCCCTGCAGCGCAGTCAGGCCGGGACCCTCGCCGTCGAAGGGCACCGCGGTGACCTTGTACGCCTCGACCGAGTTGAGCAGCGCGCCCACCACATGCGGCAGGCCGCCGGGACCGGTGGAGCCCATCTTGATCTTGCCGGGCCGCTTCTGCGCGTCCTCGACCAGCTCCTTGACGCTGTTCCAGGGCGCGTCCTTGCCGGCGACGATCACCGCGATGCCGCGCGCCAGCACGTTGACCGGGTAGAAGGCGGAGTAGTCCAGCTCCGACAGGGCGAGCACGCCGTGCACCTGCGGGTTCTCCGCACCGTACAGCAGGGTGTAGCCATCCGCCGGGGCGGCGTTGACGAAGGCGGTGGAGATGGCGCCGGCGCCGCCGGCCTTGTTGACCAGCACGATCTTCTTGCCGAGCGCCTCCTCGACATGCGGGGTGACGGCGCGGGCGACGGTGTCGGTGGCGCCGCCGGCCCCCCACATGATGACACCCTGGAGCTCGCGCTCCGGATACTCGGCACGGGCGGCGGCGGTGGTCAGGGCGAGCGCGGCGACCGCGCCCAGCAGGTAACGGACTTTCATGATGGACTTCCTCTCCCTTTCGTCTTGTCGCCCCCTGCGGCGCAGGCCCGATCTTTGCGGGCCACGCCAACAATGACGTGCTCGCCCCCGTACCGTCAATTCACGGCATATGCAAGGGGTCGCGTGGGTCGCAGGCGCGTCAGGCGCCGCAGCACTTCTTGTGCTTCCGGCCCGATCCGCAGGGGCAGGGGTCGTTGCGGCCGATCTTCTCCACCCGGCGCGGCGGCTGCTTGGGGTTCATGTCGCCGTCCACATAGAGCCAGCGCCCATCCTCGCGGCGGAAGCGGGACAACTCGTGGTGCAGCGCCTCGCGGCCGGTGTGGCGGAAGCGGGCGGCGAACTCCACGATGCCCGTGTCGCCGTCGACCGCGGTCTTGCGGACGTCGAGCCCCAGCCATTCGACCGCGTCGGCGGCCTTCTCGGCTTCCGCCCGGTCGAAGTCGCCCGGCAGCTGGGTGCGCTCGATGTGGTCGAAGTCACGCCGGACATAGGCGGTGTAGCGCGAGCGCATCAGCGCGTCCGGCGTGGGCGCCGGAGCGCCGGCGATGATGGGGCCGCAACAGTCGTCGTAGGCGCGGCCGGAGCCGCAGGGGCAGTCGGTCATGATCGTCCGGTTGGGGTGGTGTTCCGATGCGCCCTTCATACAGGGGGCGTCGCTTACGGATCCAGCTCCGGGTAATGGCGGAAGATCCCGTATTCGTTGAAGGGGATCCGCCGCTCCGACCGCAGATAGGCCGCGATCCCCGGCACCGCCGCCACCCGGTCGCGCAGCGCCGTCACCCGCGGCCAGGCCCCCTCCCCGCGCCGCATGGTGTTGGGAAAGGCGTAGCGCAGCCCCTCCACAAGCTGGAACAGGGAGGTGTCGGCGTAGGTCAGCCGGTCGCCGGCGAGGTGCGCGGGGCCGGTCGGGTTGCGGGCCAGCACCGTTTCGAACCAGCCCAGGAATTTCGGGATGCGCTCCTCGCGGAAATGCCGCGTCCGCCGCGCCGCCTCGGCCGTCTGATCCTCGTAATAGAGGCTGGACGCGATGGGGTGATGGGTGTCGTGCGCCTCGGCGACGGCATCGGCGATGGTGAGCTGGATCTGGTGCGTCCAGATCCGGCCTGCCGCGTCGTCGGGGACGAGGCCGAGGGCGGGGCCGACATGCTGGAGGATCGCCGCGACCTGGGCGATCACGAGGTCGCCGTCGCGCAGAAAGGGTGGCGCGAAGGGCGGGGTGGTCTGATCCGGGCCGTCGAGCAGCGCCGCCATCCGCTCCTCCCCGCCGGGGGTGCGCGCGACGTCGGTGTAGGCGGCGCCGACGGCCTCGAAGGCCAGCCGGACGAACTCGCCCCGCCCCTGGAGGCCGGGCCAATAGAACAGCTCATACGCCATGGGATCCTCCTGCCGATCACCCCGCCGGCTGACGCTTCAGGAACCCCTCGACCAGAGAGACCAGCAGCGGCGGGGTCTCCAGCATGGGATAATGGCCGGCGTCGGCGATCGTCTCGAAGCTCGCGTGCGGGTAGAGCGGCGCGAAGGCGGCCCGCACCGAATCCGGCCGGTAGACCGCGATGTCGTTCCAGCCGGCCACCGCGAGCACCGGCACCGGCAGCCCGCGCACCCGGTCGGCGAAATCGGTGCCGGTGAACATGGCGAGGTATCCCGCCATCGCCTCGCGCCGGCTGGCGCGCCGGGCGAGGCCCGCCTTCCAGGCGACCCACGCCTCGCCATAGCGCTCCGCCGTGCGGGCGCGGATGGCGGCGGCAAGCGCCTCGTCGTCCTCCACCACGCGGCGCAGCCGGGCCATGCCCTCCGCGTCCGTGCGGAAGCCGCAGGCCGGCACCGGGGCGATGGCGACGAGGCTGCGCACCGCGTCCGGCCGCTCGGCGGCCAGATACTGCACCACCATGCCCGACATGGAATGGCCGACGGCGTGGAAGCGCCGATGCCCCAGGCGCTCCATCAGCCGGGCGGCGTCGCCGGCCGCCTCCTCCACCGTGTAGGCGCCGGCGAGGTCGCGCGACAGGCCATAGCCGCGCACATCCGCGAAGACGTAGGTGAAGGCCGTGCGGTCGAGGGCCGGCAGCATCGTGTCGTAATTGCTGTGGTCACCCAGCCATTCGTGCAGCACCAGCACCACGTCCGAACCCGATCCGACGACGGTGTGGCCGAGCAGCGGCCGGTCGGTGGAACTTGTCCCGATGGCGCTTGTCATGGTGGCAACCTCGTTCTGCGGGTTGGTCGCCGACATCGGCCGGCTCCGACGGTCATCGCCTGCCCTCCCTTATATAAGCCATCAGAGAAACGAACCAGCGCTTCACCGGGTGGCTGTCCTCCAGCCGGTCGATGTTGTCGAGACCGCGGATCAGGACATAGACTCCGCCGCCGATCGTGAACACCGCCGTCGTGGTGCTGCCGCCATGCAGCAGCTGGATCAACGCGTATAGGATCGACGAGATGCCGAAGGCGATCTCTGTCAGCCCGTACACCGAGCGGAAGGTCGAGCGGACGTGATAGATGAACAGGACCAGCGGCATGATCACTGCCGCCGCGATCGCCACCGCCAGGAGCCAAATCAGCAATAGTGCTAAGGGTCGCGATATCTCAGGGACTGGAATTTCGCCAATCGCAATCAAAGCAACGATGGATACCAAGAAATAGGCCGACCAATTATCAATATTGCGAATTGTATGGGCCGCCATCAAAAAAGATCTCAGTAATGGCAGAACAAAATCATCCAGAAATTTTTCCATGTTCGACGCCCATAATGGTTCGCACATCATAGAGACCGATCGTATTCTCGGCGATCAATTCATATTATTAATCTACCTAAAGGTGTCCCAGCAAAAATTCGAGCGCCGCAAGGAAGGTGGATGCATAGTTTCCTTTTCTTATGCGAGTGATCCCCGCCCTTAAGCAACCTTAAGACCGTAGCACCGATAGCGGAAGCGTAGCAGACTTTCCACAACTGGGATCGAAGCCGCCGATGCGGCGTTGATCGATACGAGAGGGCCGGCCCGACCGTCGCCACGGCGACCGATCGGCAGCGGGCCCCGCCAGGGAGGAAGGGGACCGATGCTCGCACTGTCCGAGACCCAGGTGCGCCTTGGGCTCACCGCGTCCGACAAGACGGACGCCATCCGCACCGCCGGCCGTGTCATGGTCGAATGCGGCCTGATCGAGCCCGGCTACATCGACAGCATGCTGGGCCGAGAGCGGGTCGCCGCCACCTATCTGGGCAGCGGCATCGCGATCCCGCACGGGCTTCCGCAGGCGCGCGACCTCGTGCGCCGGACCGGCATCGTCGTGGTGCAGTTCCCCGGCGGCGTGGACTGGGGCAGTGGCGAGCCGGCGCGTCTGGTGGTCGGCATCGCCGCCAAATCCGACGAGCACATCGCCGTGCTCCAGCGCCTCACCGGCGTGCTGGGTGACCCGGCCGAGGCGGAGCGTCTCGGCCGCACCGGCGACGCGGGCGCCATCGTGGCGGTGCTGAACGGCGAGGCCGCACCCGCCCCGGCGGCCTCGGCGGCGTCGTCCGCGGGCGGCCCGTCGATCACCGTCACCGCACCGGTGCCGCACGGGCTGCACGCCCGCCCGGCGACGGCTTTGGTCGAGGTCGCCAAGCGCTTCCGGGCGGAGATCGCGGTTTCGGCCGGCGTCGGAGTCGGCAACGGCAAGAGCCTCGTGTCGCTGCTGCGGCTCGGCGTGTCCGGCGGCCAGCCGCTGACCGTCACCGCCTCCGGCGACGACGCGGACGCGGCGCTGGCCGCCATCCGCGCCGCCTTCGAGGCCGGGCTGGACGAGCCCGCGGCCGACGGTGCGCCGTCCCACCCCCCTGCCCCGGTCGCGGTGCCCCCGCCGGCCGACCTCGATTACGACGGCACCGTGATCGCCGGCATCTCCGCCTCCCCCGGCGTGTCCACCGGCCCGGCCTGGACCTTCCAGCGGGAGGAGCTGGTGGTGGCGGAGACGGCACCCGACGCCGCGGCCGAGCACCGGAGACTTGACCAGGCGCTGGCCGGGGCCGGGGCCGACCTGCGCAACCTGCACGAGGAGTTCTGGAAGAAGGCCGGCGCCGCCAAGGCCGCCATCTTCAAGGCGCATCTGGAGCTTCTCGACGACCCGGAGATGGTCGCCGACACCCACGCCGGCATCGACCGCGGCCACAGCGCCGGCTGGGCGTGGCGCGCGGTGTACGAGGAGCGCGCCGGCACGCTGGCGCAGCTCGCCGACCCGCTGCTGGCCGGCCGCGCCGCCGACCTGCGCGACGTCGGGCGCCGGGTGCTGCGGCTGCTGGCCGACGCCCCTGGCACCATGGGCGGCAGCGTGGCCGCCCTGCCCGACCACCCGGTGATCCTGCTGGCCGAGGATCTGGAGCCGTCGGACACCGCCAAGCTCGACCCCGCCAAGGTGCTGGGGCTGTGCACGGCGGGCGGCGGGGCGACCTCGCACACCGCCATCATCGCCCGGTCGCTCGACATCCCCGCCGTGGTCGCCGCCGGGCCCGCGGCGCTCGATGTGGGGAACGGGCGGGAGGTGATCCTGAACGGCGACGACGGGGTGCTGGTCGTCGGCCCCTCCGACCGCGACCGTGCCCGCGCCACCGCCGCCCGCGTGACCGTGGGCGAGCGGCGCGAGGCGGAGCGGCTCGACCGCTACAAACCGGCCATCACCACCGACGGCAAGCGCGTGGAGATCGCCGCCAACATCTCCGACCCCAAGGAGGCGGCAACCGCCATCGAGGCGGGGGCGGAGGGTGTCGGGCTGATGCGCACGGAGTTCCTGTTCCTCCAGCGCGAGTTCCCGCCGGACGAGGAGGAGCAGTTCGAGGCGTACCGGACCATGGTCCGCGCCATGAACGGCCTGCCCATCATCCTGCGCACGCTGGACATCGGCGGCGACAAGAACGTGCCGTACCTGCGCATGCCGGCGGAGGGCAACCCGTTCCTCGGCGTGCGCGGCATCCGGCTGTGCTTCGAGCGGGAGGATCTGTTCCGCACCCAGCTCCGCGCCATGCTGCGGGCATCGAAGGAGGGGCCGGTGCGCATCATGTACCCGATGATCGCCACCCCCGCCGAGCTGGCCAAGGCCAAGGCGATCACCGAGCAGGTGCGGCGCGAGGTGGGCGCCGGGCCGGTGGAGATCGGCATCATGATCGAGGTGCCCTCGGCGGTGGTGATGGCCGACCGGCTGGCGCGCGAGGTGTCCTTCTTCTCCATCGGCACCAACGACCTGACGCAGTATGTGCTGGCGATGGACCGGCTGCACCCGGTGCTGGCGCCGCAGGCGGACGGGCTGCACCCCGCCGTGCTGCGCATGGTCGAGCGCACGGTGGCCGGAGCGCGGGCCGCCGGCATCTGGGTCGGCGCCTGCGGCGGGATCGCCGGGGACCCGGCGGGTGCCGTGCTGCTGGCCGGTCTCGGCCTCGCCGAACTCAGCGTCGCCATCCCCGCCGTGGCGTCGGTGAAGGCGCGGCTGCGCGGGATATCCATGGCGGACGCGGAGGCGGCGGCACGGGCTGCCCTCGACTGCGCCGACGCGGCCGAGGTGCGCGCCCTGGTGCGCGACCGTTTCCCCGGAGGTGCGGCATGACCGGCGTCGTCACCGTCACCCTCAACGCCGCGGTCGACCAGACGCTGGACGTGCCGGGCTTCACCGCCGGGGCGGTCAACCGCGCCCTGTCGGAGACGCGCACCGCGGGCGGCAAGGGCATCAACGTCGCCGCCTTCCTGTCCGGCGGGCCGGCGCCGGTCACCGCCATCGGCTTCCTGGGGGCCGACAACACCGCGGTGTTCGAAACGCTGTTCCGCGACCGCCGCATCGCCGACCGCTGCCTGCGCGTTCCCGGCAGCAGCCGCACCAATGTGAAGGTCGTGGACCGCGAGGGCGGCAGCGTCACCGACATCAACCTGCCGGGACCCCGCATTCCCGACACCGCCTGGCGGGCCCTGCTCGACGGACTGGACGAGCTGGGAGCGCTGAACGGCGTCTTCGTGCTGGCCGGCAGCGTCCCCGCCGGGCTGACCGACAGCGCCTACGCCGAGATCATCCCGGTGCTCCGGCGGCACGGCGCCTTCGTGACGTTGGACGCCAGCGGGGCGCCGCTGCGTCACGCCATGGCGGCGAAGCCCGACATGATCAAGCCCAACGCGCACGAGCTGTCCGAACTGCTCGGCCGGCCGCTGGGCGGGCGCGACGACGTGACGGCGGCGGCGCGGGAACTGGCGGCGCAGGGTGTGGCGCTGGTGGTGGTCTCGCTGGGGGCGGACGGGGCGGTCTTCGTGGAGCGGGGCCGGGCGCTGCACGCCCAGCCGCCGCGGGTGGAGGTCGCCAGCACCGTGGGGGCCGGCGACGCCATGGTGGCCGGGGTGCTGGCCGCGCGGCTGGCCGGCGGCGACCTGGAGGATTGCGCACGGCGCGGCACCGCCTATGCCGCCGGCACGCTGTCGCTGCTGGGCCCCGAACTGCCGCCACCGCCCCGCATCGCCGAGCTGATGGCCGGGGTGCGTATCGAAGCGATCGAATAACGGTCTGGGAGGAAACCATGGCAAGACTTGTGGCGGTGACCGCCTGCCCGACCGGGATCGCACACACGGTCATGGCGGCGGAGGCTTTGCGCCGCACCGCGGCCCTGCGCGGACACGTGATCGATGTGGAGACCCAGGGGGCGGAGGGCACCGGCTCCCGTCTCGGCGACGCCGCCATCGGGGCGGCGGACGCAGTGATCCTGGCTGCCGACATCGCGGTGGACGAGAGCCGCTTCACCGGAAAGCCGGTGCTGCGCACCACGACCGCCCGCGCCATCCGCGAGACCGGCCGCGTGCTGGACGAGGCCCTGGCCGGCGTGACCACCGCTGCGGCCGCCCCGGGTCCGGCCGCGCGCGTTGCCGCGCCCCCGCCGACTTCTGCCCCCGCGCCGGCAGCGGCGAAGGGTTCCGGCCTGCTGGTGGCGATCACCGCCTGCCCCACCGGCATCGCCCACACCTTCATGGCGGCGGAGGCGCTGAAGCGCGCGGCCGAGGCCAAGGGCCTACGCATCAAGGTGGAGACTCAGGGCTCGGTCGGTGCCAAGAACGCCCTGACGCCGGAGGAGATCGCCGAGGCCGACGCCGTGATCATCGGCGCCGACACCCACGTCGCAACCGACCGCTTCACCGGCAAGCGTCTGCTCAAGACCTCGGTCGGCGAGGCGCTGAAGCACCCCGGCCGGGTGGTGGACGAGGCGCTGGCCCTGCCCCCGCCGCCCGCAGGATCCGGTGGCGCCGCGGCGGCCGGCTACGGCGACGCGATCGCGCAGGCCAAGGCCCGGCAGAAGGAGGGGCAGGCCGGCCCCTACAAGCATCTGCTGACCGGTGTGTCCTTCATGCTGCCCTTCGTGGTGGCCGGCGGTCTGATCATCGCGCTGTCCTTCGTGTTCGGCATCGAGGCCTTCAAGGAACCGGGGACCCTGCCCGCCGCGCTGATGCAGATCGGCGGGGAGGCGGCCTTCGCGCTGATGGTGCCGGTGCTGGCCGGCTACATCGCCTATTCCATCGCCGACCGGCCGGGGCTGGCGCCGGGATTCATCGGCGGCATGCTGGCGGCGAAGATCGGCGCCGGCTTCCTGGGCGGCATCGTGGCGGGTTTCCTGGCCGGCTACGTCGCCCGCTGGCTGCGCGACAACATCAACCTTCCGGCCACGCTGGAAGGGCTGAAACCGGTGCTGGTCATCCCGCTGCTGGCGACGCTGGTGGTCGGGCTGATGATGATCTACGTGATCGGCACCCCGGTGGCGGCGATCATGGCCGGGCTGACCGCCTTCCTCCAGGGCATGACCGGCGCCAACGCGGTGGCGCTGGGGCTGCTGCTCGGCGCCATGATGGCGCTGGACATGGGCGGGCCGGTGAACAAGGCCGCCTACGCCTTCGCGGTCGGGCTGCTGGCGTCGAACACCTTCACCCCCATGGCCGCCGTCATGGCCGCCGGGATGACACCGCCGTTGGGGCTGGCGCTCGCCACCGTGATCGCCCGCAACCGCTTCACCGTCCAGGAACAGGAGGCGGGCAAGGCCGCCGCCGTGCTCGGCCTCGCCTTCATCACCGAGGGCGCCATCCCCTTCGCCGCCCGCGACCCGCTGCGCGTCATCCCCTGCCTGATGGTCGGATCGGCGGTGGCCGGGGCGCTGTCGATGTGGTTCGGCTGCACGCTTCGGGCGCCGCACGGCGGCGCCTTCGTGCTGGCGATTCCCAACGCGGTGGCGCCGCTCGGGTTCTACGTGATGGCGATCCTGGCCGGCACCATCGTCACCACCCTGGCGCTGGTCGTGGTCAAGCGACCGGCGGACGCGGTGGCACCGGCTGGTTGAGCCCGGTCCAGCGCACCAGCATGCCCTGCTGCGCGTTCAGCGAGCCGATGGTGAAGCCGGTGACGTACCGCACGTCGGCCGGGGCGGCGTGCCGCAGCAGCATCGCCTCGGCGGCCCGCAGGTTGCGGCCGTCGTCGGCGAAGTCCATATCCTTGTCGGAATTGTCCAGATAGATCCAGCCGCCCGGCCTCATCTTCGGCAGCACGGCGCGGGTGCAGACGCCGCGCAGCAGGCCGTCGATGACGCAGAAATCCACCGACCCGTCCGGCACCCCGGCGAGGTCAGCGTAGTCGCGCTCGCCGCGGAGCTGGAGATCGACGTTGGTCAGGCCCCGGCGCGCCAGCGCCCCGCGCGTCCGCTCCCACCAAGCGGGATCATGCTCGATCGACAGCAGCCGCCCGACGTGGGGAGCGAGCCACAGGGTGGACTGGCCGGCCCCGAACTCGACCACCGTCATGTCCGGCCGCAGCAGCGCCGCCACCCGCTCCTTGATGGTGAAGGTCCACCACGGCTCATCATAGAGACGGCCGAACAGCTTGCGCGCGGCGACGCGGTGCAGCACGGACGGAAGGTGCTTCCATTCGCCGGCATCGACGATGTTGCCCTTTTCGTCGTGCAGGCGCGTCCGGCGGTGGCGGTCGCCGGCGATGATCTTGCGCATGATGCCGACGCCGGAAGCCATGATGCGCGCGGTCCTTGAAATACCCATGTTCCGCTCAACGTTTTTTCATGGTGGCCGCGCGGCTGTCAATGGCCCGACCTCCGGCAAGCATCCTTCCACCGCATCTGGAAGGCCCGTTTCCTCCGGCGCAGCCGAAGAACCCGGATGCTGTGCTCAAACCGTTGGCGTCCCTGATCATTACCCTGCGGCATGATCCTTGCTCCATAGGCGTGAGACGCGCGCCGGCCGCCGGCCGCCGCCTCGCCTGGGGGAAAGGAAACGCCGATGGCGACACTGGAAACATTCTACGAGGTCATGCGCCGGCAGGGGATCACCCGCCGGTCCTTCCTGAAATACTGCTCGCTGACCGCCGCGGCGCTCGGGCTGGGGCCGGAGTTCGTGCCGACCATCGTGCAGGCGATGGAGACCAAGCCGCGCACGCCGGTTTTGTGGCTGCACGGGCTGGAATGCACCTGCTGCTCGGAATCCTTCATCCGCTCGGCGCACCCGCTGGTGAAGGACGTCGTGCTGTCGATGATCTCGCTCGACTACGACGACACGCTGATGGCGTCGGCCGGGCATCAGGCGGAAGCCATCCTCGACGAGGTGATCCGCGACTACAAGGGCAACTACATCCTGGCCGTGGAGGGCAACCCGCCCCTGAACGAGGACGGGATGTTCTGCATCATCGGCGGCAAGCCCTTCGTCGACCAGCTCCGCAAGGTCGCCAAGGACGCCAAGGCGATCATCTCCTGGGGCTCCTGCGCGTCCTACGGCTGCGTCCAGGCGGCGCGCCCCAACCCCACCCGCGCCACCCCGGTGCACGAGGTCATCACCGACAAGCCGATCATCAAGGTGCCGGGCTGCCCGCCCATCGCCGAGGTGATGACCGGCGTCATCACCTACATGCTGACCTTCGACCGCATCCCGGAGCTGGACCGCCAGGGCCGGCCGAAGATGTTCTACAGCCAGCGCATCCACGACAAGTGTTACCGCCGCCCGCATTTCGACGCCGGGCAGTTCGTGGAGTCCTTCGACGACGAGGGCGCGCGGCGCGGCTACTGTCTTTACAAGGTCGGCTGCAAGGGACCGACGACCTACAACGCCTGCTCCACCATCCGCTGGAACGAGGGCACCTCCTTCCCGATCCAGGCCGGGCACGGCTGCATCGGCTGTTCGGAGGATGGCTTCTGGGACAAGGGGTCCTGGTACGCCCGGCTCACCGACATCCACCAGTTCGGAGTCGAGGCCAACGCCGACCGGGTCGGCGCCACCGCCGCAGCGGGCGTCGGCGGCGCGATCGCGCTGCACGCCGCGGTCAGCGCGCTGAAGCGCGCCCAGCACAAGGGAGAAGTCTGATCATGGCGACGCTGCAAACCCCCACCGGCTTCACCATGGACAACAGCGGGCGGCGCATCGTCGTCGACCCGGTGACCCGCATCGAGGGTCACATGCGCTGCGAGGTGAATGTCGACAGCAACAACGTCATCCGCAACGCGGTGTCCACCGGCACCATGTGGCGCGGGCTGGAGGTGATCCTGAAGGGCCGCGACCCGCGCGACGCCTGGGCCTTCGTGGAGCGCATCTGCGGCGTGTGCACCGGCTGCCACGCGCTGACCTCGGTGCGCGCGGTGGAGGATGCGCTGGGCATCCGCATCCCGAAGAACGCGCACCTGATCCGCGAGATCATGGCGAAGACGCTGCAGTGGCACGACCACGTCGTCCATTTCTATCACCTGCACGCGCTGGATTGGGTCAATCCGGTCAATGCCTTGAAGGCCGACCCTAAGGCGACGTCCGAGCTTCAGCAGATGGTGTCGCCGTCGCACCCGATGGCGAGTGCCGGCTATTTCCGCGACGTGCAGGCGCGGCTGAAGAAGTTCGTGGAATCCGGCCAGCTCGGCATCTTCAAGAATGGCTACTGGAGCAACCCCGCCTACAAGCTGCCGCCCGAGGCCGACCTGATGGCGGTCACGCATTACCTGGAGGCGCTGGATTTCCAGAAGGAAATCGTCAAGGTCCACACCGTGTTCGGCGGCAAGAACCCGCACCCGAACTACATGGTGGGCGGCGTTCCCTGCGCCATCAACATGGACGGCGACGGGGCGGCGGGCGCGCCCCTGAACATGGAGCGTCTGAACTTCGTCCGCCAACGCCTTCTGGAAGCGTATGAATTCTCGAAGAACGTCTACATCCCCGACGTGATCGCCATCGCCAGCTTCTACAAGGGCTGGCTGCACGGCGGCGGGCTGTCGGGCATCAACGTGATGGATTACGGCGACTACGAGAAGGTTCCCTACGACCATTCCACCTGCCAGCTTCCGGGCGGCGTGATCCTGAACGGCAACTGGAACGAGGTGCACCCGATCGACCCGCGCGACCCGGCGCAGGTGCAGGAGTTCGTCACCCACAGCTGGTACACCTACGGCGACGACAGCAAGGGCCTCCACCCGTGGGACGGCGTGACCCAGGCGAAGTTCGAATTGGGTCCGAATTTCAAGGGCACCAAGACCGACATTCAAGAACTGGACGAGCGCGCGAAATACTCCTGGATCAAGGCGCCGCGCTGGCGCGGGCATGCCTGCGAGGTGGGTCCTCTCGCCCGCTACATCCTGGCCTACGCCCAGGGCGTGGACTACGTGAAGGGGCAGGTGGACGAATCGCTCGGCCGCTTCAACGCGCTGGCCGGGACCAACCTGACACCCAAGCAGGCGCTGCCGACCACCATCGGCCGCACGCTCGCCCGCGCGCTGGAGGCGCATTACTGCGCCAAGATGATGCTGGACGACTTCGACGCCCTGATCGCCAACATCAAGGCCGGCGACCGCGCCACCGCCAATGTGGAGAAGTGGGATCCCAAGACCTGGCCGGCGGAGTGCAAGGGTGTCGGCACCGTCGCCGCCCCGCGCGGCGGGCTCGGCCACTGGATCAAGATCAAGAACGGCAAGATCGAGAACTACCAGTGCGTGGTGCCCACGACCTGGAACGGCAGCCCGCGCGATCCAAAGGGCAACATCGGCGCCTTCGAGGCGTCGCTGATGAACACGCCCATGGAGCGGCCGGACGAGCCGGTGGAGATCCTGCGCACCCTGCACAGCTTCGATCCGTGCCTCGCCTGCTCCACCCATGTCATGGCGCCGGACGGGGGCGAGCTGGCCCGCGTCACCGTGCGCTGACCGGCCGGGGAGGGTCCACCCATGACCACCGTCAGCAACCCGCCGGGCGCCGCCACCCGCGCCACCCCCACCCTGGTGCTGGAGGACGTGCCGGCGGCCCCAGTACGGTCCTACAAGGCCGTCTACGTCTACGAGGTGCCGGTCCGCCTGTGGCACTGGATCAACGCGCTGTGCATCACCGTGCTGGCCGTCACCGGCTACTTCATCGGCAGCCCGTTGCCGACCCAGCCGGGGGAGGCCAGCGCCAATTTCCTGATGGGCTACATCCGCTTCTTCCACTTCGCGGCGGCCTATGTCTTCGCCATCGGCTTCGTGGGGCGGATCTACTGGGCCTTCGTCGGCAACCACCACGCCCGCCAGCTCTTCCGCTTCCCCTTCTGGAACGGTCACTGGTGGCGCGAGGTGTGGACGGAGGCGCGCTGGTACCTGTTCCTGGAGGCGCGGCCGAAGAAGTATGTCGGCCACAACCCGCTGGCACAGCTCGCCATGTTCTGGGCGATCGGGGTCGGCAGCGCGTTCATGATCGTGACCGGCTTCGCGCTCTACGGCGAGGGCGCGCAGGCAGGAAGCTGGCAGGACCGGCTGTTCGGCTGGGTCATCCCGCTGTTCGGCCAGAGCCAGGATGTGCACACTTGGCACCATCTGGGCATGTGGGTCATCATCCTGTTCGTGATCGTCCACATCTACGCCGCCGTCCGGGAGGACATCATGTCGAGACAGTCCATCATCTCCACCATGGTCAGCGGTGTCCGCACCTTCAAGGACGACGCTTCGGAATGACGGGACGGCCCCGCGCGGTCGTCTTCGACCTGGACGGCACGTTGTGCGACAGCGTGCCGGACCTCACCGCCGCCCTGAACCGGGTGCTGGAGGAGCAGGGGCGCCCGCCCCTGCCCGCCGCCACCGTGCGCACCCTGGTGGGCGACGGTGCGGCGGTGCTGGTCCGCCGTGCGCTGGCCGAGTTCGGCGGCCTGCCGCCGGAGGGGGCCGAGCCGCACATCGCGCGTTTCATCGCCCTCTACGAGGCCGACCCGTCCGCCCGCACCCGGCTGTTCCCCGGCGTGGCGGAGACGCTGGGCCGGCTGGTGGAGGCGGGTGCCGTGCTCGGCGTCTGCACCAACAAGCCGCTGCGCGCCACGCGGCGGCTTCTTTCCGACCTCGGCATCGCCGCGCGCTTCACCGCGGTGGTGGGTGGCGACAGCTACCCGACCCGCAAGCCCTCGCCCGAGCCGCTGCTGGGCGTGCTGGCGGCGTTGGGCGTCGCCCCGGCCGACGCGGCCTATGTCGGCGACAACGAGCACGACGCCGCGACCGGTCTCGCCGCCGGTGTGCCGCGGGTCCTGCTGCTGCGCTACGGCTACGCCCGCGTGCCCTACGAGGAGCTGGCCCCGCCCGGCGGCCCGGTGGAACTGCTCGACGGCTTCGTGGACGTGCCGCGGGTGCTGGGCTTTTAGACGCGGCCCGCGATCGGCCACTTGACGGGCCATCCCCGCTTCCCATATGCGGGGCGTTCGTCGGGAGCCGCGTGCACGCACGCCGCCCCGCCTCTTGAATGCCGGCCATACCCGCCCATATGGGAAGGGTATCGGGCCGATGTGCCCGGTCGAATCGTCGATCGGGGCGCCGGCGTCTTGAAAGCGTCCCCTTTCGGCACCATATCAAAGTTCGTGGCAGCGTTGGGCTGCGACGGATGTTGAATGCGGGTCGGCGCTTGCGTGCCACGCCCGCGGGGATCCGACCGATTTCATGATCCACCCCTAACGCTCGGAACCGGACGTGCCGTATGGCAGCCGTGGTTCCGCTCCCGCCGGCCTTCTTCGGCGGCGGGGCTGTTGAAATCGCGCCGCGATGCGACGCGCGCAAGGCCGGCAGCGTCGAATGCCGGTCCCCGAACGCTGTTGACAGGAAGGTCCGGGGCGCCCGCGGGCGCCGGATCGGGGAGACGTTGTCGATGTCGATGGAGAACCGTACCCAGTCCGCCGAGCCGATGCAGCTCTACCTGCAGGAGGCTCGCAAGTACGAGTATCTGACGCCCGAGAAGGAACGGGAATACGCCACCCGCTGGCGCAACGACGGCGACCGTCTGGCTCTCGACCGGCTGGTCGGCAGCCATCTGCGCCTCGTGTTCAAGCTCGCCCGGGGCTATCAGGGCTATGGCCTGCCCATCGCCGATCTGGTGGCGGAGGGCAATGTCGGCCTGATGCAGGCCGCGGAGAAGTTCGATCCGGAGAAGGGTTTCCGCTTCGCCACCTACGCGTCCTGGTGGGTGCGCGCGGCGATCCAGGAGTATGTGCTGCACAACTGGTCGCTGGTGAAGATCGGCACCACGGCGGCGCAGAAGAAGCTGTTCTTCAGCCTGCGCCGGCTGAAAGCCCGTATGGAGGAGCTGGACAACGGCGACCTGTCGCCGGAGGCGGTCGCCTACATCGCCACCGAGCTGGACGTGCCGGAGACAGAGGTGGTGGAGATGAACCGCCGCTTGACCAACGACAGCTCGCTGAACGCGCCCTTCGGTGAGGAGGGCGACAGTGAGTGGCAGGACCAGCTCACCGACGACCGCGCCAGCCAGGAGTCCCTTGTCGGCGATGCCGAGGAGCGCCGGGAGCGGCTGAGCTTCCTGAAGCTGGGGCTGGAGGCGCTGGATGACCGCGAGCGCGCCATTCTGGTCGCCCGCCGGCTGGCCGACGAGCCGCAGACGCTGGAGGAGCTGAGCGCCCGCTTCCACGTCTCCCGCGAGCGGGTGCGCCAGCTCGAGGTGCGCGCCTTCGAAAAGGTGCAGAAGGCGGTGCTGGCGCGCAGCCGTGCCCAGCAGATCGCGGCGGCCGACAAGGGTCGGGACTGGGGCCGAGGGGAGATGAGCCGGGCGCTGATCAGCGCCTGATCCCCTCCCCTGTGACGGTCGGCGCCTTCAGACAGGCATCGGACGCACGCGGCGCACGGTGGCGGCCACGGCCGCCGCCGCCGCGGCCTTGATCAGGTCGCCCGGCACGAAGGCCAGCGTACCCATGGCTGCCTTCTCCAACGGCAGCCCGCTGACCAGCCACAACCACGCGATGCCACCGGCGTAGACGGCGCCGATGCCGCCCAGCGCGCAGCAGACGAACAGCGGCAGCGGCCGGGTGCCGGCGGTCATGCGGCGGGCCAGCCAGCCCACCGCGAAGGCGCCGACCGGCCAGGACAGGATGAAGCCGCCGGTCGGCCCCATCAGCACGCCAAGCCCGCCGCGCCCGCCCGGCAGGACGGGCAGCCCGATCGCCACCAGCAGCACGAACAGCGCCAGAGCCAGGAAGCCCAGCCGCGGCCCCAGGATCGCGCCGGCCAGCATGACGCCCAGCGTCTGCGCGGTGATCGGCACCGGCAGGAAACCGATCGGGATCGGAGGCACCACGCCCAACGCCGCCACCACGGCGGCGAACAGCGCGCAGAGCACCATGGCGCGCGTGTCGAGACTGCTCACACCCCTACTCCTTCCTCACGCCGCCCGTCGGATCGTAGCCGCGGGCCTCCAAAGCCTCCGTCAGCGCGTCGGCCAATCCCAACACCTTGACCACGAGCGGCACGAGGAGCGCAAGCACGCTGCGCTCCACCCCACGCGCCCGCTGGGCCATGCGGATGTCCTGCACCTGCCCGACCAGCAGCGGGATCAGGCGGATGGTCAGGGCGAGCATCAGAGCCATCTTCTCCGGATCGACGCCCAGCGGGCGCAGCACGGCGAAGACGCGCTCGAACACCGCCGTCATGTCGCCGATGCGGGTGGTCAGAGTGACCAGCGTCGCCAGCAGCACCAGCACGGCGAAGCGCAGCGTCGTCACCAGCCCTTCCCGCCAGCCGCCGTCGGTGAACAGCGCCTGCACGCCGAAGAAGATCAGCATGATCAGGAACAGCGGACGGAGCTGCGTCAGCACCGTCTTCACCGGCAGCCGCGCCAGCCGCAGCAGCCACAGCACCAGCGCGGCGCCGGCCAGTGGGCCCGTCCAGCCCGGCCACGCCAGCAGCCCGACCGTCGCCGCGACCAGCGCCGCCAGCTTCGCCCCCGCCGGCCAGCGGTGCACGGGGGAATCGCGGTGCAGGTAGAGGCCGAGGATCACGACAGCCGCTCCACATAGGCGGCGAGCGCCGGCGACGGCGCGTCGTCCACCACCACCCGGCCGCGGTCCAGCACCAGCACGCGGTCGAAGCCGGCGATCAGGTCGAGGTCGTGGGTGACCACGATCGCGCGCTGCTCCAGCGCGGCGATGACCTCCGCCACGCGGCGGCGGTTGCGCAGGTCGAGCAGGGTGGTCGGCTCGTCGAACACCACGTAGGCCGGCTCCAGCACGAGCACCGCGGCGATGGCGAGCAACTGCTTCTCTCCGCCGCTGAGGGTGTGGGCGGCCTGGTGGCGCTGCTCCTCCAGCCCGTAGCGGCGGAGCATGGCGTCCACCCGCGCCGCGATCTCGGGTCGCGCCATGCCGCGCGCCTTCAGACCGAAGCCCAGATCCTCCTCCACCGTGGGATAGACGATCTGCAGGTCGGGGTTCTGGAAGACGAAGCCGACGCGGCGGCGCACCGCGCGGCCGTCCTTGCGGGTGTCGAGCCCGTCCACCGTCACCCGCCCCTCCTCCGGCACCACCAGCCCGTTGAGCAGCCGGGCGAAGCTGCTCTTGCCGGAGCCGTTGTGGCCGACCACGGCGACCCGCCGCTCCGTCAGGGTCAGGGTGATGCCGTCCAGCACCGGCCGCTCGTCGTAGCGGTGCCGGACGTCGTGAAGCTCGATCATCAGCCGGTGCCGCCGTTCCTTGCCTGGGTCCGGCGGCATCCTAGCATCCGAAACGGCCGGCGGGTCTACGCGCTCGGCATGGCGCTCATGCCGGGCGGCTGACCACGAGGCGGATGGGCGACGGCGCGCCGCCGCAGCAGGGGTTCAGCTCCTGCGGGCAGTTGGAGATGACGACGATCACGTCCTTCTCGCAGCGCAGATCAACGTAATCGCCGGGCTTGGAGATGCCGTCGGCGATGGCGATGTGCCCCTCCCCGTCCACCGGAACATGCATGAAGAAATTGACGTTGGGCGGGATGTCGCGCCCGTCCATGCCGAGCTCACCCAGCGCGGCCAGGAAATTGTCGCGGCAGGCGAGGTCGCCCGGCTTGCCGTAGCGGACGAGGTTGATCTCGCGGCTGCAGCAGCCGGCCAGCGTGTCGTGCCGCCCCACCGTGTCCTCCACGATGGTCATCAGCGGCTGCGCCAGATCGTCGTAGAGCACGCAGCCCTTGGACAGATAGACGCTGCCGGCCAGCTTGACGGTGTTGGGGGCGTTGTAGCGCACGTCGGTGCGTTCGGCGTCGTAGACCAGCGTGTCGACCGCCTGGCAGCCCTCCAGGTCGACGATGCGCAGGACCGAGCCCTTCTCCAGCCGCCGGTGCCAATAGGCACGCGCGGGAAGGACCTCGTCGCTGAGGACGATGGGGTTGACGGTGTCAGGCATGGCGGGGGCGGGCTCCCGGAGGTTGCGGTTGCCGCGAATCGCAGCAAGTGCCGTGCCACCCCACGGGTCCAAATCAGGCGTTACATCGGGCCGGTGCGATGTATGATGGGCGATCAGGGCCGGGGAACGGATGGTCATCGGTGCGGCAAGCGCCCATGATTTCGGCACACGGTGCCGGTCCGGGCAAAAGTGACATCGGCTCGTCCGATCTTACGGGCGTACGGGAAAGGAGCGGGACCATGGCGACCAGCAGGGCCAGCGCGTTCGTGGACAAGGACCGCCTGTGGCGGCGCCACGCGGCGATGGCGGCGTTCGGGGCGATTCCCGGCAACGGCGTGAACCGCGCCGCTCTGTCGGCCGAGGACATCGAGGCGCGGCGGACCTTCGTCGCCTGGGGGGCGGAGCGCGGCTACGCCGCCTTCACCGACGCCATCGGCAACCTGTTCCTGCGCCGCCCTGGCCGCGACCCGGCGGCTGCCCCGGTGCTGACCGGCAGTCATCTGGACAGCCAGCCGCGCGGCGGCCGGTTCGACGGGACCTACGGCGTTTTGGCCGGGCTGGAGGCGCTGGAGGCGCTGGACGACGCCGGCATCGCCACGGAGCGGCCGATCGAGGTGGTGTCCTGGACCAACGAGGAGGGCAGCCGCTTCCAGCCCGGCACCATGGGGTCGGTGGCCTTCATCGGGCTGCGCAGCCCGGCCGACTTCGCCGACGTCCGCGACGCCGCCGGGGTGCCCTTCACCGCCGAACTGGCGCGGGCCCTGGCCGCCCTGCCGCAGGCGACGCCGCGGCCCTTCGGCTGGCCGGTGCACGCCTTCGTCGAGGCGCACATCGAGCAGGGCCCGGTCCTCTACGACCGCGGGGAGACCATCGGGGCGGTCGACAGCATCCAGGGTGCGCGCTGGTTCCAGGTGGAATTGCGCGGGGAGACCAGCCACGCCGGCACCACGCCGCTCGCCGCCCGCCGCGACGCGGTGCAGGCCGCCGTCCGCTGCATCGCCGGGCTGAACGACCTGATGCACGACCCGGCCGACGTGCTGCGCTTCACCGTCGGGCGGGTGGATGTGGAGCCGAACGTGCCGAACTCCGTCGCCAGCCGGGCCGCCTTCACCATCGACCTGCGCCACCCCGAGGCCACCGTGCTCGCCGCGCGCGGCGAGCGTATCGCGGAGGTCTGCCGCGCCGCCGCCGGTGCTTGCGCCGTCGCGGTGTCGGAGACACTGAGCATGCCCCCCTGCCGCTTCGACGCCGGCATCGTGGACCGCGTCGAGCATCACGCCCAGGCACTCGGCCTGCCTGTGCGACGCATGCCGTCCGGCGCCTTCCACGACGCCGGCTACATGGCCGGCTTCTGCCCGACCGCCATGATCTTCATCCCCTGCGAACGCGGCATCAGCCACAACGAGGCCGAAAACGCCACCCCCGACGACCTCGCCGCCGGCGCCCGGGTGCTGGCCGAGGTGCTGGTCGATCTTGCGGGATGAGCATTGACGCCCTCTCCCGCCGGAGGCGGGCGAGGGAGGCTTTCGCGAGGCTTGCGGTTCAGATATGTTCACATCGACAAGCATCGATGTGAACATCCGCCATGACTCCTCCGGACCTGCCCGACCTCACCGCCGCGGATCTGCGGCTGCTGCGCGTGTTCATGACGGTAGCGGAGTGCGGCAGCTTCGCCGCGGCGCAGATCGAGCTGAACGTCCGGCAATCGACGCTGAGCACCCAGATGGCCACGCTGGAGGCGCGGCTGGGAGAGAAGCTGTGCCGGCGCGGGCGCGGCGGCTTCGAGCTGACGGAGAAGGGGCGCGTCGTCTACGACGCCGGCCGCCAGCTCTTCGCCGGGCTCGCCGCCTTCCAGGACCATTTGTCGGGTATCCGCACGCGGCTGACGGGGGAACTGCACCTCGCCATCGTGGACAACGTGGCGACCAACCCGGCCAACCGGCTGTCCGACGCGATCGACCGCTTCAAGCGGCGGGAGAACGAGGTGGAGATCCGGTTGGAGCTGCTGCCGCCGGCGGAGATCGAGCGCGGCGTGCTGGAGGGGCGCTTCCACCTCGGCATCGCCCCCTTCTTCCAGCATGTGCCGGGGCTGGATTACGCGCCGCTGTTCCGCGAGGCGCAGGCGCTCTATTGCGGGGCGCGCCACCCGCTGCACGCCCGCGCCGACCCGCTGTTGCCGATGGAGGCCATCCGCGAGGCCGCCTACGTCGCCCGCGGCTACATGGCCAAGGCGCGGCTGCCGCAGCTTGCCGACCTCGAACCGGCGGCGACCGCCGTGCACATGGAGGCGATCGCCCTGTTCATCCTGTCCGGCCGATACATCGGCTATCTGCCGGAGCACTACGCCGCCCAGTGGGTGGCGATCGGGGAGATGCGGGCGCTGCGCCCGGACCAGTTGCGCTACCAGTCCCGATTCGAGGTGGCGACGCTGCATCGGCTGCCGCAGCCGCTGGTGCTGGCAACCTTCCTGCAGGATCTGCGCGATGCCCACGCCACGGTACTTTCATCGGAAACTACGATGTAATAAGATGGCCTTGCAAAGCAACCGGGAGGCCGGAGACCGATGAGCGAGACCAGCGAGCTGCACACCCTTCCCGCCCGCAGCGGCCGTGCCGTGCGGCTGAAGAAGGGTCAATCCATCCGGATCATCAACACCCACGGCCAGCAGGTGGTCGATACCTGGGCCTTCAACGCCGAGGATCTGCGCGAGTTCATGTCGATGGAGCATCTGCGCCCGACCATCGGCAGCATCCGCCCGACCGCGGGCCACAAGCTCCACACCAACCGTCGCCGGCCGATCCTGACCTTCGTGGAGGACACCTCCCCCGGCATCCACGACACGCTGATGGCGGCCTGCGACAACTACCGGTACGGGCTGCTCGGCTGCACCGAATACCACGACAACTGCACCGACAACCTGTTTGCCGGCATGCAAAGGCTGGGCCTGACCCCACCGGAATGCCCGAGCCCGCTGAACCTGTGGATGAACATCCCCGTGCACGCCGACGGCAGCACCGAATGGGGCGTGCCGGTCTCCAAGCCCGGCGACCATGTGGTGCTGCGGGCGGAGATGGACTGCGTCGTCGCCATGTCGGCCTGCCCGCAGGACATCCTGCCGATCAACGGTGAGAACCTCAAGCCGACCGAGGCGCACTACCAGGTGCTCGATTGACACCGATGGGCGCGGCGGCGTCCACCCCGGTGAGGGGGGAGTCACCGCCACGCCACGGTCCGACAAAACCGCATAAAATTCTAACTAACTTGGATTGAATCCCGTTCACAAGCCCGGCTCCCCTGCGCTACCATGGCGGCATCAATCCACGCCAGGGATGGCCCGCCGGGGATGGACGTGACGGCAAGCAACGCACAGACGCGGGAGCGGCTGGACGATTTCTTCGGACAGCTGAGCATCGCCAGCCGGAAGAAGGTGCTGGGCGCGCTCCGGGACTCCGGGGCGGACGCCGGTTCGCCGGAGCGGGTGGTCGTCGATGCGGTGATCTCGTCGCTCAACCACCGCCGCCGGCACCACGCCATGCGGCTGTGGATGGGTTGTTTGGCGCCGGTGCTGGTCCACACCCCGACACTGCTGCACACGCACGAGCGGCTGCCGCACCTGCTGCACCGGGTGGACGCGATTGCGTGGTGGCAGACGCTGGAGCCGATGATCAAGGCGCCGGCCGCGTCAGCCCAGGCCTTCGTCACCGCGCGCTGCCGCGACGCGGCGATCGACGACGTGATCGCCAGCGAGGAGGCCGCCGTCCTGGCGGAGGAGCTGCGGCGCCAAAGTGCGGCGGCGCTGTCCGGCATCAATCGCAACGACGGCACGCGCCACCGCTTCCTGGCGTCGGTCAACGCGCAGCGCCGCTCCATCCTGCGCGCGCAGAAGCTGGGCTGGGCGCCGCCGCTGGGGCCGGAGGATCTGTCGAGCCTGATCGCCATGCTGGGCGCCGCCCCGGAGTGGCGCGAGGCGTTGCGCGACGTGGACGATGCCATGCCCCCGGCGGCACGGCTGATGCGGCTGGTCGACGTTCCCGGCCGGCCGATGCTGGCCCTCGCCCACGCCTACGCCACGCTGGACCCGCGTCTGGCGGCCGACAAGCGCGGCATTCCCGGCGGCTGGGTGATCCGCGACGGGCTGGTCGCGGTGTTCGCGCATCTGGGCCACCGCCTGGTGGAACGTCTGGCGGAGATCGTGCCGACCCGCGGGTCCTTGCGCCTGCACAGCACCGAGGCCCCGCCGCTGTCGCAGGAGATCGAGCGCTGGTTCCTCTGGCACGACCTCGCGGTCGCCGCCGGCGGGCGGGAGCGTGACACCGCGGAGCGGCTGTCGGAGGGGATGGAGCAGCTCGTCCAGCAGGTCAACAACCTGCTCCTGCCCTATCTCGACCGGATGGTCGGATCGGGAGAGCCACGTCAGGACTGGAGCACGCTGCTGCCCAAGGTGGCCGATGTCGGCGCGCTGCGGAACGGGCTGAAGCGCCGCGCCCACGGGGCCGAGTTGGAAGGCTGGTCGAAGAGCGCCTGCGATCACGTCTACCGCATGTTCCGGCGGGAATGCGCGCTCGGCGGCGGGGCGGACTTCGCCGTGCTCGCCACGCTGGCGCGGCTGGCCGTCTGCATGGACATGCCGATGCCGGTGGCGGCCACCAGCGGCAATCTGGTCGCCGCCGCCCGCCGCCGGCTGGACGAGCCGACGCCGCTCTCCGCGCTGGAAGCGCCGCTGATGGAGCGGCTTATCACCGTCTGCAATGAGGCCCGCTTCCGCAACGGCCGCTGGACCCCGCCGGAGGTGACCGACCTGCTGGAGGCGGCGACGGGACACCCGCTGCTGGCGCGCCGCGCCCCGGCGCATCCCGCGACGGGCTGGCCGCAATAACGTCGCCGCACCAACTTCGGGGTGCATCGACGCGGGAGTCCGACTAGTTTGCCGGCCATGACCACCGTCGGCATCCCGGACACTGACGATCCCACCGCGCTGCACGGGCTGGCCAAGGACCGCTTCCGCGCCGGCGACTACGATGTGGCGCTGCGCTGCCTGCAGGCACTTCTGCTCCGTTGGCCGGCGGACACGTCGGCGTGGCAGGACCTTGCCATCGTGCTGCACAATGTGGGGGCGACCTGCGTCAACGCCCGCGTGCCGGGGGCGGCCATCCGGCCACTGCGCACGGCCCTGGCGATCGATCCCGCCCTGGCACCGGCGCGCGCTGCGCTGGCGGAGGCCCTGTTCGGCGAGGGCAGGAGGCTGGTGGACCTGGGCCGCTACGACGAGGCGGTCGCCCTGTACACCCGCGCCGCGGCCATCCAGCCCGATCGGCACGACATCCGCTACTACGCCATGTTCGCCCATCTCTGGCGGGACGACTACGCCGCCGCCTGGGACCCGGAGGTCTGGCGCCGGGTGTTCTGCGCCGTGTCGCCCCGGCTGTGGGACGGGCAAAGCGACGTGGCCGACATGCTGGTCACGCACGAGAACGGGCTGGGCGACCTGCTGCAGTTCGCGCGCTGCCTGCCCGGCCTTGCCGGGCGCTTCGGCCGCATCTTTCTGCGCACCAACGCACGCTGCCTGCCGCTGCTGCGGAACCCGCATCTGCGGCTGTTCGGCGGCGCGCTGGCCGACCGGATCACCGTCCTGGGCCCGGACGAGGAGGTGGCCTACGACCGCCATTGCGAGCTGTTCGGCCTGTTCATGGCGACCGGCCTGACGCCGGGGACCCTGACGACACGGCCGCCCTACCTGAGCGTTGCCGAACCGCTGAAGGCGGCGTGGGCCGCGGTGCTCGACGCCCACGCCGCGGGACGACGGCTTCGGGTCGGGCTGTCCTGGGGGGCGCTGGGCGGTGGGGCGAACCCGCGGACTGTCGATGCGACCGCCCTGCGCCCGCTGCTCGACCACTTCCCCGACGTGCTGTTCGTGTGTCTGCAGGCCGACGAAGCGAAGGCCGGCCTGTTCGCCGGACCGCCGGCGGACAATCTCCTGGACCTCGGCGTGCGCGACATCGCCGCGACCGCGGCGGTCATCGCCAATCTGGACCTGGTCGTCGTCGCCGACAGCGGGCTCGCCCACCTCGCCGGGGCGCTGGGGACGGAGGTCTGGCTGCTGCTCGGACGGCTGTGCGACTGGCGCTGGCACCGTGCGGGCGTCACCAGCGACTGGTATCCTCAGGCGCGGCTGTTCCGGCAGGAGGTGGACGGCGACTGGAGCGGCCCCGTTGCCGCGGTCGAGGCGGCGCTGCGCCACCGCACCGGCCGGCCATGATAGCGCCGGACGAGGTCAGCGTCGTCGTCCAGGGGCCGTGGGATCCGGAACACACCCCCCGCTGCCTGGACAGCGTCGCCATGGTCCTGCCGGGCGCGGAGGTGATCCTGTCCGTGTGGAAAGCGCCACCCGCGTTCGACACCGCGGGAGTGCGCGCCGACACGGTGATCCTGAACGCCGATCCCGGCGACACCGACCTCACCGGGCTGCTCGACCCGGCGCAGGAGCGGCGGACCCTGATCACCCGCTGCAACATCAACCGGCAGATCCTGTCCACCCGGAACGCGCTCGCCGTGGCGGGCCGCGCCCACGCGCTGAAGCTGCGCAGCGACATGGCGCTGGATCATGCGGGCTTCCTCGCCCACGCCGCGCGGTTCCGCGGCATCGACGGCCCCTGCCGGGTGTTCGGGGAACGCATCGTCACCACCAGTGCCCGCAGCCCGCGCCGCTCCTTCACCTTCTTCGTTCAGGATTTCTGCTCCTTCGGCCGGCTGGAGGACATGCGCCGGCTGTGGGCGGCACCCCTGTTCCCGCCGCGCGACGCGCTGCTCGCCATGCCGATGGCCGAGCGCGCCGCCCTGCTGCTGGTTCCGGAACAGCATCTGGTGTTGTCCGCCCTGCGGCCGGTGCTGGGTGGCACGGTCCCGTCGAACGCCCTCGATCGTTCCCCGGCGCTGGTCGAGCTGTCGGAGCGGGCGCTGGCCGGCAACTTCGTCTGCCTGGACGCGCACCGCTTGGGCGTGCGTGCCCTGAAGCCGTCCCTGCAATGGATCAACCTGCCGGAGGACCTGAGGCTCCACTGGCTGTGGGTGCTGACGGCCGGCTACGGCGAGTTCCTGTCCTGGTGCCGGCGCCACTGTGGGGAGGCGGTCGATCCCATCATCGCCGAGTGCGGCGAGGAGTATGCGACGGCGGTGGCCGACGTGGCGGTCAAGGCGTCGCTCATCCCCGACGGCGAACGCATGGACGGAAACCGGCTGATGGAGCTTGGCGTGCAGGCGCACGCCGCCGGGCGGCTGGACGACGCGGCGGAGGCCTACGCCACGCTGCTGGCGGCGGAGCCCGATCATCCACGGGTCAATCTCGCCCTGGGGGCGCTGCTGCTCCAGCGCGGCGAGACGGACGCGGGCCGGCAGCGGCTGGATGCGGCGGTGCGGGGCGCGCCCGGCCTGCGCCCGACCTGCGAGGCGCTGATGCGGCGCTTCGCTCCGGGCGGGGCCGGCGGCTGACGCGCCCCCATGGTCGCAACCCGGTGGCGCGCACATATCAGGCTGCCCGAAACGCCGGAGACAGCCGTTGCCGTCCGTCGCCCCGCCCATCGAGCCCGCCACTCCCCGCCTTGGCTGGTGCTGCCAGTTCATCCCGCCGGACGGAGACGCCGAGACGGCGCGGCGGATGAACCCTGGCACCGTCACCGTGGCGGCCCTCTCCCGCCTCGGCGGCGCGCGGGCGGTGGAGAAGCTGGTCGAGGTTCTCGGCCGCAACCTCCAGGCGCTGCACCTCCAGCTCGCCGAGGTGGCGCGGCACCCGCCCTACCGGCGATTGCTTCGGGTGAACAGCGGGTTGCTACCGGTCTACACCCACGCCGTCGGGCGCCCGATCTACGCCGAGACCGCGGTGCGGGAGCTGGTCGAGAAGGGGCTGGAGCACGCCGGCCGCAAGGCGCGGGAGGCCGGCATCCGCATCGGCCTGCACCCCGACCAGTTCTGCGTGCTGAACAGCGCCAACCCCGCGACGCTGGAGAATGCCGTCGCCGAGCTGGAGTACCACGCCGACATCCTGCGGCTGATGGGCATGGCCGGCGGCTGGCACCCGCTGGGGGCGCATGTGAACATCCACGGCGGCGGCCGGGGCGAGGGCATCGCCGGTTTCCGTCGGGGGCTGGCGCGGCTGTCGGAGGATGCGCGCGGGCTGGTGACGGTGGAGAACGACGAGACGTCCTTCGGCCTGGACGACCTGCTGCCATTGGCGGACGCGGTGCCCATCGTGCTCGACCTGCATCACCACTGGGTGCGGTCGGAGGGTGAATACCTTCGTCCCGACGACCCCCGCGTCGCCACCGTCGCCGCCTCATGGCGCGGCGTGCGGCCATTGGCGCACATCAGCGTGTCGCGCGAGGACTTGCTGGCCGACTGGCCGGACGACCGGCTGCCCGATTTCGCCGCGCTGGCATCGAAAGGGCTGAAGGCGAGGGATCTTCGCGCCCATTCCCGACGTATGTGGAACCATGCGGTGAACCGGCTGGTGGCGGAGCATCTCGCCTGGGCCGATTTCGAGGTCGAGGCGAAGGCCAAGAACCTGGCGGTGGAGGACCTGGAACGGGACGCGCTGCTCGCCGGGGCACTGCCGGCGACGGCCGGAGGTGCGGTGCGGCAAGCCCCTTGATGTCACTGACACATCGCATACCAGGATAGGATAGAATGCGGCTCCGGTGCCGCCCCTGTGACGGTGTGGATGATGAGTGTGTTTGTGGACGATCTGTTTCCTTGCGACGACGGCACCGGAGTCCAACCACCAGCGGAGCGGCCAAGCCCCTGGCCGATCCTGGTGGTTGACGACGACGAGCAGGTGCACGCGATGACGCGCCTGCTGCTGAAGGACTTCGATTTCGACGGCCGTGACTTTGAGATGCTGAGCGCGCATTCGGCGGCGGAGGCGCGGGCGATCCTGGCGGCACGGCCCGACATTCCGGTGGTGCTGCTGGACGTGGTGATGGAGACGCCGGACGCCGGGCTCCAGCTCGTCCACCACATCCGCCGCGAACTGGGCAACCGCCACATCCGGATCATCCTGCGCACCGGCCAGCCGGGGCAGGCGCCGGAACGCGAGGTGGTGGTCGCCTACGACATCAACGATTACCGCAGCAAGAACGACCTCACCTCCAACCGGCTGTTCACCAGCCTGGTCAGCGCTCTGCGCGGCTGGCGGGACCTGACCACCATCGAATGCCTGAACCGGTCGCTGGAGGCGCGGGTCGCCGAACGCACCGCCGAACTGGCGCGCCGGCAGGCGATGGCCGAGGAGCAGACCCGCTTCGTGGAGAATCTTGTCGAGCTGATGCCGAGCCCGGTCTGGTACCAGGAGGCGGGCGGCACCTACCGCATCTGCAACCGCGCCTTCCGCGCGCTGTTCGGCGGCGGCATGGCGACGGTGGGGGCGGACCCGCCGGCGTTTGGCGGGCTGGCCGCGCCGGCGGCCGGCACCGAGCCGCCACCCGCCGTGGAGACCGCGGTGATGGACGCCGACGGGCAGGTCCGCGAGGTGCTGGTGATGCGCAAGGCGCTGGCCGGGCCGGACGGCGGCACGGCGGGGGTGGTGGGCATCGCCATGGACATCACCGAGCGCCGGCGCATGGAGCGCGAGCTGCACCGGCTCGCCATCACCGACCCGCTCAGCGGCACCTACAACCGCCGCCACCTGCTGGACCGGGTGGAGGCGGCGCTGCGCGACGTGGAGGCAGGCAACCGGCCCTTCTGCCTGGTGATGCTCGACATCGACCACTTCAAGCGCATCAACGACGACCACGGTCACGCCGCCGGCGACGAGGCCATCCGCGCCACGGTCGCCGAGATCCGCCGGCACCTGCGCGCCGGCGACAGCGTCGGCCGCATCGGCGGCGAGGAATTCGCGATCCTGCTTCCCGACACCACGCTCGCGGATGCCGGCCGGGTCGCCGAGCGGCTGCGGGTGGGGCTCGCCGCCATGGCGGTGCCGCTGCCGCAGGGCCACAGCCACGGCCTCACCGCCAGTTTCGGCATCACCCAGGCACGGGGAGCGCTGGACAGCATGGAAGCGGTCCTGCACCGCGCCGACCAGGCGCTCTACCGCGCCAAGGCGTTGGGCCGCAACCGCATCGAGCTGGGCTGACCGTCACGCCGGATGACCGGCGGCGGTCACGCCCGCCGGGTGGCGACGGAGCTGTCGAGCGCCAACAGCGCCGCCACCGCCGCGACGCCGAGACCGGCCGACAGCAGCAGCGACCACACGCCGTACCGCTCCATCAGCAGCGCGAACACGAAGGGTGCCGCCGCCTGCGCGAAACGCACAGGGACCATCAGCACGCCCTGCCGCTCGCCGTAGCCGTGCGCGCCGAAGATCACCAGCGGCAGGGTGCCCTTGGCGATGGTGAGGATGCCGTTGCCAGCCCCGTGCACCACCGCGAAGAGCGACGCCGCGGGTCCGCCCAGCGCCAGCAGCGCCACCACCCCCAGCGGGTGGGCGGCGGCGGCGAGCCGGGCCGACAGCAGGGGGTGGAAGCGCTGAAGCACCCCGAACTCCAGCAGCCGCCCGGCGACCTGCGCCGGCCCGACCAGGGCCGCCGCGGCGATGGCCGCGGTCGCCGAGGCACCGGCCGATTCCAGCAGGCGCGGCAGATGCGCCGCCATCGCCGTGCTGGTGAACCACGCGGCGGAGAAGACGAAAGCCAGCAGCACCATCGACCGGTCCAACCCCGGCCGTCCGGTCGCCGGGGCCGCAGGGCCGGCGGCGGGCGGAGCCGGCTGGGTGCCGACCGGCACCAGGAAGCGGTTCAGCGGCAGCCCGAGGCCGAGATGCAGCAGGGCCCACGCAACGCAGGCCCAACGCCAGCCCAGCTCCGCCTCCAACAGCGCGGTGAGCGGCCAGCCCACCGTGCTGGCGAAGCCGGCCAACAGCGTGATGCCGGTGATGGCGCCGCGCGCATCACGGCCGTAAATGCCGGCCAGCGTGGAAAAGGCCGCCTCGTACAGCCCGATCGCCATACCGACGCCCATCACCGCCCAGCCCGCGAACAGCAGGACCGGTCCGCCCGCCGCGGCCAGCGCCAGCAGCCCGGCCGCGAAGATCAGGTTGGACAGCACCAGCACATCGCGCCCGCCCAGCCGGTCGATGCGCCGCCCGGCCGCCGGTCCCAGCGCCGCCGACACCAGCAGCGCCAGCGAGAAGGCCCCGTAGACCCAGCCGGTGGTCAGCCCCAGGTCGCGCGCCATGGGTGCCGCCAGGATCGCCGGCAGATAGTAGCTGGAGGCCCAGGCCAGCGTCTGCGCCGTGCCGAGGGCCAGAACGATCCGTGTGCGTGGGGTCATCGCGGGAGCGGCCGGCAGGCGTCAGCGGGCGGGGCGGAGGTTGACCTCGATCAGCACGGTCTTCTCGACGAACTCGGCGCCGTGCCAGGCCTCCGGCTCGAAGCGGACGACCATGCCGGGGCGCAGCTCGATGGTGCCGGATTCGACCCGAAGGATGGCGTGGCCTTCCAGCACCAGCAGGAACTGCTCGTGATCGTGGCTGTGGCGCCCGGCGATCACACCGGCCTCGATGTCGATGCGTTTCAGGGACGCGCCGTCCCCGACGATCTCGCGCCGCTCGATGCCGTCCGCCGGCACCACCGGCACGTCGTTCCAGGAAACCGCCTCGGTCCTCGGCATGGGCGCGCCCTCCACACAGTTGGCCACATTGTTGGCACGGCAAGCATACGGGACGACGCGCCCGCGGGGCCTGGAAAAAAGCTCATGGCCGACCAGCCTATCAGCGACCGGTCGGGTGGCGCAGCCGGGGAGGTGCGGGAACTTGCCGGCGGCCCGGCTGTCCCCGAAGGGGTGGCTTCACCAGTGGGAGATCGGGAATGCGCCTCCTCGTCCTTGCCCTGGCCCTCGCGGCGGCCGGTCTGCCCGGCACGGCGGATGCCGGGAGTTCGGCCTGCCGACCCGGCGACGGCGCCTGCATCGCCTTCGCCGAAGGGAAGGCCGGCAAGCTGCCGAAGCGCGGCGGCGAACGGCAGCCGGTGATGATCGGGGCGGCGGTGCATATGCTCACCCCCTGGCAGGCCGAGCGGGAACGGCGCTGCCTCGCGATCGCCGGCTGGGCGGAGGCGCGCGGCGACGGGCCGGAGGCGATGGCGGCGGTCATGTGGGTGCTCGCCAACCGCGCGTCGTCGGACGCCCACCCGGAAACCCCCTGCAAGGCGCTGGTCGCGGCCGCCCAGTTCGAACCGTTCACGCAGAAGGCCCGCAAGGTCCCCAAGCCGGCCCGCAAACCGGGCAGCACCGGCCGGGCGAATGCAGCCGCCGACACCGATCCGACGGCGGAAGCCCGCCGCATCGCCGCCGACCTCCGCCGGCAGGCGCGCGTCATCGCGGCCGGCGGCATGCCCTCCTGGCCGCGGGCGCGGCTTGCTCCCGACCGAACGATGCTCGACACCGCCCGCGCCATCGCCTGGAACCTGAACGACGACGACCTGCCCGACCCCACCCGGCGGGCGCTGCTGTTCTACAGCCCACCCGTCCAGGCGCGCCTCGGGCGTGCGACACCGGCCTGGGCGGAGCCCGCAGCACGGACCGTCTCCATCGGCGACCATACCTTCTTCCGCGACCGCCCCGTCTTCCGACCGGCCGCTCCACAGGTCGCGGAGGCGCCGGAATGACGCCGCACCCCACGCATCATCACGGCATCGCCTCCAGCGACAGCGGGCGGTCGACGGCGAGACGGAAACGGCCGCGGCCGGTCTTCTCGATGCGCAGGAAGCGGCAGCGCTCCGCCAGCCGGCGTTGCAGCAGGATCAGGCGGGCTTCCAGATTCTCCGCGGCGTCGGGCAGGCGGATGTCGGCGGCCAGCCGCAGCTCGCGGTTGGTGAAGTCGGTGCGGCCCTGTTCCACATGGTCGCGGGCGAGCTTCCAGAAAATGGCGCCGGCCACGCCCTTGATCAGGTAGTCGTGGTCGATGAACACACTGTCGTCCGCGGCATAGTGGCGGACGGTGGCGGGAACGCCCTGCCCCGCCTCCACCGCCGCACCGGCGGGCGCGGTCTCCTCCGCCTCGGCGGCGGGCACCAGCGCGGCGAGGCGGGCGGCGAGCTGCGCCGCCACCGTTGCCAGCGCGTCCTCGTCGTCGTAGCGGAAACGGAACTCGCGCCGGCTTTCCACGAACAGGACACCGAACAGTCGCGGGCCGGCGGTGATCGGCACGGCGAGCTGACTGTACGGCTCGGGCAGACCGGGGAAGGGAATTTCGGTGATGATCGCCGCGGCATCGGCGATGCGGTCGCGCACGGCGCGGCCGTAGCCGTATTCGGCCGTGACGTGGGTGATGCGGATGGGAACGCGCTCGCGCGCCGCGACGCCGATCACGCCCTCCCCCAACGCCACCTCGGCCCCCACACCCGACTCCCGGTAGCCCATGGTGGCGACGGCATAGAGCCGGTCGGCCGGCTCGTCCAGCATCAGGATCTGCGCGTGCTCCACGCCGAATCCGCTGCGCAGCCCGTCCAGCAGACGGTCGAACAGCTCCGCCTGGTCGGCGTCGGCGGCCAGCCGCTCGCAGCAGCGCCGCGTCGCGGACAGCAGGCCATGGCCGCGCGGTTCCGCCGGCAGCGACGCCCCCGGCACCCGCTCGACCGACACTACCCGGCAGACGTCGGCACCGAGCAGCCGGAACACCCCCTGCATGCCGACGTGGGACGCGATCCCGGACAGCTTCGCCTTCATGCTCTCGAACAACGGCCCATCCGTCTCCGTCCGCAGGTAGCGGACGGTGAGCCGGTGCTGCGCCGCCGTCTCCGGATCGACGAGCTGGAGCGTGGCGACGGGATTGGCGAGCAGATTGCGCCGCGTCTTGTTGAAGAACTGGTAGGAGAGCGCGACATGCTCGCCATCCACATAATGCACCTGCGACAGCAGCGACA
This sequence comes from Azospirillum oleiclasticum, assembly GCF_013423485.1. Taxonomy (GTDB): domain Bacteria; phylum Pseudomonadota; class Alphaproteobacteria; order Azospirillales; family Azospirillaceae; genus Azospirillum; species Azospirillum oleiclasticum. The sequence goes on from NZ_JABFFR010000005.1 coordinate 438,357, forward strand.
CGTTCGGCGTGCCGTCGGCGTCGCAGGTGGCGATGGCGGCGGGCGCCACCCCTTCCAACGAATTGCGGATTCGATCGAGGGTGACGGCGTCGCTCATTGGGGCACCTTACACCATGTTCCATTGATCGTGACCGATCGATGGGACTCTCGGACGCCGGCCGGTCTAACGCAACTCGGTCAGCCGGTCGATGCGGCGCAGCTCCGGGAACAGACGCGCCCAGCCGGCGGCGAGCGCGATGGCGCCGACGCCGCCCAGCACCACCGCGGGCACCACGCCCAGCAGCGTCGCCGCCACACCGGACTCGAACTCGCCGAGCTGGTTGGAGGCCCCGATGAACAGCGAATTCACCGCCCCGACCCGCCCGCGCACGTCGTCGGGGGTGGCGAGCTGGATCAGCGTCATGCGGACGACCACGCTGACCTGATCGGTGGCCCCGATGGCGATCAGCGCGAAGAACGACAGGACCGGGTCGGTGGAGAGCCCGAACAGCACCGTGGCGGCACCGAATCCCGCCACTCCGGCCAGCATCCAGGCCCCGGCGTGGCGCCGCACCCCCACCCGCGCCAGCACCACCGCCATGGCGACGGCCCCGATGGCGGGGGCGGCGCGCAGCACGCCCATCCCCTCCGGCCCGACATGCAGGATGTCGCGCGCGAAGACGGGCAGCAGCGCCGTCGCCCCGCCCAGCAGAACCGCCACCATGTCGAGCGTGATGGCGCCGAGGATGGCGCGTTGCCCGCGGATGAAGCCGATCCCGGCCATCAGCGACTCCCAGCTCATGGCGCGTGGGGCCTGCGCCACCCGGCGGGGGCGGAGCAGGGCAATGAAGAGGACCGCACCGGCCAGCAGCAGGGCGGAGGTGGCGTACACCACCGCCGGCCCGGCGATGTAGAGCAGCCCGCCCAGCGCCGGTCCGGTCACCATCGCCGTCTGGGTGGCCGAACTGTTCCAGGCCACGGCGTTCGGCAGATCCGCCGGCGGGACGAGGGCGGACAGGATCGCCTGGTTCCCCGGCCCCTCGAAGGCCTTGGCGGCGCCGATCACCGCCACCACCGCGTACACCAGCACCGGCATCGCCGCCAGCGCCCCGGCCGCGGTCAGCACGCACAGCGCCGCGATCGCGACCGCCTGCAGCCCCACGGCGGCCAGCAGCACGCGCCGCCGGTCGCGGCTGTCCACCACATGGCCGGCCACCAGCGCCAGGGCCAGCGACGGCAGGAACTGGAACAGCCCGACCATGCCCAGCGCCAGCGCGCTGTCGGTCAGCTCGTAGATCTGCCAGCCGACCGCCACCACCTGCATCTGGACCGCCAGCATGCCGGCCACCCGCGCGCACCAGAACAGCTTGAACGACCGGTGACGGAAGGCAGAACCGGCCGGACCCGCCGGCAGGACGGTGGCGGAGGACGGAGGAAGCGGGGGCATGGCGGCCGCGAGTGATGGGGAAACGCGCCAGTGTTAGCGGCTCGCGGGCCGCGCGACCACGCCCGGCTCGGCATGGCGGCGATGCGGAGGCGTTGACGCCTCACCCCGCCGTCAGCACCACCTTCACGCTCTGCGAGCGGTCGAGCGCCAGCCGGAAAGCCTCCGGCGCCTCCTCCAGCGTCCGGCGGGCGGTGACGAGCTTCAGCACGTCGACGTCGCCGGTGGCGATGAGCTGCACCGCCTCGGCGAACTCCTGGCCGAAGCGGAAGGTGCCCTTCAGGTCGATCTCCTTCGCCATGACGGCGTTGGAGGGGGTGGGGATGGCGCCGCCGGGCAGGTTGCCGACCTGCACCACGGTGCCGCCGCGCCGCACCGACGCGATGGCCGACGCGAGCCCGGCCGGCGTGCCGGAGATCTCGAACGCCACGTCGAAGGCGCCGGACGCGGCCAGCGCGCGCAGCTCGTCATCGCCGCCGGACAGATCGATCACCCGGTCGGCGCCGAGGTTGCGGGCGAAGGCCAGCGGTGCGGCGGCGATGTCCACCATGGTCAGCTCGGCCGCACCCTTGCGCCGGGCAGCCAGCATGGTCAGCAGCCCGATCGGCCCGGCCCCGAACAGCACCACCCGCCGGCCGGTCACGTCGCCGGCCCGCGCCACCGCGTGCAGGCACACCGCCAACGGCTCGGCCAACGCCGCCGCCTCGAAGGGCAGGGTGTCGGGGATGCGCAAGCATTGGGCGGGGACAGCGTCGAAGGAGCTGGCGAAGCCACCCTGCATGTGCGGCGTCTTCGACGCCGAGCCCATGAAATAGATGTTCTCGCACAGGTTCTCGCGTCCCTCCCGGCACCAGGCGCAGACGCCGCACCAGCGCGAGGGATTCACCGCCACACGGTCTCCGGGGCTGAGACCAGCCACGCTGTGAGGGGACAGGGGGTTTGACAGGGGCGGGATGAGGCGGGATTTGGCGGGATGGGGTGGGACAACGCCTTGCTCCGCCTAGGGTTCGAGGGCCGCCGTGTCCAGACCGCCGGCCCTCTGCCGTTTGTCACCGATTTGAGGCCGGCGCGGCGCGGCGACATCCGGTTTGTCACTTTGGCACGGGCGTGACGGGGCGTTCAAGGCGCCTTCAACTGTGGATGAAGGTCTCGCCGCGGATCGACAGGTAGCTGATCCGCTTGTTGACGCGGCTGACCACACAGGCGGCCACCGTCTGTGTCGTCGGCGCGAGCTGGGCGTCGGCGGGTATGTAGGTGAAGTGGAACACCTGATCGGTGTGGAAGCTGTGCCCCATCCTCACGTTGAAGCCGGGCGCCCGTTGCTGAATGGCGTCGTGACACATGCTCGCGGCGTCCAGCTCGGGCACAATGGACGGCACCGGCGGCGGTTCCGCCCCCCCGCCGCAGGCGCGCACCAGAAACACCGCCACGATGATCAACCCGATCCCCTGCCACATCGCCCGCACCCCTCATATCCGCGTATGCAATTTGCGACGCAAACCGCTCATCGGTCGCGGTTTGCATCACCGTTCGTCGTGCCCGGCGTCGCGTCGGCCAGCGGATCGGCCTGGGCGACGGTCCGGATGATCGTGGCGCCGGCCAGCGCGCCGCCAGCCGCGACCGCGGCGGCGGTGATGGTCCAGAGCACCCGGCGCCTGGTCCGGCACCGCGGAAAAGCGGCGCGGATGGTGCTCTGCAAGATTTGGTCGTGACTCATGGCACACCCGTTGCTATTCGCCCCCGTGCCGGGCCGGCAAGGCGGGCGGGTGGTCGAAAGGCCAGTGGGTGAGCCCTGCAAGCAACCCCATGGAAGACGTGTGTCCAGCACGTCACGCCCCCGCCCTTTCCCGGACGATGCACGCGCGGCGGGATGTTAACGCATCCGTATGAAACCGCCAAGTCTACGCAACAATTTGACGCAACGCATACAATAATATTCCACCCAAAGGACGCGCCCGCGCCCGTCAGGGCAGCAGAAGCGACGCGATCCTCTTGAGGATGCTTGGCCGTTTTGCAATCGAAACGTCCGCCGGACCTGTGTCGGGCACGGTTTTCGATATTTCAATCATGACATCGACGATATCGGCGAACTTCTCCGGGACCGCGTCGCGCATGTCCAGCCCTTCCTCCTGGCAGGTGCGCAGCACGGTGATGAGCATCGCCCGCCACTCCTTCGCGTCGGCCGTCAGCACCACCGGCCCCGGCGTCGGCGTCTCCGGCGCGGTGTCGGTCGGTCCGGCCGGCGACGGCCCGCGCATCATCGGACCGTCGCCGGTCACCAGCCAGTCGATACTGACGCCATCCGCGGCGAGCCTCGTCAGCGTCTCCGTCTTGGGGAGCCGGCCATCGCGTTCCAGGGTTTGCCAGGTGCTTTCGCCGAGCCCATAGCGGGTTGACATCGATTTCTGGGTCTCACCGAGGGCCTTCCGCACCGCTTCCAGCCGCTCACCGACCGAGCTGCTCATGCACAGGTTCCCCGCGAGAACCTGTGCATTCGGGCCAGCGCCGCCGCGCTATGCACAGGTTCCCGAAAATCCCATACGAAACATAGATTTAGCGCCATTTTGCTCGCCAGAAGGCCTGAAAAATTACGTTTGTGAAGCTGTTCGGCAAAATTGCGCTTGAGGATACACATGAAAACAGATACACAGGACGAGAGACATAGATTTGCCATGCGAGCACACCCCCTTCATGCAGATCCCCAAGTTTCAGACCCCCCGCGAACGGGAAATTTGGGTCCAGGCCGCGCTGAAGCTCCGTGGCAAGTCCATGGCCCGCATCGCACGGGACAAGGGCTGGACCCGGAACGCCATCTACCGCGCCTTCGAGGCCCCCTCCTTTCCCCAGGAACAGGCCATCGCCGACGCGCTGGGCGTCACGCCCATGGACATTTTTCCCGAGCGGTACGGGCCGGACGGCGAGCGGCTGCACCTCATCCGGCCTCGCAAAACTACACAAGCGCACAGGAACGGCAACGTCTAAACGCAGGGCTTCATCAGACATGAGCGATCCGAACCCGACACATTTCCACCAGCTTCCGCCGCTTTCGGTGCCGGATGGCACCACCGGAGCGGGCAATTCAACCGCGAAGCTAGTCACCCTCGCGCACGTGCGCGAGGACGCTCCGGCCGGCATCGGCCACAACGGCCTGACGGACGAACAGGCCGATGTCCTGCGCAACAGCATCCGGCGGGTGCGCTCGATCCAGCGCCAGATCGACCGGCTGAACCGCGACAAGTCGGCGGTGTACACCGCGCTGAAGGGGTTCGGGATCGATCCCGGACTGGTCCGCAAGATCGCCTACCGGCTCACCCTGTCGGCGACCGAGCTGAAGGCGATCCACGAGAGGGACGAACAGCTTGCGGCGCTGTGGTCCGCGGCCGAGGGGCTTCAGGCGGAGTTCGCCGCCGAGGATGAAGCCGATCGCGCCGCCGCCGACGCCGCCGACTGACCCCGTCCCACCGCTTGCCGTCCGAGGCTCCCATGGCCCCCCGCCGACGCGCATCCCCCACCATCGACGATCCGGCCCAGGCACCCCTGCCGGGCCTTCCCCCCGCCACCGCACCGCTTCCGATCCCGCCGCCGCCCTCGGGCCTGCCCGGCTCGCTCAATTGCGCGCTCAACGTCTGCGGTCTGGTCTCCCACGCCCTGGACGAGGCGCGGGGTGCGGGCCTGTCCCGCGCCATGGTCGCCGCCAAGATGGCGGAGCTGACAGGCGAACCGATCAGCGAGCACATGCTGAACGCCTGCACGGCGCAGAGCCACGAGGGCCACCGCTTCCCGGCGCAATGGCTGCCGGCGCTGGTGGTCGCCACCGGCAGCTACGCCCTGTTGCGCGACCTCGCCGACCGTGCCGGTGCGGTGGTGCTGGTCGGTCCCGAGGCGGTGGCCGCCCGCGTCGGGGCGCTTGACGCCCAGATGGAGACCATCCGGCGCCAGCGCGCCCTGCTGATCCGCACCTATGGGGTGCGGCGATGAAGGGCGGCGTCTCCATGGCGACCATCGCCGAAGCGCTGGGCATCGACCGTTCCGCGGTGGTGAAGCGCGCCAAGTCCGAACACTGGCTCCACACCACCGAACGCACCCAGGGCGGCCGCCGCCACCTCTACCCCATCGGCGCACTCCCCACCGACGTCCGCGCCAAGGTGGAGATCGCCGCCGCCAAGCTGGCGCTCGCCGCCATCGCCACCCCCGCCCCCGCCAACGACGATCCCGTCACCGAAGCCGCGGCGGCCTCGGCGGACAGCGCCACCGCCTGGGCGTGGTTCGACCGCCAGCCCGACAGCACCAAGGCCGAAGCCCGCCGCAAGGCCGAGGCGCTGGACGCCATCGCTACGCTGGTGGGCCAGGGCCTCGGCCTGACCGCGGCGCGCGACAGCGTGGCGGCGGCCATCGGCGACAGCCCGCGCACCCTGATCCGCTGGGGCAAACGGGTGACGGGCGTGCCCCGCGCCGACTGGCTGCCGGCGCTGGCCGACCAGTATGCCGGCGGCACCCGCACCGCCGCCTGCACGCCGGCGGCGTGGGAGGCGTTCAAGGCCGATTACCTGCGCCAGGAACAGCCCACGGCCGCGTCCTGCTACGGCCGTCTGGCCCGCGCCGCCAAGGCCGAGGGCTGGACCATCCCCAGCCTGAAGACGCTGGAGCGCCGGATCGAGGCGGAGGTGCCGCAGGCCGTCCGCACCCTGCTGCGCCAGGGGCCGGAGGCGCTGAAGCGCAGCTACCCGCACCAGACGCGCGACCGCTCCGTCTTCACCGCCATGCAGGCGGTGAACGCGGACGGGCACAAGTTCGACGTGTTCGCCAAATGGCCGGACGGCACCGTCGCGCGCCCCGTCATGGTCGCCTTCCAGGACCTCTATTCCGGCAAAATCCTGTCCTGGCGCATCGGCCGCAGCGAGTGCCAGGAGGCGGTGCGCCTGACCATCCGCGACATGGTCGCCACCTTCGGCATCCCCGAACAGTGCTGGCTCGACAACGGCCGCAACTTCGCATCGAAGTGGATCACCGGCGGCACCGCCAACCGCTACCGCTTCAAGGTGAAGGACGACGAACCGGCCGGCGCGCTGACCCTGCTGGGCGTGCAGGTGCATTGGACGACGCCCTATTGGGGGCAGGCCAAGCCCATCGAACGCGCCTTCCGCGACCTGTGCGACACGGTGGCGAAGCACCCGGCTTGCGCCGGCGCTTGGACTGGCAACAACCCCATGGCGAAGCCCGAGAACTACGGCAGCAAGGCGATCCCCATCGCCGATTTCATCGCGATGGCGAACCAGGAGATCGCCCACCACAACGCGCGGCCCGGCCGCCGCGCCGCCACCGCCGCCGGCCGCAGCCTGGACGAGACCTTCGCCGAGAGCTACGCCACCTCGGTGGTGCGCCGCGCGACGGAGGAACAGCTCCGCCAGATGCTGCTGGCCGGCGAGGGGCTGCGGCTCGACGGGAAGTCCGGCGAGCTGAAGCTGTGGGGCAACCGCTACTGGACGGAGGCGCTGTCCAACCACGCCGGCCGCAAGGTGGTGGTGCGCTTCGATCCGGAAAACCTCGCCGCCCCGGTCCCGGTCTACACGCTGGATGGCCGCTATATCGCCACCGCCGAGCGCCGGGAAGCCGCCGGCTTCGACAACGTCGCGGACGGCAAGTCCTTCAACCGCGCCCGCGGCGACTACCTGCGCGCCACCCGGCAGGCGGCCGACGCGCAGGTGCGGCTCGACGCGCTCGACCCCGTCGCCCGCGTCACCGAACTCCAGCCCGCCACCCCGCCCAAGCCCGGCGTCACCCGCCTGCACACCCCGCCGCGGCGCGGCAAGGCCGCAACCACCACCGAACCCACGGCGGCCCCCACCGCCGACACCGTCACCGACCTGCTGACCGCCGGGCTGGCCCGGCTGCGCAGCGCCTGATCAAGGACCCCCGCCCATGTTCGACGGACCCGAGACCGCCACCCCCGACACCACCACCACCAGCACCCCCGCCGTCCTGTCCGCCGCCGAGGTGGTGGAGCGCGTGCGCGCCTACCTCTCCACCAACAGCATCCCCCAGGCGCAGCTCGCCCGCGAAATCGACCTGTCCGCCAGCGCCGTCTCCGGCGTGCTGAAGGGCAGCTACGCCGGCGACACCGACGAGGTGGCGCGCAAGATGCTGGCCTGGCTGGATCTGCGCGCCGGCCGCGGCGCCGGGGCCACGGTGCTGCCGGGCCGGCTGCCCTGGATCGCCACCCCGACCACCCGCGCCATCCGCACCGCGCTGCAATACGCCCACCAGCTCGGCGACATCACCGTCATCTTCGGCGGCGCCGGTCTCGGCAAGACGGTGACGATCCGCGACTACGTGGCGAACACCCCCGCGGTGTGGGTGGTGACCGCCGATCCCACCACCGCCGGCGTCGGCCCGCTGCTGGAGGAGCTGGCGCTGGCGCTGGGGCTGCGCGACGCGCCGCTGCACCCGGCGCGGCTGCGGCGCGAGGTGATCCGCCGCGTCGACGGCACCGGCGGCTGCCTGATCATCGACGAGGCGCAGCATCTGACCAAGGCGGCGCTGGAGGCGGTGCGCTCGATCCACGACGCCACCCGCATCGGGCTGGTGCTGTCCGGCAACGCGTCCGTCTACGACCGCCTGCACGGCGGCTCGCGGCCGGAGGATTTCGCGCAGATTTTCAGCCGCGTCGGCAGGAAGCTGAAGCTGCTGGCGCCCAAGGACGGCGACGTGGATCCGCTGGCCGCCTTCTTCGGCTTCACCGACGCCGCGGCGCTGGCCTTCCTGCGTGAGAAGGCGAAGCTGCCCGGCGCGCTGCGCCAGATCGAGAAATGCATGCGCTTCGCCGCCGTGCTGGCGTCCGGCCAGCAGCAGCCGGCCGCGCTGTCCCATCTCCAGCTCGCCTGGCGCGAGCTGAACGCCGCGGGGTGACCGGCCATGCCCATGCCCACGCCCACCGCCAGCATCCCCACGGCCCCCCTGCCCACGCCCGCCGACCGCGTCCGCGCCTTCGCCGACACCCTGCGCGCGGTTCACCGCCCGCTCGTGCCCGCCCAGGCCGCCGCCGTGGCGGCCCATCTCGACCGGCTCGCCAAGGCCGCGGCGGCACACCCGCCCTTCGCCGCCGCCTTCGCGGAGGCCGCGGCGCTGGTCCGGCAGAACCATGCCGCCGGCCAGCGGCCGGGCGGCCTGACCGTGGAACAGGCGGCGGAGCTGGGCGGCTGGTTGGCCCGCTGCGCCGCCCACATGGACACGGCACCGGCCGCGCACAGTGGGCCGGTCGCGTCCGGTGGAGACGCGGCATGACCCGCCGCCTGATCCCCCAGGTCGGCCTGACGGTGGAGATCGCGGTGGACGGCGGCGGCGTCGTCACCCGCCGCGTCCAGACGGTGCGCGACCACGGCGACGGCCGCTACACCTGCGTGATCGTCCCGCCCGACGGCGGCGGCATCGAAACGGTGACCATCGCTCCCGCCGGCGGTCATTGGGTGTGCGTGGCGGCGCCGGTGGACGTGCTGGCCGCCGTCCATCTGGCCGATCGCGTGCTTCGCGGCGACGTGCTGCACGGCTCCGCCACCGCGCCCCTGCTGGCGCTGGCCCGCGCGGTGCTGCACATGGCCGGCCCCAACCGCCCGGCGCCGGCCTGCGGCCCGGCGGCCACGGTCACTGTGCCCCCGGCCTGGGGTGCGCCATGACCGGACCCTACGGCTGGCTGTCCGGCCGCCCCGCCGTCCGCCCCTGGACGGGTGCCGCGATCGCCGCCGCCCTGTTCCCCGCCTTCGGCCTGTCGCCGCCCGCTTCCCACACCGTTCCAATCCCGGAGACGCCGACCATGGACCCCGTCGCCACCGCCACCCCGCTGCCCGTCATTCCCGACAGCCTGCCCGATGGCGTGCCCACCGCCGCCCGGCACCTGCACGCCATCCTGATCGCCACGGCCGCCTGCGGCGCCCTGGCGCATATGGACGATGCCGGCCGCGCCGCCTTCGCCGAGGCGTGCGGGTGGCTGGCCGCCCTGCCGTCCGCCGGCTCGCCGACCGTCGAGGCGAACGGCAAGCTGTTCTGGCCGGACGAGGACGGCAGCCTGATCGCCGCCGGGCTGGTGAAGCCGGCCAAGATGCTGGAGGACGGCTTCGTGCGCACGGTGGTGACCGGTGCGCTCAACACCCGCGCCACCCTGGCGAAGCTGAAGGCCCTGACCTTCAGCGAGGCGCAGTCGCTGATCGGCATCCTGGGTGTCGAGCACGGGGTGGAGATGGGCGGCAAGGCCGGCAATGTCAGCTTCACCACCTTCGACCGCCGCTACAAGGTGCAGATCAGCGCGCAGGACCGGCTGGCGGTCGGCCCCTCGATCGAGGTGGCGAAGCGGGCGTTGCAGGACTGGCTGGCCGAGGCCGAGGCCGGCGAGGAGGTGCGCGCCCTGATCAACGCCGCCTTCGGGCTGGACGATCAGGGCCGGGTGCGCGCGACCGAGCTGGTGCGGCTGCGCCGGCTCCACATCACCCACCCCAAGTGGCGCGCCGCCATGGCCGCGATCGACGATGCGCTGGAGGTGGCGGGCAAGGCCATCTACCTGCGCGTCTACGAACGCCGCGACGATGGGCGCTACGACCTGATCCCCCTCGACCTTGCGAACGCGTGAGGTGCCGCGATGGTCGATATCGAAAAGCGGTCGCTGTGGGACGCGCACCGGGGCTGGCGGGTCGGCCCGCGCGGGCATGTGGCGGTGTGGCCCGCCACCGTTCCCGGCACGGACACCGTGCTGCCGCAGATCAACGTCTGCACGCTGCGCGACGACGAGCTGTGCGAGGAGTTCACCTCGGGCGTCTGGGCGCTCACCCCGGACGGCCGCCCCGTCGCGGAGCGCATCGCGCGGGACCTGCTGGCCTTCGGCTACGCCTGGCTGTGGCCGCACGAGGCCGGGCACGTCCGCATCGCCCCGGCGCCGGAGCACATGATCCACCTCATCGGGGAACCCGCCCATGGCTGATCCCACCCTGACCGCTGCCGCCGTGCTGGCCGCCCGCTGGACCCCGGCGGGCGACGACGGCACCACCGGCGTCATCCTGGCAGACCTCGGCACCGAGCGCAGCGCGCCCTGCGTCGTGACCGTGGACCCGGCCCGCCTGCTGTCCGACGCGGACGCGAAGGCCGTCGTCGAACACCTCTGCGACGCCCACAACGCCACCCTGTGGGTGCCGTTGCCGCCGCCGCTGGCCGCCGCCCTGACCATGGTTCTGAACGAGGTGGAGGAGGAGCGCCGCCGCCAGATCGCGGCCGGCTACGACCAGGCGAACGACGACGCGCACGAGGCGGACGCGATGGTCGACCACATCATGCAGCGCCTCATGCGGGCCGCCCGCGCCACCACCAACGCCGAGCACCGCCGCCGCCTGATCCAGGTCGCCGCCCTGGCCGTCGCCGCCGTGGAACGCTGGGACCGGAAGCACCCCGCCGCGCCGCAGGAGGAACCCGCCCATGGCTGACACCCTGACCGACGCGCTGCGCGTCGAGCGCACCATCCGTGGCTTCGTCGCCATCGGCCTCGGCCTCGCTCACCAAGGCGACCGCGCCCATGAGCGGGTCGCCCGCACCGCCGTGCTCGGCCGTCTTGGCCTGTCCGTGCCCGACATCGAGGAGCTGGAGGTGCTGGTCGCCGAGACGTACGGCGTCACCCTCATCATCCACATGGACAGCACGCCGGCTGCGATCGCCGACCAGATCATCACCGGGCTGGCCCGGCGGGCGGTGGCCCATGTGTGACCGCTGCCGCGCCCGCGTGGGGGGCATGGCCGAAAAGCTGCACGCCATCCTGGACGAAGCACGCGACAACCCGCCGATCGCCTTCTCCGCCGCTCTGACAGCCTGCGCCCGGCTCGCCGACGCCACCGGCACCGGTGGCCAGTTGGCGACGCTGCTGCACGCCGCCCTCAATGCCGCCCGCCAGCCCGCTACCACCCTGCCGCGCGACCTGGCATCCCTGGAACCGGAGGGCCGGGCATGAGCCGCTTCGTCGCCATCATGCGGGTGATCGCCCGCAGCGCACGCACCCAGGCCGGCGTCCGGAAGGCCACGGTCACGGCTCTGGAGCAGGGAGCGGAGATCGAGAAGCGTCACGGCACCACACAGGCTCTGCTGGGCATGCTCGACGCCTGGATGACGACGGTGGGCACCGTGTACGCGAACACTGGAAACCGGGAGGTGTTGACCGACGCCATCGCGCGGCTCGAACGCGCCCGCGCCATGCTCGACACCGTGCTGACCGGGGGCACCCCCGCGGGCAGCATCCTGACAACCGCAACGGTCCAGCGTGGCGACGACATCGCCGAGGACCCGATCGGCAACACCGCAGGCTCGGCATGACGCCCCCGCTCCACCTGTCCCTGTCCGTCACCGTCTACGACGGGGCCACCCCCGTCCTGCTGGTCGCCGGCATTCCCGGCCACCCGGAGGAGGTGGCCTTCCTGGTGGCCGACGGGGTCGTCCGCACCCTGCGCCCGGTGCGCGGCATCCCGGCGCGCCTGCCCGACCGCCCCATCACCCCGGACCTGCCGTCGCTGGCCGCCATCCTGCGCGGCGCCGCGGCACCCTCCGAGGAGGAACAAGCCGATGTCCTTT
>NZ_JABFFR010000050.1 GCF_013423485.1 Azospirillum oleiclasticum
CGACGACTGCAACCAGACCGGCCAGATGCTGGCGGCGCTGCTGGGCTGGGGCCAGGGGACCTTCGCGTCCAAGGTGGCCCCGGGCGAGGGCAGTGTCGCGGTGACGCGCGAGATCGACGGCGGTCTGGAGACGGTGGAACTGACGCTGCCGGCTGTGGTGACCGCCGACCTGCGGCTGAACGAGCCGCGCTACGCGTCGCTTCCCAACATCATGAAGGCGAAAAAGAAGCCGCTGGAGACGGTGACGCCCGACGCGCTGGGCGTGGACGTGACGCCGCGGCTGACCACGGTGAAGGTGGCGGAGCCGCCCAAGCGGCAGGCCGGCATCAAGGTGCCGGACGTGGCGACCCTGGTGGACAAGCTGAAGACCGAAGCGCGGGTGATCTGACCATGGCCGACATCCTCGTCCTTGCCGAGCACGACGGCGCGGCGCTGAAGCCCGCGACGCTGCACACCGTCGCCGCCGCCAGCAAGATCGGCGGCTCCGTCCATGTTCTCGTTGCCGGGTCCGGTGCGCAGGCCGCCGCCGACGCGGCGGCGAAGGTCGTCGGCGTGTCCAAGGTTCTGCTGGCGGATGACGCCGCCTACGCGCACGCGCTGGCGGAGCCGCTGGCGGCGCTGATCGTGGCGCTGGCGCCCGGCTACGGCCACATCCTGGCCCCGGCGACCGCCACCGGCAAGAATGTGCTGCCGCGGGTGGCGGCCCTGCTGGACGTGGCCCAGGTGTCGGACATCCTGTCCGTCGAAGGGCCGGACACCTTCACGCGCCCGATCTACGCCGGCAACGCCATCGCCACCGTGACCAGCGCCGATCGGGTGAAGGTGATCACCGTGCGCACCACGGCCTTCGAGGCGGCCCCGGCGGAGGGCGGCTCGGCGCCGGTGGAAGCGGTCGCGGCGGCCGGCGATCCGGGCCTGTCCAAATTCGTGTCGGCGGAACTGTCGAAGTCGGAGCGGCCGGAGCTGACGGCGGCGCGGGTGGTGGTGTCGGGCGGCCGCGGCATGCAGTCGGGCGACAACTTCCACCTGCTGGAGGCGCTGGCCGACAAGCTGGGTGGCGCGGTGGGCGCCAGCCGTGCGGCCGTGGACAGCGGCTTCGTGCCCAACGACTATCAGGTCGGGCAGACCGGCAAGATCGTGGCGCCGGAGCTCTACATCGCGGTCGGCATCAGCGGCGCCATCCAGCATCTGGCCGGCATGAAGGACAGCAAGGTGATCGTCGCCATCAACAAGGACGAGGAGGCGCCCATCTTCCAGGTCGCCGACTACGGCCTCGTCGCCGACCTCTTCAAGGCGGTGCCGGAGCTGACCGAAAAGCTGTGACGGCACACCCTCTTCCCCCCGCGGGAAGAGGGTCTTCCTTCCGGCTGTCACGCCACTGTCACGGCGCTCTGCTATGGCAGGGATGGCGCCGCCCGGGCCCGATTGCGGCCTGGCGGCCCCTTGTCCCATCCCTCCCCTGGCAGAGGACCGCTCGATGCAGACCGGCTACGTGGCAACCTACGAACGCATCGCCCCGCTCTACGATTTTCTCGACAAGGGCTACGAGGTCCTGTGGAAGAGCCGTCTGCGGACGCTGACCTTCCAGGGCACCTCCGGGGCGATTCTGGACGCGGGTGCCGGCACCGGCTGCAACATGCCCTTCTACCCGCGCGGCGCCCGCGTCACCGCGGTGGACGCCAGCCCCCGCATGCTCGACCGCGCCCGCAAGCGCGCCGCGAAGATGGGGCTGGACGTGGCGATCGAGGTGCGCGACCTGACCGACACCGGCCTGCCCGACGCCAGCTTCGACCACATCGTCGCCACCTTCGTCTTCTGCGTCCTGCCCGAGCACCTGATCCAGCCGGCGCTGACCGAGATGGCCCGCATCCTGAAGCCGGGGGGCACCATCCGCATCCTCGACTACACCGAATCCAGCCACCCCGCGGCGAAGGTGTGGATGCGGGTGGTCGGCCCCTGGCTGAACTGGGCCTTCGGCGCCCGCTACAACGCCAGCTACGAGAGCGTCCTCCCCCACACCGGCCTGGAGCTGATCGAACGCCGCTTCGTGTTCGGCGATTCGGTCAAGCTTTTGGTGGCACAGCCGCGCGTCACGGCATAATACCGGCGGCACGAAACCTTGACTCGTGTCGCTGGAGGGCCGCGACCGCGGCCCCGCGCCCACGTGGGCGCGAAGGCAAGGGGCCGGATGGCCCCGCCCGCCGTATGAGAGAGACCAGAAGAGCGGCGTGGCCGTCAGCGTTTTCCTCGAAGCGCCGCGCCTTCAGTGTGACGCTTCCTTGGTCATTCACGGCGGCGGCAAAGTGCGTGACACCGCCGATGTCGATGCCGACGAAATTCATAGTGTCGACCTCGTAGCTCAGCGACCGGGAGCCTCGAAGCCGATGCCTGTCCTTACCCTTGTGAATGCGGCGCGACGGCGCAAGCCCATCCGCCAGGATACCGTTCAAGCCCCACGCATCGGACGAGGGCGCCAATCTCAGAAGCGAGGCCAACGCCTCAAGGGAACGCGGCGCCCCTCTCCCGAGTCCATTCAAGCTCAGTGAACGCTGAGCCCGAACGTCTGTGCCCGTGATACAAGGGAGGGTACGAAATCATCGCGCCGTGGATCGAGTACACGGCAAGGGTGTCCATCGAGGGAGATACCCGTAAGTTCGATGTCCTTTCCTTTGCCGGCGAGGAGGGCGAAGGTCGAAATCGCCCTCCCGCCGGCCGACTTTCATGCGCCTCACAAATGGCGCTCCGAACTGTTGAACGCCGGCTACAGGCTGCCACAGGACCGTGCCGTGGCCACGCTGATCCACAACCATCTTCTCGGATCGAGTCCGAAGGAACAGCGCTTGGTGGTGGCCAGCGTCGGCTGGCATGGCGACGCCTTCGTTCTCCCGAACCTGCCTTCCCGGCAGGGGGCGCGGGTGATCCTGTTCCAGGGAGGGCAGGCCGGCCGTGTCGCGTGCTTCGGCAAGAACGGTACGCTCGGTGACTGGAAGCGCCACGTTGCGGAGCCGGCGGCGCATTCCTCACGGCTGGTGCTCTCGATCGCGTTGGCCTTCGCCGCACCCCTGCTGCGCTTCACCAGGTTCGACAGTTGCGGCTTGCACCTGGAGGGGCCGTCCTCGAAGGGGAAGACCACCTGCCTGCTGGCGGCGACGTCGGTCAGTGGGCGGCCCGACCGGCGGGAGCTGCTGACCTGGGACGCCACGAAGGCGGCGCTGTCCGAGACGGCCATGGGGCACAACGACTGCCTCATGTGCATCGACGAGTTGGCGAACACGGAGGGGAACTCGGCCGCTGTCGCCCAGCGCATGCGGGAGGTCGCGTACATGCTCGCGAGCGGGCGTGGCCGTCTGCGCTCGTCGGTTTACGGCACCAGCTTCAACCTGAAGGACGCACGGTGGAGGGTTCTGTTTCTCTCGACGGGCGAGAAGGCCATCTCCACCCTGGCGAGGGAGGCCAACGTCGACCGGTTGAAGGGGGAACTGGTCCGGCTGGTCGACGTTCCGGCGCTGGCAAGCCCCGGCCTGGGGATCTATGAGTCGCTGCCCGACACCGTCGCGTCGCCTGCGGCCTTCGGAAGCGATCGAGTCGGCGTGTCAACGGCACTACGGGCACGCGTTCCTGGCGTTCCTCAACAGGCTCGGCGAGAACCACGACTCTCGCTGCCCGGCAAGGTCGAGGCGCTGGTCGAGCGCTTCATGACAGGTGCCAGGGCGCCCCAGGACGGGTGGGAGCGGCGGTTCGCCCGACCATTCGCCCTGAGCTTCGCGGCGGGAAAACTCGCGATCAGGTGGGGCATCGTGCCGTGGAAGTCGACCACCGTCGGCCGGTCGATGCAGGCGTGCTACATCGCGGCGCGGAAGTTGGTGCCGGATGCCCAGGAGTTGCTGGAGCAGGGAATCCAGATGCTCCGCAGCCGACTGCAACGTGGCGAAGGGGTGCTCGACTTGCTCCGTCAAGGCACCAAAACCATGTGGACAGCCGAGCAGGCGAAGGCCGCGGAGATCTTCGCGTGCGGCACGCCAACGGCAGGACGACACTTCCTGATCAAGCCCGCGGCTTTCGAATCGTGGTTCCCACCTGCGCAGCGCGACGTGGTGTTGGCGTGGTTGGAACGATCCGGCCACCTGATCAAGGATGAGAGACGGGGCGTCCGAACGCTCCAGGCCCAGATCAAGGGCATCGAAGGGCGCGGGCGCTACTACGCCTTGAAGGCAACGCTGCTCCAGTGACGGGATGGTGGCGTCTGGTGGGCTGCCGGATCCTTGCTGGAGCCGGCTGTCCGCTGGCGCGGAACACGCTGGCCTACCATCCAGCACCACGTGTCCTGCTACCTATTTGCTACCTCGGCGCCGTCCACACAGCGCCCCGCCGATGGCGAAACGGTCGCCAAGTGCTTGAAATTGTTTGGTGCCCCAAGCCGGAATCGAACCAGCACGCCCTTTCGGGCAACAGATTTTGAGTCTGCCGCGTCTACCAGTTCCGCCATTGGGGCAGCAGGAATGGTGGCGGGATGATACAGCGGCTTTGGCGGGGGTCAACGGCAAAGAGCGTCGTTCGGACGGGCTGGCCGTCGGGGCGCGGGTGCGCTATAGCTCAGGGATCATGCTGAACCAATCCTTCCTCGCCGATCCGCGCCGTGCCTCGCTGCTGCTGGGGCTGGCGAGCGCCGGTGTGCTGGCGGCGGCGCTGGTCTTCCAGTACGGCTTCGGCTACCAGCCCTGCGTGCTGTGCATCTGGCAGCGCTGGCCCTATGTGGGGGTCGTCGTCTTCACCCTGCTCACGCTGCTGTTCCGGCGCTGGCCGGGGGTGGGGGACGCGCTGCTGATCGCCAGCGGGCTGGCGCTGCTCGCCAACGCCGGCATCGCCGGCTACCATGTGGGGGTCGAGCAGCACTGGTGGGCGGGCACGTCGGGCTGCGGCGTGCCGGGGCCGGCCTCCTCGCTCGACCAGCTGCGGGCGCAGGTCATGGCGGCGCCCATCGTGCGTTGCGACGAAATCCCCTGGTCGCTGCTCGGCGTGTCCATGGCCGGCTACAACGTGCTCGTCTCCCTGGCGCTGGCCGCCTTCGCCTTCGCGGCGGCGCGAGTCGCCTACACACGGAGTGTCCGATGACCGTCATCGAGGAGCTGCGCCCCAAGGCCGCGAACCCGTCCGCCAGCGACCGGCCCGGCACCACCCCGCAGCGCCGCTACCACGGCGCGCTGCCGGGCGATCCGCCCGCCAGCGAGCATCTCGCCCGCGTCGTGCGGGTGGACCATGCCGGCGAATATGGCGCCAAGCGCATCTACGAAGGGCAGCTCGCCATCATGGGCCGCGGCCGCCACGCCCGCACCATCCGTCACATGGCGGACCAGGAGGCGGTGCATCTGCGCTATTTCGAGGAGCAGCTGACCCGCCGCCAGGTCCGCCCCACGGCGCTCCAGCCCTTGTGGCACGTCGCCGGATTCGCGCTGGGCGCCGGCACCGCGCTGCTGGGCGAGCGCGCCGCCATGGCCTGCACCGTGGCGGTGGAGGAGGTGATCGACGGCCATTACGAGAAGCAGCTCGAGCGGCTGGGTCCGGAGGAGGAGGAGCTGAAGGCCAACATCCGCCAGTTCCAGGCGGAGGAGCTGGAGCACCGCGACATCGGTCTGCAGAACGAGGCGGAGAAGGCGCCCGCCTACCCGCTGCTGTCGGCGGCCATCCGCGCCGGCACGCGCGCGGTGATCTGGGTGGCGGAGCGGGTGTGAAGCCCGCTCACACCGGATCCAGTTCGGTGTCCCAATAAAGAAAATCCCGCCAACTTTCGTGAAGGAAGTTTGGCGGGAAGGCTCGACCGTTTTCCTGGAGTTCGTAGGCGGTGGGCTGGAAGGGCGGACTGAGGGGGATCATGCCGCACAGGTGCGGCAGCCGGTTTCCTTTCAGCAGATTGCAGGCCGAGCAGGAGGTGACGACGTTCTCCCACGTGGTGCGCCCGCCGCGTGAGCGCGGGATCACGTGGTCGAAGGTCAGTTCCTGGGTGGGGAAGGGGTGACCGCAATACTGGCACGCGAAGCGGTCGCGCAGGAACACGTTGAAGCGGGTGAAGGCCGGGCGGCGTGCCGCCGGGATGTATTCCTTCAGCGAGATGACGCTGGGCAACCGGATCTCGAAGCTGGGCGATCGCACGACACGGTCGTATTGGGAGATGATGTTCACCCGGTCGAGGAAGACCGCCTTCACCGCCTCCTGCCACGACCAGAGCGACAGGGGGAAATAGCTGAGCGGACGGAAGTCCGCGTTCAGCACGAGAGCCGGACAGTGATCGGGTGGTGGAGCCAACGGCCACTCCCTCCTGCGATTCCCTCTCGATCGACCCTGAACGGGTCGGGGCGCACAGGATACATAAGCGATCGGGCGCGCAAACTCAACATCGTGTGTCGTCGCACCCCACAGACTTCACGGATCCGTAACCATGTCTTACAGGCGGGGCGGATCGTCAGCCCAACGCCCGGGCCAGGAAGGCGCCGCCCAGATCCAACCCGTCGGCATCGATGGTGTGGTCCAGGTCCGGGCAGGCGTGGGTCTCCACCGGAACGCCAGCGGCGCGCAGGGCCGTCTCCGCCTGCGCCAGCGCGGCGAAGGGAACCACCTGGTCCAGGTCGCCATGCACCAGCAGGACCGGCGGGCGCCCCACCGCCTCGGCGGACAGCCGCTCGGCCCCGACCAGCGCGCCGGAATAGCCGACGATGGCGGCCGGCGGCACCGCGCGGCGCAGACCGCAATGCAGCGCCATCATGCAGCCTTGCGAGAAGCCGACCAGCGCCAGCCGGTCCGGCCCCAACCCGCGCGCCGCCAGTTCGGAGTCGAGAACGTCGTCCAGAATCGGCGCGGCCATCCGCGCGCCGGCCAGCAGCGCCGCCGGTGACCGGTCCTGGAGGCTGAACCACTGCCGTCCATAGGGCGCCAGGTCACAGGGAAACGGGGCGTGGGGCGACAGGAAGGCGGCGTGCGGCAGCCGGTCGGCCCAGTGCGGCGCCAGCTCGATCAGGTCGTCGCCATCCGCCCCCACCCCATGCAGCAGCACCACGAGCGCGCGGGCCGGGCCACCGGCGGCGGGCGGGAGGGACGGGCCGGTCAGGCGGGGCAGGGTGGTCATCGCGGTTCCTTGGGCTTGGGCGTGTGACAAGTGGTGGCGGGCAGGGGCAGGCCGTCTCCGGGGGCGGCGTGTGGTTACACCCTGTTAACCAGCGGGCGGCAACATCCGGTCACCTGTCAAGGGGGACTTCCATGAGCGCCACGATCATCGACCTCGTCCAACACCGCCGCAAGCGCGAGGAGGAGGAGCGGCAGCGACGCATCGACGCCTTCGACCGCGAACTCCGCCGCCGTCTGGCGCTCTATCTGGAGGGCGATGTGATGGCGATCGAGCCGATCAAGGACAGCCCCTACCTCTGACCGCCCGACGTCTGACCACCCTGCCGCCAGCGGCGACGAGAGGTCGCCGCTGGCGGGTGATTTCGGTTAGACAGGGGGATGGACACCGCCGCCTCCCCCACCGTCACCCGCTTCGCCCCCAGCCCGACCGGGCACCTGCATCTCGGCCACGCGCATTCCGCCCTGTTCGGGTGGCACGCCGCGCGGGAGGTGGGAGGGCACTTCCTGCTGCGCATCGAGGACATCGACCCCCAGCGCTGCCGGCGGGAGTATGAGCGCGACCTGATCGACGATCTGTCCTGGCTGGGCCTGACCTGGGACGGGCCGGTGCGGCGCCAGTCCGACCATCCCGCCGACCACCGGGCGGCGCTCGACCGTCTCGCCGGCCTCGGCGTCATCTACCCCTGCTTCTGCTCCCGCAAGGACATCGCCGCGGAGATCGCGCGCGCCGGCCATGCCCCGCATGGTCCGGACGGGCCGCTCTACCCCGGCACCTGCCGCGGCCTCGATCCGGCGGAGCGGGTGGCGCGGCTGGCCGCCGACGTTCCACACGCGCTGCGGCTGGACGTGGCGAGCGCCATGGCCATCGCCGGGCCGCTGCGCTGGCACGACCGTGCCCATGGCTGGCAGGACGCCACACCCGGAATCCTGGGCGACGTGGTTCTGGCGCGCAAGGACACGCCGACCAGCTACCACCTGGCCGTCACCGTGGACGACCACATCCAGGGCGTGACGCTTGTGACGCGCGGCGAGGATCTGTTCTTCGCCACCCATCTTCATCGGCTGCTGCAGGCGCTGCTGGGTCTGCGCGTGCCCGAATGGCACCACCATCGTCTTCTGACCAACGACCGGGGCGAGCGCCTGTCGAAGCGCGACCGGGCGATTGGCCTGCGCGACCTGCGGGCCGCCGGGTATGAACCCGCCGCGGTGCGCTCTCTCGCCGGCTTTCCTGATGGACGGAAGGGATCGGATCTGGTTGTCCAGGGAAAAGTAATAAAATAATAGAGACATGTAATCTGATTTCTGGAATGAAAATTCAAGGTCATAGGCCGCTCGGCGCGACGATATGTCCGCTATGACGAAGGGCGTCTTCCGCAATCTCCATTTAACCGGACTCGATTCCGGAAGCGTGTGCGCATAATTTCCATTGTTGGGACGAGGCCCGAGAGACACGGGCCTTTGCCGAAGAGGAGCCCCGACGATGCTGGTGCAGAACGATCATCCCGTTGACGAACGGTCGTCACGCACCGATGGTGGGACCACGTCCATGGATGGACGGTCCGACGTGGCCCTGGTGATCGATGACGAGCCGACGGTCCTGTATGGCCTGACCCTGGTGCTGGAACAGCTGGGGTGGGAGGTGGTCGCCGCCGCCTCGGCGGACGAGGCGATGCGCCGTCTGGCGGCGCGCCGGACCTGCCCCGACGTGATCGTCGCCGACTACCGGCTGCGCGACGGCCGGACGGGGGCCGAGGCCATCCGTGCCGTCCACGCCATGGTCGGGCGGGCGGTGCCCGCCATGCTGCTGACCGGGGACACCAGCCCCGACCGGTTGAAGGAGGCGCGGCGCAGCGGCTTCACCCTGCTGCACAAGCCGATCACCATTGGAGAGTTGAACAACCAGCTCGTCCTGCTGCGCCACTGACCGGGGGGCCGGCCGTTCAGCGCCGCAAACCGGCGACGATCTCCAGGTAATCGGGATCGTCCGGTGTCAGCCAGCCGTGACGCACCAGGAAGTCGATGACCACGAGGTTGACGTTGAACTTCCAGTCGTCGCCGTCGCGCACGCTGGCCGCGACGCGGTCGAGCGGCCACAGCTCGAACGCCTCCACCTCGCCGTCGGTGTTGCGCGGCTCGAATCCGGGATCGAGTTCCAGGTCGTAGAGGAAGAGCGTGTCGGGCTTCAGCCCCTCGCGCGATTCCCTCAGGTAGGTGACCGCCCCCACGGGCGCGGCGCGGCGCGCCAGATCGGCGGCGATCCCCGCCTCCTCCGCCGCCTCCTTCACCAGGTTCTCGGCCAGGGTCAGGCCGATGGGCTGGCC
Source organism: Azospirillum oleiclasticum (assembly GCF_013423485.1). Classification (GTDB taxonomy): domain Bacteria; phylum Pseudomonadota; class Alphaproteobacteria; order Azospirillales; family Azospirillaceae; genus Azospirillum; species Azospirillum oleiclasticum. Next base: position 9,438 of record NZ_JABFFR010000050.1, read on the forward strand.
GCCGGCGACCAGGTTGTCGAGCTTGCCGGGCGACACCAGCCGGTCGCGCGCCCGCCGCGCCACCCACAGCGAGACGCCCCCGTCCGGCTGCCGGACGAAGCCGTTGACGTGCAGCCCATAGGCGGCGATGCCGAAATGCACCACCGCCGCGCGATCGACCCGCATCAGCGGCTCCGCCCCCCAGCGCGGCAGCACCGGGTAGTGCTCGCCCCGGAGGCCGGGAATGGCACCGGATTCGGCCAGATAGAGCGCCGCGTGCGCCATGGCGGCCGAACGCGCCTCGAAATCGCGCAGCTCCGGGGCCAGCGTCACCCGCTCCGGCGTCACCAGGAAGGCGGGATCGACCGACGGCAGCGCCTTGGCCAGCGCGTGACGGATCCAGCCGACCCGCAAGCCATCGACGTCGAAGGGACGGAAGCCGGACAGGTCGTGACGGTTGCACGCCCGGATGTGGTCGAGGAAGGCCATGCCGTCCGTGTAGACCCATGCGCCGGCCGGCGCAACACACGGATGCGCCGACCGGTGCAACAGCGGCGTCGCGTGACCCCCGGCCGGGCGCTGGTCGGGAGCTGGTTCTTGCGTACCGGGTGGTTCCCGGGGGGCCCGAGCGAGCGCGGTTGCGCTCCGGCCTGTGGCCAGCGTAAACAGGGCCATCGGACATCAGGGACGGCGGCGCCCTCCGGAGGACCCCATGTCGGCCAGCGCGTTCGGCAACTTTTCCGTGCTTGTCATCGAGGATGAGACCTTCACCCGGATGGTCCTGGCGCGGATGCTGGGCGGCCTGGGCTTCAAGGCCGTCCATCAGGCGGGCGACGGGGAAGCGGGGCTGGCCGCGGTGCGGGAGCATGCGCCCGACGTCGTGCTCTGCGACGTGGAGATGAAGCCGCTGGACGGGTTGGGTTTCCTGCGCGGCCTGCGCGGTGGAGCGGAGCCGTTGCGGTCGCTGCCGGTCGTGTTCATGACCAACCGTGCGGACGAGGGCCGCATGGCCGAGGCCCGCGACCTCGGCGCCGACATCTTCATCGTCAAGCCGGTGACGCCGGACGCATTGCGCGACACGCTCGGCCGCTGCCTCGGCTGATCGCTTCCGGCCGGCAAGGGTGGTTATCCTGTCCCGGAGGTTGTCACAACGCCGAGCGCAACGTCTGGACAACCACGCCGGAGCGTACGGACTCGCCCGGAAATCCCGGTTTTCGCCATATTGTCATGCCGTGATACCCCGCCGTCCCCCTCTTCGGGAGACTGGATCGGGCGGTCCGGCGCGTGTGTTATTTGAGGAACTGTGATGCCGATAAAGGCGGGCGCTGCATTTTTAACTTTTGTTGGACGGCCGAACGGCTACTCTGGTCGTGTTGCGTCGGATATCGACGCATCGAAGCTCTGGAGGATGATGGCGTGATTCATGGCGCCGAGCTTGTCCCCACGGCGCGGCTTCGGGACCCCGGTTCCGCCGCCGCCAAGCACGGCCCTACACCGACGCCACCGACAACCCGACACCATCCAGACCGGTCCGGTTCCGGCCGGCCCCGGCCCGTCCGTCCAGTCCCGGCCGGCGCCATGGACTCCCGGACTATCCATCAATCGTCGCTGGAAAGCCCTACGGCGCGCCTTACATTCAGAATCGGTGGCACTGCGGGTTTCCGGCATTTGAGTGGCAACCGCGAAAAAGATTGGGCTTCAACGGTGAGCGGGGGTGCTGCGGGGCATCGGCTCCTGACACGCCTTCCGGATGTTCGAACGCGCTCCGCCTGCGCCGCATCGAGGCCGCAGCGGAACCGCCATCCCTAGTGTTCAGACACACGGAGCAACGAATGTTCCCGGCCGACGAACTGTTCGCACGATACGCACAAACCTACGAGGGCCGCCGCGAGGTGGAGATGTCCCTCACCGAATACCTCCAGGCCTGCCGTGACGATCCGATGATGTACGCGTCGGCACCCGAGCGCATCCTGGCGGCGATCGGCGAGCCGGAAGTGGTGGACACCTCCAAGGACCCGCGGCTCGGCCGGATCTTCATGAACCGCACCATGAAGGTCTATCCGGCCTTCGCCGACTTCTACGGGATGGAGGAGACGATCGAGCGGATCGTCGGCTTCTTCCGTCACGCCGCCCAGGGTCTGGAGGAGCGCAAGCAGATCCTTTACCTGCTGGGTCCGGTCGGCGGCGGCAAGTCCTCGCTCGCCGAACGGTTGAAGACGTTGATGGAGAAATGCCCGGTCTATGTGCTGAAGGCCGGCAAGGAGGTCAGCCCGCTCTTCGAGAGCCCGCTGGGCCTGTTCAACCCGGACGAGATGGGCGAACTGCTGGAGGAGCGCTACGGCATCCCGCGCCGCCGTCTGACCGGTCTGATGAGCCCGTGGGCGGTGAAGCGTCTGGACGAGTTCGGCGGCGACATCTCGCGCTTCCGCGTGGTCAAGGTGCACCCCAGCAAGCTGCGCCAGATCTGCGTGACCAAGACCGAGCCGGGCGACGAGAACAACCAGGACATTTCCTCGCTCGTCGGCAAGGTCGATATCCGCAAGCTGGAGATCTTCAGCCAGAACGATCCGGATGCCTACAGCTTCTCCGGCGGCCTGAACCGGGCCACCCAGGGCATCATGGAATTCGTGGAGATGTTCAAGGCGCCCATCAAGATGCTCCACCCGCTCCTGACCGCCACGCAGGAGGGGAACTATGTCGGCTCGGAGAACATCGGCGCCATCCCCTACCAGGGCATCATCCTCGCCCACTCCAACGAGGCGGAGTGGCAGACCTTCAAGAACAACAAGAACAACGAAGCCTTCATCGACCGCATCTGCGTGATCAAGGTGCCCTACTGCCTGCGGGTGACCGAGGAGCAGCGCATCTACGAGAAGCTGATCCAGGGCTCCGACCTGTCGCAGGCGCCCTGCGCGCCGTCCACCCTGCAGATGCTGGCGCGTTTCTCCGTCCTGTCGCGCATGCGCGAGCATCCGAACTCCAGCATCTATTCCAAGCTGCGGGTCTATGACGGCGAGAGCGTCAAGGAGACCGACCCCAAGGCCAAGTCGATGCAGGAGTACAAGGACCAGGCCGGCGTCGACGAGGGGATGGACGGCATCTCCACCCGCTTCGCCTTCAAGGTCCTGGCCGCCACCTTCAACTATGACTCGACCGAGATCTCCGCCGATCCGGTCCATTTGATGTACATCCTGGAACAGTCGATCCGCCGGGAGCAGTTCCCCGACGAGATCGAAAAGCGCTACATGGAGTTCATCAAGGCCGAGCTGGCGCCGCGCTATGCGGAGTTCATCGGCAACGAGATCCAGAAGGCGTATCTGGAATCCTATCACGATTACGGCCAGAACCTGTTCGACCGCTATGTCGATTACGCCGACGCGTGGATCGAGGACCAGGACTTCAAGGATCCGGACACCGGCCAGCTGATGAACCGGGAGCTGCTGAACCAGGAGCTGACCAAGATCGAGAAGCCCGCGGGCATCGCCAACCCCAAGGACTTCCGCAACGAGGTGGTCAAGTTCGCGCTCAGGTCCCGCGCCGCCAACAACGGCCGCAACCCGTCCTGGACCAGCTACGAGAAGATCCGCGAGGTCATCGAGAAGCGTATGTTCTCGCAGGTCGAGGATCTGCTGCCGGTCATCTCCTTCGGGTCCAAGAAGGACAGCGACACGGAGAAGAAGCACACCGAGTTCGTGGTCCGCATGATGACCCGCGGCTACACGGAGCGGCAGGTGCGGCGGCTGGTCGAGTGGTACATGCGGGTGAAGCAGGCCGGCTGACGCCGGCCTCTTCCCCGGTCGAAGAGCTGAATGGATGATGGTGAGGGCTCCCCATTGATGAACATCATCGACCGCCGCCTGAACCCGCAGGGCAAGAGCCTGGCCAACCGCCAGCGCTTCCTTCGCCGTGCGAAGGAGCAGGTCGTCAAGGCGGTGCGCGAAGCGTCCGGCAAGCGCGGCATCCAGGACATCGAGAGCGGCGACAAGATCAGCATCTCCACCGGCGGCGTGCGGGAGCCCTCGCTGCACCGGGCCGGCTCGGGCGGCGTGCGCGACTATGTCGTGCCCGGCAACAAGCAGTATGTGGAAGGCGACACCATCCCGCGGCCCGAGCAGGGCGGCGGGCGCGGCAACGAGGGCAGCCCGGATGGCGACGGGGAGGATGATTTCCGCTTCGTCCTCTCCCGCGAGGAGTTCCTGGACATCTTCCTGGAAGACCTCGAACTGCCCGATCTGGTGAAGCAGAAGGTCAAGCAGTCGGAATCCCACTCGCTGACGCGGGCCGGCTATTCGGTGTCGGGATCGCCCGCCAATCTCAACCTCGTGCGCACCATGCGCAACAGCCTGTCGCGCCGCATCGCGCTGAAGCGGCCGAAGGCGTCGGAGATGACGGAGCTGGAGGAGGAGATCGCCGCGCTGGAGGAGAGCGGGGCGGATCCGGACCGGTTGCAGGAGCTGCGCCACGCGCTGGAACGCCACGTCTTCCGCGCCCGGCGCATCCCCTTCATCGACCCGATCGACGTCCGCTACAACCGCTTCGAGACGGTGCCGAAGCCGATCGCCCAGGCGGTGATGTTCTGCCTGATGGACGTGTCGGGCTCGATGACCGAGCACATGAAGGACCTCGCCAAGCGCTTCTTCATGCTGCTCTACCTGTTCCTGAAGCGGCGCTACCGGTCGGTCGACATCGTCTTCATCCGCCACACCCACGAGGCCAAGGAGGTGGACGAGGAGACGTTCTTCTATTCCACCGAGACCGGCGGCACCGTGGTGTCGACGGCGCTGGAGGAGATGAAGCGCATCGTCGCCGAGCGCTACCCCGACAACGAGTGGAACATCTACGCGGCCCAGGCGTCGGACGGCGACAACATGTCGTCGGACAACGCCCGCTCGGCCGCCCTGCTGCGCGACCAGATCCTGCCGCTCTGCCAGTATTTCGCCTACATCGAGGTGGCGGCCGAGCACAACATGGGGTTGTCGGCGCTGGGCCGCGAGACCGAGCTGTGGCGCACCTACAAGCTGGTGCAGCGGCCCGACCTGCCGCTCGCCATGCGCCGCGTCCGCTCGCGCCGCGAAATCTTCCCCGTATTCCGCGACCTTTTCGCCCGCGAAAAGGCCGGCGCCTGAGGAGGGCGACGCCCATGACCACCGTCATCGCCAAGCCCGAGGGCCTGCTGTATCAGGGTGCCGACTGGGATTACGACAAGATCAAGCGCGTCTACGACGCGATCGACACCATCGCGTCGAAGGAGATGGGGCTCAGCACCTACCCCAACCAGATCGAGGTGATCACCGCCGAGCAGATGCTCGATGCCTACTCCTCGATCGGCATGCCGTTGATGTACAAGCACTGGTCCTTCGGCAAGCATTTCGCGCGCGACGAGATGCTCTACCGCAAGGGCCTGCGCGGCCTCGCCTACGAGATCGTCATCAATTCCAGCCCCTGCATCAGCTACATCATGGAAGAGAACACCATGACGATGCAGACGCTGGTGATCGCCCACGCCGCATTCGGGCACAATCATTTCTTCAAGAACAACCAGCTCTTCCTGCAATGGACGGACGCGGAGGGCATCCTCGACTATCTGGAGTTCGCCAAGAGCTTCATCTCGCAGTGCGAGGACCGCTACGGCCTGCCGGCGGTGGAGCGGGTGCTGGACGCCGCCCACGCCATCATGAACCAGGGCGTGCACAAATACCCCAAGAAGCGCCCGCTCGACCTTCGGCTGGAGCAGAAGCGGGAGCGTGAGCGCCAGGAGTACCAGGAGCAGACCTTCAACGACCTGTGGCGCACGGTGCCCAAGCCGACGGGATCACGCCAGGGCTCGCGCAGCGCGTCGGAACGGCGCAAGCTGCTCGGCCTGCCCGAGGAGAACCTGCTGTATTTCCTGGAGAAGAAGGCGCCGCGGCTGGAGCACTGGCAGCGCGAGCTTCTCCGCATCGTCCGCCACATCGCGCAGTATTTCTACCCTCAGAAGCAAACCAAGCTGATGAACGAGGGCTGCGCCACCTACACCCACTACACGATCATGAACCGTCTGCACGAGAAGGGGATGATCGACGAGGGGGCGATGCTGGAGTTCCTGCATTCGCACACCTCGGTGGTGTTCCAGCCGGAATTCGACGACCCGCGCTTCTCGGGCATCAACCCCTACGCACTGGGCTTCGCGATGATGCAGGACATCCAGCGCATCTGCGAGAACCCGACCGACGAGGACCGCCAGTGGTTCCCCGACATCGCCGGTCGCGGCGACGGGATGGGGGCGCTGCGCGAGGCGTGGGCCAACTACCGCGACGAGAGCTTTGTGCTCCAGTACCTCAGCCCGCACCTGATCCGCAAACTGAAGCTGTTCTCGGTGCGCGACGACAGCGAGGACCCGTATCTGCTGGTGGACACCATCCACAACGAGCGCGGCTACCGGCAGATCCGCCGCATGCTGGCCCGCCAGTACGACCTCGGCTATCTGGAGCCGGACATCCAGGTCGTGGACGTCGACCTCGCCGGCGACCGCAAGCTGATCCTCAACCACCGCGTCACCAACGGCGTGCTGCTGGACGAGGCCGATGCCAAGGCGGTGCTCCGCCACATCGCCAACCTCTGGGGCTACGAGGTGCAGCTGGTCGAGGTGTCCTCGGTGTCGGAGGCGGTGCTGAAGGAGCACGCCGTCACCGCCCCGAGCGCCGCGCTGACCTGACGCAACGTCGCGCCCTGCGCCCTGTTGATCCGCCAGGGAATGACAGGAGCGACGCATGAAGGTCCGCGATCTGATGACCCGCGACGTGCAGGTGGTGTCGCCGAACGACACCATCCGGCGCGCCGCGGCGCTGATGGACGAGCTGAACATCGGCTCGCTGCCGGTGTGCGACGGGGAGCGGCTGGTCGGTATGGTGACCGACCGCGACATCACCGTGCGCGCCACGTCAGTCGGGCTGGGGCCCGACGACGCGACGGTCTCGTCGGTCATGACCGACGCGCCGACCGTCTGCTACGAGGACGACCCCATGATCGAGGTCACCCGCGTGATGGGTGACCGGCAGATCCGGCGCCTGCCGGTGATCGACGGGCAGAAGCGCCTGGTCGGCATCGTGGCGCTGGGCGATCTGGCGACCGACGCCAAGGATGACGCCGCGGTGCACACGGCGCTCGACGAAATCTCCCAACCTTCGCAACCCGACCGGTGAGGACCGCCGCCATGGACGACACCCGAATCCGCGACCGCGCCTACGAGCTGTGGGAAAGCGAAGGCCGCCCCGACGGCCGGCACGAGGAGCATTGGCACCAGGCACGGCGTGAGCTGGACGGGGAGGGCGCCTCGTCCGCCGCGGACAGCGCCGCCGACAGCGCCCCGGGCCCGGACGCCGGCATCCCGGTGCCTGGCAACGCCAGCCAGGACAGCCTGCACGAGGCGGCAGAACGCTTCCGCGACATGGACCGGGAGCAGCGCAAGGCCGACGCCGGGACGGCCTCGACGCCCTGACCGGACCGACGGAAGCGCCGGTACGGCCCCGGCCTCAGCCTCCCCGCACCCGCAGGCCGCTCATGATCAGCGCGATGTGCTGATCGGCGATCTGTTGCGGGGTGAGGGGGCCGTCGGGGCGGTACCAGCGGGCGATCCAGCTCAGCGCGCCCGCCAGCATGAAGGCGGCGACCTTGGCGTCGCAGGGCACGATCTCCCCCGCCTCGATTCCGCGCTGGATCAGGCTGCGGAACTTGGCGTCGATGCCGCGCTTCAGCGTGCGCAGCGTGCGCCGGCTTTCCGCGTTCAGCGGTTCCTCGCCGACACGGATCAGGCACATGCCGAAGTCCATCGTCACGATCTCCGCGTATTTGTGCATGACGGCGATCAGCTCGTCATAGACGGACCCGCCGGAGCCGATGACCTCGTTCGCCGCCTCCTCCATGAGTTCGAGGCCCATGCGGGCGCACTCGAACAGGATCTCCTCCTTGTTCTTCACGTAATAGTAGATGGTCGGCTTGCTGACGTTGAGGCGGCGGGCGATGTCGTCCAGCGAGGTGGCGTGGTAGCCGGTCTCGTTGAACGCCTGCGCCGCCACCGTCAGAACGGCGATGCGCTTCGCCTCCCGCTCGCTCTGCCGGTCGCCGGCGGCCTTCCACGGCGAATCCGTCATGGTCCGTCCTCTTCCCCCGCCGCGCGGTGCGGCATATTGTTCGTTCATCATACCATTGACGGCGCGAATTGAAACCGTTATCCTACTCCCCGGTAACATGGCTTCCCGGCAGTAAACGCCGGGACGGCCCATAAGAAAGCAATCGGGGAGGAGTTCGTGGGCGAGCCGACCGCACCGGTCCTGTTGTCGCGCGACGGCGCGGTTTCGACGATCCGCTTCAACCGGCCCTCCGTCCTCAACGCGCTCGACGAACCCACCGCGGCGGCCTTCCGCGACGCCTGCCGCGCGGTGGCGGAGGACGGCACGCGGGTGCTGGTGATCGCCGGCAACGGGCGCGGCTTCATGGCCGGCGGCGACCTCGCCCGCTTCCGCGCCGACGGGGCGGCGGACATCGCCCGCACCATCATCGAGGCCCTGCACGAGGGGCTGATGATCCTCGACCGGCTGGAGGCGCCGGTGATCGCCTCGGTCCATGGACCGGTGGCCGGGGCGGGGATGAGCGTCGCCATGGCAACCGACCTCTGCATCGCCGCCGACGATGCCAAGTTCACGCTGGCCTACGCCCGCATCGGCACCACGCCGGACGGCTCCAGCACCTACAACCTGCCGCGGCTGGTCGGGCTGCGCCGGGCGATGGAGATCGCGCTACTGGCCGACACCATCGACGCGTCGGACGCGCTGCGCCTCGGCCTCGTCAACCGGGTGGTGCCGGCGGCGGCGTTGGCGGAGGAGACGGCGGCGCTGGCCGCCCGTCTGGCCGCCGGTCCCACCCGCGCCTACGCCGGCATCCGCCGGCTGCTGCGGCAATCCTGGACCAGCGGGCTGGAAAGCCAGCTCGCGGCGGAAGCCGACGCCTTCTGCGCGTCCGCCGGGACGGAGGATTTCAAGGAGGGGATCGAGGCCTTCTTCGGCAAGCGGCGGGCGGACTTCCATGGGCGCTGACGCCGCACCCGCCACCCCGGTCCTGGAGGTCGAGAACCTCTCCCTGTCCTTCGGCGGCATCCGCGCGCTGAACGGGGTAAGCTTCGCGGTGCAGCCGGGCTCCATCACCTCGGTCATCGGCCCCAACGGGGCCGGCAAGACCTCGCTCTTCAACAGCATCTCGGGCTTCTACAAGTCCACCGGCACGGTGCGGGTGGACGGCAAGCCCATCGACCACCTGCACCCGCCGGAGCGCGCGAAGCTCGGCCTCGCCCGCAGCTTCCAGAACATCGCGCTGTTCCGCGGCATGACGGTGCTCGACAACATCAAGCTCGGCCGCCACGCCCACATGAAGACCGGGCTGCTCGACGCGCTGTTCTATTTTGGCCGCGCCCGGCGGGAGGAGGTGGAACTGCGCCGCGAGGTCGAGGAGCGCATCATCGACTTCCTGGAGATCGACCACATCCGCAAGGCGCCGGTCGCCTCCTTGCCCTACGGCCTGCAGAAGCGGGTGGAGTTGGCCCGCGCGCTCGCCATGCGGCCGCGGCTGCTGATGCTGGACGAGCCGGTCGCCGGCATGAACCGCGAGGAGACGGAGGACATGGCCCGCTTCATCCTCGACGTGCGCGAGGAATGGGGCGTGCCGGTGCTGATGGTCGAGCACGACATGGGCATGGTGATGGACATCTCCGACCATGTGGTCGTGCTCAACTTCGGGCAGATGATCGCCCAGGGCACCCCGCGGGAGGTTCAGGCCAACCCGGAGGTCGCCGCCGCCTATCTCGGCACCGGTGACGTCGCCGACCTGCGTCGCCGCGTCGCCGCCGAGACCCGCCTTCCCGAGACGCGGGAGGTGGCGTGATGGAGATGGACTGGCTGCTGCTGGCGGAGGTCAGCCTGGCCGGGCTCGGCACCGGCGGGCTCTACGCGCTGACCGCGCTGGCCTTCGTCATCATCTACAAGGCCACCCGCGTAGTGAACCTCGCCATCGGCGAGATCCTGATGCTGGGCGCCTACGCCTTCTTCGGGCTGGCCGCCGGCTGGGCGCTGCCCTGGTGGGTGGCGGCGCTGGGGGCGCTGGCGGTGGCGGGCGTCTTCGGCGCGGTGGTCGAGCGCACCATCATCCGCCCGATGCTGGGGGAAAGCCCGATCTCCGTCTTCATGGTCACGGTGGGGCTGGGCAGCATGCTGGTGGGGGTGGTCGAGCTGATCTGGACCGCCGACCCGCACCGCCTGCCGGAGTTCATGCCCAACACGCCGATCCTGATCGGCGATGCCTTCCTGGCGCCCAAGATCGGCTACGGCTTCATGGTCGCCGCGGCGGTGATCGCCGTCTTCGTGCTGCTGTTCCGCTTCTGGCGCGGCGGGGTGGCGCTGCGCGCCACGGCCAGCGATCAGGCGGCGGCCTATTCGGTGGGCATCAACGTGCCGGGCGTCTTCTCGCTGGCCTGGATCGTCGCCTGCATGGTGGCGGCGGGGGCCGGCATCCTGGTGGGTTCCATCGGCGGCATCAGCTCAACCATGGGGGTGTTCGGGCTGTCGGTGCTGGTGGTGGTGATCGTCGGCGGGCTGGACAGCGTGCCGGGCGCGCTGGTGGCCGGGCTGCTGGTCGGTCTGGTCGAAGCACTCGCCGGGGCCTATCTGGGCGGCGAGTTCAAGCTGCTGGCGACCTTCTCCCTGCTGGTGGCGGTGCTGATGGTGCACCCCTACGGCCTGTTCGGCACCCGCGAGATCGAGAGGCTCTGAGGCCATGCGCATCGCCACCGCCAAGGAGACCTACGCCGCCGACGAGGCGCTGTTCGACACCGCCGTGCAGCGGGTGTGGTTCGCGATCCTGCTGGCGGCGCTCGCCCTCTTCCCCTTCCTGGCCGACCAGTACTGGCTGTTCCTGGCCGGGCTGGCGGCGATCAACGTGATCAGCGTCACCGGGCTCAACATCCTCACCGGCTACACCGGTCTGGTCAGCCTGGGGCAGGCCGCCTTCATGGGGGTGGGGGCCTACACCGTCGCCGTCATGGAGGCGCGGCTGGGCACGCCGGTGCTGCTCAACCTCTTGGGTGGCGGCCTCGTCGCCGCCGGGGTGGGGATGGTCTTTGGGCTGCCCAGCCTGCGGGTGAAGGGGCTGTACCTCGCCATCGCCACCATCGCCGCCTCCTTCATCCTGCATTTCGTCTTCGCCAACTGGACGTCGGTGACGCGCGGTGTGTCGGGCATCAACGTGCCGCCGGCCGCGTTCTTCGGCATGGCGCTCGACACGCCCTTCAAGCTCTACTGGCTGATCATGCCGATCACGGTGCTGCTTCTGCTGGGGGCGGCCAACCTGTTCCGCACGCGGGTGGGGCGGGCCTTCATCGCCGTGCGCGACCGCGACATCTCGGCCGAGGTGCTGGGCATCCCGCTCTTGCGCACGAAGCTGACCAGCTTCGCGCTGGCGTCCTTCTACGCCGGGGTGGCCGGGGGTCTGTGGGCCTATTTCTTCCGGGTGGTGACGCCGGAGAGCTTTCCGCTGCTGCTGTCCATCTTCCTCTTGGCGGCGATCATCGTCGGCGGCATGGGGACCATCCTCGGCGGCATCCTGGGTGCCGTCTTCATGACGCTGGTGCCGGAGTTCCTGAAGCTGCTGGTCGGCTTCGTCACCCCGGTCTGGCCGGACGCGGCGGTGCATCTGTCGCCGGTGCGCACGGTGGTGTTCGGCGCGATGATCGTTGGCTTCCTGATCTTCGAGCCGCAGGGTCTCGCCGAGATGTGGCGGCGCACCCGGCGCTTCTTCCATCTCTGGCCTTTCAAGACGTGACCATACAAACGACAGGGGAGGAACGGCTATGCTCACCATGACGCGGCGGGGATTCGGGGGTCTGGCGCTGGGGGCCGGGGCGGCGGCGGCGCTGCCGTTCGGCGGCGGGGCCTGGGCGCAGGGGGCCGACATCGTGCTCGGCGGCTCGATCCCGATGACCGGGGTCTTCGCCTTCGCCGGCATCGGCATCCACGCCGGCATTTCCGACTATGTGAAGATCGTCAACGACGCCGGCGGCATCAAAGGCCGCAAGCTGCGCTTCGCCTTCGAGGACACCGCCTACAAGGTCGATGCCTCCGTCGCCGTCTTCAACAAGCTGGTGGCGCAGGAGAAGCCGACCCTCTACTACGGCGACAGCACCGGCTTCTCCAAGACCATCAACCCGGAGCTGGAGCGCAACGGCGGCATGATCATGGCCGGTGCGTCCTTCGCGTCGGAACTCAACGACCCGAAGAAGTTCCCGCTGCAATTCATGGCCGGTCCCGACTACACCGAGATGGTCGGCATCCTGCTGCGCTACATCGCGAAGGAGAAGCCGGGGGCGAAGGTCGCCTTCGTCCATTCCGACACCGAGTTCGGCCGCGACCCCATCGCCACGTCCGAGAAGAAGGCGGTCGAGCAGGGGCTGAAGGTGGTGGAGAAGATCGTCACCCCGCCCGGCAGCGTCGACATCTCCACCGAGGTGCTGAAGCTGCGCCGCGCCGCACCCGACTTCACCATCTTCCACGGCTACGTGATGGCCCCGATCCCGGAGTTCATCGCCCAGGCCAAGCAGATGGGCATGACCAGCCGCTTCATGGGCACCTTCTGGAGCATGGACAACTCCATGGTCCAGAAGATGGGCGATCTGGCCGACGGCTTCATGGGTGTCATGCCCTACCGCTACTACTACGACACGGAGGGCAACGCGCCGATGCTGGCGAAGATCCGCCAGATGCGGCCCGAATACCAGTCCACCGCCTACATGCAGGGCTTCCTGACCGCCATGCTGATGACCGAGGCGGTCAAGCGCACGCTGGAATCCGGCCAGGATCTGAACGGCAAGACGCTGAAGGCGTCGCTGAACTCCATCAAGGATTTCGACACCGGCGGCATCATCGGCGTGCCGATCTCCATCCCCGGCAACAGCATCCCGGTGGGGCGCATCTACCGCGCCGACGTTCAGAAGAAGCTGATGGTCCCGGCCTCGGACTGGATCAAGCTGGAGGCGTGATCGCGGGCGTTCCACGTTTACGCGCTGCGCCCCCACCCCGACCCTCCCCCATCTTGCGACGGGGGAGGGCTTGGTGGGGGCTCACCTCGACCACTCCCCACCCCACCCCCGGAGCCACCCCGCCCATGACCGCGGCCCCGATCCTCGAGGTCACCAACATCGAGGTCATCTACAAGAAGACCATCCAGGTGCTGCGCGGCCTGTCGCTGGCGGTGCCGAAGGGGGAGATCGTGGCCCTGCTCGGCTCCAACGGGGCGGGCAAGTCCACCACGCTGAAGGCCGTCTCCAACCTGTTGTCGCTGGAGAACGGGGCGGTCAGCGCCGGCTCCATCCGCTTCGCCGGCACCGACGTGTCGACCCTGCGCCCGCACGAGCTGGTGCGTTCCGGCCTTTTCCATGTGATGGAGGGCCGCCGCATCTTCGAGGATCTGACGGTGGACGAGAACCTCGTCGCCGCCACCTACGCCCGCACCGGTTCCGCCGCCGCCCGCTTCGATCTGGTCTACGAGTATTTCCCCAACCTGCACACCCGCCGCGGCGTGCGCGCCGGCTACCTGTCGGGTGGCGAGCAGCAGATGCTGGCCATCGGCCGCGCGCTGGTGGCGGAGCCGCAGCTCATCCTGCTGGACGAGCCGTCGCTGGGCCTGTCGCCCAAGCTGGTGGAGGAGATCTTCACCATCATCGCCCGCATCAACGCCGAGCAGCGCGTCTCCATGCTGCTGGTGGAGCAGAACGCCGCCATCGCCTTCGCCGTCGCCAACTACGGCTACATCATGGAATCCGGCCGCATCGTCATCGACGGTCCGGTCGAGCGGCTGACCCGCGACCAGGACGTGCGCGAGTTCTACCTGGGCCTGGGCGGGGAGGGCGGGGCCAGGAGCTACCGCGACATCAAACACTACAAGCGCCGCAAACGGTGGCTGTCATGACCGCACCGACGATCCACGAACACGGGCTTCCCGAACTCACCCTTCCCCAGATGCTGCGCGAGCAGGCGCGCCGGCAGCCCGGCCGCGTCGCCCTGCGCCAGAAGGAGTTCGGCATCTGGAACCCCGTCACCTGGGGCCGTTACTTCGAGCGCGCCCGCGACTTCGGGCTGGGGCTGCTGGCGCTCGGCCTGTCGGAGCCGGGGCATGTCGGCATCCTCGCCGAGAACCGGCAGGAATGGGTGTTCGCGCAGCTCGGCTGCGGCATCGTGCGGGCGGTCGCCATCGGCGTCTACTCCACCAGCCCGGCGAACGAGGTGGCCTATGTGCTGGGCCACGCCGACGCGGAGTTCGTGGTCTGCGAGGACCAGGAGCAGGCCGACAAGGTGCTGGAGTGCTGGGACCAGCTTCCCCGCCTCAAGCGCATCATCGTCATGGACATGGACGGGCTGCGCCGCACCAGCCCCGACCGCGTCATCGGCTTCGAGGCGGTGGAGCGGCTGGGGGCGGAGCTGCACGCGCGGGAGCCGGGCCGCGCCGACGCGCTGATCGACATCCAGCGGCTCGATGACATCGCGCTGATGATCTACACCTCGGGCTCCACCGGCAAGCCCAAGGGGGCGATGCTCAGCTACGTCAACATCCGGGCGGTCGCCCCCGGCCTGATCGAGCGGCTGGGGATGACGGCGGACAGCACGCACCTGTCCTATCTGCCGCTCTGCCATGTGGCGGAGCAGATGCTGACCAACTTCGCGCCGATCTATCTCGGCTCCACCGTCAATTTCGGCGAGTCCATCCGCACGGTGCAGGAGGATCTGCGGGAGGTGGCGCCCAGCGTCTTCCTCGGCGTGCCGCGCATCTGGGAAAAGCTGCACTCCGCCATCGCCATCAAGATCGGGGAGGCCGGGGGCCTGCGACGCCGCCTGTTCGAGCGCGCCATGGCGGCGTGCGAGCCGTGGGCGGAGACGGAGCCGGCGAAACGGCCCCTCGCGGCCCGCCTGACCTTCGGGTTCTGGTACTGGCTGGTGTTCCGCGCGCTCCAGAACTACATCGGTCTGCGCAATGCCCGTGTGGTGATGACCGGGGCCGCCCCCATCTCGCCGCGCATCGTGCGTTTCTTCCGAACGCTGGGCGTGCCGCTGGTGGAGGTCTACGGCCTCACCGAGACCTCGGGCATGGTGACGGGGCAGTATCTGTCCCAGCGCGTGCCTGGCTGCGTCGGCCCCGCCATCCTGGGTGCCGACGCGCGGGTGGGCGAGCATGGCGAACTGCTGATCCGCTCCGGCGCCGTCTTCGCCGGCTATTACAAGAACCCGGAGGCGACGGCCCAGAGCATCCGCGACGGCTGGCTGCACACCGGCGACGTGGTGGAGCTGGTGGACGGGCAGTTCCGCGTGGTGGACCGGCTGAAGGACATCATGATCACCGCGGGCGGCAAGAACCTCAGCCCGTCGGAGATCGAGAACGCGGCGAAGTCCAGCCCCTACATCAAGGAATGCATCGTCATCGGCGAATCCCGCCGCTACGTCTCCGCCCTCATCCAGATCGACGGGGAGACGGTGGGCCAGTGGGCGGAGGAGCAGGGCATCCCCTACACCCATTTCCGCAGCCTGGCCGAACACCCCGCCGTGCGCGAGCTGGTCCAGCGCGAGATCGACGAGGCCAACGCCGGCCTGGCCCCGGTCTCCCACATCCGCAAGTTCCACTTGCTGACCAAGGAGCTGGACCACGACGACGACGAGGTGACGGCGACGATGAAGGTCCGCCGCTCCAACATCCAGACGAAATACGCCGCCGAGATCGAGGCGCTGTACTGACCCTCTCCCCACCGGGGAGAGGGCTTTCCATGACCAACCCCACCCCCCTGGAGACCCCGCATGTCCCGCGACATCGTCATCGTTGGCACCGCCCGCACCGCCATCGGCACCTTCGGCGGCGCGCTGAAGGACGTGCCCCTCACCAGCCTCGCCACGACGGCGGTCAAGGCGGCGCTGGAGCGTTCGGGTGCTCCGGCCGACGCGGTGGGGCATGTGGTGATGGGCAACGTCATCCCGACCGAGACCAACGACGCCTATCTCAGCCGCGTGGCGGCGATCGACGCCGGCATCCCCAAAGAGGTGCCGGCCATGAACGTCAACCGGCTCTGCGGTTCCGGTCTCCAGGCCATCGTCTCGGCGGCGCAGTCGATCCTGCTGGGCGACGCGGACGTGGCGATCGGCGGCGGTGCGGAGGCGATGAGCCGCGGCCCCTTCATCGCGCCGGCCATGCGCTGGGGCGCCCGGATGGGCGACGGCGCGCTGGTCGACTACATGGTCGGCATCCTGCACGATCCCTGGCACAAGGTGCACATGGGCATCACGGCGGAGAACGTCGCCGCCCGCTACGGCATCGACCGCGAGGCGCAGGACGCGCTGGCGCTGGAAAGCCAGCGCCGCGCCGCCCGCGCCATCGCCGGAGGGCGCTTCAAGGACCAGATCGTCCCGTTGGTGATCCCCAGCCGCAAGGGCCCCGTCACGTTCGACACCGACGAGCATGTCCGCGCCGACGTCACGCCCGAGGGGCTGGCGAAGATGAAGCCGGTGTTCAAGAAGGACGGCACGGTGACCGCCGGCAACGCGTCCGGCATCAACGACGGGGCGGCGGCGGTGGTGCTGGCCGACGCCGCGCGGGCCGACGCCTTGGGCTTGAAGCCGCTGGCCCGCCTCGTCGGCTACGCCCACGCGGGCGTCGAGCCGGAGGTGATGGGCATCGGCCCGATCCCGGCCAGCCGCAAGGTGCTGGAGCGCACCGGCCTGTCGGTCGCCGACCTCGACGTGATCGAATCCAACGAGGCCTTCGCGGCCCAGGCCTGCGCCGTGACCCGCGAGCTGGGGCTCGACCCGGCGAAGGTGAACCCCAACGGCTCCGGGATTTCGCTCGGCCACCCGGTGGGGGCGACCGGCGCCATCATCACCATCAAGGCCATCCACGAGCTGCACCGCACCGGCGGCCGCTACGCGCTCGTCACCATGTGCATCGGTGGCGGCCAGGGCATCGCCGCCGTGTTCGAGCGGATCTGAAGCTGGGAGAACGGCCGGTCAGAAGCTGTACCGGCCGTTCACCGCGATGGCGTAGTTCTCGTCGTCGCGGCGCAGCACCTGGGCCGAGCCGAAGACGCCGACCGTGAAGTTGTCGGCCAGCGCCGCGCGCAGGCCCGCACCCAGCACGGCGCCGTTGCGGTCGCCGTTCTCGCTGGAGCGCACGTCCACCTCGTAGCTGGCGGCGACATAGGGATTGATGGTGGGCGACACCGCGTAGGACAGCTCGCCGCCGACGCGCAGCTGCCCCAGATAGACCGAGCCGGGGTCCACCCGCAGCCCGGCGTCGGTGCTGTAGCTGTCGAACCGCTCGCGGCTGAAGCTGGTGCCGACGATGCCGGTCATGGTCCAGTCCGACACCGTGTGGACGGCGGTCAGGTTGGCGGCGACGATCAGCCGGTTGCTGTCGAAATTGCCGGTGTCCACCACCCCGCCGCGCATCTCGCGCAGGCGGTTGGACAGACGGCCGGCCGCCACCTGCACATCGGCGCTGAAGGTGTCGTCGATGAGATAGCCGGCGTAGGCGACCAGCGAGCCGCCATGCGCCTTGCGGTCGCCGTCGTTCTGCTGGATCGACAGGGTGGACCGCTCCAGACCCACGGCAGCGCCCAGCACGAGGCTGCCGACCGTGTAGTCGGCGCCCACCAGCAGCGTGCGGCCCCAGCCGTCGAACTTGCCGCCGGTCTGCGAATTGATCAGCCGCGACGCCCCGCCGTCCGCCCAGGCGGCCAGCCCGGTGGAGCCGCCATTGCCGGCGGCCAGCCCGCTCTCCGACTCGATGCCCGCGGTGGCGCGGCCGCGGCGGGCCGCCATCGCCTCGCGCACGCGGCCGGACACGGCGGCCACCACCGTGCGCACGACGCTGCGGGTCTGCTGCTCGGCGGTGGTGGAGATGGTTGCCTCCGCCTCCTGCGCCGCCGAGGCGGTGCCGCCGACGATCACGACATCGATGCCGCCGGTCTGTTCGGCCGGCACGACGCTGGCGGTCACGCCGTCGAGGTTGGTCTGCACGGAGGTCACGCCGGTGCCGGTGATGCCGTCGGTCGCCTGGATGACGTTGAAACGTTCACCCTCCGCCGGGGTGAAGCTGTCGGCGAAGACCACCAGCATGGTGCCGCCGTTCAGTTCCGCCGTGCCGGTGACGGCGTAGACGTCGTAGCTGCCGGCGGTGCGGCCGTTGACCTTCACCTCGATGGTGCCGGAATTGACGGTCAGCCCGTTGCCGATGGTCATGGTGCCGACCGAGCCGCCGGTCGTCAGCGTGCCGCCGTTCAGGGTGACGTGGCCGGTGATGGTGCCGGTGCCGCTCAGCACGCCGCCGGGGTTGACCAGCACGTTCGCCGACTCGATGCGGCCCGTGCTGTTGAAGGACAGCATCTTGGACAGGGCCGACGAGCCGCCGCTGCTGCCGAGCCGCACCGTCGTGGCGCGCAGCGTGGCGCCGTCGTTGACCGTCACGCTGCCGGTGCCGCCCTCGGCCGTGCTGCCCGCCGTGTAGCCGATTCCGAGTTCGGAGCCGGCGTCGAGCACGGTGCCGGTGCCGCTGAGCAGCACCGTCCCGCGGCCGCCGGCTTCGGCACCGACGAACAGGCCGCCGTTGGCGCCGCCGGAGGTGTCGATGGTGACGGTGGAGCCGCCGGTCATGGTCAGCGAGCCGGTGCCGGCCTGACCGATCAGGGCCTGGGCGCCGCCGCTGTCCCTCTGGTCGGTGCCCGACAGCCGCACCGAACCGCCGGACGTCATCACCATCGTGCCAACGCTTCCCGCGGCGTAGCCGACGGTCAGGTCGAGCGTGTTCAGCCGCCCGCTGTCGGTGATCGCCAGCGAGCCGGTGCCGTTGGTGCCGACCGCCACGGATGCGCTGCCGCCGCTGACGGTGACCGTGGACCCGCTGCCGGACACCAGCATCGCACCCGATCCCCCCGAGACCGAGCCCGTGCCGCCGATGGTCAGGCCCGCGGTGAGCGGAGTGCCGGTGTTGAAGGTGAGCGTGCCGCCGTCGAGAACGTCCAGCCGGCCGCTTCCGGCGCGGCCGACCTGGAAGAAGGGGCCGTTGTCGCTGGCGGCGCCGCTGCCGCTTACGGTGAGGGACGATCCGGCCCCGGTCACCACAAGCGAGCCGGTCGACCCCGATTCGCGGGCGATCTGCACGCCGGCGACCGTCTGGCCGGCGTCCACCGTCACGGTTCCGCCCTGTTCGACCCGGAAGGTGCCGGTGCCGAAGCGTCCGACCTGCAGGATGATCGACTGGTCGTTGGTGCCCGTGCCGCTCAGGGCCAGCCGCGACCCGCTGCCGTTCACCGTCATGGTGCCGTTGCCGGCGACCTCCTGGCCGAGGACGACCGCGGCGCCGTTGGCGCTCGACAGCGTCACGGAGCCACCGGAGGTGACGGTGGCCGTGCCGGTGTTGTCGCGCCCGACGTGGAGCGAGCTGACGCGCTGGGCGGAGAGCGTCAGGGCGGACCCGGTGCCGGCGACCTCCAGCGTGCCGAGGGCGCCGCCGCGGCCGACATTCACGACCGCGTCCAGCGCGCCGGAGGTCAGGTCGACCGTGCCGCCGTTGAGGACGCTCAGGGTGCCGTTGGCCGCCGTCCCATTCCGACCCACGTTCAGATAGGCGCTCGCGGCGGTCGATTGCACCGACAGCCGCGAGCCTGAGCCGGACACCACGATCGTGCCCACGCCGTTGGTGTTTTGCCCGGTGCCACCGATCTGCACGCCGTCGTCGCCGGTGTTGGTGCCGGTGTCCTGCACCAGCACGCGTCCGCCCGCATCGATGGTGAGCCGGCCGTTGGCCCCGGCGTTCCGCCCCACCGACAGCGTCGCCTCGCCGGCGTCGTCGCCGCTCACGCCGGCCGAGATGGTCCACAGCGCGTTGTTGGTCACCTGGGCCGTGCCGGTGGCGCCGTTGCGGCCGATGTGGAAGGCGCTGGTGCCGTTGCCGCCGGTGCGCAGCTCGGTGCCGCGGCCGGTCAGCAGCAGGCTGCCGTTGCCGGCGCCGGTCTCGCCATTGCCGGCGTTGCTTTCGCCGATGGTGGCGAACTCGCTGACCGTCAGGATGGTGGCGTTGTTGACCGTCAGCGACCCCGTGCCGAGGAAACCCACCGTGTAGCCGGTCAGCGTGCAGGCCGTCGCTCCGGTCGCGCAGGAGCCAGACACTCCGTTCGTACCAGTGAACAGCACGTCGCCGTGGGCGGCACCGGCGAGGAGGGGAACGGACGCGACGAGAGCGGTGGTGCCGAGAAGCACGGCACGGGCGAAGGACGGCATGGCGGCGTTCTCCAGGGCCACCACGGGGGTGGGCGGCTCGGACGGGGGGCGTGTGTTCTTTTGCCGTCGATTCTACCGGAACAGGCCTGCCGGCCTACTACTTTTGGGACGCAGGGTCGTAGCGGGCGGCGAGGTGTGTCGCGCCGGCGACACTATTCGGCAAACTCCCAACGCACACTCTCGTTGTGTTGGCCGATGGTCGGGACCGGATTCGGCGCGAACGCGTCGTCGTTCCAGCGCTGCGGCGGTGCCACCATGGAGACCGGGCCGGTGGGTGTGTCCACCGCGATCCGGCGGAGCTGGGGGTGGGTGGACAGCTCCGCCACCCCGTTGACGGAGCCGAAGGCGATGCCGGCTCGGCTCAGCCGCTCCCGCGCCTCCTCCCGGTTCATCGCCGCGAACACCGCGCCGATGGCCGCGTCCAGCGCCGGACGGTTGGCGACGCGGGCGGTTCCGCTGGCGAAACGGGGGTCGGTCGCCAACTCCGGCCTCTCCAGCGCCACCTCGCACAGGCGACGCCATTCCCGCTCGTTCTGGATGGAGATCACCACCGCGTGCCCGTCGCCGAGCGCGAAGGCACCGTAGGGGGCGATGGACGGGTGGTTGAGGCCAACCCGTCGCGGCGCCTTGCCGCCATAATCCTGGTGCAGCAGCGGCACCGTCATCCAGTCGGCGATGGCGTCGAACAGCGACACAGAGACCCCCCGGCCGCGCCCCGTACGTTCCCGCTCGTACAGCGCCTGGAGCACGCCGGCGTGCGCGTACATCCCGCAGGCGATGTCGGCCACCGACACGCCGACGCGGCCCGGCGCTTCCGGCGCGCCGGTGATCGACGCCAAGCCCGTCTCGCACTGGATCAGCAGGTCGTACGCCTTCATGTCGCGGTACGGCCCGTCCTCGCCGTAGCCGCTGATGTCGCAGGTGATCAGCCGCGGGTGCTTCGCGCGCAGCGCCTCCGACCCGAAGCCGGCCCGCTCGGCCGCGCCGGGGGCGAGGTTCTGCACCAGCACGTCGGCCCGCGCGATCATGCGGGCCAGCAGGGCGGCGTCTTCCGGTTGCTTGATATCGAGGACGATGGATTCCTTGCCGCGGTTGAGCCAGACGAAATACGCGCTCTCCCCATGCGCGACATGGTCGTACGCGCGGGCGAAATCGCCCTCGGCCCGCTCGATCTTGATCACCCGCGCCCCGGCGTCGGCCAGCCGCGACGTGCAGAAGGGAGCGGCCACGGCCTGCTCCAGGGCGATCACGAGAATTCCGTCCAGCGGTGCGTTCATGTCCCGTCCCTGCGTCGCCGTTCGGGGGCCGGAACGTCCGGCGCGGCGTTGCCCGGGTATAGCACGGCCGGCACGCGGTCGTCAGCGCTCCCGGGGATCAGGCCAGCAGTGCCGCCAGCACGGCGTTGAGCCGCTGGCGCCCGGCCTCCGTCGCCCGCAGCCGCTCCGCCGTCACCTCGATGAAGCCGCCGGCGGCCAGCCGCTCCAGCGCGCCGGGGGCCGCCAGATCGTGCAGGTCGCGGCCGGTCTCCGCCCGCAGCCGCGCGAGCGGCACGCCCTCGGCCAGCCGCAGCCCCATCATCAGCATTTCCGACGCGCGTTCCTCCAGCCCTACGGTCTCCGGCGCGTGGGCGCCATGGCCGTCGCGCTCGACGCGCTCCAGCCAGATTTCCGGGGCGCGGTGGGCGCGGGTGGCGAGCTTCGTGCCGTCCAGGGTCAGCCGCCCGTGCGCGCCGGGGCCGACGCCGACGTAATCGCCGTAGCGCCAGTAGGTCAGGTTGTGCCGGCTCTCCTCGCCCGGTCGGGCGTGGTTGGAGATCTCGTAGGCCGGCAGCCCGGCCGCATCCAGCACCGCCTGCGTTGCCTCGTAGAGGTCGCCGGCCGTCTCCTCGTCCGGCAGAACCAGCGCGCCGCGGGCGTGCAGCGGGAAGAAGGCCGTCCCCTCCTCGATGGTGAGCTGGTAAACGGACAGATGCCCGACCGCGAAATCGAGCGCGCGCCGCAGCTCCCGTTCCCAGTCCGGAACGGTCTGGCCGGGGCGGGCGTAGATCAGATCGAAGCTGAAACGGTCGAAGATCGAGCGGGCCAGCCCGATGGCCTCCAACGCCTCCGCCGCCGAATGCTGGCGGCCGAGGAAGCGCAGCGACGCGTCGTCCAGCGCCTGGATGCCGAGCGACACCCGGTTGACCCCCGCCTCGCGGAAACCGCGGAAACGCCCGGCCTCCACCGAGGTCGGGTTGGCCTCCAGCGTCACCTCCAGCCGGTCGGCCACCGGCCACCGCGCGGCCACCCGGTCGACCAGCGCCGCCACCGTGGCCGGCTCCATCAGCGAGGGCGTTCCGCCCCCGAAAAAGATGGACGTAACCGTGCGTCCGGCCGTTGCGTCCGCGTAATGGTCAAGTTCGCGCAACAACCCCGCCCGCCAGCGTTCCTGGTCGATGCGGTCACGGACGTGGCTGTTGAAGTCGCAATAGGGGCATTTGGCCTTGCAGAAGGGCCAATGCACGTAGATCCCGAAACCGGGATCGTGGTCTACCGGAAGCATCGCTCCACCAGTTGCCGGAAGGCGTCGGCCCGGTGGCTCATCGCGTGCTTGGCCGCCGGGTCCATCTCCCCGAAGGTGATGTCGAAGCCTTCCGGAACAAAGATCGGATCGTAACCGAAACCCTTGTCGCCGCGGGGCGGCCAGACGAGGGTGCCGTCGCAGCGCCCCTCCACCGTCTCCACATGCCCGTCCGGCCAGGCGAGCGACAGGGCGCAGACGAAATGCGCGCTGCGGTCGGCCCTGCCGGCCAGCCCGTCCTCCACCCGCCGCATGGCGGCGGTGAAGTCCTTGCCCGGTCCGGCCCAGCGGGCCGAATAGATGCCGGGGTCGCCGCCCAGCGCCGTCACCGCCAGCCCGCTGTCGTCCGCCAGCGCGATGTGACCGGCCGCCGCGGCGGCGCGCGCCTTCAGTTCCGCGTTCGCAATGAACGTGTCGCCGGTCTCTTCCGGCTCGGGCAGGCCAAGCTCGCCGGCGGATTGGATCGCGGGCACCCAGGCCCCGAGCAGCTCGGCGATCTCCCGCAGCTTGCCGGGGTTGTGGGTGGCGATGACCAGCCGGTCGCCGGCGAATCGGCGCGGCGTGCTCACGTCGTCACCGCCAGCGCCGCCTTCTGCAGCGCCACCAGCTCGTCCACCCCCTTGCGGGCGAGGCCCAGCAGGGCGTTGAACTCGGCTTCGGAGAAGGGCTTCTCCTCCGCCGTGCCCTGGATCTCGACGATGCCGCCGTTGCCGGTCAGCACGAAGTTGGCGTCGGCCTGGGCGTTGCTGTCCTCGGCGTAGTCGAGGTCGAGCACCGCCGTGCCCTGGTAGAGGCCGCAGGACACGGCGGCCACCGCGTCGGTCAGCGGCATGCGCTTGATCGCCCCGATCTCCAGCAGATGCTGGAAGGCCAGATGCAGCGCCACGTAGCTGCCGGTGATGGCGGCGGTGCGGGTGCCGCCGTCGGCCTGGAGCACGTCGCAGTCCACCTTGATCTGCTTCTCGCCCATGGCCGCACGGTCGGTGACGGCGCGGAGCGCCCGGCCGACCAGCCGCTGGATTTCCTGGGTGCGGCCGCTCTGCCGGCCCTTGGCCGCCTCGCGGTCGGTGCGGCTGTGGGTGGAGCGGGGCAGCATGCCGTATTCCGCCGTCACCCAGCCCAGCCCCGTGCCCTTCAGGAAGCGCGGCACCGTCTCGTCCACGCTGGCCGTGCACAGCACATGCGTGTCGCCGAACCGCACGAGGCAGGACCCTTCGGCGTATTTGCTGAAGCCGGGTTCCAGCGAAACGGTGCGGAGCTGGTCGGTCGCGCGGCCGGAGGGGCGCATGGTCGTGTCCTCGGAAGTTCGGATGTGCCGGGTGTTCGGGCCGGCAAGCTAGCGCCCGGCCGCCCGCGCGTCCAGTCCCGCCCCTGACTGCGTTGATTCGGCGAGCCGGCCTGCCTAAATTCCACAGGCGCGCGGTGCCGTCGGATTTCGCCGCCGGCCGCCGCACCGTCACCCGTTGACCTTGAATCAGGAGCGATGATCAGCGAGCTGAATCAGAGATCGCGGGAGATCTTCCGGTTGATCGTCGACGCCTATGTGGCGTCCGGGGAGCCGGTGGGATCGCGCACCATTTCGCGGCGGCTGGGTATGGCGCTTTCGCCGGCCACCATCCGCAACGTCATGGCCGACCTGGAGGAGCAGGGGCTTCTCTACTCCCCCCACACCTCGGCCGGCCGCATCCCGACCGAGGCGGGGCTGCGCCTGTTCGTCGACGGCCTGCTGGAGATCGGGTCGGTGACCGAGGACGAGCGCACCGTCATCGAGGCGAAATGCGCCTCGGCCGGCCGATCCCTGCCCGACGTGTTGAACGAGGCGACCGGCATGCTGTCGGGCCTGTCGCGCTGTGCCGGGCTGGTCATGGCGCCCAAGACCGACCGGCCGCTGAAGCACATCGAGTTCGTGTCGCTCGGCCCCGGCCGCGCGCTGGTGGTGCTGGTGAACGAGGACGGGCTGGTCGAGAACCGGGTGATCGAGGTGCCGCTCGGCCTACCCGGCAGCACCCTCCAGATGTCGTCCAACTACCTCAACGCCAAGCTGTCCGGCCGCACGCTCGAGGAGGCCCGGACGGAGGTGCAGCAGGAGCTGGACAGCCACCGCACCGAGCTGGACGAGCTGTCCCGCCGGGTGGTGGAGGCGGGTCTCGCCACCTGGGGCGGCACCGCGCAGGAGGGGCATCTGATCGTCCGCGGTCAGGCCAAGCTGCTGGAGGACGTGACCGCCCTGTCCGACCTGGAGCGCGTGCGCTCCCTGTTCGAAGCGCTGGAGACCAAGGAGGCGATGCTGCGCCTGCTGGACGCCACCGGCCGGGGCGACGGCGTGCAGATCTACATCGGCGCCGAGAATGTGCTGTTCCGCCATTCCGGCTGTTCGCTGATCATCGCCCCCTTCCAGAACAGCCGCGAGCGGGTGATCGGTGCCATCGGCGTGATCGGCCCCACCCGCATCAATTACGCGCGCATCATCCCCCTGGTGGATTATACAGCCAAGGTCGTCGGCCGTCTGATCGGCTGATCCAGCGAGACCCACCCGCAAGCAGCCACCGACCAAAAGAAGCAAGTGAGCGACATGAGCGATCCCAACACGAAGCCCAACGACAGCGCCAACCCCACCGAGGCGCCGGCAACCGCCGAGGCCGCCGCCCCGTCCGACGAGCGGGTGGCGAAGCTGGAGGCCGAGGTCTCCAGCCTCAAGGACCAGCTCCTGCGCGCCATGGCGGAGACCGAGAACACCCGCCGCCGCGCCCAGCGCGAGCGCGAGGACACCGCCAAGTTCGCCGTGTCCAGCTTCGCCAAGGAGCTGCTGGCGGTGTCCGACAATCTGCGCCGGGCGCTGGAAGCGGTGCCGGCCGAGGCGCGCGAGACCGACGACGTGATGAAGAACCTCGCCGTCGGCGTCGAGGCGACCGAGCGCCAGCTCGCCGCCGCCTTCGAGCGGGCCGGTATCCGGAAGCTGGAGCCGATGGGCGAGCCCTTCGACCCCAACTTCCACCAGGTGATGTTCGAGATCGAGAACACCGGCAAGCCCGCCGGCACCATCGTCCAGGTGCTCCAGGCCGGCTACACCATCCACGGCCGCCTGCTGCGCGAGGCCATGGTGGGCGTCGCCAAGCGTGGCGCCGACGAGCCGGTGCACGTCGACACCAAGGCGTGAGCGCCGGGGCGAAGGAGACACCGAAGCCGGCGCAACGCCGGCTTCGTCACCCTCACCGCTGGATCAGCGCGCTCTCCTTGCCGGTCACCACGAAGACGCGGGCGTAGACCTTCAGCAGGGCGTCGATCAGAGCGTTGACCGGGCGGCTGCGAATCGCCGCCTTGCGGGCGGGGTCCACGTGCAGCACCACGCTGTCCGGCGTGTCGTTGAAGGAGGCCAGCGCGCCGATGCGGTCAGGACGGAATTCGTCGGGGAAGGCCTCGTCCATCAGCCAGAAGCATTGGAAATTCCGGCAGGAGGGCGGGCGCTCCCCGTAGGCGGTGCAGCCCTTGCCCTGGTCGCACAGCTCGCACCATCTGGCGGCGGGCTTCTTCAACTCGGGCACGCCCATCAGCTTGCAGCAGAGGGTGCACTCGCCGCACTGGCGGTCGGTCATCAGGTCTTCTCCACCGGGGTCTTCTCCACGGGCGTCCGTTCCAGCGCCGGAGCGAACAGGAACTCGCCGTCCGGGTCATGGGCGTGAAAGCGGCGGCGCGCCGTAGCATGGCTGGACACCGCGTAGCAATAGACGCAGCCGTGCGGACAGGTGTCGTACTCGCCGATGTCGCGGCTTTCGGCGCACAGGCAACCGGGGCGGTTGCCCTTCTCCCGCGCCTGGACCGGCCGGCCCGCGACGTCGGACAGGCGGTCGGCGTCGACGCAGCGGGCCGGGGCCGTGCCGGGCGCTCCCTCCAGCCCCGGCTGGGTGCACAGGGTGAGCGCCATGCCGTGATCGGCGGCGATGGCGGCGAGGTCGGCCAGCAACGCGCGCTTCTCCTCCGGCTCCGGGTCGCGCCAGCGCAGGCCGGCGGCGTCCAGGTTGCGGACCGTCTTGCGGTAGGGCTGCATGAAGGAGACGACCACCTCGTCCGTCGCCCCGGCGAGCGCCGCGGCGATGCGCGCGAAGCGCTCCCGGTGCCAGGCGGGCGGGGTCGGGTCGGTCACCACCACCGGGTCGTAGCGCCACACCGCCGCCCGCGGCCCGCGGCGGTCCCGCAGCTCCTGCACATGGTCGGCCGCCCGCTCCCAGCCGGTGACGGACCGTTCCAGCGCACCCGGCAGGCCGGTGATGCTGTACTGGACCACATACGGAAGGCCCAGCCGCTCCACCGCCTCCAGCCCGGTGCGGAAGGGAGCGAGATTCTTGGTCCAGAACACGAAGCCGTCGACCGCCGCACGCGTCAGATCGACGCGGCCGGGCCGCCCGCCATAGGGGTTGACGGTGCGGCAGTACCCCGCCTCCAGCCGCTTCAGGAACCAGCGTCCGTAAAAGGCGGGGATGTCGGTCTTGTAGCTGGCGGATACGATCATCCCCGACCATGTGGGCGGTCGGAAAGGCCGGTCAAGCGGACTCCGGCCGCGGCGGGGTGGTGTCGCCCGGTCCCAGCGCGCGCTGCATCAGCACGCTGTCCACCCAACGGCCGAGCTTGAAGCCGACCGACGGCAGCAGCCCGACCCGGGTGAAGCCCAGCGCCTCGTGCAGCCGGATCGATCCGGCGTTGCCGCTGTCGCCGATCACCGCCACCATCTGGCGGCAGCCGGCCACTTCGCACAGGGCCACCACCCGCTCCAGCAGCGCCCGCCCGACGCCGCCCCCGGCCAGCCCCTGCGCCACATAGACGCTGTCCTCCACCGTGTGGCGGTAGGCGGGGCGGGTACGGTAGGGGCCGGCGTAGGCGAAGCCGATGACGGCGCCGTCGCGCACCGCCACCAGATGGGGCAGGCCGCGCGCCAGCACGTCGGCGCGCCGACGGCCCAGCTCCGCGGTGTCCGGCGGCACCTCCTCGAAGGAGGCGATCCCGTGCAGCACGTGGTGGGCGTAGATGGCCTGGATGGCGGGCAGGTCGTCGGGGGTGGAGATGCGGATCACGGGGTCCATGCGCAGGGCCGGCTTTCGGTTCGGAACGGTCGCCGCTATGGTGCCGCAAAAGCTGTGGGGTTGGCGATGGCGGACGAGCGGATGTTCGGCGGGCGGACGATCGAGCGGGACGGGGTTGTGCGGTTCCGGCTCCCGGCGGACTGGACCATCCGGATGGAGGAGCACGAGGGCCACGCCGTGACCGCCTTCGACGCGCCCGGCGGTGGCACGCTGCGCCTCGTCACCGACCGCGTCACCCCGCCGCGGGCGGGCGAGGGCGGGACGGCGGTGCTGCTGCGGGAGATGGCGCTGCGCTTCGTGCGGCCGGACGATCCGCGCTGCGGCGACCGGGTGGTGGAGGACCGGCCGGGGGGCGGTCTGATCGCCAGCGCGGTTTTGCGGACCGACGAGGATGGGCGCACGACCTGGCACGGGCACGCGGAGGCGCATTACCTGTGGATGCTGGGGGCCGAACAGGGCGGCCGCGTGGCGGCCGCCATGTTCAGCTTCGCGCTTTCCACCGCGCAGGATGGCGAAGAGGCGGCGGTCGCCGCGATCGGAACGGCGGACGCGGCGATCCGGGCGGCGGCTTTTCCCCTGTAGCGGCCGCCGGAGCGCGCGCGGCGCTCAGCAGTGGCCGAAGCCGCCGGCCATCAGGGCCTTGAGTTGGGCGGAGTGCGGGTCGTGCGCCATGGCGGCCTCTTCCGCGGCCAGCGCCGCGAGCCCGATGAAGCGGGCGAGATCCTCCAGATCGCTGCACGCGGCATCGTGCTGCAGACTGTCCAGGCAGGATTTGATGGCAAGTGCCACGCCGCGCCGATCATCCCTCATCGTTCACACCCCTAGATCCGTTGCTCGATCCGTTGCGACCGCCTCCCACCACCTAAGGCAGAAGGTCCGATGCGGCAGGACGGAAATTGTCGGCAATTCCGCCCATCATTGCCGTATTGGGATAACGCTATACCATAAGAGGGATTAGGCTCAACTATTAGAATCTTGGGACAAGCAAAAGATCGCAGCAACCGCCAATTGCCGATAGCATAGAATCCACACGGGCAGCCATTAACAAACCGTTAAGATCGCATCTAGACTATTGATTCTGCACTTTGATACTGTGACGGGCTGCGGCGGCTGGCCTGCATCGAAGAATTGAGTGCAGGGCATGGTGACTTCAACTTGAATACCGCCGTATTCAATTTGTGTACAAATATTCTTGCGCCGCCCGCCTTGTCCGCCGGCTTGGCCGCGCCACCCCGCCGGGCCGTGTGTCAGGGGCGTTGCAGCGTCCGGCGCACCTGCCTATATCTCCCCGCGTACAGTCGTGTCTTGTCACCCCAACCGTTCCAACGACCCGAGTGGGGATGCGGGCGGTGCCGTGACCACGGGCCACCACGCATCTGCCGGAAACCAGAGGTTCAACATGAGCAAAGTCATCGGCATCGACCTCGGCACCACGAACTCCTGCGTCGCCGTCATGGAGGGCTCCAGCGCCAAGGTGATCGAGAACGTCGAGGGCGCGCGCACCACCCCGTCGATGGTCGCCTTCGCCCAGAACGGCGAGCGCCTGGTGGGCCAGCCGGCCAAGCGGCAGGCGGTGACGAACCCGGAGAACACCTTCTTCGCGATCAAGCGCCTGATCGGCCGGCGCTACGACGATCCGCTGACCACGAAGGACAAGGGCCTCGTCCCCTACAAGATCATCTCCGGGGACAACGGCGACGCCTGGGTGGAGTCGTTCGGCAAGAAGTACAGCCCGAGCCAGATCAGCGCCTTCATCCTGCAGAAGATGAAGGAGACGGCGGAGAACTATCTGGGCGAGAAGGTGACCCAGGCGGTCATCACCGTCCCGGCCTACTTCAACGACAGCCAGCGCCAGGCCACCAAGGACGCCGGCAAGATCGCGGGCCTGGAGGTGCTGCGCATCATCAACGAGCCGACGGCGGCCGCGCTCGCCTACGGCATGGAGAAGAAGGGCACCGGCACCATCGCGGTCTACGACCTCGGCGGCGGCACCTTCGACATCTCCGTGCTGGAGATCGGCGACGGCGTGTTCGAGGTGAAGTCCACCAACGGCGACACCTTCCTGGGCGGCGAGGACTTCGACGCGCGGATCATCGACTACCTCGCGGACGAGTTCAACAAGGAGCAGGGCATCGACCTGCGCAAGGACAAGCTCGCCCTCCAGCGCCTGAAGGAGGCGGCGGAAAAGGCCAAGATCGAGCTGTCGTCCTCGATGCAGACCGAGGTGAACCTGCCCTTCATCACCGCCGACCAGTCGGGGCCGAAGCACCTCAACATCAAGCTCACCCGCGCCAAGCTGGAAGCCCTGGTGGACCAGCTCATCCAGCGCACGATCGAGCCCTGCAAGGCGGCCCTGAAGGACGCCGGGCTGAAGGCCAGCGAGATCGACGAGGTCATACTGGTCGGCGGCATGACCCGCATGCCCAAGGTGATCGAGGCGGTGAAGCAGTTCTTCGGGCGCGAGCCGCACCGCGGCGTGAACCCGGACGAGGTGGTCGCCATCGGCGCCGCCATCCAGGGCGGCGTGCTGAAGGGCGAGGTGAAGGATGTCCTGCTGCTCGACGTGACCCCGCTGTCGCTCGGCATCGAGACGCTGGGCGGCGTGTTCACCCGCCTGATCGACCGCAACACCACCATCCCGACCAAGAAGGGCCAGGTCTTCTCCACGGCGGAGGACAACCAGAACGCCGTGACCATCCGCGTCTTCCAGGGTGAGCGCGAGATGGCGGCCGACAACAAGATGCTGGGCCAGTTCGACCTGGTCGGCATCCCGCCGGCCCCGCGCGGCGTGCCGCAGATCGAGGTGACCTTCGACATCGACGCCAACGGCATCGTCAGCGTCATGGCCAAGGACAAGGCGACCGGCAAGGAGCAGCAGATCCGCATCCAGGCCTCCGGCGGCCTGTCCGACGCCGACATCCAGAAAATGGTGAAGGACGCGGAGGCCCACGCCGCGGACGACAAGAAGCGGCGCGAACTGGTGGACGCCCGCAACCACGCCGATGCGCTGATCCACACCACCGAGCGCACCATCAAGGAGGCCGAGGA
The DNA here is from genome assembly GCF_013423485.1 of Azospirillum oleiclasticum. Classification (GTDB taxonomy): domain Bacteria; phylum Pseudomonadota; class Alphaproteobacteria; order Azospirillales; family Azospirillaceae; genus Azospirillum; species Azospirillum oleiclasticum. The sequence goes on from NZ_JABFFR010000050.1 coordinate 40,429, forward strand.
CAAGATCCCCGCGGCCGACAAGGCGGCGGCGGAAACGGCGGTGGCCGAGCTGAAGGGCGTGATGGACAGCGACGACATCGCCGCCCTGAAGGCCAAGACCGACGCGTTGGCCCAGGTCTCCATGAAGCTGGGCGAGGCCATGTACAAGGCCGGCCAGGCCGATCCGGGTGCGGCCGCGGCGGGTGCTGCCGGTGCGGGTGCCGCCGGTGGCGCGCCCAACGAGCCGGGCGTGGTCGATGCCGACTTCGAGGAAGTCGACGACGATCACAAGAAGAAGTCGGCCTGAGGCCGTGTGTTGAGGCTTCGGCCGTCCGTTGTCGTACCGTCCCGGTCCCGATTCCGCTTCCCAGCGGTCGGGCCGGGACGCTATACCGGATGGTCGGTGACGCGCTCGGTGGGCCATGGCGAAGCAAGATTATTACGAGCTGCTTGGCGTGCAGAAGGGCGCCTCTGCGGATGAGCTGAAGAAGGCTTACCGCAAGATGGCGATGCAGTATCACCCCGATCGCAATCAGGGTGACAAGGACGCCGAGCAGAAGTTCAAGGAAATCAGTGAAGCCTACGAGGTCCTGAAGGACGAGCAGAAGCGGGCCGCATACGACCGTTTCGGCCACGCGGCGTTCGAGAACGGGCGCGGCGGCGGGCCCGGGGCGGGCGCTGGCGGCTTCAATTTCGATTTCGGGTCCGGCGGCTTCGCCGACATCTTCGACGAGATGTTCGGGGAGTTCATGGGCGGCGGTCGGCGCGGTGCCGGCGGCGGCTCGGGGCGCGGCCAGGATCTCCGCTTCAACCTGGAGATCACGCTGGAGGAGGCGTTCAAGGGCACCCAGACCACCATCCGGGTCCCGACGTCGGTCGTCTGCGACACCTGCAGCGGTTCGGGTGCCGCGGCCGGCACGCAGCCTGTCACCTGCCCAACCTGCTCGGGCCATGGCAAGGTGCGGGCGCAGCAGGGCTTCTTCACCATCGAACGCACCTGCCCGGCCTGCCACGGCCAGGGCCGGGTGATCAAGGACGCCTGCAAGAGCTGCGGCGGCGCCGGGCGGCTGCGCAAGGAAAAGTCGCTCCAGGTCAACATCCCCGCGGGCGTCGAGGACGGTACCCGCATCCGTCTGGCGGGGGAGGGGGAGGCCGGGTTGCGCGGCGCGCCGCCGGGCGACCTCTACATCTTCCTCGCCCTGGCACCGCACCCGATGTTCCAGCGCGACGGTGCCAACATCCACTGCCGCGTGCCCATCCCGATGACCACCGCGGCTTTGGGCGGGACCATCGAGGTGCCGACCATCGAGGGCAGCCGCACCAAGATCACGGTGCCCCCCGGGACCCAGAGCGGTCACCAGTTCCGCCTCCGCTCCAAGGGCATGTCGGTGCTGCGCAGCCCGCAGCGCGGCGACATGTACATCCAGGCGGTGGTCGAAACCCCCGTCAACCTCACCAAGCGCCAGCAGGAGCTGCTGCGCGAGTTCGAAAAGGCCGGCAAGGAAGGCAGCCACCCCCAGTCGGAGGGCTTCTTCGCCAAGGTCAAGGAACTCTGGGAGGATTTGAAGGACTGAGGAAGCCCTCTCCCGCCAGCCGCGGGGGAGGAAGGAGGCAGTGCGGCGGGAGGATGTGGGCTGGGCTTTCCTCCATATCCGCCAGCCCCCACGCCGCGTGCCCACCCGTCCCATTTGCCGGTGAACCCGGCGTGGACTCTGCCGAAAATCGTCTTCGGATGCGGCGTTGCAACCGCACGCTCTCCCCCGGTGTCGAGGCGGTGGGAGTTCCCGCCGCGCGTGATGGGTCAGATCGCGTGCCGGGAGTTTCCGCCGCTGTACATTCTGTTAATGAGAATGCGATCGACCTTATGCGCGCGATGCGCGTATTATGCCCGCAGATGCATGTTTGGGGGAGGCGCGCCGTGTCACTCACCGATGTCGGCGCTCTTTCACCCATTTCCTCCAGCGAGGACGAGGCCAAGCCACCGACGGTCATCGCACCCGCGCAGCCTCCGGCCGCGGTGATCGCCGTCCACACCCAGCTTTCGCGGGAGATGCATGATTTTCGAAGGCTGTGCGCCAGCCTCACGCTCGCTACCATCGGTGCGATGGCGGTGACCTGCCTGTGGGCGGTCGAGCATGCCGGCGCACTGGGGCGGCCGGCGCGGTACGTGGCCGTCTACCTGCCCATCGTCATCGGCGTGTTTGGTCTCTATGTCACCCGCATGCTGTACGACTACTTCCGGGACATCGCGCGAGTGATCTGCAATCTGGACGAGGCGCTGGGGCTCCACACGCCCGGGATCTATCTTACTGGCCGTAGCCTCTATCCGGAGCACTGGAAGTCGTTCGGCACCAGCCGGTGGGACGAGCCGACCTTCCGGGTATCGGCCGTCTCGTTGTCGTTCACCATTTTCGTGGTCGGCTCGATACTTTGCTCGGTTTTCCTGTAACGGCTGTTGTGGGAACGGCCGCGCCAAGCGGTCGCACCCTTGATGCTTGACGCGGGACGGTGTCGCTGGGACTCTGGGGGACCCGGATCGGCGGGCACGCAGCCACGGACTCCGGTATGGGCCGGACGGAACAGCGTTGCCGACGGAGGCATTCGCGTGTATGACCGTGGCTTGAACTTCCTCCGGTTGTTCACGGAAAGGGCCTTCAAAGCCGTGAGCGGCGATCTCTCGCTCGCCCAGCTCCGGGATCTGCTGCTTCCCGGCGGGCACACCACGCTGATCCAGCGCCGCCGCGCCTTGCTGATCCAGTCGCGCATGCGCATGGTCGCCGGCGTGTTCGCGCTGCTGACGCCGCTGTGGATCATCATCGACGTGCTGATCTTCACCTGGCCGCTGTCCGGCTGGCTGGCGGCGCTGCGCATCGCGGCGAGCGGGGCCTTCGGCTGGCTGGCGCTGCGTTACCGCGTCACCGACGACGTGGGTGCCGCGCGGCGCGGGCTGGCGCTGCTGCTGGCGGTGCCGACGGTCTTCTTCCTGCTGTCCCATCCGCTCCTGAACGAGGACCACATCGCCGGTGCCGGGGTGGCGATGGCGGCGGGCTACGCCTTTCTGCCCTTCGTGATGGTGGCGGGGCTCAGCGTCTTCCCGCTGACGGCGCTGGAGGGGGGGCTGTTCGCGCTGCCGCTGCTGGTGGCGCATTTCGGGACCGGGCTCTACGGCTCGATCGTCTTTCCCTTCCCGTCCTATGTCGGGGCCTTGTGGCTGTTGCTGCTGATCATGGTGGTGGCGACGCTGGCGGCGATGAGCCAGCTCCATTTCATGATGGCGCTGGTCGAGCAGGCCTCGCACGACGCGCTGACCGGCGCCTTCGGCCGCCGGGTGGGGGAGGAGCTGCTGCGCATCCAGTATGGTCACGCCCGCCGTGCCGCCCTGCCGCTGTCGGTGGTGTTCTTCGACCTCGACGATTTCAAGGCGGTCAACGACCGTCACGGCCACGAGGAGGGCGACCGCACGCTGCGCGACACCGCCCGCACCATCCGCGGCATGCTGCGGCAGACCGACGTGATGATCCGCTGGGGTGGGGAGGAGTTCCTGGTGGTGATGCCCAACACCACCCGCGACGGCGCCTGCGCCGCGGTGGAGCGGCTGTGCGCCCGCGGGCTTGGCCGCCGGCCGGACGGCACCGGACAGACCGCCAGCGTCGGCATCGCCGAGCTGTCGCTCGACCGCCCGGAGAGCTGGGAGACGCTGGTCGACCTCGCCGATCACCGCATGTACCTCGCCAAGCAGGCCGGCAAGAACCGCATCGTCGCCGGCGAGGGCGTGGGCTCCGCGTCTCCCGATCACGTGGATGCGGCGGATTAGGCCATCGCCGGTCGTGATGATGACCGGGCCGGGCGCCCGCCCGGTGGGGACCGCGGCTGGAGGCATGGCATGATCGCAACGGAATCGGGTCGGCGTCGGCGGACGCCGCGGTGGAGACCGGTGCTGTGGGGCACGATCGCGGTCCTGCTGTTGCTGCCGCTGGTGGCGATGCGCTTCACCGACGAGGTCGCCTGGGGTGTGGAGGATTTCGCCGCGGCTGGCGCGCTCCTCGTCGGGGCGGGAGCGGTCTTCGAACTCGCGGTGCGCCGGACGGGCAAGCCCGCGCATCGGGTCATGATCGCGGCCGTACTCGTCGGCCTCGTGCTGACGGTCTGGGCGCACGCCGCCGTCGGGGTTTTCTGAGGGGTTATCGCCGCTGCGGCCGGGTCACAGGCTGGGCTCCACCACCCGCTCCGGCGGCAGGCTGACCGTCACCGTGGTGCCGCATCCCTCGCGGCTGTCGATCCACAATTTGCCGCCATGCAGCTCGACCAGGCTGCGCGTGATCGCCAGCCCCAGGCCGGTGCCGCCGAAGCGCCGGCTGATCGAGGTGTCGGCCTGATGGAAGGGCTCGGTGATGTGCGCCATAGCCTCCGGCGAGATCCCGATGCCGGTGTCGGCGATGCCCACCACCACCGGCCCGCCCGCCACGGACTCCACGGTCACCGTGACCGTCCCGCCGGCCGGGGTGAACTTGACGGCGTTGGACAGCAGGTTCAGCAGGATCTGGCGCAGCGCCCGCTCGTCGGCCATCACCCAGGGCGGATCGCCGACCATCCGCACCGACAGCGCCACCCCGCCCTTGCCGGCCGGCACCTCGTTCAGGGCGGCGCAGGCCGCGATCACTTCGCCCAGATCGACGGGTCGTTCCTCCAGGGCCAGGCGCCCGGCCTCCAGCTTCGACATGTCGAGGATGTTGTTGATGAGGTCCAGCAGATGAATGCCGCTCTGGTGGATGTGGGTGGCGTACTCCCGGTAGCGATCGTTGCCGAGCGGCCCGAACATGCCGTGCACCATGATTTCCGAGAAGCCGATGATGGCGTTCAGCGGGGTGCGCAGCTCGTGGCTCATGGTGGCGAGGAAGGCGCTCTTGGTGCGGCTGGCGCTCTCCGCCAGATCGCGCGCGCGCGCCAGACGCTCCGCCGCCTCGACCCGGTCGGTGATGTCGCGGGCCAGGAACAGCGCCATCGGGCGGGGCGCGAAATCGGCCGGCAGGACCGCGGTGCGCCCCTCGAACCACGCCGGCCGCCCGGCCCGAGTGGTCAGCGGGTACTCGAGCCGCTGCGGGCCGCCGCCCTCGATGGTCTGCCGCGTCGCCGCCAGCAGCCGGTCGGCCACGGGCTCCGGCAGCACATCGTGCAGGCGGCGCCCGTGCAGTGATTCGGCGGGAACCGCCAGCAGGTCCGGGCTGCCGTGGCCGATCACCTCCGTGTAGCGTCCGTCACCGTCCAGGATGAAGGCGAGGTCCGGCAGCGCGTTGACCATGGCGGTCAGCCGCCCGGTGCTGGCGCGCGCCTGCGCCTCGCTCTCGCGGAGCGCGCGGGTGGTGGCCTCCAGCGCGCGGAGCTGGCGGAACAGCAGAAGCGTCAGCGCCACCACGAACAGGAAGGCCGCGGCGCTGGCGGCCATCCGCTGCCACATGTTGGTGCGCCACAGCGCCAGGAAATCCTCCTCCGCCAGCCCCACCGTCACCAGCACCGGCAGGTCGGTCGCCGCCCGCATCGAGCGCACCCGCAGCTTGCCGTCGATGGGCGACACGCTGTGCAGTGTGCCGCGGTAGCCCGGCTCGCGGATGCGGGTGACGATGTCGGAGAAGCGGGCGGGGTTCTCCGACAGCGCGGCGTCGCGGGGGCGGCGGGCCAGCACGTAGCCGTCACGCGACCACAGCGTCACCACCCCGTTCGGCCCCACATCCAGGCTGGCGTAGAAGCGGTCGAACATGTCGAGGTCGATCACCGCGTAGGCGATGCCGGCGAAGGCGCCGGCCGCGTCGGTGATGCGCCGGCTGACCGCGACGAACCAGCCGCGCCCGAGCCGGCTGCGGATCGGTTCCGAGATGAACATGCCCGCATCGGGGCGGTCGCGCTGCACCCGGAAATAGCTGCGGTCGGCAATGTTGAAGGTCGGAGGGATCCCCGTGCCGTCCACCCGGACATTGCCCTCGGCGTCGGTGACCACCAGATTGCGGTAGGGAAGCGACGGGTCGAGCCGTTCCTGGATCAGCTCCATCGCCTCCTCCGGCGACAGGCCCGGCCGGCCGGCGCGGTGGCTCATGCGGTCGGCCAGCGACGCGGCGGCCAGATCGGCGATGCGGAACGCCGACGAGGCGTGCAGCTCCAGCGTCTCCGCCAGATTGCCGGTCTGGCGGGTGGCTTCGGCCACCGCCTCCTCGCGGGTGCGGACGATCTCCAGCACCGCGTCGGCCGCAAGACCGCAGACGACCAGCGCCACCAGACACAGCAACGCGATCCGCAGACGCACGAACAACATCGGCGGCAACGCTGCGATGGCCGCGCTGCCGGATTCGGGTCTGGCGGTCACGGCCCTGCTGCGTCCCCTATCGTCCAATCCAGCCTATGGTATCAGAACCCCCGTTCCAGGGCACGCATTTGCGGCAATCCGTCACTTCCGCCTCGACAAGATGACACGAAAGCACACATTGTCCGCCGTCCGTCCACCGATCCCGACCGGAGCCCGTCGCGTGCAGGAGCTGCTGCAGAATCCCGCCGTCACCATGACGCTGTTCAACGCGCTCATCGCGTGGCCGCTGTGGCGGATCTACCGGCGGGCTGGTCTGACGCCCTGGTGGTCGCTGGTGGTGTTCGTGCCCATGGTGGGGGTGGCGCTGGCGCTGGGCATCCTGGGCCACAAGCGCTGGCCGGTGCTGCCGGAGCGCGCGGCCCCGCTGCCGCCCAAGGCGCGGCGCAGCCTGTAAGGAGCCGCAATCCATGGAAACCGTTCTCGGACTCGAGCCCTGGCTGGGCTATCTGATCGTCGCCGCCATCCTCACCTACACCTTGTCGATCGGTGGCTGGGTGCTGGCGAAGGCCGGGCGCAGCCCCTTGTGGATCCTGCTGCTGCTGGTGCCATACCTGAACGTGATCGCCTTCTGGGCCTTCGCCTTCGCCCGCTGGCCGGCGGTGGACGGTGCTGCGAAGGGCGCCGCGCGCGGGCCTTGAAGCGGGCCCGGAAAGGCCGTACCGTCCGCGCTCACCTCCAGTTGGCTTCCAAGTGAGCGCGTCATGAGCGGTGCGACCGGCAAAGAGATCAAGAAAGTCGTCCTCGCCTATTCCGGCGGTCTCGACACCTCCGTCATCCTGAAATGGCTGCAGGAGACCTACCGCTGCGAGGTGGTGACCTTCACCGCCGACCTCGGCCAGGGCGAGGAGCTGGAGCCGGCGCGGCGCAAGGCCGAGCTCCTGGGCATCAAGCCGGAGAACATCTTCATCGACGACCTCCGAGAGGAGTTCGTGCGCGACTTCGTGTTCCCGATGTTCCGCGCCAACACGCTGTACGAGGGGACCTACCTGCTCGGCACCTCGATCGCCCGGCCGCTGATCGCCAAGCGCCAGATCGAGATCGCCAACCAGGTCGGCGCGGACGCCGTCGCCCACGGCGCCACCGGCAAGGGCAACGACCAGGTGCGCTTCGAGCTGGGCTATTACGCGCTCCGCCCGGACATCAAGATCATCGCCCCCTGGCGCGAGTGGGACCTGAACAGCCGCACCCGGCTGATCGACTACGCCGAGAAGAACCAGATCCCGATCGCCAAGGACAAGCGGGGCGAGGCGCCCTACAGCACCGACGCCAACCTCCTGCACATCTCCTACGAAGGCAAGGCGCTGGAGGACCCGTGGGTCGAGCCGGACGAGGACATGTTCACCCGTTCCGTCTCGCCCGAGACGGCGCCGGATACCCCCACCTATGTGGAGGTGGAATTCCGCCGCGGTGACGCGGTGGCCGTCGACGGCAAGCCGCTGTCGCCCATGAACCTGCTCACCGAGCTGAACCGTCTGGGCGGCGAGAACGGCATCGGCCGGCTCGATCTGGTGGAGAACCGCTACGTCGGCATGAAGTCGCGCGGCGTCTACGAGACGCCGGGCGGCACCGTCCTGCTGGCCGCGCACCGCGCCATGGAAAGCATCACGCTCGACCGCGGCTCGGCGCATCTCAAGGACGAGCTGATGCCGCGCTACGCGGAGCTGATCTACTGCGGCTACTGGTGGAGCCCGGAGCGTCTGGCGCTGCAGGCGCTGATCGACCAGACGCAGGAGATGGTGAACGGCGTGGTGCGCCTGAAGCTCTACAAGGGCAACGTCACCGTGGTCGGCCGCAAGTCCCCCAACAGCCTCTACCGCCTCGACTACGTCACCTTCGAGGAGGACAGCGTCTACAACCAGAAGGACGCCGAGGGGTTCATCAAGCTGAACGCGCTGCGGCTCCGGCTGGCGACGATGGCGAAGGGGAAGCTGGGGTAAGTTTTCAGCTGTCGATGCACCTGCGGATGGGAGGTTGTCTCCTTGTGATGGAGTCACTCCCGCCGCAGGGCGGCTTCAATCGCCATTGCGTTCAGTGATTCGAATGGGTCGTCCATTGCGGCACGCCCCAAGTCGTCGCAGAGGTATGCCGCTGGCAACATTTGAAGGCTAATTTCTTTGGTAAACTGATAAAGCGACTTTGTTCTCGTTGTCGCAACGGACAAATTAACTGAAGTTTTCTTGGCGAAAGCCATTAGAGATCTTAGTTCTTCCGGTCGAGCCGCGTATCGATCGGACCATTTTATCTCGATGCTGGTTGTTGTAGTTCGGTCTGCGAAAGTGCCTATCGAATTCAAGTCAAGATGTTGTCCTGAAATGACAAGGTCCACCTCCCCATCCGCCCATCGCGCATAACGCGCCGCCTCTGTCACTTTCGTGTGGAGCAACTGCGCCACAATCGCCGTCTCCACCAGATTTCCCGCGATCGGATCGTCCTGTCCCACCGCGCCGAACAGGGCCGCCCGGATGGAGGGGTTGGTCAGGTGCACCTTGAAGTGGGTCTCCCGCTTGAACCGCTTGGCGTTCTGGTCGATGCGCGGCAGGCGTAGGATCAGGAAGGCCGCTTCGAGGTAATCGAGGTACTTGCGGATGGTGTTCTTCGCCATTTCCGCCGACTGCGACAGCCCGTCGTAGCTGACCTCCTCCGCGGTGTTGTAGGCGAGCACGGTGAACAGGCGGTTCAGGTCCTGGATGCTGTCGATTCCATAGAGATCCGGCAGGTCGCGCAGCAGTACCTTGTCGAGGATGTCGCTGCGGATGAAGCGTTCCATGTTGGAGCGCACGGACGGAACCAGCACGGTTTCCGGGAAGCCGCCGTAATTGATGTAGTTGAAGAACTCCCGGTTCAGGTCGTCGATAGGCATGCCTTTGATGTCGTCGATCCCGACGAAGCCCAGATACTCGCAGAAGGCCAGCGGCGGCAGCCGGAAATCGGTGAAGCGCCCGGCCCCGGACTCCGTGCTCTTCAGGCGCAGCGCCGCCGCCGCGGAACCGGAGACGGCGAAGCGGAAGCCGGGCAGGGTGTCCACCAGGGACTTCAGGTGCCGCTCCCAGTCCTTGAGATACTGCACCTCGTCGAAGAACACCCAGCGCGGCCGGCGTTCCAGAAGCGTGTCGTCGCCAAACTGGATGCGCAGCAGCTTTTCCAGCCCGACACCCGTGTAGACCGGAGTGTCGAGCGACAGATACATGATGTCGGCGGGGGGCGTGCCGTCGGCGATGAGTGTCTGGATCGTCTGGTGGATGAGCACCGTCTTGCCGACGCGGCGCGGTCCCATCAGGACGATGGCGCGCCGCACCCCGGTTTCCGTCACCAGATCGAAGAACGGCTCGAAATGGGCACGCTTCAGGGTTGGAGCGAGATAATCGGGCACCACCCCGTCGCGCCACCACGGGTTGTCCAACTTCAGACGCAATCGCACTTCGTCGTCGGACACGTCGCGCATGATGCCTACCATCGATCATGATCGTGATCGATGGTAGCGCATGGATACCCGCTCCACCAGCGCGTTGCGGCGGCCGGTCACACCGACGGCTTGACCTCCCCGGTGATCGCCGGTTTCGGCAACTCCTCCTCCGCCAGGATCCGGTAGGCGAGGCCGCCCAGCGCGCCGCCCAGCAGCGGGGCCAGCCAGAACAGCCAGAGCTGCTGGATCGCCCAGCCGCCGACCACCAGCGCCGGCCCGGTGCTGCGCGCCGGGTTGACCGAGGTGTTGGTGACCGGAATGCTGATCAGGTGGATCAGGGTCAGCGCCAGGCCGATGGCGATGGGGGCGAAGCCCGCCGGTGCCCGGCGGTCCGTGCTGCCGAGGATGACCAGCACGAAGAAGAAGGTCAGCAGCGTCTCGATCAGGAAGCCCGACGCCATGCTGTAGCCGCCGGGCGAATGCTCCGCGAAGCCGTTCGAGGCCAGCCCGCCCGCCAGCACGTCGGCGCCGGTCTTGCCGCTGGCGATGACGTAGAGAACGATCGCGGCGCAGAAGGCGCCGACCACCTGCGCCACGACGTAGGGAAGCACGTCCCTGGCCGGAAAGCGCCCTCCGGAGAACAGGCCCACCGTCACGGCGGGGTTCAGATGGCAGCCGGAGATGTGGCCGATTCCGTAGGCCATCGTCAGCACGGTCAAACCGAAGGCCGCCGACACCCCCAGGAACCCGATCCCCACCTCCGGGAACGTGGCGGCCAGCACGGCACTGCCGCATCCCCCGAAAACCAGCCAGAACGTGCCGATGAATTCGGCGGATGTTCTCCGCAGCAATTTCATGGGAGCCTCCCTTAACGTCTGTCGTCCTTTGTTGGACGGGAAGACTGGACAAGGATAAGTCGGCAACCGGTGCTTGCCTTTCGCTTTTTCGGGCAGGGGTCCACCCTTCCAGGCGCAACGCTCCCGACGAATTGGTGGTGGAGGCTCCGGCCGCAACAAAACCGCCCCATCCCCGTCACGCCCCGGTCACCCAAGCCTGTCATCAAGGGCCGCATCCTTTCGTACCCATTCACCGGAGCCCCCCCGATGATCCGCAGCGCCGTCCTTGCCGGCGTGGCCCTGGTGGCCCTCGCCGCCGCGTCCGCCGCCCACGCGCAGACCGCCTTTCCCGCCACGCTGGCCGGCCATGCCCTGCTGCCCGCCAAGACCTTCATCGAGGCCCCGGCCGACGCGCCGGCCGACCTGAAGGTCTCCGGCAAATTCACCACCGGCACCCGTGTCGAGGCGGTCGGCAGCGTCGAGGGCAAGTCGGGCGGGCGCCCGACCGGCGTGTCGCTGCCCTTCCAGGGGCAGCCCGTCCAGGGCCATTCCGGCATCCAGCGCATGGCCGACGGGTCCTTCTGGCTGCTGACCGACAACGGTTTCGGCAGCAAGGCCAACTCGCCCGACAGCATGCTGTTCCTGAACCACTACACGGTGGACTTCGCGGCCGGCACCATGAAGCGGCTGGCGACCATCTTCCTGCACGACCCCGACAAGAAGGTGCCCTTCCGCATCGTCCATGAGGGGACGGAGAAGCGCTACCTGACCGGCTCCGACTTCGACACCGAAGGCTTCCAGATCATCGGCGACACGCTGTGGATCGGCGACGAGTTCGGTCCCTTCATCATCAAGGCCGATCTCACGGGCAAGGTGCTGGCGGTCTACGAGACGATGGTGGATGGCAAGCCGGTGCGCTCGCCGGATCACCCGGCGGTTCTCACCCCCGCCGCCCCCGGCGGCACCGTCGCCTTCGAGGCGCGCCGCTCCAAGGGTTACGAGGGGCTGGCGTCGTCGAAGGACGGCAAGTTCCTCTACGGCCTGCTCGAAGGGCCGGTTTGGAATGCGGAAAAGAAGGACGTCGAGAAGACCGCCGACGGCAAGGAATACCTGCGCATCGTCGAGTTCGACGTGGCGAAGGGCGCCTGGACCGGCCGCTCCTGGCAGTATGTGCTGGAGACCAACGGCAACGCCATCGGCGACTTCAACATGATCGACGGCACCACCGGCATGATCATCGAGCGCGACAACCTGGAAGGCACGGCCGACAAGGCCTGCGCCGCGGGGGCGCCGACCACGAACTGCTTCGCCAAGCCGGCCGAATTCAAGCGCGTCTACAAGATCGAGCTGACCGACGCCAACGCCGGCGGCCCGGTGCGCAAGATCGGCTACATCGACCTGATGAAGATCGCCGACCCCGACAAGAAGTCCCGCAAGCCGCTCACCAACGGCGTGCTGACCTTCCCCTTCTTCACCATCGAGAATGTGGACGTGGTGGACGCCACCCACATCGTGGTGGGCAACGACAACAATCTGCCCTTCTCCAGCAGCCGCGAGCCCAACGCCGCCGACGACAACGAGCTGGTCCTGCTCGAGGTCGGCGACTTCCTCAAGGCGAAGTGACCGACCGGCACCGGCCGCGGGCGATGCCGCGGCCGGTGCCTCCGGCCTCTACGCCGCCGGGGCCGTCACCCGCGCGATCAGCCCGTTGGTGGAGCTGTCGTGGGCGGGTGCTTCGGCACCCGCGGCCAGCTCCGGCAGGATGGCGCTGGCGAGCTGCTTGCCCAGCTCCACGCCCCACTGGTCGAAGCTGTTGATGTTCCACACCACGCCCTGCACGAACACCTTGTGCTCGTAGAGCGCCACCAGCGCGCCCAGCGTCGCCGGGTCCAGCTTGCGGAACAGGATGCTGTTGGTGGGCTTGTTGCCGGCGAAGGCGCGGTGCGGCACCAGCGCCTCGATGCGCGCCGCCGGCACGCCGGCCTTGGACATCTCCGCCCGCACCTCGTCCGGCGTCTTGCCGCGCATCAGCGCCTCCGGCTGCGCCAGGAAGTTGGACAGCAGGATGCGGTGATGGTCGCCGATGGGGTTCTGCGACTCCACCGGAGCCAGGAAGTCGCAGGGGATGAGCTGCGTGCCCTGGTGGATCAGCTGGTAGAAGGCGTGCTGCCCGTTGGTCCCCGGCTCGCCGAACACGACGGGGCCGGTGGAATAGTCCACCGGGTTGCCCTGCCGGTCCACCGACTTGCCGTTCGATTCCATGTCGAGCTGCTGGAGATAGGCGGCGAAGCGGTGCAGATACTGGTCGTAGGGCAGCACGGCGTGCGCCGCGGCCCCCCAGAAATTGCCGTACCACACCCCCAGCATGCCCAGGATCACCGGCAGGTTGCGCTCCAGCGGGGCGGTGCGGAAATGCTCGTCCATGGCGTGGGCGCCGGCCAGCAGCTCCTCGAAGCGCTCCATGCCGATGGCGACCGCGATGGGCAGCCCGATGGCCGACCACAGCGAGTAGCGGCCCCCCACCCAGTCCCAGAAGCCGAACATGTTGGCCGGGTCGATGCCGAACTTCCGCACCTCCGCCTCGTTGGTGGAGACGGCCACGAAATGGCGCGCGATGTGGGCCTCGTCGCGGGCCGATTCGAGGAACCAGCGGCGGGCGGAATGGGCGTTGGTCAGCGTCTCCTGAGTCGTGAAGGTCTTGGACGCCACCACGAACAGCGTGGTCTCCGGGTCCAGCCATTTCAGCGTCTCGGCGAGGTGGGTCCCGTCGACGTTGGAGACGAAATGCACCTCGATCTGCGGGTGGCGGTAGGGCTTCAGCGCCTCGGTCGCCATCACGGGGCCGAGGTCGGAGCCGCCGATGCCGATGTTGACCACGTCGGTGATCGGCCGGCCGGTCCAGCCCTTCCAGTCGCCGGCGCGCAAAGCGCCCACGAAGCGGCCGACGCGTTCCAGAACGGACGACACCTCCGGCATCACATCCTTGCCGTCCACCGTCACCGGCCGGCCGGAGCGGTTGCGGAGTGCCGTGTGCAGCACCGCACGCCCCTCGGTGAGGTTGATCGCCTCGCCCCCGAACATGCGGTCGCGCCAGCCCTCCACATCCTGCTGGCGGGCAAGGTCGAGCAGCAGCGCCTGGGTCTCCGCCGTGATGCGGTTCTTGGACCAGTCGAGGAACAGGCCGGCAGCCTCCGCCGAGAAGCGGTCGAAGCGGCCGGGATCCGCGGCGAACAGGTCGCGCATGCGCACGCCCTCCATCGCCGCGCGATGCCGGGCCAGCGCCGTCCAGGCGGGGGATTCGGTGAGCGCGGACATTGTCGTTTCGTCTCCCTGCGGGTTTGGCCGGGAGTCTAACACCAATCCCGCCCGCGCGGGCACGCGCGGAACGGCGCAGGTGCCGAGCGCATTTCTATACCTCTCCCCGGGGGGAGAGGGTTGTTGGAAACAACGGGTCGGCGCCGCGGTCGGTGGCGGAGGCGTGATAGACGGTACGGCGCAGGGCGTTGATGGAGCCGAGCGGTTCGTGGGCCTTCAGCGCGTTCCACGGGCTCATGGTCAGGCGGTCGCCCGTGGGCAGCAGGGCGGACACCGATTGCGGCGGGATCTCCAGCCGAGCGACGCGGAGCAGGGGGCCGGTCCAGGGTACGCCGATGCGGTCGAGCGGGTCGGTCTCGCCCTGGCGGGGCTGGATCAGGAAGTCGAAGGCGAGGGGGCCGTCGTCCAGCGTGGCCTGGAGCCGCTCGGCGAAGCTGCGCCCGCGCGGCCGGCGGCGGGCGAAGGTCGCCGGGTCGGGCTGGCAGCGGTAGAGCATGGCGCCCTCACCCAGCCGGTAGGGGGTGACGCCGTAATAGGTGAGGCGGGCCAGGTCCCAGCCCCGCAGGTGGGCGCGGATGGCGGCCATGATCAGCGCCAGATACTGCCAGCGGGTGCGCCAGGGCCGGAAGCCGGGCATCAGGTAGGACGGGACCAGCGCGGTCAGCGGCGTGATCGCGCGGGCGCCGTCGATCTTTCCGAAATACTCCACCGCCTCCGTCACGTCGCGGGTGGGGATGGCGGGCTGGCTGATCATCAGGAAATCCTGCTGGCCGGCGGGCGCGCCGTCGCACACCGGGCCCGGCACGCCGGACAGCTTGATGCCCAGGCCGCGCGTGTCGGGCTCACGGTCGTCGGCCATCATGCCGCTGGAGAAGCGCACCAGCGCCGGGTACTCGGCCGGCACGGCGAACAGCCCCTGCCGCAAGGCCGGATCCACCGGTGGCTCGACGCGGAAGGTGCCGCGCAGGCAACCGTGGCTCTTCTCGTGGAAGAAACGGGGCAGGGCACCGTCGGGACGCCGCCGCTGGAAGGTGCGGCGGAGAATCCCGACCACCTGTCCATGCATGGCGTCGAGCGGGCAGCGCGGCTGATCGGGGCCGGTCACAGGGGCGCGTCCTTCTCGGCGTGCAGATGCTCGGGCATGCGGTAGCTGATGCCGGCGGCGTCGTGGAAGGAGACGTCGAGCATACGCTGGAACTGGCCGATGCTGCGGCGCCGGCGCAGCGCCGGCACCATGCGGTAGAGCCAGCGTTCGCCCTGGTTCTTCCAGCGCAGCGTCGCCAGCACGCCGAAGGTGCGCGACGGCGGGTAGCGGAGCTGGTCGGCCAGCTCGTTGCCGATCAGCGCGCGCGACACCGAATAGATGCGCCTCGCCAGGGCGCGGCGCGCTTTCGGCTCGGTGATGCCGGCGACCACGGGGGCGGAGTTGATCAGGCCGTTGGCGAGCAGGATCGATTCCAGATCCGGCGGCGGTTCGCACAGGATGCCGATGCGCTGGAGGGCGAGTGCGGACGCCTTGTCCTCGAACAGCAGCTCCGGCTCCACCCCCATCAGATGGCCGGAGTAGCGCCAGATCATCATGAAGGACGCTTCCTCCTCCGCCGACAACTGCACCCCCAGCATGCGGGCGCGTTCCAGCAGCAGGCCGGAGAAGGCGGCGGTGGCGAAGCCGATGTGGGCGGCGCTCAGCGGCACGCCCCAGGCTTCGGTGTCCCACTCCTCCGCTCCCGTCAGCAGGTGGCGGATGCGGGCGTGCACGATGCGGATGCGCACCGACAGCTTCCAGCCCTCGCCCTGGCGGTCGAGCCCGCCGGGCATGAAGATCTCCACCAGATGCAGGTTGTTCTGCTTCAGCCGCCGCACCCCCTGATCGACGATCCGGCCGGTGATGCTGAAGGATTTGGAGATCAGGGTGGAGAAGCCCTCGATCAGCACCCCGGCGACGAAGGCGCCCAGGAACATCTCGGAATGGCGGTGGAAGGCCCGGCAGCCGGGCAGCACCGCGTCGGGATCGAACCAGGCGGGCACCCGCTCCGATTCGGCGAAGAAGGCCCGCACCGCCTCCGGCGCGTCGGGGATGGCGTCCGGCCCGCCTTCGATCCCGCGCTGCATCCACTGGCGCTGGAGCGGGCCGGGGTGCTCCTGGAAGGCGGCCATCATGGCGTCCGCCAGCGGGTCGCCGACGGTGGTGTTGCGCAGGTAGCGTTCGGCCAGCGCGGGATCGATCCGCCGCGCGGCGGCATAGCCGGCGGTGTAGTCGGTGGGAATGATCATGATCGGGGTACCGCTTTCCGACCGTTCCTGTTCGAACGATTGTGCGCAGGCACGCCGGCCGGTTCAACCGTCCTGGAACGGCGGACGTCCGTCGCCTTTTTACCGCATCGTGGAAATCCTCACCCGCGAAGACCTCCCATGCGCAGGCATGGGGTTGAGCGGGTGCGGCGCCCGGCGTAGAAGGGATGCTACCAGGCCGGGCCCCTCTGACGACCCGCAAGTGTCGTGATGTCGGACTGGTGACATCCGGAGTGGCCTGTCCGCGTTCTCATCCGCCGATCCCTGCCGTCCGTTCCGTCCGTTGGCATCGCATGCCGGCGCCGGCGACGGGGGAGGGCGGGAAATCCGGCCCGACGCTCCGTTCTCGACGCCCTTATTTCACCCGAGGAACGGCGCACATGATGGAAATCTTCACGGCCGACGGGTTCTCGGCCCTGATCCAGGTCATCCTCATCGATCTCGTGCTGGCCGGCGACAACGCCATCGTCATCGGGCTGGCCGCCGCCGGCCTGCCGAAGGACCAGCGCAACAAGGCCATCCTGATCGGCATCATCGCGGCCACCGTGCTGCGCATCGGCTTCGCCGCGGTCACCACCCAGCTTCTCCAGATCGTCGGCCTGCTGCTGGCCGGCGGTATCCTGCTGCTGTGGGTGTGCTGGAAGATGTGGCGCGAGCTGCGCGCCCAGAGGGAGGAGACGCAAGGCGCCGAGGCGGTGTCCGGCGAGGACCTGGACGCCGACGGCAGCGTCGCCGGGACCGCCCCGCGCAAGACCTTCGCCCAGGCGGCTTGGCAGATCGTCATCGCCGACGTGTCGATGTCGCTCGACAACGTGCTGGCCGTGGCCGGTGCCGCGCGCGACCATCCGACCGTGCTGGTCATCGGGCTGGCGCTCTCCATCGCCCTGATGGGCATCGCCGCCAGCTTCATCGCCAAGCTGCTCCAGCGCCACCACTGGATCGCCTATGTCGGCTTGGCCGTGATCCTCTATGTGGCGGTCGAGATGATCTACCGCGGCGCGATGGAGGTGTGGCCGCTGGTCAACGGCGGGGCGGTGTAGCGAGGCCATACCAGACCCGATGAGAAGACCTCATCGGGTCTGGTTGGGCCGTTGAGGCCCCGCGCCCCCATGGGCGCGAAGCCAAGGCCCGCGGATGCGGGCCGCCCGGCGTCTGAGGGACCGTTGATCGATCACGATCAACGGCATTTCATATCAGTAAGGCCGCCGCGCCTTGAGCGCGGCGGTCAGGGTGCCGTCGTCGAGATAGTCCAGCTCGCCGCCCACCGGCACGCCGTGGGCGAGGCGGGAGACGGTGACGTCGGCACCCGCCAGCCGGTCGGTCACCACATGGGCGGTCGTCTGGCCGTCCACCGTGGCCGGCAGGGCCAGGATCACCTCGCGCACCGCGGGGTCGCGGGCGCGCTCGGCCAGCGGGCCGATGCTCAGATCCTCCGGCCGCACGCCGTTCAGCGCCGACAGGGTGCCGCCCAGCACATGGTAGAGCCCGCGGTAGGCGCGCGTGCGCTCCAGCGCCCACAGGTCGCCGGCATCCTCCACCACGCACAGGATGCTGCGGTCGCGGGTGGCGTCGGCGCAGACCGTGCAGGGGTCGCGCGTGTCGAGGTTGCCGCAGACGCTGCAGGTGCGGATGGCCTCCGCCGCCGTCGCCATGGCGTCGGACAGCGGCACCATCAGCCCGTCGCGCCGCTTCATCAGATGCAGCGCCGCCCGCCGCGCCGAGCGCGGCCCCAGCCCCGGCAGCTTGGCCAGGAGCTGGATCAGGCGCTCGATCTCCGGTCCGATCATGAGGTCCGGTCTTCCGGTGGGCCGTGCTTCAGAACGGCAGCTTGAAGCCCGGCGGCAGGCTCAAGCCCCCCATCAGCTTCTGCGTCTCCGCCTGCACCTGCTGCTCGACCTTCTGCTTGGCGTCGTTGAAGGCGGCAACCAGCAGATCCTCCAGCATCTCGGTGTCGTTCGGATCGACGATCGACTTGTCCAGCTTGACCTTCTTCAGGTCGCCCTTGCCGTTCAGCGTCACCGTCACCATGCCGGCGCCCGACTGGCCGGACACCTCGATGTCGCCGAGGGCGGCCTGCATCTCCTGCATCTTGGCCTGCATCTGCTGGGCCTGCTTCATCATCTGGCCGAGATTCTTCATGGCCTAATACTCTCCGTCTTCATCCAGGGGATACAACAGGGCGTCGCGCACGTTGACGTCATCGACGTCCGGTTCCTCGTCGGCGGGCGGCTCGGCCGCGGCGACGGCGACGTCGCGCACACCGAGCAGGTCGGCGCCGGTGAACAGCTCCAGCGCGGCCTTCACCACCGGGTGACGGCGCGCCTCGGCGAGCAGGCGGTCGCTGGCCGCCCGCTCCTGCTCGGCCAGCGTGGGGTGCCCGACCGCGTCGGACACGATCACCACCCAGCGCCGCCCGGTCCATTCGGTGAGGAGCTGGCCGGCGCGGTTGGCGAGGTTGGGCGGGGCCGAGGGGCGCGGCCGGATCTCCAGCCGCCCCGGCTCCATCCGCACGAGGTGGGCGCCGCTGTGCAGATGGCCGTACAGCGCCCCTTCCCGGTTGTCGGCGAAGAGCTGGACGAGGGCGGCGAAATCGGCCGGCATGGCCGCCACCGGCTCGGCCTTCGCCGCGGCGGCGGGGGCGGGCGCCGTGGCGGACGCCATCGGAGCGGGGGAGGAGGCGACGGCGCGCACCGGGGATGCGGCCATGGCCGTGGCCCCTCCACCGGCACCGCCGCCGCGCGGGGGCGTGGCGCCGCCGGTCTGGCCCGGCGTCTGACCCTGGAGCTGGCCCTGGAGCTGCCGGATCATCTCGCCGGGGGTCGGCAGGTCGGCGGCGTAGGACAGGCGGACGATCACCATCTCCAGCGCCTGCTGCGGCACCGGGGCCGCCTGCACCTCGCCCAGCCCCTTCAGCAGGAGCTGCCACGCGCGGGTCAGGGCCGGCATGCCGAGCTTGGCGGACAGGGCGGCGCCGCGCGTGCGTTCCGCCTCCGGCAGGGTGGGGTCGGCGGCGGTGTCGGGCACCACCTTCAGCCGGGTCAGATTGTGCACGAGGTCGAGCAGGTCCTGCAGGATGACCAGCGGGTCGGCGCCCACCCGGTGCAGGTCGGCCAGGATGTCCAGCGCCTCCGCCGGCCGCGCCGACACCGCCGCCTCGAACAGGTCGATGACGCGCGAGCGGTCGGCCAGCCCCAGCATGTCGCGCACCTGCGCCGCGGTCACCGCGCCGTTGGCCAGCGCGATCGCCTGGTCCAGCAGCGACAGCCCGTCGCGCACCGAGCCGTCGGCGGCGCGCGCGATCAGCGCCGCGGCGTCCGGCTCGATGCGGGCGCCCTCCTTCTCGGTCACCCGGGTGAAGTGCTCCTTCAGCACCACGGCATCGACCCGGCGCAGGTCGAAGCGCTGGCAGCGCGACAGCACGGTCACCGGCACCTTGCGGATCTCGGTGGTGGCGAAGACGAACTTCACATGGGACGGCGGCTCCTCCAGCGTCTTCAGGAGCGCGTTGAACGCGCTCTTCGACAGCATGTGGACCTCGTCGATGATGTAGAGCTTGTAGCGGGCGGAGACGGGGGCGTAGCGCACGCCGTCGATGATCTCGCGGATGTCGTCGACGCCGGTGTGGCTGGCGGCGTCCATCTCCATCACATCGACGTGGCGGTCCTCGGCGATGGCCCGGCAATGGTCGCAGACGCCGCAGGGTGCCACCGTCGGCCCGCCGGTCCCGTCGGGGCCGATGCAGTTCAGCGCGCGGGCGATGATGCGGGCGGTGGTGGTCTTGCCCACCCCGCGCACCCCGGTCAGCATGAACGCCTGGGCGATCCGGCCCGACGCGATGGCGTTGGTCAGGGTGCGCACCAGCGCGTCCTGCCCGATCAGCTCGTCGAAGCTGCGCGGCCGGTACTTGCGCGCCAGCACGCGGTAGGCGACTCCCGCCTGCGCGCGCGATCCGGCGTGGGGATCGCGGTCGGTGTCGGCCATGTCGGTCCTGGCCGTATCGGTGGCGGTGGTGTCGGTCACGCGTCCCTTCGGACCCTTGAGGCGGCTCGGCTGCGGTTCGGCGAGCCGGAGCATAGCGGCGCCGTCGCGCGCTGTCGCCCGTCAATTCCGCGTCGTCGGGCGTGCGGGGTGGGCGGATGGCGTGGGAGGATGGGGTGGGAGACTGGACGAACGACCCGAGCCGGAACTCGTTACGGCTGCTTCCTTCCGGACCTGACCGGGTTGGCGAGGGACCCGTCCGCCGCCAGTCTCCCGCGCCCAATATCGGGACCCGGCGCCGCGGATGCAAGGGCATTCGCCACACCGCACCGCGTCACACAGCGGTCACGGCTACCCCCATCGATTTGGATTGCATGACGCGAAGACGTAATTATAGTGTTGTAACACTAACGGTTTTGGTCGTGATGAAAACATACGACGCCGTTTCGCAGAGGGGGGCATCATGGGGATCGAAGCGGCGGCCAGGACCGGCGGTATTCAGCCAGCCCGGAGCGGTCGATCTTTTCGCATCCGCGAAAAGCTTCTTGTGTCGTTTGGCGGCATCGCACTTCTCGTCGTGGCCAGCGGCGGGGTCGGCTGGTTGTCTTATGACGTGATTTCCGAAAAACTTTCGACAATTACCGGAGAAAGCGTTCCGGCCATGGTGGCCGCCGACCAGCTGGCGACGGAGAGCGCCCGCGTGGTGGCCCTGGCCCCGCAGCTGAGCGCGGCGACGACCGAGGCCGATCGCAACGCCGCGCTGGCCGCCATCCGCGAGCGCAGCGCGATCCTGCGCGAGACGCTCGGCACTCTGGCGTCCCTGAACGTGGATTCCGAGGCGCTGGCGCGCGCGCGGCAGGGGGCGGACGCCATCCTTGGCAATCTGGACCGGCTGTCGTCCATGGTCGAATCGCGGATCGTGGCGAGCGGCCAGATCAGCGCCGCCCTGCAGCAGGTGGACGCCGCCCACCGCGGCTTCTCCGAGGCGCTCGACCCGCGCATCAACGCGGTCAGCAACCGCCAGACCCAATCGATGAAGAGCATGGAGGAGACGGTCCGC
Source organism: Azospirillum oleiclasticum (assembly GCF_013423485.1). Lineage (GTDB taxonomy): Bacteria > Pseudomonadota > Alphaproteobacteria > Azospirillales > Azospirillaceae > Azospirillum > Azospirillum oleiclasticum. Next base: position 61,647 of record NZ_JABFFR010000050.1, read on the forward strand.
GCCGCCGTGAAGATGCTGGGCACCGACCGGCGCGACCAGCTCATCGCCGTGTTCGAGCTGCGCGAGGCCTCCCGCAGCGTGCTGGACGCGCTGCGCCGGCTGCAGTCCGCCACCAACGTCGACGAGGTGCGCGAACAGTTCTCCGTCTTCGTGCGCAGCATCAAGCCGCTGACCGAAGGGGTGAAGACCGCCCGCAAGCTGGATTGGTTCACCCGCTCGCCCTCGGCGGAGGAGCTGCCCAAGGCGGTCGATCTGATGCTGGCGACCGGCGCCTCCGGCACCTCGCTGTTCGACCTGCGCGAACGCTCGCTGGACCCGTCGTTGACGTCGATGGACCGCACCGTCGCGCTGGAGAAGGTGACCGACCGGGTGGACGCGGTCGCCAACGCCTATCAGCTCATCGAGTCGCTGACGGTGCAGCTCCTCGGCTTCGTGAAAGCCGAGTTCATCGTCGGCGCCATGGATTTCGAGCAACAGATCGGCAACAGCATCTTGTCGGCCAGCAACGACCAGGCGGCGGTGCGGCGGATGCTGGAGCTGGCGTCCTACGGCAACGACCTCGCCGGCATCCTCAACGCCGCGGCCAGCGCGCCCACCACCGACGCGGTGGCGATGCTGGGCGAGCGCTTCGCCCAGGTGAGCACGGTGTTCGACGCTCTGCTCGGCGCGCTGAAGGGGTCCGACGACGCCCGTGTGCTGGAGGCCGGGCGCAAGCTCGCCGAACTCGGCCGCGGCAACGACACCATCTTCGGCCGCCGAATCGGGGTGCTGGCCACCCAGGCGAGCGAGCTGGCCCTGCTCGCCGGCAATGTGCAGGCCGTGGTCGGGCTGGACCAGACGGTCCGGGCGCTGACCGACGCCGCCAAGGCCGGCGTCGCCCAGTCGTCCAAGGACGCCGACGCCACGCTGGCGCAGGGCCGGCTGTGGCAGGTGCTGCTGGCCGCCGTCAGCATCGTCGCCTCGCTGCTGATCGTCTGGCTGGTGGTGCAGCGGCAGGTGGCCGGGCGCCTCACCGCGCTGGCGGGCACCATGCGCGAGGTCGCCGGCGGCAAGCTCGACGCGGACATCCGCGCCGACGGCCGCGACGAGGTGTCGGAGATGGCGCAGGCGCTGCTGGTGTTCCGCGACACCGCCCGCGAGGTGGAGGCCGCCAACGCGCGCGCCGAATCCGAACGGCGCCGCGCCGCCCAGGAGCGCCACGCCGCCATGATGGCGCTGGCCGACGACCTGGAGCGCAGCATCAAGGGCGTGGTCTCCACCCTGTCCACCCGCGCCGACCAGATGCACCGGATGGCGAACGAGATGAAGGAGTCGGCCGAGCAGAACCGCTCGGAGGCCTCGGAGGCCGCCGCCACCGCCGACCAGACCCGCAGCAACGTGCAGACCGTGTCGGTGGCCGCGCACGAGCTGTCCTCCTCGATCAGCGAGATCGGGCGGCAGGTGTCGGACAGCGCCAAGTTCGCGGCGCAGGCCTCCGGCCAGGCCCGCCGCACCGACGAGATCGTGCAGACCCTGAAGGGCTCGGCCGAGCAGATCGGCAAGGTGGTCGACCTCATCAACGCCATCGCCAGCCAGACCAACCTTCTCGCGCTGAACGCCACCATCGAGGCGGCGCGGGCGGGCGAGGCCGGCAAGGGCTTCGCGGTGGTCGCCAACGAGGTCAAGGGCCTCGCCAGCCAGACCGCCAAGGCGACCGAGCAGATCGCGCTGCAGATCGGCTCCATGCAGGCGGTCACCTCGGAGGCCGCGGGCGCCATCCGCACGATCGTGGAGACCATCGGCACCATCAACGACATCGCGTCCGGCATCGCCGCCGCGGTGGAGGAGCAGGAGGCCGCGACCCGCGAGATCGCCCGCAACGTCGAGCAGGCGGCCCAGGGCACCCAGACGCTGAGCCGCAGCATGGAGACGGTGTCGTCCGCCGCCTCCCGCACCGGAGCCAGCGCCAGCCAGGTGCTGGGCGCGTCGGCCGACGTGTCGCAGCAGGCCGAAACGCTGGGCCACGACATCGACGCCGTGCTCAAGCAGATCCGCAGCGCGTAAGCGCCGCGCCGCTTCCGAAACGGGAACGCCCCGGAGCCGCAGGGTTCCGGGGCGTTTTCATGTCCCCGCCTCCAAGGTCCGGGGTGTGTCTGGACGCGGCTTGGTGCCACATCCGGTTGTTCTTGCACAAATAATGTGACGGAGCATCCCGGAAAATACCTCTTGCGTTTCTCGTGTTTTTTTGCAGGACAAATATCTCGTGCAACTTTCGCATTCGGCAGCCTATGTCCAATCGGAACTTTGCCAACAGGGTTGCCGGGACTTATGCCCTCGTCGGCACGCTCTGGATTCTCGTCGGAAGCCAGACGGCCGACGTATTCTTCGGGGCCGATATCTCGGCCCACAGTTCCTTTGAATTGCTCAAGGGCTTGTTTTTCATTGCCGTGACGGTCAGCGTCCTGCGCTGGCATCTGCTTGGCGAACTGCGGCTTCGAAGCGAGGCGGACGCCGCAAGGGCCAAGGCAACCGATCGATTGGTCGTGCTTCTGGATCAAGTGGTTGCAGCTCTTTCGCACACCCTCGGCCAACGCGACCCCTACACGGCTGGGCATCAGGAGCGGGTGGCCCTGCTGGCGGTCGCCATCGCCCGCCGGATGGGACTGGAGGAGGCACGGGTGGCGTCGATCCACACCGGTGCCCTCCTGCACGACATCGGGAAGATCGGGATTCCGGCGGAACTCCTTTCGAAGCCCGGCCGCCTCACCGTCGACGAGTTCAACCTTGTCAAAGGACATGTGAGAATGGGGGAGGCCATCGTGTCGAAGATCGATTTCGATGCGGTGGTGCACAGCGTCGTCGCGCATCATCACGAGAGGCTGGACGGGTCCGGTTACCCCTACGGCCTGCGCGGTGACCAGATCTCGGTGGAAGCCCGTGTCGTCGCCGTCGCCGATGTGGTCGAGGCGATGACCTCGCATCGCCCCTACCGTGTGGCGTTGGGCTCCGCCGCGGCGCGGGCGGAGATTTGCGCCCTTCGTGGCAGCAAGCTCGACGCGCGCGCCGTCGATGCCTGCCTGGCGATCATGGAGGGCGACCTACAGGCCATGTGGACACCCGCCTCCGGCAGCGCGGATCGCTGATCGCCGGCCGTCGCTCCGCCGGCGCGGGACCAGCGGAGCGGGCCTCGCCCTCACCCCCCCAGCAGCCCCGGCACCAGCCGGGCCACATCGGCGATGGCGGCGTTGCGGGCGTCCAGGGACCCGTCGCATTCGGTGAGGTAGACGGCGATGGTGACCGGCGCGCGGCCGGGGGGCCAGGCGATGGCGATGTCGTTGGCGGTGCCCAGCGCGCCGGTGCCGGTCTTGTCGCCGGCGCGCCAGCCCTTGGGCAGGCCGGCGCGGATGCGGGCGTCGCCGGTGCGGGTGGCGATCAGCCAGCCGTTGAAGCGCTCGCGGGACGTCTCCGACAGGGCGTCGCCGGTGCACAGCACCTCCAGCGTCTCGGTCATGGCGTTGGGGGTGGTGGTGTCGCGCGGGTCGCCGGGGGTGGCGCTGTTCAACTCCGGCTCCATGCGGTCGAGCCGGGTCCTGGCGTCACCCACCGAGCGCAGGAAGCTGGTGAAGGCGGCCGGCCCGCCCATGCTGGTCAGCATCAGGTTGGCGGCGGTGTTGTCGCTGAGGGTGACGGCGGCCTCGCACAGCTCGCCCATGGTCATGCCGCGGGCGAGGTTCGCCTTGGCGGCCGGGGCATACTCCAGCAGGTCGGACGCCTTGTAGCGGATGCGCCGCCCCAGATCCTCCTGCCCGGCATCGACGCGCGCCAGGATCGCGGCGGCCGCCGCCGCCTTGAAGGTGCTGCACATGGGGAAACGCTCGTCGCCGCGATAGGCCCAGCGCCGGCCCGTGCCGGTGTCGAGCACGGCAGCGCCGAGCCGCGCGCCGACGCGCTTCTCGATGGCGGCGACGGCGGTGGCGAAGGCGTCGGGGGGTGCTGAGGCGGCGAGGCGCGGACGGGCCAGGGTGCCGGCGGCGAGCAGGGTTCCGGCAAGCGCGGCGAAGCTGCGCCGGGTGAGGACGATGGGCATGGTTGCGGTCCCGGAGTATTTGATACGGGTGGTCGTTGACGGCGGGCGGATGCCCGAGCCCGATTTGTGCGTGTCGGCCGACGGACGCAGGGTGCACCGCCTTTGACCCCCCCGGCAAACCACGTTAATTGGGTCCAGCCATAAATTGGATTTGGGCATCCATGGTCCGTCCCTACCTGCCGCTCAACGCGCTGCGCGCCTTCGAGGCGTCGGCCCGGCATCTCAGCTTCACCCGCGCGGCGGTGGAGCTGTGCGTCACCCAGGCGGCGGTCAGCCATCAGGTGAAGCAGCTCGAAGCCCGGCTGAACGTCACGCTGTTCAAGCGGCTGCCGCGCGGGCTGATGATCACCGCGGAGGGGGAGGCGCTGCTGCCGGTGCTGCGCGACGGCTTCGACCGCATGGCCGACATGCTGGAGCGCTTCCAGGGCGGGCGGGTGCGCGAGATCCTGACGGTGGGGGCGGTCGGCACCTTCGCCGTCGGCTGGCTGTTGCCGCGGCTGCCGGCCTTCCACGAGGCGCACCCCTTCATCGACCTGCGGTTGTCCACCAACAACAACCGGGTGGACATGGCGGCGGAGGGGCTGGATCTCGCCATCCGCTTCGGCGACGGCGCCTGGCACGGCACCGACGCGGTGCGGCTGTTCGAGGCGCCGCTGTCGGTGCTGTGCATCCCGGCCATCGCCGACGAGCTGCGCGAGCCGGCAGACCTCTTGGGGCGGACGCTGCTGCGCTCCTACCGCGCCGACGAATGGGCGGGTTGGTTCGCCGCCGCCGGCATCGCCACCCCGCCGCCGCTGCTGAAGGGGATCGTCTTCGACAGCTCGCTCGCCATGATGGAGGCGGCGCTGCAGGGGGTGGGGGTGGCGCTCTGCCCGCCGCTGATGTTCGCCCGCCAGCTCGCGGAGGGCGCCATCCGCCAGCCCTTCGCCATCCAGACCAGCCGGGGCAGCTATTGGTTGACGAGGCTGAAGTCGCGCCAGCCGACCCCCGCCATGCGTGCCTTCGAGGCGTGGATCCTGGCGGCGGGGTGACCGTGTCCGACGTCCGCACCGCCGGAGGGCGCGCGCATCGATGGATCGCGACGGACTCCCGCCGGACAGGCGAACGGCCCATGTGTTATGATCGAACCAAGAACGCTCGCCGACCAGGAGTTTCCGATGGCCAGATCCTCCGTCGATCCGCTTGGGGATGACGCCAAGCCCATGCGCCACCGCGTCGATCCGTCGGTTCGCGAGAATCTCAGATCGATCGATAAGTCGCTCAAGGAAACCGATGCCAACATTGACGCGGTGAACGCCTGGCTGAAACGTCGGGGCCTCGTCGGTCAATGAGCGTGCCGTCCGGCCTGCCGCCACCTCCACCGCCGCCGGAACCAACCAACAACGCCGGCGGCGTCCTTGGCTGGATCGGCGACAAGCTGGTCGGTGCGGTCACCCTCTTCGAGCGGGTTCGTGAGAACGCACAGGGCCTGAAAGACGTCAGCGCCAAGGCTTCCGACCAAGCCGCCCATCTCCGTGTGCTCAGCGAGCAGGTGCGCCATCTCACCAAGGCAATCGAGGATGTGGAGAGCCGTTTCACCAAGCAGGTCGACGAGTTGAACGAGCGCCATAAGGAGCGCATGGCCGAGATGGAGAAGCGACTGCACGCCGAGTTCGAGCTGAAGCTCCTCAAGCACAACGCCAATCCCAAGGAAACCACGCAGACCTAGTCGTCGCGTCGCGAACAGGCCTCGGCCTACCCGTGCTGCCGGATGCGGTCCACGAAGCGCGCCGTGCGCTGGGCGAGCTGGTCGGAGCGGTCGCGCAGGATGCCGGTGGTCGTCGCGAGCTCGCGGGCGGTGCGGGTCGCTTCCGCCGCGGAATCCGAGACGCCCCGCATGATGCCGGACACACCGGCGGCACCGCCGGCCGCGTGCTCGACGTTGCGGGCGACGTCGCGGGTGGCCGCCCCCTGCTGTTCGGCCGCGGTGGAGACCGACGCGACGGTGTCGCTGATCGAGCGGACGATGCCCTGGATGTCTCGGATGGCGGCCACCGCGGCGGCGGTCGCCGCCTGGATGCCGGCGATCTGGGCGGCGATGTCGTCGGTGGCGGCGGAGGTCTGGTTGGCGAGCTGCTTGACCTCGTGCGCGACCACGGCGAAGCCCTTGCCGGCCTCCCCGGCGCGCGCCGCCTCGATGGTGGCGTTCAGGGCCAGAAGATTCGTCTGGGTCGCCACGCTGCGGATCAGGGTCACCACCTCGCCGATGCGCTGGACGGCCGAGGCCAGCCCCTCCACCACGGTGTTGGTGCGCTCCGTGGCCTTCACGGCGTCGAGCGCGCTGGCCGCCGAGACCCGCATGCTGCGCCCCACCTCGTCCACCGAGGCCGACAGCTCGGTCAGCGCGGCGGCCACCGCCTGCACATTGTCCGTCGTCACCCCGGCCGCGTCGAGCACCGAGGCCGACTGCTCCGTGGTGTCGGTGGAGATCGCCAGCATGCGGTCGGCGCCCGCCGCCATGCTCTCCGCCGCCTCGCCCAGCTCGGCCACCACCTGGCCGATGCCGCCCTGGAAGTCGACCGCCAACGCGTCGAGCGCGCGGCGGTGCTGCTCCCGCACCTCCTCCAGATAGACGGACACGGAGAGGTTCATGTCGATCAGGCTGAGGCTGGTCACCGCGCGCATCATCGCCGTCATGCGGCGGGCCGCGGCGGCGGTGGTGAAGCGGCGCCGGCAGTGGCGCTCGATGGCCGCGTGCAGCGCGTTCACCGTGTAGCCGTAGGCCGTGGTGTACCACTGCGGCTCAAGCCCGATGCGGGCGTGGGTGCGGCCCACCCGCTGGACGGAGGCGACATACTCGTCGTCCAGCGTGCCGGCGAAGAGGCGCAGCCAGTGACGCTTCTGCTGCTCCGCCGCGTGCCGCCGCCGCTCCTCCGACTGGAACATGCGGTCGAGCGAAGGAAAATTACGCAGGTGGCGATAGAAGTTTTCAATGATCGTATCGAGTTGGTCGTTGAGAATAACTCTCAATTCGCTCAGTACAGAACGGGCCTCGTCATCAATAACCGCGAATCGCAAGAGATCCATGCGTTCGGTGTTTTCCAGCATATTTCGTCCCCAGCCGCGACGTACGATTTGCTCTTCCTTTCGTTGGATCAAATCACAAACAATCCCGCGGCGTCCTGGGAAAAGCGCCGTCAATTTGGAATGATTGCTATGCGGAATGCCCGGAACGGCCGCTGCGAATCGGCGGTCAGCGGCCGTCCATCCGCTCCACCCCGCCGAGGAACAGCCGCACCACCCGCTGCACGAAGCGGTCGCGCTCGTCGGGCGGCGGGGCGGTGCCGACGCCCAGCGTCAGCTCGAACCATGGCCCGCCCTGCAGCATCGAGAGCAGTTCACGGGCGGCGAAGAGCGGGTCGGGCACCCGCAGCCGGCCATGGTCGTGGGCGCGCTGGAGGTAGGTGACGACCGCCGCCCGGCCCTTGGTCGGGCCATGCTCGAAGAAGATGCGCGCGATCTCGGGGAAGCGGGCGGCGTCGCCAACCACGAGCTGGTAGACGCGCACCGCCTCCGGCGACCAGATCAGGTCGACGAAGCGGCGGCCGATGCGGCACAGCGCGTCCTCCACCGTCAGATCGTCGAAATCCTCCGCCCGGAACTGCATGCCACGGCGTTCGCACTCCGCGTGGATGGTGGCGGCGAACAGCGCCTCCTTGGACGGGAAGCGGGCGTAGAGCGTGGTCTTGGACACCCGCGCGCTCTGCGCCACCAGGTCCATGGAGGTGCCGGCGTAGCCGTGCTCCAGGAACACGGCCTTGGCCGCCTCCAGGATCTGGTCGGCCTTGCGGTCGTCGCGCGGAGTGGCAGTGGTCGCAGAAGTGGGGGAGGTCATTCGTTCCTGTACTGAACTGTATCGTTCACCCTTGACCCGCTTCAGGGTCCGCGTTACAGCTTAATGATACGATACAGTCCAGTCCAGTGGAGGCTGCCGATGGCCGGCCGGGTCGCGTGGAGCAAACGTGGTGCGTTGCCTCTTCTGGCGCTGGTCGCGCTGGGGTTGGCCGCCCCCGGTCTTGCCGGTTGCAAGGCGGAGGCGGACAGCGCCGCCGCCCCGGCGGAGGAGGTGCGGCCGGTGCGCGTCGCCACGGTGGTGCTGCGTCCCGCCGACGACGTGGCCCGCTACCCCGCCGTGATCCGCCCGCGGGTGGAGGCGGAGATCGGCTTCCGCATCGCCGGCAAGGTGGTGGAGCGGCTGGTCAGCACCGGCGCGCGGGTGGAGGAGGGGACGCCGCTCGCCCGCCTCGACCCCACCGACGTGGAGCTCCAGGTCCGCGCGGCCGAGGCGCAGCTCGCCTCCGCCAGGGCCGACGCCGCCAACGCCCGCGCCGATTTCCAGCGCTACACCCAGCTCCGCCAGGGCGACTGGGCGACCCAGCAGGAGTTCGACCGCCGCAAGGCGGTGCTGGACAAGGCCGATGCCCATGTGCGGGAGACGGAGGCGCAGCTCAAGGTCGTCGCCAACTCCGCCCGCTACACCACGCTGCTGGCCGACGGCCCCGGCGTGGTGACCGAGGTGCTGGTGGAGCCGGGGCAGGTGGTGGCGCAGGGCCGCACCGCCTTCCGCATCGCCCGGCTGGGGGAGCTCGAGGCGGTGGCCAACCTGCCCGAGCATCAGGTCGCCGGCCTGCCCGAGCGGGCGCTGGCGGTGGAGCTGTGGTCGCTGCCCGGCGTCTCCCTGCCCGCAACCCTGCGCGAGCTGGCGCCGGGGGCCGACGCCGGCACCCGCACCTTCCAGGCCCGCGTCTCGCTGCGCGAGCCGCCGCCGGCCGTGCAGATCGGCATGACGGCGACGCTGGTCGCCGTGCAGGGGCGCGGCGGCGCCGTCGCCCGCCTGCCGATGACCGCGCTGACCCAGCGCGGCCACGACCCCGCCGTGTGGGTGGTGGACCCCGACGCCGGCAAGCTGGAGCTGCGGCCGGTCCAGGTCGCCGCCTTCGCCGGGGGCGAGGTGGTGGTGGCCGGTGGTGTGCGCGACGGCGAGCGGGTGGTGACCGCCGGCGTCCACAAGCTCGACCCGACGGTGAAGGTCCGGGTGTGGGCGGAGCCGGCGCCATGAGTGGCCCGTCGAGTCACACCGCACCCGAGGACGGCGCCGCGCGCGAAGGGTTGAACCTGTCGGCCTGGGCGCTGTCGCACCGCACGCTGGTGCTGTTCCTGATCCTCGCCAGCGTGGTGGCGGGGGCGGTGGCCTACCGCTCGCTGGGCCGCGCCGAGGACCCCTCCTTCACCTTCAAGGTGATGACCATCCGCACCGACTGGCCCGGAGCCACCGCGGCGGAGGTCGAGCGTCTCGTCACCGACCGCATCGAGAAGAAGCTGGAGGAGGTGCCCTACTACGACTTCGCCCGCAGCTATTCCAAGCCCGGCGAGTCCGTGGTCTTCCTGACGCTGAAGGACTACACGCCACCCAAACAGGTCGCCGACATCTGGTACCAGGCGCGGAAGAAGATCGGCGACATCCGCCACACCCTGCCCGACGGGGTGCGCGGGCCCTTCTTCAACGACGAGTTCGGCGACGTCTATTCCGCCATCTACGCCCTGATGGGGGAGGACTTCACGCCGGCACAGCTCAAGCGCATCGCCGAGGAGACGCGCGAGCGGCTGCTGCGCCTGCCCGACGTGCAGAAGGTGGACCTGATCGGCGCCCAGGACGAGCGCATCTATGTGGAGCTGTCGGTGCAGCGGCTCGCCAGCTTCGGCCTGCCCATCGACACGGTGATCGCCGCCCTGCAGCGCGAGAACGCCGTCGCCGCGGCCGGCGAGGTGGACAGCGGCCCGGCGCGCGTGCGGGTCCGCGTCGATATGGGCATCGACAGCGCCGAGAAGGTGCGCGGCATCCCCATCGAGGTGGACGGCCGGCTGCTCACCGTCGGCGACGTGGCCGACATCCGCCGCGGCTATGTGGATCCCAAGCGCCAGACCATGCGGGTGGGCGGCCGCGACGCCATCGGCGTGGGCGTCGTGATGGCCAAGGGCGGCAATGTGCTGACGCTGGGCGAGCGGCTGGCCGCGGAGATGGCGCGGGTGCGCGCCGGGCTGCCGGTGGGCGTGGAGCTCGCGCAGGTCAACGACCAGCCGGCGGTGGTCGAGCGCTCGGTGGGCGAGTTCATGAAGTCGCTGGCGGAGGCGCTGGCCATCGTCATGCTGGTCAGCTTCGTCAGCCTGGGCTGGCGAACCGGCATCGTGGTGGCGCTGGCGGTGCCGCTGGTGCTGGCGCTGACCCTGGTCGCCATGCTGCTGCTGGGCATCGACCTGCAGCGCATCTCGCTGGGGGCGCTGATCATCGCGCTGGGGCTGCTGGTGGACGACGCCATCATCGCGGTGGAGATGATGGTGGTGAAGATGGAGCAGGGCTGGGGCCGGATGAAGGCCGGCGCCTATGCCTGGACCTCGACCGCCTTCCCCATGCTGACCGGCACGCTGGTGACGGCGGCGGGCTTCGTGCCGGTGGGGCTCGCCCGCTCGGCGGCGGGGGAATACACGAACTCGATCTTCTGGGTGGTCGGCATCTCGCTGCTGCTGTCCTGGGTGGTGGCGGTGATCTTCACCCCCTACCTCGGCTACAAGCTGCTGCCGACGCCCAAGCACGCCGCGGCCGGGCACGACGTCTACGACACCCGCTTCTACCGGGTGCTGCGCGCGGCGGTGACGGCCTGCGTGCGCTGGCGCTGGGCCACCATCCTGGCGACCGTGGGGGCCTTCGCCGCGGCGCTGGTGGGGTTCGGCTTCGTGCAGCAGCAGTTCTTCCCCTCGGCCAGCCGGCCGGAGCTGCTGGTCGACATCCGGCTGGCCGAGGGCGCCTCCTTCGACGCCACAGCGACTGACGTGGCGCGGATGGAGCGCATCCTGGCCGCCGACGACGGGGTTGAGCATTTCACCGCCTACACCGGCGGCGGCGCCCCGCGCTTCTACCTGCCGCTCGACCAGCAGCTTCCGACCGCCAACTTCGCGCAGTTCGTGGTCATGACCAAGGACCTGACCGTCCGCGAGCGGGTGCTGGCGGCGCTGACCGCGCGGGCCGAGACCGACTTCCCGGCGGCGCGCGTGCGCGTGGCGCGGCTGGAGAACGGGCCGCCGGTCGGCTATCCCGTGCAGTTCCGCGTGACCGGCAGCGACCCCGACACGCTGCGCCGCGCCGCCTACGCGCTGCGCGACCGCATGCGCGCCGACCCCAACCTGACCAACGTGCATCTGGACTGGGACGAGCTGTCCAAGCGCGTGCGGCTGGAGGTGGACATGGCGAAGGCCCGCGCGCTGGGGGTGACCCGGCAGGACCTGTCCAACGCCCTGCAACTGCTGCTGGGCGGGGTGACCGTCACCCAGCACCGCGAGGGCACCGAGCTGATCGACGTGGTCGTGCGCACGCCCGACCGAGAGCGGCTGGATCTGGCGGGGCTCGGCGACCTCGCCGTGCGCACGGGACGCGGCACCATGGTGCCGCTGAGCCAGGTGGCGGTCCTGCGCTACGAGCTGGAGGAGCCGGTGCTGTGGCGCCGTGCCCGCGACACCACCATGACGGTGAAGGCCGACGTGACCGGCGGCCTGCAGGCCCCGATGGTCAGCCAGCGGGTCAACGCGGCGCTGGCCGACCTGCGCGCCCGGCTGCCCGACGGCTACCGCATCGACATGGGCGGCACCATCGAGGAGAGCGCCAAGGGCCAGAACTCCATCAACGCCATGCTGCCGGTGATGCTGCTGATCATGGTCACCACCCTGATGATCCAGCTCCAGAGCTTCTCGCAGCTCCTGCTGGTGCTGCTGACGGCGCCGCTCGGGCTGATCGGGGTGACGGCGGCGCTGCTGCTGACCGGCATGCCCTTCGGCTTCGTGGCGATGCTGGGGGTGATCGCGCTGGCCGGCATCATCATGCGCAACTCGGTCATCCTGGTGGACCAGATCGAGCAGGATGTGCGCGCCGGCCACAGCCGCTGGACCGGCATCATCGAGGCCACCGTGCGTCGCACCCGGCCCATCGTGCTGACCGCCGCCGCCGCCATCCTGGCGATGATCCCGCTGACCCACAGCGTGTTCTGGGGGCCGATGGCGGTCGCCATGATGGGCGGGCTGGCCGGGGCGACGGTGCTGACGATCTTCTTCCTGCCCGCCCTCTACGCCGCCTGGTTCCGTGTGAAGGCGCCGGCCCGGCGCACCGAGCCTGCGGCGGGCGGGGCGTTGCGGCCGGTCATGATGGCGGCGGACTGATCGGTATCCTCCCGTCCGCGATCGCGGTGCCAACCCGTGGTTGGACGGGCCCGGATGCTTGCGCTATGGTGCCACCGCATAAGAACGCGTGTGGCTAGGGGGCAGGTATGAAGGGGTGGTGGGCGCGCGCCGCGGTGGCGGTCGTCGCGGCGTGGGTTGCCGTGGGTGCGGAGCGGGCCGAGGCGAAGCCGCTGACGCTGGCGACGGGGCCGGAGCTGGCGACCTATTTTCCGGTCGGTGTGGCGTTGCGCATGCTGCTGGAGCAGTCGCCCGCCGCGTCCGGTGTGGAGCTGGCGGTCCTGCCGACCAAGGGATCGGTGGACAATCTGGACGGGCTGCGGGCCGGCCGTTTCGATCTGGCGATCGTGCAGGCCGATCTGGAGCTGGACGCCTTCCGCGGCACCGGCGTGTTCGCCGCCTCCGGCCGTTTCGAGACCTTGCGCTCGGTCATGTCCCTGCATGAGGAGGGGCTCGCCCTGGTGGTGCGCCCGGATGTGAAGGTCAAGGATCTGAAGGGGCTGAAGGGCCGCAAGGTGGATCTGGGCGCGGTCGGTTCCGGCGGGCGGCCGATCGTGGAGCGGCTGACGGCGTCGCTGGGCGTGAAGCCGGTGGAACTCCGCTCCGGCGAGTCCGCCGCCGCGCTGTGCGACCGCCGCATCGACGCCGCCTTCCTGTTCATCGGCCACCCCAGCCCGGTGCTGGTGGACGCGCTGTCGCGCTGCAAGGCGCGGCTGCTGCCGGTGGTCGGCCCCCTGGCGGAGGCGCTGATCCACGACGTGCCGGTGGTGACCGCGACCAGCATCCCGGTCGACCTCTACCCCACCGTGCGCAAGCCGGTGCCGACGCTGGGCGTGCGCGCCGTTCTGGTGGCCCGCGCCGACACGCCGGACGCGGCGCTGACCGCCATCCTCACCACCGTCCAGCAGAACCGCGACCTGTTGCGCATGATGAACCCCGCCCTGTCCGACCTGCGCGACCGCAGCCTGAAGCCGGAAGTGGGCGCCGTGCCGCTTCACCCGGCCGCGGAGCGCTTCTTCGAGGGGGCGGGGAAGGTCAACTGATGGGGATGACCGAGCCTATCGGCCTTGCTGGATCAGAAGGTCGATAGCGGCGATAATCCGGGTGTGCTCGTGGTCGAAGCTGGCGACCACGGGCCCCAGGAACCGCGCTGGAATGGCGACGATCTGAAGCGGGTTCAGGATCACCGGGGTGCCTTCGATCAGAAACTCCGGATTGAGCGTCCGGTCCCGGTAATCGACTTCGTGCGCCGCCACCAGCGGCACGACCACACGGTCGGGGCGGTTTTCCCACCGGTTGCCTTGAACGACCACCAGGTAGGGAATGGCGGTCCTGTTGCGTCCGGGATTGCGGTGGACGTCGAACTGCGCCATCAGCGCTCCCCGCTCTCCCATTCGTCCGTCGGATCGGGCCAGAAATGCTGGCTCCACTCCTGCGCGAAACTGCCGTGCTTCTCATCGAACGCGTTCCAGGAGGCGACCACCTTCTCCCAATGTCCGGGAGCCTTCTCCTGCTTCTCGCGTTCGGATCGCGCCCAGTCGGCGAGCAGGGTCTCGATGGTGTCCGACAGATTGTCGGTGTAGGTCTGGGCGACGCGCACCAGATCTTCGTTCAGCGTCACGTTCACGTGGCGCTTCGCGGCCGTGGTGTCGTAGCCGTCGTCCGGTTTCCGCACATGGCTCATTGCCGGTCGTCCCTGATCCCGGAATAGGGAGGCTGTCAGGTTAAGGCTCATCGGTCCGGGCGGCAATCCCCCGCCTGCGCGGCCGGATCTCCGCCAGGGTCACGGGGCGGAAGTCCCACACGTCGACGCCGACGTCGATCTGGCGGGGCAGGGGCTTGAGTTGGCCGTGGCTGTGGCCGTGCAGGTTCAGCGCACCCTTGTGCATGGCGTTCCAGGTGCGGAAGGCGTAGTGCCCCAGGACCAGCGGCGTGCCGTCCACCGTGATCTCCGCGTAATGGCCGGTGCTGGCCCAGCCGGGCAGGGACAGGGTGTCCGGGCCGTCGTTGTTGCCGGCCAGCAGATGCTTGGTGCCGTTCAGCCGGTCCAGCAGGGCCGCCATGGCGTCCCGCTTGTGGCGGAGCGCGAAGTCGCCCAGGTGCCAGACCGTGTCGTCCGCGCCGACGGTGGCGTTCCAGCGCGCCACCATCGCCTCGTCCATCTCGGCCACCGACCCGAAGGGCCGGCGGAAGCGGCCGAGCGCGCCGGCGTGTCCGAAATGGGTGTCGCTGGTGAAATAGACGGTCATGCCCGGTCAACGCCGATCCGGGCCGTCCGGTCCACCGGCGCCGGCGTCAGTGGTGGTGGCCGTGGTCGCCGCCCTCGGCCCCCGGGTCCATCAGCTTGTGCATGTGCACGATGAAGTAGCGCATGTGCGCGTCGTCGATGGTGGCGCCGGTGGCGCCGCGCCACGCCTTGTAGGCGCTGTCGTAGTTGGGGAAGATGCCGACGATGTGGAGCTTGTTGGGATCGACGAACTCGGTGCTGTCGGGGCGCACGAGCTGTCCGCCGAACACCAGATGGAGCAACTGCTTGTCGGGCATGGCCGGGGGTCCTGTCGGGGGGTTGCGGTCTGCCATTCTCATAACCGCCCGGCGGGCTGTCCTTCAAGTGCGCACAGGCCCCTGTTTGTTGCATCGCAACAGACACCATGTCGCACCCCTCACGGAGTTGTGAACGGGGAAAGCCATGTCAGCTTCGGGGTGATCGGAATAAGTGGTGTGCGGCAGCGTCCAGGGTTGTTGAAGCAACCTGAAACCGGGGGAACCACACGATGGCTTCGCGCAAATTTCTGACCATTACCGCCGCGTCCACGCTCCTTGCCTGCCTTGCCTGCACCGCGGTGGCGCAGGACAAGGAGTCCGTCATGAAGATGCGCGAGCAGACCATGAAGACCATGGGCGGGGCCATGCAGGCCACGGGCAAGTTCGTGAAGAACGAGGGCGGCACCGTGGACGACGTGAAGGCCGCCGCGGCGCGCCTGACCGAGGCCGCGTCGAAGGACATCGCCAGCCTGTTCCCGGCCGGCTCCACCGGCGGCGAGAGCCGTGCCAAGCCGGAGATCTGGACGAGCTGGGATGTCTTCGCCAAGCAGTGGGCCGACCTGAAGCCCGCCGCCGCCAAGCTGACCGAGGCCGCCGCCAGCGGCGACCGCCAGCAGATCGCCGCCGCCATGGGCGGGGTCGGCAAGGCCTGCGGCACCTGCCACGACCAGTTCCGCGCGCCCAAGCAGTAACCGGCGCGAAACGGCAACAACGGAAGACCCCGTCCCATGGGCCACCGCAGCCTCATCCTGGCGATCACCCTGGTGCCGGTGGCCCTTGCGGCGTCCGGCCCGTCGGCGGTCGCGGCCGAAACGCCGCCCGCCGACGCGGTCCGGCGCGGGGAATATGTGTTCAACGCGGCCGGCTGCCTCGGCTGCCACACCGACGAGAAGGGCGGCGGGGCGCCCTTGGCCGGCGGGCGCGGGCTTGCCACGCCCTTCGGCACCTTCCACACCCCGAATATCACCCCCGACCCCACCCACGGCATCGGCCGCTGGACCGAGGCGCAATTCGTCAAGGCCTTCCGCGAGGGGGAGGGGCCGGGCGGCACGCACCTGTTCCCCGCCTTCCCCTACGCCAGCTACACGCGGATGACGGACGCCGACCTGAAGGACCTGCGCGCCTATCTGATGACGCGCCCGGCCTCGGCCCAGGCGAACCGCCCGCACGATCTGGACCCGCCCTTCGGCTGGCGCTTCCTGCTGCCGGTGTGGAAGGCACTCTATCTGGACGAGGGGCCGCTGCCCGACGATCCCTCGAAACCCGCGGAGTGGAACCGCGGCCGCTATCTGGTGGAGGCGCTCGGTCATTGCGGCGAATGCCACACGCCGCGCGACTGGATGGGCGGCATGGACCAGGACCGCCGCTTCGCCGGCAGCTCGGAAGGGCCCGAGGGCGACAAGATCCCCAACATCACCCCCGAGCCCAAGGCCGGCATCGGCGGCTGGTCGGTGGGCGACATCGCCTCCTTCCTGGAGATCGGCATGACCCCCGACGGCGACTTCGTCGGCAGCGGCATGGGCGAGGTGATCCGCAACAGCACCTCCAAACTCACCCCGGAGGACCGGCGGGCCATCGCCGTCTACCTGAAGAGCGTGCCCGCGGTGAAGTGACGCCGCGTCCTCCCTCGCCCGCCTCCGGCGGGAGAGGGTGCCTCACGCAGAACCCGCGCCGCCGAACAGCGCCTGCTCGACCGCGCCGGCGACCTGTTCGTAGGGCTGGGCGCCGCTGACCAGCAGGGGCGGGCCGCCGAGCGTCTCGTCCGGCACCACCACGATGGCCGGGACACCGGTCAGCCCCATGCGCTGGGCCAGCCGCAGGTCGGCCTCGACCACCTCGCGGAAGCGTCCGCTGCGCAGCGCGTCCAGCAGGGCGCCGGCGTCGAGCCCGACGGTGGCGGCGAGGTCGAGCAGCACACGCTCGTCGCCGATGTCCAGCCCCTCCTCGAAAAAGGCGCGGAACAGCGCGCTGTGCAGCACGCCGAGCTGGCCGACGCTGCGGGCGTAGGCGGCGGCCTCGTGCGCCCTGCGGCTGCGCGGCTGCACCGGCGGCAGGCGGATCGTGACGCCGCGCTCCTCCGCCATCGGGTAGACCGACCGCTCCCACACCTCGTGCAGGTCGTCGCCGTCGGGATCGAGCGTCGGTACGGGGTCGGGGCGCAGCTCGAAGGGGCGCCAGTCGATGGCGATCTGGTCGCCGTAATCCTCCAGCACCCGCTCCAGCACGGGCATCTCCAGGTAGCAGAACGGGCAGACATAGTCCGACCAGACGACGAGGCGGACGGTGGGCGTTGCGGTCATGACGACTCCTGTCGGCGAAATCCCCCCGCGGTGGCAAGCGCCCGAAGGGGGTGGGTGGCGTGGCTGCGACACCTGTTGCGGGATCGCCGCGATGGCGGTGGGCGGGGTTGACCCGAGTTATCCACCGCGCTGGGGACAAGGGTGTGCAGAACCCTGTGGGACACGGTGACTCCGCTATCCGGCGGGGGTGCCGGCGAATCGGAGCGCGGCGCGGCGGCGGTGTTCCTCGTGCAGGCGGGTGTAGACCGCCTCCAGGTCGCGGGCGAAGCGGGCGGAATCGAACAGCGGGCAGGTGTCGCGCTGCGCCGCCAGCCGCTCCCGCAGTGCCGCCAGGCGGTTGGGGTCGCGGGCCAGGGCGAGGGCCAGCGCCTCGTAGCCGGCGAGGTCGTCGGCCACCAGCTCCGGCAGGCCGGCGGCCCCGAGAAGGCCGGCGGCGACGCGGCCCGCGAAGGCTGCGCCGCGGCAGGTCACCATCGGCAGCCCGGCCCACAGCGAGTCGCTGCCGGTGGTGTGGGCGTTGTAGGGCAGGGTGTCGAGGAACAGGTCGGCGGCCCGGTGGCGGGCGAGGTGCTGCGCGGACGGCAGCGGCGGGGCGTAGACCAGCCGCCGCGGGTCGAGCCCGCGCCGCACCGCCTCCCGCCCGAGATTTCCGCACACCAGCGGCTCGGCGGCGTAGAGCCAGAGCACGCTGCCGGGCACGGCGTGCAGCAGCCGGGCCCACACGTCGAACACCGCCGGGCGGATCTTGTAGGGGCTGTTGAAGCAGCAGAAGACGAAGCCGTCCTCCGGCAGGCCGAGGGCGGCGCGGGGCGGTGTCTCCGCCGCGATGGCGCGCTGGCGGTCGTTGGGCTGGTAGCTGTGCGGCAGGCGGACGACCGACTCGCTGTAGTGCGGCTCGTCCTCCGGCGGGATGGTCGCGGCGTCGGCGATGATGGCGTCGATGAAGGGCGCGCCCATGGTGCCGGGATAGCCCAGCCAGTTCACCTGCACCGGCGCCGGCCGGGCCGCCGGGATCGCGGTGCGGGCGAAGGCGGTGTAGCCGGTCAGGTCGACCAGGATGTCGGTGCCGGCCCCGGCGATCCGCCGCGCCGCGTCCGCGTCGGACAGGGTGGACAGATCCTCGAACCGCTCGACCGCCGCCATCAGCCGCCGGCGCATGGCGCTGCCGTCGTCGATGCCGGTGGACCAGGCGGTGACGGCGAAGCGGCCGCGGTCGTGCCGTTCCAGCAGCTCGGCGATCAGATGGGCGACGGCGTGCTCGTGGAAGTCGCCGGACAGGTAGCCGATGCGGATGCGCCCATCGCCAGGGACGGCGGGCACGCGGCCGACGGGGGTGACGCCGGCCGTGCGCTGCTCCGCCCAGCGCTCCGCGGCGAGGCGCTGGTCGGCCGGGCTGCTGTCCATGCCGAGCAGGGCGAAGGGCGGCACGCCCGCCGCACCGGCGCGAAGGGCGGCGAGCAGCGCCGCCTCCCGCTCCGCCAGCCCGTCCCAGGCGCACAGGCGCAGCCTTTGCTGCACGGACTGGCCGAGTGCCGCGGCGTTGCCGGGCTCCAGCGCCAGCGCGTGGTCCAGGGCGGCGGCGGCGTCCGCCGTCCGCTGGGCCCGGCCGGCGGTGGCGGCGAGGTCGAGCAGCAGATCGGCGCGACCGGGCTCCAGCGCCACGGCGCGGCGCAGCGCGTCGGCGGCGTCGCCGGGGCGTGCGGTGTCGAGCAGGGTGCGCGCCAGCCCG
>NZ_JABFFR010000051.1 GCF_013423485.1 Azospirillum oleiclasticum
GGCGGGTGCACCGCGCCGGGAGCCGTGCTTATAAGCAAACCGGGGGAGGCTGTAAAGCCGGAAATGCGGCTATTTCTCGCCCTCGTCGTCGGCGGGTTCCTCGGTTTCCACACGGTAGACGCCGCCCAGCCAACGGTTGAGATCCACATCGGCGCAGCGCGCGGAACAGAAGGGGCGGCGCTTCGGATCGGACGGCTTGCCGCAGATCGGGCAACGGGTGACGTCGGTGCTCATGCTGGCATCCCGGTGTCTGTGCCGGCGGGCGCCAGGAGGTCGGCCAGCGCCACGCCACGGCGGTTGCGCGTCATCTCCACCAGCCCCAGCTTGGACAGGCCATAGACCTGGGCCTGCGCGGGGTCGTCCTCGACCGCGCGGGCGAGCGCCGTCAACAGCCGCTCGCCGTCGCTGCGTCCCTTCATGTTCACGAAGTCCACCACCACGATGCCACCGACGTTGCGCAGGCGGAGCTGGCGCGCGATCTCCGCCGCCGCCTCCAGGTTCACATCCAGCGCGTTGCCGCGCTCCCCGGCGTTGACGTCGATGACGGTCATCGCCTCCGTCCGCTCGATCACCAGCGACGCGCCGCCACCCAGCGGCACCCGCGTGCCGGCCAGCTCCGCGATGGAGCGGTCGAGGTCGCGCATCTCGAACAGGCCCGGCGGGCCATCATGGCGGCGCAGCAGCGGCGCCAGATCCGGCGCCTCGGACTCGCACCAGCGGACCAGCGCGTCGGCAAGCTCGGGCCCATCGGCCAGGATCACGTCCGGCCGGCTCGCCCCCGCCTCCACCAGCGCGCGGCGCGGAGCGTCGAGGGCCGGGCGCAGGAGCGCCGGAGCGGCACCGAAGACGGCAGCCTCGATCGCCCGCCACGCCACCGCCAGCGAATCCGCCTCCACGGCGATCAGCCCCGGATCGACGGCCGCGGCCCCGGCGCGGACGATCCACCCCTCCCCCACCACGGCCGACTCGATCCGCCGCAGCAGCTCCGCCCGCTGCGGCCCCGCACCCAGCCGCTTCGACACCGTGATGCCACGCCCCAGCGGCGCGTGCACGAGGAAGCGGCCGGGCAGCGTCACGTCCATGGTCAGGGTCGGGCCCTTGGCCCCGAAGGCGTCGGCCTTCACCTGCACGACCACCGGCTGGCCGGTGCGCAGCAGCGTGCCGATGCGCTCCACCCACCCCTTCGGCCCGCGCGCGTCGCGCACGCCGAGCAGCCCGGGCTTGGCGGTGCCGAGATCCACGAAGGCGGCGTCCAGACCGGTGACGATCCGCTCGACCCGGCCGAGGAACACCGCGCCGACCAGCGACGACCGGTCCGCGCGGTCGATGTGCAGGTCGGTCAACCGGCCGCCGGCCAGCACGGCCGCGCGTGTGAAGGGGCCGTCCCGGTCGACCAGAAGCTCCACCGGACCGCCGGTCGCCCGGGTCACGGCAAGCCCACTGGGGGGCGATACCCCACGCCGTGCAGCATGCCCGCGACCTCGTGCAGCGGCAGCCCGACGACGTTGCTGTAGGAGCCGCCCAGCCAGCGCACGAAGGCGCCGGCGCGGCCCTGGATGGCGTAGCCCCCGGCCTTGCCCTGCCACTCGCCGGACGCCAGATAGTCCGCCACCTCCTCATGGGAGAGGGGCTTGAAGGTCACGTCGGTGCGCACCAGTCTCTCCACGACTCGCGGCTCGCCGCCGCCGGGTGCCGGCACCAGCAGGACGACGCCACCGAACACGCGGTGACGGCGGCCCGACAGCAGGGACAGGCAGGTCCGCGCCTGCGATTCGGTTTCGGCCTTGGGCAGGATGCGGCGACCGCAGGCGACCACGGTATCGGCGGCCAGGACCAGCGAGTCGGGGTGGCGCCGGGCCACCGCCGATGCCTTTTCCGCCGCCAGCCGGGCGGCGTGCTGCACCGGCAGCTCGCGCGGGAGGGGTGATTCGTCGATGTCGGCGGGGTCGACCGCCAACGGTGTCACGCCGATCTGGCGCAACAGATCGAGCCGGCGAGGCGAGGCGGAGGCCAGCACAAGCCGGTTCACGAACATGTCTTCCATGTGGAACGTCGCCGTTTCCGGCGGTTACTTGAAGCGGAAGGTGATCCGGCCCTTGGACAGGTCGTACGGCGTCATTTCGACATTGACGCGATCGCCTGCCAGGACGCGAATCCGGTTCTTCCGCATCTTGCCGGACGTGTGCGCGAGAACTTCGTGGTCGTTGTCGAGCTTCACTCGGAACATCGCGTTCGGCAGCAATTCCACAACCGTTCCGGAAAACTCGATCAGATCTTCTTTTGCCATATGCTCCGGGGTCCACTCTTGAGTTCGCGGCAATAACTGACCCTCCGCGCCCGTCGGGTCAAGTGGGATGACGTCCGTCGCGCACAACCGCGTCATGCGCGCGACCGCCGTGGCACGGCGGAGGGTCAGCCCGTGGTGCGTTCGGCGCCGGTCTCGCCGCTGTCCACGGACTGGAAGGGGTTGAGCGGCGACGGTCGGCCGTCGATCACCATCCGCTTCTGATCGGCGCGGTCGATGGCCGCGAACAGCTCCCGCTGATCGTTCTCCATGCGGCGCGCAAGACGGGCCACGGTCTCCTGCGCGGTCAGCGCCCGCCCCGTAGCCTTCTCGTAGAAGAGCGGGCCGTTGGCCTTCGCCGCGGCCGGCAGCAGGTCGGCCGCCGGGGAGTCCGGCTGCGTCTCGGCGGCGCGGATCAGCTTGGCGGCACCGGCCACACCCATCACATAGGCGATCCGGCTTTCCGTCTCGGTCACCGGCCGCTTCAAACGGGCGGCGAGATTCTCCCGCCCTTCGGACAGGTAGCGGGCGGCCATCCCGGCGGCGATGTCCACATCGTGGCGCATGGCCAGGATCTGCTGCCGCACCGCGGCGTTCCTCACCACCGGCGCGCCGTCGCGCAGCTCGACTTGGCGGGCGAGATCGCCCAGCCCATAGGCGGCGCCATGCTGCCGGAACAGGTGCAGCCAAGTCCGCTCCAGGAACTGGAACGGCCCGGCGGCGGAGCTGGTGCGGCTCTTCGCCGCCGGGTCCAGGCCGCTCTCCTGGGTTGCCTGGGCCAGGATGGCGGTGAAGCTGTGGCCGGACAGGCCCGCCACCTGCTGGCTTGCCAGCACGATGCTGTTGGCGGCCGTGCTCTCGGCCGTTTCCACCGGCGGCGGCGCGTCGGGTTTGCGGCCGGGTGGTGGCGGCACCGACTGGCCGTTCGCGATGCGCACCGGCGGCACCTCATTCTCGGCCGTTTCCACCGGCGGCGGTGCGTCGGGCTTGCGGCCGGGCGGCGGCGGTGCCGACTGGCCGTTGGCGATGCGCACCGGCGGCACCTCCGGCTTGCGGGCGGGCACGGGCAGCGTGCCGCTCTCCGACAGCACGGCCTGGAAGTTCGGCCCCATGGCGGCGGGGGCCGGCGGCTCCGGCTTGCGGCCGGGAATCGGGGCGGTGGACGGATCGACGACCTTCATGGACCACCGGCACCGTGTCGCGGTACCGCCTGCGAAAAGGAAAAGGGCACCCTCTTGAATAGCACAGAAGGTTAAGAATGTGCTGAAATCGCGCATGCCGGGCCGGCCCCCGCGGGACGGCGTCAGACCGTCGGCCCCCGCGACAGGGGGAAGCGCTCGCGGATGCGGGTCAGCAGCCCGTCGCGGACCTGGCGGTAGGCCTCCAGCATGGCGTCGCGGCTGCCATCCACCAGCGTCGGGTCGAAGGTGTTCCAGAACTCCACGTCGCAGGCCATGGTGCGGGTCAGTTCCATCGCGCGGTGGTGCGCTTCCGGCGACAGGGTGACGATCAGGTCGAAGTTGTTGTCCTCCAGATCGTCGAAGGTCTTGCAGCGGTGGCGCGACAGGTCGATGCCCAGCTCGTCCATGACCACCACGGCGAAGGGGTCCACCTCGTCCCCGGCGCGCACGCCGGCCGAATCCACATAGATGCGCTGGCCGTGGAAATGCTTCATCAGCGATTCCGCCAGCGGCGAGCGCACCTGATTCATCGTGCAGGCGAACAGCACGCTGGTGACCGGCAGCGGCTGGGTTACCGGCGCCATGCCGTCCGTCCGTCCGTCAGCCGCGGATGTGCAGGACACAGATCAGCGTGAACAGCCGCCGCGCCGTCTGCAGGTCCATCTCGACCTTGCCGGCCAACCGTTCGCGCAGCACCTCCGAGCCTTCGTTGTGCAGACCGCGCCGCCCCATGTCGATCGCCTCGATCTGGGCGGGGGTCGAGCGCTTGATGGCGGCGTAATAGCTCTCGCAGATCATGAAATAGTCGCGGACGATGCTGCGGAAGGGTGTCAGAGGCAGCATGATCTTGGTCAGCCCGCGGTCGTCCTCACACCGGATGTCGAGGACGAGCCGGTTCTCCTCGATCGACAGGTGCAGATGGTACGGCCCGTCGTCGGCGTGGTCGCAGCAGTGGAACTGGTTCTCTTCCAGCAGGTCGAAGATGGCGACGGCGCGCTCATGTTCGACCTCCGGCTTGCGGCGCACGACCGAGCGCTCGTCGAGCGTCACATGGACGATGCGCCGCGTGTGCTGGCTCATGCACGCCCCCCCGGCAGACGCCCCGACAGACGCAGGGACACCGACAGTGCGTGGGCGTCCAGCCCCTCCGCCCGCGCCAGCGTCACCGCCGCCGGCCCGATGGCGGCCAGCGACGCCGCATCGCACCCGACGAAGGTCGTGCGCTTCATGAAATCCAGCACGTTGAGACCGGAGGAGAAGCGCGCGCTGCGCGCCGTCGGCAACACATGGTTGGGGCCGGCGACGTAATCGCCGATGGCCTCCGGCGTGTGGCGGCCGAGGAAGATGGCCCCGGCGTTGCGCACCCGCGCCGCCAGCGCGTCGGGGTCGGCGACCGCCAGTTCCAGATGCTCCGGCGCCAGCCGGTCGACCAGCGCCGGCGCGTCGGCCAGCAGGTCGCGCACCAGGATGATGGCGCCGTGGGTGTGCCAGCTCTCCCCCGCGATGGCCGCGCGCGGCAGGCTGACAAGGTGATCCTCGCACGCCTTTGCCACCCGGTCGGCGAATCCCGCGTCGTCGGTGATCAGGATGGACTGGGCGGAGGTGTCGTGCTCCGCCTGGCTCAGCAGGTCGGCGGCGATCCACACCGGATCGTTCTCGCGGTCAGCCACCACCAGGATTTCCGACGGGCCGGCGATGCTGTCGATGCCGACGGTGCCGTAGACGTGGCGCTTGGCCGCCGCGACGAAGGCGTTGCCGGGGCCGACGATCTTGTCCACCGGCCGGATGGTCGCGGTGCCGTAGGCGAGGGCCGCCACCGCCTGCGCCCCGCCCACCCGGTACATCTCGGTGATGCCGCAGCGGCGGGCGGCGGCCAGCACCAGCGGGTTGACCGTGCCGTCCGGCGTCGGCACCACCATGACGATGCGCTCGACCCCCGCCACCCTGGCCGGCAGTGCGTTCATCAGCACCGAGGACGGGTAGGCAGCGGTACCGCCCGGCACGTAGAGCCCCACCGAACCCACCGCGGTCCAACGGGCACCCAGCCGCACGCCCTGCGCGTCGCGGTAGTCGGTCGTCTCCGGCACCTGCCGGCGGTGGAAGGCCTCGATCCGCTCGGCCGCCATGTCGAGGGCCGCGCGCTGGTCGGCCGGGGCGCGCTCCACCGCGGCGTCGATCTCCGCCTCGGTGACGCGCAGCGTGCCGGGGGTCAGTTCCAGCCGGTCCCAGCGGCGGGTGTAGTCGATCAGCGCCTCGTCGCCGCGGCGGCGGACGTCGTCGATGACGCCGGCCACGGTCGCCTGCACGTCCTCGCTGACCTCGCGCTTGGCGTGCAGCAGCGCCTCGAAGGCGGCGGCGAAGCCGGCGTCGGTGGCATCAAGCCTGAGCGGCATGGGCGGCCTCCCGGAACTTCTCGATCCATCCCGAGATCTCCTCGGGCCGTGTCTTGAACGCCGCGCGGTTGACCACGAGGCGCGAGGTGACGTCGGCGATGTGCTCCACCTCCACCAGCCCGTTCGCCTTCAGCGTGGATCCGGTGGAGACGAGATCGACGATGCGGCGGCACAGCCCCAGGGTCGGGGCCAGCTCCATCGCACCGTTCAGCTTGATGCACTCCGCCTGCACGCCGCGCGCGGCGAAATGACGCCGGGTGATCTCCGGGTATTTGGTGGCGACGCGCACATGGCTCCAGCGTGTCGGGTCGTCCTGCTCCATCATCGCCTTCGGCTCCGCCACCGACAGGCGGCAGCGGCCGATCCCGAGGTCGAGCGGGGCGTAGAGCTCGGGATAGTCGAACTCCATCAGAACGTCGTTCCCCGCGACCCCCAGATGCGCGGCACCGAAGGCGACGAAGGTCGCCACGTCGAACGACCGCACCCGGATGATGCTGAGGTTCGGGATGTTGGTGTCGAACCTGAGGAACCGGCTGTCCTCGTTGTCGAACTCGGCCGACGGCTCGATCCCGGCATGGCGAAGCAACGGCCGCAGTTCCTTCAGGATGCGACCCTTGGGCAGCGCCAGAACCAGCGCGTCGTCGGCCGCCCCTTCGATCCCGTCGCCGGGCACCGGCGCGCCAGGGGCGTGTGTATCGGCGGGCAAAACACTCTCCTCGGCTCTTCCGCGCTCCGGATATAGCACATTCCGCGCCGCCGTCACCCATGCGCCTGCCGCTGAAAAAGAAGCGGCCGCCCCGTGGAGGGGGCGGCCGAAGGCGAAAACAGGGAGGGTTAGAGACGAGACGGAGGATAGGCCGAACGGACGATCGGCGCATTGACGTGCATCAATTCGCCGCAGGCCGAATTATTGGTATACGATCCGTCACGGTGCGGACCGTGGGTCCGGCCATGGCCGCGGTGCGCGCGAGGGGGAAAGGATCATGCCCGACAACCACATCCACGTTCTGGTGGCCGAGGACGAACCGCTGGCGGCCGAGGCGCTGGCCGAGGTGCTGGTCGAAGGCGGCTACCGCGTGACGGTCGCGCGCGACGGCCTCCAGGCGCTCGCCTGCATCGCCGCGGAACGACCCGACGTCCTGATCGCCGATCTGCGCATGCCCGGCCTCAGCGGCACCGAGCTGGTCCGCGGCGCCCGTCTCGCGCGCGCCACCCTGCCCATCGTGATCGTCACCGGCAACCCGGAGATCTGGAACGAGGCCACCGAGCCGGAGGAGCGGGAGGGCGTCACCCTGCTGGAGAAGCCCGTCAACCCCTACCGCGTGCTGGAAGCGGTGGCCGCCGCGGCGGCGACGGCCTGACCGCGGTCAGGCAATGCCGTCGTACACCACCTCCGTCATCATCCCGGTCGCCATGTGCAGCAGGTTGTGGCAGTGGAAGGGCCAGCGGCCGGGATTGTCGGCGTCGAACGCGATGGTGACGGAGCCGTTCAGCGGCACCAGCACCGTATCGCGCACCGCCCCCGCCAGCGGCACCCCGTCCAGCGCCACCACCTGGAAATGATGGCCGTGCAGGTGCATCGGGTGCGCCATCGGGCTGCGGTTCACCATCTCGATCCGCACGCGCTCGCCGCGCACCACGCGGATCGGTGACGCCTCGCCCCACACCTTGCCGTCCATCGACCAGACATAGGGCGCCATGCCGCCGGTCAGCTCCACCCGCAGAACCCGGTCGGCGGAGCGCGGGTCGGGCGGGGTGACCGCGGTCAACCGCCGTTCCAGCGACAGGTCGATCGGTCCCGCGACCTGCTCGGCAAGCCCCGGTACTTTCGCAACCGCGGCACCGGCCGTTGCCAGGATCAGGCCGGTGCGCTGGCGGTCCCCCTCCCGCCGGGCCAGAATCGGCCACGCCCCCTCCCCCGGCAGCGCCAGCAGGATGTCGAGCCGCTGGCCCATCGCCATGGGGAAGACGCGGCCGGCGACCGGCCGCACCGGCGTGCCGTCCACCGCCACCACCGTGCCGTCCAGCGCGCCGAGGTCGATGTGGAAGGCGGTGCTGGTCGCACCGTTGATAAGGCGCAGCCGCACCCGCCCGCCGCGCTCCACCCGCACCACCTCCGGATCGTCGAGGGTGCGGTCGTTGGCGAGATAGGCGTCGTACTCCACGTCGTTCAGGTCCATGGGCACCCCGCCGGACATCGGAGTCGCCATCGGCATGGCGTGACCGGCGTGGACCGAACCCTGGTCCATGGTCGCGTTTCCGCTTCCGTGTCCCATGGCACCGTGGTTCATTGTGCCATGGCTCATCGTGCCGTGGCTGCCATGGGCCATGGCGCCGCCGGTCAGCGCGGCCAGCACCTCCGCCGGGTCGCGGAAGGTGAAGTCGTGCAGCAGCACCGTCACCTCCTGGACGTCGGCGCGGCGGTCCTCCTCGCTGCGCACCACCAGAGGCGCCGCCATCAGGAGCTGCTCCTGCAGGCCGTGGTGGGAGTGCATCCAGTGCGTGCCCGGCCGCGCGGCGAAGTCGTAGGCGCGGGACTCCCCGGCGGCCAGCACGGGCCGGAACCGGTCGGCCACGCCGTCCTGCATCCAGGGCGGGGTCTGGCCGTGCCAGTGGATGATCGTGTCCTCCCCGGCCCGGTTCTCCAACATCACGGAGAACGGGTCGCCGGGCTGCAGCGTCAGGCCGGGCGTGCCGTCCGGCTGGCGGATGCCGAACACGCTGGCGGCGCGGCCCAGCACCTCGATGGCGCGCCGTTCCACGGCGAGGCGGGTCGGGGTCGCCGCAACGGCGCGGGACAGGGCGGGCATGGCGGAAAGTCCGCCCAGCGCGGCGGCCGAGGCGGTGGCCGCCAGGAACTGGCGACGGGTGTGCATGATCATGGGTGATGATCCGTCCGAAGGAATTCCAGGGACATCGGCGCGCCGCGCGGGCAGCGGCGCCGGGCGACCGGTTCCGGTCAGACGGTCAGGCGTGGCGGCGGCAGGGGCGGCGGCCGGTCGAGCCCATGCGGGGCCGGCATCGCCCGGACCGGCTCCAACACGCCGACCACGGCGCGGGGACCGGCCACCCACACCGCCGGCAGCGCGATGTGCATCATGGGACAGGCCGCGACCGTGCAGCAGGCCTTGTCATGGCTGGGGGAATGGCCGGGTGCCGGGGCGGGCGCGGTGACAGGGCCGTCGGCCGCATCCGCCACCGCCGCACCGTGATGCGCGTGCGCGGTTTCGGCCGAAGCCGTGGACGGGGCGACCAGCAGCAGCGCGGCCATGGCGAGACCGAGCCCCGCCAGGAGCATCAGCGCGGCGCGGATCACCCCGCCCCGCATCACGTCACGCCGCCACCGGCAGGGCGTCCCGCACCAGCGTCGACAGCCGCCGGATGCCCTCGCGGATGCGTTCCGGCGGGGTGGCGGAGAAGCTGAGGCGGATGGTGTTCCGCCCGGAGCGATCGGCGAAGAAGGCGGCACCCGGCACGAAGGCCACGTTCACCTCGCGGATGGCGCGCTCCAGCAGCGTCACGCCGCACATGCCCTCGGGCAGCTCGATCCAGACGAACATGCCGCCCTGCGGTCTGGTCCAGGTCACCCCCTCCGGCGCGAAGTCCGCGAGCGCCTGGAGCATGGCGTCGCGCCGCTCCTTGTAGGCGCCGCGCAGGCGCTTGACGTGGCTGTCGAAGATGCTGCCGACGATGTCGTGCATCACGATCTGGTTGATGGTGGAGACGTGCAGGTCGGCCGCCTGCTTCATCAGCACCATGCGCTCGACGGCAGCCTTCGGTGCGGCCACCCAGCCCACGCGCAGCGCGGGCACCATGGTCTTGGAGAAGGACCCGCAGTGGATCACCTGCGTCGGCGACCCGCCGTTGCGGGCGGCGTCGATGCCGGCCAACGACGGCAGGAATTCGCCCTCGTAGCGCAGTTCGGCGTAGGCGGCGTCCTCCACCACCGGCACGCCGTGCGCGGTGCACATCTCCAGGATGGCGTGGCGGCGCTCCAGCGACACGGTGGTGCCGTTGGGGTTCTGGAAGTCGGGAACGAGGTAGAGGAACTTCGGCTTGGCCGCCAGCGCCTCCTCCAGCTCCGCCAGCACCGGGCCGTCCTCGTCCATGGCGATGGAGACGTAGGTCGGCTCGTAGGGCGAGAAGGCCTGGAGCGCGCCGAGATAGGTCGGCTTGGTGACGGCGACGAGGTCGCCCGGCCCGATCAGCAGCTTGCCGATGAACTCCAGCGCCTGCTGCGAGCCGCTGGTGACGAGGATCTCGTCCATGCCGGCGCGCACGCCCTTGCGGGCCATGTAGCCGGCGATCCACTCGCGCAGCGGCCCGTAGCCCTCGCTGATGGTGTATTGCAGGGCGCCGCCGGCCCCGGTGTTGGACTGGAACACCTTCTCGTAGGCGCGCGCGATGGCCGCGGTCGGGAAGAAATCGGGATCGGGGATTCCGCCCGCGAAGGAGATGATCTCCGGCCGGTCGATCAGTTTCAGAAGCTCGCGAATCTCCGATGCGGACATCCCGGCCACCCGGCCGGCGAACGCATGACCCCAATCAACCGTCACGATCGAACTCTCCCTGGCTCAAGCGCGCAACACATGTTCCACCACGCTCAACATCGCATTGCTGTGTGACGCCGCAAAGAGAGAATCGAGAGTATGGCAGCCATGCACGGCACTCCGCGGCGGCCGCCCGGCGAGCTGGTGGCGGAACCAGGTCACCTGCCGCTTGGCGTAGTTCCGCGTGGACTGGCGCGCCTTGGCGACCGCCTCGTCGAGCGACAGGATCCCTTGCAGATGCGCGCGCAGCTCCGGCACGCCCAGCGCCTTCATGGCGGGCAGGCCGGGATCGAGACCCTGTGCGTCGAGGTGCCGCACCTCCTCCAGCGCGCCGCGCTCCATCATCCAGCCGAAGCGCCGGTCGCAGGCGGCGTAGAGCGCGTCGCGCGGCGGGTCGATGACGATGACCAGGAAGGCCAGACCGGGCGGCGCGTCCTCCGCTGCCTCCACCTGCCACGCGGTCAGCGGCCGTCCGGTCGCCTCCAGCACCTCCCACGCGCGGGTCAGGCGGGTGACGTCGCCGGCGTGCAGCTTGGCCGAGGCCGGGTCGCGTGCCACCAGCCCGGCGCGGAAGGCGTCGCCGCCGATCGCCGCGTAACGCTCCCGCGCGGCTTGGCGGATCTCCTCCGGAACCGGGGGAACGTCGCTCAACCCCTGCATCAGCGCGCGCAGGTACAGCCCGGTGCCGCCCACCACCACCGGCAGCCTGCCCTGCCCCAGCGCCTCGTGGATGGCGTCGAGCGCCATGCGCCGCCACGCCGCCGCCGAGCCGCGAACGGCCGCCGGCAGCACGCCGTACAGGCGGTGCGGCGCCAGCGCCAGCTCCTCCGGCGCGGGACGCGCCGTCAGCACCGACAGCTCGGCGTAGAGCTGCATGCTGTCGGCGTTGATGATCGTACCGCCGAAGGCCCGCGCCACGTCGAGCGCCAGCGCCGACTTGCCCGAGGCGGTCGGGCCGCCGATCACCACGACGGGGCTGCCGTGCTTGACCAGATCCATGTCCATGCGCACCCATCCCACCGCCGGAACCGGTCGGTCAAGCCATTGCGCGCGGGGACTTTGCGCGTGGAACGGGGTGTGCTACCCACCCGACGCCGCAACCAGCGCCCGGACCCGCCGCCATGACCGCCTCCTCCGCCGTCGTCACGCTGATCGCCAACCCCGCCGCCCCGGTCCTCGACGGCGACGCCGCGACCGCCGCGCGCTCGGCCCTCCAGAGCCTCGGGGCCGACACCGGCAGGCCGGACTGGCTGGCCCCCGCCGTCGCCTGCGACCTGCCCTTCGACGGGCTGGCCCCGGAGCAGGCGGAGGCTGCCGTGCGGCAGGCGCTGGGCGGCATGGCCATCGACGTGATCGCGCAGCCCACCGCAGACCGCCGCAAGCGGCTGCTGGTCGCCGACATGGAGTCCACCATCATCCGCCAGGAGATGCTGGACGAGCTGGGCGATTATGTCGGGCTGAAGGACCACATCGCCGCCATCACCGCCCGCGCCATGAATGGCGAGATCGACTTCAAGGGCGCGGTGCACGAGCGGGTGGCGCTGCTGAAGGGCCTGCCCGAGACGGTGCTGGACGAGGTGTGGACGCGCGCCGAGCTGATGCCGGGGGCGGCGGCGCTGGTCGCCACCATGCGGGCGAACGGCGCGACCTGCGCGCTGGTGTCCGGCGGCTTCCGCGCCTTCACGTCGCGCGTGCGGGCACTTCTCGGCTTCGACGACGACCAGGGCAACGAGCTGGAGATCGCCGACGGCGCGCTCACCGGCCGTGCGCTGGAGCCGATCCTGGACAAGGACTCCAAGCTCCAGGCGCTGCTGCGCTACGCCGGCGCCGCCCGCATCCGGGCGGAGGAGACGATGGCCGTGGGCGACGGCGCCAACGACCTGCCGATGCTGCTGGCCGCCGGGCTCGGCGTCGCCTACCACGCCAAGCCGGCGGTGGCGGCGCAGGCGCGCGCGCGCGTCGACCACGGCGACCTGACCGCCCTGCTCTACGCCCAGGGATACCGAGCCGGGGACATCGTTCAGACGGCGGCTGCCGCCGGTTGACCCGCCCTACCCCCGCGGTGGTACCCTGTCCGCCGGTGCACCAGGCCGCGAGTGTCCGCCCATGATCCGTTCCGCCCGTTTCCCGATACCGCTCGCCGCGGCGCTGATGGCGTGCGTCGCCCTGCCCGCCCTGGCCGACACGGTGTCGGAGACGCTGCACCGCGAGCCGCTGCTTCCCGTCGAGGAGGTGGTTGTGCCGGCGGCGGAGCCGGACCTGACCCAGCGCATCGGCTCGGCCGCATCCGCGGCCTACGACGCCCTGCCCGCCATGGACCAGGTGACCGGTGCCGCGTCCGACGCGTTCGGTGGCGCCCGCGACACCCTGTCCAACTGGTGGTCGGGCGCGCGGGAGACGCTGAAGCCGGCCACCGACCGGGTGGAGGCGATCGCCGCCCCGGCGATCGAGGCCGCGGCCCCGGCCATCGCCGCCGCGGGCACCCACGCCGACCGCGCCATCGCCGGTGCCGAGGCGTTGGCCACCGATGCCCGGCTGGAAGTGGAACGCCTCGCCGGCGCCTTCCACGAGAGCGCCGCCGAGCTGCGCCACCATCCGGTGGTCGAAGCGGCGGCCGATGTCGGGTTGCTGCTGCGGGTGGTGGAGGCCGTCGGCGTCTCCGCCGTGGTCGGCGGGCTGGCCTGGCGGAAGATCCGCGGGGCTTGACGGCCGTCAACCATCCGCCGCGGCGTCACCGGACGGCGGCGCGATGGCATCCATGATGCGGCGGAGCTCCACCGGCGTCACCGGTTTGTGGATGATGGTAAATCCCGCGCGGTCGGCGTGCAGCCCGGATGTCGCCGCGGTGTCGCCGGTCAGGAGGATCGCCGGCACCGACCACCCGCAGGACCGGCGCACGGCGTCGATCGCGTCCACGCCCGTGCCGCCCTCGCCCAGCCGATAGTCCGCCAGCACCACGCCGGGCCGCCGCCCGATCCGTGCCAGCGCCGCGACGGCCGCCTCCCCCTCCGCCTCGGCAACGACCTCGTAGCCCCAGCTTTCCAGCATGGCCGCCAGCCCCACGCGCACCGTCGCGTCGTCATCGACGACCACGACCAGACGCGCGTCGCCATCACCGCCCGCCGCCTTGGGGGCATCGTCGGCGGTGAACGCCTCCGGTTCGGCGTGCAACGGCACAGTCACCGCGAAGACGGAGCCGCGGCCGGGAATCGAGCGCACGGTCATGGGATGCTGGAGCAGCCGGGCCAGCCGCTTGACGATGGCGAGCCCGAGTCCCAGCCCCTGCGAACGGTCGCGCTCGGGGTTGGCGAGCTGGACGAACTCGTTGAAGATGTCCGTCAGGTGTCCCGGCGCGATGCCGATCCCGGTGTCCCACACCTCCAGCCGCAGCCACCGCCCGCGCCGGCGCGCGGCAACCAGAACGCCGCCGCTCTCGGTGTATTTCAGGGCGTTCTCGACCAGATTGCCGAGGATGCTGCCGAGCAGCGCCGGGTCGGTTTCGACCAGCGCGTCGCTGTGCCGGACCCGCAGGCGCAGGCCCTTGTCGGCGAAGCGCGGCGTGTACTCGGCCCGGATGCGGTTGAGCAGCCCGCCGACCCGCACCGGCTCGACCTGCGGCGTGATGACGCCGGCGTCCAGCCGCGACAGGTCGAGGATGCCGTCGAGCAGGCTCTTCAGCGCGTCCAGCGCCTGCTGCATGGTGCCGACGACCGAGGCCGCCGGGTGGTCGGCCAGCCGCTCCGACAGCACATGGATGAAGAACATCAGCGACTGCACGGGCTGGCGCAGATCGTGGCTGGCGGCGGCGAGGAACTTCGATTTCGCCAGATCCGCCCGCTCCGCCTCCACCTTGGCGTCGTTCAGCTCCTCCTCGATGCGCTTGCGGTCGGTGATGTCGAGATAGAGCCCGGTCAACCGGGTCGGCCGGCCGTCCGGCCCGAGGATGATCCGGGCGATGGCGCCGATCCAGCGCACGGCACCGTCGGGAAGGACGACGCGGTATTCCGCCCGGTAGTCGGCCGCCGACGCGATGGCCGACTGCACACCCGCCAGGAAGCCGGCGCGGTCGTCCGGGTGGATGGCGGCCAGAAGGACGGCCACGGTCGGCTCGCCTTGCGGGCCGTCATGGCCCAGCAGCCGCCACAGGCTGTCGGACCAGGTGAGCCGATCCGTCGGCACCTCCCAGTCCCAGATGCCGGCGTTGGCGAACTCCAGCGCGAAGGCCAGCCGCTCGGCCCCGATCTGGCGCGCGATCTCCGCCTCGCGCAGGTCGGTGATGTCGAGCATCACGCCGTCCCAGATGATGCTGCCGTCCGGCGCGGTCCAGGGCGTGGCGTTGGTGCGGAAGCGGCGTGGCCGGCCGGCCGGGTCGAGGATCTCCCCCTCGACCTGCATCGGCTCCAGCGACAGGGCGGTTTCCGCGAAGGCCGCCTCCAGCCGCGCGGCGGTCTCCGCCGGCATCGCCGCCATCAGGTCGGCGATCACCGCATCGCTGGCCGGCTGCGTGGCCCGCGCCACGCCGAACAGGGCGTTCACGGTGTTGCTGACATAGACGAAGCCGCCGCCGCCGTCCGGGCGGCGCACCCGCCGGTAGATCACCCCCGGGAAGTTGCGGACCATGTCGCTGAGGCGCCGCTCGGCGTCCTTCTTCGCGTCCAGCACGGCCAGCCGCCGTTCGGCGTCCTGACGCCGCTTCAGCGCGCGGATCTGGGTGACCGCGACGATCAGCGCGAGCAGGAGCGCCGCGGCACCGCCGGCCGCCGCGGCCATCTGCGAGTCGCGGACCAGCCCTCCCATCATCGCGGCCGGTACGCCCGCCGCCAGATGCCAGCCCGCCTGAGGCGTCGGCACATGCACCATCACGACCGGCACGCCCTCCAGGCTGACCGCCCCGAACGCCGCGCCGGACGGGCCGTCCAGACCGCCCAGGACGGTGGCCGTCGGCCGTCGGCCGACCGCCTCGTCGTCCGCGCCCACCGCAGCCGCCTCCGCCGAGAGGGTGCGCGCGATGATGCGTCCGTCACGGTCGTACAGGCTGATCCGCCCGCCGGGCACCGCGAGATGCTCGCCCAGCGTGCGCCGGAGGACGCTCGCGGGGAACAGCGCGGACAGCGCGTGGCGCGCCACCCCGTCCCGCACCACCGGGACATGGATGGCGATCATCGGCTGCGGCCAGACACCCCCGCGCTCCAACACCGCCTCGACGACCGGACGACGCCGGTCGAGCACCGTCCGGATGGTCGCGGGGTCCATGATCGACGGCAGCGGCGTGCCGAACGGGACCTGCGTGTCCACCAGGGCCCCGTCGGCATCGCTGAGGATCAGGGCCGCCCAGCCCGCCCCGACCGTCGCCAGCACGCGCCGCGCCTGCCGGTGGAAGCCGGCGTAATCGCCGCCGTCCAGCGCTTCGCCGGCGGCGAGGGTGGACAGCGCCGCCAGCTCCTGGCTCATCCGCCGGTCGACCGCCGCCGCCGCGGTCAACGCCGTCTGGTGAAGCTGGCTTTCCAGCGCGTGTCGCTCCTGCATGCTGTACTGGGCGGTGACCAGCGCAGCAAACACCACCACCGGAAGCAGTGTGGCGGCGACGAGGAAAAGAAGCTGACGGCCACTCAGCACGACGCACCGACGGCGGCAAGAGGATCGACTTTACGGATCCATGACCAGCGCCGGAAACCGGCGGGAGATTGCATGGATTTTATCACGTATATCACGCCATTGCTGCTGCCCAGGCTGCGATTATGAACCGATGTCGGCGCGCGCGGAAGGGGCAGCGAGCCGCCTTGCGGCGAAGCCGGCCCCGCTCTACGGTGACGGGCCGAAACGCAGCCCCCTGGCCGAGACCGACCATGACCACCCAGCCGCTGCCGGAACACGGCGGCTTCTCCGATATCCGCCGTGGCGACTGGATCGACCGGCTGGTGCCGTCCGCGGCACGCCCCTATCTCCGGCTGGCGCGGCTCGACCGGCCGATCGGCACCTGGCTGCTGCTGTTCCCCTGCTGGTGGAGCGCCGCACTCGCGGCGGAAAGCTGGCCGGACCCCTGGCTGATGCTGCTGTTCGCCGTGGGGGCGGTGGTGATGCGGGGGGCCGGCTGCACGGTCAACGACATCCTCGACCGCAAGTTCGACGCCATGGTGGAGCGGACGCGGACGCGGCCGATCCCCTCGGGTCAGGTGTCGGTGCGGCAGGCGCTGGTGTTCCTGGCCTTCCAGCTTCTGGTCGGGCTGGTGATCCTGCTGCAGTTCAACCTCACCGCGGTGGCGCTCGGCGTCCTCTCGCTGCTCCTCGTCTTCACCTATCCCCTGATGAAGAGGATCACCTGGTGGCCGCAGGCCTTTCTCGGGCTGACCTTCAACTGGGGCGCCCTGATGGGCTGGGCGGTGGTGCGGGACGGGCTGGACTGGCCGGCGCTGGCGCTCTACGCCGCCGGC
The DNA here is from genome assembly GCF_013423485.1 of Azospirillum oleiclasticum. Lineage (GTDB taxonomy): Bacteria > Pseudomonadota > Alphaproteobacteria > Azospirillales > Azospirillaceae > Azospirillum > Azospirillum oleiclasticum. The sequence continues at coordinate 16,840 of NZ_JABFFR010000051.1, forward strand.
ATCGTCTGGACGCTGGGCTACGACACCATCTACGCGCACCAGGACAAGGAGGACGACGCGCGCATCGGCGTCAAATCGACGGCTCTGCGGCTCGGCGAGCAGTCGAAAATCTGGATCTACGGCTTTTACACGCTGACCTGGGCCGGGATTTCGGTGGCGGGCCTGCTGGCCGGGCTGGGTCCGGCGTTCCAGGCGGTGCTGACCCTGGCGGGCCTTCACCTCGCCTGGCAGGTCGCGACCTGGATCCCCGACGACCAGTCGGACTGCCTCGCCAAATTCCGCTCGAACCGCTGGTTCGGCTGGATCGTCCTGGCGGCCATCGTGGCCGGCCGGGTGGTCTGACGGTCGACGTCGCCTGGGGTTTACTTCGCCGCGCTGGCGATCAGTTGGCGGCGCGGGGCCGGCTTGCGCGAGGGTACGGCGACGCTGTGGGCCGGCACCACGGCCGGCTTGCCGACCACCGACTTTTCGGCGACCGTGGCGGCCACCACGGTGGCGGCGATGGCCGCTGCCTGCGGCTTGCGCCGCGGCAGCACCGCGGCCACGGCCTTCGCCGGCATCGTCATGACGGCCGAGGCGGTGTTGCGGTGCATCGAACCGCGCTCGGTGCGGCTCTCGGCCGCACCGGCGACCACCGCGCGGCCTTGGCGCGCGGCGCCGCGGCCGGTGGGGGCGACGCTGAAGGGTGCCGCCGGCGCCGAGGCCTCGATCACGTCGCCGCGACCGCGTTGGCCGGCCGGCAGGATGAAGCCGTAGGTGGGATACACGCGCTGGCCCATCTGGTCGGTCGGCTCATGCCAGACGCGGACCATCGACCAGTCGTTGTTCGGCGACACGTCGGACACCAGCATGCCGCGGCGCAGCCCGCGGCCGTTGATCCAGCTGTGATCGACCTCGATGGTGCGGCGGTCGATCAACGCGCTGACCAGGGAGACATGGCCGCGGCCCATCCGGGGGCTGCGCTTGAACACCAGGACCGAGCCCAGCGCCGGACGGTTGTCGCGCTCATAGCTGTCGGCGGCGCGCTGCCACCACATCCAGGCGTCGCCCTGGATGGTGAAATCGGAGATCGCCCGCACGGTGCGGACGCAGTCGCCAAGCTGGGCATAAGCGGATGACAGGGGAGACATCATCAGGAACGCGGATGCCGCGACACCGATCGCAAATCCCTTCACCCGCATGGATTACCCTCCCCGTTCGTCCATTAACGGTGCGTAACACGACGAATGTCGCATGTCTACCCTGCATGAATTATGTAACCAATCGCCGCAGTTCCCCCGGCAACCCCACCGGTGCCCCAACGATGACCGAAACCGATCCCGTCGCCTTCATCCGCGCCAACACCGTGGTGGCCGCCCCGCCGCTGGTGCCCGAACTGCGGCTGCACCTCGCCACCGAGGTCACACCCCTGTGGGAGGCGACGGAGGCGACGCTGCGGCAGAACAACCTGCCCCCGCCCTACTGGGCCTTCGCCTGGCCCGGCGGGCAGGCGGTGGCGCGCCATGTGCTGGACCATCCCGAGCTGGTCGCCGGCAAACGCGTGCTCGACTTCGCGGCGGGCACCGGGCTGGTCGCCATCGCCGCGGCGCTGCGCGGCGCCACCTGCGTGGCGGCGGAGATCGACCGCTTCGCCGTCGCCGCCATCGAACTCAACGCCGCGCTCAACGGCGTCGCCGTGGAGACGGTGTCGGAGGACCTGATCGGCCACGCCCTGCCCGACATCGATGTGGTCCTGGCCGGCGACGTTTGTTACGAGCGCCCGATGGCCGAGCGCGCCACCACCTGGATGCGTCTGCTGGCCGCCCGCGGCGCCACGGTGATCCTGGGCGATCCCGGCCGCGCCTATCTTCCGCGCCAGGGGCTGGAAGCGCTCGGCCGCCACACGGTGCCGACCTCCCTCGACCTGGAGGACCGGGAGACGCGGGAAACGACGGTCTGGCGCCTGCTGCCGAGCTGACCGCCCGGGATCAGCGCCGCGGCTCCCCCTCGCCCAGCCGTCCGGCCGTGCCGGCGGGGCGGCAGCGGCCGAGCGCCAGATCGACCGCGCGCAACAGATCCGCTTCCGACACCGGTTTCGACAGCACCGCGATGCGGTCGCCGTTGCCGCCAGCCAGCGCCCTCATCTCACGGCCCGGCGGTTCGCCGGTCAGCACCACGATGGGGATCCGCGGCTTGCGCGGCCGCAGCCGACTGATCAGGCCGTAGCCGTCCAGCCGCGGCATGCGCAGATCGGTGATCACCAGATCGAACGGCCGCGCCGTCATCGACTCCAAGGCGGCGAGCCCGTCGGCGGCCTGCGCCACCGCGTGCCCGGCCATCTCCAGCACCAGCGCCAGCGCCTCGCGAATCAGGGCGTCGTCATCGACCACCAGTATGTCCGCCCGCATGTCCATCAAACCATCTTCCACACCGCAAGCCCAGGGCGGAGGTCCGCCCGATTGCGCTCGACGGGTGGTAAACACGCGGAACTCGCGTGAGGTTTCGGCGGCGCTTCGCAATTGCCTCCACCGGTCGGGTGGGCGCTTGACGCCGCCGCCGCATCCGCCATGTTGCCGGACACGACCCACCGCCCCGTCACCGGATGTCCGCCCAATGCCCTACACCTCGCTGCGCGACTTCATCGACCGGCTGGAATCCACCGGACGCCTCGTGGTGGTGCGGGAACCGGTGTCCAGCGTGCTGGAGATGACGGAGATCCAGACCCGCCTGCTGGCCGAGAACGGCCCGGCCGTGCTGTTCCAGAACGTCGTCAAGGCCGACGGCACCCGGTCCGAGATGCCGGTGCTGGTCAATCTGTTCGGCACGGTGGAGCGCGTCGCCTGGGGCATGGACCGCGAGCCCCACGAGCTGCGCGCGGTGGGCGAGACGCTGGCCTTCCTGAAGCAGCCGGAGCCGCCCGGCGGCTTCCGAGAGGCGCTGGAGCTGATCCCGCTCGCCCGCACCGTGCTCGCCATGAAGCCGCGCACCGTCGGTTCCGCCCCCTGCCAGGAGGTGGTGCTGACGGGCGCCGACATCGATCTGGGCCGGCTGCCCGTGCAGTCCTGCTGGCCGGGGGAGCCGGCGCCGCTGATCACTTGGCCGCTGGTGGTCACCAAGGGCCCGGGCGGGAAGCGGGAGGACGGCTTCAACCTCGGCATCTACCGCATGCAGGTGCTGGGGCGCGACCGCGCCATCATGCGCTGGCTGAAGCACCGAGGCGGCGCCCAGCACCACCAGCGCTGGGCCTCGGCCGGCAAGCGCGAGCCGCTGCCCTGCGCGGTGGTGCTGGGGGCCGACCCCGGCACCATCCTCGCCGCCGTCACCCCGGTGCCCGACACCCTGTCGGAATACCAGTTCGCCGGCCTGTTGCGCGGGCGCAAGGTCGATCTGGTGGACTGCCGGACCGTGCCGCTGAAGGTGCCGGCGCAGGCGGAGATCGTGTTGGAGGGCCACGTCAGCCTGGACGACTACGCCGACGAGGGGCCCTACGGCGACCACACCGGCTACTACAACTCGGTGGAGAAGTTCCCGGTCTTCACGGTGAGCTGCATGACCATGCGGCGCAACCCCATCTACCTGTCGACCTTCACCGGCCGCCCGCCCGACGAGCCGTCGGTGCTCGGCGAAGCGCTGAACGAGGTGTTCATCCCCCTGCTGGTCCAGCAATTCCCGGAGATCGTGGATTTCTGGCTGCCGCCGGAGGGCTGTTCCTACCGCATCGCCGTCGTGAGCATGAAGAAGGCCTATCCCGGCCACGCCAAGCGGGTGATGATGGGCGTCTGGTCCTTCCTGCGCCAGTTCATGTACACGAAGTGGGTGATCGTCGTGGACGATGACATCGACGCGCGGAACTGGAAGGACGTGATGTGGGCCATCTCCACCCGTATGGACCCGGCCCGCGACATCACCGTCATCGAAGGCACCCCCATCGACTATCTCGACTTCGCCAGCCCGGAGAGCGGGCTGGGTGGCAAGGTCGGGCTCGACGCCACCAACAAATGGCCGCCCGAAACCAAGCGCGAATGGGGCCAGAAGATCCGCATGAGCGACGGCGTCATCGAGGAGGTGACGCGCAAATGGGCCAGCTACGGCCTGCCCGGCAGCGGCCGGCCGATCTGGAAGTGACCGGCGGATGACCATCGACCAGCCCGACCCGCATTTCACCGAACCCACCCACGGCTACTGGCAGACGCTGGAGCCGCCCGGCATGGATCCGGCGAGGCGGCGTCCACCCTTCCGCTACGGCTACCCGGTGGAGTTGCCGGACGGCCGCTTCCTCGTCCTGCCGATCCGGCGACGGCCGGACCCCGAGCGGGCGGCGGCCTCGCTCATCCCCAACCACGCCTCCTTCGCGGTCATCGACGCGCTGGCCGGCTTCATGGCCGAGCTCGCCCGGCCGCTGGCCCCCGACGTCGTGGTCGGCCTGCCGACGCTGGGGCTGGCCCTGGCCCCGGAGCTGGCGCGCCGTCTCGGCCACACGCGCTACGCCCCGCTCGGCTATTCCCGCAAGGTCTGGTACCGGGAGGAGCTGTCGCAGCCCGTGCGCTCCATCACCTCGCCGGACGCCACCAAGCGCGTCTGGCTCGACCCCAACCTGCTGCCCTGGCTGGCGGGCAAGCGCGTGGTCCTGGTGGACGACACCGTCAGCTCCGGCACCACGGCGGCGGCGGTGCTGCGGCTGTTCGCCGCCGCGGGGGTGACGGTGGCCGGCGTCGTCGCCGCCATGAGCCAGGGCGGCGCCTGGCGCGACCATCTGGCGGCGGAGGATCCGGCATGGCCGGGGCTGGTGCGCTGGGTGTTCGAGACGCCGCTGTTCCGCCGGGTGGAGGAAGGCTGGGAGCCGATCGGCCATCCCTAGGTCTTCCATCGGCCGGCTATGGCGAAGAACCGGATTGCCTTCGTCTCGAATTGCGCGAGACTTCCACCAACCTGTCCGATCCGGAGCCTCGACCGATGACGCCGCGCCTGACCGCCCTCCTCCCGGCCACCCTCCTGCTCACCGCGGGCCTTCTGCCGGGTGCCGCCGCGGCCCAGTCGCCGGGCATGCCCACCGGCTCCTATGAATGCTGGGCCAACGGTGCCGCGCGGATGCTGATGAACTTCCAGGTGACCGCCCCCGGACGCTACACCGACTCCGAAGGAAAGCCTGGCCAGTTCACGCTCGACGCCGGCACGGGCCGGGTGAGTTTCCAGGGAGGGATGCTGGACGGCGCCATGCCCGACGGCTTTGTCGCCGTCTTCCATACGCCGGGCGGCCGGCCGACCGTCAGCTTCCGAAGCCCCCGCGGGGCGGAGGCGGCCTTCTGCGAGCGTGTCTGAGGGGAGCGGATGCGCGTCGTCTTCATCAACCCGAATTCCTCGCACCCCTACGACGCCGCCACGCCGCTGCACTCCCCCCTCGCGGGGTCGGAAACGGCCCAATGCCATCTGGCGGCGGCCGTCGCCGCGCGCGGTCACGACGTCCGGATGGTCACCGCCACGCCGGCTCCGTCCGACGTCCGGGGTGTGTGGTGCCTTCCCCTGCCGGCGGGGCCGGAGGCAATGACGGGGGCCGACGCGGTCGTCGTCACCAGCGATGCCGCGGCGGCGCTCGACCTGCGCCGCACGCTTCCGGCCGCAACGGCGGTGATCGCCTGGGAACACAATTTCTGGCAGGCCAACGCCGCGAGTCACGATGCGGCGCTTCACACGCTGGTGGACATCGACGGTCACGTGCTGTGCGTCAGCGACTGGCACCGGGACAACTACGTCACGGCCGGTGGTCTCGACCCGACGCGGGTGCATGTGCTGCGCAACGCCATCGCGCCGGGCTTCGCCGGGCTGTTCGCCCCCGGCGACCCGATTCTCCGCGCCAAGGCGTGGCCGCCGCTGCTGGCCTTCACCAGCGTGCCCTACAAGGGGCTGGAGGGGGCTCTGTCCTGGTTCGGCCGGCTGCGCGGACGCCAGCCGGCGGTCACGCTGAACGTCTTTTCCAGCTTCGACATCTACCCGTCCGACAACCGGCACCGCCACAACCCGGCCTGGCCGGCGCTCTACGACCGGTGCCGCGCCCAACCGGGCGTCAACTACGTCGGCGCGGTCCCACAGCCCAGGCTGGCCCGCGCGCTCCGCGGCGTCTCGATCCTGTTCTACCCCTGCGCGGTGCCGGAGACCTCGGGCATCGCCGTCATGGAGGCGATGGCCGCCGGCTGCCTCGTGATCACCAACGAGCAGGGAGCCATGCGGGAGACGCTGGCCGGATTCGGCGCGCTGGTCGCCCCACGGGACGGAATGCTGCGGTGCGACGACTTCCTCGCCGCGACGGAATCCGCACTGTCCAGCTTCGCCGACGCCGACGCGCGCCTGGAGGCCCATCTGCGCCGGCAGGTCGACCACATCACCACCTCCGCGCGGTGGGAGCGGCGGGCGGAGGAGTTCGAGGCGCTGCTGGAGCGGATCGCCGGCCCGGGCGCCGGTGCCCGGGCCTGACCGGATCAGCCCCGGCCGGTCAACCCGCACTCCCGCATCACGAAGTCCGCCACCGCCTCCACATCGTCCAGCGGCAGCACCGGTAGCGCGGTCCCCGGCACCGGGCCGTCCGACGCGACGGCGACGATGCTGGGTTCCTCCGGCGCGATCAGCGGCTTGCCGACGGCGGCGCGCCAGACCTCCAGCTTGCGGTGGTCGTGGCGCTTGAAGCCTTCGATGAGCAGCAGGTCCACCGGGGTCATCCGCGCGATCAGCGCCTCCACCCCCGGTTCCTCCTCGTCGCGCAGCTCGTGCATCAGCGCCCAGCGGCGGGGGGAGCCGACCAGCACCTCGGTCGCCCCGGCCATGCGGTGGCTGTGGCTGTCCTTGCCGGGATGGTCGATGTCGAAGCCCTTGTGGGCGTGCTTCATGGTCGACACGGTGATCCCCCGCGCCACCAGCGACGGGATCAGGCGGACCATCAGCGTCGTCTTGCCGCTGCCGCTCCAGCCGGTCAGGCCGAACACCTTCATGGACGCCTCGGCATGATCATTCCCGACCCGTCATGCGGAGCGCGCGGTCTTGGCGTCGCGCGGCTCGCGGCGGGGGCGTTCGGCCAGCATGTGGCGAATGCCGACGCGGGTGTAGTCCCAGCCGGTGATCAGCGTCAGCAGCGCCGCCGCCCACAGCCCGACGATGCCGATGTCGGTCACCGGCAGGGCGCGCGGGCCGTAGTCGCCGACGATCAGGAATCCCAGCGCCACCATCTGGATGGTGGTCTTCCACTTGGCCAGACGCGTCACCGGCACGCCGACGTTCAGCCCCGCCAGATACTCGCGCAGGCCCGACACCAGCACCTCGCGCAGCAGGATCACGACAGCCGGCAGCACCGAGAAGCCGGAGATGCGGTCGAAGGCGACCACCATGAACAGGGTGGCGGCCACCAGCAGCTTGTCGGCGATCGGGTCGAGGAACTTGCCGATCACCGACTCCTGCTCCCACACGCGGGCCAGGTAGCCGTCGAAATAGTCGGTGATGGCAGCGGCGGCGAACAGCCCGCAGGAGGTCCAGGCCGCCCACCCCTCCGGCACGAAGAACAGCCCGACCACCACCGGGATCACCGCGATCCGGGACAGGGTCAGCAGATTCGGCAGGCTGGTCAGCATGGTCGGCGACGGTCCATCGTCACGGGTCGGGGGCTACCTTAAAGCACGGAAAAGGGCCGTCAGTCTAACCATCCGGATGGAAATGATCGTAGATCTTTTTCGCCACGGTGCGGCTGATCCCCTCCACCGACTCCAGGTCGGACAAACCGGCGCGGGCGACCGCGGCGGCGCTGCCGAAATGATGCAGCAGCGCCTTCTTGCGGCTGGGGCCAATTCCGGGGATCTCGTCGATCTGCGAACGGCCCAGCGCCTTGGTGCGCTTGGCGCGGTGGGTGCCGATGGCGAAGCGGTGCGCCTCGTCGCGCAGCCGTTGCAGGAAATAAAGGACGGGGTCGCGCATCTCCATCTGGAAGGGCGCGCGGTCCGGCATGAAGAAGCGCTCGCGCCCGGCGTCGCGGTCCGGCCCCTTGGCGATGGCGACCAGCGGCACGTCGTCGATGCCCAGCTCGGCGAACACCTCCTCCGCCACCGTCAGCTGCCCCTGCCCACCGTCGATCAGCACGAGGTCGGGCCAGTGGCCGAGCGCCCGCTCCGGATCCTCCTTCAGCGCGCGGCCGAAGCGGCGGGTCAGCACCTCGCGCATCATGGCGTAATCGTCGCCGGCGGCCTCGGGTGCCCGGATGTTGAACTTGCGGTAGGCGTTCTTCAGGAAGCCGTCGGGACCGGCCACGATCATGCCGCCGATGGCGTGCGCCCCCTGCACGTGGCTGTTGTCGTAGACCTCGATCCGCTGCGGCGGGCCGTCCAGCCCGAACACCGTGGCCACCCCCTCCAGCAGCTTCGCCTGCGACGAGCTTTCGGCGAGTCGGCGGCCGTGCGCTTCGCGCGCGTTGGTCAGGGCGTGCTCGACGATGCGGCGCTTGTCGCCGCGCTTGGGGGCGGCCAGCTCCACCTTGTGCCCGGCGCGCACGGCCAGCGCCTCCTCAAGCAGGTCATGCTCTGGCAGGTCGTGGCTGACCAGCACCAGCCGGGGGGCCGCCTTGTTCTCGTAGAACTGGGCGATGAAGGCGGCCAGCACCTCCTCCAGCTCCGCGGCCTTGTCGTGACTGGGGAAATAGGCGCGGTTGCCGTAGTTGCGCCCGCCGCGGAAGAAGAAGACCTGGATGCAGGTGCTGCCGCCGTCGGCGTGGGCGGCGATCACGTCGGCGTCGTCGATCACCCCTTCGGCGTTGATGTCCTGGTGCGCCTGCACGGCGGTCAGCGCGCGGATGCGGTCGCGCCAGCGGGCGGCGGCCTCGTAATCCATACGCTCCGACGCCTCGATCATGCGGTCCTTGAACTCGCCCTGGATGTCGCGGCTGCGGCCGGCCAGAAAGGCGCGGGCCTGATCGACCTGGGCCTGGTACTCCGCCGGGCTGACCCGGCCGACGCAGGGCGCCGTGCAGCGCTTGATCTGGTGTTGCAGGCAGGGCCGGGTGCGGCTGGCGAACACCGTGTCGGCGCAGTTGCGCAGCAGGAAGGCGCGCTGCAGCGCGGTGATGGTGCGGTTGACCGCGCCGGCCGACGCGAAGGGGCCGAAATAATCCGCATCCCGTCCGCGCGCGCCGCGGTGCTTGGTGAGCTGCGGGTAGTCGTGGTCCTTGGTGATCATGATGTGCGGGAAGGTCTTGTCGTCCCGCAGCAGCACGTTGTAGCGCGGCATCAGCCGCTTGATCAGGTTCGATTCGAGCAGCAGCGCCTCGACCTCGGTGTGGGTCGTGACGAATTCCATCGTCTCGGTCTCCGCCACCATGCGCTGGAGGCGGACCGGCAGCTTGTTCACCTGGGTGTAGTTGGTGACCCGCCGCCTCAGGTTGCGGGCCTTGCCGACATACAGCACCGTCGCGTCGGCCGCGATCATGCGGTAGACGCCGGGCGTCTGCGGCAGGGTGCGCAGATAGTCGCGGATCACCTCCACCCCGCGGCCGAGATCGGCGGTGCGGCGACGTGTCTTCGTCCCCGGCTCCGGCGGGGTCTGGTCGGTCGGGGGAAGCGTGTCCGGCATGGCGGCACTGTCGCGGATCGGCCCATTCGGGTCAACCGCGGCGCAAGTGCATGATTCGCAAAAGGCGACTCACGGCAAGCCGAGACTATCCACGAAACCTGTGGAAAACTCTGTCGATAACGATCGGGGTACCGACATCCGGGCTAAGCGGCTCAACGGTTTCCGGCTGCTGCATAATTTTTGGGCAAATCAGTTAAGTCATTGAATTTATTGGCATGAGCCCTTGTCAAGGCGACGCTCATGGTGCGTTGCACAAAAGCCCCGGCGGTGCGGAATGCGGGCTTGCGCGGCTTGGCCCGCCTGTGTATAAGGCCCATCCTTCCGGATCAGGTCTGGGCCGCTTCGTTCTATGACGAACGGTTTTCCGGTGCCCGCGCGGGTGTGCGCGCGGGCACCGGAGGTTGCGTCACTGCCCTTGCCCCAGCGAGTATCCGGGCGCACCGTCGAAGGTGCAGAGATTCTCGGTCTTGATGAAGTCCAGCCCGCTGGCCGCCGCCCGCTGCACCAGCCCGGCGAGCTCGGCGTGGGTCACTGTGCCGTCCGCCATGAAGCGGCAGCGCCAATGGTCGGTGGTGAAGGTCTCCGGCAGGCCGCCGGGCCACACCTTGACTCCGCGGTTGGTGATCATCTGGAGCGCGAAACGGTGCCCGGCGATCGGCTGCAGCCGCGCCGCCAGTTCCTCCGCCCCGCCGTCGGCCCACTCGACGAACAGGTCCATGCCGACGATCCGCTTGTCGGCGGCCACCCGCGGCGCCACGGTCGGCACCCGCATCGGCGTCGCCCCGGCGTAGTTCACCGGCTTCAGCCTCGTCGGCCGCCGGCCGAGCCGGGCGATCACCGCGTCGGCGAAGCCTGCGGTGGTGACGGTATCCCCCGCGTCCGGCCCGGTGATGTCGGCGGTGCGCACACCGTCCTCGATGGTGGCGAGCCAGGCGTTGTGCACCCGCTCCGCCACCGCCGTCTGGCCGATGTGGACCAGCATCATCACCCCGCTCAGCAGCAGGCCGGAGGGGTTGGCGATGTTCTGCCCGGCGATCATCGGAGCCGATCCGTGGATCGCCTCGAACATCGCCACGTGTTCGCCAATGTTGGCCGACGCGCCGAGCCCGACCGACCCGGCGATCTCCGCCGCAACATCGGACAGGATGTCGCCATACAGGTTGGGCATGACGATCACGTCGAAGATCTCCGGCGTGTCGGCCAGCCGCGCCGCGCCGATATCGACGATCCAGTGCTCCTGCTCGATCTCCGGGTATTCGGCGCCGATGGCGTCGAACACCTTGTGGAACAGGCCGTCGGTGAGCTTCATGATGTTGTCCTTGGTGAAGCAGCTCACCTTCCGCCGGCCGTTGGCGCGGGCGTACTCGAAGGCGTAGCGGACGATCCGCTCGCACCCCGGCCGGGTGATCAGCTTCAGGCACTGGTAGACGTCCTGGGTCTGCCGGTGTTCGATGCCGGCGTACAGGTCCTCCTCGTTCTCCCGCACGATCACCACGTCCATGCCGGGATGCCGGGTCGGCACGAAGGGGCTGAGCGCCGCGCAGGGCCGCACGTTGGCGAACAGCCCCAGCGTCTTGCGCACGGTCACGTTCAGGCTTTTGAAGCCGCCCCCCTGCGGCGTGGTGATCGGCGCCTTGTAGAAGACCCTGGTGCTCCGCAGGCTGTCCCACGCCTCCGGCCCGATGCCGGCGCTGTTGCCGCGGTGGTAGACCCGCTCGCCGATCTCGATGGTCTCGATGTCCAACCCGGCACCGGCGGCGCGCAGCACGCGCAGGCTGGCCTCCATGATCTCGGGGCCGATGCCGTCGCCGTAGGCGACCGTGATGGGGGTTGCGCTCATGGGTCCAACTCCTCGTGTCCGTGACGGAGCCAGAGCTAGGGCGTGGACGAGCATCGGGGAACTTGATTGTTACAATGCATTGAATTACGATTCTCAATGGTAACATTCGGTACTTCAAGGCCTTGGCTATGACACAAAGGAACCTGGACATTGACCTTTTGCGCAGCTTTGTGACCATAGCCGACGCCGGCAACTTCACCCGCGCGGCGGAGCGGCTGGGCCGGGCGCAATCCACCATCAGCCTTCAGATGAAGCGGCTGGAGGAAACGCTGGGCCGCAGCCTGCTGGAGCGCAACGCCCACGGCGTCCGCATCACCGGCGAGGGGGAGGCGCTGCTGGGCTACGCACGGCGCATCCTGGCGCTCAACGACGAAGCGGTCGGCCGCCTGACCGAGCCGGAGCTGGAAGGCATGGTGCGCCTCGGCACGCCGGAGGATTTCGCCACCACCCACCTGCCGGCGGTCCTGTCGGCCTTCGCCCACAGCCACCCGCGGGTGGCGCTGGAGGTCACCACCGACCTGACGCTCAATCTTCTGGAACGTTTCCAGGGCGGGGAGTTCGATCTGGTGCTGGTCAAGCGGGAGCCGATGGGGCCGATGCAGGGCATGCGCGTCTGGCGCGAGCCGCTGGTGTGGGCGGCGCTCGACCGCCCCTCATCGTGGATGGCCGCATCCCCGGGGGATGCGCTGCCGCTGGTCGTCTCCCCCCACCCCTGCGTCTACCGCAAGCGGGCGCTGGCGGCGCTGGACAGTTGCGGGCGGCGCTGGCGCATCGCCTACACCAGCACCAGCCTCGCCGGGGCCCAGGCGGCGGTGCGCGCCGGGCTGGGGGTGACGGTGCTGCCGCGCGACATGGTGCCCGCCGGTCTGGTCACGCTGGGGGGTGAGGATGGGCTGCCGGTGCTCGACGACACCGAGATCGCCCTGATCGAGGCCCCCGGCACCCGCTCCGTCCCGGCCCGGCGGCTGGCCGGGCACATCGTGTCGTCGCTGGAGCGGGGCATGGGGCCCCACACCTGACCGGCACCCCGCCGGTCCAGGATGTCACTCGGTCGGCACGAACCCGCGGCCCGGCTGCGCCCAGGCCAGATGCTCGCCGCCGTCCAGCGCCAGCATCTGCCCGGTGACCGAGGGCGCTTCGGTAAGGAAGCGGACGGCCGCGGCGATCTCCTCCGGCCGGGCGCCGTGGCCCAGCGGCACGCTGCGCCACTGGGCCTCGAAATGCTCCTCCGACTGGCGGTCGTTGCGCAGGGTCGGCCCCGGCCCGATGCCGTTCACCCGGATGCGCGGCGCCAGCGCCAGCGCCAGGGTCCTGGTCAGCGTCCACAGCGCCGACTTGGCGACCGTGTAGGACACGAAATGCGGGGTCAGGTTCCACACCCGCTGGTCCAGGATGTTCACCACCAGCCCCTCGTCCTGCGGGCCGACCTGCCGGGCGAAGGCCTGGGTCAGCACGAAGGGCGCCCGCAGGTTGGCCTCCAGATGCAGGTCCCACGAGTCGCGGGTCACCGTGTCCCACTCGTCCCGCTCGAAGACGGAGGCGTTGTTGACCAGCAGCGACAGCGGCCCCAGCGCGTCTGCCGCCGCCGGCACCAGCCGCGCCACCTCCGTCTCGCGGGTGAGGTCGGCGCGCAGGGTCACGGCCCGGCCGCCCCCGGCCTCGATCTCCGCCACCACCGCGTCGGCGTCGTCGCGCGAGTGGAAGCAGTGCACCGCCACCGCCCAGCCATGCGCCGCGAGGTCGAGCGCGATGGTGCGCCCGATCCGTTTGCCGGCGCCGGTCACCAGCGCCGCTTTCCGCTTCATCTCTGCCATGCGGCCATTGGCACCCGGCACGCTCCCGCGGTCAAGAACGCCGTGGCGCGGAGGCCGCCGCGGTTGCCAGGACGGTTGAGTTCCGCGCCGCGGCGGGCCACACTCCGCCCCCGCAACCGGCCAGCCCGTCCCAGCCTTCCCCGTCCGTGAGGTCGCCCGATGACGCCACTGCCCGCCCGTGACGCCTTCCAGGCCCTGCCGCACGCCCTGACCCTGCTCGGCATGTCGGGGGTGGGGAAGACCACGCTCGCCAACAAGCTGCGGGAGGAGGACGGCTGGTTCCACTATTCGGCCGACTACCGCATCGGCACCCGCTATCTGGCGGAGCCGATCCTCGACAACATCAAGCGCAAGATCATGGAGAAGGACCGCTTCACCGCGGAATTGCTGCGCTCCGACTCCATCTACATCTGCCACAACATCACCGTCGACAACCTCGCCCCGGTGACCACCTTCCTCGGCATGTACGGCAACGGCGAGGACGAGCTGACCCTGTCGGAGTTCAAGCGGCGGCAGGATCTCTACGGCCGCGGCGAGTGCTGGTCGATGCGCGACGTGCCGGACTTCATCGCCAAGGCGCGCGGCCTCTACCGCTGCCGGAACTTCGTCAACGACGCGTCCGGCTCGCTGTGCGAGATCGAGGAGCTCTATTGCCGCTGCGTGGAGATGGGCGCCCCCGGCCTGTTCGAGCATCTGACGCGCCAGACCCTGCTGATCTATGTGGAGCTGAGCCCCGAGCAGCGGCAGGTGATCATCCAGCGCGCCAAGGACTACCCGAAGCCGCTCTACTACTTCCCGCCGCTCCTGGCCGAGCTGACCGCCGGCCTGCCGGAACGGGCCGACCGGCCGGGGCGGGAGATCGCGCGCGGCTGGGTCGGCCGGCTGATCGAGGACCGCGCCGTCCGCTACCGGAGCATCGCCGAGCGCTGGGGCCTGATCATCCCGGTGGAGCGGCTGTGGGGCATGCTCGACCGCGTCGAGCAGGAGCAGCGGCAGGCCAGCCCCGACAAGGGGCGGCGCACCGGGCTGTTGACGCCGGCATTGCTCGACCTCATCTATGAGGCCGCCCGCGACGAGCTCGACCGCCGGCCGGAAAAGGCGCCCATCCTGCAAGGCTATCTGGACTCCTGCGCCGCCGCCGACAGCGCGCCCGGCCGCTGACCAGCCGCCGCTGACCAGCCACCGTTCCCCCACCCGGAAGACCGTCCCGCCATGCCCATCACCGTCCCGGACAACCTCCCCGCCCGCGTCGTTCTGGAGCAGGAAGGCGTCATGGTCATGGGCCAGGGTGTGGCCGTGCACCAGGACATCCGGCCGCTGCGCATCGCCATCCTCAACCTGATGCCACTGAAGGTGCCGACCGAGACCCAGCTCGTGCGGGTGCTGGGCGCGGGGCCGCTGCAGGTCGAGGTGACGCTGGTCGCCACCGAGAGCTACACGCCCAAGAACACCTCGGCCGAGCATATGGCCGCCTTCTACAAGCCCTGGAGCCGTGTCCGCGAGGAGCGTTTCGACGGCCTGATCATCACCGGCGCCCCCGTCGAGACCCTGCCCTTCGAGGATGTGAAGTACTGGCGGGAGCTGTGCGGCATCTTCGACTGGGCGCGCGAGAACGTGTTCCAGAAGTTCTTCATCTGTTGGGGGGCGCAGGCGGCCCTGTACCATTACCATGGCGTCCCGAAGTTCGAGCTGCCGGCCAAGGCCTTCGGCGTCTTCCCGCACCGCGTGCTGAACCCGGCCAGCCCCCTGTTGCGCGGCTTCGACGACGAGGTCCCCGTCCCCGTCTCCCGCCACACCGAGGTGCGCCGCGCCGACATCGAGCGGGTGCCGCAGCTCGAGATCCTGCTGGAATCCGAGGAGACCGGCGTCTGCCTCGTCCGCGACCGGGTGACGCGCGACGTCTTCATGTTCAACCATCTGGAATACGACTGGTGCACGCTGGGCGACGAGTACCGGCGCGACGCGGGCGAGGGCAAGCCGATCGCGCTCCCGGCCCATTACTTCCCCGGCGACAACCCGGCCCGGAAGCCGCCGAACCGCTGGCGCAGCCACGGCTTCCTGCTCTACGGCAACTGGCTGAACGAGGTCTACCAGGGCACGCCCTACGACCTTTCCCGCCTGCCCGAGGTGAAGGCTGCCAACGGAACCCAGGCGCTGACCTACCGGCTGTATCACACCGCGTGACGGACGGCGCTCACGGTTTCGTCGGCTGTCTCCGCTCCCCCACCTGCGGGTCGGTGTAGGCGACGCGGTGGATAACGCCGTTGGCGTCGTCGCTGACCAGCAGGGCGCCGTCCTTCGCCACCGCCAGCCCGACCGGCCGGCCGAAGGCCGTCCACGACCCGTCGTCCTGGCGGGACAGGAAGCCGCCGACGAAGGGCTCGACGGCAACCGGCTTGCCATCGTCGAACCGCACGCGCACCACCTCGTAGCCGGACGGCATGGCGCGGTTCCATGAGCCGTGCATGGCAACAAAGGCATCGTCGCGGTATTCCGGCGGGAAGCCGTGGCCGTTGTAGAAGACCATCTGCATCGGCGCCGCGTGCGCGGTGTAGTAGAGGATCGGCTGTTCGGTGCCCTTCGCGTAGGCGTCCGGGTTCCGGCCGGGCGGCTTGAGGGCGGGATTGATCTTCCGGTCGGAGAAGACGTACGGCCAGCCGTAATCCTTGCCCTCCTCGATGCGGTTGAACTCCTCGGGCTGCTCGTCGTCGCCCAGCCAGTCGATGCCCTGGTCCATGCCGTAGAGGACCCCGGTCGTGGGTTCCCAGCCGAAGCCGATGGTGTTGCGCAGGCCCTTGGCGACGATCGCACGCCCGCTGCCGTCCGGCTCGACGCGCAGGATGGTGGCGTTCTCCGGGTTGATCTCAGGGCAGGCGTTGCAGGTGCTGCCGACGCCGACATAGAGCTTGCCGTCGGGCCCGACGCCCAGGCTGCGGTTGGGGTGCTGCCCGCCGTCGGGAAGGTCCCCGATGATCCGCACCGGCTCGCCCACAGACCCGTCGGGCTTCAGCTCGGCCCGGAACAGCTCGGTCACCGTCGCCAGATACAGGGTGCGGCCGTGGATCGCGATGCCATGGACCATCGGCAATTCCAACACGGTGCGGGTCTGGTCCGCGCGCCCGTCGCCGTCGGTGTCGCGCAGCATCACCACGTCGCCCGGCGCACGGCGTGTGACATAGACCGCGCCGTCATCGGCGACCGCCATCAGGCGTGGCGCTCCCAGACCGTCGGCGAAGCGGGAGACGGAGAAGCCCGCGGGGTGGGACAGCCCCTCCACCCGCTCGGGCGTGGCCTCCACCATCTCCGGCTTGGTCACGTGCGACACGATCCGCAAGGTGCCCGGCGGCGGGTCCGCGGCCAGCGCCATGGTCGCGGTCAGCGCAAGCGCGGCCGCCCCGGCCGCCAGTTTCGGTCGTGCCATGCCGTGAACACCCTCCCCCTCGGCTCGTGCGATCAACCGGCTGCGGGCCGTTGCGTTCCGCTTACGCTTGTGGAAAAGGCGGCACCGATCGGGACTATGCCGAACGCATCATCCGAACGATGCGCCCCACCGGACCCGGCGGCTAATCCTCTTTCCGCGTTGCCGCCCACTGGTTTCGCCAGCACAGTCTTCACCTGCGGGGGTCCTGATCAGACAATGCACACCGCTAGACGAAACAGCGGTGGCGAGGGGCGAATCCATGAATGCAGCAACCATAGCACGCAGAATCGCGGATGGCGATCTTCACTATGCCTTGGGTCGATTTGAGACCGTTCGTCATATCTATAGCTATGCCCTGGGTCTGATGCGGCCGGCCAACACCGATGCGGCGGCGTCGGTGGAGACCACGCTGTTTCCGGATCTGTCGGTTACCGCGGTGGTCGATGCCGTCCGCCGCGATTCGGTCGCCTACGGGCTGACCCTGCCCGACAACCTCGTGGCCGACCTCGTCCGCTTCGCCGAGGATGCGGAGTGCCACGACCGCACCCTGCCGCACCGGTTCCGCCGGGCCGATGTGGTCGACGGCCATCTGGCCGACGGCACGCCGCTGGTGCACGGCCTGATCCCGTCCGCCAAGGAGTGCGCGACCGTGCAGCGGATCGCCGAGGACCCGCTGCTGGTGCGCGCCGCCGAGCGGTTCCTGGGCTACCGCCCGCGCACCATGAAGCCTTGCCTGTTCTGGAGCTTCCCCAGCCCGGTGAGCGACGACGAGCGACGCCGCCGCGGCCAGACCATCGACTGGCACTTCGACGTCTACGACTTCAACGGCTTCCTGGCGAACTTCTACCTGACCGACGTCGATGCGGATGCGGGTCCGCACGCGCTGGTGCGGGGGTCGCACACGGGCAAGCGTCTGAAGATGCTGCTGGGCTCCGCCCGCACCACGGACGAGGCGGTGCTGAGGCAGTACGGCCCCGACCGCATCACCGTCATCGAGGGCAAGGCCGGCACCGGCTTCTTCGAGGACGCCGCCTGTTACCACCGCGCCATCCCGCCGAGGAGCCGGGAACGGCTGCTTCTTCAGATCTGGTACAGCTGACGCTCCATCGGAGTGGGGGAACGGCCGGTACGGGACCGGCCGTCATCCCTTGGTCAGAAGGTTGCGGGCGATGGCGTCAAGTTCCTCGATCGGCTGGCGGGACAGCCAGGAGGCCACGAAGCTGCGCTCCGCGCCGGACGGATCGAACGGCGGCCGGCGGTACCGGTCGTCGTCACCCTGGGTAGGGCCGCCTTGTCTTTTTTCCATGGACCGATCCGAAAGTCTCACGTGTCGGAAAAAGAATCTGCAGCCTCAGTCGTACGTACGCATACCATAGAGCCGGCGCGGTTTCCAGTGGGATCGCACGAAAATTGCGTATCTCCCCCGAAGATTGAAGGAAAATACTTTGTAGTCGAATTATTGTGCGACGCAGCACACCAATACTCAAGCTGCCGTTTCAACGCTCCGCTGGAAGAGTCGCGGATTTGGAGACCGGGAGCGGCTGTGGTACCGTGCCAGCCATGGTGGACACCAACGCCGACCACGACCTCATCGACGAACCGCAGGGACCCGCCGAAAGCGAGGGGCAGGCGCCCACGCTCAAGGCCTTCTCGCTGCTGCAGGCGGTCGCCCGTTCCGAGCGGCCGCTCAGCATGGCCGAACTGTCCATCCTGCTCGGCATGCCCAAGCCGACCGCCTACCGCATCGCCCGCATGCTCGAACGCGACGGGCTGCTGGAGCGGGAGGCGGGCGGGCGCCGCTACGTCGCCGGCCGCAAGCTGCTGGGCTTCGCCATGGAGATCGTCACCGCGTCGGTGCGCAGCGCGCCGCGCCACGCGATCCTGGAGACGGTGTCCCGCCAGCTCGGCGAGACGGCCAATCTGGGCGTCATGGTCGCCAACCACGTCGTCTACATCGACCGTGTCGAGTCGGCCTGGCCCTTCGGCCTGAGGTTCGAGCCGGGGTCGCGCGTGCCGCTGCACTGCACGGCCATGGGCAAGCTGTTCCTCAGCGCCCAGCCCCGCGCCCGGCAGGAGCAGATCCTGGGCAAGGTCCCGCTGGAGCGCTACACGGAGAACACCATCACCGACCCGCAGCGGCTGCTGCGCGAGCTGGAGTCCATCCGGGCGGCAGGACTCGGCGTCGATAACCAGGAGTTCCTGGCCGGCGTCGTCTGTGTGGCGGCACCGGTGGTCGATGCGTCCGGCGCCACCATCGCCGCCATCGCCATCTCCGCACCCCAGGCGCGCATGAACATGAACCAGGCGGTGCAGCACGCGCCGCTGCTGCGCGCCGCGGCGCAGCGGCTGGCCGAGACGCTGGCCCTGCCCGCTCCCGAACGCTTGGCCCCGGAACGCCAGACCGAGGCGCCCCCCGCCCCCCGCCCCCGCCGCGCCGCCCGCAGGGGGTAGGAACAGCGGGTCAGTCGCGGCCGAACAGGCCCTGGTCGCCGGTCTCCGCGGCGCGGATGCGCTCCAGTTCCTGCGAGTAACGGCGCAGCAGGAACGCCTCCGACACATAGCCGATGACGCGCCGCGCCTCCCGGTCGGACAGCACTGGCAGCGTTTCCATCTCCGCGGTGCAGAAGCGTTGGAAGGCGGTCTGCGCGTCGTCGTTGCCGAGCAGGAAGCCATCGGCGGCGACCGCCATGTCACCGACCGTCCGCCCGGCCTCCTCTTCCCCGACGGCGCCCGGCGCGTGCACCAGCGCCATGTCGAGCTGCCCCGCGTAGCGGCCGCCGGCGTCCACCGCGAACACCTGCTTCGCCGAGCCCAGCGGGTGGCGCCGCCGCAGCTCCTCCAGCGGCAGGGTGGCCGGCACCACCACGGCGTCGCGCCGCATCAGCCGGGCGGCGCTCAGCTCGCGGACCCAGCCGACGTCCTGCGCACCGCGGATCGGCACGCCCTTCAGGTGGAAGCGCCAGGTGGCGAAGGAATAGCCGAAGGCGTGGCGGACCACCGTCGCCGACAGCACCACCCCCATCAGCACGCCCGACGCCGCCCACAGATCCTGCGTCGATTCCAGCACCAGCAGCACCATGGTGACCGGCGCGCCGACGATGCCGGCGGCCACCGATCCCATCCCGACCAGCGTCAGCAGCGTGGTGTCGAACTCCAGCCCTGGCGCCAGCCGGGTGACCAGCTCCGCCAGCACGCTGCCGAACAGGCCGCCCATGAACAGCGACGCGCTGAACAGCCCGCCCCGGAAGCCTGAGCCGAGCGACAGGGCCGAGGCCAGGATCTTGGCCGCCAGCAGCGCCGCCAGCGCCGCGGCGCTGCCCGCCAGCTCCGGCGGGGCCGCACCCGGCCCGGCGCCCAGCACCGCCGGCGCGAACCACGCCACCGCCCCGACGCCCAGCCCGCCCAGCGCCGGCCGCGTCCAGGACGGCACCGGCAGCGCGCGGAACAGCCGCTCCGACAGGCTCACCGCCTGCATCGCCCCGATCGCCAGCCAGCCGGCCAGGAAGCCGACGGCCGCGCAGAGGGCGAAGTCCGTGCCGTCGATGGTGCCGCCATCGCGAAAGGCCATCGGCAGGCCCGGCCCGGCGAACCATTGCGAGGCGGCGACCGCCGTCACCGCCGCCGCCCCAACCGGCGCCAGCACCGGCAGCGTGTAGGCGCCCAACACCAGCTCGAAGGCGTAGAAGGCACCGGCCAGCGGCGCGCCATAGGCCGCGGCGATCGCCGCCGCCGCCCCGCAGCCGACCAGCGTGCGCAGATCGCCGCGGCGCAGCCTCAACCGCTGCCCGATGGCCGAGGCGATGCCGGACCCGGACTGGGTGTAGGCCGCCTCCATCCCCACCGAAGCACCCGCCCCGTTCGACACCAGCGTGTGCAGGGTCAGCCGCGCGCTGTCGACCAGGGACATCTTGCCGCCGTAAAGCGCGTTGGCCTCGATCGGGTCAACCGTCTCCCGCCGCTTCAGCCGGCGCGCCGCCCAGGTCAGCAGCCCCAGCAGCAGCCCGCCCAGCACCGGCACCGCGAACAGGCGCAGCGCGTCGTCCGGTGGCACCTCGCCCAGCCGCGCCCCGTGGTGGAGGCCGAAGGCGGTGACCTGGAGCCATTCCACCGCGTGGTGCAGCAGGGCGACGCCCAGCCCGACGGCGCCGCCGATGAGGGCAGCCAGCAGCACCAGCGACAGCGCGCTGTCGCGCAGGGTTCGGCGCGCCGCGGTGGCCGCGTCGGGTGCCGACCGTCCCGGCGCCCCGCACACGGAATCGGCGGCCGTGGCGTCGATCCGCGTCACGTCTCCGGTCATGCGGTCATCATGGTCGCCGTCGTCGGAGGGTCAACCGTCCGGACGGGGCACCCTATTTCGCGGGCGGCTTGGCTCCCTTGCGCGACACGTCGCGGATGACGCCGGCGATGCTGTCGCGGGCTTTGATCGCGTTCTCCTTCTCCGCCGCCGGCCCCTCGTGGAAGAACACCGTGAACAGGCGGGCGTCCGTCAGGTAGTAGAGCAGCGCGATGTGCAGCGCTCCGTCCTTCATGGTGCAGTCCACCGACCCCGACCGCAGCGTCAGACCCGGCAGCGTCTCCGGCTCGCCCAGCGCCGCGACGGTCTCGCCGGGGCAGCGTTTCTTCAGCCCGTCCGCATACTCGTTGGCGAGCTCGGCCAGCGTGCTGTCGCTGATCACCTGTCGCTCGCGCACGCCGCCGAAGAGGTGGCCGTTGCGCCACGCGAAATCGGCGGGACGCTCGTTCACCGGAACGCCCTCGAAGTTGACCGGCTGCAGCTCGCGGAAGCCGGCGGCGGCGAGCACCGCGGTCAGCGCTTCCGGGAAGGGCGACTTGGCCGGGGCTGCGGCCTTGGTCTCGAAACCCGCACCGGCCTTCTCCGCGCAACTCCGCAGGTCGCCCAGCACCTTCTTCGTGCCCTTGAGCTGGAAGGCGATGCGGTCGGTGTTGGACTGGATGTTCAACTGCCGCCCGGTTCCCAGCAGGCCGTACACCTCCTCGTCGCTGCCGAGCGGCACCACCAGCAGATCCGCCTGCGCCGCCGTGGCCGCCCGGTCGCGGGTGGCCTTGTCATCGACCGAGAGCTTGACGCTCCACCGCTCGTCGGGCGGCAGGCGTGCGCCGGGGATGCCAAGCGCGATGTTCACCTCGCCGGTCTTGGTCCGCGCGATGACCAGCACGTGGCCGCTGTCGAACTTCGACTGGGTGACGCAATAGGAGAACTGGCCGTCCTGCGCCTTCACCGCGCGCAGCTCCCACTCGCCCACCGGGGCCGCCGGCCCCTTCATCGTCTCCGCCGCCTTCGGCCCCTCGCCGGCCGGCTTGGCGGCCTCCGGCGGCTTCGGCGCCTCGGCGCCGGGCTTGGGCTGCGGTTTCGGCTGCTGCGCTGCGGCCGGCGCCGCGGTCAGGGCGAGGGCGGCGAGAACGGCAAGGGCGGCAAGGGAGGTGGAACGGGCGCGGCAGGTCGGAACGGTCATGGCGGAGATCCGGGGGCACGGGGCGAGGTCGGCAGGCTAGCGGCGCGCCCCGGCCATCGCAAGCGCACACATCAGGACATCATCCGGCGGCGTGTGCATCGCCGAGAAAGGCGTCGTGCAGCGCCCCGGCCGGCAACGCTCCGGACGGCCCCTCATGCACCACCCGGCCGAGCGCCAGCAGCACGACGCGCGATGTCGCGGCCAGCGCGCGCGCGGCACTCTGGTCGGCCAGCAGCACCGCCGTCCCGGCGTCCGCCACCGCGCGCACGGCCGCGTACACCTCCCCCGCCAGCAGCGGCGACAGGCCCAGCGACGGCTCGTCCAGCAGCAGCAGCCGCGGCCGGCCCATCAGCGCGCGGCCGATCGCCAGCATCTGCTGCTGCCCGCCGGACAGCCGCCACGCCCGCTCCGCCGCCTTCTGCCGGAGCTGCGGGAACAGCGCGAAGACCCGCTCCAGGTCGTCCCTGCGCCCGGCCCGGCCCTGGCGGCTGGCAACCTCCAGGTTGTCGCGCACGCTCATGCCCGGAAACACCCGCCGCCCCTCCGGCACATAGCCGAGGCCGAGGCGTACGCGGCGGTCGGCCCGCATGCCGGACAGATCGGCGCCGTCGAACAGCACCCGCCCCGCCGCCGCCGGGTGCAGGCCGAGGATGCTGCGCAGGAGCGTGCTCTTGCCGGCACCGTTGGCACCCAGCAGCGCCACCGCCTCCCCCGCCGCGACCGCCAGCGACACCGCGTGGAGCACGCGCAAGCCGCCATGGTCCGCCCCCACTCCCTCGACGCTCAGGAGCGCCGTCATGCCCCGCCCCCCTCGCCCAGATAGGCGGCGACGACGCGCCGGTCCTGCCGCACCCCCTGCGGCGGGCCGTCATACAGCGTCCGCCCCTGGTCCAACACCACCACGCGGGTGGCGAGCGGCAGCAGGAAGCCCATGTCGTGCTCCACCAGCAGGATGCCCAGCCCCTCCCCCGCCAGCGCCCGCAGGTGCGCCGCCAGCTCCCGCTTCTCCGCGTCGGTGAGGCCGGCCGCCGGCTCGTCGAGGAGAAGGACCGCCGGCTGCCGGGCCAGCGCGCGCGCAAGCTCCACCCGCCGGCGCAGCCCCGCGGGCAGTCCGCCGCAGAGGGTCGCGGCGTGGTCCGCGATGCCGAGCCGGTGCAGCACCGCCATGCCCTGCCCCTCCGCCTCGGCCACACCGCGGCTGCGCTCCAGCCGGGCGGCGGCCACCGCCTCCAGCACCGTCGCCGCCGCCGGCAGCGCGCCGGCCTGGAAGCTGCGGGCCACACCGAGTCGGGCGCGGGCGTCGGCGCGCAGCGCGGTGGCGTACCGGCCGGCGACCAGCACCCGACCGGCGTCCGCCCGCTCCAGCCCGCTGACCAGGTTGATCAGGGTGGTCTTGCCCGAGCCGTTGGGGCCGATCAGGCCGAGGATGGCGCCGCGCGGCACCGCCAGCGACACCCCGTCCACCGCCCACACCCCGCCGAACGCCTTGCGCAGACCCTCCACCCGCAACGGCTCGGTATGGGGCGCCGCCGGTTCCGGCAAAGGCCGGGGTGCCGGCAGGGGCCGCGCGCGGGCCGGCAGCAGCCGCTCCACCAGCCCGGTCAGCCCGTGCGGGGCCAGCACGATGGTGAGCAGGAGGGCCGCGCCGTAGACGAGCAGGTAACCGCGCTCCAGCCCGCGCAGCCATTCCGGCAGATGCAGCAGCAGCACCGCCCCCAGCACCGCCCCGGCGACGCGCCCGCGCCCGCCGACCACGGCGACGGTCAGGATGGTGACCATCACCGGGAACTCCAGCACCTCCGGTGACACCACCCGCTGGGTGTGCACGGCCAGCGCTCCCGCCGCCCCGCCGAACAGGGCGCTGAGCGCGAAGGCGCCGAGCCGCAGCCGGCCGACGTCCAGCCCCAGCGTCGCCGCGACCATGGGATCGTCGCGCACCAGGGTGAGCGCCCGCCCCCACCGCCCCACGGACAGCCGCCAGGCCAGCAGCCCACCCACCGCGACGATGCCCCAGACCAGCGCCGCCAGCGGCAGCCCGCGCGGCACCGTTCGGCCGAACAGCACCACCCCCGGCACCCCGGCCAGCCCGTTCGCCCCACCGGTGAGCGCCGGCAGATTGACCGCCGCCAGCAGCAGGATCTGCGCGATCCCCAGCGTCGCCAGGGCGAAGTAATGGGATTCGAGCCGCAGCACCGGCAGCCCGACCACCAGCGCAACGAGCAGCGGCACCGCCAGCGCCGCCGGCAGGGTGGCCGCGAAATCCCAGCCGAACTGGCTCGACAGGATGCCCGAGGCGTAGGCGCCCAGCCCGAAGAAGGCGCCTTGCGCCAGCGACAGCGCACCCGCCAGCCCGAACACGATCTGGAACCCGATGGCCGCCAGCGCGTACACCCCGGCGACCGTCAGCACCCGCAGGCCATAGGGCGTGGCGCCGAACAGCGCGTACAGGCACAAGGCCGCCGCACCCGCCGCGTACAGCAGGCCGGCCCAGGGCAGCCCCCCACCCAATCCCCTACGCACGGCGCCGCGCCGCCTCCCCGAACAGTCCCTGCGGCCGGACCACCAGCACCGCCAGCAAAGTCGCGTACAGGGCCGCCAGCGCCACCGGGTAGGACAGCACGGCCGACACCACCACCTCGAACAGGGCGATCACCAGGGCGCCGGCCACCGCCCCCGGCACCGACCCCCAGCCGCCCAGCGTGACGGCGATGTAGGCCTTGAGGATCAGGTCGCCACCCGACGTCGGCGTCACGAAGAACTGGTTGGCGAGCAGCAGCCCCGCCGCCCCGGCGCAGGCGGTGCCGATGGCGAAGGTCGCCAGCACCATGGCGGTCACCGGGATGCCGCAGGCCCGCGCCATCTCCGGGTCCTGAGCCGTGGCGCGCAGGCGGCGGCCGAACTGGGTGCGGGCGAAGACCCATTGCTGCGCGCCGATCAGCAGCGCCGCCACCACGACGATGGCGGCCGACTGCTCCGCCACCACCAGCCCGCCGATCTCCAGCGTGCCGCCGCCGAACAGCGGCGGGGCGGATTTCGGCTCCGGTCCCGACAGCAGGGTGGCGCCGTTCTGCAGGATGATGCCGACCGCGATGGTGCTGATGAAGACCGACACCGGCGGTCGGTGCCGCAGGGGCAGATAGGCCGCGGCGCAGACCGCCAGCCCCAGCCCCGCCATCACCGCCATGACCGCCGGCAGCAGCAGGATGCCCGGCACCGGCAGATGCGGGGCCAGCGCCGCCGCCAGCAGCCCGCCGGCCATGACCAGATCGCCCTGGGCGAAATTCACCGCCGCGGTGGCGTTCAGCACCAGCACGAAGCCCAGCGCCACCAGGGCGTAGGCGGCCCCCAGCGCCACCCCGTTGACGAGGAGCTGGAGGAGGGTCACTTCAGCACGCCGGTCACGTCGTCGTAGCGCTTGGCGATGGCGGGCACGCGGCTCCTGCCGTCGTAGCAGACGATGACGGCCGAATGCGCCATGTTGCCCTTCCCGTCCGAGCGGTAGGTCATCGCCAGCCCCTCGTGCCGGCCGGCGGACAGGGCCGCGCGCACGGCGTCGGGCGTACGCGCGCCGCCGGCGACCGCGTCCAGCACCATCCGCATCCCGTCATACTGGCCGAGCGCGAAGGCGTCCGGCTCGGTGCCGAAGGCGGCGCGGTACTCCGCCGTGAAGGCCTCGACCGCCGGCGAGCCGCCCGACACCGGCGACGCCGCCGTCTCGGCGCACACGCCCTTCAGCTCGGCCGGGTCCAGCAGGGCGGCGGTGCTCGGCTGGTGCATGGCGGAGCCGGCGACGACGGGCAGCGTCACCCCGTGCGCCGCCGCCTGCCGGATGAACAGGGCCGTCGGTGCCGAATGCAGGTGCAGCACCAGCACGTCCGGCTCCGCCGCCAGCGCCTTGGTGATGACCGGCAGCAGGTCCTTGGCGGACGCGTCCACCCCCTCCTCGAACACCGGGCGCACGCCCAGCCGCTCGAACTCCGCCTTCAGATGCGCCTGCCCGCTCTGGCCGTAGGCCGTGGTCTGGTGGATCACCGCCGGGCGGCGCTTGCCCAACTCCTCCACCACGTAGCGGGCGTGCGCCGCCTTGGTCACGGCGTCGCCGGGGAAGAAGCGGAAGACCCAGGGATTGCCCTGCTCGGTGATCGACGCGGTCCCCGACACGGTGACCAGCGGCACGCCGTATTCCTTCGCCAACGGCAGCATGGCCAGCATCTGCGTGCCCAGCATGCTGGCGGCGACGGCGAGCACGGGGTCCCCGCCGCCCGCCGCGCGGTCGAGCGCGGTCACCGCCGTCTCCGGCGAGGTGCCGGTGTCGATCACCGTGGAGCGCACGCCGATCCCCGCCGGCGCCTTGCGCAGGGCGAGCACGGCGCCGTTGCGCTGGCTGGTGCCCTCCAGCGACAGGAAGCCGGTGACCGGCACCAGCACGGGAAAGCCGAAATCCGCCGCCGTCGCGGGCGTGGCGGCCAAAGCCGCCAGCAGCGCCCCCGTCATCGCCGTCGCGCGGACCGTTCGTCGCAGGATCGTCATGACCGCATCCTCCCTTGCCGGCGGAGGGACCGCCGCGAGGGAAACCGCCGCAAGTTCGACGATCCCCGGACCGGTCGGCTCCCTTCGCTGGCATGACCCAGATCAGGTTCGATGGGTGTTTCTCAGCCCGCACCAATGTCGGGCACCCCAGCCTTCAGACCCAGACCATGGCGTGCCCCGGCCGGTGCGTCAAGCGCGGGCGGTCGGGACATGGACACGCGCGCCGGGCGGCGCACGCAACGCGCGCAGAAGGGGGCGCGGCATTCCACCGCACCCGGTTGCGGCACTCGTTTAGACTCGCTACTGTATAGGCATAATATAGGGGTAAGGAGAGGGTCGATGGACAGCAACTCCCACGTTCATCCCATCCGTCGTTCCGGAACGCCGATCAAGATTCGGCTGAGCGGGCGGATTGTCGCCACCACCATGCCAGACATGGCCGGCCTGCGCATGATGGTCGAGGACTACGCCGGCTCGTCCTTCAACCTGGACCTGGAAGAGGTGGACTTCATCGATGCGACGGGAATCGACTTCCTGCTGGCGCTCCGGGCCGTGGTGCAGGAGCACGGGGGCAGCCTGCGACTCTCGGCCATCTCGCACCGCGTCCGCCACGCGATGGAACGCAGCGGCACCGTGCGCGCCCTGCTGGCGCCGGCTCCGACCTCGCGGCTGCTGGTCGCCTGACCGGCCCCACGGCGTGACGCGGGAAATTCCCGTTGCGTGCGCCACCCGGACGCGCCTTGTGCGGGGTGACATCATGATATAAGCGCGCGGCAACGACATTTTTTCCCACGCCGCGCGTGTTCATGCCGGCGGCCGGGCAGGAGACACCGCGATGACCATGGCCGCCACCGCGCCGGACCCGACCGCCGATCCCGCCCACCGCTTCGACCGCCGCCTCTGGCGCATCGACGCCGCGACCGAGGCGGCCCTGCGCAGCCTTGCTCCGACCGTCCTGCCGGCGCTCGACGGCGCGCTGCGCGACTTCTACGCCTTCATGGCGGGCCTGCCGGAAACGCGATCCCTGCTCGCCGACGCGGGCCGGCGCGAGCGGCTGCGGCAGCTCCACCACGACCAGTGGCGCCGCTTCTTCCAGGCCACCTTCGACGACGCCTACCACGAGCGGGTGCGCGAGCTGGGCGGCGTGCACCAGCGGGTCGGGCTGTCGCCCGCCCATTACATGGCGTCCTACTCCTATCTTCTGGAATCCATGGTCGGCGAGGCGATCCGCCGCAACCGCTTCAGCCGGGACCGCGCCGCGGTGGAGGCCGGTGCCTTGATCCGCACCGTGATGATGGAGGCGGAGCTGGCGCTGTCCGTCTATCTGCGCCAGGCCGTCGATACCGAGATGGCGACGGAGATGGAGGAGTTCGCCGAGGGCTTCGAGCGCGAACTGGGCGAGGCGGTGGACCTCGTCCGCCGCAACGCCGCCACCATGGAGGGTGCGGCCGACGAGGTGCTGGGCGCCGCCAACCATGTGGCGACCGAGGGCGACCACGTGACCGAGGCGTCGGAGCAGACCAACATGAACGCCCGGCTGATCGCGCTGGCCGCCCGCGGCCTGTCCGACAGCTTCGCGGAGATCACGAAGCGCGTGGGCGACGCGACCTCCTCCTCGTCCGACGCCGCGACCCTGTCGCGCGACGCGGAGGTGAACGCCCACACGCTGGCGGAGGCGTCCGCCCGCATCGGCAACGTGGTCACGCTGATCGAGCGGATCGCCAAGGAGACGCGCCTGCTGGCGCTGAACGCCTCGATCGAGGCGGCGCGGGCCGGCGACGCCGGGCGCGGCTTCGCCGTCGTCGCCGCGGAGGTCAAGACGCTGGCCGAGCAGACCAACGACGCCACCGGCAACATCCGCAGCCAGATCGAGCAGATGCAGGAGTCCATCGACCGCACGGTGGCCGCCATCACCGCCGTCGCCGCCCGCATCGGGCAGGTGTCGGGCGACGTGGCGGCGATCACCGACAGCGTCAGCGAACAGTCGGTCGTCACCCGCGACATCGCCGACAACGCCGACGAGATGGCCGCCAGCATGCAGAACGTGCACGAGCGGATCGAGAGCGTGGCGCAGGCGGCCGAACGCTCCACCCGCAAGGCCAGCGAGCTGTGGGAGAACGCGACCGGGCTGGTGAAGCAGATCTTCGGCATCAAGCGCCGCGTCACCGCCAGCCTGCGCGGCACCCGCTTCGGCAACCGCCGGGCGCAGGACCGGGTGGCGGTCGACCTCTCCTGCCAGTGCGTGGTCGATGGCCTGCGCTTCGACAGCCGGCTCGACAACATCTCGGCCGCCGGCTGCCAGGTGCGCGAGCTGCAGCTCGCCAGCGCCGACGGCTACCGCATCCAGCTGGATGTGGAGCAGCTCGGCCGTATGACCGGCACCATCGTGGCGACCGAACGCGACGTCGCGCACGTCCGTTTCGACCCGCTCGCCCCCGACCTCGCGGCCCGGCTGGAGCGCCTGCTGGTGGACTGGAGCGCCGCGGACGGCGACCTGAAGGACACCGCGCAGGACACCGCGGCGGCGATCGGCCGGATGTTCGACCATGCGATCGACCGCGGCGGCATCACCGTCGACCAGCTCTTCTCCACCGATTACCAGCCGGTTCCCGGATCCGATCCGCAGCAGGTGACGACCCCCTTCGTGGAGCTGTGCGACCGCCTGCTCCCGGCGGTGCAGGAGCCGCTGCTGACCCGCTTTCCGCGCGCCGTGTTCTGCGCCGCGGTCGACCGCAACGGCTATCTGCCCACCCACAACGCCGCCTGGTCGCAGCCGCAGCGGCCGGGTGAGCCGGACTGGAACGCCGCCCACAGCCGCAACCGCCGCATGTTCGACGACGCGACCGGGCTGGCCGCGGCGCGCAACCGGCAGCCGGTGCTGGTGCAGACCTACCGCCGCGACATGGGCGGAGGGGTGGTCGCCAGCATGAGGGACATCTCCGCCCCCATCTTCGTGAAGGGCAAGCACTGGGGCGCCTTCCGGATCGGTTGCCGGGCCTGAGCGGCCTTGCCGCTACACCGGCTCCGGGGCGGGCGCGCGGGCGGCGGACGCCTCGCGGCGCAGCAGATACAGGCCGGCGGCGATCACCACGGCACCGCCGGCCAGCAGCCGCGGCCCCGGCACGTCGCCGAAGACCAGCCAGCCGAACAGCACGCCCCACACCATCTGCGTGTACTGGAACGGCGCCACCACCGGTCCCGGCGCGATGCGGAAGGCGGTGAGCAGGCAGCACAGCGCGGTGCCCGAGGTCAGCCCCGACGCCGCCATCAGCGCGAAATCCGCCGGCCCCGGCAGCACGAAGACGAAGGGCAGCACCGGCAGCAGCACCACGATGGCCAGCAGGTTCCCGTAGAAGGGAAAGGAGGGGGCGGTCTCGTCGCGGCCGAGATGGCGCAGCACCAGCGCCGAGCCCGCGAAGCACAGGGCACTGGCGAAGGCCGCCAGCGCGCCGGGGTCGATGATGTCGCCGGTCGGCCGCAGCATGGTCAGCACGCCCGCGAAGCCCGCCAGGATGGCGGCCCAGCGCCGGGCGTCGATGCGTTCCCGGAACAGCAGCGCCGACAGGGCCGCGATGATCAGCGGTGCGGTGAACAGGATCGCGTAGACGTCGGCGATCGGCATGCGGGTGAAGGCGTAGAAGGTGAAATAGCCGGCGCTGACCCCGAACACGCTGCGCAGGACCTGCACCCCCGGCCGCCGCGTCGCCAGCGTGCGCAGCCCACCCTGCCAGAAGGCCAGCCCCAGGATGGGGATCATGCCGAAGACCGTGGTGAAGAACACCGTCTGCGGCAGGGCGTACAGCCCCGACAGGTGCTTCATCAGCGCGTCGGTGACCGAGAACAGGGCGAAGGCGGTGACGATCAGCCCGATGCCCCGCAGATGCGCGCGTTCGTCCGCCCCGACCGGATGTTCCATGACCGGCTGGTCCCGCCCGTGCCGGATCAGGCCGCGATGCGGCGGGCGATCAGCGGCCCGGCCGCGGGCGCGTCGGCACCGATGGTGACGGCGGCGCGCAGCCGCGCCGTGGCCGCCTGCGCCGCGTCCTCGCTGCGGGCGTGGACGATGGCGAGCGGCCGTTCCTGGAGCCCGACCAGCTCGCCCGGCGCCGCCACGTCGGTGAAGCCGACGGCATGGTCCACCGGGTCCTCCACCCGCGTGCGCCCGCCGCCCAGCTCGACCACCGCGACACCCACCGCGCGCACGTCCACGGCCACCACATGGCCGGGCGTCACGGCGAAGACCGGCCGCACCACCGGCGCCGCGGCCAGATGGCGCTCGGGCGCGTCCAGCAGGTCGGACGGCCCGCCCAGCGCCGCCACCATGCGGGCGAAGCGCTCCGCCGCGGCACCGGACGAGATGGCGTGGTCGAAGGCGGCGCGGGCCGCGTCGATGTCGGGTTGCAGGCCGCCCAGCACCAGCATCTCCGCCGACAGGGCGCGCGTCACTTCCAGCAGCCGCCCGTCGCACGGCTCGCCGCGCAGCATGGCGATCGACTCGACCATCTCCACCGCGTTGCCGGCGGTGCGGCCCAGCACCTGGTTCATGTCGGTCAGCAGCGACACGGTGGGCAGCCCCGCCCCGGTCGCCACCGTGGTGATGCTCTCCGCCAGCTCCACCGCCTGCCCGAAATCGGGCAGGAAGGCGCCCGAGCCGAACTTCACGTCCATGGCGAGGCCGTGCAGCCCGGCCGCCAGCTTCTTGGACAGGATGGAGGAGGTCAGCATGCCGATCGACTCGACCGTCGCCGTCACATCGCGCACCGCGTAGATGCGCCGGTCGGCGGGGGCGATGTCGTCGGTGGCGCCGATCACCGCGCAGCCGACCTCCCTCACCACCCGCTCCAGCGTCGGCCGGTCGGGCTTGGCGCGGTAGCCAGGGATGCTCTCGAACTTGTCGAGCGTGCCGCCGGTGTGGCCCAGCCCGCGCCCCGACACCATCGGCACGAAACCGCCGCAGGCGGCCACGGCCGGCGCCAGGATCAGGCTGACCTTGTCCCCCACCCCGCCGGTGGAATGCTTGTCGAGCACCGGCCCCGGCAGCCCCAGCGGGCGCCAGTCCATCACCGAGCCCGACTCCGCCATCGCGCGCGTCAGCGCCACCCGCTCGTCCATCGACAGCCCGCGGAAGAACACCGCCATGGCGAAGGCGGCGATCTGGCCTTCCGTCACCGTGCCGGCGGTGATGCCGCGCACGAACGCCGCGATGTCCGTGCCCGCCAGCTCGTGGCCGTCGCGTTTCCGGCGGATCAGTTCCTGCGGCAGCATGTGGACCTGCGATGCTGTGGCGCCGCCTTCGGCGGCATGGCGGGCATATAGCACGTCCCGGCGTTCAGGCGGAGGGATAGCGACCATAGAGTTTGCGGATCGGGTCGAAGCGACGATAGACGAACCGGCCGTCGATGACCGTGTTCAACTTGTCGATCGCCCCCTGGAACGTCTTCACGGTCAAGGGCTTGGACGCGAATTCGTTGTAGAGGATGGACCAGGCGATGCAGGTGTCGGAGAACCCGATGTCGTCCAGGGCGCCGAACACCGCCCGAACGTTGCTGCCCGTCTTCTGCAGGGCCTTCGAGAAGCCGACATGCCCGCCCATACACGAAGAAATCACGATCATGCGCTGAAGGCTGGCGAACGGCCCGAAGCATCGAGCCAATTCCATCCAATTCAACGAATCCCCATCGGTCAAGCCGATCCCATCACCATTGCCATGACACGACAGGTGGAAGACATCGAATTCACCGGCTGCCGCATCCGCAACGGCCCGGTGAACGTGTTCGATGTCGAACACCATCCGGTATTCGGTGCGCAGGCGCCGAACCTTCAGGACTTCGTTTGCCGCGTAGCCATCGAGGCGACCGTCATAGACGTCCGACGGGTTGTTCGACTCGGCGATGAACACGGATAACATCGATCGGACCCTCATTGCCCATAGCGGACATCGAGCCACCGCCGAACCGCCGCGTCGGCCGCGGTACGAACGGGAAAACGGTGCTCGTCATAGATGAAATACGCGTATCCGGCTTGCGGGTGATCATCCACGAACCCGGCACGGATCGGGCCGCCACGGTAGCCGCCATCCAGCAACGCCTTCTCGATGACGGCCACATTCTCGGTCATGGTCTCCCGGTAGGGAGCGAAATCGTGCTCGTCCGTGACGAAACCCGATCGCTCAAGCTCCGCGATCGCCTTCCGAACGAAATCCGGGGTAAGGAACGACAGGTCCTCCAGATACGACCGTTTCGAGACCGCGAGCACGGCACTCCTCCACATCGCGAAAGGCATCCGAGCCTTAATATGGCGCAGCCCCTTCCGCCGCACCAGCGGGCTTTCCCGCGACCACCGCCAGCAGGGAATCGAGCAGGCCCGATGCGCCGAAGCGGAAGGTCCGCGGGGTGGCCCAGCCCTCCCCCATGATGGCGTCGGCGAGGTGGAGGTAGGCGGCGGCGGTGTCGGCGTCGCGGATGCCGCCGGCGGCCTTCACCCCCACCGGCACCCCCACCGGGCGACCGGCGTCGTGGGCGGCGTCCAGCAGCAGAGCGGTCGTGGGCAGGGTAGCGGCCGGCTGGGTCTTGCCGGTGGAGGTCTTGAGGAAGGCGGCACCGGCGGCGATGGCGTCGCGCGACGCCCAGCTCAGCAGGTCGGCGGTGGGAAACTGCCCGGCTTCCAGGATCACCTTCATCAGCGCGCGCTCGCCGCAGGCATCAAAGCAGGCGCGCAGCAGCGCCTGCGGCTGGGAGCGGGCGCCGTCGATGAAGGCGCGGTAGGGAAGCACCACGTCGATCTCGTCGGCACCGTCGGCGACGGCGTCGCGCGTGTCCTTCGCCACGGTGGCGGTGTCATCGGCGCCACCGGGGAAGTTGACGACGGTGGCGATGCGCACGCCGGTCCCGTCCAGCGCCCTGCGAGCCCCCGCGACGAAGCGCGGCCAGACGCACACGGCGGCGACCGGCCCGGCGGGCGTCACGGCGCGGCGGCACAACGCCTCGACCACATCGCCCGTGTCGTCGTCGTTCAGGCTGGTCAGGTCGAGCAGGCCGATGGCCCGGCGGGCGATGGCGGGCGTCGCCTTCGCACCGGTCGCCTCATCGACGATCGTCTGCAATTCCGCGGACAGCTTCATGGGTGCCCCTCGTCCGGCGTGTCCAGATCGTTCAGGAAGCCGATCAGCAGCCGCTCCAGATCGGCGGCGGCGGCCGAGGCGGCGGCCAGCGTGTGCTCGTGGTTGACTGGCCCGTCGCTCAGGCCGACCCCGAGGTTGGTGATGACGGCACAGCCGGCCACCCGCAGCCCGCAATGGCGGGCGACGATGCATTCCGGCACGGTGGACATGCCCACCGCCTCCGCCCCCAGCCGCCCGAGCATGCGCACCTCCGCCGGCGTCTCGAAGCTGGGGCCGAGATAGGCGGCGTAGACCCCTTCCGAGAAGGGGATGCCCAACCGCTCCGACGCAACCGCGACGCGGCGGCGCAGCGCCGGGTCCCAGGCGTCCTGGAGGCTGGGGAAGCGCGGCCCCACCGCAGAGTCGTTCGGCCCGACCAGCGGGTTGGTGCCGAGCATGTTGATGTGATCGGAGATCGTCACGATCCGCCCCGGCCCGACATCGAGCCGCAGCGATCCCGCGGCGCAGGTCAGGAACAGGATCCCGCAGCCCGCCGCCTTCAGCGCGTGGATGGCGGTGCGCAGCGCCCCGAACCCCGCCCCTTCATAGGCGTGGACCCGGCCCTGCATCACCGCCACCGGCTGCCCGCCGAGACGGCCCAGCACCAGCCGGCCGGCGTGCCCCTCGACGCTCGGCACCGGAAAACCGGGAAGCTCGGTGTAGGGGATGGCGACGGCCCCCTCCACCCGGTCGGCGATGCCGCCCAGGCCGGATCCCAGGATGATGCCGACCCGCGGGGTCAGGCCCGGCGCGCGGCGGGCGATCTCGGCGGCGGCCTGGACGGCAAGCGAGGCGGTCATGCGTCAGAACTCCAGATTGTCGGGGCCGAAGGACTCCGGCAGAAGCTCCGCCAACGTGAACGTCCGGCGCAGCCCTTCGGGTCCACAAACATGAACGGGGGTGTCGGGCGACGCGAATTCCCGGATGCGCTGCCGGCAGCCGCCGCAGGGCGTGCACAGCGCCGGGCTGTCCAGCGGCGCCCCGTCGCGCCAGGGTGCGCCCATCACCGCGATGGCGCGGATGCGCCGGTCGCCGCCCGCGATCATGGCGCCGATGGCGGAGGTCTCGGCACACTGCCCCTGCGGGTAGGCGGCGTTCTCCACATTGGCGCCACTGTGCACCCGCCCGCTCTCCCCCAGGATGGCCGCCCCCACATGGAAGCGCGAATAGGGGGCGTAAGCGCGCTCCATCATGGCGCGGGCAATACAAGTAAGATTTTCAATTTCCACTCCGCTCGCCATCTAGACCTCGGTAACTTGAATTATATGTTTGCGGTTCATGAGAGTTTATAATACCCGCAGCCACTTCGATAGTTTTAAAATCTTCATCATAGCGCGGATTAGTACGGTGTGTTTTTAGCACATTCCTAACAATATTGAATATTTCCTCAGAATTCTTTTCACTTAGCCCCCTATCATTCAACATCTTTCGAACACAGTCCCTCCAGAAACTCAATTCCTTACTGTAATCTGATATCCTCGACAAAAGCAATACTTTGAATTTGGCGAATCGAATCTCTGTTTTCTTTGAGCTTTCTTCTGCCTTTTTCAATTCGGCGTGACTGCTGATCTTTATTTGACTTATCTCTTTCTTCATAGATTCAATTTTTTCTTGCATTCCCTCCATATATTTTCGAGCTTCATCAGCGGATTGCTTCATCTTGTCGGACCTCGACGCAATTCCCAAAAATAGGGAAAAAGATATGAGAGCGTAGATCGTTGAACTTATGATAGTGGTGGCACTCAACAAACTAGTGTTCCCACTAGAATTACCATTATAGACATACTCAATCCCCTTTTCTTTCCAGTTAACAACATCTACAGAATTGGCAGTCGTGCGATTTTCCAACTTGAACAAAATCCTCAGTCGAATACCAGGAGGAATATGCCCAATTTCGATAAGTTTTGATCCATCTGACGACTTTACACCGTCAACAGTCTTTATCAAAACTGGATGTGACACCGCTGACTCCGCAACCAAAACATCCTTCGAAATGCTTAGAATTAATCCATTTAGAGGCGACGACGAGACCACATCAATATCCAGCGGAGCATAAAACGAGCCATTAACCTCAAATCCTCTTCCTATATTCACATATCCATTCTGATCTTTAGATAGTCCGACAAAAAAAGGGAGTACAAGAGACACAAGGAATGTAGCAATCGCCGCACCTATTGATTCAGCATATTTCGACACGACCCATCTCCATCAATAGTTTCATCAAATTGCGATTCCCACTAAATCTTTGATAACATGCCTACCGCTCCTTCACGTACGGAATGCCGATCACCCGCGGCGCCACCGCCTTGCCGACGAAGCCGGCGAGCAGCAGGACCGTCAGCACATAGGGCAGCATCTGGATGAACTGCACCGGGATCACCCCCACCAGCGGCAGCGGCACGCCCTGGAGCCGGATCTGCACCGCGTCGGTGAAGGCGAAGAGCAGGCAGGCGAACAGCGTCGGCCAGGGGCGCCACTTGCCGAAGATCAGCGCCGCCAGCGCCAGATAGCCCTTGCCCGCCGTCATATCGCGCACGAAGCCGGCGCCGAGCCCGGTGGACAGGAAGGCCCCGGCGATGCCGGTCAGCACGCCGCACAGCGCCATCGCCTGGTAGCGCAGCGCAGCGACGGAGATTCCCGCCGTGTCCACCGCCGCCGGGTTCTCCCCCACCGCCCTGAGCCGCAGGCCGAAGCGCGTGCGGTACAGCACCCAGGCGGACCCCACCACCGCGACGGCGGCGATGTAAATGACGACGTTCATGTCGTCGAGCATGATCTCATAGACCGGCCCGATCACCGGCACCTCGCGCACCGTCTCCACCGCCGGCAGACGCACCTGCGGCAGGCGGGCGCCGGCGGGCAGCATCGGCGTCTGGCCGCCCGCCCGGAACCACGCGAAGGCCAGGGTCGGCGCCAGCCCGGCGACCAGGATGTTGATCGCCATCCCCGACACCACCTGGTTGCCGTTGTGGGTGATGCAGGCGTAGCCGTGCACCAGCGCCAGCGCGGTGGAGGCGGCGATGCCGGCCAGCAGCCCCAGCCAAGGGTTGCCGGTCTGGAAGGCGACGGCGGCGGCGAAGAAGGCGCCGGCCAGCATCATCCCCTCCAGCCCGACCGCGACGATGCCCGACCGCTCGCTGAACAGGCCGGCAAAGGCGGCCAGCACCAGCGGCGTCGCGACACGGATCGTGGAGTCGAGGATGGACAGTGCCATCAGGAAAGCATCGGTCACGCCTCCACCCTCCCCCGGCGGCGGAACAGGCCCTCGACCTGCGGGCGGAACAGGTTCTCCAGCGCGCCCGCGAACAGGATGACGAGGCCCTGGATGACCACCACCATCTCCCGGTTGATGGTCGGGAACTCGAAGGACAGCTCCGACCCGCCCTGGTACAGCCCGCCGAACAGCAGGGCCGCCAGCAGGATGCCCACCGGGTGGTTGCGCCCCATCAACGCAACCGCGATGCCGACGAAGCCGTAACCGCCGGTGAAGTTCAGCAGCAGCCGGTGCTGCACGCCCAGGATCTCGTTCACCGCCACGAAACCCGCCAGCGCGCCGGAGATCAGCATGGCGATGATGATGTTGCGGGCCGGGGAGATGCCGGCATAGACCGCCGCCCGCTCGTTCAGCCCCACCGTGCGCAGCTCGTACCCCCAGCGCGTGTGCCAGACGTAACCATGGAACAGCGCGCAGCACACCAGCGCCCACAGGAAGGACAGGTTGAGCGGCGAGGATGGGATGGCGATGCCGAACCAGCCCAGCGCCCGGTCCATGGCCGGCAGCCAGACGCTGGCGTCGAACTCCCGCGACTCGGGCGCCTGCTGGCCCGGCTTGATCAGCACATCGACCAGCAGCCAAGTCATGATCGACGCGGCGATGAAGTTGAACATGATCGTCGTGATGACGATGTGGCTGCCGCGCTTCGCCTGCAGCCAGCCGGGGATGAAGCCCCAGGCGGCGCCGAACAGCGCGGCGGCCAGGATCGCCACCGGTGCCGCCGCCCACCAGGGCCAGCCGGTCAGCCCCAGCCCGACCAGCCCGACACCCAGCCCGGCCATGGTGGCCTGCCCCTCGCCGCCGATGTTGAACAGCCCGCCGTGGAAGGCGACGGCGACCGCAAGCCCGGTGAAGATGAAGTTGGTGGCGTAGTAGAGGGTGAAACCCACCGCCTCCGGATAGCCGAAGGCGCCGTACAGCAGCACCTCAAGCGCCGCCAGCGGATTCTCCCCGATCAGCAGGATCACCACGCCGGACAGCAGGAACGCGGCGGCCAGGTTCAGCAGCGGCAGCAGCAGGTATCCCACCCAGCCCGGCACCTCCGCCGGCATGCCGAGCCCCTTGCCGTCCGTCACCGTCGCCATGCCGCCCAGCACCCGCCTGCCTGAACCGCGGCCAGGGTGCACCGCCGCGGGAACTGGCGCAAGCGCGACCGCGGCCGCTCCGGCGGATCGACCTATGCCGGTCGCCACAGCTCCCGCGGTCGGCCTATCACGCACGAGAGTCCGACAGACCTCTTCAACATCGGCTACGCCTTCCCATTGATAAGCTCAAACAAACGGGGGCACTGCACAAACATTCATCATACATTCCTTCGCATCTGTGACCAAAGAGGGGCACGGCGTCGAAGGAAAATGACGGGAGATGCGAATGACAATCGAGCCTTGTTGCCCGATATGCGACACATCCGATTGGGAACATTTGGATGAGAGGACATACCGGGCGGCCGACCGCGACAGCGCGGACGGCTATGTGGCACCACGCTACGACGTGATGTTCCGGGTCTGGTGGCCCGGCCGGACGGAGGTCACGATCACCTACGTGATGTGCCGCGACTGCGGTTTCGTCATGTACACGCCGCGCCCGAGCGAGGCCGACGTGGCCGCCAAATACGCCTTCCTGTCCCGCCGCGGCGGCGCGGTGGGGCATGCCCTGTCCGACGACGGTGCCGACCGCGTCCGGGCGGCCGGGCTGTACCGGACGCTGAAGCCGCTGCTGCCGGAGGCCGGTGCGCGCATCCTCGATCTGGGCGGCGGCGACGGGCGGATGCTGCGCCCCTTCGTGGAGGCGGGGCAGCATGGTGTCGTGGTGGATCACAACCGCAACCCCATCCCCGGCATCGCCCGCCTCGGCGCCACCCTGGACGAGGTGGACGAGGAGGAGCGGTTCGACGCCGCGCTCAGCCTGCATGTGCTGGAACACCTCGCCAACCCCCGCCGCGTGCTGGAGCAGCTCCGCGTCCGGATGCGGACGGGTGGGCTGCTGTTCGTCGAGGTCCCTCTGGAGGTGTGGCGCGGGCGGCCCGAGCAGATCGAGCCGGTCACCCACATCAACTTCTTCTCCCGCGACTCGCTGGGCACCCTGCTCCGCCGCAGCGGCTTCACGGACGTCCGCTGCTGGGAGCAGACGGCGACGGCGCCAAGCGGCGCCCCCATCTTCGTGGTGCGGGCGAGCGGGCGGGCCCTGGCCGCACCGGCCGACGCCGCAGCCCCGGCCGGCTCCGACCACACCCGCCGGCTCCTGCACCCCAGCGCGTGGGACCGCGCCAAATGGATCGCCCGCAACCCCGCCTTCTACACCCACCCCGACTTCCTGAAGCGCAAGACGGCGAAGCTGCTGGGGCGGGGCGGCTGAGCCCGAACCGGCCCGGCGCGGCTCAGCCGGGAGCGGGCGGCGTGGCGGGTGCGGCGCCCTCCGCCACGGCCGGCTTGGCGGCGTCGGCGCGGGCTTGGGCCATGGCGTCGAGCCGGCTGCGGTAGCCGGCGACGGCCGCCTGCACCTCCCGCATCATCGACTCCAGCGGGCGCTTGGGGTCGATGGTCTGCATCAGGTCGGCGGTCAGGGAGCGGAGCTGTCCCAGCTCCTTGGCGTCCACCGCCCCGGACTCGGCCTCCGTGCGCAGCCGGTCGGCCAGCACGCGGATGGCCCGGCAGGACATCTCCGCCGATGCGGCGACGCCGGAGTCGGGCAGCCGGCGGTGCAGATCGTCGATGATGGCGGGGATGCGGGCCAGATGCTCCACCGCCATGCGCTCCGGCGGGTCCCTGACCAGCCCCGGCCCTGCGAACTCCACCAGGAAGCCGAGCTGGATGGCGGTGCGCAGGCGCTTCTGCTCGCCGACCTGCCGCTTGGCGTCGGTCATCATCTGCCGCAGGTTGGCCTGCGCGATGGTGCCCAACGCCTTCAGGCGCAGGGTGTTGGGCACGTCGATCAGCGGCACCTGCGCCCCGTCGCGCGGCGACTTGCGGCGGTCGGGGCCCATGTAGTCGGAGGTGACGACGAAGCGCTTGCGCCCCTCGATCAGCACGGCGATGCGGTCCTGCACCTGCTTTGGCGACATCGGCTTGACCAGCATGTCGTCCACGCCGGAGTTGGTCATCCGCATGACCTGCATCTGCGTGGCCTGCCAGCTCGTCACGATGATGGCGGCGAAGGGGTTGGGCGTGCCGGGATCGTTGCGGAAGGCGCGGATGAAGCGGAAGGCCTCCGCCTCGTGCGGGCCGTCGCAGTCCAGCAGCAGCAGGTCGGGCTGGGCGGCGGTCAGCAGGCTCTGCGCGGTGGTGTAGTTGTCGTACATCTCCACGCGCTTGATGCCGACCCTGGCCAGCACGTCGCGCAGCAGGCGCAGCGTGTTCGACTGCGTGTCGATGATGACGGCCTCGACGAGCGATAGATCGTAATCCGGCATGGGCAACCATGTTGCTCGACGCTGATCGGATCACGCTATCACAAAGGACACTATCACAAAGGATATTCGCTAACGCACAAGATCACGGTCGAACGCCTCGATCAGAATGAAGACGAGGCTGCTCCGCCCCTCCACCAGCACCGGCCGGCCGGGCAGGTTCATGCGGCCGTCGCCGGCCCCGTCCGCAACGCGGGTGTCCAGCACGCAACGCCAGCCGCGCCCGCCCGCGACATCGGGCAGCACGAACATCACCGGGTCATGGTGGGCGTTCAGCACCGTCAGCAGGACGCCGTCCTCCACCCGGCCGCCGTCGGCGGTGACATACTCGCCGGCCCGCCCGTTCAGCAGGATGCCGACGCATCGGGCCTGGGAGTTGCCCCACTGCTCCGGGCTCTTCTCCTGGCCCTGGGGGGAATACCACACGATGTCCTTCACCCCGTCCGGCGAGGTCTGGCGCCCGTGCAGGAAGGACGGGCGGCGCAGCACGGGATGGGCGCGGCGCAGCGCGATCAGCCGACGGACGAAGGCGATCAGGTCGGCCGACTCCGCGGCCTGCGCCCAGTCGATCCACGCCACCTCGTTGTCCTGGCAATAGGCGTTGTTGTTGCCGCCCTGGCTGTTGCCCAGCTCGTCCCCCGCCAGCATCATCGGCGTCCCCTGCGACAGGAACAGGGTGGCCAGCAGGTTGCGCTTCTGGCGCAGGCGCAGCGCCTTGACGTCCGGGTCGTCGGTCGGCCCCTCGACCCCGTGGTTCCAGGAATGGTTGGCGGAATGTCCGTCGCGGTTGCCCTCGCGGTTCGCGAGGTTGTGCTTGCCGTTGTAGGACACGAGATCGTGCAGCGTGAAGCCGTCGTGGCAGGTCACGAAATTCACCGACGACCACGCCTTGCGCCCGCGCTTCTCGAACAGGTCGGAAGAGCCGGCGATCCGCCCCGCCAGTTCCGGCAGCATGCCCTCGTCGCCGCGCCAGTAGCGGCGGACGGTGTCGCGGTAGCGGTCGTTCCACTCCGCCCAGCCCGGCGGGAAGTTGCCGACCTGATAGCCGCCGGGGCCGACGTCCCACGGCTCGGCGATCAGCTTCACGTCGGCCAGCACCGGATCCTGGCGCACCGCGTCGAGGAAGCCCGAACCGGGGTCGAAGCCGTAGGATTCGCGCGCCAGGACGGTGGCGAGGTCGAAGCGGAAGCCGTCCACCCGCATCTCCGTCACCCAGTAGCGCAGGCTGTCCATCACCATCTGGAGCACCCGCGGGTGGCCCAGGTTCAGCGTGTTGCCGGTGCCGGTGTCGTCGATGTAGTAGCGCTTGTCGTCCGGCCGCAGCCGGTAGTAGGAGGCGTTGTCGATGCCCCGGAAGCTCAGCGTCGGGCCGAGGTGGTTGCCCTCGCCGGTGTGGTTGTAGACGACGTCCAGGATCACCTCGATCCCCGCCTCGTGCAGGCGGGCGACCATGGTCTTGAACTCCGACAGCACGCCGGTGGTCATGTAGCGCGGCTCGGGCGCGAAGAAGCCGATGGTGTTGTAGCCCCAGTAATTGTGCAGCCCCTGCGCCACCAGATGGCGGTCGTCGGTGAAGGCCTGCACCGGCAGCAGCTCCACCGCGGTGACGCCCAGCGTGCGCAGGTGGTCCACCACCGGCTGGCTGGACATGCCGGCGAAGGTGCCGCGCAGCGGCACCGGAACGTCGCGGTTCAGCATGGTCAGACCGCGGACATGCGCCTCGTAGACGATGGTGTCCGACCAGGGCGTGTGCGGCCGCCGCTCGCCGCCCCAGGTGAAGGCGAGGTCGACCACCCGGCATTTCGGCATGTTGCGGGCGTTGTCCCTTCGGTCGAAGGACAGGTCCCCCCGCGTCGCCCCCATGCGGTAGCCGTGATGCGCGTCCGACCAGCGCAGCGACCCGAACAGCGCCTTGGCGTAGGGATCGAGCAGCAGCTTGTTCGCGTTGAAGCGGTGCCCGGCCGACGGCTCGTAGGGGCCATGCACGCGGTAGCCGTAGAGCAGCCCCGGCCGCGCGTCGGGCAGATAGCCGTGCCACACCTCGTCGGTGTGTTCGGGGAGTGCTATCCGCTCCACCTCCCGCTGGCCGGTCTTGTCGAACAGGCAGAGCTCCACCTTCTCCGCGTTGGCGGAGAACAGGGCGAAATTCACCCCGAAGCCGTCCCAGTTGGCCCCCAGCGGGTAGGGCTTGCCGGGCCAGACGGTCGTGCGGGCGATCATGGGTGCGGGCATGGAATGCTCTGGCTGGGACGGCGGAGATGAACCGACGGCGGGGGGAAGGGGCGGGAAAAGAAAGGACTGTGCATCCCTTTCGCATGAAAGGGAATGGATCCCCATGCCGTCAAGCCTCGGCGGCGCCGATCGCGTTCCCGCTTGCGGGTTGCCCGGCGACGCGGCACATCACCCGCGGATGCTCCCACGCAAAAGCAACGCTCGCGTCAGGCCGCCATCCGCGAGTATGTTCGTCTGTTGAACCGGTGCCGGAAATCCATTGTATGTCCGCCACGCACGACACGATCCAGCGCAGCATCCTCCGTCACATGCACGGCGGCGTGTTCACGCTCGACCTCCAGGGCCGCGTGACCACCTTCAACCCGGCGGCGGCCCGCATCCTGGGCATCGACGAGGCCACGGCACCCGGCCGGCTGTTCGCGGACCTGTTCATCGGCGACGCTCTGAACGACGGCTTCGTGCAGGCGGTGATCGACGCCATCTACGACCCGCAGCGCCTGCACGAGCGCAACGTGGCCTACCACCGCGGCGGTGTCCGGCGCTTCCTGAAGATGCGCGTCTCCTTCCTGTGGATCGGGGAGGAGACGGGCTCGCCGGTGAAGGCCGGCATCATCGCGCTGTTCTCCGACGTGACCGAGCATCACGAATCGGAGGAGGCGCTGAACCGTCTGACCCGCGAACTGGAAACCCGCGTCGAGGACGCCACCCGCCGCATCCGCGACCAGAACAGCGAGCTGACCGCCCTCAACGACACCAAGAACCGGCTGTTCACCATCATCGCCCACGACCTGCGCGGGCCGTTCGGAACGCTGCGCGAGTATCTGCGCATGCTCTACGCCGACCAGCAGTCGGCGGACGGCGGCCCCGGCCGGTCGGAACAGAGCGAGTTCCTGCTGCACGCCCTGATGGCCGCCGATCAGGGCTTCAGCCTGCTCGACAACCTGCTGGACTGGACCCGCCTGCAGATGGACCGCATCGTCTTCCAGCCGGAGCCGGTGCGGCTGAAGCCGCTGGTGCAGAACGCGCTGGACGTCCAGTCCGGTGCCGCCGTGCAGAAGGGCGTCGCGCTGTTCAACACGGTGGGCAACGTCGCCGCCGTGATCGACCGGGCGATGATCGGCACCGTGGTGCGCAATCTGGTCGCCAACGCCGTGAAGTTCACCCCGGCCGGCGGACGGGTCACCGTCGGAGCCGGCATCGCCGACGAGGGGGTGGTGGAGGTCAGCGTCGCCGACACCGGCGTCGGCATGCGGCCCGACCGGCTGGCCGGCCTGTTCGCCGACGGCGCCACCCTGTCCACCCGCGGCACGCGGGGCGAATCGGGCACCGGCCTCGGCCTCCTGCTGTGCGGCGATTTCGTCAAGCGGCACGGCGGCCGGCTGTGGGCGGACAGCGCACCGGGCGTCGGTTCGGTCTTCCGCTTCACCGTACCCGCGGCGTGAAGCGACCGCGCCCGACTGCGACTCCGGGTCCGATGGGCGGGGCCGTCCGATCCGGCTAATCTGTACACCATTGATCGGCTGCCGGCGATTGGCGGCTGCCGATCGGCTGCCGGCTCCGGCCGGGAGGTCGCCATGATGCGCCAACCCATGCGTGCGGCACCGCCACTGCATCCCCTGCCCACCAGCGAACACCGCGATCCGGTGGGCTTTCTGGTCATCGTCTTCTCGGTCCTTCTGGCGCTGACCCTGCTCGGCGGCGGCTATGTCGCGTGGCACGCACCGCGCTGGGCG
The DNA here is from genome assembly GCF_013423485.1 of Azospirillum oleiclasticum. GTDB lineage: Bacteria > Pseudomonadota > Alphaproteobacteria > Azospirillales > Azospirillaceae > Azospirillum > Azospirillum oleiclasticum. The sequence continues at coordinate 61,299 of NZ_JABFFR010000051.1, forward strand.
GTGGAGGCGCGGATGGGGCCGGCCCCGCCCTACGCCCTGCTGCCCGACATGAGCCTCACGCTCGGCGAAGGCCGGGTCGTCGATCTCCGCGTGCGGGTGGAGATGGCGAAGCGCTCGGACCTGCCGGCCGTCAACGCGCGCGCCGACCGCATCGCCGACCGGCTGGTCGACCGTATGGCGGAGCTCGAACCCGCCGACCTCCAGGGCGTCGAGGGCGCCGGCCGGGTCAAGCGCGCGGTGGAGGCGGCCGTGGAGCGGGAACTGCGCGGCACCACCGTCCGGAAGGTCCTGGTGGATGTCATGATCGTGCGTTGACACCCCATCGCGGTAGGCGACCGGTTGGCCCTCCGCGCCAAGGGGATGGCCCCGGACGCGCCGCGCCGGCGGTGGAACCTTGCCGCATCCGGTTCGTTTCCCGACACACCTCACCGAAGGTGGGCGCCGCGAAGGCTGGCGCCGCAACGGCGGAACGGACAAGAGACGAGGCCGGCAGGTATGGGTAAGGGAGAGGATGGCGCGGTTCGCGTCGCGATCGTCGGGGTCGGCAACTGCGCCTCGGCGCTGGTGCAGGGCGTGCGGCATTACCGCGACGCGCCGGACGACGCGGACGTTCCCGGTCTGATGCATGTGCGGCTCGGTGGCTACCACGTGCGCGACGTCGTGTTCTCCGCCGCTTTCGACGTGTCGGCCGCCAAGGTCGGCCACGACCTGTCCGACGCCATCGCCGCTTCACCCAACAACACCATCCGCTTCGCCGAGGTTCCGCACCAGGGCGTTCCCGTCCACCGCGGGCCGACCTTCGACGGGCTCGGCCGCTATCTCGACGGCGTCGTGACCGAATCCCCGCGGGAACCGGACGACGTCGCCGCCATCCTCAAGCGCACACGCACCGACGTGCTCGTCTCCTACCTGCCCGTGGGATCGGAGCAGGCGACGCGCTGGTACGCCGAGCGCGCGCTGGAGGCCGGCTGCGCCTTCGTCAACTGCATTCCCGTATTCATCGCCTCCGACCCGGCCTGGGCGCGGCGCTTCTCCGAGCGGCGCCTGCCGATCATCGGCGACGACATCAAGTCGCAGGTCGGCGCCACCATCGTGCACCGCGTGCTCGCCAACCTGTTCCGGCAGCGCGGGGTGCGGCTGGAGCGTACCTACCAGCTCAATTTCGGCGGCAACACCGACTTCCTGAACATGCTGGAGCGGGAACGGCTGGAGTCGAAGAAGATCTCCAAGACCCAGGCGGTCACCAGCCAGGTCGGGCACGAAATGCCGGTGGACGACTGCCACATCGGCCCGTCCGACCATGTGCCCTGGCTGACCGACCGCAAGTTCGCCCACATCCGTCTGGAGGGCACCGCCTTCGGCGATGTCCCGCTGTCGGTCGACCTGAAGCTGGAGGTGTGGGACAGCCCCAATTCCGCCGGCGTGGTGATCGACGCCGTGCGCTGCGCCAAGCTGGCGCTCGACCGCGGCATCGGCGGGCCGCTGGAGGGGCCCGCGGCCTACTTCATGAAGTCCCCGCCGGTGCAGTTCACCGACACGGAGGCGGAGCTGCGCACCGAACGCTTCATCCGGACCGGCGACCCCTGCTGAGCGGGAGCGGCGGGCGATGGCCCTCTTCCACCTCGTGCGGCACGCCGACCATGGGCTGATCGGCCGCGTGCTGGCCGGTCGCATGGCCGGCGTCGGGCTGGACGGCGACGGCCCCGCGCAGGCCCGCCGCCTCGCCCGGCATTTCGCCGGCCAGGGGGTTGACGCCGTGCACGCCAGCCCGCTGGAACGCACCATGCAGACCGCCCGGCCCATCGCCGCCGCCTGCGGCGTGCCGCTCCACGCAGCGGAGTCCTTGCTGGAGCTGGATTTCGGCAAGTGGACCGGGCGGAGCTTCGCCGAGCTCGACGGGCAACCGGACTGGCAGCGGTGGAACGGCGCGCGCAGCCAGACCCGCCCGCCCGGCGGCGAAAGCATGGTGGCGGTGCAGGCGCGGACCTGCGGCTTCATCAACGACCTCGCGAACGCGCACCCCGACGGCCGCTTCGTCCTGGTCAGCCACGCCGACGTCATACGCGCGGTGCTCGCCTATTACCTCGGGGCTCCCATCGACCTGTTCCTTCGGGTGGAGGTCTCTCCCGCCTCGGTGAGTGTTCTCAGCATGGACGGCTGGACTCCCCGCCTGCTGGGGATCAACCACACCGTTGCTTCCGACGCATCAAACCGGTCAGCCGCACCATGAAGTTCGCGATCTTCGGCCTCACCATCAGCTCCTCCTGGGGGAACGGCCACGCCACGCTGTGGCGCGGGCTCGTCAACGCCCTGGTGCGGCGCGGCCACCGCGTCGTGTTCTTCGAACGCGACGTGCCGTATTACCGGGACCAGCGCGACCTGTGGGAGATCCCCGGCGGCGAACTGGTGCTCTACACGGACTGGGACAGCGTGCGCGCCGACGCCGGGCGCCACGCCGACGAGGCGGACGCCGCCATCGTGACCTCCTACTGCCCCGACGGTGTGGCCGCCTGCGATCTCGTGCTGGGCTCCACCGCGCGCCGCAAGGTGTTCTACGACCTCGACACGCCGGTGACCCTGTCCGCCCTGACGCGCGGCGAGCGCCCGCCCTACCTGCCGTCCTATGGGCTGAAGCCCTTCGACCTCGTGCTCAGCTTCACCGGCGGGCGGGCGCTGGAGGAGCTGAAGCGGCGGCTCGGCGCCCGCGTGGTGGCCCCGCTCTACGGCAGCGTCGATCCGGAGGCTCACCGACCCACCGCGGAGGTGGACGCCTACCGCGCCGACCTGTCCTACCTCGGGACCTACGCCGCCGACCGGCAGGAGGGGGTGGAGCGGCTGTTCGTCGCCGCCGCCCACCGGCTGCCGCGCCGCCGCTTCGTGATCGGCGGGGCGCAGTATCCGGACAGCTTCCCCTGGGCGCCCAACATCCACTTCGTGCGCCACCTGCCGCCGGCCGAGCATCCGGCCTTCTTCAGCTCCTCCCTGCTGACGCTCAACGTCACCCGCGACGCCATGCGCCGCATGGGCTGGTGCCCGTCGGGCCGGCTGTTCGAGGCCGCCGCCTGCGGCGTCCCCATCCTCACCGACGCCTGGGAGGGGCTGGAGAGCTTCTTCGAGCCCGGCCGCGAGATCCTGGTGGCGACGGACACCGACGATGTGACCACCGCCATGCTGATGCCGCGCGAGCACCTCGCCACGATCGCCCGCCGGGCGCGGGAGCGGGTGCTCCTGGAGCACACGGCCGAGCGGCGGGCGGCGGACCTGCGGGCGGCGCTCGACCTCGTCGGCACCACGGGGAGCGACTGAGATGTGGGGCATCGTGCCGGCGGCCGGGGCCGGATCGCGCATCCAGCCGCTGGCATTCTCCAAGGAGCTGCTGCCGGTCGGCAGCCGCCATGACGGCACGGTCGAGCGGCCCCGCGCCGTCAGCGAATATCTCGTCGACCGGATGGTGCGCGGCGGCGCCGACAAGATCGCCTTCGTCATCGCGCCCGGCAAGTTCGACATCCTGCAATATTACGGCGGGGAAGTGGCGGGAGCCACGGTCGCCTATGTGGTGCAGCCGCGTCCCGGCGGCCTGTGCGACGCGGTGTTCCGTGCCCTGCCCCTGGTCCCGCCGGACGAGCCGGTGATCGTCGGGCTGCCCGACACCGTGTGGTTTCCGGAGGACGCGCTGGCCGCCCTGCCCGACGACCGGCTGTCCTTCCTGCTCTTCCCCGTGGACCGGCCGGAGCTGTTCGACGCCGTGGTGACCGACGAGACCGGCGCGGTGCTGGAGATCCAGGTGAAGCGGCCGGAGGCGTCGACCGCCTGGATCTGGGGCGCCTTCAAGATGCCGGGGCGCGTGCTGGCCGAGCTGCACGACCTCTGGCGCGCACGCAACCGCGAGGACGAGTACATGGGCACGCTGGTCAACGCCTGGATCGACCGCGGCGGCCGCGCGGTCGGTGTGCGCGCCGGCCGGGTGTATGTCGATGTGGGCACCATGCACGGCTACCGCAGCGCGCTCGACCTTCTGAGCCGACCCGTGACGGAGACCGCCGCCGAATGAACGCCGCCCCGCCCCACCTGTCCCGCGATGAGATCGAGGCGCGCGTGCGCGCTCTCGGCCAGTGGTTCCACAACATCGACCTTGGCGGCGTGCCGACCGCCCCCGACCATTTCCTCGGCGACTACCCGCGCATCAAGTGGCAGCGCTTCCAGCACGCGATCCCGGCCGACCTGACCGGCCGCACGGTGCTGGACATCGGCTGCAACGGCGGCTTCTACGCCATCGAGATGAAGCGCCGGGGGGCCGACCGTGTGGTCGCGGTGGACTTCGACGACCGCTATCTGGAACAGGCGCGCTTCGCCGCCGCCCTGTGCGGTGCCGACATCGAGTTCCGCAAGCTGTCCGTCTACGACGTCGGCGCGCTGGCCGAGCGGTTCGACGTGGTCCTGTTCATGGGCGTGCTCTACCACCTGCGCCACCCGTTGTTGGCGCTCGACCTGATCCGCGAGCATGTGGCCGGCGATCTGGTGGTGTTCCAGTCGATGCTGCGGGGGTCTTCGGACACCGAAGAGGTGCGGGACGATTATCCCTTCTGGGAGGTCGCCCACTTCGAACGCGCGGGTTACCCGCGGCTCGCCTTTGTAGAACAAAGTTACTGCGGGGACGAAACGAACTGGTGGATCCCGAACCGGGCCTGTGCGGAGGCGATGCTGCGGTCGGCCGGCTTCGGCATCATCGACCACCCGGAGGAGGAGGTCTTCGTCTGCCGCGTCGCGGAACGGTCCCTGTGGGCCGAACCCGTCTATCCAGCCCGAGCCCGAGGGGAGCGCGCATGATCGAAGCCGTGATGCTCTGGAACGAGCCGAACAACAAGTCCCACTGGGACTTCCAGCTCGATCCCGAGTGGACCCGCTTCGGCGACATGGTGAAGCGGGCGGCGGGCGCCATCGCCGCCGTCAACCCCGACCTGCCCAAGGTGCTGGGCGGCATCTCCCCCATCGATCCGGTCTTCATCGGCAACATGAAGACGCAAGGGGTGCTGGACGCCCTGGACGCGGTGGCGGTGCACGGCTTCCCGCTGGACTGGAACCACTGGCAGCTCCACGAGTGGCCGGAGAAGCTGAAGGAGATCCAGGCGGTCACCGACCTGCCGGTCTGGGTGTCGGAGGTCGGCGTCTCCACCTTCGGGGCGGAGGAGGTGCAGGACTGGGGCCTGCGCCGAACCGCCGAGCTGCTGTCGGGCCGCGCGCCGCGCATCCACTGGTACAGCCTGTTCGACCTGCCGCGCGCCTGGCCCGCCACCACCCGCCACCGCGAGGCGGAGGGGTCCTCCTACTACCGTCATTTCTACATGGGCCTGATCCGCGAGGACGGCACGCCGAAGCCGGCGCTGCGCCACTTCCCGGAGGTGGCACCCGAGATGGGGCTGTGCCAGTGGTTCCATTTCCAGGACCACCGGCTGGACGACGCCGTGCGCTGGATGCGCGAGCTGGGCGTCACCTACCTGCGCACCGGCCTGTCCTGGGCCGATGTCTACCGCGAGGGGTCGCTGGACTGGTTCGACCGCCAGATGGAGGCGCTGGCGGAGTTCAAGGTCACCGTCACCTTCTGCTTCACCCCCGAGCACCGGGGCATCGAGCCGCACCACACAAGTCCGCCGCAGGACCCGGACGAGTTCGCGGCCTTCTGCGCCGCCATGGTCCGCCGTTACGCCCCCGCCGGGGCGTTGGTTCCCGCCGCGAGGTGATCCCATGGGCACGGTTGCCACCTATCTCCAGGCTTTCGGTGTTCCGGGTGATCGCGCCCGCGTTCTGGTCGTGGTCGCCCATCCCGACGACGAGACGATCGGCGCCGGGGGGCTGCTGGCGCTGGCCGCCGCCGGCGGGCCGCTCGACGTCAATGTGCTGCACGTCACCGACGGCGCGCCGCGCTCCGGCGGCGACGCGGCGGCGGCCGGCTGCGCCGACTGGCGCGCGTACGCCGGTCTGCGTCGGGCCGAGCTGGCACGCGCCATGGCCGCCGCCGGCTTCCCGGCGGAGCGGTTGCAGGGCTTCGGCCACGCCGACCAGTGCGCGGCCCTGCACATGGCGGAGCTGACCGACCGCATGCGCCGCAAGTTCCTGCGCTGCGCCCCCGACGTGGTGCTGACCCACGCTTACGAGGGCGGGCACCCCGACCACGACGCCGTCGCCTTCGCCGTCCACAACGCGCGCGAGCTGCTGGTCCGGCAGGGGCGGCGGGCGCCGACGGTGGTGGAGATGCCCTTCTACCACGCCGACGGCGGCGAACCCGTGCACCAGCGGTTCCTGGATGTGGAGGGCACCATCGAGCGCACCGTGCGGCTGACCCCGGAGCTGGCCGCGACCAAGCGCCGGATGCTCGACGCCTTCGCCTCGCAGGCGCGGACGCTGGCCCCCTTCGATGCGGCGACGGAACATTTCCGCCGGGCGCGCACGCCCGCCTTCGCCCGTCCGCCGCACGACGGACGGCTTCTCTACGAGGGTTGGGGGCTGGGGCTCACCGGGGAGCGCTGGCGCCTGCTGGCCGACGAGGCGTTGCGCACACTGGGGCTGGAGGACGCCCGATGGGTCTGACGGTCCTCAGCGTCCCCTTCCCCTTCGCGCCGGTCGGACCGGACGTGGTGGGCGGTGCCGAGCAGGTCTGCGCCGCCATCGATGCGGCGTTGGTCCGCGCCGGACACCGCTCGCTGGTGGTGGCCCGCGAAGGCTCGCAGGTGGCGGGGACGCTGTTGCCCGTTCCGGCGATCGATGGCGGATCGGACGACGCGGCCCGCACCGCGGTGCATGCCGCCATGCACACCGCCGTCCGCGCCGTCATCGCCCGCGCGCTGGAGCAGCATCCGGTCGATGTCGTCCACCTGCACGGGATCGACTTCCACGCCTATCTGCCGCCGCCCGGCGTGCCGGTGCTGGTCACGCTGCATCTGCCGCTGGACTGGTATCCGGCCGAAGCGCTGCGCCCCACCCGGCCCGACACCTGGCTGCACCCGGTCTCCCGCAGCCAGGCGCGGACGGCCCCGCCGGGGGCCCGGCTGCTGCCGCCGATCGAGAACGGGGTGGCGGTGGACCGGCTGGTGATCCGGGTGCCGAAACGGCGCTTCGCCGTGGCGCTCGGCCGCATCTGCCCGGAAAAGGGCTTCCACCACGCGCTGGACGCGGCGCGGCTGGCCGACTTCCAGCTTCTGCTCGCCGGCCGCACCCACCCCTACCCCGCGCACGAGCGCTATTTCCGCACGGAGATCCAGCCGCGGCTCGACCCGCGGCGGCGCTTTCTCGGCCCCGTCGGCTTCGGCCGCAAGCGCTGGATGCTGGGCACCGCGCGCTGCCTGCTGGCCCCCAGCCTGGTGCCGGAGACCAGCTCGCTGGTCGCCATGGAGGCGCTGGCCGCCGGGACGCCGGTGGTCGCCTTCCCCAGCGGCGCGCTGGCCGATATCGTGGACCCCGGCGTCACCGGCTTCCTGGTCCGCGACGCTCAGGAGATGGCGGACGCCATCGCCGACTGCGACCGGCTCGACCCGGAGGCCTGCCGCGCCCAGGCGCGCACGCGCCACGCGGCCGACACCATGCTGGACCGATACCTCACGCTCTACGACCAGATCGCGCATCCCCACGCGATGCAGGCCGGGGTGGCGTGACGGCGCCCGCACCGGGCGGGTGATCCCGGTCTCAACGCGGTTGCCGCATGCGGACCGCCCTTCTATGATGCGCGCCCGGCCCCCGGGGGCTGTCCGCAACGCGCAAGTCGGGTCTCATGCTACAGGCCATCCGTTCGACCGTCGGCTCCTGGGTCGTCAAGATTCTCTTCGTGCTCCTGATCCTCAGCTTCGGCGTCTGGGGCATCGGCGACATGTTCCGCGGCGGCGGGCTATCCAACACCGTGGCCGAGGTCGGCCCGGTCGAGGTCGGCCGCGGCGAGCTGGACCAGGAGTTCCGCCGCCAGATGGAGCGGCTGCGCCCGCTGTTCGGCGGCGCGCTGACGGCCGAGCAGGCCCGCCAGTTCGGGCTGGTCGACCAGTCGGTGAACAGCATCGTGCAGCGCACGCTGTTCGATCTGGCCGCGCGCGACGCCGGCGTGGCGGTGAACGACGCGGTCGTCCGCCACCGCATCGGCGAGGAGCCGGCCTTCCGCAACGCCCAGGGCAAGTTCGACCCCAACCAGTTCCAGACGGTGCTGCGCAGCAACAACCTGACCGAGTCCATGTATGTGAACGCGCTGCGGCAGGAGATCGCGCGCACGCTGGTGGCCGGTGCCGTCGCCTCCGGCGCCAAGCCGCCGCAGCCGCTGGTCGAGGCGCTGTACCGCCAGCGCGGCGAACGCCGGGTGGCCGAACTGGTCACCATCCCCAACGCCGCCGTCGGCGACGTCGGCGAGCCGTCGGCCGATCAGGTGAAGAGCTTCTACGACGACCACGGCGTGCGCTTCACCGCACCCGAATACCGCGGGCTGACCGTGGCGCGGCTGTCGGTGGACGACGTCGCCAAGGACATGACCCTGACCGACGAACAGCTCCGCGCCTATTACGAGGAGCACATCGCCAACTACCAGACGCCGGAACGCCGCACCGTCAAGATGGTGCTGGTGGACGACGAGGCGAAGGCCAAGGCGATCGCCGAGGCCGCGAAGACCGCCGGGCTGGACGAGGCCGCGAAGCAGGCCGGCACCGACGTGGTGCCGCTGGAGGATGTCGCCCGCAACGAGCTGCCGGACGCCGACCTGTCCGCCGCCGCCTTCACCCAGCCCGAGGGCGTGGTTGGCGCGCCGGTGAAGAGCGCGCTCGGCTGGCATGTGCTGCAGATCACAAAGATTCAGCCCGGCAGCTCGCGCAGCTTCGAACAGGTGCGCGACGAGGTGCTGGCCCGCGCCCGCCGCGACAAGGGCTTCGACCTGATCTACGAGGTTTCCAACCGCATCGACGACGCGCTGGCCGCCGGCACCGCGCTGGAGGAGCTGGCCGCCAAGCAGGGCATGGCGCTCACCAAGGTTCCGGCGGTGGACGCCACCGGCAAGGCGCCGGACGGCACCGCCCCGGCCCTACCCGACCTGCCCAAGCTGGTGCAGACGGCTTTCGGCCTGAGCTCCGGCCAGACCAGCGGGCTGACGGAGGGGGCGAACAGCGCCTTCTTCGTGGTGCGGGTGGACGGCATCACCGCCCCCGCCCTGCGCCCGCTGGACGAGGTCCGCGCCCAGGTCGTCGATGCCTGGAAGGCGGAGGAGCGCGAGAAGCGGGCCGGCGAGCGCGCCCAGAAGGTGGCCGAGGCGCTGAAGGCCGGCTCCGCCGCCGGGGCGCAGAAGGTCGCGGAGGAGGCGGGCGGCAGCTTCGCCATGAGCGCTCCCTTCACCCGCGACGCCCGCTCGGTCGAGGGACTGACGCCGGAACTGATCCGCAAGCTGTTCGACGCCAAGCCGGAAGAGGTCGTGACCGGCGCCGGTGCCGACAGCCAGATCGTCGCCCGGCTCAAGGAGGTCATCCCCGCCGACCCGAAGGCTCCCGACGCGCCGCTCGCGGCGGTCGAGGAGAACGTCGCCCGCGGCATCGAAGCCGACCTGATCGCCCAGTTCACCCAGGCGCTCCAGGCCGAATACCCCGTCACCATCAACCGCGACGCCATCGCGCAGATGTACGCACCCACCAACTGACGCCACGACACCGAGAAGAAAAGGTCCAGTCCCGTGAAGGTCCATCCCGACACCACCGCCTTTCGCCAAGCCTATGACTCCGGCCGGCCGCAGGTGGTGTGGTGGACGCTCGTCAGCGACCTGGAGACACCGGTCTCCGCCTACCTGAAGCTCGCCGACGGCCGGCCCTTCGGGTTCCTGCTGGAATCGGCGGAGCGCGGCGCCGGCTCGCGGCGCGACCGCTATTCGGTGATCGGCTTCAAGCCGGATCTGGTGTGGCGCTGCCGCCGCGCGCAGGCGGCGATCAACCGCCGCGCGCTGTTCGACGCCAACGCGTACGAGCCGGTGGACGAGGCGCCTCTGGCCTCCCTGCGCCGGCTGATCGACGAGAGCCGGATCGACATGCCGCCCGAGCTGCCGCCGATGGCGTCCGGCCTGTTCGGCTATCTCACCTACGACATGGTGCGGCTGATGGAGCGGCTGCCAGACGACAACGCGGATGAGCTGGACATCCCCGACGCCATCCTGACCCGCCCGTCGATCATCGCCATCTTCGACAGTCACACGGATTCCATCACGCTGGTGACGCCGGTGTGGCCGCAGGCCGGTGTGGACGCCGAGGCCGCCTACGCCCGCGCCCGCGAGCGGCTGGCCGACGCGGTGGCCGATCTGGAGCGCCCGCTGCCCTACCGGCGGGAGCCGCGGACCGGCGCCGGGGCCGCCCTCGTGCCGACCAGCAACACCAGCAAGGACGAGTACATGGCGATGGTGGAGCGGGCGAAGGAGTACATCCGCGCCGGCGACATCTTCCAGTGCGTGCCGTCGCAACGCATCCGCATCCCGTTCAAGCTGTCGCCGCTGGCCCTCTACCGCACGCTGCGCCGGTTGAACCCGTCGCCCTTCCTCTTCCACCTCGATTTCGGCGATCTCACCATCGTTGGGTCGAGCCCGGAGATCCTGGTGCGGCTGCGCGACGGCAAGGTGACCATCCGCCCGATCGCCGGCACGCGGCGCCGCGGCGCCACCCCGGCGGAGGACGAGGCGCTGGCCGCCGACCTGCTCGGCGACCCCAAGGAGCTGGCCGAGCACCTGATGCTGCTCGACCTCGGCCGCAACGACGTGGGCCGCGTGGCGAAGATCGGCACCGTCAAGGTGACGCAGAAGATGGCGGTCGAGTACTACAGCCACGTCATGCACATCGTCTCCAACGTGGAGGGCGAATTGGACCCCGCCCATACGGCACTCGACGCGCTGTTTGCCGGCTTCCCGGCCGGCACCGTGTCCGGGGCGCCGAAGATCCGCGCCATGGAGATCATCGACGAGCTGGAGAAGGCGCGGCGCGGCGTCTACGCCGGCTGTGTGGGCTATTTCGGCGCGTCGGGGGCGATGGACACCTGCATCGCGCTGCGCACCGCGGTGGTCAAGGACGGCACCCTCTACGTCCAGGCCGGCGGCGGCGTGGTGGCCGACAGCGATCCGGAGGCGGAGTACCAGGAGTCCATGAACAAGGCCATGGCCCTGATCCGCGCCGCCGAGGAGGCCGTCCGCAGCGCCGACGCCTGAACCGGCCCCGTCCAGCCCTTCCCCGTCCTTCCCCAACCCCGTCATTCCCGCGGAAGCGGCGATGACGGGTGAGGGAACGGAACGCCGTCGCCCCTGGTACCCTCACCATGTCCCTCGCCGAATCCGTCTGGCTCGCGCTCGCCGTGAAGGCGCTGGCGGCCGCGACCGTGGTCGTCCTCTCCTCGCTCGCCGCGGAGCGGCTGGGGCCGTTCATGGGCGGGGTGATCACCACGCTGCCCTTTTCGACCGGCCCGGCCTATGTGCTGCTGGCGATGGCGCACGACGACCGCTTCATCGCCGACAGCGCGCTGTCCAGCCTCGTCGCGGTGGCGGCCCTCGTCACCTTCCTGGTGTCGATGGTGTGGGTGTCGCCGCGCTTCGGGCTGGCGCTGACGCTGCTCATCCCGTCGTCGCTGATGATTACGGTGGGGGTGCTGCTGACCGGCATCGACTGGACGCTGCCGATGGCGCTGCTGCTGATGGCCGGTGTCTACGCCGTGGCCTTCCCCGCGGTGCGCAACGCGGTGCCGCCCTTCACCCTGAAGCCGGTGCGGCGGCGCTGGTACGACATCCCCGGCCGGGCGCTGATGGCCGGGCTGCTGGTCGCCACCGTCACCACCCTCAGCGACGTGCTGGGGCCGACGATGACCGGCGCGCTCGCCATCTACCCGGTGTCGCTGACCGGGCTGACCATCGTGCTGCACCGGCGCCAGGGCGGGGCGGCGAACGCATCGGCCATGCGCTCCTCCCTGATCGCCAACCCCGGCTTCACCCTGTGCGTGCTGACCGTGCACCTGCTGGCGGTGCCGGCCGGCACCGCCACGGCGCTGCTGGCCGGGCTGGGCGTGGCCGTGGCGTGGTCGGTGGGCGTGCTGGTGTGGAACAGCCGCCGCAACCGCCCGCCGGCCGCCGCCTCGACCGACGCCGCCGGCCCCGTCAGGCAGCCTTGCCGTTGAAGTCGAAGCCGGCGCTCTCCACCGCCTTCCTCACCGTGGCCTCCTCGACCGGGCCGTTGACGGTGACGGTACCGGTGGGCAGGTCGACCTCGACCCGCGCGTCGGGCGCCAGCTTGACGATGGCGTTGTTGACCGAGCGGGCGCAGCCGCCGCAGGTCATGCCGCCGACCTTGTAGGATTCCGCCATGTTCATACCCTCTTCGTAACGTGGTTGCGGTCGTCCCTCACCCCCCCGCCTGCCGGGCGCGCACCACCGCGCTGACCGGCACCAGGGTGAATCCCCGCTTCTGTGCGTCGGGGAGCCACGAGGCCAAAGCCTCGATGGTCGTGTCGTGCGGGTGGCCGATCGCCACCCCCCAGCCCTGCTTGCGGGCCACCGATTCCAGCCTCGCCAGCTCCGCCCGGATGGCGGGCACCGACTGCTCGTTGTCCAGGAACACGTCGCGGCCCAGATGCGGCACGCCCTGCTCCTGCGCCAGCGTCAGGCCGGCGGAGTTCGGCGTCGTCCGGCTGTCCAGCCACAGCAGGCCGCGGCGGTGCAGCTCGGCGATCACCGGCGCCATGCGGGCGCGGTCGGCGGTGAAGCGGCTGCCCATGTGGTTGTTGATGCCGACATAGCCGTCGAAGCTGGCGAAGGCCTGCTCCAGCCGCTTGGCGATCTCCGGCCGGTCCAGCGTCACCAGCAGCGCGTTGGGGCCGGGGTCGGCCTTCACGCTCGGCTCCATCGGCACATGGATCAGCAGCTCGTGGCCGCGGGCGCGCGCCGCGCGCGCCTGCTCCGGCAGCTCGCGGGCGTAGGGCAGCCAGGCCAGCGTCAGCGGCCCCGGAAGCTGCACGACGCGGTTGGAGCGCTTGCGGTCGACACCGAGGTCGTCGATGACGATCACCACCGCCGGGTGCCCGGCCGGCGGCATCTTCGCCGGAACCGCGTTCTTCAGCCAGGGCGGCGCGCCCGGCGGCAGGGCCGGCCGCGGCACCTCCGGCGGCAGCGGCGGCGGCAAGGCCGCCACCACCGCGGGCGGGGCCTCGGCCGGCGCG
>NZ_JABFFR010000052.1 GCF_013423485.1 Azospirillum oleiclasticum
TGACCGTGCACAGGGGCGATGGGTGGCCATCGAACCCCGGCCATGGCAGGACGATCTCCTTGCGCCCGCCGGCGCGATCGCAGCCACGCTCGAAGGCCTGGTCGGCGCCGACGGCACCGCCGCTGCGCAGAACCCAGCCCAGCCGCGCCAGGCGCTCACCGACCGCCGCCATCACCTCCAGGACCGCGGGCGGCGTCTCCCGCGACCCGATGCCGGCGTAGTGCATCACGCGCCCCTTGTTCAGCGCCGGCTGGATCGGGATGCCGGTGCGCAGCACAAACAGGATGCCGGTCAGCACGGCGGGATCAGCGGTTCGATGAACGCCCACAAGCCAGCGGGTACAAGGAGGGCTGCCATACACCTCCCAATACCTAAGTCTCGGTTTCGTTGCGCGATCTAAGAAAGTTTATAGTATATTCCAGCGCTTTTTTTCATACGGACGCCGAACGATGACGACGATATGGGGAACTTCCGGCAACGACGTGTTGACGGGTGATGTCGGCGATGACGACGTCCATGGCTTGGACGGGAACGATACGCTGGACGGTGGCGCGGGTGCCGACACGCTGATCGGTGGTTCCGGTGACGATACCTATCTCGTCGATGACGCGGGCGACGTGGTGACCGAACAGTCGGGGGAGGGGACCGATACGGTGCTTACCGATCTGGCCGCCTACGCCCTGGGTTCGGACGTCGAAAACCTCACCTACACCGGTTCTGGCGACTTCGTCGGTACCGGCAACGAGTTGGACAACGTCCTTACCGGCGCTTCGGGGAACGACACGCTGGATGGCGGCACGGGCGCGGATTCCCTGATCGGCGGCGCGGGCGACGACACCTATGTCGTCGATGACGCGGGCGATTTGGTGGTCGAGAACGCTAGCGAAGGCACCGACACGGTGCTGGCCGATCTGGGAACGTACACCCTGGGATCGAACCTGGAGAACCTCACCTACACCGGCTCGGGCGACTTCGCCGGAACCGGCAACGGGCTCGGCAACGTGCTGAACGGCGGTTCGGGCGCCGATACGCTGGACGGCGGCGCCGGTGCCGACACGCTGATCGGCGGCGCCGGGAACGACAGCTACGTCGTGGACGACGCGGGCGACGTGGTGACCGAACAGTCGGGCGAAGGCGCCGACACGGTGCTGACCGATCTGGCCACCTACACCCTGCCGGATAACGCGGAGAAGCTGACCTATACCGGTTCGGCCGATTTCGCGGGTACCGGCAACGGCTCGGCCAACACCCTGACCGGCGGTGCCGGTTCCGACACCCTGACCGGCCTGGGCGGCAACGACTGGCTGGACGGCGGCGCGGGCGCGGATTCCCTGATCGGCGGCACCGGCAACGACACCTACGTCGTGGATGACGCGGGCGACGTGGTCATCGAGAACGCGGGCGAAGGCACCGACACCGTACGCACCTCGCTGAACACGTACACCGCGCCCGACAACGTCGAGAACGTGGTGTTCACCGGCTCGGGCGACTTCGCCGTCACCGGCAACGACCAGAACAACTCCCTGACCGGCGGAAGCGGCCAGGACACGCTGATCGGGCTGGCGGGGAACGACACGCTGAACGGCGGATCAGGCGCCGATTTGATGATCGGCGGCACCGGTAACGACACCTACACCGTGGACGCCGTCGGCGACGTGGTCTCCGAACTTCCCGGAGCGGGCACCGACACGGTCAGAACCGGCCTGGGAAGCTACACCCTGGGCGACGACGTCGAGAACCTGACCCATACCGGCTCCAGCCCCTTCACCGGCACCGGCAACGAACTGGACAACTCCCTGACCGGCGGTTCGGGCGTCGATACCCTGTTCGGGTTGGACGGGAACGACACGCTGAACGGCGGATCGGGCGCGGATTCCCTGATCGGCGGAACCGGCGACGACACGTACATCGTCGACAACGCGGGCGATGTGGTGACCGAGAACGCGGGCGAGGGTACCGATACGGTGAAGAGTGGCGTTTCGTACGCGCTGCCGGAGAACGTGGAGAACCTGATCCTCACCGGTTCGAACGACATCGACGGCTCCGGCAACGGGCTGGACAACACCATCACCGGCAACGGCGGCGGCAACGTCCTGGACGGCGGCATCGGCGCGGACACGCTGATCGGCGGCGCGGGCGACGACACGTACATCGTGGATGACGCGGGCGACGTCGTGACGGAGAACGCGGGCCAGGGCGTGGACGAGGTGCGGACCGGCCTGTCGTCCTACACGCTGCCGGACAACGTGGAGAAGCTGACCTACACCGGCACGGGCGACTTCGCCGGAACCGGCAACGGATTGGACAACGTGCTGAACGGGGCGGGCGGGAACGACACCCTGTCGGGCGGCGACGGCGACGACACCCTGGCCGGTGGCGCCGGGGCGGACGTGCTGGACGGCGGGGCCGGTTCGGACACCGCGGATTATTCCACCTCCGGCCAGGCGGTCGCGGTCGATCTGGGCGCGAGCACCGCTTCGGGCGGCGACGCGGCCGGGGATACGCTGACGAGCATCGAGAATCTGACCGGCTCGGCGTACGACGATTCGCTGACCGGCGACGGCGGCGACAACGTGCTGATCGGCGGGGCCGGGGCCGACACCCTGACCGGCGGCGGTGGCACCGACACCGCCAGCTACGCCCCCTCCACATCCGGGGTGGTGGTCGATCTGGCGAGCGGCGCGGGCACGGCCGGGGACGCGGCGGGCGACGTGTTGTCGGGGATCGAGAACCTGACCGGCGGTTCGGGCGATGACGTCCTCCGGGGCGACGGCGGCGCCAACCTGCTGGACGGCGGCGCCGGGAACGACACGCTGGAGGGTCGGGGCGGCGGCGACACGCTGATCGGCGGCTCGGGCACCGACACCGCCGTGTTGTCGGGGAACGTGGCCGATTATCTCGCCACCGATGACGGCGGCACCTGGACCTTCACCGATCTGGCGGGCCGACGGGACCGACACGCTGATCGGGATGGAGCGGGTGCAGTTCGCCGACCGGCTGATCTTCCTGGACGGCACCAACAACGCGCCCATCGTGTCGGAGAACCTGTCCGAGGCCACCGACGAGGACGCGGCGCCCCTGGCGATCGACCTACTCCAGGGAGCCTGGGACTTCGACGGTGACGCGGTTTCCGTGACCGGCCTGACCCAGACCGCCGGTTGGAACGTGACCGCGACGCTGGTGGATGGCGTCCTGACCATCGATCCCGGCCAGTTGAACGCCCTGGCGCTGGGCGAGAGCGAAACCCTGGTCTTCACCTACGGCGTCACCGACGGCACCGACGCCACGACGCGTACGCTGAGCGTGACGGTGGAGGGGCGCAACGACGCCCCCACCGTGGCGGCGGCCCTGAGCGCGAGCACCGACGAGGACGCCGCGCCGCTGGTGGTGAACCTGTTGCAGGGAGCGAGCGACGCGGACCTGTCGGACACGCTTTCGGTGACGGGCCTGACCCAGACCGGCGGGATGGGTGTCGACGTGACGTTGGTGGGCGGCGTGCTGAGCCTCGACACCGACCAACTGACCGGATTGGCGGTGGGCGAAAGCGCGGTGCTGACCTTCGCCTACGACATCACCGACGGCATCGCCTCGACGGCGCAGACCGTGACCATCACCGTCGAGGGAAGAAACGACGCGCCGACGGCGGGGGATGACGTTGTCGATGGCGGAACCGGCGGAACGGCTCTCATCACGTTGGCCCACCTGCTGGCCAATGATTCCGATCCCGACACCAGCGATGCGTTGTCCATCACCGGAGTGTCCAACGCCACCGACGGAACCATCGCCTTCGATTCCAACGGCGCCGTCCTGTTCACGCCCACCACCGGTTTCATCGGCGACGCGGGCTTCGACTACACCATTTCCGACGGCAACGGCGGCACCGACACCGCGCACGTCACGGTCGCCGTCGACGGCGCGGCTTCCGCCTTCACGTCGTTGGTCGCGGAGGACGAGGTACGGGACGCCGGGGTGAGCGGCTTGGCCCAGCATCTGGACCAGGGTTACGTGGCGACGCTGAACGATGGCGGCTACGTGAAGGTATGGTGGACCGAGGACGGGAACAACTCGGACGTCTACGCGCGGCGCTACGACGTCGATGGCACCGCCGTGGGGGCGGCGTTCCGGGTCAACACCACCACGGCGCTCAATCAAAGCGTTCCGTCCGTCGCGGCCCTGGCCGATGGCGGGTTCCTGATCAGCTGGGCGTCGATGAACGGCAGCTGGGTGAACGGCGATCTCAATCCTGGGAAGATCTATCAGCAACGCTACGCCGCCGACGGAACGATGGTTGGCGGAGAAACCCAGGTCAGCACCAACACCACCTCACCCAAGAACCATCCCTCCACCGCCGCATTGGCGGATGGCGGCTGGGTCACCACCTGGGCCTCGTTCGGCGTCGATCAGACCGGCACCTGGGGCATATACCGACAGCGCTACGCCGCCAATGGGGTGAAGGTGGGGGACGAAAAGCGGACCAACACCACCATGGCGGGGTCGCAACTCAATCCTCAGGCGATCGCGTTGGAGTCCGGCGGCTTCGTGATCGCGTGGAATTCGAACGACGGGCAGGATGGTTCGGGCTCCGGCGTCTATTTTCAACAGTACGACGCCAATGGCGCCGGGGTTGGAAGCGAAACACCGGCCAACGTCACGACGGCCGGAAACCAGGGCGTCGGCTCCATCGCGTCGCTGAGCGATGGTGGGTTCGTGGTCACCTGGTCGGGTGATGGTGGTCAGGATGGCAACGGGTACGGCGTCTTCGGCAAGGTCTACAACAGCAACGGCTCCGCCCGTACCGGGGAGTTCCAGCTCAACCAGCTGAGCACCGACGGTCAGCTCCATCCCGCCGTTGCCGGCTTGACGGATGGCTCTTTCGTCGTCCTGTGGCGTTCCTTCGACGATGTCACCGGAGAGCAGGTGATCATGGGGCGCCGCTACGAGGCCGACGGCGACGCCATCGGTGGCGAGTTCCAGGTCAGCGACGACAGCTATCCGGTACCGGGCATCACGCGAAGCCATCCGTCGGTGGCCGCCCGCGCCGATGGCGGATTCGTCGCCTATTGGCAGGACCCCACCACCGGAGACACCGCCTACGTCACCAAGGTGTTCGCGGCGAGCGACGAGGCGCCGGTCATCCTGGCGCGGGACGTGGTGACGATCGTCGGCGGAACGGCCGCCATCACCACGCTGTTCGATCCGTCACATCTTCAAGGCGACCAATGGGTCGGTGGCGCCTTGCAGCAGATTTCGCTGTACGAGTTCTCCGACCAGACCGCCGTTTCCGCAAGTGGTCATCTCGTACTGGATGGCGCGGCCGTTTCGGCGGAGACCACCATCACGGTAACGGCGGACGAGTTGGACCGTCTGGTCTGGCGGGCTGGCGAAGGTGTCGGGACGGACACGGTGATGGTTCGCGGATACGACGGTGAGCGGTGGAGCGATTGGGTGGAGGTCTCCGCCGCGACGGTCGCGGCCGCAAGCGCCCTGACCGCGGGTACCGAGATGGCCGATGCCGGGGTGAACGGCGTGGCCCAGGTTCTCGACCACGGATCGGTCACCACCCTGGCCGACGGCGGTTACGTCAAGGTCTGGTGGACGGCGGACGACAACACCTCCGACGTCTACGCGCGCCGTTACGATGCCGCGGGAACGGCGATGGGTGACGCCTTCAAGGTGAACACCGCGAGCGCGTTCAACCAGGACGCCCCCACCGTCGCCGCACTGGCCGATGGCGGATTCGTCATCAGCTGGGGTTCCATGGACGGCAGTTGGACCTACAACAACAACACCGGCCACATCTTCCAACAACGCTACGACGGTGCCGGTGTCGCGATCGGGGGGGAAACCCGGGTCAGTTCCAACGCCACCTCGCCCAAGAACCACCCGTCCACCGTCGGCTTGGCGGACGGTGGTTGGATCACCGTGTGGCAATCCTTCGGTGTCGATCAAGCGAGCACCTGGGGGGTCTACCGTCAGCGCTACGACGCCGACGGAACCAAGGTGGGAGGGGAGGCACGGGTCAACACCACCTCCGCTGGCTCTCAAGGTGACGTGAAGGTGATTTCGCTGACCGACGGCGGTTTCGTGGTGCAGTGGGATTCGGTCAACGGCCAGGACGGGTCGGGCTCCGGCATATACGTTCAGCGCTACGACGCCGACGGCGGCGCGGTCGGAGGTGAAACCCGGATCAACGTCACCACGGCGGGGGATCAAAGCGTCGGTTCCCTCGCGGCGCTGAGCGATGGCGGATATATCGTGACGTGGTCCGACGGTAGCGGTCACGATGGTGACGGTACCGGAGTCTACGGGCGGGTGATCGGCGCCGACGGTCTGGCCCGTACCGGCGAAATCCAGATCAATCAGACGACCACCGGGGACCAGAAGCATCCGGCGGTCACCCAGTTGACCGACGGTTCGATTATGGTTCTGTGGAGTTCCATCGATCCCTCCACCGACGTCGAGGTCATCAAGGGGCGCCGCTTCGATGGTGACGGAGCGGCGTTGGCGGACGAATTCCAGGTCAGCGACGGCAGCCATACGACGCCGGGGATCACGCGCAGCCATCCCTCCATCTCCGCGCGGGCGGATGGCGGTTTCGTCGCCTATTGGCAGGAGCCCACGGCCACCGACACGGTCTTCATCACCAAGGTGTTCAGCCCCGATGGAACGATGGAGGGCACCTACCTGGGGACCGACGGCTCCGACGTGCTGTTCGGCTCTTCAGGTACGGACACGTTGACCGGTGGTCTCGGGGCGGACGTGTTCCACTTCGAAACCCCCGATGTCGGCCTCGACACCATCACCGACTTCCAGAGCGGCATGGACGTCATCGAGGTGGTGTCGGCCAACTTCGGCGGTTTCGCCGCCGGGCCGTTGGACGCGAGCCGCTTCGCGCTCAACGCGGCTGCGGATGCCGACACCCGCTTCATCTTCGACACCACCACCAAGGTGTTGTCCTACGACGCGGACGGCACCGGGGCCGGGGCGGCGGTGGGGCTCGCCTCCCTGAACGTCTCGACCTTGTCCAACACGAACATCTTCGTCGTGTCCTGACGATCCGGAATCGATCGGGCGGCGGCTTTGGAGGGAACCCCGCCCGGTCTCTCGCGGGTATCTTCCATTCGAAAATTCATTGGTCATGACTTCGGGAGGCGGTGATGGCGTTCGGCGAGGTCCAGCATCGCCGCGCTGACCGTGCACAGGGGCGATGGGTGGCCATCGAGCCCCGGCCATGGCAGGAAGATTTCCTTGCGCCCGCCGGCGCGATCACAGCCGCGCCCGAAGGCCTGGTCGGCGCCGACAGCGCCACCGCTGCGCAGCACCCAGCCCAGCTGCGCCAACCGCTCACCGACCGCCGCCATCACCTCCAGGACCGCGGGCGGCGTCTCCCGGGACCCGATGCGGGTGTAGTAGACGCCGCACAGGATGACGCCGTGGACCTGTGCGCCGAGTGTACCGTGATCGCGCCACGACTGTGCCAAGCGTGCCATCGGCGGGTGGGGGGACCGCCCTGCCTTGTGCGCAGCCCGGACATGGTGTGGACGGCAGGGTGGCCGGGCCGCCGGCCACGGTCAAGCCGGGTGTTGCTATGCCGGACCTGCCCCGCAACGCTCCCTCAATTGTCGTTCAAGCCGTCGGGCGCCCTGGTGCCGAGCCGCAGCGCCCACGACGTCTTCAACGCAGCGATTTCGTCGCGGTGCAGGTCCGGCGAGACGCGCTGGAGGACCGCGAAGACGACCGTGCTCGGGTCCCGGCCGAGCAGCCGCCGGTTGCCGCCTGACCGGGCCCCACCAAAGCCGCATACGGTCGGCCAGCGTGCCCGCCCCCTCCCGGGGCGCTTTGGGGGATGGGCGGGACAGCTGGACATACCCCTCCCGGCACCTTTGGTCAGGGCTTCCTGCCGGTCCGCCGCGGCGCGATCACAGCGCCGATCCGGGCGCGTGATGTCCGTCCCACCCCGCTGTCCTCGGCGAAGTCGCGCCAGCGGTCCACCGCGCCGCGCACCTGGTCGATGATGCCGATGGCGTCGGCCGGCGGAATGGAGAACTCCGCCGCCATCGCCCGCAGATGCCGCTCGCCGGGAGTTCGCCCTTCGCCCATGATGGCGGTGGAATGCTCGCCTCCGGGTCCGTCCGCATAGGTCAGGTCGTAGGCGGGAGCCAAGGACCAGCCGCCCGTCCGGTCCATCAGATAGGCGAACTGGCGACCATGGTCATCCCGGTTCTGAGCGAACACGTTGAAAGCGGCGCGCCGGAACATCTCGACCACCTGCCGGTGATCCTTGGTGAGATGGAAGGTGAGGGTCATCAGCGTCTTGTAGTCCAGGCTCGGCTGTCGGAAGTCGGCGTGGAGGTGCCCGCAGGCGGAGTGGAGGTGCAGCCGGCCGGCCGGACCGACACGGTCGAACCGCTGCGCTCCGAAGTAGGCGGGCGTCTTCGGGGTTCCGCTGGGCAGGAGACGGGTGGGCGGCAGGGTCACGCCAGCGGCACGCGCCATCCGGGCATACGCCTGCTCGATCGGACCGATGTCCGCCGGGTCCTCCTTGCCGCGGAACTTCACCAGCCAATGCGACCAGCCCTCCGGCGCCACCAGGGCGCCATGGATCAGGTCGCCGCTCTGATCGTCGCGGCAAACAACCGCCTTCGGCCGCGCCCCGCCGGGCGAGCCGCCCACCCGCAGCAAGGTGGGGAAGAGCGCCTCCGGCGCCCCCTTGAGCACCTGACGGCTCTGTGCGGCGATCCGGTCGAGATCGATGGCGCCGGTGTCCACGGGCGCCTCGGTCTCCGGCCGGTAGACCAGGGCCCCCATCGCCCACTCCCCCATGCAGGCCAGCATGTCGAGGGGGGTGAGCGACAGGGGATCGATCTTGCCGGCAGCGGCCCGGCGATGAATCAGCAACCGCCCCCATCCGTCGGGCAGGCTGTCGTCGAACACGCCGTGGAGGCCGGAGAACGGCGCGTCCGGCCCTTGCAGAACGCCTTGGCGCGGGGTCCGCAGAAACCAGGACAGGACCCGCCCCGAGGCGAGAAAGGCATCGTCGAATTCGACATAGGTTTTTCCGTCGCGGGTGGCGAGGCGGCCGACGGGTTCCTCGTCGCCCTCTCCCCAACGCAGCGAGACCCCCAGAACGCCGACGTGCCTCATGGGACCACCGTCCGGCGCTTGCCCCGCTGGCGCTTCGGCCGGTCGATCACTTCGTCGAGGCTGCGGAACTCCGGTTCCGGGAACAGCGAGCCGAACCCCTCGACCGCGTCGAGCACGACGGCGACGCGGATCAGCGCATCGAACGCCAGTTTGCCGCTGGCCTCGAACCGCCGCAGCGTCCAGATGTTGACCCCGCTGCGGTCGGCGACATCCTGCTGGGTGAGGCCAAGGGCGACCCGGCGGGCACGGGCGCGCGCGGCCACGGTCCGCGCCACATCCCCAGGGGCCATGAGGCTGAGTGGCATCATGGTACAACTTATCCCAAGAACTCCGCTATAAGTTGGATTATGATCCAACCTTCTGTTGGAAACAAGACAGACTCCGCTCAAACCTGTCTTCGGCGGAGTGTGCCAACCGCACGTCCTGGAGTGCCGCTGTGTCGGCCGTGTGCCATTGTGGCCAGCATCCCCAGGGGTGGCCAGCGCCGACCTTGACCGGCTCACCGACGCCTATGGCCTGCCCAACCGCTGGCCCACATCGACATGGCCACGGGCAGCCGCGGAACGCGCGCTTCAGAGCCGCATGGGCGTCTACAGCCAGCGTCCGTTGTCGCCGCTGCCAGAAATCAACGGCCTGATCACCCTGGTCAGCGAGGAAGGGCCGAACCAGCGGATCAACGCCGCGTGCAAGACCTTCGCGCTGCGGATCCTCGAACGGATGGGACTGAACCTGTTCACCTTCCGAGCAACCGCATAGCACCGCAACGGTTTAACATCATAACGTTGCAACGCCACAGAGCCGTGCGTTGGACTTTGGACTTTACCGATGAACCACCCGATTCGCAGGACCGGGCGATCGGGCAGGGCGCACCAGCCGCCGTTATCCACAGCGGCGGTTTGGACTGTACCGATGAGATTCTTGGACTGTACCGATGCGAATCGGGGTTATCCCCTGGACTTTACCGATAGAGCAAGTAGTAGGAAACAAATAGCTTTCAAATAGTCCTCATCGGTAGAGTCCAAATGGACAACCCAAGCTGTCGAGGCTAGGCTATTCGCCGAATAGTGGGGAATGGTCAATGTCCAGCGTGCACCACCTCGTCCGCACCCATGGCCGCGATGAAGCGCGACGGCTGGTCGGTCCTGATCGCGCTGCCGTTGTCGATGTAGCCGCCCGAATGCTGGAAGACACCAGCACAGGTCTGGCTGTCACCTATTCCGGATTCTGCCTGACGGCACTTCCACACCGGAAGCTGGCCGACGGTGAGAAGTGGGTGCGCGAGGGCGCCCGCGTGTCCCTGCTGGTCGAGCCGGGGGAACTGCCCGTACGCGGCAAGCTGACACGGTTCGGCGTGCCCTACGGCAGCCGGGCGCGCCTGATCCTGCTCTACCTTCAGACACAGGCGATCCGCCAGGACAGCCCGGTGGTCGAGCTGGGGCGGTCCATGAACGACTGGCTGGCCCGCATGGACATCCCGGTCGGGGGGAAAACCTACGCCGACGTGCGCCATCAGGCGTCCTGCATCAGCGCCTGCCACCTCACCTTCTTCTGGCAGGACGATCGCGGCGCCGACGCGTGGCGGAAAGACAGCATCGTCACCGGCGGCATCCACCTGTCGGCCGCCGGCAATCCCGATCAGGGCAACCTGTGGGACGACCAGGTGGAGCTGTCGCAAACCTTCTTCCGCGAGCTGAAGCGGCACCCGGTGCCGGTCCACGAGGCCGCGATCAAGGCAATCAGCGGGAAGAGCATGGCGCTCGACGTCTACATCTGGCTGGCGTACCGCCTGCACGTGCTGACGAAGGCAACGCCGATCACCTGGGCCGCGCTGCACGCGCAGTTCGGCGCCGGCTACAAGCACCTTTTCCAGTTCAAGCCAGGGTTCCGCCAAGCGCTGGATCTGGCCCTGGCCGTCTACCCCGACGCGCTGGTCGACGTGCAGGATGAAGGGGTGCTTCTCCACCCGTCGCGGCCGCCGATCCCGGAACGGGACATCGGCCGCATCGCCGGCCAATGATCATCGGTAGAGTCCAAACCTCCGGCGGACATCGCCAAAGTCCAAACCGCCTGACCTGTGAGCCGGTCCCCGTCTCCCGGACAGTTTGGCGGCTGGTATAAGCCTGGTTCAGGTCTCCATCACGCCGCCAAGTCGATGCCGTCCGGGATGCCCTCGTGGGCCTCGTCCGGCGTCCTGCCGCCGAGCGCCGAATGCGGGCGGTCGGCGTTGTCGTCCTCCTTCCAAGCGGCCAGGGCGGCCCACCGCCTGACGGCGACGATGGAACGAACCACGCTGGTTGTTCGGCGCCGGTGCCCGACGCCACTCACACCATGGCCCATACCGGCCGATGTCCCAACAACGTTCCGCCACCAGACAGCCCAATGGCTAGCGCAGCCGTGACGGGTCGATCACCAGGAAGTACTCGCAAGGCTCGGTGCCGGTGTTGGTGAACGAGTGCGCCGCGTCGGCCTCGAAGTACAGGCTATCGCCCATCTCCAGCACGGCGGTCTGACTGCCGATCACCGCGCGCAGACGTCCCTTCAGCACGAAGATGTACTCGGACACCCCCGGGCGGTGGGCCGTGAACTCCCCCGTCGCCGCACCCGGCGGCAGCGTGTTCAGCACCCAGTCGATGCCGCGGCCGGGCAGCACCGGCGAGATGCAGCGGCGCAGGAAGCCCGACGCCTCGTCGCGCAGCACCGGCTGGCGGCTCGCCGGGATCACGATCATCTCGCGCTCGCTGGTCGCCGCCACCAGCCGGGAGAAGGTCACCCCCAGCGCCTCGGCCAGGCGGGACAGCACCGCCGCCGACGGCACCGCCTCGGCGCGCTCCACCTTGGAGATCATGGAACGGCTGACGCCGGATCTTGCGGAGAGGTCCTGCAGCGACAGGCTTTGCTCGCGCCGCAAGCGGCGGATCTCCTCCGCGATGTGGGCCTTGGCGTCGTCCTGAAGGGGGCTGCTCATCGGGTCGGTCTTCGGGTCCATCCTATGCCGCATCCGCGTGCATGTGCATGCGAATGCGGCGCAGTTTCCAATCCGCGGCTTTGCGGCGTTGGCGGATCAACGCTCCGCCAGCCCACCGGGACCGTTCACCCTTGTGGACGCATGTCCAGGGATTTTCAACAGCTTCGCCGACGACGCAGCCACTGCCCGGCGCTGCCGCGCGCCTCTGGCACGCAGCTTGCGTCCACTATGGTGATAATTTTGTCCACTGTAGTGGAGGGCGGGGCGATGACGAATGAAGCGGCAACATGGAACGCGGACGCAGTCCCGGAGCGCCACGAGGTGTCATCCTCGGACCGGAAGCAGATCATCTGGTCGAGCCTGATCGGCTCGACCGTCGAATGGTACGACTTTCTCATCTACGGCACCGCCAGCGCGCTGGTGTTCGGGAAGCTGTTCTTTCCCACCGCCGATCCGCTGGTCGGCACCATCGCGGCGTTCGGCTCCTACGCCGTCGGGTTCCTCGCCCGGCCGCTGGGCGGCCTGATCTTCGGGCACTACGGCGACAAGCTGGGCCGCAAGGCGATGCTCGCGCTGACCATGATCATCATGGGGCTCGGCACCTTCCTGATCGGCTGCCTGCCGACCTACGGCCAGATCGGCATCTGGGCCCCCATCCTTCTGGTGCTGCTGCGGCTGGTGCAGGGCATCGGCATCGGCGGCGAGTGGGGCGGCGCGGTGCTGATGGTGGTGGAGAGCGTGCCCGCCAGGCGGCGAGGCTTCTTCGGCACCATCGTGCAACTCGGCTACCCGTTGGGCGTCATCAGCTCGGTCGGCGCCTTCGCCCTGGCATCGTCGCTGCCGGAGGCGGACTTCCTGGCCTGGGGCTGGCGCCTGCCGTTCCTGGCGAGCGCCATCCTGGTGGTGATCGGCCTGTTCGTCCGTCTGCGCCTGCACGAGACGCCGGCGTTCGAGAAGGTGAAGCGGCAAGCGGCGGTGGCCCGGCTGCCGGTGGCGGAGATCCTGACCAGGCACCCGAAGACCTTCCTCAAGGCGGTCGGGCTGAAGCTGTCGGAGATCGCCTATGTCAGCATCGTCACGGTGTTCTCGATCTCCTACGTCACCGGGCAGCTCGGCCTTGGCCGCAGCGTGATCCTGAACGGCATCCTGATCGCCGCCTTCATCGAGCTGTTCACGCTGCCGCTGTTCGGCGTGCTGTCCGACCGCTTCGGCCGCAAGGCCCTGTACATCGCCGCCTGCCTGTTCTCGATCGGCTTCGCCTTCCCCCTGTTCTGGCTGCTCGACACCCGCGACCCGTTCATCATCTCGATGACGGTCGCCATCGCGGTCAGCTTCGGCCAGGGCATCATGTTCGGCATCAGCGCCGCCTGGATGCCCGAGCTGTTCAACGCGCGGCTGCGCTACAGCGGCGCCTCGCTGGGGTTCCAGGTCGGGGCGGCGATCAGCGGCGGCTTCACCCCGCTGATCGCCACCGCCCTGCTGGGCTGGAGCGCCGGCGCCACCTGGCCGATCTCGGTCTACCTGATCACGCTGGCCTGCGTGACGCTGGCGACCACCCTGGTCACTCCCGAGACCGCGGGCAAGGACATCGACTGACGCAGGGCAGACCGTCGCCGCAGCGGCGACGGTCATCCTCTATAAGAGATAGTTTTCCATTATAAGGGACGAGGATGAAGGAGGGCATCATGCGGAAGACCATCGTGGCGACGGATCGGGCGGCACCCGCCGTCGGCCCCTATTCCCAGGGCATCCGCCTTGGCGACCTGGTGTTCGCGTCCGGCCAGTTGCCGATCGCCCCGGAGACCGGCGCGATGCCGGAGGGCGTCGAGGCGCAGACCCGGCAGTCGATCGCCAACCTGAAGGCCGTGCTTGAGGCGGCCGGCGCCGGACTGGATACCGTGGTGAAGACGACGGTGTTCCTGAAGGACATGGACGAGTTCGCGTCGATGAACGCGGTCTACGGCGGCGTCTTCGCCGGCCAGCCGCCCGCGCGCTCCACCGTCGAGGTGGCGCGGCTGCCGCGCGACGCCCGGGTCGAGATCGAAGCCATCGCGTTCGTCAAGCAGGACTGAAGCCATGACCGATACCAACGACGCCCCGGCCATGGTCGAGGCCTTCGCCCATCCCGCCGGCAAGGCGGCCACCGCGGTGCCGGGTGGCGCCATCGGCTGGCGCGGCGTGCTGCTGCACATCCACATCGCGCCGTCGGCCAGCTACGAAATGGAGGAACTGGCGGAGGGGCTCTGCGTGGCCGGGCGCGGCATCGTGGGCGACCGCTACCACGCCGGCAGCGGCACCTACTCCAAGAAGCCGGACGTGCGCGAGGTGACGCTGATCGAGCAGGAGGCGCTCGACGCGCTGATGCGCAACGATCCGCCATTGCAGGACGGCGTGCTCCGGCTCCGGCCCGGCGACCATCGCCGCAACCTGACGGTCCGCGGGGTGCCGCTCAACCACCTGGTCGGCCGGCGCTTCCGCATCGGCGAGGTGATCCTGCGCGGCGGGCGGCTGAACTTCCCGTGCAAATACCTGGAGGAGCTGCTCGGCATGCCGGTCTATCTGCCGCTCTACAACCGGTCGGGCCTGAACTGCGGCATCGAGCGCGGCGGCGTGATCCGCCCCGGGGACGTCATCGAGCTGGCAGAGTGATGCCATGACCGCACGCATGATCATGAAGCTGCGCGTGGACACCGCCCGCCGCGTCACCCCGCGGGTGCTGCACCTGTCGCTTGTCCACCCGTCGCGGCCGGAGCTTCCGGCCTGGACGCCGGGGGCTCATGTCGACCTGCGCCTGCCCGACGGACGGATCCGCCAGTACTCGCTGTGCGGCGATCCGGCCGAGCGCGGCCGCTACGACATCGCCGTCAAGCGGGAGGACGACGGTCGCGGCGGATCGGCCTGGATCCACGGGAACCTGCGCGCCGGCGACATCGTCCATGTCTCGGCGCCGCGCAACAATTTCCCGCTGGCCGAGAACGCTACCCGCCATGTCATGGTGGCCGGCGGGATCGGCGTCACGCCGTTCCTGGCGATGGCGCGTCATCTCGCGGCGTCGGGGGCGGATTTCACCCTGCACTGTTGCGCCCGGTCGGAGCTGGAGGCCCCGCTGCTCGGCGAGCTGCGCGCGCTGTGCGGCGGGCGGCTGGTGCCCTGGCTGTCCGCGGAGGGGCGCCGCTTCGACCCGGCGGTGCTCGGCCGGTCCGAGCCGGGAACCCACCTCTACGCCTGCGGGCCGCAGGGATTGCTGGACACGGTCCGGGCCCATGCGGCGGGCGCCGGGTGGGCGGACGACCGGGTTCACGTCGAAGTGTTCCGGCCGACCCCCGACCTGTCCTTCAAGCCCGAACCGTTCGAGGCGCGGCTGGCGTCGACCGGGGAGGTCCTGCACGTGCCGGCCGACCGCTCGCTGCTGGCGGTGCTGCGCGAGCGCGGGATCGCCATGCCGTCGTCCTGCGAGACCGGCGTCTGCGGGTCCTGCGTGTGCGGCTACCGCGACGGCATCGTCATCCATCGCGATGCCTTCATCCCGGTGCGGGACCGTCAGGACCGGCTGGCGCCCTGCGTGTCCCGCGCCCGCGTCTCGGTGACGCTGGATCTTTAGCCCGGATCATTCACCGGGGTTCCGGAGGGTCGTCCGCAAGTCCCCATGCCCGTCTTGGGCCGCCACGCACGAATTCCCCTGTCGCAAGGTCGTCGCGACAGGATGGTGGCCGGGAGTGGCGGAGCCGCGGGATCAAGGCTTCGGAGCGGGCGCCGGGTTCGGCGCCCGGCCGGGGCCGCTGTGTGACGTCACACACCACCCCGTGCCGCGCCGGCTTGACAGTTCCGGGGGCTTGAGACAACCCTCAAAGCGCTTTCCCCTGCTCCACGGGACTCCATGACCCCCGACGAACTCCGCAGCTTCCGTGAACGCCGCGGCGAGAACCAGACCGGGTTCGCGCAGTGGCTCAACGCCCGGCTCGGCCGCAAATACGACAACGCGACCATCAGCCGGTGGGAGTCGGGGGCCGAACGCATCCCGGCCAAGGTGGCGGAATTCGTCGCCGGGCTCAGCCACCGCCCGGCGCGGGTCATCGCCGTCGCCAACCAGAAGGGCGGCGTCGGCAAGACCACCACCACGCTCAACCTCGCCTACGCCCTGGGGGAACTCGGCCGGCGGGTGCTGGTGGTGGACGCCGACCAGCAGGCGACCGCCACCGAGGGCGCCGGGCTCGACCCGATGGCCTTGCAGGACGAGCGGCGCGGGCTGGAGGACGTGCTGTTCGGCGAGACCGCCATCCGCGACGCCATCGTGCGGCGCGACGGCTTCGACATCCTGCCCTGCAGCATCGCCCTGGCCGAAGCCCAGATCAAGATCCTGCTCGACCCCGACGACGGCCGCTATGCGCTGCGGGAGCGGCTGGAGGAGGTGCAGCACGATTACGATTTCGTGCTCATCGACTGCCCGCCGGAACTGGCGCTGATCACCGTGACCGCGCTGGTCGCCGCCGACCAGGTGCTGATCCCGACCAAGGCCAGCCGCTACGACGTGCGCGGCATCCCGCTGATCCTCGACACGGTGGCCAAGATCCGGCGGCGCCAGAATCCGGGCCTGGGCATCCTGGGCATCCTGCCGACCATGTTCAACCGCAGCTACGCGGTGGAGCAGCAGGTGCTGAACGACCTGCGCGGCCTGCTGGAGGGCCGGGCGCGGATCTTCGAGCCGATCCCCCGCTCCACCGAGGTGGACCAGGCGACCTACGCCGGCGAGCTGCCGATCCGGGCGCTGCCGAAGAGCCATTCCATCAGCGCCTACCGCAGCATGGCCCGGGAGATCATCGATGGCGACTAGGAACTGGCGCAAGGCCGGCGGGGCCGAGGCCCTGGCCAGGGGGCTGGGCAAGGGGTCGGCCGGGGGACAGGCCAGGGGAGGGGAGAGCGGGGGGAACCTGCTGTTCGGCGGCGGCGCTCTGCGCGACACGGTGTCCCTGCGCCTGACCGACGTGGTGCCGAACCCGGGCCAGCCGCGGCGCCACTTCGACGAGGAGGAGCTGCAACAGCTCGCGGCCTCCCTGCAGGCGGTCGGGCAGCTCTCCCCCATCCTGGTCAAGCCGCACCCCGACGAGCCGCGGCGCTACCTGCTGGTCGCCGGCGAGCGGCGCTGGCGCGCCGCCGGCGTCGCCGGCCTCGGGACCATCGCGGCGCACATCCTCGACCGGGACGCCGACGCCGAGCGCATCGCGCTCATCGAGAATCTCCAGCGCGTGAACCTGGCGCCGGTCGAGGAGGCGGAGGGCATCCAGCGGCTGGTCGAGCGCCATGGCTACGCCCAGGAGCAGGCCGGCGCCCTGCTCGGCCGCTCGCGCACCGAGGTGAACACCACCCTCACGCTGCTGCGCCTGCACCCGTCCATCCGCAAGGCCTGTGTGACGTCACACACCGGCCTGCCCAAGGCGCTGCTGCTGGAGATCGCCCGGATGGACACGCCGCAGCAGCTCGCCGCCTGGGAGCGGGCGAAGGCCGGCGCCCTGACGGCGCGCGACGCCCGCTCCGCCCGCAGGACCGGCGGAGCCGCGACGGAGGGCGGGGCCACGGCCGCCGCGGCCATCCCCCGCTCGGCCCGGACCCGCTTCATCGCCGCGCTGCCGAAGCTGCAGAAGGGGCTGGAGACCGGCCTCGCGGCGGTCGCGGCGGATCAGGCGGCGCTCGACGGCAAGGACGAGGAGCGCCTGCGCGAGCTGCGCCGGCGGCTGTCCGCCTGCGCCGCGGCTATCGGCCGGATTCTGGGCGAGGAGGGCGAGGACGGGGCGGGCTGACCGCGCGCGCCGGCCGCCGCGACCGCGGCGGCGCGCCCACATGGGCGCGGAAAGCCTGCGTGGCGTTTGAACGCAATAGGGCAAGCCAAGTCATTGGCTTGCCGGTATCAGCCCTCCAGGCTCTTCTCCAGGCGGTCGAGCGTGCGCATGGCGGGCAGGCACTGGGCGACGCTGGCGTTGGGCTCCCGCCGGTCGCGGATGGCGGAGAAGAACTCGCGGTCGATCAGCTCGATCCCGTTGCTGGACACGGTCAGGCCGCTGAGGTCGATCCGGTTGTCCTTGCCGTCGTACAGGTCGTCGTAGCGCGCGATGTAGGTGCCGTTGTCGCAGATGTAGCGGAAGAAGGTGCCCAGCGGCCCGTCGTTGTTGAAGGACAGCGACAGCGTGCAGATGGCACCGGACGGCACCTTCATGCCGATGCTCATGTCCATGGCGATGCCGAGCTCCGGGTGAATCGGGCCCTGCAGGGCGTGGAACCGCGAGGCGACCTCGCCGGTCTGGTACTGGAACAGATCCACGGTGTGGCAGGCGTGGTGCCACAGCAGATGGTCGGTCCAGCTGCGCGGCTTGCCCAGCGCGTTCATGTTGGAGCGGCGGAAGAAATAGGTCTGCACGTCCATCTGCTGGATGGTCAGCTCGCCGGCCCGGATGCGGTTGCGGATCCACTGGTGGCTGGGGTTGAAGCGCCGGGTGTGGCCGGCCATGGCGACCAGCCCGGTGGCCTTCTGCACCGCGACCAGCCGTTCGGCGTCGGCGAGGTTGTCGGCCATCGGGATCTCGACCAGCACGTGCTTGCCGTGTTCCAGGCACTGGATGGCCTGCGCGGCGTGCAGCGGCGTCGGCGTGGCGAGGATCACCGCCTCCACGTCCGCGCGCTCCAGGCTCTCGCCCAGGTCCTTGGTCCAGTGCGGGATGCCGCGCGCCTTGGCGAGACCCTCGATGTCGTCGGGCCCGCCGCCGACCACGGAGACGACCTCGATCCCGTCGATCGCCGCCACCGCCTCCAGGTGCTTCACGCCGAAGGCGCCGGCCGCGCCCGCCACACAGATCCTCATCGCGTCCACTCCTTGCGGTTCCTGTCCGGACGCGCCATGACGGCGGCCGTCCCGCGCCGGCCGTCCCTCGCGGTCCCCCGGCGCCGGGGGCAGGGATAGCAGCCGACGGCGCCCTGCGGAAATTGGATGCCGGCCCGGGCAATTCGTTTTCTGAATAGCGGGCGGCGTGGCCGGCGACCGCCGCTCACACGCGGGGCACCGGCGAGGCCGCCTGCCGCCCGGCCTCCCGCAGCAGGGCGAGGAAGCGTTCCTGGGTGGCCGTCGGGTGCCAGCCCCGCCGCACGGTGAGGCCGATCGGGCGCTCCGTCCCGCCCAGATCGACGGGCAGGATGACCAGCAGCCCCAGCTCGTGCTCGTGCCGGATCTGGTGGGCGGAGATCAGGGTCAGCCGGTCGCTGCCCAGCAGCAGGCCGCGCACCAGGATCTGCGAGCTGGTCTCGACCAGCCCGCGCGGCCGGCGGCTGGCGAACAGCGTCTCGAAACGGTCGCGGGTCGGCGTGCCCCGGCGCGGCACCACCCACTGGCAGCCGGCCAGATCGTCCGGTGTCAGCGCCGCCTTGCGCGACAGCGGGTGGAAGGCGCGGGCGACGACCGCCAGCGGGTCCTCGAACAGCGGCTCCTGCACCACGTCGTCGATCGGCAGCGGGTCGCGCAGCGCGCCGATCAAAACGTCGATCTCGCCGTGCCGCAGCCCGTGGAGAAGGTCGTCGTAGGGGCCGTCGATCACGTCGATGTGCACGTCGGGCCGTTCCCGCACCAGGGCGTTGACGGCGGTCGGCAGGATGTAGGGCCGGGACAGGGGCATGCTGCCCACCACGATCCGGGCGCTGTCGCCGCCCGGCCCCTCGCCCACCTCGGCGAAGCCCTGCTCCATCTCCGCCACGGCCAGCTTCACATGCTGCACCAAGGCTTTGGCGGGCGGCGTCAGGGCGATGCCGGCGACGGTGCGGACGAACAGCGACAGGCCGGACAGCCGCTCCAGGTCGCGGGCGGCGCGGTGGATGGTCGGTTGCGAGATGCCGACGGTGCGCGCCGCCAGGCTGAAGTTTCCGGCGTCGGCCACCGCCGTCAGCGCGCGGATCTGGGCCACGGTCAGCAGCTGGTCGAAGTCGGCCAGGCCGCGCGCACCCTTGCGCCCGCCGATGCGGATCGCCTCCCGCGTGCCGGTGCGCAGCCGCTCCAGCGCCCGTTCCGCCCGGTCGAGGAACAGCGCCCCCGCCGCGGAGACGGCCATCCCGTCGGGGCGGCGGTCGAAGAGGGAGACGCCGACCTCCTCCTCCAGCTTGGCGATGGCCTGGGTGATGGCGGGCTGGGACAGGTGAACATGCTCGGCCGCCTGGCTGATGCTGCCGCGCCGCGCCACCTCGCAGAAGGCGCGCAGGTGCCGGATGTTGGGCATCCGTTTCATGGACCATTGTGCTCCGCAGCATCGCTTGGAAACAGGCTATAGCAAAACACAATAGGGCGGAAGGGAGTTCGAAATTGGAAATCCCGCCCCCCGGGCGGATGATGCCGGCATCGGAATTCGATCGCCCACCGAAGCGACGCCCACCTCAAGGACCCATCCGGGGAGCGGACATCCATGGCACAGAACAAGACGGCGTTCGTTCTCAGCGCCCATTCGGCGGACTTCGTCTGGCGCGCCGGCGGCGCCATCGCCCTGCATCAGAAGAAGGGCTACGCCGTCACCGTCGTCTGCCTGTCCTATGGGGAGCGCGGCGAGTCCGCCAAGCTGTGGAAGCAGGAGGGCTGCACGCTGGAGCGCGTGAAGACGGAGCGCCGCAAGGAGGCCGAGGCCGCCGCCAGGGCGCTGAACGTCCACGACATCCAGTTCTTCGATCTCGGCGACTACCCGCTGGAGATCGACCGCGAGGCCAAGTTCCGCCTGGTGGACGTGATCCGCAAGGTGCAGCCCGCCTTCCTGATGAGCCACTCGCACTACGACCCGTACAACACCGACCATTCCCACGCGACCCGGCTGCTGATGGAATGCCGGATGATCGCCCAGGCCTGGGGCCACAACCCCGGCCAGAAGGTTCTCGGCGCGCCGCAGCTCTACCTGTACGAGCCGCACCAGACCGAACAGATGGGCTGGAAGCCGGACGTCTTCCTGGACATCACCGAGGTGTGGGACAACAAGCGCGCCGCCATCGAATGCATGGCCGGGCAGGAACATCTCTGGGATTATTACACCAACCTGGCGCAGAACCGCGGCAACCATTTCCGCCGCAACTCCGGCGGCCAGGCCGGCGGCCGCAACGCGCGCTACGCCGAGGGTTTCCAGTCGGTCTATCCGCGCACCGTGGACGAGCTGTGATGAACGTCGTCATCCGCGACATCGAGCGCCCCGACCCGGCGGTGACCGCCGGTCTGGCCGAATGCGGGGTCGCCACCGTGCACGAGGCGCAGGGCCGCAAGGGTCTGCTGGCCTCCTACATGCGGCCGATCTACGCCGGGGCCCAGCTCGCGGCGCCGGCGGTGACCATCCTGGCCCCCCCGGCCGACAATTGGATGCTCCACGTCGCCATCGAGCAGGTGAAGCCGGGCGATATCCTGGTTCTGGCCACCACCTCGCCGTCGGACGCCGGCTATTTCGGCGACCTGCTGGCGACCTCGGCGAAGGCGCGGGGCGGCGTCGGGCTGGTGATCGACGCCGGCGTGCGCGACATCGCGACGCTGACCGGGATGGGCTTCCCGGTGTGGTCCAAGGCGGTCTGCGCGCAGGGCACGGTCAAGGAGACGCTGGGCTCGGTCAACGTTCCCGTCGTCTGCGCCGGTGAACTGGTCAACCCCGGCGACGTGATCGTCGCCGATGACGACGGCGTCTGCGTGGTCCGCCGCGAGGAGGCCGCCGGGGTGCTGGTGAAGGCGCGGGACCGGCTGGCGAAGGAGGAGGAGAAGCGGGCGCGTCTGGCGGCCGGCGAACTCGGCCTCGACATCTACGACATGCGCGGCACGCTCGCGGCCAAGGGGCTGAGGTATGTCTAGCGGCGTGCGCTGCATGTGGATGCGCGGCGGCACCTCCAAGGGCGGGTACTTCCTGGCCGACGATCTGCCCGCCGACACCGCCGCGCGCGACGCCCTCCTGCTGCGGGTCATGGGCTCGCCCGACCCCCGGCAGATCGACGGGCTGGGCGGCGCCGATCCGCTGACCTCCAAGGTGGCGGTGGTGCGCCGGTCGGAGCGGCCGGGCGTCGATGTGGACTACCTGTTCCTCCAGGTGTTCGTGGACCGGGCCGTCGTCACCGACGCGCAGAACTGCGGCAACATCCTGGCCGGCGTCGGGCCTTTCGCGATCGAGCGGGGCCTCGTGGCCGCGCGCGACGGCGAGACGCCGGTGACCATCTTCATGGAGAACACCGGCCAGACCGCCGCCGTCCGGGTGCGGACGCCGGGCGGCGTGGTCGCCTACCGCGGCGACGCGCGCATCGACGGGGTGCCGGGCACCGCGGCCCCGCTGCCGGTGGAGTTCCGCGACACCGCGGGGTCGAGCTGCGGCGCGCTGCTGCCCACCGGCAACGTGGTGGACGAGTTCGACGGCGTGCCGGTGACCTGCATCGACAACGGCATGCCGGTGGTGGTGCTGCGGGCCCGTGATCTCGGGGTGCGCGGCGACGAGAGCCGCGCCGATCTCGACGCCGACGCGGCCTTGAAGGAGCGGCTGGAATCCATCCGCCTGCAGGCCGGGCCGCGGATGAATCTCGGCGACGTCCGGGACAAGTCGGTGCCCAAGATGACGCTGGTCAGCGCGCCGGCCAACGGCGGGGCGATCGCCACCCGGACCTTCATCCCGCACCGCTGCCACGCCTCCATCGGCGTGCTGGGCGCGGTCAGCGTGGCGACGGCCTGCGCGCTGGCGGGCTCCCCCGCCGCCGCACTCGCCACGGTGCCGCAAGGGCCGACGAAGACGCTGAGCATCGAGCACCCGACGGGCGAGACGACCGTGGTGCTGGAGCTGGACGGGGCGGGGAACGTCGCCCGCGCCGCGTTGCTGCGCACCGCGCGCAAGCTGTTCGACGGCGTCGTCTACGCCGACTGAGCTCTTACCTGGGGGACTGTACCCATGGACGCCGACTATCTGCCCTACCACCCCGCCCCCCGCAAGCCGGCCTACACGCCGCCGCCGGGCGCGGTGGATGCCCACTGCCATGTGTTCGGGCCGGGCGACCGCTTCCCCTACGCCCCGGCGCGCAAATACACCCCCTGCGACGCGCCGAAGGAGACGCTGTTCGCGCTGCGCGACCATCTGGGCTTCGCGCGCAACGTCATCGTCCAGGCGACCTGCCACGGCACGGACAACCGGGCGCTGGTCGATGCCCTGAGGGCGTCGGACGGGCTGGCGCGCGGCGTCGCCTCGGTGGGGCCGGACATCACGACGGACGCGCTGCGCGACCTGCACGAGGCGGGCGTGCGCGGCGTGCGCTTCAACTTCGTCAAGCGGCTGGTGGACGCCACGCCGAGGGAGGTCTTCCTCGGCATCGCCGAGCGGATCGCGACGTTCGGCTGGCACATCGTCGTCTATTTCGAGGCGCCGGACCTGGAGGGGCTGATCCCCTTCCTGAAGCAACTGCCGACCGTCGTGGTGGTCGACCATATGGGCCGTCCGGACATCGCCAGGGGGGCGGAGCACCCCGGCTTCCAGCGCTTCGTCGCGCTGATGGAGGAGCTGCCGACCCTGTGGAGCAAGGTCAGCTGCCCCGAGCGGCTGAGCCTCGAAGGCCCGGCGACCGGCTACGCCGACGTCGTCCCCTTCGCCCGGACCCTGGTCGACCGCTTCACCGACCGGGTCCTGTGGGGAACCGACTGGCCGCACCCCAACATGACATCGCACATGCCCGATGACGGCGCCCTGGTGGACGTCATCCCGCGCATCGCCACCGACGCCGCCAAACAGAAGGCGCTGCTGGTGGACAACCCGATGCGTCTCTACTGGTCCGCGTGATCCAACGAACAAGACAGGAGGAAACCCCATGGCGTCTCCCACACGCCCCGAGCCGATCCCCGGCACCGTCATCTTCGATGGCGAGCAGGCCATGAAGGGCTATGCGCTGAACAAGATGTGCTACTCGTTCAACGAGGCGCGGAACCGCGAGGCCTTCCTGGCGGACGAGGAGGCCTACTGCGCCCGCTACGGCCTGAACGACGCGCAGAAGGCGGCGATCCGCAACCGCAACGCCCTGGAGTTGCTGGCGGCGGGCGGCAACATCTACTACCTGGCGAAGTTCGTCGGCATGCTGGGCCTGAACGTGCAGGACATCGGCGCCCAGCAGACGGGCATGACCGTCGAGGACTTCAAGGCGAAACTCAAGGCGGCGGGGAACTGAGGCCATGGCACGCATCGTCGGTGGAATGACCTCCTCCCACATCCCGGCCATCGGCAACGCGATCGCCGGCGAACTCTTCGAGGACCCCTACTGGAAGCCGTTCTTCGACGGCTATCCGGCGGCGCGGGCCTGGCTGGACAAGGTCCGGCCGGACGTCGCCATCGTGATCTACAACGACCACGGGCTGAACTTCTTCCTCGACAAGATGCCGACCTTCGCGATCGGGGCCGCGGCCAGCTACCGCAACGACGACGAGGGCTGGGGGCTGAAGCCGCTGCCGCCCTATCCCGGCGACCCGGAGCTGTCCTGGCACCTCATCAACGCCCTGGTGAACGACGAGTTCGACATCTGCTCCTGCCAGGAGATGCTGGTCGACCACGGCTTCACGGTGCCGATGTCGCTGTTCTGGCCGGATCGCGTCGGGATGACGGTGCGGACCATCCCGGTGGCGGTCAACACCGTGCAGCACCCGCTGCCCACCCCCGCCCGCTGCTTCAAGCTGGGGCAGGCGATCGGCCGGGCGGTGGAGTCCTACGGCCGGGATCTGAAGGTGGTGGTGGTCGGCACCGGCGGCCTGTCCCACCAGCTCGACGGCCAGCGGGCGGGCTTCATCAACAAGGATTTCGACCTGATGTGCATGGAGAAGATCGTCAGCGACCCGGAGGCGCTGACCCGCTACTCCATCCATGACCTGGTGCGGCTGGCCGGCGCGCAGGGGGCCGAGCTGATCCTGTGGCTGATCATGCGCGGCGCCCTGGGCGGCACGGTTACCAAGGTCCACAGCCACTACCACATCCCGATCTCCAACACCGGCGCCGGCCTGCTGGTGCTCGAAAACGCCGCCTGAGCGGCAGCGGCCCGGACGGACGTCGAACCCCCGCCCCCTCCTCCGCCAGCGGCGGAGGAGGGGGCGGGGGTGTCGGCGCGTGCGCGCGTGTCCGGCGGGGACCAGCGTGGGGGCCCGCGTTGAGGCCGCCGGGTTTGCCGGCGGCCCCACGCAACGGCCCCCACGAATGGCCTACGCGGCGAGGGCGACGCCCAGATGGCGTTCCATGAGGGCGTGGTCGCCGCGCAGATCGGCGGACGCGCCCTCATGGACGACCTGCCCGCGGTCGAGCAGCAGCACGCGGTCGGCGAAGTCCAGCGCCCGGTCGACCTGCTGCTCGACCAGGATCATGGTGACGGCGAGCCGCGACAGGGCCTGCATCAGCTGGTCGCAGATCACCGGGGCCAGGCCCTCCAGCGGTTCGTCGAGCAGCAGCACGGTCGGCCGGCCGAGCAGGGCGCGGGCCACCGACAGCATCTGCTGCTCGCCCCCCGACAGGTTGCCGCCGCCGTTGCGCCGCCGCTCCTTCAGGCGCGGGAACAGCTCGTAGGCCTCCTCCAGCGCTGTGCGCGGCCGGCCCTTCAGCCCGGTGACGAGGTTCTCTTCCACCGTGAGCGAGCGGAACACGTCGCGCGTCTGCGGCACATAGCCGAGCCCCGCCGCCGCCCGCGCCGCGGCACCCAGCCCCGTCAGCTCCACCCCGTCCAGCCGGATCGAGCCGGCGTGCCGGGTGGTCTGCCCGACCAGCGTGGCCAGCGTGGTGGTCTTGCCCACCCCGTTGCGCCCGAGCAGGGCCAGCCGCCCGCCGGGCGGCACGGTGAAGGCGAGACCCTCGACGATGCGCGTCTCGCCATAGCCGGCGGTCAGCCCGGCGATCTCCAGATGACCCTCAGTGCGGCTGGACATCGGCCCGGCTCCCCAGATAGACCTCGCGCACGCGCGGATCGGCGGCGATCTCCCGCGCCGTGCCGCTGCACAGCAGGCGCCCCTGCGCCAGCACGACGATGCGCCGGGCGAAGCGGAACACCAGATCCATGTCGTGCTCGATCATCAGCACGGCGAGGTCCGGCGGCAGCCGCTCCAGCGCGTCGAGGATGCGGTGGCTCTCCGCGTGCGGCACGCCGGCCGCCGGCTCGTCGAGGATCAGCACCTTGGGCTTCAGCGCCAGCGCCAGCGCGATCTCCAGCAGGCGCTGCTGGCCGTAGGCGAGCCGCCCGACCGCCGTGCCGGCCACCGCGGTCAGGCCCATGCCGTCGAGCAGGCCGGCCACCTCGTCGGCCAGCCCCGGCACCCGGCCGACGCTGGCGAACAGGCGGTGGGTGTGGCCCTCGCGCTCCAGCACGGCCAGCTCCAGATGCTCGCGCACCGTCATGGAGCGGAACAGACGGGCCACCTGGAAGGAGCGGATCAGGCCGCGGCGCACCCGCGCTTCCGCCGGCAGGCGGGTGATGGTCTCGCCGGCCAGCCGGATGGTGCCGGCGCACGGCTCCAGCACGCCGGTGACCAGGTTGACGAAGGTCGTCTTGCCGGCGCCGTTCGGCCCGATCAGGGCGCAGCGCTCGCCCGCATGCAGGGCCAGCGTGATGCCCGCGGACACCTGCAGCCCGCCGAAATTCTTGCTCAGCCCCTCGACGTCGAGCAGCGCGGTCATGGCCGGTCTCCCCTGGTGAAGCGGTCGGCGAGCGAGGCCAGCCCGCCGGGCAGGAACAGCACGGTGCCCATCAGGAACAGGCCGATGAACAGCATCCAGTGGAACGGGTCGGTGGCGGCCAGCAGATGGTGCACGGTCATGAAGGCCACGGTGCCGAGGATCGCCCCCCACAGCCGTCCGGTGCCGCCCAGCACCAGCATGACCAGCGCCTCGGCCGACCAGGAGAAGCCCAGGCTGTCCAGCCCGACGATGCCGCTGGTCACCGCGCTCAGCGCCCCGGCCACCCCCGCGAACACCCCGGCGACGGCGTACATCGCCACCAGAAGACGCTTGGGCGAACCGCCGAGTGCCGCGACGCGCACGGGATCCTCCCTGACGCCCCGGCAGGCCAGCCCGAAGGGCGAGCGGACGATGCGGCGCGCCACCAGGAAGCCGGCGAGCAGCACGGCGAGCGCGAACAGGTAGGAGGTCCGGCCGTACATGTCGAAGCGGAACAGGCCGAGCAGCGGCCCGGGATCGATGCCCGACAGGCCGTCGCTGCCGCCGGTCAGGTCGCGCGCCTTGTTGGCGACCTCCTGGACGATCTGCGCCACGGCGATGGTCAGCATCAGCAGCGTCAGGCCGCGCCCGCGCAGGATCAGCGTCCCCGTGGCGAGCGCGATCAGCCCGCCGGCCACGCCGCCGACGGCGAGCAGGACCAGCGGGTCGGCGACCAGATGCACGGCCGCGATGCCGGCGGCGTACGCCCCGGTCCCGAACATGGCCGCCTGTCCCAGCGTGGCGATGCCGGCGTAGCCGAGCACCAGATCGAGCGACAGCACATAGAGGGCGGCGGTGAGGATCCGGGTCATCAACCCCAGATCGTCGGGGAACAGCCAGAAGGCGGCCAGCCCCAGCGCGGCGAGCAGCGGCGCCGCCGCACCATCGCGCAGGCGCTGCGGCCGGGACGCCCGCCCGCCGTGCGCGGGTGCGCTGGCGGTGGCGGCGTGGTTGGTGGCGGCGCTCATGCGGCCCTCCCCCGGAAGAAGCCGTGCGGCCAGCGGAACAGGATGAGGATGAGGGTGGCGTAGAAGAAGAACTCGCCGAAGTTGGGGATCAGGTATTTGCCGGCCGTGTCGACGACGCCGAGGGCCAGCGCGGCCGCGGCCGAGCCGGCGATGCTGCCGGCCCCGCCGACCGCCACCACCGCCAGGAACAGGACGATGTAGCGGATCGCGTAATAGGGTTCGAGCGGCAGCAGCTCGGCGCCCAGCACACCGCCCAGCGCGGCGAGGCCGGTGCCGAGCGCGAAGGTGGCGGCGTACAGGCGCTCGGTGCGGATGCCCAGCGCCGCGGCCATGTCGGGGTCGTCCACGGCGGCGCGCAGCCGGATGCCGAAATCCGTGCGCTCCAGCAGCCACCACAGCGCCAGGATGGTCGCGACCCCCACGGCGATGACGAAGGCCCGGTGGGTCGGGATGGCCTTGGGGCCGAGCGCCAGCGTGCCCTGGAGCGGCTCCGGCAGCGGGATGCGCTTGAGGGTGGGGCCGAACAGGTAGTTGATGCCGGCGACGATGACGAAGGTCAGGCCGATGGTCAGCAGGACCTGGGCCAGTTCGTTGGCCTGGCCGTAGATGCGCCGGTAGAGCAGCCGCTCCAGCGGCAGCGTGGCGACGACGGTGAGCAGGACCGCGCCGGCGAGTGCGGCCGCGTAGGGCAGGCCGAGGCCTTGCGCGGCGAAGGAGGCGACGTAGCCGGCGACCATGGCGAAGGCGCCGTGCGCGAGGTTGACCACGCGCATCAGGCCGAGCGTGACCGACAGGCCGACGGAGATGATGAACAGGATCATCCCATAGGCGACGCCGTCCACGGCGATGCCGAAGAGCGTTTCCATTCTGGAGCTCCCAACCGGCCCGCCCGGCACAGGGCGGGAAGCGGGCCGGACCCGGACAGGGGGTTGTACCAAGTCCCGATGAGTTGCACTCATCGGGACCTGGTTGGGCCGTTGAGGCCCCGCGGGCTCATGCCCGCGAAGGCAAGCGGCCGGATGGCCGCGCCCGCCGTCTGAGGGCCCATGGACCGGTCACGATCCATGGTGCGTGGTCCTACTTGCCGACCTTGTAGCCGTAGTCGGGCTGGGCGGCGAAGGCGGCCACCTCGCTGTTCTGCAGCCGGCCGTCCTTGCGTTCGGTGACGCGCAGATAGATGGTCTGGGTGACGTGGCGGGAGTCGGGGTCGATGACCAGCGGCCCGCGCGGGCTCTCCCAGGCCATGCCCTTGACCGCCGCCACCGCCTTGGCGCCGTCGGAACTGCCGCCGGTCGCCTCGATCATCTTGTAGATGACATGCGTGCCGTCGTAGGCGCCGACCGAGGTGAAGGTGACGGTGTCGGAGGAGCCGAACAGCTCCTTGTGCTTGGCGACGAAGGCGCGGTTGAGGTCGCTGTCGTGCGCCTGGCTGTAGTTGAAGGTGGTGGTGATGCCGAGTGCGGCGTCGCCCAGCGCCGGCAGGTCGGGTTCCTGGGTGATGTCGCCGGGGCCGAAGAACTTCACGCCGGCGGCCTTCAGCCCGGTGTCGGAAAAGGCCTTGGCGAAGGCCAGCGTGGTCGGGCCGGCGGGCAGGAAGGCGTAGATGGCCTCCGCACCGCTGTCCTTGATGCGTTGCATGAAGGGGGCGAAGTCGGTGGACTTCAGCGGCATGCGGATGCTGTCGACCACCTTGCCGCCGTGCTTCTCGAAGGTGGCCTTGAAGGCGGTCTCGCCGTCGATGCCGGGGCCGTAGTCGCTGACCGCGGTGGCGACCTTCCGGACGCCCTGCTTCGCCATGTGCTCGGCCAGCGGCACGGTGTTCTGCCACAGCGTGAAGGAGGTGCGGACGTAGCGCGGCGACTTCTCGGTGATGACGGAGGTCGCGGCGTTGAAGATGACGCAGGGGATGTTGGCCTCGTCGATCAGCGGCGCCACCGCCAGGGCGTCGGGGGTGAAGAAGAAGCCGGCGAGGTAGCCGACCTTCTCCTTGACCACCAGCTCCTGCGCCAGCGCCTTGCTCTGCGCCGGGTTGGCCTGGTCGAGGTCCTTGTAGACGAACTCGACCGTGTGGCCGGCGGCCGTCTTGCCGTGCTGGGCCTGGTAGACCTCGATCGCCTGCTTGAAGGTCTGCCCCACCGTGGCGAACGGGCCGGAGAACGGCGCGATCACACCGACCTTCACCGTCGCCGCCCAAACCGGGCCGGCGCCGGCAAGGGATGTCGCGAATACCGCCCCCAGCAGGGCCGTGCGCAATGTTCCAGGCATGTTTCCTCCGGTCGTGAGCCCCGCTTCTTGTCCTTGTGGCGGGGCGTG
Organism: Azospirillum oleiclasticum; assembly: GCF_013423485.1. Lineage (GTDB taxonomy): Bacteria > Pseudomonadota > Alphaproteobacteria > Azospirillales > Azospirillaceae > Azospirillum > Azospirillum oleiclasticum. The sequence continues at coordinate 30,081 of NZ_JABFFR010000052.1, forward strand.
TGGATGTCCGTGACGGACCCGTCAGCGGTCCTTTGGATCGAGGCGTGCGAGAATCGCGTCGGCCAGCGCGCCGTAGTCGTCCCGGCCGATGGCCCCGGCGTCGAGCCCGAGCGCGCCGACGCGCTGCTGCCACGCGACGGCGGCGCGCGCCATGCCGCCGTCGAGGCCCAGCTCATCGACGGTGCGCGCGACCTCCCGCATCTCGGCGGCGCGGCGCACGCCGTGGGTCATCACGCGTTCCTGCATGTAGGCGGCGCGCTCCTTGAAGCCGAAGCCGGGGAAGGTGACGTCGAGGGAGTCGAGGACCACCCCGTCCACCCCGGCCCTGCGGCCGGCCAGGACGGATTCGAGGAACAGGGCCTCCAGGCCCTTCATCATGACGCTGCGGATCATCTTGATGGACGAGGCGGTGCCGACGGGGCCCGGCGCCTCCCCGGCGTCCATGTCCAGCTCCGCCAGGGCGGCCAGCGCGGCGGCGGCGTGCGGGCCGCTGACCAGAAGCGGGGTCCTGTGCAATCTGGGGTGCACGGGCGCCATCACCGCCAGATCCACATAGCGGGCGCCGGCCTCCTCCAGGATCCGGGCCTCCTCCCGCTTGGTGCCGGGGGCGCAGGAGTTGCCGTCGAGGTAGAGGGTGCCGGGAGCGATGCGCTCCGCCGCGGCACGGGCGGCGGCCAGCGCCTGGTCGGCGGTGACCAGCGAGAACACGATGGACGCACCGGCCAGCGCCTGTTCGAGGCGCTCGGCGCCGGCCACGCCGGCGGCGGCGTAGTCCGCCCATTTCCGGCCGCGCTCCGCCGCGTCGGCGGAGCCGGTCTTGATGTCGTAGGCGGCGACGCCGCCGGTCAGCCCGGCGCGGCGCCAGCCGCCGAGGAAGGCCGAGGCCGCCTCGCCGAAGCCGATGAAGGCCAGCTTCCCCACCTCCTGCGCCCGCATCGCCATCGCCGCACCCTCGCGTCCTGCGAAACCCCGTCCCCAGCATGGATATCAGCGCCCCCGGCGCCGCGGAAATTCGTTGGCGGACCAGCCCATTCGTTTTTTGAATAGTGGGCGGGATGCCGTGCGGGCATCCGCGCTCCGAACCCGGCGGTTCTTGCTGCCATGCAGCATGGGCGGCAGGGCAGCTATAGCAAAACGCAATGGCCCGGCCGGACATTTGAAATGGGATCGCCGCGGCCTTGGCCGCATGATGCCGCCACCGCAACGACGATCCGGACAGGCCCGCTCACGGGCCTCCGGGCGGTTTGCGCCCGTCCGTTCGAAAAGTGCAATTTTGTCAGCCGGTGCGCGGGGCCCGGCGGAACGCCCCGGGCGTCGTGCCGGTGAGCTTCTTGAAGAAGCGGTTGAAGTAGGCCGGGTCCTGGAAGCCCAGCTCGTAGGCGATCAGCGACACCGGGGCGGCGATGTGGATCAGGCGCCGCCGCGCCTCCAGCAGCAGGCGGTCCTGCACCAGCTCGAAGGCGGAGCGGTCGACCAGGGTGCGGCACAGCCGGTTCAGCCGCGATTCCGTGATCCCCAGCGCGTCGGCGTAGCGCGGCACCGGCCAATGTTCGGTGAAACGCTCCTCCACCAGCGCCCGGAAGCGGGTGAACAGCTCGGCGCGCACCCGGTCCGTCGGGGAGGAGCCCGCCGCCGCCGCGCGCTGGCGCTCCATCAGCAGCAGAATCCCGCGCACCAGCCACTCGCACATCATCGTCCGGCCGAGCTGCGGCCAGCGGAACTCCGTCATCAGCTGGTCCAGCAGCGCGCCGATGCGCGCCGCCGCCGCCGGGTCGCCCCCCAGCTCCAGCAGGCAGGGCTCCAGGAACAGCGCCTCGAACACGGGCCGGCCGGCCGGCCCAGCCCCGTCGAACAGGACCGCCTCGGCGACCGTCAGCACATAGCCGTGGGTGCCGGGGTGGAACCGGAAGCCGTGCACCACCGCCGGCGGGACGATCACCGCCGAGGGCGCCACCATGTCCGCCACCCGGTCGTCGATCAGCACCCGCGCCCCGCCGTCCAGCATGGCGACGAGCTGGAACAGGCCCTTGTGGGTGTGGGACGCGATCTCCCAGTCGTAGCGGCTGCTGCGGCTCCCGATGTCCTCGATGTGGATGAACTCGGCGTCGGTGGAGCGTGCCTCCTCGCCGTAGAGCGCGAAGCGCGGCACCTGGTCCACGGCATCCTCCATCGTCCTTCGTTTGTTGGAATAGTACAATTTTTCCGCCCCATCGTCCATTCCGTCGGAGCCGGCTTGCGGTTAGGCTGGACGGGCTGGAGGAACAGCCTCCGCCCGGACGCCCCGGGCTGGGCGACGGGGGCCGGGCGATCAGGACCGGACCAATCACGAGAAAAAACCGCCGACATGGCCGCCCACCCCCCTTGTGGGCGAAGGAGGAAATGCACCCATGTTCCGTTTCGATCCCTATTCGCCGGCGGTCGATGCCGATCCGTTTCCCTTCTACAGGACCCTGCGCGACGAGCATCCGTGCTTCTGGAGCGAGGAGGCCAACATGTGGGTCCTGTCGCGCTACGACGACATCGTCACGGCGCTGAACGACTGGGAGACCTATTCCTCGGCCAGCGGCAACCTGATGGACGAGATGCCGAACCGCGCCGGCAACACGCTGGGCACCACCGATCCGCCCCGCCACGACCGCCTGCGCGGCATCGTCCAGTTCGCCTTCACCCGGAAGGCGGTGGAAGGGCTGGTCGATCCGGTGCGCGCCTCGGCCAACCGGGCGCTGGACGCCGTGAGCGGCGAGCGGAGCTTCGACTTCGTCGCCGACTTCTCCAGCAAGGTGACGGTGGACGTGCTGTTCGGCCTGTTCAACCTGCCGCGCGAGAACGAGCGGATGATCCGCGACAAGGCGGTCCTGATGGTGCAGTCCGACCCGCGGACCCGCCAGAAGGGGCCGGAGCACCTCGCCGCCTTCCAGTGGATGAGCGACTACGCCCGGCAACTGGTCGAGCTGCGCAAGCGCGAGCCGGGCGACGACCTGATCACCGCGCTGATCCAGGCGGAGGTCAACGGCGAGAAGCTGGCCGACCGCGAGGTGCAGATGACCATCACCACGCTGATCATGGCCGGCATCGAATCCCTGTCGGGCTTCCTGACCATGTTCGCGCTGAACCTCGCCGACCATGCCGACGCGCGCCGCCGGCTGGCCGCCGACCCGGCGCTGATCCCCGACGCCATCGAGGAATCGCTGCGCTTCAACACCTCGGCCCAGCGCTTCCGCCGCTGCCTGCGGAGGGATGTGACGCTGCACGGGCAGACCCTGCGCGAGGGCGATTTCGTCTGTCTCGCCTACGGGGCCGGGAACCGGGACGAGCGGCGCTTCGCCAACGCGGACGTCTACGACATCGGCCGCAAGCCCAAGGGCCATCTGGGCTTCGGCGGCGGCGTCCATGCCTGCCTGGGCACCGCCTTCGCCCGGCTGGCCTCGCGCGTCGCCTTCGAGGAGTTCCTGACGCGCGTGCCGGAGTTCCGGCGGGTGCAGGAGCAGCTGCCCTGGATGCCCTCCACCACCTTCCGCAGCCCGATCCGGCTGGATCTGGCGGTGGCCTGAGACCAAGCATCATTGATCGTGACCGATCAATGAGCCCTCAGACGCCGGGCGGCCCGCATCCGCGGGCCTTGGCTTCGCGGGCATGAGCCCGCGGGGCCTCAACGGCCCAACCAAGCCCCGATGAGTACAACTCATCAGGGCTTCGACCACATTGATTTTCCGGGAAGGACCGTGACCATGGCGAAGGTCACCTTCATCGAGCACGACGGCGCCGAGCTGGTCGTCGATATCCCGACGGGCTGGACCGTCATGCAGGGCGCCGTGCAGAACGGCGTCGCCGGCATCGAAGGGGAGTGCGGCGGCTCCTGCGCCTGCGCCACCTGCCACTGCTATGTGGACGAGGCGTTTCTCGACGGGCTGCCGGCCCCCGGCGAGACCGAGGACGAGATGCTCGGCTGCACCGCGTCGGAGCGGCGGGCCAACAGCCGCCTGTCCTGCCAGATCCGGGTGACCGACGCCCTGGACGGCCTCGTCGTGCGCCTGCCGGAGGCGCAGAGCTGATGGCCGCCGGCCCCGGACCCGGCTGCTTCATCCCCGGCTTCATCATCGTGGGGGCCGGGCAGGGCGGTCTGCAGGTGGCGGAGTCCCTGCGGGCCGAGGGGTACGACGGCCCGGTCACCCTGATCGGCGCCGAGCCGGTGGCGCCCTACCACCGGCCGCCGCTGTCGAAGGCCGTGCTGGCCGGGGAGATGGAGGAGGCGCAGCTGGCCATCCGCGGCCCCGGATTCTGGGAGCGGCAGCGCATCGACCTGCTCACGGGGGTGCGGGTTGCCGGGATCGACCGCGTGGCGCGGCGCGTCCGGCTGGAGGACGGGCGCAGCCTGGACTACCGCGGGCTGGCGCTCGCCACCGGGGCGCGGCTGCGCCCGCTGCCGGTGCCGGGGCACGATCTCGACGGGGTCCTCGGCCTGCGGACCCTGGACGATGCCCGCCGTCTCCGGGCGGCGCTGGACCATGCGCGGCGGGTGGTGGTGATCGGCGGCGGCTTCATCGGGCTGGAGGTCGCCGCCGCCGCGCGCAAGCGCGGGCTGGACGTCACCATCCTGGAGGCGG
>NZ_JABFFR010000053.1 GCF_013423485.1 Azospirillum oleiclasticum
CGCCGCCGCCGCGCGCAAGCGCGGGCTGGACGTCACCATCCTGGAGGCGGCGGACCGTCTGCTCGCGCGGTCGGCCACGCCGCTGCTGGCGGATTTCCATGCGGATCTGCACCGCGCGCAGGGGGTGGCGGTGGAGCTGGGCGCCGCGGTGGCGGCGCTGGAAGGGCAGGACGGCCGGCTGGTCGCCGTGCGCACCGCCGACGGGCGGCGCTGGCCGGCCGATCTGGTGGTCGTGGGCATCGGGATCATCCCCGACACCGCGCTGGCCGAGGGCTGCGGGCTCGCCTGCGACGGCGGCGTGCTGGTGGACGACGGCGCGCGCACCAGCGATCCCGCCATCGTCGCGGTCGGCGACTGCACCGCCCGGCGTGTTCTGGATGGCGGGTCGCCGCTGCGCCTGGAATCGGTCCAGAACGCGGTCGAACAGGGGAAATCGGCCGCGGCGGCGCTGCTCGGCCGCGAACGCCCCTTCGTCGCGGCGCCATGGTTCTGGTCGGATCAATACGATGTGAAGCTGCAGATCGTCGGCCTGTCCGCCGGGCATGACCGGGCGGTGGTGCGCGGATCGGTGGCGGAACGGCGCTTTTCGGTCTTCTACTTCCGGAACGGGATGCTGATCGCCATCGATTCCGTCAACCGGCCGGCGGATCACCTCACCGGACGCAAGCTGCTCGACCGGAAGATCCCCCTGACGCCGGAGCAGGCGATCGACGACGGTTTCCCGCTGGCTTCGCTGGCCCGGTGAGGGCGGGGGGGCAGGCGATCCGTGTCAGCTCCCGTTCCGGGATCGGCGGCCGGGAGGGGTGCAGCACGATGCCGGTCTCGTCCACCGTCACCTTGGCTTCCGGATAGACCGCCAGCGCCTCTTTCAGGGTCGCCGTGAATTTCGGCCGGAACTGCCGCAGCAGCTTGTAGCCGGCCCCGAACTGCTGGTGCAGCGCCGCCCAGCTCACCGGTGCCGGGCCGGTGAGGGAGCGCAGCCGGTAGGCCAGCCAGATGTAGACGTCCAGGGCCGGGCTGTCGTTGGCGATCTGCATCAGCGCCGCCTCGTTGACCGGGACCGGGTGTTCCCGCAGCGCCTGGAAGAAGGCGTCGGACAGCCGCACGGTGTCCACCCACAGCCGCGGTTGCAGGTCGTCGTCCAGCTCGTGCAGCGCGATGCCCCCCTTCACGATGCTGTCCTTCGAACTTGGCGCCGCGGCTGGTCTGCAGGTACAGCAGGATCATCCGGGCCCGGCTGCCGTAGGGCACCCCGTGGACTCTGGTGACGCCGGAGGCGTCGGGCAGGGATCCGGGCTCGACCACCAGCGTGACGTTGTGCCCGACCCGTTCCCACCGGTCGGTGTCGGCCAGCCGGCGATGCGGCAGGGCGGTCAGGCAGAACCCCGAATAGGAGATGCCGAGTGCCGGGTTTTCCACCGCGAGCACCGCCGCGGCCATGTCGACGAGGTGACGTTCATCCGGTGTGACCAGACGCCTGGCCTGTTCCTGGCCGTGCTGGAGCACCAGCTGGTGAATGTCACCCATGTTCCGAACTCCACGCTGGATCATCCGATCATGGACGAGGACTGCACCGGAAAGCAATGTGGACTGTGGTGACGCAGGCTATTTGTTGGCTCGTTGATTCTCTACTATTTGCTTTGTCACCAGAGTCCACGGGATAACCCGAGTCGTGGCGAGTCGCGCGTCACCAGAGTCCACAGCCGCGTCACCAGACCCCACGGGATAAACCGCCGGGTTTGTGGATGGATCGCCGCCGGCCGGTGCCGGTTGGCCGCGAATCGGGTGGGGGCGCATCCGCTGCGAACAAGGTCCCAGCCGCTCGATCACGATCCGCCTGCGAAACCGCATGGCTTGATCGCTCAACCCGAGCGTTCAACCCGGGCGTTCCCGGTGGCGTGGCGGGGGTGCCGCCTGCCGGCAGCACTCCGCCAGCCACTCCGCCGCCGGCGTCAGGGTGAGCCCGGTACGGCGGATCATGACGATCGGTGGTGCCGGCAGCGTCTCCCGGACGCGGATGCGGGCGAGCGTACCGGTGGTCAGGGCGAAGTCGGCGAACTGCACGGGAAGCATGCCCAGCGCGTCGGAATAGGCGATCGCCATGATCATGCTGAGCGCCGACTGGGTCTGCATGACCAGCCGCGGCGGCGGCAGCCCGCGTTCCTGGAAGAGCCGGTGGAGTTCCTCCGCCGCGCGGTGGGTGATGGTGGTGGTCACCCACTCCGCCCCGCCCAGATCGACCAGCGAGGTCGCGGCGGACAGCGGATGCCCGATGCGCCCGATCACCACCCGCGTGTTCTCGAACAGCAGCTCGGCCATCAGATCCGTCGGCATGGCCCGTTCCGGCTGCGGGCCGATGTAGAAATCGACGGCCCCGGCCCGCAACCCGGCTTCCAGCGTCGGAAAGAACCCCTCGATGAGATGGAGCCGGACATCCGGATAGCGCGCGCGGAACCGTGCCAGGGCGCGCGGCAGCATCGCCATGTGCGCGGCCACGGACAGCCCGGCCACCACCGAGCCGGCGGCCGGGCCGCGGAGCTGCTCCACCTCCTCGCGCGCACGGCGGACGTCGCTCAGGATCGCCCGCGCGCGGCGGACGAACGCCTCCCCCACCGGGGTCAGCGCCATGCCGCGGGCGCGTCGCTCGAACAGGGGCGCGCCCAGCTCGTGTTCGAGCTCGTGGACGCTGCGGGTCAGCGCCGGCTGCGCCAGCCCGAGATGGCGGGCGGCGGCCCTGAGGCTGCCATGCTCGGCGATGGCGGCGATGTCGCGGAGCTGGTTCAGCTTCATCGCCAAAGCCTACAGCGATCACAATCCGGTATCAATCGGATCAATCTGTCACCTTCCGGTCATCAATTGGGCGAATAGACTGCACACCAATCAAACTGTTGACCCCGCACGCGGATACTGGAGACGAACGCGTCATGAGATTTGCCGCCTATCGCGATTCCGCCGGCACCGGCCTCGCCATCAGCCGGGATGGGGCAGCCTTCCGCGGGCTCCGCGACACGGACCCGGGTTTTCCCGGCCACCTCGACACCCTCCTGGCGATGGACGGGGCCGCCTTCGGCGCCGCCTGCGATGCCCTGTCCGCCGGGGCGCCGGTGGAGCTCGACGCGGTCACCCTGCTGCCACCCGTCGGCCGGCCCGGCAAGATCATCTGCGTCGGGCTCAACTACATCGACCATTCGGCCGAGAGCGGATTCAAACAGCCCGACTATCCCACCCTGTTCGGGCGTTTCACCTCGTCCCTGATCGGCCACGGCGCGCCGCTGCTCCGGCCGACCGTCTCCGAGCAGTTCGACTATGAGGGCGAGCTGGTGGCGATCATCGGCCGGGGAGGGCGGCACATCCCGCGCGAGCGCGCGCTGGAGCATGTGTTCGGCTATTCGATCTTCAACGACGGGTCCGTGCGCGACTACCAGTTCAAGGCGCCGCAATGGACGATGGGGAAGAATTTCGACGACACCGGCCCGTTCGGTCCCGTGGTGGTGACCGCGGACGAGCTGCCGCCGGGGGCGGCGGGGCTGCGGATCGAGACGCGGCTGAACGGCGCCGTCGTCCAGAGCTCCAACACCGACGCCCTGGTGTTCGACGTGCCCACCCTGGTGGCGATCATCAGCGAGGCGATCACGCTGGAGCCGGGCGACCTGCTGGTGACCGGCACCCCGAGCGGCGTCGGCGCGGCGCGCAAGCCGCCGCTGTGGATGAAGCCCGGCGACGTCTGCGAGGTCGAGATCGAGCGCATCGGCGTGCTGCGCAATCCCGTCGCCGACGCGGCCTGAGAACCAACGGCAAGGCACGAACAACAGGGGGGAGACGATGACCCGCATCTGCGGCCGCATGCTGCCGACCCGCCGCCCGGGCGAACTCGGCGTCCATTCCATCGACGGCTTCCATATGGTGGTGCCGGACCTGACGGACGCGCAGCGGTTCTACAGCACCTTCGGGCTCGATGTCCGCGAACGCGGCAACGGCCTCGACCTGCACACCGTCGGCCACCCGCACCGCTGGGGAACGCTGGGGGAGGGCGGGGGAAAGCGGCTGTCCCATGTCTCCTTCGGGGTCTTCGAGGACGAGTTCCCGGCCTTCAAGCGGCATCTCCAGGAGCAGGGGGTGCCGCTCGTCGATCCGCCCGCCGGCTTCGAGACGAACGGGCTGTGGTTCCGCAGCCCCGACGGGATGCTCATCGAGATCAAGGTGGCGGAGAAATCCTCGCCATCGGAGAAGACCCGGTTCGACCTCGCCAGCGCCCCGCCGGGCGCCATGGGGTCGCACCCCCGCTCCGCGTCGCAGCCGGTGAGGCCGCGCCGTCTCGCCCACATCCTGCTCTTCACGGCGGACGTTCCGGCGTCGATCGCCTTCTACGAGCGGGTGCTGGGGCTGCGGCTGTCGGACCGGTCGGGCGACATCGTCGCCTTCCTGCACGGCATCCACGGCTCCGACCACCACCTGATCGCGCTGGCGAAATCGACCGGACCCGGCCTGCACCATCTGAGCTGGGACGTCGGCTCCATCCACGAGGTCGGGTTGGGAGCGATGATGATGGCTGACCGCGGCTTCGCGCAGGGCTGGGGTCTCGGGCGGCACGTCCTCGGCTCCAACTACTTCCATTACGTGCGCGACCCGTGGGGCAGCTACGCGGAGTATTCCGCCGACATCGACTTCATCCCGGCCAATTGCGACTGGGAGGCGACGGACCATCCGCCGGAGGACTCCTTCTACATCTGGGGCCCCACCCCGCCGCCCGACTTCACCGTCAACCACGAGACCGGGGCCTGATCGCGGTGCCGCCCGTGGAAGGAGCCATGACCGCCGAGACGACGACCGCCGAAACCACCGGCGTGCTGATCGTGGGGGGCGGACCCTGTGGGCTGATGCTCGCGAACGAGCTGGGTCGACGCGGGGTGGCCACGATCCTGATCGACCAGAAACCCTCGACCGCCTTCAACCCGCAGGCGAACGCCACGCAGGCGCGCACCATGGAGCATTTCCGGCGCCTGGGCTTCGCGGACGAGATCCGTGCCCAGGGGCTGCCGCCGGAGCACCCGACCGACGTCGCCTATTTCACCCGCTTCACGGCCCATGAACTCGCCCGCTTTCCCCTGCCGGGCTCGCGCGAGGCGGCGCGGCTGATCCGGCGGAAGGACCGCGCCTGGAGTGCCGCCGAACCGGCCCACCGCGTCTCCCAGAAATTCGTCGAGGCGGTGCTGCGGCGCCATGCGGACGCCCAGCCCTCGGTGTCCGTCCGCTACGGCTGGCGTCTGTGCGCCTTTCAGGAGACCGCGGGAGGGGTGGAGGCGGAGGTCGTCCCCGAGGGAAGCGGCGAGCCGCGCCGCATCCGCGCCCTCTACCTTGTCGGTGCCGACGGCCCCCGCAGCTTCGTCCGGCGCGAACTCGGGTTTGCCTACGAGGGGGAGGGCAGCGCCGACCGCGACTTCATGGGCGGCACCATGCTGGCGCTCTATCTGCGGGCCCCCGATTTCTACGCGGCCTGCCCGCATCCGCGCGCCTGGCAATACTGGGCCTTCAACCGGGAGCGGCGCGCGGTGATGGGGGCCGTCGACGGGCGCGGCGAGTTCGCCTTCCACACCCAGCTCCGGCCGGGGGAATCGGCGGAATCCCTGAGCGACGCCGACGCCGTGGCGCTCTTCACCCAGGCCATGGGCGTGTCGATCCCGGTGGAGGTGCTGTCGCGTGACGCCTGGATCGCCGGACGCACGCTGGTCGCCAACCGCTTCCAGCAGGGACGGGTGTTCCTCGGCGGCGACGCGGTGCATCTGTTCACGCCGACCGGCGGCATGGGCTACAACACCGCCATCGAGGACGCGGTCAACCTCGGCTGGAAGCTGGCGGGCGTCGTGACCGGCCGTGCGCCGCCGTCGCTGCTGGACAGCTACGAGCTGGAACGGCGGCCGGTGGCGCTGCGCAACACCGGCTTCGCCCGCCGCTTCGCCGAATCCATCGGGCTCTACCGGCCCAGCCCGGCGCTGGAGGAGGCGGGGGAGGCCGGCGAGGCCGCCCGCCGGCGCGCCGGACTCTATCTGGAGGCGCACGCGCGCGCCGAGTTCGACATTCCCGGATTCACGCTCGGTGCGCGCTACGACGCGTCTCCGATCATCGCCGGCGACGGCAGCCCGCCGCCGCCCGACGGGCCGACGGTCTATGTGCCGACCGGAAAGCCGGGGGGGCGGGCGCCGCATCTCTGGCTGGACGAGACGCGGTCGCTCTACGACCTCTTCGGCTTCGACTGGACGCTGCTCCGGCTGGGGCCGAAGCCGCCGTCCGCGGACGCGCATGTGGAGGCGGCCCGGCGGATGGGGGTTTCCCTGACCGTCGTCGATTGCGCCGAACCCGAGGCGCAGGACCTCTACGAGACCGATCTGGTGCTGATCCGCCCGGATCAGGTGATCGCCTGGCGCCGGACCGGCGTCGACACACGGACCCCGGACGAGGTCTTCTCCATCGTGACCGGTCGGGCGCTGGTGCGCGAGATGGCCGGCTGAGGACGGCGCAGACCGTTCCGATGAACGAGAGACAAGGAAAGCGGGAGGGTTGGATGCTCAGGAACACACGACAAAGGGTATGGCGCGCCGTCCTGTGCTCGGCGGTGGCGATCGCCACCGCCGCGGTGGCGGTGCAGGCGCGGGCCGAGACGATCAAGCTCACCGTCTCGCACTATCTGCCCCCCGCCCACACCATCCACAAGGAGCTGACACGCTGGGCGGAGGAACTCGCGACGAAGTCGGACGGGCGTCTGCGCGTGAACGTCTTCCCGTCCGGCCAGATGGGACCGCCGCCGCGCCAGTTCGACCTGGCGCGCACCGGCGTGGCGGACGTGGCCTTCTTCATCCACGGCGCCCTTCCCGGCCGTTTCCCGGTGACCGAGGCGGCGCAACTGCCCTACGCCTTCAACCGCAAGGTCGATGGCGGGAGCCGCGCGCTCGGCATCGCCGACGCCTCCGCCATCCTCACCGACCTCGCCCCGCTGCTCGAGAAGGAGCATGAGGGGACGCGCATCCTCTACGCGCTCGCCTCCCCCACCATCGGCCTCTACATGCGCAAGGCGACCGTCCGCAAGCCGGCGGACATGGCCGGCCTGCGGCTGCGCCACAACGGTCCCATCACCTCGGCGATGGTCGCGGCGTGGGGCGGCAGCCCGGTGGCCCTGCCGCCGTCCGACCTCGCCGACGCCATGGACAAGGGCGTGCTCGACGGCATGGTGTTCAACTTCGAGGCGGCGCACGCCTTCCAGATGGCCAAGAGCCTGCACTCCGTCACCGACCTGAAGGCGTCGGCCGCGACCTTCGCCCTCGTCATGAACCGGGCCAAATACGACTCCCTGCCGGCCGACCTGCGCCGGCTGATCGACGAGACCACGGGTGCGGCGGCGGCGCGCCGGGTCGGCGCCCTCTACGACGAGGCGGAGGCCGCGGGGCGGCGCTATCTGGAGGACAACAAGGTCACCGTCATCGAGCCCTCGGCGGAGGAGGCCGCGGCCTTCCAGACCCTCGCGGCACCGCTCGCCGACAAGCTGGCCGGCGCCTCCGGGGATCGGGCCGTCATCCGTGACTTCCAGGCGCAGTTGAAGGCCCGTGTCGAGAAGGGCATGCCGTGAGGCCGGGTGACCCCACCCCGTCCCCGGCGAGCGCCCGGCTGCTGACGCTCCTCGCCGCCGCGGCGCTGGCGGTGATGATGCTCTGGACCATCGCCGACATCGCGCTGCGCGCGCTGCTGAACTGGCCGCTTCCGGGATCCGTCGCCGTCGTCGAGACGACGCTGGTTCTGGCCGCCCTGCTGGCCCTTGCGGACTGTCTCGGGCGCGACGAACAAATCAAGGTGGACGTGTTCGACCACAAGGTCGGCCGGCGCGGCCTGTTCGCCCTGAAGCTGCTCGGCGATCTGGCGATGCTGGCCTTCATCCTGCTGCTCGCCTACACCATGATCCAGCCGATCGCCGACGCCTGGCGTTTCTGGGACGTCAAGCCGGACATTCCCGTGCCGATCGTGTTCCTGCTGGGGGCCATCGAGCTGGCGCTGCTCGTCTCCGCCCATGTGCTGGTCCGCAAGATCCTGCGTGCGTGCCGGCCGGCGCCGGCCCGTCACCGCATCGCCGGCCTCACCCATGCCGGGGGCGGCCGATGAGCGGGACCGCGATCGGCTTCGCCGGGATGGGCGTCCTCCTCCTGCTCATCCTGGCGCGCATCCCCGTCGGGGTGGCGCTCGGGCTCGTCGGCTTCGGCGGCTATGTGGCGCTGGAGGGCTGGACCAAGGCGCAGTTCGTGTTCGGTGCGGTGCCCCTGGAGCTGGCGTCCGCCCACGCCCTGTCGGTGCTGCCCCTGTTCACGCTGATGGGGGCGCTGGCGACCCTGGCCGGGCTGTCGGCCGACCTGTTCCGCGCCAGCAACGCGGTGTTCGCGGGAACGCGCGGCTCGCTGGCGATGGCGGCGATCGGCGCCTCGGCGGCGTTCGGGGCGGTGTGCGGCTCCTCGGTCGCGACCGCGGCGACCATGGGGCGGATCTCGATCCCCGAGATGCTGCGGGCGCGCTACTCCCCCGCACTCGCCGCCGGTGCCGTGGCGGCCGGTGGAACGCTCGGCATCCTGATCCCGCCGTCCCTGATCCTGATGATCTACGCGATCATCGCGCAGCAGCCGGTGATCAAGCTGTTCGCGGCGGCCATTGTGCCCGGTCTGGTGCTGACGGCGCTCTATGTCCTGACGGTGGTGGTGTGGGCGCGCCTGCGGCCCGACGCCGCGCTGGAGATCCGGCGCGACGAGGGTGGCGGGACGGTGCGCATCCTCCTGAACGTCGCCGATGTGGCGGCGCTGTTCCTGGTGACCTTCGGCGGCATCTATCTCGGCTGGTTCTCGCCGACGGAAGCCGCCGCGGTGGGGGCCTTCGGCGCCCTGCTGCTCGGCCTCTGGCGGCGGACGCTGACGCGGTTCGGCATCCTCGACTGCTTCACCGAGACCGCGCGCATCACCGCGAACATCGTGCTGATCATCATCGGCTCGACCATCTTCTCCTACTTCGTCGTGCAGACGACCATCGCCCAGAGCATCGTCGGATGGATCGGGGCGACCGGCATGCCGCCGCTGATGGTCATGACGCTGCTGATCGTCGTGTACATCCTGCTCGGCTGTTTCCTGGAAGGCATCGGCATGGTGCTGGTGACCGTCCCGGTGTTCCTGCCGCTGGTGGTGGCGAACGGCTACGACCCGGTGTGGTTCGGGATCCTGCTGGTCATCGTGGTCGAGATCGGCCTCATCCACCCGCCGGTCGGCATGAATCTCTTCGTCATCCGCGCCCAGGCGCCGGACATCTCGCTGCGCGACATGTATCTGGGGGTGCTGCCGTTCCTGGCCGCCCCGCTGCTGCTGATCGTGCTGCTCCTGCTGTTCCCCGGCCTCGCCCTCTGGCTGGCCGCGCAGGTCTGATACCGGCGAGCGCTTGAACCGACCGTTTCAAGCGCTCGCCGGCCGCCGCGACTGCGGCGGCGGGCCCACGTGGGCGCGGGAAAGCCTGCGTGGCGTTTGAACGCAATACGGCAAGTCAATTCATTGGCTTGCCGGTCCGATCGCGGGCGCCCGGCGGGGCGCCCCTCCACCATCGACAACGGACATCATCATGAAACTCGCCACATTCCTGCTCGGCTCCGGAGAGCCGCGCGTCGGGGTCGTCGATGCCGACGCCGGGCGCCTTCTCGACCTTCGCGCCGCGGCCGGGCGCGCCGGGCTGGATGCCGCCCCCTTCGTCTCCATGCTGGCGCTCATGGACGCGGGCGAACGCGGGCTCGATACGGCACGGGCGCTGGCCGAGCGCTGCCGCGGCGACGACGGGCCGACCCACGCCCTCGACGCGATCCGCCTGCTGGCACCCGTCCCGGAGCCGCGCCAGATGCGCGACGGCATGAGCTTTCCGCTGCACATCCGGCAATCCATCCGCGGGATGCGGCGCATCGCCGCCGGGAGCGATCCGGCGGCGCTCGCGGCCATCGACGCCGAACCGCTGCCGCCGCTTCCCGATGTGTACGGGCAATTGCCGATCTACTACATCACCAACCGCCTGACCGTCGGCGGGCCCGGCGACACGGTCCGCTGGCCGCGCTACAGCCGGCTGATGGATTACGAGCTGGAACTGGGGATCTTCATCGGCCGGACCGGAGCCGACATCCCCGTGTCGCAGGCCGGCCGGCACATCTTCGGCTTCACCATCTTCAACGACTTCTCCGCCCGCGACCAGCAGGCGCGCGAGATGCCGGGCTGGCTGGGTCCCGCCAAGGGCAAGAGCTTCGACGGGGGCAACGTCCTCGGCCCGTGGATCGTCACCCCCGACGAGATCGGCGACCCCTACGCCCTGACGATGACCGCGCGCGTGAACGGCGAGACGCGCTCGCACGGCAGCTCGTCCGGGATGCTGTTCAGCTTCGAGGAGATGATCGCCCACATGTCGCAGGACGAGACGCTGCACGCGGGCGAGTTCATCGGTTCGGGAACCGTGGGGAACGGCTGCGGCCTCGAACAGAACCGCTTTCTCGACCATGGCGATGTGGTCGAGCTGGAGGTCGAGCGCATCGGTGTGCTGAGCAACCGGGTCGAGCGGCCGGCCGACCGTCCTTGAACCCGTTCCGCAAGACGGTGCGGCGTGTCCGGGGGGCGGTGCTGGCGCGAAGCGGACATCCGGCCGCAAGCGCGCCGATCGGCGCTTTGCCGGACGGGTTGGCGGACGAACCCGGCTTGTCGTCGCTCGGGTGGGTTGTCCGCTCAGTGCGCGTCGAACACCCGCTCCAGGGTGGGGGCATCCAAGGCAGCGTCGGTCCAGGCGTCGAGCTCCTCCAGGGACGCGGCCTCGATGCGCGCCCGCACGCCGGGGGGCAGCTCTCCGAACTTCCGGCTGAGCAACCGGCACAGGCTCGCCGCTTGTCCCTTGGCCATCCCGTGTTTGAACGCCTCGGCCTTGACCTGCTCCAGGGCAATCGACATGACACGCTCCTCCGGCCACATGGCGAGTCACCGGGCCTGCGGGCTCATGGGGCGAAGCCCCCGCGCGCGGTGAGCGCCGCGGCGTCCCGGGCGCCATGCAGCACGCGCACGATGACCACCGCGTCGTCGGTGGCGCGGAAATGGATGGCGTAGGCGCCGTGGAAGGTGACGCACAGACCGAGGGCCAGATGGTCGCGGGCGGCCGCGGCCTGAGGAAAACGGCGCAGCGGCTGGAAGGCGGCCTCGACGGCGTGGATGAAGTCCGTCGCCACCGCCTCGGAGGCTTCGGTGGCGAGATGGGCCCAGAGGTCGGCGAGGTCGGCCTTGAGATCGGCCAGCGCGTGCTGCTGCTGGTCGCGCTTGCGCGCCCAGTCGCCCAACGCCTCGCGTACCACCGCGCTGCTCGACGCGTAGTCGCCGCCGGCGACCGCGCCCTTGACGGCGGCGGCTATGGCGGCCGGTAGGGTGACGGTCAGGCGTTCACGGTCGGCCATGGAGGGTGCTCCGGCGGCGGGGCAACGCCTCATACTTCGTCACCGCGGCGGGGCGCGTCAACCGCGGCCGCGGCGGCGGCGCCGAACCGCTGATAACGGGGCTTATCACACATAAGACGGGGGCGGTCGCCCGCGCGGGCGCGGTGGACCCGGCCCGGGTCCTCGCCGGTCTGCCCCACCCCAGCGGCGCCAACGCCGAGCGCATCGCCTTCTTCCTCGGCCGCAAGCCGCGCGAGCGGCTGTCGGGGAAGGTGGACGCGGACACCATCCTGCGCGCGCCACGCTCGAAGCCAAACTTGCGGCTTGGTCCTGACCGATTTGACCAGCCGTCGCCGCTTCTCTGGCCGGTTCGGGAAAATTTCTCTCAATTGAACTTATGATCCCGTCGAGCCCGGCGACCAACCAAGTGGAGCGGCTCATCTCGACGACAACGACAAGGGTTTCATCCGGAGCGAGTGCGGCCGTCGCACGGCCAAGGTCGGGTTGCTGCTGCATGGGAATGTCTCCATCGGGCCGACATGCGCCAGTGGTCCATTCCTCCGGCGCTCCCATAGCATCTGGAAACCATCGCCCCGCTCAGCGGTGATCCCACAATCATGCTGCCCAACGCGTCCGCATGACAAGACCGGCCAGATCAGCCGGTGACCTGTAGAGTGACCCAGCTCCTAAACCACGCCTCGGGGCACGATCTCAGTTCGGTATCACAGCCCGCGCTCCGCACATACACGCTCGCAGCGAACCTCTGTCCAACGGCTTGGTCGATCAACTTTGGCGATTTTTGCACAGCTATGTGGTCACTGGGCCCGGCCAGTTGTCAAGCGCCGACGCCAGATCCGTGATGTCGAAGCGGCTGGTCCAAAGCGTCGGATCGGTCGGGTCGAGAAAGGTGTCCTCTCCCCACAGCCGGATGAAGTCAACGCCGGCGTAATGGCTGATGCAGTCGTAATGCTGGTTCGAGGGGTTGGGTCTGTGGAAGGTCGGGGTCAGCTCGATGTAGCGGGCGCCCGGCCGGCAGAACACCACATTGCCGTATTGCGCGCCGATAGGCGAGACGATGGTCCGGGCCGAGCGGAAGACACGGACGGTCTCGCGGAAATCGAGCTTTTCGGGGAACATGACGGTGAAGCCGCGCGCCTCTAGAAAAGCGGACACCTCCTCGTCGTTGTCGACTCGGTGGCGCAGCGGCCGGTAATGCCGGCGGGACAGGTATACCCACTCCGGACCGTCCTCCCGTCCGAACAGCCCCGCCTGTTCCGCCCGCCGGGCCAGTCCGGGCACGATGGTGTGATAGGGCGCGCGGCCCGGCACCTCGGCATCGGCGAAATGGACGATGGCGTTCCGGCCGGCGCTCACGGCCATGTCATGGAAGGCGCGGTCGGGAAACAGCAAGCGTGCGATGGCCCCGAAGTCCCCATGCAGGGGAAAGGTGTGGACCGGTCGGCTGCGGTCGCCGAACCGCTCCGCCACCATCAGCTTGCCCAGGGTGTCGAGCAGGAAATGGCCATAGTTGAAGCTGCCGCCAATGACAGTGGCGGGGGTGTCGACATGGAGCGTCGGCAGGGCCGTGCTGCGGGTCCACACCGGGAAGGCCAGCGGATCGTCAGGGGGGAAATAGAAGGCCTCCCCGTGCGGACCCGTGGCCGGACGCTCGTAGACCATCTCAGCCAGATAAGCGTCGTCGGTGATCAGGGAGGCGCTGCTGCAGTGCTCGGCCAGCGAGAGCGTCGCCCGGCACCGGCGGACTAGGCGAAGCGGCGCCAGCGCCTCCTCGGCGCGGGCGACGCTGGCGGCGACATGCCAGGGCGCCCCTACGGAACGGACGGGGGGTGCCGGCGCGGGATACTCCTCCACCGGAATCCCCTGGGCCTGGAAGAACTCCGGAAAGCGGGCCGGCCACAGGCAACGGACACGCGCCGCATCGATCGCGATGCCGTAATGGCGGGCCTGGGCCTTGCGGAAATGCCGGACCAGCCGGCGCCGGCACGCTTCGAGCCGGTCCTCGGAAACGCTCTCGCCGGCAAGGCGGGCCGTCTCGACCAGGGCCAAGCCGAAGGTCGGGTAATGTTCCGGGTCCAGCCGCTCGGCCTCGGCGAACGAATGTCCGGCCTCCGCCACGTCCCCCGCCGAAAAGGCCACGCATCCCAGGCTGAAATGGACCAGCGGAGAGCCGGGGGTGATCGTCGCGGCCCGGCGGTACTGGGAAGCGGCCGCGTCCAGTCGGTGGGCGTAGTAATGGATGTGTCCGAGGTTGCGGTAGGTTTCCGCGCGTTCGGGCGCGAGCGTGAGTGCCGCGCCATAGGCGGCGACCGCCCCGGCGTCGTCGCCGCGGGCCCGCAGACAGCGCGCGAGATTGCGCCATGCCTCGGCTTCCTGGGGCGCGCGGGCGATGGCGGTACGATAGGATGCGATCGCGTCACCCAGCCGGCCGAGAGCGAACAGGGCGCCGCCGAGGTGGCGCCACGCCAGCCAGTCGCCGGCATCGGCCCGCGTCGCCGCGCCCAGCGCCTCCACGGCATCCTGGAACGCGCCCGCGGCGAACAGGGCGAACCCCAGCCGCCGCAGATCGACCGGATCCCCCTCCGCGGACAGCGCCCGATAGCGATCCACGGCGTTGTCGAGCCGGCCCAGGAGCAGGGCGGCGTCGGCCACGACCCGGTGCATGGCGACGGGAAGCTCCGCGCGGTGCCCGGCCGGCCGTTCCATCACCGCAAGAAGGCGGGCATCCGCCCGGCCTGGCCCGAACAGCGCGTCCTGATTGGGGGGATGGTGAGGTTCCGCCGCTTCGGGGTTCCGTTCCAGCACCAGGGCAAGCCGCGCGGCATGCTCGTCCGCCTCAAGGTCCGCCTCTTCGGCGATGGTGTTCCCGCGGGGCGGCAGGGCTCCTGCGAATTCATCGGCCATGACCAAGCTTTCCGGCGTGCCGATGTCGAGGAAGCGGCCGTCGACAGGAAGGCCCAGAAGGCGATCGGCACGGGCCAGCAGGTCGCGTTCGAGGGATGATGGTCGGTTCTCCGGCAAAGACAGGACCATGGCCCGGGACAGCAGATATACGCCGGCGTTGATCAGGCCGGGTCCGGTTCCCCTCTTCTCATGGAAGGCCGCAATCCGGCCCGCGGCGTCCAACTCCACCCGGCCGTATCGCGCGGTGTCGTCCACCCGGACCAGCGTCACCACGCCGGGGCCACCGCTACGGAAACAGTCCAGGAGCGCGGTTAGGTCCACATCCACCAGACTGTCGCCGTTCATGACCAGTGCCGGATCGGACCGGGACCGCAGCATCGCCAGGCGAGCCGAGCCGCCGGTGCCCAGAGGCGCCGATTCCACCGACCGGTCGAGGGTGATGCCCAAGGCGCGGGCGATGGGTTCGAGCGCCTCGGCCGTCGCCTCCGCGTGGTGCCCCAGAGCCAGCACCACGTGACGGACGCCCTGGGCCGCAAGCTGGCGCAGGAGATGCGCGGCGAAGGGACGCCCGGCCACCGGCGCCACCACCTTCTGGACACCGGGCAGGACTCCGCCCAACCGGGTTCCCAGCCCCCCGGCAAGGATTATGGCGGAAACATCCGCCAGGGTGCGGGCGGAAGGGGCTGCGCTTGTATGATCTCCACTCATCGGACCACCCCCTGGTAGGATGGTTGCCCTGATGGCCGGGAGAGGGCCGTCGCGGCCTCGCCGAGCACGGCAACGACATCGCCTGCCTGCTCGACGAGCACGACGTCGGCTCGCCGCCGACCTCCATCGACGGCATTGCCCCAGGAACCGCCGCACGCCTCATCGCCGAACTCGGCGATCCCGCCCGCTTCGACAGCGCCGCCGTCCTGTCCGCCTATGTCGGGGTGATCCCGGCGCTGTGGCAGTCCGGCAAACGACGGCCCACCTGTGCCGAAATCTCGACCATTGGCAACGCACGCCTGCGCTCCAAGGGAAAGCCCGCCCTCGTCGCCGTCTACGCCGTCGCAAAGGCCCGAAAGCACTTCGAGCCAAAACTTGCCGCCTGAACAAAACGCTTGCTCAGCGTGAAAATATCTCATGACACTTCGCCCAGTTGGCGCAGGTATAGAAGAAAGCCGCACAGTACCCCCAGCACCACCGGCGCCCCGGCGTCGGCCACCCGTGCCCGGACCTCGTCCGGGGTCAGCCATGCCGCCTCCATCGCTTCCAGGTCGCCGCTCGTGGTGCCGCCGACGACGTTCAGCTCTCGCGCCATGAAATAATGCTCGGTGCTGCAATGGTAGTTGGCGTTGGTGACGGCGTGGTGAAGCGCCCGCCAGGACGCGGCGGCGAGTCCCGTCTCCTCCCGCAGTTCCCGGCGGGCGGCGTCCAACGGCGTTTCGCCGGGGTCGATCGCCCCGCCGGGGAGGGTGAGGTCGACGCGGCCGTGTCCATGCTTGTAACCGTTGAGCACCAGAAGCCGCTCCGCCCCGTCCACAGCCAGGATCACGGCCACATCCTGCAACCGTATCCGGTGGTAGTCGTCGATCTCCCGGCCATCGGGCAGCCGCACCCGTTGCACGGCGATCCGCATCCAGGGGTCGCGGCGCAGCAGCTCCCGCTCCTCCAGCACCTGCCAAGCGGCAGGCTCGCGCGCGCCGGCGTTCACGCAGGAATCCGCGCGCGCGCGCCCGTTCCTGTATTGGGCAACAGGGTCGAGCCATGCTCCTCGAACTGGAAGGGAACGTGCAGCAGGTCCCGCAGTGCCTCTCTCACCTCGTCCCGCCGCTCCGGTGGCACGTAGAACAGCATGAAGCCCGAGGTTCCGGCCCCCAGGAGCTTTCCGCCCAGGGCACCCGCCTGTTGGGCGCGGTCGTAGACGCTATCAACCATCTCGTTGCTGACCAAGGCGCTGAGTTGGCGCTTCAGTCGCCATGTGCGGTCCAGCAGCCGCCCGAAATCGTCCAGGTCGCCCCCCAGCAGCACCCGTTCGGCCTCGTCGACCAGATCCCGCATCTGGTGAAGCTGCTCCTCGCGGGCGGGGATGTTGGCGATGACGTCGGTGGCGATGTCGGAGGCCAAGCGGCTCAGGCCCGTGTAGAACAGCATCAGCCGCTCCTGCAACGCCTGCGACCGCTTGGCGGTGATCGCCAGAGGGGTCACGCGGATTGCACCGTCACGGCTGAAATCGATAACGTTGAAGCCGCCGTGGGCGGCGGCGGCCTGATCCTGCGAGCCCACGCTTTCCCGGAGGCGCTCCTGTTCCAGCTCGATGGCCAGCGCCGCCAGCCGTGCGGGGTCGGGCGTCTCGCCACGCATGGCCAGAAGGGCGTGGATCAGACCCACCGCGAAGGAGGAGCTGGAGCCCATGCCGGTGCGGGCCGGCAGGTCACCCTGGTGGTGGATCTCCACCCCCGTGGCATCCGTGAAGCCGAGAAAACGCAGTCCTTCCCGCACCGCTGGATGCAGGATCTCCCGGATCGACTGCACCGTCTCGATGTGCGACCAGACGATGCGGTGGCGGATGTTGAAGAAAGGCGGCAGGAAGCGCGCGCTGATGTGGCAGTACTTGTCGATCGAGGTGGAGATGACCCGCCCGCCATGCCGGCGGTACCAGGCCGGATAGTCGGTTCCGCCCCCGAAGAAGGAAATCCGGTAGGGAGTGCGGCTGATGATCATGGGAGCCATCTCCTCTTGAGGACGCCTGATGCCCGGGCGTTCGCCGCCCCGATCAGAACGGCCCTTTGAAGCGCTTGTAGACGTCGGCCATCGAGCGTTCGTCCGGCAGGGGGATCCCATGGTTCCCGCCGCGGACCAGCCGGGCAGCCCGGTCCACCAGATCGCGCAGGCTGGGATAGAAGACATCCTCGAGGCTCTTGGCGGTGGGGCAGCTGGCCGGGGCCATGCCCAGCGTGGCGACCGGCGCCTTGAGCGCGGACGGGTCGCGTTCCGCGACGATCCGGCAGATCTCCGCCGCGGTTCCGTAGGGCAGCCAGCTGGTGTCGGCCACCAGCAGGCGGCCGGTGCGGCGCACGCTGTCCATGATCAGATCGTGATCGGGATGGGACACGCAGTGCAGATCGATGATCTCGGCCTCGATCCCGAAATCGGCCAGATGCCGGGCGGCGCGCTGGGCCTCGAGCGTCATGATGGAGGTGGCCACGATGGTCAGGTCGCGACCCCGGCGGATCCGGCGGGAGGTCAGCGGATCGGCTGGCATCTCCTCGTCCATATGGAAGTCCAGCCCGTACATCAGGCGGTGCTCGATGCACAGGATCGGGTTGCGGACGTGCCGCACCGCGTGGGCGTAGGTGGACAGGATCGCGCGCGGCGAGCTGGGCGTCACCACGATCAGGCCGGGGATGTGGGCGAACAGGGACTGCGGACTCTGCGAGTGCTGCGCCCCCTGTCCCCAGCTCCGCCCGACCACCATGCGGATCATCATCGGCACCTCGAAGCACCCGCCGAACATGTAGCGGTACTTGGCGGCGAGGTTGACGATCTGGTTCATGGCCAGCAGGACGAAATCGGCCCGGATGTGGGTCATGATGGGATAGAGGCCGTTCAGCGCCGCGCCGATCGCGATGCCGGTCATTCCCTCCTCCGCCAGGGGCGTGTCGAAGACACGGTCGGCACCGAACTCCCCGGCCAGCCCGAGGGTGGTGCCGAAGGTGCCCTTGTGGTCGTCCACCCCCTGTCCCATGATGATCGTGTCGGGGCGGCAGGCCAGGGCGTCGCGCATGGCCAGCCGCAGCGCCTCACCGTAGGACAGGGTGTCCGGCATGGCGCCGGTGTTCAGGCTTTCAGAGGACATCGGTCAGCAACTCCTCGGGACCGGGCCACGGGCTGTCGTCGGCGAAGGCCATCGCCGCTTCGATCTCGGCGAGAAGCGCCGGCGTCATCCGGTCCACCAGATCGCGGTGTACGGTCAGGGGATCCGTCGCCTGCCACGCCAGCATGGCCGCGTCGTCGCGATAGCCGGCATCGAAATCGGTTCCCGGTCCGACATGCTCGCGGAACCGGCAGGTGTGGATCTCCAGGAACTCCGGCCCGCCGCCGGCGCGGACGCGCGCGGCGGTCGCCGCGGTCAGGTCGCGGATCCCCATCATGTCATGGCCGCGTTCCAGGCTGTGCGTCGGCACCCCGTAGGCGGCCGCCAGCGTCCCGATGCGGTACGCCTGCCGGGCGGCCAGCGGGGAATGCACCGCGTATCCGTTGTTCTCGCACAGGAAGAGGACCGGCAGCCTGTGGAGGGCGGCGAAATTGATGGATTCGTGGAAGACGCCCTCTTCGGTGGCGCCGTCGCCGAACACCGCCACCGCGATCTGGCCGGTGCCGCGCCGGCGCGCCGCCAGGGCGGCGCCGACGGCGTGGGGGATGTTGCTGGCGACCACCGCCGAACTGCCCATGAAACCGACCTCGGGGGCGCTCAGATGCATGGACCCCGCCTTGCCCTTCGCCCCGCCGGTGGCCTTGCCGTACAGCTCGGCGAACATGCGCTTCAGGTCGCCGCCCTTGGCCAGGTAGAACGCGTGGCTTCTGTAGGTGCCGAAAAGCGGATCGTCGCGGCGCAGCGCCGCACACACCCCGACCGCCACATGCTCCTGCCCGATCGAGAGATGAACGGGGCTTTGTATCCTGTCGGAATGATAAATCTCTATGATTTTTTCCTCGACAAGACGAATTTTCAAAGCATCATACATCATTGATTCGAAAGAAACTTTCGAATCATCATCCGATTTTCCTTCTGAATCGGTGAATGCCATTTCAAAAACCCTCCACAACAATCATTGCAACAAAGAACATCGCCGTATCTACCTGCATTGCTCCTATTTTACATATGACATGTCGTACCCGAGCTTGTCGTACGCCTCGCCCAGACCCTTGTATTGCATGGCGAGGGCGAAGAACCGCCGTTGCCAGTCCGACCAGCTTTTGTACTGGAGAAAGCCGGCGCGCTCCGTCGCGCTTGTGAACCGCTTGGGCTGATTCAAAACCGATTCGATGAAGGTCTGGTCAGGGGGAATCCGCCCATCGGTTATGAAATTGAAGAGATGGTAGAAATTATCGATCTCATTGGTAAGCCGCTCCATAAGATAGACCGGCATACCGGTGTGAAGATTGACGGAGTCCCGGTTGCGTATGACCAGGACCGACAAGACGAATGTCATATCATGCGGATTTTCGAGATCGAAGCCGGCGGCATTCAGGATTCCCGAATATTCCGGATGGGCCGCCAGGTTTGCTTTCACGAAACCACGATTTCGCTCAATGAGCAGCTTGCGCACATCTGGATTGACACGAGGATCGAACGACTTCATGTTTTGATTGTGTATTGACATGGCCCGGATGACCGGGTGCCGCGTTATGGTGGCGATGCGGTAACGGCGGCGGTAATTCTCCGGGCGCAGGTAGGGTATCGCGCCGTTGTAGCCATGAATGCTCCCGATCACCGGTTCCGGCCGCTGCTCCTCCAGAAGGTCGAAATACTCATCAAGAGGAAGATCGCTCTCGCTGCGCAACGCAACCCCCGGCGTCCCCTTGAAGTCCGGGTTGAGCGTCCGGTCGACCTTGACAGGTGTCGTGTCGATGCCGTGGGTCGTCAAGACCTCCGGATGACGGTTCAGCGCTTCCGATATCCAATTGGTGGCCGTCCGCCCGCAGCTTTCCAACAGGAAGTATGTTTTATCTACTGCTGCGGCGCCGTCCGTCATGTCTTAAATCCTGTGCTCTCGGTGGCAATATGGTTGCCAGGATATGTCCCTGGTGCGCCATGCCGGCGACTTCATCGGACCAGCAGGCGCCCGTCCTCACGAGCCACACGGTCGCGCCAATAGTTCAACAAATCCTTTATTGTCCGCTCGTACGGGATCCGGGGCTGCCAGCCGGTGTGCGCCTGGAAGCGGCCGGTGTCGGGCACCTGAAGGTCGGCGTCGATCGGGCGCAGCCGGTCGGGGTCCACCTCCACCCGGATCTCGTCCCGTCGCGGCGACAGGTCGATCAGGTCCTGGAGGATCCGTCCCACCGTGCAGCTGTGCGTGCCGCCGATGTTGTAGACGGCGCCCGGCCGGGGATCGACGGTCAGCAGCATGTGGTAGGCGCGCACCGCGTCGCGCACGTCGGCCACCGTGCGCAGGGAATCGAGGTTGCCCACCTTGACCACCGGCTCCACGGCGCCGCGCTCGATCAGGGCGATCTGCTTGGCGAAGGTGGATTCGGCGAACACGTCGCCGCGCCGCGGGCCGGTGTGGGTGAACATCCGCGTCACCAGCACCCGCATGCCGTACGCCTCGGCGTAATACCGGCCGACGAGGTCGGTTCCCACCTTCGAGATGGCGTAGGGCGAGGCCGGGTGGAACGAGCAGTCCTCGTTGATCGGCAGCTTTTCCCGCGGCACCCGGCCGAACACCTCCGACGACGAACAGACGTGGATGAACGCCTCCGGGCTGGCCCGGCGCAGCGCCTCCAACACCCGCACCGTGCCCTGGACGTTGGTGTCCAGCGTGTCGAGGGGGGAGTCGAAGCTGGTGCGGGGAAAGCTCTGGGCGGCCAGATGGAAGACGTAGTCGGGCCGGCTGGTCTCCACCACGTGCCGCACCGCCAGCTCGTCGCGCAGGTCGCCATAGACCAGATGGACCCGGTCCTTGCGGTTGATCCGGTCGGTCAGCCCGGCCAGGTTGTCCAGCGGGCTGCGCCAGCGCAGCATGCCGTGGATCTCCCAGTCGGTGTTCTCCAGCAGATATTCGGCCAGATGGGAGCCGACCATGCCGGTGATGCCGGTGATCAGCGCACGGGGGGCGGCGGTCATGGCCGGGTCTCCGGTTGGCGGGGCGGGATCAGCGGGGATGGCCGGCGCCATGGGCGCGGAACCAGTCCAGCGTGCGGGCCAGCCCCTCGCGCAGCGGCGTCGTCGCCCTGAAGCCGTAGCGCTGCTCGGCCAGGGAGGCGTCGATCAGCCGGATCGGGATCATCTGCGGCTTGGTGGTGTCGTAGGTGACGGTGACGTTCCGCTGGTCCGCGATGTCGATCAGCATATCCAGCACGTCGCGCACCCGCACCCCCTGACCGGAGGCGATGTTGATCGCCTCGAACCCCCTGGCCTCGCGGAACACCGTCAGCATGCCATCGATGAAATCGTCGATGTAGATCAGGTCGCGGACATCGTTGCCGGTGCCCCAGATCGCCATCGGGTTCTCCTCGACCGCCACCCGACGGACCAGCGCGGCGGTGACGTGGGAGGTCTTGGGATTGAACTTGTCGTACGGCCCATAGATGTTCGACGGTCGGATGACCACGCAGGGCATGGCCGGGGTGATCTTCTCCGCGTAGGTCCGGCACAGGACCTCCACGTAACGCTTCATCCAGCCGACCGGAAAATAAATGTCGTAGGGATCGCCGGCGAACATCTCGTCCTCGCGCACCGGGCGGTCTCCCGACGGCGGGTAGGCGGCGCTGGAGCTGATGAAGCAGAAACGCTTGACCCCGGCCTCCCAGGCCGCTTGCAGCATCAGCGTGTTCATCAGGACATTGGGGGTGACGTGGGACAGCGGCGTGTTGGCCATCACCGCGGCGCCGGAGGTGTTCGCCGCGCACATGAAGACGAAATCCATCCCCTGGACCACCCGGGCGCAATCCTCCGCACGGGTCAAATCCACCGGCACATACTCGACCCGGGTGTCCGGGATGATCGCCGGAGACCGGAACAGGGTGGCGCGCACGGCGGCCCCCTCCGCCAGCAGCCGTGGGATCAGGTTGCAGCCGATCAGGCCGGTGGCGCCGGTGATCAGGACGCGCGCACCGTCAAACATGGGGGACCTCGTCATCACGGCGGGACAGGATGGGGGTCTTGACCGGCCACCAGATGCCGATGGCGGGATCGTCATAGCGCAGGGTGAACTGGCTGGACCGGTCGTACTGGGTGGTCTGCTTGTAATGGAAGATCGCCCGCTCGCTCATCACCACATGGCCGTTGCCGTGCCTGGGCGGGATCAGCACCGACAGCCGGTTGCTGTCTGACAGGGTGAATCCTTCCCAGCGCCGGTAGCCGGGAGAGCCGGGATCCCAATTGACCACCGCCAGATAGAAGGAGCCGTACAGGCAGGACACCAGCTTCCAGGTCTTGCCGTCGCCGTGGACGCCCCGCAGCACATGACGGCCCGAGGTCGAGATGTCGTCCTGAAGGAAATCCTGGGTCAGACCGGCGGCGTGATAGATATCGCGGTTGTACAGCTCTACATAACTGCCGCGGAAATCCTCGAAATTGGTCGGCGCCTCGATCACCAGCACGCCGTCCAGAGTGGTCTCGCGGACCTTCAGCGCCGTCATCTCACGCCTCCCGGAAGTAATTGACCTTGCGCTCATGTTCATCGGCGTTGGTGAGGTACCATGCCCAGGTTTCCCGCAAACCCTGCTCAAGGCTGGTCGAGGGGTGGTAGCCGAGCAGGCGGCGGGCCCGGGAGATGTCCATCACACGCCGCGGAAAGCCGCCCGGCTTGTCGGTGTCGAACCAGGCCTCGAAGGGCACCACCTTCTGGAATGTCTCCACCAGCTCGCGGATGGACACGCCGGTACCGCTGGCCAGATTGACCGGACGGCCGCCGGTGCCCTTGACCAGGGCCAGGATCACCCCCTCGGCGACATCGCGGCTGTAGGCGAAATCGCGGATCGCCGACCCGTCCCCCCACACCTGCACGGGGTTGTCGCCGCGGCGGACCTTGGCCATCAGCGTCGGAATGACCATGGCGTTCTCGGGATCGAAGTTGTCGCCGGGGCCATAGACGTTGCAGGGGCGGACCACCGCGAAGTGGTCAAGCCCGTATTGCTGGGCATAGGCGCGGATCTGCATCTCCGCCATCCGCTTGGCCCAGCCCGGAAACATGTCCATGGGCGGACCCGTTTCGATCTCGTCGGATTCAACGAAGACCTCGGCCGCCTCGTAGGCCCCGATGGAACTGGTGTAGACGAGCCGCTGGACCTTGTTGACCCGCGCCGCTTCCAGCATGTTGGTGTTCATCATCAGAAGCGGGACGAAGAAGCTGGCCGGCTTCGATTTGGTGACCTCCACCGATCCTTTGATGCCGGCGACATGGAGCACATCGTCCATGCCATGGGTCAGATCCTTGCAGGTCTGGAAGTCGCACAGATCGGCGAGGGTGTGGCGCGCCCTCGGATCCACTTCGATCCGGTCCAGGGAAACGCAATTGACGTGGGCGCCGGCATCGCACAGGAGCTTGACGATCTGGCGGCCGATCAGCCCCGTTCCGCCGGTGATCACCATGTTCCGGCCGCGCAGGCCAGCGCTTACCGTCTCGGGCAACATGCCTGTTCCTCCGCCTTGTTCAGCGTCTCGTTCATTGCGGCTGCGGCCCGAGCGCGCGGCGGCGCCACCGTACCACATCGGCCAGACCATGCCTCAAGTCAAAGCAGGGGGCATAGGCCAGCCGCGCGCGGGCGCGCTCGATACTGATCCGCCGCACGGGAATGGCGGTCGGCTTGCCGGCATCGAAGCGCAGAAGGCTGGGGCGGAACGCCACCGCCTCCAGCACCGCCTCCACCGCCTCGGCGATGGTGACCGGCTGCCCGGAGCCGATGTTGAAGGGCCGGGCGTCGGCCGCCTGCTCCACCGCATCGACCAGGGCACGGGCCACGTCGGCGGCGTGGACGAAATCGCGCACCGCCGTTCCATCGCCCCACACGGTGAAGGGATCCTCGCCGGCCAGCGCCCGGTCGATCAGGTTCGGCAGCACATGGGCGTGCGCCCCGAACCGGTCGTTGGGGCCGTAGATGCTGGTGGGGCGGATCACCGCGACGGCGAGAGCGCCGGTCCGGACCAGATGCTCGGCCACCTTCTCCAGGGCGCGGTTCAGCCAAGCCAACCCGAAATACCCGTCGAACGGTGGATCGACGAAACCCTCTTCCTCCGTCAGGGGATGGTCGGCCAGGGGATAGACCGTGGTGCTGCTGACCAGCCCGGCACGCGGCACGCCGGCCAGTGCCGCCGCCTCCATCAGCTGGGTCGCCGTCGTCAGGGTCTGGGTGATCTGGACGACCGAGCGGCCGATCATACCGGCCCCCCCCACGACGCCGGTGCAGATATAGAGGCGTTCGGCCCCCGCCACGAAGCGGGCCGCCGCCTCCGGATCGCGCAGGTCGCCAGCGAAATCCTCGCACCCGGACAACTCCGGCGGCAGAGGGTTGCGGAAGCGCGCCGCCCGCACGCGGGCCCCGCGTGCGGCCAGCAGGGTCGCCACATGGCTGCCCAGCAGGCCGGAGGCACCGGCCACCGCCACGGTGCGACCGGTGAACACTTTCCTCCCGGTCACAACGGCTCCCAGATCGTCAAGGAGTAGCATTCCTGATAGAGGCTGCCCCAGCCGAGACGACGGGCGACCCGGATACGGGCGCGACCCTCCGCCTCCAGCTCCCGCAAGCGTGTCAGGTATCCGTCGAGATAGCGGCGGTACCGGTGGTAGCGGATGGCCAGGGCATCGGGCAGGGAGGCCGGGTCGTAATGCTCCAGGGTCGGCTCCATATGCAGGCAGAGCCCCGGCCGCTTCTCCAGCAGGAAGTCCAGAAACGGCCCGAAACGGCTTCCCACCTGTTCCAGAGCGCAGAAGGTCATCACCGCGTCGCCCCGGCCAATGGACAGCCCGGGATCGGGATCGAAGAAATCGAACCGCAACCCGGTCAGGTCGAAGCCGTGATGGTCGGCGATGTCCCCGATCAGTCCGACCGAGGCCGGTGACCAGTCCAGCCCGGTCAGCCGCTTGTCCGGGGCGAGCCTGGCCAGCGCCGCCAAGTTGAAGCCACTACCGCAGCCGAATTCCAGAACCGAGCCGAAGGGGGCGAGCCAAGCCCGGAACAACCAGTCGCGAAACACCTCGAAGGCGCTGAGTTCGAACCGGGGATCATCCGCCTCTGCGTAGTCGCCGGCGATCCGGACCAGACGGCTGCCACCGACGAAGGTGGGGTTGAGCGCCTCCAGATCCTGGCCCGCCTCGTGGAAACGGGTGCGCATGTCGCCCCAGGCCCCATCCCAGATCCGATCCCGATGGGCGCCGACCTGGGTCAGCCCGCCCCCCTCGAGCCGCTCGATCACGCCCAGGATCAGCCGGTCGCGCTCCTCGCGCTCCAGCCGGCGGTAGCCGAGGTTCGCTCCGTCGATGAGCGCCAGCGTCTCCGGCGCCAGCGCCGTGGCAGGGACGCCGAACGCCCGTGCGAAATCCTCGATGGTCAGACGTGGCATGGAACGTATCCGTGAGGCGGGGCAAGGAGCGGAGGAACGCACGGGCGGGGGGAGGCCGGGTCAGCCTGTTGCCGCGTCGTCGTAAACGTCGAACGCTTCGCGCTTGGCAGCGAACCCCGTGCGATAGTCCACACCCTCGCGAACATACGTCATCAGCAGCACGTGCCGGAAGCGGTTCGTGCTGGTGTTGTCGTGGGAGGAATGGGCAACGTGGCCGTGGATCAGCACCACCGAGCCCCGGCGGGCGGTCACGCTCAACGGGTTGTAGCCCGGCGGCAGCTTGGCCTCCTGGCAGTTGGCGTTCGGATCCTGGCCGAAGGTGCTGGGCTGCTCCACCGGGGTAACGTCGAGCAGCGCCTCGCGGTGGCTGCCGGGATAGACGACCAGGGAGCCGTTCTCCGGGTCGACGTCGGTGAGGGCCAGCCAAGCGGATCCGAACGCACCATGGGGGGAACGGACGTAGAAGTTGTCCTGATGGATCGTGAAGCCCTGTGTTCCCGGGCGGCCGAAGAAGAATTGGGTCTGCAACCCCCTGACGCGACCGCCCAAAATCCGCTCCATGATGCGAAGCAGGGCCGGATTGCGCATGGGCGCTTCGAAGACCGGGTTGATCCGGTGAGGATTCATGACGGGCGTCAAAGAGCCGTCCCGCGCGGACGGCAGGTCGTTTGCTGCATCAATCAATCGAAGGCACACATCCTCCGAGAACAGATCGGGCTCGATGAAAAATCCGTTCCGCTGAAATTCCGAAAGTGCACTATCCGGATCTTGGGTGAAAGTTATTGCCATGGCGTTCACTCCCTAACGTCTTTGCGATAGCGCATTAATAAAATATCAAGGGTGGGTTAACAAAATCGAAATTCAATGAATTCGCCCCATGGGTGAGAGGGGGCGGTCGGAACGAACCACCGGGGGAGAACGCCTCGATGCAGATCGGGCACTACGGCAACACGATGAAGCTCGTCGCTCCCGAGGAGCAGCGGATCTTCAAGGAGGACATAGAGGCCCGGGGCTTCCTGCCGACGCGGTATGGCACCGGGCTGAAGCCGGTGCGCTTCGATGTGGCCCGTTTCGATTTTCCGGGCGAGATCAAGCGGTTGCTGGTGGACAAGGGGCTGGTGCGGGCCGCGGATTTGGTGGAATCGGACAGCCTCTCCAATCTGCACCGCCTGATCCCTGACGAGTTGCGCCGGCTGGACGAAGGGGAACTGAACGAAGTGGCGCGTAGCTTCTACGACACCGACGCCGGCTTCCTCGCCGTCTACCACCGTTTCATCCGCGACGTGCTGCGGCCGCTGTTCGATGGCGACCTTCTGTTCCAGGCGACACCCACCATCCGCTTCCACTTCCCCAAGCCGGAGGGGTTCGCCTGGAAGCCCCGTTACCACACCGACATCATGCTGGGGCATCCGCCCCAGGAGGTGAATGTGTGGATCCCCTGCACACGGGTCTTCGGCACCAACTCCATGGCCATCGCCCCCCTGGACGAGAGCGAGGCGGTGCTGCGGGAACTCGATCACGACCTGGAGGCGCTCGCCCTGCGGGTGCAGACCGACGATGCCTTCGCCGCCCGGATCGCCGCCATGTCGCGGCCGGTGGTGATGGACCCCGGCGAGTTCCTGCTCTTCGACAGCCGCTGCCTGCACGCGACCCAGAAGAACGAGACCGACGCGACCCGCATCAGCCTCGACATCCGGGTCCTGCCGGTGGATGAATGGCGTGCCATGCGCATGATTTATCGGGGAACCGGCCGCCGCCGTATGCCATTCGACCGCGGACACTATTATGATCAGCGTCTTGTGAGCGAACTTGCGCTCTGAGCCCCTTGCCATGACGGGACGCTGATCCGTGATCAACCCCCTGTTCGATCGAACCGCCCTCGTTCAAAGCGGTCTGCTGGATTTGCCGTGGGCGGCCGCGTTCCGCGAGGCCCCGATCGGGCTGATCGACGTCGGCGCCCGCTGGGGTCCGAGCGAGATCTTCCAGGCCGCACCGGAGGTGTTCGATGTGCTGGCCTTCGAGCCGGACCCCCGGGAGGCGGATATTCTGGAGCGGGAGATCGGTCCGGGTGGCGGCTGGGCGGGCTTCCGGGTCCATCGCGGCGCCCTGGGGGCCGGCACCGGCACCGGTGCCCTGCACCTGCTGTCCAAGGCCAACAACAGCTCGCTTCTGCCGGTCAACCGCCATTTCACCTCCCGCTACGCGTTCCGCGGATTCGAGCTGGAGCGCGTCCTGGAGGTGCCGTTGCGCGCGCTGGATGACGTGCTGGCGGAGGACGGGCACGGATCGGCGGCGGAGATCATCAAGATCGACGTGCAGGGCGCCGAGATAGAAATTCTCAAGGGCGCCCGGCGCACCCTGGCCGAGCGGGCTGTCTGCGTCATCTGCGAGGTCGCCTTCTTCCCGTTCTACGAGGGCATGCCGCTGTGCGCCGATGTCGTCCGTTTCATGACCGATGCCGGCTTCTCCCTCTATGGCCTGCTGGACGCCCAGAACCGGTCGACCAAGCGCCTCGACAAGTCCCGCTTCCGGGCGCGCGAACGGCTGTGCCACGCCGACGCGGTGTTCTTGCGCGACCCGCTCGACCACCCCGACGGTCTGGGGTCCACCGCCGTCCGCCAGGCACAAGTGCTCATGGTCGCGGCCATCCTGCTTGGATACCTCGACCTTGCCCTGGAACTGGCCGACGCCGGCGCCTTGCCGGAGGCTGAACGGGCGCCGTTCGCCGACGCGATTCGGCGTCTGGCGGCGGTGGAACCGGCGGCTGTCGTCGCCGACGCGGAAACCCTGGCGGCGCGGGTCCGCGCGGCACCGGCGGACGCCATGCTGGAGACGGCCCGCATGGTCGACCGGCTGCGGGATTTCCAGACGGTCCACGATGTGCCCCGCCGGGATTGAGCGTTCCCTCGGCCGGGATGCAAGGCAGGACCGGGGGGCACTGATTGCTGGCGTTCATGACTCGCTGGCGGCGGGGCGGTTCGAGGAGGCACTGGCCCGCCTGCCCCCGACGCCGCTGGCGTCGGGGGATCTGGAGTTGGCAGCACTGCGGCGCCTGTGCCTTGCCCGCTCGGGCCGGGTCAGCGAGGCGGCGGATCTCGGTGCGGCGATCGCGGCGCGCTCGCAGGAGGCGGACGACTGGTTCCGCTGCGCCCAACTCGCCAACGCGCTGGGGAAGGGCGGCGAGGCGCTGCCTTGGGCGTTGCGGGCACTGGCGGTGGCCCCCTTCTCGCCACGGTATGTCGAGGCCGCGGCGCACGCCGCCCTGCTCCAACCCCAGGGCATCGGCGCCGCCATCGAGGCGTTGCGGGCGCTGCCCCTGCCAGGAGCGCCGGTGACGGCTGGCTGGCGGGGCGACGGTCTGCTGGCGGCGCAGCGGCTGCCCTATTATGCCCAGTATGACAGCGACCACCACGCCCACATGGGTTGGGTGACACGGCTGCGACGGACGACACCCGACATCCTGCCGGCGGGCGCCTGGCGTGGCGGCGGCGGACTGGCCGACATCCTGCCGGCCGCCGCGGCGATCCGCGACCACTTCCAGGCGCTTCCCCATGTGGAGTTCCGGCACGCGGCGGAGTATGCCGCCGTGCGGCTGTCATGCCTGCTGGTGCCGGAGGGGCGCTGGCCGCTGGAGTTCGTCAGCACAGCACCATTGAGTTTGGGCCAGCGGCCCTGGGTGTTCTGGTTCGATATCCTGTCCAGCCTGTTCAATCCGTTCGCATCCCTGGAGGACATGCGGATCGATGATCACTGCCCCTGGTACCGGATCGTCAAGACGCTTCTCGAAGCCCCCGCCTGCCGGGCCATATGCAGTCACTATCCCCGCTCGAAAGGCTTCATCGGCGCCTTCTTCCAAAGCCGGATCATCGCCGGGAAAACCCGCCATGTCGGTCCCTGCGATCTGGGGGCCGGTCCGGAAAGCCCCGCGGTCGCCACAGGGCGGCGTCCGGCGCCCGGCGACGGCAACCGGGTCACCCTGCTGTTCACCAACAGCCGGGCGCAGCGGGACGCCGGATTCTATTTCCGAGGCGGCGTCGATGTCCTCAACGGATTCGAGCGGCTGGCCGGGCGCTTCCCCGACCTCCACCTGATCCTGCGCAGCCCGCTGCCCGCCACCCTGTCACAGCGTCTGCGAACCCTGGCGATGGAGCACCCGCGCATTCGCTGGCTGCCCGATTTCCTCGCCGTCGACAAGCATCATGCGGTGATGGCGGAGGCGGACATCCTGGTGATGCCGGGACCGATCCTGTACCGCAACGGCGTCACCGAGGCCCTAAGGCTGGGAATCGTGCCCATTCTCGGCGATCCGCCGGGCATCGAGGAGGTGGTGGAGGACGGGGTGAACGTGGTGATCGTGCGTGGGCGGCGGCACCGCATGCGGATCGACCCCGGCGTGCCGGAACTGACGGCCAACCTGTCAGGGCTGATGGCCGCGACCGATCGTCCGGCGGATCCGGCCTTCTTCGAATCCTATGTCCGGGCGTTGGAGGCGCTGGTCGCTGCGCCGGATCGTCGCGCCCGCCTGAGCCGGGCCGGGATGGCGGTCCTGCAGGCGGGGCCGGCGGATCTGGAGGCTTTCGAGCGGGTGATCGCCGAAGCCCAGCATCCTCCGGATGCCGGAGCATGCTGACCCGCGGCGGGCCCGCCGCCGAACGACCGGTTCGGCGTGCTGCCCGACAGGCACGGCACAAGGGCGTCAGCAGGGCAGGTCGTAGCCGAGTCCCGTGTATATGGCCCGCAGATCGGTGCGTTCCAGATAATCCCGGAACAGCTTCCGCTGCCAGTCCGCCCATTCCTCCATGATCCGCGCGTGATCATCCGGCTCGCCGAGCCGGTCAACGGGGGCGAGCGCCATCATACCCTCGATCTCGGTGGCCGACGCCCTCAGCCGGCCGGCGGTCACATGGTGGAGCAGGGTGCCGAAACACTCCAGCCGCGTTGTCAGCTCCTCCATGCGGAACACCGGCGCCGTCGTCCGCAGGAAGGCCGCATCGCTATTCATGATGAGCAGCAAGCAGGAAACGAAATTTTCCTCATCCTCCCCCTGTGGAGCCACCCCATGGCGCTCCAGCAGGTCGGCGATCTTCCCCACCTGCCCGGTGTAGAAATCGGACATCATCTCCCGGTGCCGGGGATGCTCTTGTCCCATC
This sequence comes from Azospirillum oleiclasticum, assembly GCF_013423485.1. Classification (GTDB taxonomy): domain Bacteria; phylum Pseudomonadota; class Alphaproteobacteria; order Azospirillales; family Azospirillaceae; genus Azospirillum; species Azospirillum oleiclasticum. The sequence continues at coordinate 30,803 of NZ_JABFFR010000053.1, forward strand.
GCACGGCATTTCCGGACCATCGAGCGGATGCGCGGCAGGGGGTGCCGGGTGACGTGGCAGATCCGCAGACGTGTCTTGAAATTTTGTGGATAAAGATATGGTCCGATGATGTCGATCCCATGCACATTTCCACAAAATTCCTCTGAGTAATCGTTGAATATTGAAAAATAACGGTCGATATCAAGAATTTGACCGGAAAGCAACCAGTCAAGAACCGCTTCCCGGCGCGCGTGATTGCTGTCCGGATCTGCCATGCTCGCCTTGTTGGGGCGCCAATCCGCGCCATGGGCGGCGAGAATATGGGGATGGCGGTTCAGCGCACGCGTCAGCCACTGGGTCGCCGTGCGACCGACACCGCCAATGATGAAATGGGTCTTCTCGGTCATGCTCTCTATTCCATGGCGGGTGCCCCGGCGGAACACCCATGCTTGATCGACATCGGCAGGGGATGCCATCGCTCCGGCGTCCGGTCAGTCGTCGTAGATCGGCAGGATGTGGATGAGAATGGTCGCCTGTGCCGGCACGCCCTCCGGCGTGGTCAAGGAGAAATGCAGTTTGTGGCGGTCGAGCACGGCGTTGGGGGTGGTGGCGAGGGCCTTGGCTCCCCCGGCCTGGTTCAGGCCGGCCTGAACCAGGCCATCGTATCTCTGGCTGGCGGAGACAACGGCGGTTCCCTGCTTGCCCGGCCTCGTGTACAGGCCCCCCATCGCGTTGGACAGGCAGGTGCTGGCGTCGAGCATCACCGCTCCCCACACCAAGTAACGCGTCGATGGGCAGGTGATCGGAACGATCTGGTCCGCATCGGTGTTCATATCGACGCGCACCAGGGCTCCTTGCAGGGGGCCCACCGGCGCGCCGCCGCTCAGCAGGCGTTCCCCGCCGACATGGCCGTCATAGAACCCGGAGCGATTCGTTCCCGGTTCCGAGCCCGGAAATCCGCCCGCGGCGGTCTTCAGGTCGGTCCCGATGCTCTTGCGCGAAATGACACCGCCGTCGCTCACCAGATGACGGGGACCGGTCGCCTTGCCATGGAACGGATAGCGCCAGTTGATCACCGACATGGTCTGGGCGCAGGCGAATGCGTGCGAGAAATGCGGTTCCCCCTCAATCACGACGAACTTCTCTGGATCGCCCGAGGTCGCGATGTTGGAGCCTGTCGAGGAGAAGAGATGGTAGCGGGCGCCGCCGACGATCTTGTAGCCGTCGAGTATGGTGAACTGTGCGTTGCCGGCAAGGATTTGCGCGTAGGCGGCATCCCCGAACTCCATCGGGCCGATCAGGAAGATGATGCCGCGGAACGTCGCCCGCAGCCCCGTCGCCAGCAACCCGGGGTCGCAGGAGGTTGCCCGGATGTGCAGACCCCTGAGATAGACGGCGGCACCGTTCACCACCCAGATGGTGGCCATCGATTCCCGGTCCCAACCGGAATCCAGCACGACCCTTCCCGGATGTTCGACGTCGCCCTGGATGATCAGGCGTCCGCCGCCCCGGTGGGGACCGCGGATGGTGACGTTGGTGTCGGGGTAGAAGCCCGCCCCGACCTGGATCGTCACGTCGTGGCCGGCGAAGTCGACGGACGAGTAGAGGATATCGACGGCCCGTTGAATCGTGCGGAGCGCGCGTTCCGGCGAATCCCCCAGACCGTCATTGGTGTCGTCACCATCGACCCGGACATGGTAGGTCCTGCCACCTTCCAACACTTCAACGGCCATGGGTTCCTCCCTGGCGCGGCCATGAACGGCGCAACCGCTCGCTCCATGTCACCGCCGACATCAAAACGGCACCATCGATCTGATGTCGGTACGGATTAATAACCTATTAAAAATAGTCTGGCGAAGGATGGGCTTTCCGTGCATGCCTTGTGGTTCTTTGTTCGTTCCCAATCTCTGCTCCGCCATTATCAACCAAACACAGCCTATTCTCGATAATCTATGTTCGTTAAGATTTTTTTTCCAGATAGAGGGGAGAGGAGGAGCCTCCATGGCATCGGAACTCCAGGCGCATACCGGGTGGGAACCGCGGATTCTCTACAAGCGGGCAATAAAGGATTTGTTGACCTATTGGCGTGATCCTGTGGCGGGAAGGAGGGATGTCTGCTAATCCGACAGAATCGGGAGAAGTAAAATCGCAGAATATTGGTATTTTGATCACCAATCCCCGCAAGCCACAGGATCAAAAAATGATGCCGGAGATTGAAACCCAGCAGAGAACGTTTTTTTTTTCTGGAAAGCTGCGGAAGGACAGCCACCAACTGGATAGCCGAAGCTATCAATCGGCATCCAGATGTCTTTACAACTCACGGCATTGACGTCACACCCGTAACGGTTGATCGAACGCTTACTCCGGACTTCAAACGGCCGCCGGACACTGCTCTGCGCAGTGAGGCCGACCTTCATCTCGACGATTACTTCGACATACTGGAAGGACAACGGGAAGAATCGGTTATCGGTAGCATTCACGGATACAACGCCGCTGTACCTTACCTGAACCCAGGTACCTATCGTCGCCATTACCGAATCGCGACGGTAACACGTCACCCCGTTATTCGAACCGTGTCAATGCAAAATCAGATCCTGAAGTCTTTTAATAATGCCGAAAGCGCGCGCGATAGAATCATTGCAAGAAATCGTAGTTTCGTAGAAACAAATTTGCCGGCAAGTCCAGAATATTTGGAACTCCTGCGTACCGCCAAATTTGATATCGATAGCCCGCATGATATGGCGTTCATTCTGTCGATCCTGGCCATACGTAACAGAGATTCCGTTAATTTTTGCAGCGGTATGCCAATCTATCTTATGGAGCGGCTGACCAATGAAATCGACAATTTTTGTCATATTTTTCATTTCATTACGGAAAAGCGAGTTTTTTTGAGCGAATCGTTTCTTGATGCCGTCCTGAAACAACCGAAGAGATTTGCGTCAGCGACAGAACGTGCAGGGTTCATCCAATACAAAGGCTGGACTGAGTGGCAACGACGGCTCTTTATCCTGGCTATGGAGCATGAGAATCTGGGCGGGGCGTACGATGCCCTTGGCTATGACATGTCTTATGTCTGCTAAACCCGCGTCCTCCACATCACTCGGACGGGTTCATACCGAATCAGGTTACGACGTCGGAATGCACAGCATCCGATACGAGCGCTCCGTGCTTGGAAAGACAATGATATCATGACAGAAGAAAATTCCCCCATCCCATCGGCCGGAGAAGTCATTGGGCCAGATTTTATTGCCATAGGCCCCCCTCGGACTGGAACAAGTTGGTTGTTTCAAGTTCTGAATTCACAGCCAAGCTGTATGTTTTTTCCTGTTAAGGAAATAAACTACTTTTGCATTCACATCGAAAAAACCAAATCACGCCTCGCAGAGCGGCTTCTGTTGCTCGATGCGCGCAATTCCGAACATAATTATCATAAATCTATTTATGAAAAAATCTTGCGATCCAATGGCAGTATCGCCGACTATATGCAAATCTTCAGAAGACCAAAGGGAAAAATAGTTGGCGATATCAGTCCGTACTATTTCGACGCAGTCTCCAAGAAGGACATGGAAAAAATCAGGTTTATAATTAATGATAAAAATATTCCAATAATAATAACCTTGCGCGATCCTGTAATGCACGCCATGTCCTGGCTGAAGCACCTGAATAAAATGAGGGTTATTCCCGTAGAGGAGTTTTCAAAAGACTGGTCAGATATAATTTGGGATGAATTTTTGGCGTGGTCGGCGCGGATGACGTACGCACACCATTTCAAGCGCTGGAAAGAGGCAGCGGGGAATAATTTGCGAGTCTTTCATTTTGAGGAAATCCTCCAGGCACCGGCAGGCTATCTCAAGAGTATTGGAAAGGAAATCGGCATAGACATTACCCTGAGTGATGCCGATATCTCGAATCTTTCCATCAAAGTCAATGGATCTCCGGAATTGGCACTGCGTCCGCGTCTCGTCTCAGCCATTGCTGCCGCTCTCACTCCAGAAATCAATGCATTCGCGCGAATGGTGCCCGCAGAGATTACCGAGAAGTGGTATGAGACAGCCCGCCTCGCGCAGGCCACTCCCGAGGCACTGATCGAGTGATTGCTCAGGGGGCTGGCCGCGGGCAGGATCGTGCGCGAGGCGAAGGTAGCCAGCCCCGTGAGCAATCACCGGGGCGCCAACGTCCACGCCCTGATCCGCTCCGTCACCGGTACCGGACGCCTCAACGGCCTATCGGGGTGACGACACGGGAGTGATCATTATGTACATCGCCATTATCAACGAAAGACAGTAAGGAATAGCACTTCCAGCGGTTACGTGCGACTCTCAGCCATCAAGCGCGGAGAAGACGATGGGATCAGTGCTGGAAGAGCTGACAGCCATTCGGACCGTGGCGGAGATGACCGAAGCG
>NZ_JABFFR010000054.1 GCF_013423485.1 Azospirillum oleiclasticum
GAGCCCGAGGCCCTTGCGTTCCTCGACGCGCTGGCGCGTTCCTACCAGTTGCCCTTCACGCCGGAGGACGGCCAGCGCTTGGTGGCGGCGATCGGCTGGCCGCAGCCCTATTACCTCCAGCTCGCCTTCCAGAACATCCGGAGCCTGCACCGGGACGGCCAACCGGTCGGCGGGCTCATCGACACGGCCGTCGATGCCCTGATCCGGCCGGGCGCAGACAACGACCTCCACCATTGGGAAGAACGGCTCCACCTCCAGCTCGCTCCGGACGACGCGGCACTCGCCGTTGCTCTTCTAAATCTCGCCTGCCGCGAGCGGAGCGGCGCCACCGCCACCGCGCTGTTCGCGGAAACCCAGCGGCTCCGGCCCGCCCTCACCGAGGACCAGCAGAGGCGGGCCTTCACCCGCCTGCGTGACATCCTGATCCGCGACGCCTATTGGTGCGCCGACGATGCCACCGGCCCACGCCGCTACCGCTTTCTGCTCGAGCCGCTGCGCCGCTGGTGGGAGCGCAACGGCAGCCTGTGAGGACCCCGGCCATGACGCAGCCCGCCCCGTCCGCCGCCCCGCTCTTCTACAACCCCGACTGGGTCGGTGACGACCGGCTGGTGGCGGGCTTCGTCGCCCGGCTCGACCTCTACGCCTTCCTGCGCGGGGAGCTGGCGCGGACACCGCTGCACAGCACCGCCCAGCATGTGCTGCTGGTGGGGCCGCGCGGGGCCGGCAAGACCACCATGCTGAAACGGCTGGCGGTGGCGATCCGGAACGACGCCGACCTGTCCGGCCACCTGATCGCCCTGTCCTTCCAGGAGGAGCTGTACCAGCTCAAGAATCTCGCCGATTTCTGGTGGGCGGCCTGCGACGCCCTGTGCGACGAGCTGGAGCGGCAGGGCCGGCAGGCCGAGGCCGACGCGCTGGGCGACGCCATCGACCGCACCCGCCCCATGGGACCGCGCAGCGATCCGCAGGACGCGGCGGGGCTGCGGCTGCTGCTGGAGACCTGCGCGCGGCTGGAGCGGCGGCCGGTGCTGCTGGTCGACAACATCGACATGGTCATGCAGCGCATCGACACCCGCGGCCGCACCCGCAAGGACCCGCTGTCCCCCGCCTATTGGGCGCTGCGCGAGGCGCTGTCGACGGCCGTGTCGCCGGTGGTGATCGGCGGCGCGGTGCGGCTGGACGGCCCCTTCGCCGGCTACGACAAAGCCTTCTACGACTTCTTCGCGGTCCGGCGCCTGTCCAGCCTGTCGCTGGAGGAGGTGGAGGCGATCCTGGCCCGCCTCGCCCACGCCCACGGCACGCCGGATTGGGAAGCGCGGCTGCGGGCGCGGCGCGGGCGCATCCAGGCGCTCCACGAGATGACCGGCGGCAACCCCCGCGCGCTGGGCCTGCTGTTCGACCTGCTGCGCCAGGGCACCACCGGCCGCGCCGTGGAGGATTTCGAGCGGCTGATGGACCTCACCACCCCCTACTACAAGGCGCTGATGGAGGCGCTGTCGGAGCAGGCGCAGGTGATCGTGCACGCCATGGCCCAGCTCCGCCGCTGGATGCCGGCGGCCGACATCGCCCGCCAAGCCGGGCTGGAGACCCGCACCGTCTCCGCCCAGCTCGAGCTTCTCGCCAACGACGGGGTGGTGGAGAAGAAGCCGGGGAAGAAGACGCTCTACATCATCGCCGAACAGCTCTTCCGCATCTGGCTGCAGATGCGCAGCTCCCGCCGCCTGCGCCAGCGGGTGGCCTATCTGACCGAGTTCCTGGAGGCGCTCTACGACCGGGAGGAGCTGGACGGGCTGCTGGCCCCCGGCGGCGCCCTGGCGGAACGGCTGCGCACCGACGCCCTGCGCGACTTCGCGCTCGCCGAATGGCAGGGCGACGGCAGCGCCATCGCCCGCGCGCTGAAGGCCCGCGCCGCCCGCGCCCTGCTGGGCGGATCGGACGAAGCACCACCCTGCGGCCCCGGCGACTTCGACGTTGACCTGGAAGCCCTGGCCCATTGCCGCGCCGCGCTGGACGGCCACCGCAAGAACCTCGGCGGGCTGGACCCCGACCAGATCCTGGGTTCCCTCACCCTGAGCAGGGAGGAGCGCTGCGCCAGCGCCGACCGCCTGTGCAACCCCGCGACCGCCGCCGCCGAACGCGACCGCCTGCGGCCGATCCTGGCGGCGGAGCGGGCGGAACTGGAGCGGATCGGGCTGACCGGGGCGGAGATCGGGCGACTGTACGACCTGCGCGCCGGGGGATTGTGGCGGCTGCCAAGCCTGACGGTCGAGGAGGTGGAGGCGGAGGTGCGGCTCGACCCCGGCCGTGCGGCGCTGTATCGCCACCTTGCCTGGACGCTGCTGGGCGCCGGACGGATTGCCGTGCCTTTGGAGGGGGAGGCGCGGGGTTGGCTGACGTTCGGGCGGGAGCGGCTGGCGGGAGCGACGTCCGACGAGTGGGCCAAGGTTGCTAAAACTTTCCGCGACGGCGGTTTCCTTGAGGCGGCAACCGAAGCGGTGGGGGAAGCGCTTCGACGGGGAGACTCCTGCCGCGCATGGCGCGAGCAGGGCGTCTTGCTCACCGAACATTTCAAACGCTTCAGCGAAGCCGAAATCGCTTTCCGCAAAGCCATCGTTCTCGATCCGTCGGATGGTAGTTCCTGGTTCAACAGAGGGAGGCTGCTGACCAATCACCTCGCCCGTTTCGACGAGGCCGAGGCCGCTTTCCACAAGACAACCCGCCTCTATCCATCGATTGCCGAGCTTTGGTTTTTCTTGGGCGAGGTGCTTGCAGACCATCATGGCCGGATCGCTGAAGCCGAATCGGCGTTCCGTACGGCCATCATACTCGACCCATCCATGATCTTGGTTTGGCGTGATCTAGGAACATTGTTGGACCGCCCAGGACGTTCCGATGAAGCCGAAGCCGCTTTCCGAAGAGTGCTCGCCCTCGACCCGTCCGATGCCTGGTCCTGGACACGGCTCGGAACCCTTCTGGTGGCAGACCATGCGCGCTTCAACGAGGCCACGGCCGCCTTTCAAAAAGCCGTCTGTCTCGATCCATCAACAGGAAGGTCGTGGGCCGGTCTGGGCATTCCTCTGCTTTGGCTCAATCCCCTTGAAGCCCTGACCGTATACCGCCGGGCCTTCACCCTGGATCCCGATACCGCCGAATTTCGAGAGGCATGGAATGCCCTGCATTACCCACAACTCGCCGCCCCCGTCTCCCAAGCCATAGCCGCCGAGAACTGGGGCATCGTGCGCGAGCATCTGCAACGCTGGCTGGACGATCCGCAGCTCGGGGCGGAGCTGTGGAGCAGCATTGCGCTGGCCCGGCGTGTGGCGGGGCAGGCGGTGCGGCTCGGGCATGGGGAGAGGCTGCTGGGGATCCTGCGCGAGCTGGGGATCGACAAGCGGGCGCTGCCGCTGGTGCTGGCGCTGGAGGCGGCGGTGGCCGGCTCGCCCGACGGGCTCGCCACCGTCGAGCCGGAGGCGCGGGCGGCGGCGGAGCTCCTGTACCGGCGGATCATGGAGCCGCCCGCCCCCGTGACATCCCCGCCGCCGGCCCGTTGACAGGGGATACCCCCCTCAACAGCCGCGACGAGGCCCTCCCATGATGGCGCGCGCCATGATCGCCACCCACCCCGACGTGAAAGGGAGCGTCAACGACGCCCTGATCCGCTGCATCGAGGACTGCTATTCCTGCGCCCAGGCCTGCACGGCCTGCGCCGACGCCTGTCTGGCCGAGGACATGGTCGCCGAACTCCGCCAATGCATCCGCCTCAACCTCGACTGCGCGGACCTCTGCACGGCGACCGGTTCCATCGCCACCCGCCGCACCGGGTCGAACGAGGCGGTGATCCGCTTGACCGTCCAGGCCTGCACCGAGGCCTGCCGGATCTGCGCGGAGGAATGCGAACGCCACGCCGCCATGCATGAGCATTGCCGGATCTGCGCCGAGTCCTGCCGCCGCTGCGAGACGGCCTGCCGGGAGGCGCTGGACAGCTTGGCGTGAGGCTCAGAACACCTCCGACGCCGACAGGTGGCTGCTCTTTTCCAGTTCGGCGGTGCCGCGGAGCGCCCAGCCCAGCAGGGAGCGGCGGAAGCCGGTCCGGCGCTTGAAGGCGGGGTAGGGCAGGGCGGCGGGGTCGTAGCCCTCCTTCCACACGCGCTGCGGGCTGATGTAGCGCAGCACCGCGTGCTCGTAGACGACCGCCCGGCGGTTGGCGCCGCGGGCCAGCGGGTCGGCGGTGTTGGCGAGCAGCCGCACGCCGGCCTCCGCGCACTGCCGGCGGAGACCGGCCACCCCCGCCTCGTAGGCCGGCAGGGAGCGGGCCAGATCCTTGTCGGTGTAGGCGGTGTTGCCGAGATCGGTGATGATCGGGCGGATCTGGATGGTGCGCGGGCGGTAGGCGGCGAAGGCCGTCAGGATCTCCGGGATCTGGGCGACATTGTCGTTGTTGGCGGTGAAGTTCAGCCGCAGCGCCGGCCCCGCGGCATCTCCCTTGGCCCCTCCGGCCTCCCGCCGCACCGTCTCCAGCAGGGCGAGGTTGTCGTGCAGCCGCTGCCAGCGGGCACCCGTCATCAGCCGCTCGTAGGTGGCGGCGTCGGTGCCGTGGACGGAGACGGTGATCTCGTCGAGCCCGTACGCCACCAGCCGCTCCAGCTCCGGCCGGCGCAGGAGTTGGGCGTTGGTGACCAGCGACACGAAGGGCACGCCGCGCGCCTTCGCCATCTCCACGATGGCCGGGTAATCCTTCCACATGGTCGGCTCCGACCCGCAGCCGATGTAGAGCTGGAGCGCTTCCCCGAAGAAGGCGTCGGCGACGGCGCGGATCTGGTCGGGGGTGAAGCGCGGGCCGGCGTTGCCGGCGTACCAGTCCGGGTCGCTGTAGTAGCACATGGCGCAGCGCAGGTTGCAGGCGACCGCCGGGTCCAGCCGCACCACGCTGTAGCGCAGCCCCGCCAGATCGGCCGCCAGCACGCCCAGGAACTTGAGCCGGTTGCTGCGCACCAGCGCGTTCAGGGCGAGAAGGGTGGCGCTGTCGACCTTAAGCATCCTTAGGTCATCCCGTGCGGCGGCGGCGGCAGTCTAGGCAAGCGGCGGGGGCGGCACAACCACCGGTCTTTCGCGGGCCGGTCCTTCGAGGGTCGGTCATCGCTCCGTCACCATCCGCCACACGCGCTCCGCCACCACCTCCAGCCGGTAGTCGCGCTCGACCACGCGGCGGGCGGCGGCGGCCATGGCCGCCAGCTCGTCCGGGGCCAGAGCCAGGGCGCGGCGTATGGCGGCGCGGGCGCTCTGCGGGTCGGGGTCGAAGAGCAGGCCGGCGCCCTCGGCCTCCAGCCCGTCCCAGGCCATGCCGCGGTTGACCAGCGCCGGCCGCCCGGTGGCCATGCCCTCGATCACCGCATAGCCGAAATTCTCCCGCACCCCGCCCTCGCCCAGCCCCGAGGGCAGCACCACCAGGTCGCTGCGCGCCAGCGCGTCCAGCAGACCGGCGTGGTCGACATAGCCGCAAAGCTCCACGGCACCATCGGCGTCCGCGGCCAGCCGCTCCACCGCGGCGCCGTATTCCCCGCCGCCGGAGCCGGCGACGATCAGCCGGTCGCGCGGCCCCCGCTCCTCCAGCCACAGCCGCAGGAAGGGCAGGATGCCCTTTTCCGGCGACAGCCGGCCGATGTAGCAGAGCACCCGCCCGCCGTCGGGCGTGCGCGGCGGCAGCGGCGGCCAGTCCGCCGGGTCGAGCGCGTTGGGGATGTCGACCACCCGCGCGCCGGGCAGCAGCGCGCGCACCCCGTCCGCCTCCACCGCGGCGGTGGCGTGCACCGCGCGGGCGGCCCGCAGGCCGGGCAGGGTGATCAGCCGGTAGAACAGCCATTTCAACGGCTTGCGCCGGCGGATGTGGTCGACATGGCCGGGCATCAGCCCGCCATGCACCGCCACCGCATAAGGGCGCCCCAGCCACCGGCAGACCAGCACCGCCAGGCTGGTGGGCCAGGTGGCGACGCCGTTGACGTACACCCGCTCGGCGTCGCGGCAGGCGCGGTAGAGCGCCGGCAGCGCCCCCGGCCCGAAGCCCCAGCGCTTCCAGCCCCAGGCGCGGTAGAGATGGATCGGCACCTCCGCTTCCCCACCCGGCCCCCCGCCTGACGGCAGCCCCAGATGGCGCGCCACGGCCGCGGCGGTGAGGGACGGCCCCTCCGACCCGTCGCTGACGCACAGCGCGAAGGGGCGCCCGGCCGCCGCCCAGGCGCGCGCCAGCCGCGCCGTGTTCTCGGCGATGCCGCCCCAGCCGAGCGCCGGGGCCGTGTGGGTGGCGACGAGGCAGACGCGCGGTTCCTGCTGACCGTCGGGCATCATGCACCGCGATGTTGCGAAGTGTTGCGGGGAAGGGCCTGGATAAGTAGTTTCACGCCCCGGAATTTGCAACCATTCCGCCATGGGCCGGCAACGGCGGCAACATTCCGGGTTCGGCGACGGGGCCATCGGGCATGATCCGCAAACACCTTCCGGCGGTCCTTCTCTGCGGCCTGCTGACCGCCCTGGCCCTGCCCGCGATCCTGCTGGACATCCGGCTCGACACCGGGGTCGCCGCCGATTCCGTGCAGGTCCATGTGCCGCAGATGAATCTGTTCGTCGCGGACCCCTTCGCGCCGCTGGACCACAAGGCGTACGTCGCCTCGATTCCCCTCTACCACATGGCCTTCGCGGCGGCGGCGCGGGCGATGGGCATCGGCACGATCGAGCACGGCATGACCGGGCTGCGGCTGCTGAACGGGGGGCTGGGCCTGCTGCTCATCCTTTGCGCCGTCCGGCTGCTCGGCCGGACGGAGGACCCGCTGCGGCCGCTGCTGCTGCTGCCCCTGACGGTGTCCTGGTTCACCGTGCAATCGACCGCCTATTTCGGAACCGACGTGGCCGGGCTGCTGATGCTGGCGCTGTTCCTGCTGGCCGTCCGCAGCGGGCTGGCGGGACGCGGTCTGGCGGGGCGGGGGGCGGCGGGTCTGGCGATGGTCGGCACCCGGCACCTGCTGGCGCCGACCCTGTTCGCCCCCACCCTGGCCCGCGCCTTCACCCGCGACGGGCGCCGCTTCAGCCCTAGGGAGACCGCCGCCGAGCTGCTGCCAGCGCTCGCCCTGCTGGCGGTCCATGCCGTGGCCTGGGGCGGTCTGGTCCCGCCGGGGATCACGCCGGACATGAACGCCGCCGGGCTGTTCCCCGCCGCCGGGCTGCATGCGCTGGCCTATCTGGGTGTCATGGCCTTCATCTTCGGGCCGGTGCGCGCGGCCGACCTGCGCCGCTTCCTCGGCGGGGCGCAGACACGGCGGCTGGTCATCGCCGCGCTGGCCGCCGGTGCGGTGGTCTGGCTGGCGGTGCCCTCCTCCTTCGATCCGGCGGCGGGGCGCTGGGGATCGGTGGTCTGGTCCATCGCACGTTACAGCCCCAGCCTCCTGGACCGCTCGCTGCCGCTGCTGCCGCTGGTGCTGGCCGGGGCGCTGCTGGCCGCCTATGTGCTGGAGACGTGCCGGCGGATGGGCGGGATGCCGCTGGAGATCGCAGCACTCCTCTGCTGCCTGGGCGGGCTGGTCTTCGTCTCGCCGGCCTACCAGCGCTACCCCGAACCGGTGGCCCTGCTGACGCTCGCCCTGTTCTTCGGCCGCTTGCCAAGCCCGGAGTCGGGGCCAGATCGGGGGCGGGCGCCGGCCATCGGCTACCTGCCCCTGCTGCTGTTCTCCGCCGCCTACATCGCGGCCGATGCGGCGAAGCTGTATCTGTCGTAGCGGCGGACCGGCGTCACCAGTAGGCGGCGTTCTCCACCAGGGCGCAGCGCTCCGGCGTCTCCTCCGGCAGCGGGCGGACCCAGTGGGCGTTCATCAGGGGGGCGATGTGCGCCTCCGCCTCGAAGCGGCGGCCGCGGATGCCGAACAGCACCTGGGTCGCCCCGCCGGTGTGGATGCCGATGCGCCCCAGCGCCTTGGCGTGCGCGCACAGCGGAATCGACAACGCCCCGGCGCCGATCAGCGCCACGTCGAAGGGCTCCCGCTCCAGCCGCTCCTCCAGCATCGCGAGACGGGCGAACCAGTCGGGCTCGGCGGGCGGCACCAGCGCCGGGCCGAAGGGGACCTCCACCACCCGCAGGTCGAAGTCCGGCAGGACGCCGGCCCCGCCCCAGATCTCCCGGCCCCAAATCTCATGACGGCGGGCGTACTGGGCCAGCACCGTGCGCGGGAAGGGGGTGACCACCGCCACCCGCCGTCCGGCCAGCGCCCGCGTCCAGGGCCAGGCCAGCCGGTAGGGCTCCAGCGCCGCGAACTCGGTGAAGACGGCGGCCGGGCCGTGGGCGCGCAGGATGTCCGCCTCGCCCCGGTTGTGCCAGACCGCCAGCAGATCGACCGCCCGCAGCCGCTCCACCCACAGGGCGGCGGCCCGCGCCAGGGTGGCGTTGTCGGCGGGGAACAGGCCGGGGCCGACCATCGCCTCCTCGCGCAGCCAGCCGGGAAAGCGCGGTTCCCGCCCCCGCCGCGCCGCGCGCCACCAGCGGACCAGCAGCCGCAGCTCCGAATTGCCGATCTTGCCGACGGCGGACGGGGTGCCGTCCCCGATCCGCCGGGCGATGAGGGCGCCGGCCTCGGCCGCCGTCAGCACGCGGTGGGCGGCGCGGAAGCGCCGCGCCCGCAGCCGCTGCGGCAGGCGGCGCAGCCGCCGCCCGGGGTCCAGGACGTTGGCGAGCCGGCGCAGCCGGTTGCGCAGCCCGTTCCCCAACAGCGCGCGCGGCCCGTCCCCGCTCATCCACCGTCCCCCCAGCCATCGCCCCCGCCGGGCAGCGGCTGGACGGGCTGGAGCAGACGGCGCAGCCGCCAGACGGCGGCGTCCGGGTTGCAGCCCCATTTCAGGGCCCGCGCCGCCAGCCGCCGCAGCCCGTCGCCGGGGGCGGGCCCGCGGCCCATCAGCCGGGCGAACAGGCGGGCCTCGTCCTGCCGGTACTGCGCCTCCAGCCGGCCGGTGCCGGAGATGGAGCGGCCGTGCAGGGTGAAGACCGCCAGCGGCGCGTCGATGCGGGTGAAGCGCGCCCCGGCCAGCGCCAGCCCGGCCAGCAGCTCGCCATCCCAGCAGGTGCGGTTGGCCGGGTTGAAGCCGCCGGCCGCGCGCACCGCGGCGGTGCGGAAGAAGGTGCCCTGCTGCAGGGTGGCCACACCGCCGAAGGCGAGCGCCCAGGGCCGCACCGGCGGCCGGCTGACGTTCACCCGGTAGCGGTGCCCGCACCGCAGATCCTCGATGTAGCCGTGCCCGCAGGCGACGTCGGCCAGGGGATCGCGGGCGAAGGCGGCGGCGACGCGGGCCAGCGCCCCCGGCAGCAGCCGGTCGTCGGCGTTGATGTAGCCGAACAGCGTGCCGGTGGCGGCGGCCAGCCCGCGGTTCAGCCCGTCGGCCGGGCCGTCGTCGGGGTCCAGGATCACCCGCGCCAGCCGGTGGCGGTGGCGCTCGATGATGGCGCGGCTGCCGTCGGTGGAGCCGGGATCGACGACGATGTACTCCAGGTCGGGATGGTCCTGGTCGAGCACGGAGCGCATGGCCCGCTCCAGGAACTCCCCCTGGTCGAAGCTGAGGGTGACGATGCTGATCCTCACGGCAGCGCCCCCGGCCGCTCCCGGTGCGCGATCGGGGAATGGGGGGGCGGCCGGCGGGGGACAAGGTCGGCGCGGGTGCGGGCGTCAAGCCGCAGCACCGTCACCGCGACGACGATGGCGAAGCAGCCGAACACCCGGTTGCTCAGGCCGTAGGGGGAGAAGAAGACCGCCCACAGCAGGTTCATCAGGGTGAACACCAGCACCGGGTCGGCAACCGCACCGTTGCGCACCATGGCGACGAAGGCCCGCGCCAGCAGCAGCAGGACGTAGAACCAGAACAGCGCCCCGAAGACGCCGGCCTCCACCCAGGCACCCATCAGGTGCGAGTGCGAGGGGATCAGGTCGCTGGCCTCGAACGGGATGTCGTCCAGATGAAAGCCGGACATCTCCCAGATGCGGATGGCGTAATGCTCGTTGGCGGCCCAGGAGCCGTGACCGAGCAGGGGGCGCTCCATCACCGCCTCCAGCGCCACCGGGAACTCGGCCCGGCCGGACAGCAGCACCCCGCGCTCGTCCACCTGCTGGAAATACTTCTCCTGCTCCTCCAGGCCGAGCAGGCCGCTCTGCGCCGCCTCGGCGTAGAGCTCGATCATCCCGGCACCGCCCGCCGCCAGCACCGTGAAGATCACCACCACCTGGAGCGTCGAGGTGCCGCGGCTGCGCTCGCCGAGCAGCGTCGACAGGCCGAGCAGCAGCCCGGTCATCACCGCCATGCCCGCCATGCTGCGGAAACCCATGAACAGGTTCAGGATGCCGGCCAGCACGCAGATCCCGATGGCGACGGAGCGCATTCCCCAGGCCCAGGCCAGACCGGCAACGGCGACGATCAGCATGGTGGTGCCGCTGCCATAGCCGAACTTCCAGCTGTCGGCTTCGAAATAGTCGGACGGGTTGACACGGGCGCCGATCAGCAACCCCACGGCGAAGGCCAGATAGATGGCGTGCAGGTTGCGTGGCCGGTCCCCGGCCAAGGCGAAGAAACCCAGCAGCAGGAAGGCGGTGACGAGCGCGCGGGCGGCCCCGCGCAGCATGTTGTCCGCCGTGGTCTCGTTGGCGATGTCGCTGACGAACTGGGCGACCAGCCAGACCAGCGCCAGCACGATCAGCGTCCGCATCGGCCCGGCGAGCGCCGGCACACGCCCGTGCAGCAGCAGCACCGGCAGCAGCACCAGCACCACCAGCTCGGTGCCGGTGACGCGCCCGATCAGCTCGACATCCAGCCCGATGGGCAGGCCGGCCACGACGCAGGCCAGCAGGCCCGAACCGAACCGGTCGGCGGCGGCCGGACCCGGCGGGGAGGAGACGGCCGTCATGCCAGCGCCCCCCCGGCGGGTGCGGCCGGCGGCAACCCCAGCGCCCGGCGCAGGCCGCGCACATCCGCCTCGCAGTCCCAGCCGTCGATGATCTCGCGGCTGCGCCGTCCCATGCGCCGGGCACGTTCGGGATCGGCCAGGATCGCCGACAGGGCCGCGGCCAGCGCGCCCACATCCCCGGCGGGGACCACGAAGCCGTTCTCGCCATCGCGGACCAGATCGTACCCGCTGCCCACCTGATCGCTCACCACCACCGGCCGGCCCAGGTTCATCGCCTCGTTCACCACCAGCCCCCAGGGCTCGTGCACCGACGGCAGCACGAACACGTCGCACAGATCGTAGAATCGCCGCATCGCCCGCTGGCCCTGGAAGCCGGCGAAATGGACGCCGCCGAGCCCGGCGGCGGCGGCGCGCAGGGGGGCGGCCATCTCGCCCTCGCCCACGAAGACCAGATGCGGGTCGCGCGCCGCCGCCGCCGGGGACAGGCTCCGGAAGGCATCCAGCACCAGGTCGGGGAGCTTGCGCCGCTGCAGCCGCGAGGCGTAGAGGATCACCGGGCTGTCCGTCGGGATGCCGAGTTGCCGCCGCAGCTCCGCCGGCTTGGCCCCGTCGCGGACGTCGCCGTCGCGGACGTCCTCATCCCCGGCCTGGAAGAAGGCGTTGTCGACCGCCCAGGGGACCGGCACGATCTTGGCGTCGGAAATGCCGAGCTCGCGGTAATAGGCGGCGTTCAGCGTGCCGACGCTGAGGAAGCGGTCGGCCGCGCGGTCGAGCAGGGCGAAGTAGAGCGGCTTGACCGCGCGCTTGAACAACCCCCGCGGCCGGCTGATGGCGTTGGCCTCGTCGCGGATCATCACCCCGATCCCCCGCCGGCGGGCCTGCGCCATGGCCAGCCAGTGGGCCGGCCGGTTGTAGCCGTGCACCAGCAGCCAGTCGAACCGCCCCTCCGCCAGCCGCCGGCCGACCCCGTGGACGAAGGGCCACCAGAAGGACGTCTCCCGCGAGCGCCCCCAGGCCGGCAGCAGCTCGTGCCGGAAGCCGTCGAGCAGCGGCACGTCCCATTCGATGCGGGCGGCGAAGCCGGAATCATGGTGCGGGCGCACCGTGATGTCGGAGCCGAAGAAGGCGGTCAGCTCGATATCCGGCTCGCGCGCGATCCGGCGCAGCAGGGCGCAGCTGTAATGGACGGGGTGCGGGGCCAGCACCGCCAGCCGAACCGGTGCACCGGCATCGCCGGACCGCCGCCCCGCGTCGCGCGGGGAAGAGGCGTACGGCTGGGACGCGTACGGCGGCGGAGAGCGTGTCATGGGGCGTTTCGCAAGGGGTGCCGTTCCGCCTGCATAGCGGCGGGCGGAGCGGATTGCAAGGAACCGCCGTGCGTCCCCCCTGGGTTGCCGTTGCCGCAGCGCGCTCGCGCCATCTATAAGGGGCCGGGCAGCACCCGACTCCCCACCCGTGACATCGCCGGGACACGCCCTTGCGCATCGTCGTATCGACCCTCTCGCGCTTCAACCACATGGATCTCGCCCGCGAGCTCCAGACGCGCGGCGCGCTCGCCGCCGTGTTCAGCGGCTATCCCCTGTTCAAGCTGCGCGACACCGGCGTCGACCCCGCCATGATCCGCAGCTTCCCCTGGCTGCAGGCGCCCTACATGGCGCTGATGCGCTGGCCCTGGTTCAACGCGCACATGGACGACCTGTGGTCCAGCTGGGTGCAGCGCACGCTCGACGCGCACGTCGCCCGCAACCTGCCGGACTGCGACCTGGTGGTCGCGCAGTGCCGGATCGGGGTGGCGACCGGGGCGGAGGCGCGGCGGCGCGGCATCCCGCACGTGTGCGACCGCGGCTCCGCCCACATCCTGGTGCAGGACCGGCTGATGCGGGAGGAGTACGACCGGCTGGGGCTGCGTTGGCCCGGCACCGACGCCCGCGCCATCGGGCGGGAGCTGGAGGAGTACGCGCTGGCCGACGCCATCACCGTCCCTTCCGGCTTCGTGCGCGACAGCTTCCTGGAGCAGGGGGTGCCGGCGGAGAAGCTGATCCTGGCCCCCTACGGCGTCGACCTGCGCATCTTCCGGCGGTCGGAGCCGCGGGCGCCGGAGTTCCGCGTGCTGTTCGTCGGCCAGACCGGTGTGCGCAAGGGGCTGCACCACCTGCTCCAGGCCTTCCGGATGGCCGGGCTGCCGGGGGCCCGGCTGGTGGTGGTGGGGGTCGGTCCGCCGGTGGGGCGGGAGCTGCTGCGCCGCTTCCCGGTCGAGCCCATGGATCTGCTGGGGCACCTGCCGCTCTCCGGGCTGGTGCGCGAGATGTCGCGGGCCAGCGTGATGGTGCTGCCCTCCATCGAGGAGGGGCTGGCCCTGGTGCAGGCGATGGCCATGGCCTGCGGCTGCCCGGTGATCGCCTCGGAGCACACCGGATCGCGCGACCTGTTCACCGACGGGCGGGAGGGCTTCATCCTGCCGGTCGGCGACGTGGAGGGCATCGCCGACCGGCTGCGCCGGCTGCACGCCGACCGCGACCTGCTGGACGCGATGTCGGAGGCCGCCGTCGCGCGCACCCGCGCCATCGCCGGATGGGGCGCGTACGCGGAGCGGCTGATGGACGCGTACGCCCACCTGATCGCCCGCAAGGCGGGCGGGGCCACCTGATCGCCCGTTATCCGATGATCCGCTCCAGCAGGTGGCGGCGGACGAAGATCACGTCGCGCTCCACCGCGTGCGGCATGATGTGGCGCCCGTATTCCTGGAAGATCGCCGGGTGCAGGCCGGCCGCCGCCAGCAGCCCGGCGCAGGCGCCGAAGGACGGCTCCACCCCCGCATACTCCTCCACGAAGGACAGTTCGACGATCGCCACGTCGATGCGCGCCAGCAGGGCGGGCGCACCGGCCAGGGCCGCCGCCTCGTGCCCCTGCACGTCCACCTTCAGCACGCCCGTACGGCCATCCGTCCAGCCCGGCGACGGCCCCTCCGACAGCAGATCGTCCAGCCGCAGGGCGGGCACGGTCACCGCCGCGCGCCCGCCCTCCTCCGCCCCGTCCTGGCCGCGGAAGCCGGCGAAGGGGGCGGCGTAGTCGTGCAGGCTGGCCAGCGTGTCCTCGGCCCCGACCCGCATCACCACCGGGCCGGCACGATCCGACAGCGCCGCGTTGACCGGCCGCACGCGGGGGTCGCCGGCGAAGCGGCGGCTCAGCCGCTCGAAGGTCGCCGGCACCGGCTCCACCGCCAGCACCGTGGTGTCGGGGAACAGCGCCAGGAAGTCGGCCGCCCAGTCGCCCCGGTTGGCCCCGGCATCGACCAGGAACAGCGGCTGCTCCGGCCGCAGGAAGCGCAGGAAATCCACCAGATCCTCCGCCGCCGTCGGCCGGCGCAGCGCCCGCCGGGCCAGCCAGCCGGGCACCACGATCCCGTCCCCGGCGCAGCGCCGCAGCTCCAGCAGCAGGCGGGCGCGCTGGTGGACGGCGTTGCCGACGGCGGCCAGGGTCTTGAGCACGCGTGTCTTCAGCATGCGGGGCGTCCTGTGGTGGTGTGATGGCGCAAACGCCCGAGCAGCCATGCCCGCTGCCCGGTGTCGAGGACGGCGACCAGCAGCGGGACGGCGACCGCCGCCCACAGCGCCGCGAAGACGGCGAGCCCCGCCGGCCCCACCGGATCAATCACCAGGCCGACCAGGGCGCCGGCCAGCAGGGCGGCCAGCAGCCCGGCCAGGGCCGCCGCCCCGGCGCGCAGCGCCGGCCGCAGCACGGCCGCGCCGAACAGCCGGCCCGCCGCCCGCAGCACCCAGGGGCCGGAGACCAGCCCCTCGGCGACCGCGGCCGCCAGCGCGGCACCCGCCGCGCCCGCCCATGGGATCAGCGCCGGGGCAAGCAGCAGCAGGGCCGCCACCTCCCCCGCTTGCACCGCGGCCACCACCCCCGGCCGGTCGACCAGACGCAGCGTCGCGGCCGCCCCCTGCACCGGCGCCCGCAGCAGCAGCCCACCCAGCAGCAGCGCCGCCACCAGCGGGTCGAAGGGAGTCGTCCCGTGCGTCCACAGCGCGAAGACCGGCGGCCCGGCCACCCAGACCGCCCCCGCCAGCAGCCCGGTCGCGCAGCCCAGCGCCGCGGCGCTGCCGGCGTGCAGCCGGGCGGCCCCCGCAAGCTCGCCGCGGGCGCACAGCCGCGCCATCTCCAGCCCCAGCACCACCGCCACCTGCTGCACGCTCTGGCGGACCAGGCCGACGAGGGTGCGCAGCGTGGCGAAGGCCACCACGGCGGCCGGCGCCGCCAGCCAGCCCAGCAGCAGCACCGGGGCGTTGACCAGCACCAGCACGCCGCCCTGCTGCACGGCGTAGAGCGGTGCCGTCGCGGCGATGCGGCGCAGCTCGTCCCGCGTCGGCGGCAAGGGGCGGAGCTCCAGATCCGGGTAGCGCCGGCGCAGGCCCCGCAACAGCGGCAGCCAGCCCAGCAGCAGGGCGGCGGCGAGCTGCGCGGCGGCGGCCTGCGGCGGCCCGCCCCCGGCCAGCGCCGCCAGCATGGGGGCGCCCTGCAGCCCGGCCAGCGACAGGGTGAGCACCCCGACCTCGCGGTGGAACGCGCCGCGCGCGGAATGGACGGTCGCCACCAGCCCGCGCGGCAGCAGCAGCAGCGTGGCCGCCAGCAGCAGCAGCAGCGTCGCCCCGGCGCCGTCGGACCCCGCCACGCCCAGCAGGGCCGGCCCGTCCACGCCCAGCGCCGCCATGGCCAGCGCCGCCACCCCCACCAGCAGGGCCAGCCCGCCGGTCAGCGCCGCGTACACCCCCAGCCCGGATTGCAGGATGCGCCGCCCGCCCGCCTCGTCGCCGCGCGCCCAAGCCGCCCGCAGCGCGTTGCTGAGATGGCCGTGCAGCCCGAGATCGGCGAGCGCCAGCAGCCCCGCCGCCGCCGACAGCACCAGCCAGTCGGCGTAGGCGTCGGCCCCCCAGGCGCCCAGCAGCACCGGCACCGACAGGAGCTGGCCCGCCAGCAGCACGGCGCTGGCCAGCCCCTGCGCCCCGGCCCCGGCGGCGAGCCGGCGCAGAAGCCCCGCGGGCGGGGACGGGTCGGGAGGGGTGGTGGTCATCGGCGCTGCGGGCGGCCCCCCGTCGGACAGGCTGGTTCGGATGCCCTCGGCCGGTCAGGCCGGCACACCGCCGATCCGATAAAGGCTCGCACTCCGCATTGCAAGCGACGCGGGAACCGCCACCCGCGCCACCACCGGACCGCACCCCCGGCATCGGGTCACTGCAAAGAATCCAAGGCGGAGGGCAGGTCGGCCTGTGAAAAGTCCCTGCCCTTGAAAAGCAGGGGCTCACGGCGGGCCTTGGCCAGGGCGTAGGAAAAGCAGTCGCCGTAGTTGAGAGCGGCCGGATGACGCCCCTTTCCGAAACGCAGGAAGGCGTCGCGAGCGAGAGCGACCTGGACGGCATCGACCGGCACCACCTCGAAACCGTGATCGGCCATCCAGGCGGACAAGGTGGCATCGTTGCCGAAACGGGCGATCGATACGATCGAGCATTCCAGCGCCGTTGCCGCCGAGATAAGACAAGCATCGGCCTTTCCGATGGCGCGGGCATAATGCACGGCGTCGGGTTCGGCGAGCAGGATCGCCATGATGGCGGAGGTGTCGACCACCATCAGCGCGGCAACCCGTTCTCGTCGTAGCCGAGAATCTCGTCGGGCGACCGCGGATCGAGAACCGGTTGGGTGGCAAGCTCACGGTGCAACAACGCCAGACGGGCTTCGGCCTCGTCGGCGCTGCGGATCCGGCGCGCGCGCAATCGCGAAGCCTCCCGGCGCAGAAGCTCCAGAACGAGCTGCGATGTGCCCTTGCCGGTGGCCGCCTTCAGCTCCTCCAGCAGGGCCTCCGCTTCACGATTCTTGATGTTGATGGACATGGCGCCCCTGCGGAATGTTCATCGCCTTTCTGCATACAGAAGAGTAAGCGATGTTCCGTCCGCAGGAAAGCCCCCGCTACCCCACCGTCTCCAGCAGCCGGCGTTCCCAGGCCAGCGCGGTGGCGACGATGGTGTCGAGGTCGTCGAAGCGCGGGCGCCAGCCGAAGGTCCGGGTGATGCGGGCGATGCCGGCCACCAGCTCCGGCGGGTCGCCGGCGCGCCGGCCGTCGATGCGCACGGACAGCGGGGCTCCCGCCGCCCGTTCCACCGCGGCCACCACCTCGCGCACCGTGGAGCCGTGGCCGTAGCCGACGTTGAAGACGCCGCCCTCGCCGCCGCCCTCCAGGTGGCGGAGTGCCGCGACATGGGCGTCGGCGAGGTCGCTGACATGCACGTAGTCGCGCACGCAGGTGCCGTCGCGCGTGGGGTAGTCGTCGCCGAAGACCAGCAGCCCGGGGCGCCGGCCGACCGCCGCCTCGCAGGCGACCTTGATCAGGTGGGTGGCGGCGCGCGAGCACTGGCCGGCGCGGCCCGCGGGGTCGGCGCCGGCGACGTTGAAGTAGCGCAGCGCCACCACCTTCAGCCCGTGCGCCGCCGCCGCGTCGCGCAGCATCCACTCGGTCATCAGCTTGGAGCGGCCGTAGGGGTTGATCGGCCGGGTCGGCGCCTCCTCGTCCACCGGCAGCGTCCCGGGGATGCCGTAGACGGCGGCGGTGGAGGAGAAGACGAAGCGCCCGACCCCGGCCCGCAGGCAGGCCTCGACCAGCGCGTGGCTGGCCAGCGTGTTGTTGGCGTAGTAGGCGAGCGGCTTCTCCACCGACTCCGGCACCACGATGGAGCCGGCGAAATGCATCACCGTGCCGATGGGGTGGCGCTCCAGCACCTCGGCCAGCAGCGCAGGGTCGCCGGCGTCGCCCTCCACGAAGGGCACGTCCGCCGGAACCGCGGCGCGGCGCCCGGTTGACAGATCGTCCAGCACCACCGCCGGGATCCCGGCGTCCCGCAGCGCCAGCACGGCGTGCGACCCGATGTAGCCGGCGCCACCGGTGACCAGAACATGCCCGCGTTCCACCATGGTCCCTTTCACCGCTTCGGCCCACCGCTTCGACCCGCCGCTTCGATCCGGGGTCAGACGGCAGCCTACAACACCGGCGGCGGCGGGGATGATCCCTCTTCGGCCGCGGACGGCACGGGGAAAGCGTCTACTCCGAAAGTTGCGCAGGGAACAGCGGGCGGGGCGGGCGGAGCGCTTGGTTAAGGGTGCCTTGACGATTATTCTCTAGCGCTTTGCGGCGGGGCAGACGAAGCGGGGGGATATCGGTGCGGCCCGAGGAGGCGCTTCAAGGGATCGATGTGGTCGTGCTCGCCGGCGAGCTGGGCAGCCGCCTGCGCGGGGTGCCGGGCGACACGCCGAAGGTGCTGGCCCCGGTGGCGGGCCGGGCCTTCCTCGGCCATCTGCTCGACCATTTCGCGGGGTTCGGGGCGCGCCGCGTGGTGCTGTGCCTGGGCCACAGGGCCGACCGGGTGACCGCCTGGCTGGCGCAGGGGGGGGCGCGGCGCGGGCTGGAGGTCACCTGCTCGGTGGAGCCCAGGCCGCTCGGCACCGCCGGGGCGCTGCGCTTCGTGCGCGGCGAGCTGGGCAGCGACCCGGTGCTGGTCGCCAACGGCGAGACCTTCCTGGACGCCGACCTGCGCGCTTTCGTCGCGTCGCACCGGCTGTCCGGCGCGCAGGCCTCGGTGCTGTGCGCGGAGGTGCCGGACACCGGCCGCTACGGTCGGGTGGAGATCGGCCCCGACGGGCGGATCCGGCGCTTCGACGGGCGGCGGCCGGGGCACGGGGTGGTCGGCGCCGGCATTTACCTGTTCTCCGCCGCCTTCCTCGACCGGCTGGCGGCGTCGGACGCCGCGTCGCTGGAGCGCGACGTGCTGGAGGCGGCCGCCCCCGGCGCGCTGCACGCCCACGTCTCGCGCGCCCGGCTGCTCGACATCGGCGCCCCCGAGGATCATGCCGGGGATCATGCCGGCGACCGGGACGACGACGACCGGGGCGGGCCGTGACGGCCGCGGATCCGGGCGGCGGCGGGGAGGGGGCCAGCGGGGAGAAGACCGGCACCATCGACCTGTCGGTGGTGCTGTACCACCCCGACGGCCGCGTGCTGGCCGAGGCGCTGGCGAGCATCACCGCCGCCGCCGCGGTGCTGCGCGCCGCCACCGGCTGGGACACCGCCCTGTGGCTGGTCGATAACGCCGAGACCGGGGGGGAGGAACCCGGGGGGGAGGAACAAGGGGAAGAGGCGCGCCTCCGCGGGATCGTGGCGGAGTCCGGCGTCGCCGCGGCCATGCCGGTGACGCTGCTGTCCGGGCACGGCAACGTCGGCTACGGCGCCGGCCACAACCGCGCCATCCGGCAGGGGCGGGGAGCCTTCCACCTCGTGCTCAACCACGACATCCTGCTCGACCCGCAAGCTTTGCTTGAAGGATTTCATTTCATGAAATCCAATCCGGGCGTGGTGCTGCTCAGCCCGCGCGTGTCCAACGAAGCGGGCGGGCAGGAGTTCATCTGCAAGCGCACCCCCACCCTGCTGGATCTGGGCCTGCGCGGCTTCGCGCCGGGCTTCCTGAAACGCCGCTTCGCCGGCCGCCTCGCCCGCTACGAGATGCGCGACCTGACGGGGGAGGAGCCGGTGCACGGGGTGGAATATGCCGGCGGCGCCTTCATGCTGTTCCGGCGCGACGCGCTGGAGACGCTGGGCGGCTTCGACGAGCGCTTCTTCCTGTATTTCGAGGATTTCGACCTGTCCAAGCGGGCGGCGGCTCTGGGCACCGTCGCCTATGTGCCGGCGGTGCGCATCGTGCATTACGGCGGCAAGGCGGCCCGCAAGGGCTGGCTCCACATCCGCCTGTTCGCCGCCTCGGCCCTGCGCTACTTCGCCAAGCACGGCTGGCGGCTGGCGTGAGAGCGCCGCTGCTCACTGCCTGAGCTTCACCTTGATGGGGTTCCAGGTCATCGCCCGCATCAGATCCAGCACGGAAATGCAACGCCCGTGCTGGATGGAGCGGCGCTGGCGCACCGCGTGGCGGACGCCCAGGATCGCGTCACGGATGGCACGGCGCGCGGTGCGGGCGCGCTGGGCGCGCCAGCGGAAGGCCAGCAGATAGGCGAGCGCCAGCCCATGCAGCGGCAGGGTCAGCAGGATGACCGGAAAGGGGACGTTCTTCACCATGGTCCAGAACAGGTTCCGGATGCCGTGGTAGAGCGCGAAGTCGCCGTACTGCTTGGACACGCCGGAGCTGACATGGTGCACCACCGCGTCGCCGATCTGGTAGGCGCACCCGCCGGCGAGACGGATGCGGAAGCCCAGATCCACGTCCTCGCAGTAGCAGAAGAAGGCCTCGTCGAAGCCGCCGACCCGCTCGAAGACATCGCGCCGGTACATCGCCGCCGCGGCGCAGGGTGAGAACACCTCGCCGGTGTAGTAGGGCGCCACCCCCGGGCGGCCGTAATTGACCCGCCAGGCCAGCCCGAAGATCGAATAGCGGTCGCCCTCCCCATCGACCATCGAGGGGTCGTCGGCGAAAAGCTGGGTGGAGCCGAACATCGCCGCGTCCGGATGGCGGCGGGCGGCGGCCATCAGGATCTCCAGCCAGTCCGGCCGCGGGAAGGCGTCGGGGTTGAGGGTGACGATCCAGGGGGCGGTGGCACCGGCCGCCGCCAAATTGTTGGCGGCGGCGAAGCCCAGATTGCGGTCGAGGCGGACCAAGCGGAAGCGCGGGTCGTCCGGCAGCCGGATGGCGTCGACGTCGGTCGAGGCGTTGTCGGCGATCACCACCTCGAAGCGCTGCTCGGTCTGCACCAGCAGGCTGTCGATGCAGCGGTTGACGTAGCCGGCGGAGTTGTAGTTGACGATGACGATGCGCGCCAGCGGGTCCGTCGTCGGGGTCTGGTCGGTGTGAACCTGCATGCGGACTCGAGGGATCGGGGCCGGACGGGAGCGGGATCGGCCCGGCCGTTTTGCGGTGCGAACTATACCGGGGCACTCCAGGCTTTGGAACCGGCCGTTTGGTCGCCGCGCGATCCGGTTGCCCGCCGGGCCGCCGCCGTGCCATGAGAGGGACGGTCGGACGGACGGAGGAGCATATGACGGTGGTACCCGGAACCCCCCCGGTGCTGGGCGTGATCGGCGGCAGCGGCGTCTATGAGATCGACGGTCTGGTGAACCGGCGCTGGGTCCGTGTGGACAGCCCCTTCGGCGAGCCGTCGGACGAGCTGCTGATGGGCGAGCTGGACGGGCAAAAGCTGGTCTTCCTGCCGCGCCACGGCCGCGGCCACCGCATCCCGCCGTCGGAGATCAACTTCCGCGCCAACATCGACGCGCTGAAGCGCGCGGGCGTCACCGAGATCCTGTCGGTGTCGGCGGTGGGGTCGCTGCGCGCGCATCTGCCGCCCGGCACCTTCGTGGTGGCCGACCAGTTCATCGACCGCACCTTCGCGCGGGAGAAGTCCTTCTTCGGCACCGGCATGGTGGCGCATGTGGCGCTGGGGCACCCGGTCTGCGGACGCATGGGCGACGCCATCCGGCAATCGCTGGAAGCGCTCGCCATCCCGCACCAGCGCGGCGGCACCTATCTGGTTATGGAGGGGCCGCAATTCTCCACCGTCGCCGAGTCCAACCTCTACCGGAGCTGGGGCTGCGACGTGATCGGCATGACCAACATGCCGGAGGCCAAGCTGGCCCGCGAGGCGGAGCTCTGCTACGCCACCGTCGCCATGGTCACCGACTACGACTGCTGGCACCCCGACCACGACCATGTGACGGTCGACGCCATCATCAAGGTGCTGGTGGAGAACGCCGCCAAGGCCCGCGCCCTGGTGACGGATCTCGCCCCGCGCCTGCGCCACCGCGACGCCTGCTGCCGGCAGGGCTGCCACACCGCGCTCGACAACGCGCTGATCACGGCGCCGGAGAAGCGCGACCCGGCGCTGCTGGCGAAGCTGGACGCGGTCGCCGGCCGCGTGCTGGGCCCGCGCGGCTGATCCCCGTGGCGGCGCGCGCCCTGCTGCTCGACCGCGACGGCGTGGTCAACGTCGATCACGGCTATGTCGGCACGGTCGAACGCTTCGCGTTCATGGACGGCATCCTGCCGCTGGCCCGCCGGGCGGTCGACCTCGGCTACCGGATCGCCATCGCAACGAACCAGTCCGGCATTGCCCGCGACCGCTATGGGGAGGCGGAGTTCCAGGCGCTCACCGGCTGGATGGCGGAACGCTTCGCGGCGGCGGGCGCGCCGCTCGCCGCGGTCTTCCACTGCCCCTACCTGCCGGGCGCCGCCGTTCCCGCCTACGACCGCGACAGCGTCTGGCGCAAGCCGTCACCAGGCATGATTTTGGAAGCGGAACGACGTCTCGGCCTCGATCTCGCGCGCTCGGTCTTCATCGGCGACCAGCCCACCGACATGGCGGCGGCGCGTGCGGCGGGGGTGGGGCTGCGGCTCCTGCTCGACCACAGCGCCCCACCTTGCGTCGACGCCCATGCCGTCATAAGCACCCTTGCGGAAGCGGAACGGTTCTTGACACCGCCCGCCGCGTCCCGTCCGGCCTGAAAGGACCCGCCATGCCCGCCGCCCCCTCCCACGGCCGCCGGATCTCCGTCATCGGGCTCGGCTATGTCGGGCTGCCGGTGGCCGTCGCCTTCGGGCGCACGGGCGCGCCGGTGGTGGGCTTCGACATCAGCGAGCGGCGCGTGGCCGAGCTCAGGGCCGGCCACGACCACACCGGCGAGGTGGCGGCGGCCGACCTCGCCGCCGCCCGCCTCGCCCTCGGCACCGACCCGGCGACGCTGCAGGGGGCCGACCTCCACATCGTCACCGTTCCCACCCCCATCGACGACGCCAAGCAGCCCGACCTGCGCCCGCTGATCGCCGCCACCCGCACGGTGGGGCGGCAGCTCAAGCGGGGCGACATCGTGGTCTACGAGTCGACCGTCTATCCCGGAGCCACCGAACGCGATTGCGTGCCGGTGCTGGAGGCGGAATCCGGGCTGCGGCTGGGGCGGGACTTCGCTGTCGGCTACAGCCCGGAGCGCATCAACCCTGGCGACCGCACCCACCGTTTCGAAACGATCACCAAGGTCGTTTCGGGATCGGATCAAGCCGCTCTCGAAACGATTGCGGCCGTCTATGGCAGCGTGGTGACGGCCGGCGTGCACCGCGCGCCCTCCATCGCCGTGGCGGAGGCCGCCAAGGTCATCGAGAACACCCAGCGCGACCTCAACATCGCGCTGATGAACGAGCTGTCGATGATCTTCCACCGGCTCGGCATCGACACCCAGGACGTGCTGGCCGCCGCCCGCACCAAATGGAACTTCCTGCCCTTCGTGCCGGGGCTGGTGGGCGGCCACTGCATCGGCGTCGACCCCTACTACCTGACCCACCGCGCCGAGCAGGCCGGCCACCACGCCGAGGTGATCCTGGCCGGCCGGCGCATCAACGACACCATGGGCCATTACGTGGCGCGGGAGACGGTGAAGGCGCTGATGCGCGGCGGGCTGCCGCCGGAGCCGCGCGTCACCGTGCTGGGCCTGACCTTCAAGGAGGACGTGCCGGACCTGCGCAACACCCGCGTGGTCGACCTCGTGCGCGAGGTGGAAGGCTTCGGCATCCCGGTCGCCGTGCACGACGCGCTGGCCGACGCGGCGGAATCCTTGGCCGAATACGGCCTCGCCCTGCACGGTCTCGACGCCCTGCCGCCGGCCGACGCGGTGGTGCTGGCGGTCCCCCACGCCGCCTACCGCGAGGGCGGCTGGCCGCTGGTCACCGGCCTGCTGAAGGAGGGCCGCGGCCTCGTCATCGACCTCAAGGGCACGCTCGACCGCAACGCCGTGCCGGACGGCGTGCGGCTGTGGCGGCTGTAGGGCAGGGTTTACGGCATCCCGTCGGCCGGCTCCAGGTCGATGACGAGGCGGTGGCCGGAGTTCCCCTCCGGCGGCAGGCGCATCACGTGGCGGAGGGCGAGCGGCCGGGCCGCGTGCAGCACGAAGCGGCCGGCGGCACCCGCCCCCTCCACCTCGTAGCCGGTGAGCAGGGCCGCCGGGCCACCCTTCCAGCTCCGCGGCGCCGTCCAGCCCACCCCCTCCAGCGCCAGCGTCAGCCCCCGTCCGTCGGACGCCAGCCGCGGCTGGGCCGGCAGCCGGCCGGAGGATTCCAGCACCATCCGCACAAAGCCGGGGTGCCGGCCGAAGCGCACGGCCTGCACCACCGTTCCCGTCTCCGCCACGGAGGCGGCCGGCACGGGCGCCGGTGCCGGTAGCGGAGCCGGGGCGGTTTCGGGCAGGGCGGCTTCGGGCGGGGCGTGCGGCGGCTCCGCCGCCGGCGGGCGGGGCTTGACCGGGGGAAGGGGCACCAGGGCGACCGCCACCGGAGCCGGGATCGGCGGCGGAAGCGTCACCGCCGCCGGCACCAGCGCCGGCACTGGCGCCGGGGGTGCCGCGGCGGGAGGAGCCGCGGACGGCTTGGCCACCGGAGCCGGGGCTGGGACCGGGGCGGGAGCCGGCACCGGTGGCGTCCCCGCCGCGACCGCGGACGGCGATCCCGGCAGGCCGCCGCGCCGTCCCTCCCGCTCGCCGATCCGATGGTAATGCTCGTAGCCGC
This sequence comes from Azospirillum oleiclasticum, assembly GCF_013423485.1. GTDB lineage: Bacteria > Pseudomonadota > Alphaproteobacteria > Azospirillales > Azospirillaceae > Azospirillum > Azospirillum oleiclasticum. The sequence continues at coordinate 24,460 of NZ_JABFFR010000054.1, forward strand.
TGCGGAAGGTGCCGGTGCGGACGGCGACGGCCACGTCGGGGTTGGCGGCCAGATAGGCGCGCTCCTGCCAGCCGGGTGGCGGGGCGAACTCGTCGGACGGCGGGGGTGGCGGCTCATGCCGCGGCCGGGAGAACCACGCCCCGACCACGCTGGTCAGGCCGAAGCTGTGCGCCAGCAACGACGACGCCGCCGGGAACAGCAGCAACCCGCCCAGCAGGATCAGGCTCCGCAGATACCGGGCCGCTTCGATCCGCAAGACCCTGAAACCTCCTTCCGCCGGCCCTTACAACGCCTTCAGCTTCTTCCAGGCGAAGACCACCATGCGCGCCAGCAGGACCCCGTGGCGGAAGCGCGAGATCTGCGTGGTGCCGTAGGTGCGGTCGGCGTAGCGCACCGGCACCTCGGTGATCTTCAGGTTCAGCTTGGCCGCCCCGAAGATCAGGTCGAAGTCGCCGAAGGGGTCGAAATCACCGAAATAATGCCGGTTCGCCACGATCCGCTCGTAATCGCGGCGCCACAGCACCTTGGTGCCGCACAGCGTGTCGGTGAAGCGCTGGTTGAGCAGGAAGGAGAAGATGCGGGCGAAGGCGCGGTTGGCGATGTGGTTGAGGAAACGCATGGCGCGGTCCTCCATGGGATAGACCAGCCGCGTGCCGTTGATGAACTCGCCGAGGCCGGAGGCGATGGCGCGGTGGAACTTGGGCAGCGCCTCCGGCGGCACGGTCAGGTCGGCGTCCAGGATCATCAGGATGTCGCCGCGCGCCGCCGCGAAGCCGCAGCGCACCGCGTCGCCCTTGCCCTTGCCCGGCTGGCGCAGGACCTTGATGTCCCGGTCCGGGTAGGCGTCGCGCACCCGCAGGCATTCCTCGAAGGTGCCGTCGCGGCTGTGCCCCTCCACGAAGATCACCTCCATGTCGGCGGCGAAGGGGGGCAGGCGGCGGATGGCGTTCTCGATGTTGCCGCGCTCGTTGCGGCAGGGCACCAGCACGGTGACCGACGGCGCGGCCCCCGCGCGTCCGTCGCCGGCCGGCCGCGGCGCCGGGCGTCCGACCACGTAGTTGCGCAGGCAGAGCTGCCGGATCCCCGGCAGGGGCGCCAGCCAGCGGTTGACCAGGCTGCCCAGACCCAGCAGCCGGCGCGGCAGGAGCTGGCGCCATTCCCGCTTCACCGGTTCCCAGCCCGCCAGTTCCATCAGGCTCATGATGTCGTCGGTGGACAGCCAGTTCTGCTCCCCCTGCGGCATCTTCAGCCCCAGCCGCTCGGCCGCCCACAGCACCGGCTCCCAGGCCCGCGAATGGTAGCTGACCACCAGCCGTGTGCGCGGCGTCGCGAAGCGGTGCAGCAGCCGCAGCGTCTCCTCGCAATCCTCCAGCACGCCGATGGTGTCGGACAGCAGGATGACGTCGAAGGGGCCCTCGATGCCGGCCAGCGTCTCCGGATCCTCGGCGTCGGCGAGATGGATCTCGAGATGGGGGTGGCGGTCGCGGGCCAGCGCCGCCATGGCGGCGCTCATCTCCACCCCGACCCCGCGCGACGGCTCCAGCGCCGCCAGCAGCGCCCCGTCGCCGCAGCCGATCTCCAGCACCGAGGAGCCGGCCGGCACCAGGAAGCGCAGATAGGCGGTGTCGGCCGCGTGGAAATAGCGGTTGCGCGCCCGCCAGCGGTCGAGCGCCGGGGCATTCGCGTCCGCCCGGTCGCGCACCGCCCGCCGGTAGCGCGAGCGCGGGAAGGGTGCCGGCTCCGCCGCCGCTTCCCCGGCCGGCCCGACACCCGATCCGGCCCCCGCGCCGGTCACCCCCTGCCGCTCGACGGTCTGCACGCTGCTCGCTGTCATGATCGCCCGTATCCCAGCACCCGGTCCTACGCCCTGCCGGTTATATGGCCATGGCCCCGGCCGCACAACGCCGGCAGCAACCCCGGCACTTGTACGGAGGGCATACCCCGGGCGTTCGGGCGGCCCGTCACAGGATGAAGTCGTAGGCGGTGAAGCTGTAGTTGGCGATGTTCACCTGGACGCGCAGGTCGGCGGTGAGGGTGGCGTCGACGTTGGCCTCGATCAGGGTGACGGTGCCCGACGCCTGGTAGCGGACCTGGCCGGCGGCGGAGAAGGCGTCGGTGCCGATGAAGGTGAAGGTGCCGTTGCCGCTGGCGAGTATGCTGGCGTCGATCTCCGACAGGTCGATGCGGTCGCCCTCCGCCCCGCGCGTGGCGTAGGAGGCGAGCCCCAGCAACGCCGCCGCCGCCACCGCGTCGCCGTTGAAGTTGACGATGACGTCGGGGGCGGCGGTCGTGGATTCGTTGAGGTTGGCGATGATGAAGCGGTCGGCGCCGGTGCCGCCATCCAGCAGGTCGGCGCCGGCCCCGCCGTGCAGCACGTCGTTGCCCGCCCCGCCCGCCAGCACGTCGTCCATCAGGTCGGTGGCGGTGGTCAGGATCGTGATGCTGCGGTCGGAATAGACGTCGCCGTACAGGATGTCCGCCCCGTCGCCGCCGCGCAGCAGATCGGCGCCGTAGCCGCCGTAGAGCGTGTCCGCCTCGGTCCCGCCGTCCAGCACGTCGTTTCCGTTGCCGGCGTCCAGGATGTCGTCGCCGGCCCCGCCCAGCAGCGTGTCGTTGCCGGTGATGCCGATGGGGTCGCCGGTCAGCCGGTCGTTGCCGAAGCCGCCATAGAGCCGGTCGTTGCCGGCCCCGCCGGACAGGCTGTCGTTGCCGTCCTCCCCGTGCAGCCGGTCGTTGCCCTCGTGGCCCAGCATGGTGTCGTTGCCGAAGCCGCCGGCCAGGATGTCGTTGCCGAGCCCGCCGCCCAGCACGTCGGCGCGGTCGGTGCCCGCCAGCACGTCGTCGCCGCTGGTCGCCGTGGTGGTGAAGGTGAGGCCGGTGAAGGTCGGCTCGGTCGGGACGATCAGGGTGGAGACGGGACGGGTCCCGTCGGTCGCCTGCAGCAGTTCCACCCCCGACAGCACGTCGGTGCCGTCGGGGCCGCTGACCACCACGCGCCCGCTGCCGTCGAGCGTGAAGCCGTAGAGGGCGATGGCGCCGGTCAGCACGAAGCTGTCGATGCCGGCCAGCCCCAGCACCAGGTCGGTCTGGCTGTCGCCCAGCGCGTCGGTGGCGGGGTTGCCGGTCAGCGTGTCGTTGCCGGTGGTGCCGGTGATGGTGCTGACCAGCCTGGCAACGACGGCGTCCCCGGCTTCCGGCTCCACCGCCTCAATCAGCGATGGCGTCATCGCCGACGTCAGCGTCGCAGCCGGCAATGCCGCCCCCGTGCGCAGCGGGCGGCCTTCCCGCCAGCCGAACAGCAGGTAATGGCGGGTGGCGGCCGTGGTGTCGGTGCCGAAGGCCGCGGCCACGTCGGGGTTGGCGGCGAGGTAGGCGCGCGCGTCGAAGCTGGTGCTCCGCCCCTCCAGCCGGCCGTTGCGGATGTAGTGGGCGGCGAGCAGGGCCGTGTCGGCACCGAAGGCGGCCGCCAGATCCGGGTTGGCGGCACCATAGGCCAGCGCGTCGAAGCTGGTGCTCCGCCCCTCCAGCCGGCCGTTGCGGACATAGTGGGTGGCGAGCAGGGCCGCGTCGGTGCCGAAGGCCGCCGCCAGATCCGGGTTGGCCGCGCCGTAGGCCAGCGCGTCGAAACCCGTGGCGCGGCGCTCGTTGCGGCCCCAGGCGGCGTAGTGGGCGGTGGCGGCGACGAGGTTCAGGCCGACCGCCCCCGCCACGTCGGGGTTGGCGGCGAGGTAGGAGAGCCCGTCGAAGGCCACGGCGGCGATGGCGCTGGTCTGGCCGGCAAGCGTCACCGTCTCGACATTGACCAGCGTGTCCATGGCGCCGTCGGCCGACATCGCGCCGTAGACGCCGGGAGCCAGCGCCACGATGACCGGCACCGCCGCGCGGTAGGCGCCGTCGCGCCAGACGTAGCGCCGGGTGTCGGCACCGTAGATGGCGCGGTCGCCGCCGTTCCCGCCGTCGAAGCGGCGCCCCACCGCAACCCCCATGTAGAAGCTGTCGTCGCCGTCGCCGCCGATCACCGTATCGACCGCGGCGAACAGCTCCGCCCCCAGCCGGTCGAGCGCGTTCGATCCCAGCGCGATGTCGAGCCCGGCGATGCGGTAGCGCACGGCGCCGGTGGGGTCATGGTCGGTGAAGCCGGTGAAGCGGGCGTCGACGGTGCCGCCGGCACCCGCTTGGCCGGCATAATCGAGCACCGTGCGGTGCCAGCGCCAGGCGGTTTGCCCCACCAGCGACAGCGCACCGGCCCCGGTGGCGAGCACGTTGCCGGAGGCGTCCAGCCGGAAGCCGTCGAGCAGATAGCCGCCCGCCGCACGGTCTTCCGTGAAGTCCAGGGCGAACCCCGCCCCGGCCACAAGCTGCGCCATGCCCCACACTCCGCGCCTTCAGCGTCCCATCGGGGCGATTTTGGGGGGCGAGGGATTAACGAGGGGTTGTTTCCACCACCGGCCGGCCATCCACCAGGTGCACGGTGATGAGCTGGTCGTGCCGGGCGCCGATCGCCTCCACCCAGAAGGCGGCGTACTCGGCCTGGGTCATGGTCCAGCGCTTGGTCGTCCCGTCGAAGCGGGCGCGCGGGGCGGCCCGGCGGCGGGCCTGGAGAAGGGGCGGGCAAGGGGTGAAGGACAGCTCGACGGCCATGATCCTCTCCGGACGCGTCTCACGAGTCGCCGGAATCATGACACAAGAGCTTGAATCACCGAATCAAAATCTTGGGGTCAGCCCGTGACCTTTCGGCTGTCCCCGAAGCTCCGACCGCGGGCGCCGTCCGGCAGTGCCCGCTTGGCGGACCCGGCCCGCCCGATACCGCCGGCCGGATCCTGCCCGAAGGTCAGATCGCCTGCAGATAGGCGGGGTCGAGCGCGCCGTGGCGGAAGGGGATCCAGTCCTTGTGGTCGGTGCGGTACTGCAGACCGTAGGGGTTCTTGAAGAAGATCTTCTGCAGCGGCTGCCCACCCTCGGCCCGGGTGCGGTCGTGGTCGATCAGGGGGGAGGGGGCGAAGATCTTTTCCCACAGCTCGGCGTTGTCAACGTCGCGGCCGGCGTTCTTCACATAGTCGCGCGCCGTGTCGCTGAGCTGCCAGGCCTCTTCGACCATCGCGTAGTAATCGGGAACACCGTCGGCCATGACCCAAAGCTCCAAACGATCGTGATGGCGCTGAATAGCGCATTTCGCGCCCCGAGGAAACCGTCAGCGCGGAACGGGATCGCCGATGTCCCCGCCGCGGGATGCGGCCCCGGCCCCCACACCGGACCCGGCGCCGGCCCCGACACCGGGAATGGCCGCCGCCAGCAGCCCGCGGCCGGACGCCCACAGGCGGCGGCCCGCCAGCGCCAGCCCCGGCAGGATGCCGGCGGCCAGCAGCAGCAGCCCCTCGCCGCCGCCCACCGCCAGCCCGGCGGCGGCCAGTCCGCCGACGGCCGTCACGGCCAGCGCCAGCCGGCCGGCCGCCGGTGCGGTGCCGGGGGCGAGCCGCCCGAACAGCAGCAGCAGCAGCAGCAGATCCACGCCGGTGCGTGCCGTCCAGGCGATGGCGGCCCCGAGCGGCCCATAGGCGCCGACCAGCAGCCACAGCGCTCCCAGATAGACCGGCAGCTCGGCGAGCTGGAGCCAGGCCGTCACGTCCATGCGGCCGGTTCCGTGGATCAGCGCGTAGGGGACATAGGCCATCGCGTTGAACAGCACACCCAGCGCCAGCACCGCCAGCACCGGCCCGCCCTGGGCGGCGAAGGCGGGCCCCAGCCACAGATCCAACGCCGGCCCGCCCAGCAGCACCGCCGCCGCCAGCACCGGCAGGAAGACCCCGGCGATCGCCGCCACGCCGAGATCCAGGATGCGGCGCAGCGCGGCCGGCTCCTGCCGGAACAGCCCGGCGGCGGTGGGAAACAGCACCCCCGACAGCGCGGCGGGGATGAACAGCAGCCGCACCACCAGCTCGAAGGGCGTGGTGTAGAAGGCCACCGCCGCCACCGGCACCAGCCCCGCCAGCACGAAGCGGTCGGCGTAGGTCATCAGCGGGCCGAGCAGGTTGTTGAGCGTCATCCAGGCGCCCAGCGTGAAGAGCGGGCGCAGCGGCTCGCGCGGGCCGCGGGGGCGCGAGGCCAACCCCGGCACCACGCGCAGGCACAGCCAGCCATAGGCCGCCGCCCCCGCCAGCCGCCCGGCGGCGATGGCGGCGATCACCGCGGCCAGGCTGTCGGTGAAGGGCAGCACCGCCACCGGGCTCAGATAGTTGAGCACCCCCACCGTCATCTTGACGAGGTTGACCCGGCGGAACTCCTGGTGCGCTTCCAGCACGCCGCGCAGGGCGGCCGAGACCAGGGCGACCGGGACGATGGCGGCGACGATGAACAGGGTGGTGCGCAGCTCCCCCGCCACCAGCGCCGAGCCGTGCGCCAGCCAGCCGGCGAGCGGCCCGGACGCCGCAGCCACCACGGCCCCGCCGGCCACACCCACCAGCCCCATCAGCGCCAGCGCCGGACGGACGATGCCCGCCACCCCGGCGCCGTCGCGCCGGCCGCGCCGCTCGGCGACCGTCTGGATCAGCGCGCGCGCCAGCCCCAGATCGAGCACCATCAGCCAGCCCAGCAGAGCCCACACCAGCGTGAGCGCGCCGAACCGCTCCAGCCCGATGCCGCCGACCAGCAGCGGGATCGACAACAGGGCGGCCAGCATCGGCAGTCCCTCGCCGAGCAGGTTCCAGATCGTGTTGCGGAGCACCTCGGGGATCCGTCTCGGGGTGGGGGTGCCGAGGAGAGAGTCTCGGGCGAACCGATTACTTAAGGCATAGTTCGGACGATAACAATGCGGGCCGTGCCGCTCATGCGCACCAACGGACGATCACCCCCCCAGCACCTCGGCTAGCGCCGCCGCCACCCGGTCCACGTCGCCGTCGGCCATGGCCGGGAACAGCGGCAGGGACAGGGCGCGGTCGTAGAAGGCGTCCGCACCCGGCAGGGACAGGCGGCCGTAGCGCCGCACCCAGAAGGGCTGGCGGTGCACGGGGATGTAGTGCACCTGGGTGCCGATCCCGCGGGCGCGGAGATCGGCCATGACGGCCGCGCGCTCCCGCCCGGCGGCGGCGAAGTCGATCAGCGCCACCATCAGATGCCAGGCCGGGCGGCACCAGGGCACATGGGCGAGCGGCCGCACCAGGGGACCAAGCGGCGCCAGCGCTCGGCCGTAGAGACCGACGAGGTGCCGCCGCCGCCCGGCGAAGCGGTCGAGCTTGCCGAGCTGGCTCAGCGCCAGCGCCGCCTGCAGGTCGGTCAGCCGGTAATTGAAGGCCGGCTCCGCCATCTCGTAATACCAGGGGTTGGGCGTGCCGGCGGCGGCGAAGCCGGCCTCCCGGTCGGCGAAATCCTCCGGCTCGCGCAGCATGCCGTGGTTGCGCAGCCGCTTCAGGCGGTGGGCCAGCGCCGCGTCATCGACGGTCACCGCCCCGCCTTCGCCGGCGGCGATGGTCTTGACGGGGTGGAAGGAGAAGGCGGCCATGCCCCCCGCGGCGCCATTCCCGACGGGCTGGACGCCGCCGCCGCGCTCATCGACGCTGCCGATGGCGTGGCAGGCGTCCTCCACCAGGGTCAGCCCGCGCGCCGCGGCGAGGCGGCCCAGCGCGTCCAGGTCGGCGGTCTGGCCGGCGTAATGCACCGGGGCCAGCGCCCGCACCCGCCAGCCGGCGGCCTCCGCCCGCGCCAGGGCGGCGGCGGCGGTCTCCGCGGTCATCAGGCCGGTGTCCGGATCCACGTCGGCGAAGGCGACCTCGCCGCCGGCGTGGCGCACCGTGCTGGCGGTGGCGAGGAAGGTGACGGCCGGCACCACCACCGCCTCGCCGGGGGCGAGGTCGAGCGCCAGGAAGGCCAGATGCAGCGCCGCCGTGCCGTTGGCGCAGGCCACCGCGTGCGCCGCCCCCGTCCGCTCCGCCAGGGCGTGTTCGAAGGCTTCCACGGCCGGCCCCTGGGTCAGCCAGTCGCCGCGCAGCACCGCCGCCACCGCGGCGATGTCGTCCTCGTCGATGCTCTGCCGGCCATAGGGCAGGAAGGACAGACCCATGGCGGGGTTCAGGCCGCCCCGGCCAGCAGCCGGGCCAGCCGTTCGCCTTCCAGCCAGTCCGTGTTGGTGTCGCTGGCGTAGCGGAAGCCGTCGGGCACCGGCCGCGCGCCCAGCCGCTCGTAGGGCTCGTGCGTCCAGAAGGCGAAGGCCGGCTCGATGACGTAGCGGTCGGGCAGTTCCACCGTCTGGCGGCTGTCGTCCTCGGTGACCATCACCTCGTGCAGCTTCTCGCCGGGGCGGATGCCGACCAGCTCCTGCGGCAGCCGCGGGGCGATGGCGCGGGCGAGGTCGACCACCCGCAGGCTGGGGATCTTGGGCACGAAGATCTCGCCGCCCTGCATCAGCGCCACACAGGACGCCACGAAATCGACCCCCTGCTGCAGCGTGATCCAGAAGCGGGTCATGCGCTCGTCGGTGATCGGCAGGCGCTCCGCCCCTTCCGCCACCAGCCGCTGGAACAGCGGGACGACGCTGCCGCGCGACCCCGCCACGTTGCCGTAGCGGACCACCGAGAAGCGCACGTCGCGACCGCCGGCCAGATTGTTGGCGGCGATGAAGATCTTGTCGGAGGCGAGCTTGCTGGCACCATAGAGGTTGATCGGGTTGGCCGCCTTGTCGGTGGACAGCGCCACCACCCGGCGCACCCCGGTGCGCAGCGCCGCGCGCACCACGTTCTCCGCACCGTAGACGTTGGTGTGGATGCACTCCATCGGGTTGTACTCGGCCGCCGGCACATGCTTCAGCGCGGCGGCGTGGATGCACACATCGACGTCGCGCATCGCCAGCTCCAGCCGCTCGCAGTCGCGCACGTCGCCGATGAAGAAGCGCAGCCGGCTGTCGCCCTTCGCCCCGAACTGCTGCTGCATCTCGTACTGCTTGAACTCGTCGCGGGAGAAGACGATGACACGCCGGGGCTTGGCACGGCGTAGCAGCGTCTCCACGAAGCGCCGCCCGAAGGAACCGGAGCCGCCGGTGATCAGCACCGACTGCCCGTCGAACTCGTTGAATCCATCGACCGCCAGGCGGTTCATCCTGTGCTCCTTGCGGGGATCCTGTGTCATCACGATCCGGTTGCGCCTGCGCTCTGCCGGGACGGCCGATCCTCCACCCTAGGAGGCACCCGCTACCAGCCGGTTAATGATCCTTGCGCACCGCAGCCGGCACGCGACAAGCGAAACCGTGGCCGGCATGCGCGATGCGGTGACGGCGCCGCCCGTCCGCTCGCCGTCGGGGTTGAACGCGTCCGGTTTCCATGTCTAGCTGGAATAGCGGAACGGCACCACGCGGTCCAGGCCGGGCAGGGGCGCCGTCCGCGCCGCCGACAGCCGCCGTCCGGATCACTCAGCACCATGCCGTCCCTTCCCGAATGCGCCGGATTCGCGCTCGCCATGGCGGCCTCGACGGTGGCCGCGGCCTCCCCCGTTCCCTTCTTCCGGGAGGTGGGGAGCGTGGGCGTCCTGTGCGCGGTCGCGGCACCGCAAGACCTGCTGGACGAGGGCCGGCTGTGCGGCTGGGCGGCGGCGGAGCTGGCCGCCGGCATGCCGGCCGGCGGCCCGGCGGTGGTGGCGCTGGTCCGCAACGACCCGCGGCTGGCCGATCCTGGGCTGCTGCTGGTGACGCTCCACGCCCATCTCGTACCGGCCGGACCGGATGGCCCGGCGCTGCTGGCGCTCGCCGCCGGGCTGCATCGCGCGCGCACCGACCTCGGACCGCCGCCCCTCTTCACCGCCCCGCCCGAGGCCCTGCCGGTTCCCGGCGGGACACCGCCGGAAGCGGCCGTGCGCTCCGCCCTCCGGCGCCTTCTGGGAACGGCCGTCACCGGCCGTCTTCCGCGTTCACCTTGACCACCCTCTGATCACCGGAGCGTGCCGGCATGCCACTCGACGACACCACCACCCCGCGTTGCGGTTGCGCCCTCTGTTCCGGCCTGATGCAGGACACCGGCATCGGACGCGCGACCACGGGAAGCACGCTCACCGGAAGCACGTCCGTCGAGGCACAGGGCGCCACCGCCTATTACATCGCCGCCCTGCTGCCGTCGGGCGCGCCGAAATGGGGTTCCTCCACCGCCGGCACCAGCGCCACCGTCACCTACAGCTTCATGACGGTGGCGCCCTCCTACGCCACCAGCAGCGACCGCTCCGGCTTCGCCACCATGACCGAGGCGCAGAAGACGGCGGTGCGCGCCGCCCTGGCCACCTGGGCGGAGGTGGCCAACATCACCTTCACCGAGGTGTCGGACAGCGGCTCCGGCGGATCGCTGCGTTTCGGCACCAACGACCAGAACGGCGTGTCCGCCGGCTACGCCTACTACCCCAGCACCAGCGCACTGGGCGGCGACGTCTATCTGGCCAACGACCAGACGAGCAACGTCTCCCCGACCGCCGGCACCTACGGCTATCTCACCATCCTGCACGAGATCGGGCACGCCATCGGGCTCAAGCACCCCGGCAACTACAACGCCGGCGGCGGCGGCACCGACGGGCCGTACCTGCCGTCGGCGGAGGACAGCTACCAATACTCGCTGATGTCCTACTACAGCCACCCGAGCCTCGGCTACAACGGGCTGGCGACCGGGCCGGCGCTCTACGACATCGCCGCGATCCAGTATCTCTACGGCGCCAACACCAGCACCCGCACCGGCAACGACACCTACAGCTTCAACGACACCACGACCGCGACGAGCCGGGCCATCTGGGACGCCGGCGGCACCGACACCATCGACGCCTCCGGCCAGACCGCCGCGGTGACCATCAGCCTGGTCGCCGGAAGCTTCAGCTCCATCGGCCCGAACGGGTCGGGCGGGCGGGCCGCCAACAACATCGCCATCGCCTATGGCGCCACCATCGAGAACGCCACCGGCGGCAGCGGCAACGACACGCTGACCGGCAACGGCGGCGTCAACATCCTGACCGGCGGGGCCGGTGACGACACGCTGACCGGCGGGACCGGCAACGACACGCTGGTCGGCGGCACCGGGACCGACGTGGCGGTGTTTTCCGGAAACCGCGGCGCCTACACGGTCACCGGCTCCGGCACCAGCCTCACCATCACCGGAAGCGACGGCACCGACACGCTGGGCGACATCGAATTCGCCCAGTTCGCCGACAGCCGCGTCAGCCTGAGCCCGCCCACCATCACCGGCGCCGCCGCGGCCGCACGGACGGTGATCGCCGGCACGACGGTCGCGGCCTCGACCCTGTTCACCGCCACCGCGCCCGCCGAGTCCACAATCACTCGGTACGAGCTGCGCGACGACACCGCCACCGCCACCAGCGGTTATCTCACCCTGTCCGGCGTGACGCAGACGGCGGGCAGCTCCTTCCTCGTCGGCAGCCTGGGCAGCGTCGGATTCGTGGGCGGCTCGGCGGACGGCGCCGACAGCCTGGCGGTGCGGGCCTACAATGGCACGCTGTGGAGCGACTGGACCACCATCACCGTCACCACCCTGACCAACCGTTCGCCCACGGTCCAGGCCAGCAAGTCCCTCACCGTCCAGGAGGGGGCCCCGGCCACCGGCCTTGGACTCACCCAGCCCAGCGACCTCGACGGGGATGCGCTGACCATCACCCTGCAGGCCCTGCCGTCGGGCGGCACGATCCGGCTGGCCGGCGGCACGGAGGTCACCTCCGGCACCGCGCTGTCCGCGACCGACATCGCCGGGCTGACCTTCACCCCGACCACGGGCTTCAGCGGCAGCGCCGGCAGCCTGTCCTACACGGTGTCGGACGGGCGGGGCGGCACGGCGTCACAGACGGTGGGCCTGCAGGTGGCATCGCTCGCCGGGCAGCTCGCCGCGTTCAATGCGCTGGCCTATCTGGCTGATTACAGCGATCTCGCCGCCGCCTTCGGCACCGACCAGGCCGCGGCGCGCCAGCACTTCATCAGCGCCGGCCGTTTCGAGGGGCGCGGCACCGGCAGCTTCGACGCCATCGCCTACATCGCGGTCAACACCGACCTCGCCGCCGCCTTCGGCACGAACCAGACCGTGGCGACCGAGCATTACATCCGCTATGGCCGCAACGAGGGGCGGCAGACCACCGGCTTCAACGCGCTCGCCTATCTCGCCGGCAACACCGACCTCGTCACCGCCTTCGGCACCGACCAGACCGCGGCGCTCCAGCACTACATCAGCTTCGGCCGCACGGAAGGGCGCAGCCAGCTCGACGCCACGTCCTATCTGGCGGCCAACGGCGACCTGATCGGCGCCTTCGGGCTCGACATATCCCAGGCATCCCGGCACTACATCGTCAACGGCCGCACCGAAGGCCGATCGACCAGCTTCGACGCCGCCGCCTACATGCAGGCCAACCCCGATGTCGCCGCCGCATTCGCCGGAAACCTGGCCGGGGCGACCGAGCACTATGTGCTGCACGGCTATTACGAGGGGCGGCTGACGCGGCCCGCCGGTTCCGGAATGCTGGCCGCCTGAACGGGGGCCGGCCGGGGGCCGGCACCGGGGGCGTCCGATGCCGCCGCGTTGCCGTCCAGCGCGTGGGCGAGCGCGGTCCAGGCCCACAGCAGGTTGCGGTGATCCGCCGCACCCCTGCGGTGCTCGTCCCAGCGCGCCGCCAGCCAGGCGGGGTCGAGCCCGATGCGCGACGCGGCCTCCGCCGGCGGGGCGGGCAGGTGGCGCAGCCAGCGGCCGAGCGGGATGCCGAAGCCCTTCTTGCGGCGCTCCAGCACGCCGGCCGGCACCAGCGGCGCCAGCGCCTTCCTCAGGATCCATTTGCGGGTGCCGCCGACCACCCCCAGGGTGCGGCCGTGCAGCTTCACCGCGGCCGGCAGCCGCCGCACGTAGTCCACCACGTCGCGGTCGAGGAAGGGCGAGCGCACCTCCAGCGAGGTCAGCATGCTCGCCCGGTCGATCTTGGTCAGCATGTTCTCGCCAAGATAATAGCGGCCGTAGAACTCCAGGCTGCGGTCGATGTCGTCGCGGCTGGCCGAGGCGTGCCACAGCGCCTCGGCCTCCTCGTAGACCTCCGCCGCGGCCTGCGGCGCGCCGAACAGCCCGGCCAGCTCGCCCACCGCCGCCGGCCCCAGCCAGGACGGCATCCAGTGGGCCGGCGCCTCGCCCAGCCCGCGCAGCGCGCGCCGGAGCTTGAAGTCGAAGCTCATGTTGCGGTCGGAGCGCGGCAACCGGGCGGCGGCGGCCTCGGCCAGCCGGTGCAGCGGACGCGGCACCAGCCCGTGGTAGAGCCGCGCCGCCCCCAGCGCGTCGAAGGTGTCGTAGCCGGCGAACAGCTCGTCGCTGCCGTCGCCGGACAGCGCCACCGTCACCCGCTCGCGCGCGAAGACCGACAGCAGATGGGTGGGCAGCAGCGAGGGGTCGGCGATGGGGTCGTCGATGCGGCGCAGGAGATCCGGGATCAGCGCCGCGGCGGTGTCCAGGTCCAGCACCTTGCAGCGGTGCTCGGTGCCGTAATGGCGGGCGGCGTCCTCGGCGAAGCCGCTCTCGTCGAAGCTGGGCTCCCGGAAGCCGATGGTGAAGGTCTTCAGCGCGGCCCCGCCCATCCGGCGCGCCGCCAGCGCCACCACCGCGGTGGAATCGACGCCGCCCGACAGGAAGAAGCCCAGCGGCACGTCGCTCATCAGCCGCCGCTCCACCGCGCGGTCGAGCAGGCCGCGCAGATCCTCCGCCCAGCGCTCCGGCCCGCCCGGCGGCGGGTCGTCCGGCACCATGCGGTAGGCCCAGTACTCGCGCACCTCGCCACGCGCCGCGGCCAGGTCCCAGACCATGGTGCAGCCGCCGGGCAGCTTGCGGATGGCCCGGTGGATGGTCCGCGGCCCGGGCACGAAGCCGTAGGCGAAATATTTGATCAGCGCCGTGTGGTCGAGATCGCCGGACACCGCCGGGTGGCGCAGCAGGGCGCGCGCCTCCGACGCGAAGGCGAGGCCGCCCGGCGTCTCGGCGTAGAAGAGCGGCTTCTTGCCGAAGCGGTCGCGCGCCAGGAACAGCCGGCCGCGCCGGCGGTCGAGCAGCGCGAAGGCGAACATGCCGTTCAGCCGCTCCACCATCCCCTCGCCCCATTCGCGGTAGGCGTGCAGCAGCGCCTCGGTGTCGGAATGGTCAGTGCGGAAGCGGTGGCCGGCCTGCTCCAGCGCGGTGCGCAGCTCCGGCGCGTTGTAGATCTCGCCGTTGAAGACGATCACCAGATCGCCGTCGGCGGTCTCCATCGGCTGGTGCCCGCCCTCCAGATCGATGATGGCGAGGCGGCGGAAGCCGAGCCGGACTGGAATGTTGTCGCGACCACCGGTGGGGAGCGTGCCGGCCCAGACACCAGCGTCGTCCGGACCGCGGTGGAGCAGCGCGTCGCGCATGCCCACGAGATCCGCGTCGGTGCCCGGACCGACGAAACCGGCGATGCCGCACATGCGAGGAAACCTTTTCGGTGGCGCGTCCGGCCCCACCCTAGCAAGCCGGCGGCAGCGGATCACGCGCTTCCGGGCCGGCGGTTTTCGGCGGGGAAGCGGCCGGACGGAGGCGGGGGCGTTTGGAGTCTTGTCGCAGCCCCCGGAAGCACCCGACAGCGGGCGATCCGCCCGTGCGTCAGCGCGTGATCTGGTGGATCTTGCGCTCGGGAATCGGCGGCGGGGAAGGGTGCAGGACGAGGCCCAGCTCGTCCACCTCCACCCGCGCGTCGGGATAGACGGCGAGCGCCAGTTGCAGCGCTTCCACGAAGCGCTTGCGGAAGTCGCGCAGGCGGCTGTAGCCGGCGCCGAACTGCTCGAACACCGCGGGCCAGGTGATCGGCATCGGCCGCGACAGGCTGTGCAGCCGGTAGGCCAGCCAGATGTAAATGTCGATGGAGGAGCTGTTGTTCTGGATGTGGCGCAGCGCCGGTTCCCAAATGGGCACGGGGTGCGCCTTCAGTTCGCGGAAGAAGGCTTCGGAGAGCAGAACCCGGTCTTCCCACAGCATCGCCTGCTGGTTGCCGGGGATGGAGGAGAAATGGATGCCGCCCTTGACGATCGAATCCTTCTCGAACCCGATGCTGTGGGCGTCCTCCCACGCGAAGGTCAGGTTGCAGGCGGCGATGCGCGAGGCCTGCTCGCGGATGTCACGGTAGGTCTGGCCGCCCACCGACAGGCCCATGCGGTCCAGCCATTCGTGCATGCTGCGGCCCAGCTCGACCTCGCGGCTGTCGGTCTGGAGCGCGCGGGTCTGCAAGTAGAGCAGGATCATCCGGGCCCGGCTGCCGTAGGGCACGCCGTAGAGCTTGAATCCTCCGCCGCGCACCGGCAGTCGACCGGGCTCGATGAGAAGGCGGATGCGGTGTCCCTTGCGCTCCCACGGCTGGTCGTCGGGCAGACGACGGTGCGGCAGGGCGGTCAACGCAAAGCCCGAATACGTGATGCCGAGGTCCTGGCGCTCCTCCTCCAGCACAGCCGCGGCAATATCGACCAGCGAGCGCTGGTCGGGATCTGTCTGGAGGGCCTTCGCCTGCTCGCGTCCCATCTGGGTGATCAGGTGGTGGAGCTGTCCCATGGCTCTGTCGTCTCGGCTTCGACTGTGATGCGGTTGTATATCACGGGGTCTGCACAGCAGCAATTTGGAGTCTTGTCGCGCAGACTATTTGTAGGATTATTTGAATCACCTACTTGTTTGAGCGACAAGACTCCAGTAGAGACTCGCGAGTCGCGCGACAAAACTCCAGATTGCGTGCGACAAGACTCCAGCGGATAGCTTGCTCCGTCTGTGGATGGTGGATTCGACGCGACAAGACTCCAGCCGAAAACTTTGTCCGGCAAGGCGAATCGGAGTCGAACCGGTGGATCCCGGCGACTCGGATGCGAATCGGTGGGGCGGGTGGAGCAGCCCCCGCGTGGCTGTGACCAGGGCCGGGCCGCCCTCCGGAGGGCGCGACAAGACTCCAAACCCGACGGCCCGTTCCTTGTCCCCGTCCGCTCCCGCCCCCCGCCTTGTGGCGGGGCGGGAGCGCGGTCTATAAGGGCCGCGCGGCATGATGGTGGTGGCATGAACAACTCGTCCCCGGAGCGCAAGATCCTTCCCGTCCTGTTGTCCGGCGGGTCCGGATCCCGGCTGTGGCCGATGTCGCGGGAGCTCTACCCCAAGCAGCTCCTGAACCTCTGCTCCGACCGCTCGATGATCCAGGACACGGCCGCCCGCGTCGCCGATTCCGCACGCTTCGCGCCGCCGCTGGTGGTCTGCAACCAGGAGCACCGCTTCGTCATCGCCGAGCAGTTCCGCGCCATCGGCTGCCCGCCCCGCGCCATCGTGCTGGAGCCGTTCGGCCGCAACACCGCCGCGGCCTGCGCGGTGGCGGCACTGATGGCGGCGGCCGACGACCCGGACGCGCTGCTGCTGGTGCTGCCGGCCGACCATCTGATCCAGGACACCGGCGCCTTCCGCCGCGCCGTCGACCGCGCCGCCCTGGCCGCGGCGGCGGGCCGGCTGGTCACCTTCGGCATCACCCCGACCGCACCGGAGACCGGCTACGGCTACATCCGCCGCGGCGGCGCGCTGACCGGACCGGAGGGGGCCGGACCGGAGGGGGCGGGGCTGGAGGGCGTCTTCGAGGTCGCCGCCTTCGTGGAGAAGCCGAACCGCGCGGTGGCGGAGGGGTATCTGGCCGACGGCGGCTACGCCTGGAACAGCGGCATGTTCCTGTTCCCCGCCGCGGTCCTGCTGGCCGAGCTGGAGCGCCACGCCCCGGCGGTGCTGGAGGCGGCGCGCGCAGCGCTGGCCGCCGGCAGCGCCGACCTCGACTTCTTCCGCCTGGACCCCGCGGCCTTCGGCCGTGCCCCCGACCTGGCCATCGACGTGGCGGTCATGGAGCGCACGGACCGCGCGGCCGTCGTTCCCTGCGAGCTGGGCTGGACCGACGTCGGCGTCTGGTCCGCCCTGTGGGAGGTCGGGGCCAGGGACGCCGCCGGCAACGTGCTGCTGGGCGACGTGGTGGCGGAGGGGGCGTCCGGCTGCTACGTGCGCAGCGAGCACCACCTGACCGCCCTCGTCGGCATCGAGGACGCCGTCGTCGTGGTCACCGACGACGCCGTGCTGGTCGCCGCCAAGGACCGCGCCCAGGACGTCAAGAAGGTCGTCGACCGGCTGAAGAAGGCCGGCCGGTCCGAGCCGGTCAGCCACCGCAAGGTGCACCGCCCCTGGGGCTCCTACCGGTCGGTGCACGCGGGCGAGCGTTTCCAGGTGAAGGAGCTGTCGGTCGCCCCCGGCGCGCGGCTGTCGCTGCAGCGCCATCACCACCGCGCCGAACATTGGGTGGTGGTGAACGGCACCGCGCTGGTCACCCGCGGCGAGGAGCAGGTCTTCGTCTACGAGAACCAGTCCATCTACATCCCCATCGGCGCCGTGCACCGGCTGGAGAATCCCGGCAAGGTGCCGCTGACCATCATCGAGGTGCAGTCGGGCTCCTACCTCGGCGAGGACGACATCGTCCGCCTCGACGATTCCTACGGCCGCGGCTGAGGCGGCGCGCCGGGGAGGGAGCCGGGGAAGGGAGACGGGCGGTGCGGGTCGGCGACACCGTGCGCAAGGCGCTGAAGCTGCTCCGGCTGCTGCCGGAGCCGCTGTTCCGGCGCGGGCTGGCGCACGGGGTGGCGGCGGCGGTGGAGCACCGGGCGGCCCTGGCCGGGCTGGCCCCGGCCACGGTGATCGACGTCGGCGCCCACCGCGGCCAGTTCTCGCTGCTGGCGGCGGCGCTCTTCCCCGACGCCGCCATCCACGCCCTGGAGCCGCAGCCGGAGGCCGCCGACGCCTATGCCCGGCTGTTCGCCGGCAACCCGCGGGTGCGGCTGCACCGGGTCGCCGCCGCCGAGCGGGCGGGGGAGGCGGTGCTGCACTTGGCGCGCCGCAGCGACTGTTCCTCCCTGCTGCCGATCGGGGCCGGTCAGCTCCGCTTCGCGCCGGACAGCGCCCCGGCGGGGACGCGGAGCGTGCCGGTCGCCACGCTGGACGGGCTGTTCCCGGCCGACACCATCGCCCGGCCCTGCCTGCTCAAGCTCGATGTGCAGGGCGGCGAGCTGGCGGCACTGCGCGGCGCCGGGCGGCTGCTGGGCGCGGTCGACCATGTCTACGCCGAGCTGTCCTTCCGGCCGCTCTACGACGGCCAGCCGCTCGCCCACGAGCTGGTGGCCCACCTCGCCGCCCAGGGCTTCGGGCTGGCCGGGGTGGGGGTGGCGACGCGCGACGCCGCGGGTGCCTGCGTGCAGGCCGACCTGCTGTTCCGCCAGGTGGCCAGTGGGCGGGTGGAAGGCGGGCGGGTGGACGGCGGGTCGGGATGAACGCGGTCGGGGCATTGCCGGAGGAGCCGCTGGCCGTTTCCTTCGTGCCCGGCATCGGCCGCATCGATAGCGCGGAGTGGGACGCCTGCGCCGGCACCGCCGATCCCTTCGTGACCCACGCCGTCCTGGCGGCCTTCGAGGAGGGGGGCGTGGTGCGGCCGGAGACCGGATGGCAGCCCCTGCACGCCACGGTGCGCGACGCCGCCGGACGGCTGGTGGGGGCGGCCCCGGTCTACGCCAAGGGGAACGCGGCCGGCGATTTCTGGCCGGAGCGGCCATGGGCCGACGCCTTCGCGACGGTGGGCGGGCGCTATTACCCGAAGCTGCTGGTCGGCGTCCCCTTCACCCCGGTGGCCGGCCCCCGCCTGCTGCTGCGCCCCGGCGCCCCGCCGCACACCGCCCGCACTCTGGTGGCGGGGCTGGAGACGCTGGCGCGGGAGAACCGCCTGTCCTCCATCCACGCCGCCTTCCTGGAGGAGGTCGACCGGAGGCGCCTGTCGGAGGCCGGCTGGCTGCCGCGCCAGGGCGTGCAGTACCGCTGGGACAACCCCGGCTACCGCTCCTTCGACGACTTCCTGGCCGCCCTCACGCCCAAGCGCCGCGGCAACGTCCTGCGCGAGCGGCGCGCGGTGGCCGCCAGCGGCGTGCGTGTGCGCATCCTGCCCGGCGATCGCATCCGGCCGGCGGACTGGGACGGCTTCATGCGGCTGTACGAGGCCACCCACCGCCGCCGCGCCACGCCGCCGCCCCTGACCCCCGGCTTCTTCCGGCGGCTGGGGGAGGCCATCCCCGGGCGGCTGCTGATGATCGTGGTGGAGGAGGACGGCGTTGCGGCCGGCGCCGCCGTCCGCGTGCTGGGCGACGGTATCCTGCACATGCGTCACTGGGGCGGTGACGGAGCCCACCGCTTCCTGCATTTCGAGGTCTCGCTCTACCGCACCATCGAGTACGCCATCGAGCAGGGCTACGCCGCCATCGACGGCGGCCATGGCGGGCCGCACAAGGGACAGCGCGGCTTCCGTCCGGCGCTGGTGCACGGGATGCACTGGTTCGCCGACCCGCGCCTGCGTGACGGCGTCGCCCGCTTCCTGGAGGTGGAGCGCGCCAATGTCCGGCAGCACCGGGAGGCGCTGGCGGCCCGCTCGCCCTACCGCGCCCGGCCGATGACCGGTGCCGGACAAGGGGGTGCCGGACAGGGGGGGCCGGACGCAGGCCTCGGCCCGCCGTCCTAGGGCGTCCGGTCGCGTTGGCGCGGGGTGGCGATTTCCTGTAGGGTTCCGGAGCCCTTCAACCGAAGGACGTCGGCAACGTCCAATTTTCAGCGACCCGGCATGACCCAGACCAGCGACACGCCCCCCGACCACGCGATCCCCGAACTCTTCGCCGACGGCGTGCTCGACGTCGGTTTCGGCAACGGGATGGTGCGGATCGACCTGTTCAGCCTGTCGGCGGTGCGCCGCGACGCCAACGGCCAGCCCCTGCCGGCGCTCCGCCAGCGGGTGGTGATGAGCCTGCCGGGCTTCCTGTCGGCGCTCCAGGCGATGGAGGGGATGCGCCGCCAGCTCGAGCAGGCCGGCGTGCTGCCACCGCCCGCCGCCCGCGCCGCAACCCCGGCCGAGACGCCGTCCACCGTTCAGCCGCCGGCTCCGCCGCGCTCCCCGAACTTCGGCTGAGGCGGCACCCGGCCGCCGCCGGAACGATCCCCGGAACGATCCGTCGCCGGAAAGCCCCATGTCCGAAGCCGTCCTTCCCTTCCCCCGGCCGCCCGAGGCGGCTCCCCCCGCGCCTCCCAAGCCGGCGCCCGACACCGGGCTGACCTGCCTCGTCATGGTCGGGCTGCACCACGGGCTGCGGCTGTCGGTGGAGGCGCTGCGCCACCGCTTCACCCTGCCGGCCGGCGAGCCGGCGGCGGACGAACTGCGGCGGGTGGCGAAGGGCAGCGGCTTCAAGGCGGAGCTGCGCAGCCTCGGCTGGGACGATCTGGTGGCGCTGCCGCACGTCTTCCCGCTGCTGGCGCGGCTCGCCAACGGCAACACCGTGGTGCTGGTCGGCATCAACCGTGCCGGGGCGGAGCCCAGGGTGGGGGTGGTGGACCCGCTGGCCGACCGGCCGGGCGTGATCGAGCTGGACCGCGAGCGCTTCACCCGGACCTGGACCGGCGAGATCCTCTTCCTGAAGCCGGTCTTCGGCATCACCGATCCGGACCAGCCCTTCGGCATCGCGTGGTTCATCCCGGAGGTGCTGCGCCAGGGCCGCGCCTTCCGCGACGTGGCGGTGGCCGCCATCGTGCTGCACCTGCTGGCGCTGGCGGTGCCGGTCTATTTCCAGATCGTGATCGACAAGGTCCTGGTGCACCAGGCCGTGACCACGCTGGAGGTGCTGACGGTCGGCGTGCTGGCCGCGCTCGCCTTCGAGTCGGTGTTCCGCTTCCTGCGCCAGTTCATCCTGCTGGCCGCCGCCAACCGCATCGACATAAGGCTGCTCAACCGCACCTTCGGCCATCTGCTGGACCTGCCCGTCGGCTTCTTCGAGGCGCATCCGGCCGGCGTCACCGTGCGCCACATGCAGCAGGTCGAGCGCATCCGCGAGTTCCTGACCGGGCATCTGCTGTCCACCGTGCTGGACAGCCTGGTGTTGCTGGTCTTCCTGCCCTTCCTGTTCTTCTACAGCGTCAAGCTGACGCTGATCGTGCTGGGCTTCGCGGCGCTGATCGCGCTGGTGGTGGTGGCGCTGGTGCCGGCCTACCGCTCCCGCCTCCAGGATCTCTACACCGCCGACGCCGAGCGGCAGGCCATGCTGGTGGAGACCATCCACGGCATGCGCACGGTGAAGTCGGCGGCGGCCGAGCCGGTGCAGCGCCGGCTGTGGGACCGCCGGGCGGCGCGCGCGGTCGGCATGCACTACCGCGTCGGCAAGCTGTCGCTGACCGCCCGCGCGCTGACCGAGTTCCTGGAGAAGGCCATGATGGTCGCCGTGGTGGCGGCCGGCGCCTTCGATGTTTTCGATCGCGAATTGACCGTCGGTGCGCTCATCGCCTTCCAGATGCTGTCGGGCCGGGTGGTGACGCCGCTGGTGCAGATCGTCGGCATCGTCCACCAGTACCAGGAGACGCTGCTGTCCGTGCGCATGCTGGGCACGGTGATGAACCAGCGGCCGGAGCCGCGGCGCGAGGGCACGGGCGCCGCCCCCACCTTGCGCGGGGCCATCGAGATCGACTCCGTAACGTTCCGCTACCGGCCCGACCGGCCGCCGGCGTTGGACGGGGTGTCGCTCGCCGTCCGGCCCGGCGCCGTGGTCGGCATCGTCGGCAAGAGCGGATCCGGCAAGAGCACGCTGATGCGCCTGCTCCAGGGCTTCCACCCCCTGCAGGAAGGGCGCATCCGTTTCGACGGGGTGGACATCCGCGAGCTGGACCTGTCGCACCTGCGCCGCTCCATCGGGGTGGTGCTGCAGGACAATTTCCTGTTCCGCGGCTCCATCCGCGAGAACATCGCGCTGACCCGTCCCGACGCCCCGCAGGAGGCGATCATCGAGGCCGCAAGGCTGGCCGGCGCCGACGAGTTCATCGAGCGCCTGCCCGAGGGCTACGACACGCTGGTGGAGGAGGGGGCGAGCAACCTGTCCGGCGGCCAGAAGCAGCGCCTCGCCATCGCCCGCGCCCTGCTGACCCAGCCGCGCATCCTGATCCTGGACGAGGCGACCAGCGCGCTCGACCCCGACAGCGAGGCGATCGTCATGACCAACCTCGCCCGCATCGCCCGCGGCCGCACCGTGCTGATCGTCACCCACCGGCTGTCGACCCTGACCGGCTGCGACACCATCGCCGTCCTCGACCAGGGCCGCCTCGCCGACCTCGCCCCCCACGCCACCCTGCTGGAGCGCTGCGCGCTCTACCGCCACCTCTGGCAGCAGCAGAACCGCGGGCGGTGAGGGGGGTGTGGTATGATGGCGACGATGGAGTCACGAGGGAGACGGCCATGACGCTGCGGATCGCCGACCCCGGGCTGGTCGCCAAGATCGACCGGCTGGCCCGGATGACCGGGCTCGGCCCCGCCCAGGCCGTCGAGACGGCGGTCGACCAGATGCTCGCCGGTCGGGAGTCCGAAGCCGGGGACGACGCTGTCTGGGAACAGGCGACCGCCATCCTGGCCGAACTCGACCGGATTCCGGATCGGCCCGGAACGGCACCCGCGTCAGCGGACGCGTGGCTTACGGAGAACCAGGAGGCGTTGGAAAGCTCCAACGCCTATGTGGAGGCGCGTGGAATGCCGCTGGCCAACTCCCGCCGCTTCTGATGGTCGCCCTATCGCTGCATCCCAAGTGGGTTCTCGTCAAAATCCCAATTCCGCTTGGCGAATAGCTGGTGTTTGAGCTATGAGCTGCGAGACAGGAGTTATGCAGTCGTAAGCGGGTTCAAAAATTCTTACAATATGTTGCGCGCTCTCGAGCAATGAGTGAAGCTTGTTTGCCGGATTATTGCTTGGTATTCCCAACCTCCTTACCTTGGCAGGCGTTTTCTGAAATGATCTATTGAACAGCCTGTCATGATGGCTGCATATGTTTCTTAGATCTATCAAAGAATTAATCCAACTCGTAAGAATTTCTCTATCGGGCAATGAAAATTGCCTTGCAATGGCATTCGCCAAGATTGGCGATAGATTACCGTAAAAATAATTTGCATCTCCAAATGTCCATAGATCTTTCATCGTCCATATAGGAGGCAACATGGGAGGATTGTATGTATCAAAATAGTGCTTTGCGCGCGGATCAGCCGATTTTTTCTTCAAGTATATGGTCATCAAGCTATGAAGGATGTTCTTTTGTAGGTTCTGATTTGCAAACACGCTCAGATCAAAATAAGGGTGAGCGCCATACTGGGCACTCAGATATTCAGATATTACATTTCGGAATATTATCTCAACGCGAGCGCAGACCTGGAAACAGACAAGTCGCAGCTTTCCGTCAAAATCATAGATTTCGATGATATCATCAAATGTAACGCCTGATTCAAACGGCCGTCCCGGAGCTGAGATATGTCGTCGACTCAGAAAGTATATACGCAGGCGATTATACCCAAATTGCTCGATAGCACGTGCGGCTCTTGCGGGATCGGAAATATGAAGCCCCTTGGCCGTAAGGTGCGCTATGTGGTCTGCGGTGGAGCAATGTAGCTTTGTGTATGGTTGATGAGTCATGGCTATTTGAAAATAGAAGGGCTGCCCTTTTGCGCTTCAATCCCAAAGGCCATTACAGCTTCTGAGAAGAGAGGCGTGGGCAGCCCATGACCATATGACTATGAGAAGCCTTGCCCATAATTGCAACAGTCAAGCGCAACCTATTTCAGGGCCATGCTAGGCAACACCAGTTATGCAACTGGTGTTGCCTAGCATGGCCCTGCATAAAAGTCAAGGGCAAATCACGTATTGATTTTCAATGGATTGGCTCATACCATATGCCCTATGTCTGTTGCAAAAAAGATATTTGAAACGAATATGGCGCCTCTCGCTTCAATCGAATCGGAATTGCTACGGCGGCTTTCGGAGATAGAGTCGCAGATCGCGGATTTGGAAGCCGAGCGCAATGCGCTGCAAAGGCTGATCGCAAAAGTAAGATTGGAAGAATCAGGCAATAAAGATGTTAAGCGCCGAAACAGCTTGTCTCGGATAATTGTTGAAGGGAAAATTTTGGAACTTCTTAAGTCATCTTCCGGCCCTGTTTCAGGAAATGTATTGTACAAGTCAACGCTTTCAGTAGTGCCTAGCCTTAAAGATGTCACCTTCCGATCGTATCTTCATCGCATGAAGGAAAAAGGATTGATTGAACCGGCCAAAGGGATTGGGTTTTGGCGGATGCCGAAGACTCAATAGGAGGCGCATTGGTCAGGCGATGACCCCGCTTGTCGGGCTACCCATGGTTCCAGCCTTGCCAGACCATCGCTTGTAGTGTAGGATTTTGTTCATTAGACGCCTCACCCGACCCTCCGGCGCAGTGTGAACTGAACATGCTCTGCACAATATTTCATGGCGTTTCAAATGTTCCATCCGCGGCTCCGGGGGCGGTGACGGCCTAGGAATGGATACCGCAGCCGACAGCCCCGCCCCGCCTCCCCGCCGCCTTCTACCACGCCTCGGCTTCCGCCGCGGCGCCCCCGCCTTCGCGGTGGAGTTCCTGCCGGACGGGGAGGCGATCGAGCGGGCGCCGATGCCGTGGCTGGCGCGCTCCACCCTCTACGCCCTGACGGCCCTGCTGGCCGCCGTCGTGCTGTGGGCGGCGCTGGCACAGGTCGACCGCACGGTGTCGGCGGGCGGACGGCTGGTCACCACGGCCCCGCTGGTGGTGGCGCAGCCGCTGGAGACGGCGGTCGTGCGGTCGGTGGCGGTGGAGGCGGGCGACGCGGTGAGGGCCGGCGACCTGCTGGCGACGCTCGACCCCACCTTCGCCGCCGCCGATCTGGCCGACCTGTCGGCGCGGCTGGCCGCGGTGCAGGCGCAGATCGGCCGGCTGGAGGCGGAGCTTGGCGGCCCCCCCTTCGACGCCGCGGCGGCCGGGGCGGACGGGCCGGTGCAGGCCGCCATCCTCGAGCGCCGCCGGGCCGAGCACCGCGCCCGGCTCGACGCCATGGACGAGCGCGCCGCCCAGCTCCGCGCCGAGATCGCCACCAGCCAGAGCGCCCGCAAGGGTCTGGCCGAGCGGGTGGCGCTGATGGCGGAGGTGGAGGACATCCGCCGCCAGCTCGTCGAGAAGCAGACCGGCTCCCGCCTGTCCTGGCTGGACGCGCGGTCGGAGCGGATGCGGCTGCGCGACGAGCTGGAGTCCATGGCCAACCGCGAGCGCGAGTCCGGGCACGAGCTGGCCCGCGTCGCCGCCGAGCGCGCCGCCTTCACCGACGAATGGCGGCGCAAGGCGGCGGAGGAACTGGTCGAGCAGCGCCGGCAGCGCGCCACCCTGGTCGAGCAGATCACCAAGGCCGAGCGGCGCCGCTCGCTGGTCACCCTGACCGCCCCGGTGGACGCGGTGGTGCTGGAGGTCGCCAAGCGCTCGGTCGGGTCCGTCGTGCGCGAGGCCGAGCCACTGGTCACCCTGGTCCCCGCCGGCGTGCCGCTGGAGGTGGAGGCCGAGATCCCGTCGGCCGACATCGGGCTGGTGCGGGCGGGCGACACCGTGCGCGTCAAGCTCGACGCCTTCCCCTTCCAGCGCCACGGCACCCTGACCGGCGAGGTGCGCACGATCAGCGCCGACGCCTTCCAGCGCGGGGCCTGGGGAGCTGGGGCCGGCGGGGCGGGCGGGGAGGGTGCGGCGAACGGTCCGCCCGGCCCGCGCGATGGGGCCGCCGTCTTCCGCGCCCGCATCCGCCTGACCGGGACGGCGCTGGAGGGGGTGCCGGCGGGCACCCGCCTCAGCCCCGGCATGGTCGCCACCGCGGAGATCCGCATCGGCACCCGCTCGGTCCTGTCCTACTTCCTCTACCCCGTCATCCGCGCCTTCGACGAAAGCATCCGCGAGCCGTGAGCCGTCCATGACCCTGCCGACCCTTGAACGTCCGGACGCCGTCCCGCGCGACGCCGCCACCTTCGCCCTGCCGGGCTCGCCGCGGATCGCGGTGCTGATCCCCTGCTACAACGAGGAGCCGTCCATCGCCGCGGTGGTGCGCGATTTCCGCGCGGCGCTGCCGGGGGCCGTGGTGTACGTCTACGACAACAACTCCCGCGACCAGACGGTGGAGCGGGCGCGCGACGCCGGGGCGGTGGTGCGGCACGAGCCCCTGCAGGGCAAGGGCAACGTGGTGCGCCGCATGTTCGCCGACGTGGAGGCGGACGTGTATGTGTTGGTCGACGGCGACGACACCTACCACGCCGCCTCCGCCCCGCTGCTGGTGCGACGGCTGTGGGAGGACCGGCTGGACATGGTGAACGCGGCGCGTACGGGGGGTGGTGCGGCCGCCTACCGCCCCGGCCACCGCGCCGGCAACCGCCTGCTGACCGGGCTCGCCGCGCGCATCTTCGGCAAGCGCGTCAACGACATGCTGTCGGGCTACCGGGTCTTTTCCCGGCGCTTCGTGAAGAGCTTCCCGGCGCTGTCCACCGGCTTCGAGACGGAGACCGAGCTGACCGTGCACGCGCTGGAGCTGCGCATGCCGGTGGCCGAGCTGGCCACCCCCTACAAGGAGCGCCCACCCGGTTCGAGCTCGAAGCTCAACACCATCCGCGACGGCGTGCGCATTCTCAGGACCATCGCCGTGCTGGTGAAGGAGGAGCGGCCGCTGCCCTTCTTCGCCGGCTTCGCCCTGCTGTTCGCCCTGCTCTCGGTCGGGCTGGCCGGGCCGGTGGTGGGCGACTGGCTGGAGACCGGGCTGGTGCCGCGGCTGCCCACGGCGGTGCTGTGCACCGGGCTGATGCTGCTGGCCTTCCTGTCGCTGGCCTGCGGGCTGGTGCTGGACACCGTCACCCGCGGCCGGCGCGAGATGAAGCGCATGCGGTATCTCGCCGTCCGCGGCCCCGGCGTGGAGCCCGGTGTGGAGAAGACGGGGTGAGGCCGCTCTACCGACCGGCGAAGCCGCTCCAGCCGAGATCGCGCAGCATCGCGGCGCGGGCGCGCACAGCCCCGGCGTCGGGATAGATCAGCATCAGGCACGCGTCGGGCGCGCTGTCCGCGGCGGGCAGGCAGGCCAGCCCGGCGGCGAGCTGGCCGGAGCGGGCGTCGAGGTAGGGCCGGCTCTGCCAGCCGGCCAGCAGCAGCAGCCCCGTCACCACCGCCGCCAGCCCGGCCCCGGCCACGCGTGGCAGGACCCGGCCCGGCAGGCGGCGCAGCGCCAGGATGCCCAGCGCGATGGCCGACAGGGCGAAGAGCTGGCCGAGCGTCACGTAGCGGCTGCCCAGCGCCTGGGCCACCCCGAAGACCACGCGCCCCAACCCGGTGACCAGCGCGTTGGCGCCGGTGAAGGCGGCCAGCGCCAGCCAGGGCAGCAGCCGGGCGCGCTCGTGCCAGCCGGTGGCCAGAAGCCAGCCCGCGCAGCCCAGCACCGCCGCGAGCATCAGGAACCCGTACAGGTCGGGGGTGAGGCCGAGCAGGTCGCCGCGCACCAGCGGGCTGACGAGATAGCTGGCGATGTAGGCCAGCAGCGGTCCGGGGTTCGCCAGCACCTCCAGCGGCGGGACGGAGCCGGGGATCACCGGCCGGAACCAGCCCGCGAAGAACACGGCGCAGCTCGCCACCGCCACCACCACCCAGGCCGCGGCCAGGGGCAGCCGCCGGGGGCGCGGGTGCAGCAGGATCATCAGCAGCCCGGCGGGCCACAGCATGATGCCGCTGGCGACGCTGAACTGCACCACGCCGGCCGCCGCCGCCGCCCCGGCCAGCGCCGGCCAGGGGTTGCGCGCCGCCAGCGCGCGGTCGAGCAGCAGCACCGTGCCCAGCGTCGCCAGCAGGCTGAGGAACCATTGAATCTGCCAGCCCCACAGCCAGTTCTCCCACTGCGTCAGCGAGAACAGCAGCAGCGACAGCACGAAGGGCGTCCACAGCCGCAGCGCCGTCCCGGCCCCCGCCAGCAGTGGCCGGAGCATCGCCAGTGCCACCCCCAGCGCCGCCAGCGCCAGCGCGAGGCTGACCGCCAGCTCGGCTCGGATGTCCCAGCCGGTCAGCGGCGCCAGCCCCACCATGATCAGGTTCGGGAAGAACATCCGGTGTTCGTTGTGCTGGTGGAGCAGATCGGCGAGCGCCAGCGTCCCGTCCCGCTGCTTCACCAGCAGCGGCACCAGCTCCCACTGGTCCCAGAAGGGAACGTTCACCCCATAGGCGAAGATGACGGCGGCGGTCACGGCGACCGGCAGGGCGGCGAGGAGGATCTGGAGCGGGCGGATCATCGGATGCGGGCAGGGGGCGGGGAGGACGGGGTGGGGAGGAAGGCGCGGTGACCGCGCGCGGGACGGGGTGCCGGCACCTTAGCGGTCCCGTCCAGCCGAAACCAGCCGGATCCCGTCGGATGGTCCCCGTCCCGGGACGGGCTGCGACCTTTCGGCCCGCCGCCCCCGCCCCTTCGGATGCCCCCTTCGCTCCCGCCGGCGGCGCGGGCGGCGGGCCGGGTCCGGCCGGGCTACCCCATCGCCGGTGATTGGTCGGGCCGTGAGTGCGTCGATAGCGTGTTTCCGGTCACTCCCGAACGGCACGCTCGACCTTCCCGCTCCACGCCTGCCGCCGCCGCAACCGGTGCGGTGCCGCCGTCGCTGCCGGCTTCCCGCCCACAGGACAGGACCCAGCCCCATGCGCGGATCGCTCACCAGCACCGGTCTTCCGTTCGCCCGGAACGGGCGGGGTTTCCTGAAGCAGGCGGAGACCGTCGCGGTCGTCACCGCCGCGCTGTTCGCCGCCGGTGCCGCGCTGGCCGGCATCCTTCTGGGCATGGACGAGTTCTTGGCCCTGCTGGGCCGGCTCAGCCCCTGGCTGATCGGCGGGATGCTGGCGCTGTCGCTGGTCAATTACGGGCTCCGGGCGTGGCGCTGGCACCTGTTCGGCCGCAAGCTCGGGGTGGAGGTGCCGTTCGGGCGCACGGTGCTCTACTACGCCGCCGGCTTCGCCCTGACCACCACCCCCGGCAAGCTGGGGGAGCTGCTGCGGCTGTGGCTGCTGGAGCGCGGGCATGGCTATCCCTACCAGCGCACCACGCCGCTGTTCATCGGCGACCGGGTGGGCGACGCCAACGCCATCCTGCTGCTCTGCCTCGCCGGGCTGGGTGCCTTCGGCGGCCATGTCTGGGTGACGGCGGGGGCGCTGCTGCTGGTGGGGGCGGGGACGCTGCTGCTGCTGAAGCCGCGGCTGCTGGCGCGGCCGCTGCTGCTCGCCTATGGGGTGGTGGGGCGCTGGCCGCGGCTGTTCGCCGGGGTGCGCACCAGCCTGCGCCACACCGCCCGCTTCTTCACCCCGCGGCTCTACCTGGCGGCGCTGCTGCTCGGCACCGCCGGCTGGCTGGCCGAATGCCTGGCCTTCCACATGGTGCTGGAGGCGCTGGGGGCGGCGGTGAGCTTCCAGCAGGCGGTGTTCGTCTTCGCCTTCTCGATGCTGGTGGGGGCCGCCTCGATGCTGCCGGGCGGGCTGGGCTCGACCGAGGCGGTCATGGTCGGGCTGCTGGCCGCCATCGGCGTGGAGATCCACACCGCCGTCGCCGCCGTGGTCATCCGCGCCACCACCCTGTGGTTCGCGGTGGGGCTGGGGCTGGCCGCCCTGCCGGTGGCTTTGGGCCGCGCCCGCCGGGTGGCGGTGGCGCGGGGGTAGGGCGTCCCGCTCACGCTGTCTTGCGGCGGGCGAAGCTGAAATGCTTGTGGCCGAGGTAGCTGGTGAAGACCGGGATGACCACGCCGATGGCGTGCGCCACGGCCTCCGGGTGGAAGGTGAAACCGACCGCCGGGAAGGCGTATTCCGCCAGCCCCACCGAGACCAGCCAGACCTGCGCCGCGGCGACCAGATTGACCAGCCCGAAGCGCAGGAACTCCTCCCGCCGGGAGCGGCCGGAGGCCTGGAAGACGAACAGGCGCGACAGGATCCAGGCGGTGGTCATGCCGCAGAGATAGGCGGCGATCACCGCCCAGCGGTAGTCCATCACCGCGCTGAAGCCGAAGCGGCTGCCCAGATTGACCAGGGCGGCCAGCCCGCCGGTCACCAGGAAGCGGGCGAACTCGTTCCCCGCCAGCCGTTCCAGCACGGCCTTCACGCCACCCGCTCCGCCATCTCGCGGGCGATCCGCACGCTCTCGGAAATGCCGCGGTCCTCGGGGTAGTAGACGGAGGTGTCGGCGATCTGCAACCCGCGCACGGCGCTGACCACCGGCGGCAGGCTGTCGAGGAAGCCCGGCGGGCAGACGGGCTGGGCGTGTTTCAGCCGCCCGACCGCCGAGTCGAGGCGGTCGTCCTCCGTCAGCTCCGGGTTGATCGTCCGCAGATAGCCGAAGGACTCACTTATGAACGCCTCGTCGTCCCGCGCGAAGCTCGGGTTGGTCACCGGCATGTAGTAGGGGACATAGACGATGTGGTCGGCGCCGAGCGGCCGCAGGTTGGAGAACTCCACGATGCCCGGCACCGCCATGCGCCGGTCGTTGATGTTCAGCCAGAAGTTCCTCGTCACCGCGCGCCGCAGCTTGTGGATGACGCAGACCACGCCGATGTTGCGCTGCGCCGCGTAGCCGGCCTTCGCATCGGCCGGCAGGCCGGGGATCATGCGCGGCACCAGCGGCAGCGGCACCGTGCTGATGACGGCACCGAAGGGCCGGCGCTCGCCTCCGGCGGTGACGCCGGTGACCGCACCCTCCTCCACATGCACCTCGCCCACCGGGCAGCCCAGCCGGATCTCCCCGCCCATGGCCGTGATGCGGTCCACCAGGGCCCGGACCAGCGTCTCCGACCCGCCCTCGATGTAGCCCAGCTCCTCCTGCATCAGGCTGCGGCGGGAGGTGCCGACGCGCTTGATGCGGGTCCACAGCCAGGCGGCGGAGATGTCGTGGCTGTGCTCGAAGAACTTCAGCGTGAACAGCTTCTCCCACAGCACCGACCACACCCGCTCGCCCCCCCAGGCGCGCACCCAGTCGTCGGCGGCGATGCGGTCGAGCTTTTTCCAGTCCGACCGCTTGGTGGAGGTGAACATCTGCGCCCCGTAGCGCAGCTTGGAGACGATATCCAGGTGCGGGAAGCGCAGCAGTGAGACCGGGTCGCCCCAGGGGTGCAGCTCGCCCTCGTAGAAATAGCCCATGGAGGTCGGGCGCCAGCGCATGGCTTGGCCGATCCCCAGCTCGTCCATCAGCTCGAAGGTCGGGCGGTCGGCCTTGCAGACGAAGTGGTAGAAGCGCTCCAGGCTCAGCCCGCCGAAGTCGAAATGGGCGGCCATGCCGCCCGCCACGGAATCCGCCTCAAAGAGGGTGACCCGGTGCCCGGCCTTCAGCAGATGGTAGGCGGCGGCGAGCCCCATGGAGCCAGCACCGATCACGGCGACGTCGGTCATGCGCGTCAGAACTCCAGACTTCAGACTTCCAGGCCTCAGAATTCCAGGATCACGTCGGCGTAGGGGCCGGGCCCGTAGGTGCGGCGCACCGCCTCCTCGAAGGGCGTGGCGGGCACCTGGAAGATGTCCCACCAGGGGATCAGCTCGAACTCGTCGGGGGTGACGAGGGCCTTGAGCTGCTTGGTGGTGAAGGGGGTGTTGGGGTTGGCCAGCCCGGCCAGCTTCAGCATCGCCCAGAAGCTCCAGTAGGGGATGCGCAGGATGGGGGTGCGGGCGCCGACGGTGCGCTTGATGGTGCGGATGATGTCGATGTAGTCCACCCGCTCCCGCCCGGTGATGTTGTAGGCGCCGGTGGCGCGCGTCTTCAGGCAGGACAGGATGATCCGGCAGAAGTCGATGGCGTAGAGCGGCTGGCGCATGTAGCGGCCGGAGCCCGGCACCGGGAACACCGGCACCCGCCGCATGAAGCGCGACAGCCAGCCCAGATGCTTGCGGTCGAACCAGCCGAACATCAGCGTCGGGCGCAGGGTGCAGTGGGGGATGCCGCTGGCGTCGACGATCGCCTCCTGCGCCTTCTTGGTCTCGGTGTACCAGTCGCGCGCCATGGAGTTGACGACCGAGGAGCTGATGTGGACGAGGTAGGGCACGCCGTGCGCCTTGCAGGCGGCCAGCGCCCGCTCGGTGGACAGGATGTTGTTGCGGCGGAACTCCTCCTCCACCTCGCCGCCGATCTGGGCTTGCAGCATCACCACGGCGGCGGCCCCTGCGGTCGCCTGTTCCCAGGCGCCGGGCCCGGCCATGTCGGCCTCGATGGCGGTCAGCTCCGGGTGCAGGCGGCGCAGGATGGCGAGGTTGGCGCTGTGCTTGTCGACGATGACGAGGTTGGAGAACCCCTCCTCCTTCAGCAGCACCACGAGGTTCTGGCCGACCAGCCCGGCGCCGCCATACAGCACGATCTTGTCGGTGGGCTTGAGCATCTTTCGGAAACCTTACAGGCGGGTGCGGCGGAAGACGGCGTCGGGCAGCAGGCGGATGATCAGCAGGATCCAGCGCCAGAACCAGGGGGTGTAGAGCACCGCGGGGCCGCGGTCCAGCGCCCGGCGGATGTCGGCCGCCACCCGCTCCGGCTTGGCCCACAGCGGCCCGCCCTTGGGCAGGGCGGCGGTCATGGGGGTGTCGACGAAGCCCGGCTTGACCAGCGTGACCGCCACGTTGCTGCGCCCCAGCCGGTGCCGCAGCCCCTGCACGAAGACGCCGAGCCCGCCCTTGGCGCTGCCGTAGACATAGTTGCTGCCCCGCCCGCGGTCGCCGGCGACCGAGCCGATGACGGCGATCGAGCCGCGGTTCTGCCGCTCCATGACGGGGGCGAGTGCCGTCAGCAGCGACACCGGGCCGAGGAAGTTGGTGGTCAGCTCGGCCCGCGCGAGGCCCGCGTCCGCCTCGCAGGCGGCTTGGTCGGACAGCGTGCCGTGGGCGATCAGCACCGCGTCCAGCCCGTCGAGTGCCGCGCGCGCGCGCTCCACCAGCTCCGGGTGGCGGTCGAGGTCGTTGAGGTCGGCCACCGCGGTGGTCACCGCCGCCGCCCCGCGGGCGCGCAGGTCGGCCGCCAGCGCCTCCAGCCTTGCGGCGTTGCGCGCCACCAGGAACAGGCTGGCGCCCTCGGCGGCGTAGAGGCGGGCCACCGCCCCGGCGATGGCCGAGGTGGCGCCGAAGACGGCGAGGCGGGTCATGGGCGGGGACTCGGGCTGGGGCTGTGGGAAGGGGGGCTGTCGGAAGGGCCAGGGGAGGGGCCAAGGGAAGGCTGATCGACCGGGACGCTCACCCGCCGCCAGAAGCTGGACGAGAAGCGGGGGTCGATGTGGGCGGCGAACTCCCGCCAGCGGGGATAGCCGCTCTGGAAGAGGCCGGCCGGCATGCGCCCGTCCTTGGCCGGGTAGAGGCGGCCGCCGGCCTCCGCCACGATGGCGTCGAGCCGGTCGAGCAGCGCGTGGGTCGCCGCCCCGGTGTTGGGGAAGTCGAGCGCCAGCGTGGCCCCCGGCATGGGGAAGGACAGCAGCCCCGGCGACGGCACGTCGCCCAGCGTCTTCAGCACGGCGAGGAAGGACCCCTGGCCCGCCGCGGCGATGGTTTCCAGCAGTGCGCGCACCGTTTCCGGCGCACCGGCGGTGGGGACCGCGCACTGGTACTGGTAGAAGCCGCGGGCGCCGTACATGCGGTTCCACAGCCCGATGGCGTCCAGCGGGTAGAAGACAGGGTCGTAGTGCACGGTGCCGCGCGTGCCGCCGGCCGGGATGCGGCGGCGGTAGAGCGCGTTGAAGGCGGTGATGCTGGCCTTGTTGAGGGCGAAGCCCGGGAAGTCCAGCGGCACCGACAGGCGCGGCTCGTAGGCGGTGCGGGGCTTCGCCCCGGCCGGGGCCTCGCCGGTGTGGCGGGAGCGGGTGAAGATGCCGCGCCCCAGCGCGCGGCCCTTCGCCAGGCAGTCGATCCAGGCGACCGAATACTCCCAGCCCGCCAGCGACTCCTCGCTGAGCGCGAAGAAATCCTCCAGCGTCTCGTAGCGGATGTCCTCGCTCTCCATCCACGGTCCCGGCACCGGCTTCAGCCGGATGGCGGCCCGCAGGATCAGCCCGGTGAGGCCGAGCCCGCCGATGGTGGCGGCGAACAGCTCCGGGTTGTCGGCCATCGAGCAGTCGAGCACCCGCCCGTCCGAGCGCAGCAGCCGCAGCCCCGCCACATGCCGGCCGAAGGTGCCGGCCTCGTGGTGGTTCTTGCCGTGCACGTCGTTGGCGATGGCGCCGCCGACCGTCACGAACTTGGTGCCGGGGGTGACCGGCAGGAACCAGCGCCGTTCGCTTGGTGGGGCGTGATCCAGCACCCGCAGGATGTCGGCCAGCGTGACGCCGCCCTCCACCTCCAGCAGGCCGGTTTCCCGGTCGAAGGCGACGAAGCGGTCGAGCCCGCGCGCGTCCAGCAGCCCGCCGTCGCGGTTCAGGCAGGAATCCCCGTAGGAGCGCCCCATGCCGTAGGGGAGGACGGAGGTGGGGCCGTCCGGCGCGGCCAGCAGGGATGCCGCCTCGTCGGCGAAGCGGGGGCGGGCCACGGCGTGGGCGAAGCGGTGCGCACGGCCCCACGCCCTGTAGGTTCGGCTGTCCTGGAAACCGGTCACGGCGGGCGGATCACGAAGGGTCAGAGGGATGGGTCAGAGGTGCGCCAGCGCCACGGTCACCGCCACGAACCCGGCGAGCGCCAGCGACAGCCGGTCCTTGAGCGCGAAGAGGACGGGGTCGTCGTTCATCTCGCCGCGCAGGGCCAGCAGCCAGGCCCGGCTGAGCCAGTAGCCGAGAACGATGCAGATGAGCCACAGCCACTCCGGACTGTTGTATTGATGCATCGGCGAACGCTCGTCAACCAGGTAGATGAAGAAGACCAGCGTCGAGCAGAAGCCGCTGGCCGCTCCCATCGCCATCAGCCAGGGCGCGTCGCCCGGCCGGTAGCCGCGCCCGGCCAGCCGGTCGCGCCCCTCCGCCGCCATCAGCTGGCATTCCGTGAAGCGCTTGATGCCGGCGAGGCTGAGAAAGAAGAACATGGAGAAGGTCAGCAGCCAGGGCGTCAGTTCGGTGCCGACCGCCGCGATCCCGGCCATGATGCGGATGGTGAAGAGGCCGGCCAGCACGATCATGTCGAGGATCGGCACCCGCTTCACATGCAGCGAATAGGAGAGCGTGACCACGAGGTAGAGCAGCGCCACGCCGGCGAACTTCAGCGGCAGCAGCAGCAGCAGCAGGAACGCCCCCAGCATCAGCACGGGGGCCGCCAGCAGCGCGTCGCGGATCGGCAGGTCGCCCGCGGCCAAGGGTCGCAGCCGCTTGCTGCGGTGCCGGCGGTCGGCCGGCAGGTCCAGCAGGTCGTTGATCAGGTAGGTGGCCGACGCCAGCAGCCCGAACAGCAGGAAGGCGGCCAGCGAGGCGCCCACCGCCGCCGGCTCGCCGATCAGCCCGGCCAGCAGCGGCGCCACGAAGATCAGTCCGTTCTTCGCCCACTGGTGCAGCCGCAGCGCCTTGGCCCAGCTGCGCAGGCGCATGGCGGGGGAGGGGAATTCCCCGGCCACCACCACGGCGGGGGACAGGCAGGCGCGCATACGGGCCACCCGGTGCCCCGCCAGCATGGCCGAGCGGCACCCCTCCCACACCGCCAGATCGTGGCGGCTGTCGCCGACATAGGTGAAGGCGTCCCCGAAGCGGGCGCGGATGGCGGCCAGCTTGGCGTTCCCGGCCAGGTTGACGGTGCCGTCGCTGCCCTTCACCGCGTCGAACAGGCCGAAGCGCTCCGCCACCGCCTCCACCAGCCTGTGGTCGGAGGCGGAGACCAGGGCCAGGGTCCGGCCGCGCGCCTTCTCCTCCCGCAGCCAGCCGAGCAGCCCCTCGTTGACCGGCATGCCCTCGATGTCGAGCTCGACCTGTTCCGCCAGCCGGCGCTTGAACACGGCCTTGCCCGCCAGCAGCCAGAACGGCAGCAGCAGGACCATCCAGGGCTTCTGGCGGACCAGCGCCAGCAGGCATTCGTAGAGCAGGTCGGTGCGCAGCAGCGTGCCGTCGAGATCGACGACCAGGGGGATGTCCGCCGCCGGAGAAGCGGTGGGGACATCCGGTTCGGCGATGGCTCCCTGACCCTTCATCGATTCCTCGGCCTGCTGCCCGTGCGCCGGGCACGTCGCCGGCTGGCCCGGACTGTAGCCATTCCCCCCCCCGCCACCGCAACGCACAAGCGGCCGGGTGTGCGGATGTTCGAGCATACCCAGGCACGCGCCTCGCAATGGTCGGCGATCAGCTTGAACGCGGTGAGGACCGGCTGCAATGCCGGGACGCCACCGGGCCGGGGCCGGCAAGCCGAACGTGATCGAGGCAGGCGGTATGAATCATGAAAACCTTCGGTGGCTGAAATTCGGGATTGGGTGGTTTCGGATTGTAGAAGTAGCAATCAATGATCAGATATGCGTTGAATGCGCCATTCATGCTACCGGATAAAACGGAAAAGCCTTTCGGGATGCTGCTGGAGTAGAGTATTCTAAGCTTCCGTTGGGTGGAAGCCTCATCCAGCCAGGAAATCTCGCATAAGCGGCGCACGATCGCCGGTGGGGTTCTTTCATGTCTTCAAGCGCGTCCAGGGCCAACACCTCCTTGTGGAACGGTGTTAGGCTATTCTTGAGCACCAATGCCCAGTCTCCCGCCATTACCATCCCGCTCCTGCTGTTGCTGGCAACGATTCTGCTGATCGCGCGCCGCCCCGACCAGTTTCTCGATCCTTATGTATGGGTTGAGGATTCGCATGCGATTCGCGATTTCCTCAATCATGGCTTGTTGTCGATTTTTGTCCCGGTTCAGGGTTATATCGTCCTGCCGACCAAGATAATAAACATCGTGTCGACTCTGATTTCTTTTTATTATTATCCTGAAGTCAGCTACACGCTCACGATCATCTTCACGCTCAGCGTGATCGTGGCTATTGCCTTTTCCCCGACCGAGTTGCGCTGGCGTTGGTTGTGCGCCGTTCTGACCCTGCTGATCCCCACCGATCCCGAAGCGTTCGGCGTATCGCTGATGGCGTTCTGGTGGGGCGGCATCCTTGCCATCCTGGCTCTGCTGTGGAACCGATCCGGCAAATGGCGTGGGCTTCAGGTCGCCTATGTTGTTTTCGGCGGTTTCTCGGCCCCCGTCATCGTCGGCCTGACCCCGCTGTTCTGGCTGCGCGCGCTGCTGGAGCGCCGGCGCGCCGACGCGCTGGTTGCCGGGCTAGCCACCGGTGTTGCGGTGGTGCAGACCATCCTGGTGTTGGGCCATCCCAGCACCGCCACCAGCAATCCGCTCAAAATAGCCGACGTATTCGTTTTCATGGAGAAATACTTCGGATATTTCACAGTCTATTCTTTCGCCGACTGGCCCTATACCCTGGCTGCGGCGGTAGTGATGCTTGGTCTGCTCGCCTATGGCTGCTGGATAGCGTTGTTCCGGCGGGAATTCTATTTTTTGATTGCCGTCCTGACCATTTTTGCGCTCGCCGGCCTGTCTTCGCTGCGCCAGACTCCTGCGATTACTCATCCCATTCTGGCCGGGCCGCGCTACTACTTCTACCCTTACATCGTGTTGTCCTGGGCTCTGGTGTGGATGATCGTCCTCGCGAAACCGCCGATAAAGCCGGTGATCATGGCGGCCATCGCCCTGGCCCTGGCCAACGCCACGGGACATTTCGCACGGTACCACCAGCACCTGGACTGGCGCGCCCACCTCGACCGCTGCCTGCGCAACGAGGAGCCCGGCACTCAGCGAATTCCCATTCACTTCGCCGGGCTCACGGCCCAGCCGGCCGATCTTTGGTTCATCGACCTGACCCGCCAGGAATGCGAGCGCCTGGTGGGGCGCGGTCTGATCGGTCCGTAGCCCCGCCCACCGGAGAATCGTTGGAGAATCCGGAGCGGTTCAATCCCCGCCCCGAGCCTCCACGGCGACCCGAAGACGACAACGTCCACGGTCCCGCTTCGGGCTTTATACGCGGTCAGAAAAATTCTGACCGCTGCGTTCATACGCCACGCAGGCTTCGCGCCGATCGGCGCGCGCCCGCAGTCGCGGACGATACCGTGTTCGGAAAGTCAGGACTTTCCGAACACGGTATTACGCGAAGAAGCGGTCGCGGAAATAGCGGATGGTGCGCTCCAGCCCGTCCTCCAGCGCCACCGTGGGTTCCCAGCCCAGCAGATCCTTCGCCCTGGTGATGTCGGGGCGGCGCTGGCGGGGGTCGTCGGCCGGCAGCGGCCGGTGGACGATGGGCGACGCGGAGTCGGTCTTGCGGATCACCAGCTCCGCCAGTTCCAGCATGGTGAACTCCGCCGGGTTGCCGATGTTGAGCGGGCCGGGGATCGCGGGATCGCTGTCCATGAAGCGGACGAAGCCTTCGATCAGGTCGTCCACGTAGCAGAAGGAGCGCGTCTGCGTGCCGTCGCCGTAGATGGTGATGGGATCGCCCTTCAGGGCCTGGACGATGAAGTTGGACACCACCCGCCCGTCGTCGGGGTGCATGCGGGGGCCATAGGTGTTGAAGATGCGCACCACCTTGATCGGCAGCCGGTGCTGGCGGTGGTAGTCGAAGAACAGCGTCTCGGCGCAGCGCTTGCCCTCGTCGTAGCAGGCGCGCGGGCCGATGGGGTTGACGTTGCCCCAATACTCCTCCGGCTGCGGGTGCACGGCGGGATCGCCGTAGACCTCGCTGGTCGAGGCCTGCAGGATGGTCGCCCCCAGCCTCTTGGCCAGCCCCAGCATGTTGATGGCGCCGTGCACGCTGGTCTTGGTCGTCTGCACCGGGTCGAACTGGTAGTGCACGGGCGAGGCCGGGCAGGCGAGGTTGTAGATGCGGTCGAC
>NZ_JABFFR010000055.1 GCF_013423485.1 Azospirillum oleiclasticum
CACCGGGTCGAACTGGTAGTGCACGGGCGAGGCCGGGCAGGCGAGGTTGTAGATGCGGTCGACCTCCACATAGAGCGGGAAGGTCACGTCGTGCCGCATCGCCTCGAAATGCGGGTTGTCCAGCAGGTGCAGGATGTTGTCGCGGCTGCCGGTGAAGTAGTTGTCGGCGCACAGCACCGAATGGCCGTCGGCCAGCAGCCGCTCGCACAGGTGCGAACCCAGGAACCCGGCGCCGCCGGTGACGAGGACGCGGGGACGGCTGTAGCGGCTGCGCATGGCGGGCTTTCGGTTGGACGGGACGATCCGTACGCTCAGTCGAGCAGGCTGAGCAGGTAGCGCCCGTACTCGTTCTTCTTCAGCGGCTCGGCCAACCGCGCCACCTGTCCGGCGTCGATCCAGCCGGCGTGGAAGGCGATCTCCTCCGGGCAGGCGATCTGCAGGCCCTGGCGGTTCTGGATGGTGCGGACGAACTCCGCCGCCTCCAGCAGGCTGTCGTGGGTGCCGGTGTCGAACCAGCCGTAGCCGCGGCCCATCTGCTCGACCTCGAGCTGCCCCATCTCCAGATAGGCGGCGTTGACCGAGGTGATCTCCAGCTCGCCGCGCGCCGACGGCTTGATGGAGGCGGCGATGTCCAGCACTTGGTTGTCGTAGAAGTAGAGGCCGGTGACCGCCCATTTGGAGCGCGGGGCCTGCGGCTTCTCCTCGATGCTGATGGCCTTGCCGGTGGCGTCGAACTCGACCACGCCGTAACGCTCGGGGTCGCGCACGCCATAGGCGAAGACCCGGGCGCCGGCCGTCTTCTCCCCGGCGGAGCGCAACAGGTCGGTCAGCCCGTGGCCGTAGAAGATGTTGTCGCCCAGCACCAGCGCGCTGGTGTCGGTGCCGACGAAATCGCGGCCGATGATGAAGGCCTGCGCCAGCCCGTCGGGGGAGGGCTGCACCGCGTAGGACAGGTTGATGCCCCACTGCCCGCCGTCGCCGAGCGCCATCCGGAACAGCGGCTGGTCGTGCGGGGTGGTGATGATCAGGATGTCGCGGATCCCCGCCAGCATCAGCGTGGTCAGCGGGAAATAGATCATCGGCTTGTCGTAGACCGGCAGCAGCTGCTTGCTGACCGCCCGGGTCACCGGGTAGAGCCGGGTGCCGGAGCCGCCGGCCAGGATGATGCCCTTCATGATCGCGTCACATCCGTCGTGGTTGGCATTCTCTACCCCGTGTCGTCGCCGGACTGCAAGGAATGGTGGCCGGGCGCGGCGAAGCGCTGCGCCAGGGCGGCGGCCATGCGGTCGATCACCGTGTCCCAGTCGCCCGGCTCCGGCTGGCGGAACAGGCGCATCGACCCGTACCAGGGGGTGTCTTCGCCGTCGAGCCGCCAGGGAAAGCCCGCCTCGTGGCGCATCGGCACCCACACCGGGACGCCCAGCGCGCCGGCCAGATGGGCGACCGCCGTGTCCACCGCGATCACCAGATCGAGCCCGGCCATCAGCGCCGCGGTGTCGGCGAAGTCGGCGACCCCGTCCATCAGGTCCAGCAGCGCCATCCCCGCCGGCGGCGTGGGCGGCGTGGCGCCCGGCTCGCCCTTCTGCAAGGACAGGAAAGCGACGCCGGGGACTTGGCCGAGCCGGGCCAGCGCCTCCGACGGCGGGTTGCGGCGGCGGGCCATCGCCTCGTCGAAGCCGCCGCGCCGCGCCGCCGACGCCCAGGCCAGCCCGACCCGCGGGCGCCGGACGGCGGCGAGCCGCGCCCCCCAGGCCGCGGCCAGGGCCGGGTCGGCGGCGAGGTAGGCGGGGGCGGGGACCGGCCCTTCCGGCGGCTCCTCCGGCCGGCGGGTTGCCATGAACAGGCGCGGCAGGTCGAGCATCGGGCATTGCCGGTCGAAGACCGGCGGCGGCTCGTCGAGCGCCGTGCAGCCGGACAGGCCGGGGATACCGGCGAACAGCCGGACCAGTGGCCCCTGCACCATCGCCACCACCCGGCCACCGCGGCCGGCGGCCCAGGTGGCGTAGCGGGCCGCCAGGATGGTGTCGCCATGGCCGAGCTCGGCGTGCAGCAGCAGCGTGCGCCCGTCCAGCGGCCCGCCGTCCCAGCCCGTCGCGTCGGGGAAGCGCGGCGCATGGCCCGGCCGGCGGCGGTGCCAGGGAACCTTGGCCCAGCCCGCCCGTGGATCGCCGAGCAGCAGCAGGGCCTTCGCCTCCCCCCAATGGGCCTCGGCGAGCTCGGGGGCCAGCGCCTGGGCGCGCCGGAAAAGCCGCCCTGCTGCCGCTGGCCGGGCGGTCTCCAGCGCCACCGAGCCGAGGTTGCTCCAGCCGGCCGCGTCGGCCGGGGCGAGGGCCAGCGCGCGGCGGTGGGCGGCCTCCACCCCCTCCAGCGCGCCGGCCCGGTGCCGGGCCAGCGCCAGCGCCGCGGCCGGCTGCGGCTCCAGCGGGGCGAGCCGCACC